>NZ_LR743507.1:730000-1930000 GCF_902712855.1 Variovorax paradoxus
AGCTCTTGATTGAAGTCCCAGTAAACGGCGGCCGTAACTATAACGGTCCTAAGGTAGCGAAATTCCTTGTCGGGTAAGTTCCGACCTGCACGAATGGCGTAACGATGGCCACACTGTCTCCTCCTGAGACTCAGCGAAGTTGAAATGTTTGTGATGATGCAATCTCCCCGCGGAAAGACGGAAAGACCCCATGAACCTTTACTGTAGCTTTGTATTGGACTTTGAACAGATCTGTGTAGGATAGGTGGGAGGCTTTGAAGCAGGGTCGCTAGATCTTGTGGAGCCAACGTTGAAATACCACCCTGGTGTGTTTGAGGTTCTAACCTAGGTCCATTATCTGGATCGGGGACAGTGCATGGTAGGCAGTTTGACTGGGGCGGTCTCCTCCCAAAGCGTAACGGAGGAGTTCGAAGGTACGCTAGTTACGGTCGGACATCGTGACGATAGTGCAATGGCATAAGCGTGCTTAACTGCGAGACTGACAAGTCGAGCAGATGCGAAAGCAGGACATAGTGATCCGGTGGTTCTGTATGGAAGGGCCATCGCTCAACGGATAAAAGGTACTCTGGGGATAACAGGCTGATACCGCCCAAGAGTTCATATCGACGGCGGTGTTTGGCACCTCGATGTCGGCTCATCTCATCCTGGGGCTGTAGCCGGTCCCAAGGGTATGGCTGTTCGCCATTTAAAGAGGTACGTGAGCTGGGTTTAAAACGTCGTGAGACAGTTTGGTCCCTATCTTCCGTGGGCGCTGCAGATTTGAGGAAGCCTGCTCCTAGTACGAGAGGACCGGAGTGGACACACCTCTGGTGTATCGGTTGTCACGCCAGTGGCATTGCCGAGTAGCTAAGTGTGGAAGAGATAACCGCTGAAAGCATCTAAGCGGGAAACTCGTTTCAAGATGAGATCTGCCGGGGCCTTGAGCCCCCTGAAGAGTCGTTCAAGACCAGGACGTTGATAGGTCAGGTGTGGAAGCGCAGTAATGCGTTAAGCTAACTGATACTAATTGCTCGTGCGGCTTGACCCTATAACTTTGATCAGTCTGATCAAGGTGTTATGCCAAGTTGACGCATTCAAAATAATTCGCCAAAAGCTGATTCCAAACTCTATGAATTCGTTTGACTGATCACGTGATCAGCCAGACAACCCTTTATGCCTGATGACCATAGCGAGTTGGTACCACTCCTTCCCATCCCGAACAGGACAGTGAAACGACTCAGCGCCGATGATAGTGCGGGTTCCCGTGTGAAAGTAGGTCATCGTCAGGCTCTTACAGCCCAAAAAACCCCAGTCAGCAATGACTGGGGTTTTTTGCTTTTGCGTCAGAAATCGCACAGCCAAGCAGCCCGGCCCGAAATCAACCAGAGATTGGGAGCGCGTAGCGCTTCAGCTCGCGCTCAAAATAGAAATGAGCTCGATCATGAAACCGGGGAGTGCAAAAGCACAGATTTAAAAAGCCAACAAAAAAGCCCGATGGACATCCATCGGGCTCTTTCGTTCAGCGCGACAGCGCTGATTAATCAGGCTGCCAACCGCTGCTCGATTGCAGCCTTTGTTTCCGGCAACTCTTTCGGCAGATGGTGCTCCAGCTGCTTGAACAGTTCGGAATGCAGCTTCAACTCAGCTTCCCATGCAGCTTTGTCGATGCTGGTCACGGTGGCGAACTGCTCCGCGCTGAAATTCAGGCCAGTCCAATTCAGGTCTTCGTAGCGCGGGCTTACACCAGTGATGTGCTCCACACCTTCGGTCTTGTTGCCTTCGACGCGATCGATCATCCACTTCAGGACGCGCATGTTCTCGCCGTAACCTGGCCAAACGAACTTGCCGTCCGCGCCCTTGCGGAACCAGTTCGTCGTGTAAATCTTCGGCAACTTGGCGCCCGAGGCCTCGAGCTTCTTGCCCAGATCGAGCCAATGCTGGAAGTAATCGCTCATGTTGTAGCCCATGAACGGCAGCATTGCGAACGGATCGCGGCGAACGATGCCTTGTTGGCCCGCTGCGGCAGCGGTGGTCTCGGAACCCATGGTCGCCGCCATGTAGACGCCTTCGATCCAGTTGCGGGCCTCGGTCACGAGGGGCACGGTCGTCGAACGGCGGCCGCCGAAAATGAACGCGTCGATGGTCACGCCCTTCGGGTCGTCCCATGCTTCATCGAGTGCCGGGTTGTTGGTGGCAGCCACGGTGAAGCGAGCGTTCGGATGTGCGGCCTTGGCACCCGTCTCCTTCGCGATCTGCGGCGTCCAGTCCTTGCCCTGCCAGTCAATCAGGTGCGCCGGCAGCGCCTTGCCGGGTGCGTCCTGTTCTATGCCTTCCCACCACACATCGCCGTCGTCCGTCAGCGCGACGTTGGTGAAGATCACGCCGTCGTCAAGGCTGCGCATGCAGTTCGGATTGGTGAGCATATTGGTGCCGGGAGCGACGCCAAAATAACCTGCCTCGGGATTGATTGCGCGCAGCGAGCCATCGGCCTGCGGCTTGATCCAGGCAATGTCGTCACCGATGGTCGTGACCTTCCAACCCTCGAAGCCTGCCGGCGGCACGAGCATCGAGAAGTTGGTCTTGCCGCAAGCGCTGGGGAAGGCTGCGGCCACGTGGTACTTTTTGCCTTCGGGATTGGTCACGCCAAGAATGAGCATGTGCTCGGCCAGCCATCCTTCGTCGCGGCCCATGTTCGAGGCGATACGCAGCGCAAAGCACTTCTTGCCAAGCAGCGCATTGCCGCCATAGCCCGAGCCGTAGCTCCAGATCTCGCGCGTCTCGGGGTAGTGAACGATGTACTTGGTCTTGTTGCAGGGCCAGGACACATCCTTCTGTCCCGCTTCGAGCGGCGCGCCCACGGTGTGAACGCACGGCACGAATTCGCCGTCGGTTCCCAGCACGTCGTATACGGCCTTGCCCATGCGGGTCATGATGCGCATGTTGACGGCCACATAGGGCGAATCCGACAGCTCGATGCCGATGTGCGCAATGGGCGAGCCCAATGGCCCCATGCTGAAGGGGACGACGTACATCGTGCGGCCCTTCATGCAGCCATCGAACAGCGGCTGCAGGGTTGCGCGCATTTCGGCTGGCGCCATCCAGTTGTTGGTCGGGCCTGCGTTTTCCTTCTTCTCGGAGCAGATGTAGGTGCGGTCTTCGACACGCGCGACGTCACTCGGATCCGACACCGCGAGGAACGAGTTGGGCCGCTTGGCCTGGTTGAGCTTCCTGAAGGTGCCCGCGTCCACCAGTTGCTGGCAGAGACGGTCGTACTCTTCCTTGCTTCCGTCGCACCAGTGAATGGCCTCCGGCTTGCACAGGGCGGCCATGTCGGCCACCCAGGCGATCAGTTTCGCGTTCTTGACGTATGAGGGCGCCTGGATATTGAGGCCCTTCATCGTGGGTGCGTTCATCGAGAAATCTCCTAAGTTGAAAAATCGTCTTTCCGAACGGGACGCCATGCCAACTCAGGCACGGAGGTCCGTTTGAGAAAACGTTTCGCTTCGGGAGATTGAGTCAACGCGGGCCGCACTGCCCGCGGACAAAGCCGCCAACGACTGTCAGCGAGCGTCAGGCCATATAGACCGCGATCGATGCCAGCAGCAGCATCAGCACGCCACCGGCCAGCGGAAGCACCAGTGGCATCAGGTGCACGACCGACTCGACGGCGTCTTTTTCGACAGCAGCGCCGTGGCTCGGCTCGACGGGAGTAGGGTTGGACATCGGGTTGTACCTCGATCACACAAATTGACGGATTGCGGCCATTTTACCGGCGGGTAGCCTTCGGCCGGTCTAGGGGGTTGCGAGCCCCTCAGGCAGGCTACCCGGGATTGGATTCGCCGCTCAATGCTGCTCCTCGGCTTCGAAGCCGGCGTCGCGCAATGCAACCAGCACGCTGGCCAGATGCGCCCGGCCCCGGGTCTGCAGCACGAGCTCGATGTCGACGTTCTGCGCGGCGAGCATGGTGAAGGCTCGCTGGTGGTGGACTTCGTCGACGTTAGCGCCCGCTTCCGCCACAGTTGCCGTGATGTGGGCCAACGAGCCCGGCACATCGCGCGCGCTCACCCGCACGCGAGCCAGGCGGCCGGCTCGCACCATGCCGCGTTCGATGATGGCCGCGAGCAGCAGCGGATCGATGTTGCCGCCCGACAGCACCAGGCCCACGCGCTTGCCCTTGAACCGCTCCGGATGCCGGATCAGCGCCGCCAGCCCCGCAGCGCCCGCACCTTCCACCAGCGTCTTCTCGATTTCCAGCAGCATCAGCACGCCTTGCTCGATGTCGCCCTCGTCCACGAGCAAAAGGTCGTCGACCTTGCTCGCGATGATCTCCTGGGTGAGCACGCCAGGCGTGCCCACGGCGATCCCTTCGGCGATCGTGCTCTTGCCCTGCGCATGTTGCGTACCCTTCACGGCATTCACCATCGCCGGAAAGCGCGTGGTCTGCACCCCGACGATCTCCAGGCCGGGTCTGCGCTCTCGCGCGGCCACTGCCATGCCGGCGATCAGCCCGCCGCCGCCAACTGCCACGACCAGGGTGTCGAGGTCGGGGACCGCGTCGAGCATCTCGAGCGCCACCGTGCCCTGGCCCGCGATGATGGCCTCGTCGTCGTAGGGATGCACGAAGGTCAGTCCCTCACGTTCGGCCAGTTCCAGCGCGTGCGCGCGGGCCGCGTCGAGGGTGTCGCCGTGCAGCACGACTTCGGCGCCGAAGCCGCGCGTGCGTTCGATCTTCACGCCGGGCGTGAAGCGCGGCATCACGATCAATGCGCGCAAGCCCAGCCGCTGGGCGTGATAGGCCACACCCTGCGCATGGTTGCCGGCAGACATGGCGATCACTCCGCGTGTACCGTTCTCCGACAGGTCGACCAGCTTGTTGCACGCCCCTCGTTCCTTGAAGGAGGATGTGAACTGCAGGTTCTCGAATTTCAGGAAAACCTGTGCGCCGACGATCTCCGACAGAGTGCGCGACTCCACGCAGGGCGTATTGAGCACCTGGCCTTGCAGGCGCGCCGCGGCGCGCTCGATTTCTTGGATTCCGACCATGGCGCGCATTGTGGCTGGAATCGCACCATCAGGGTTTTTACCGTTTGCGAGTCTTCCCGAACCCAAAAGTCTGCGTTATGGTCTCTCAGATATTTTCCTCGTTGGAGGTTGGCTGATGGTCAAGCGTGCGGGTGTCGATGTCGTGGCTGCTGCGGTACGCGGGCAGGCATTGACGTCGCCTGGACTCAAGGAGGCACCGGTGCTGGAGCTGATGTGCTCCCACTTCGTGCTGACGCTTGCCGCCAAGCAGGGGCCACGCTTCAACGTGCGGCGCGACATCAACGGACTGCTGTCGCTCACTGGCCGTCACCTGGTGTGGCCTGCGGCAGTGCTGCATCGGCTGCGCGAGTTCCTCGGACGTCGCTGCGCCGGCAACGAAGCGTGGAAGGGCGTCGAGAACTTCGACGGTCGCACGCTGCTGGAGCGCCACGGCGTGTGGCGCGGCCCGTACGAGGAAGGCACGCTCTTCTTCTATCTCGACGAATACGCGAAGGACCAGCCGAAGGACCTGCTCTCTGTGCTGGCCGTCACGCGCGACTGGCTCACGCATGCGCTGCGCAAGCAGTCGACGTTGGTCGAGAAGAACATCGATGCGCTCGCGGGCCTGCTGCAGCTCAACAAGGCCGAGCGTGCGCTGCTGCTGTACGGCACGCTCGCTCGTTACCAGCGCGACCTGCGTTCGCTGCTCGTCGAGTTCAAGGTCAACAACGCGCCCGAGGCCTATGCGGCCATCGCCGACATCGCGGGCGTGAATGCGAGCGAAGTGGGCGAAGCCCTGCGCGCCGGTTCGCGGCTCGAGCGCATCGGCCTCGTCGAGAACCTCATCTCCGAGCACAACATCACCGACCTTGCCGACCTCATGAAGGTCAGCGAAAAGCTGCCGCCGGTGCTCATGCGCGAGTACCGCGACCACAACGAACTGATGGCCGTGTTCACGCGGCCCTCCGCCAAGAGTTCGCTCACGCCGCACGACTTCTCCTTCGTGCAGGAAGACGCGCAGATGCTCGTCACGCTGCTGCGCGCCGCGGTGGCGCGCAAGGAGCCCGGCGTCAACGTGCTGCTCTACGGGCCGCCCGGCACGGGCAAGACCGAACTTGCGAAGGTGGTCGCGCAGGCCGCAGGGCTCGAGCTCTTCGAAGTCGAATACGCCGACCGCGATGGCAATTCGCTGAGCGGTCGCGACCGCTACCGCTCGCTGCAGATCGCGCAGGTGTTCCTCAAGGGCAGCGCCCAGGCCGCGCTGCTGTTCGACGAGGTCGAGGACGTGTTCCCGCCCATCAGCACCGAGGCCGCGCAGTTCATGGCGCGCGCCGAGCAGATCCCCGCGCCCACCAGCGGCAGCGTGAGCGGCAAGGCCTGGGTCAACCAGATCCTCGAGGCCAACCCCGTGCCCACGCTGTGGGTCACCAACCGCATCGAACAGATCGACCCGGCCTTCCGCCGCCGCTTCGCCTACCACCTCGAGCTCAAGTCGCCGCCGCCCGGCGCGCGCGAGCAGCTGGTGAAGAAGACGCTTGAAGGTGTCGTCGTTTCCGAGGCCTTCACCGCCAAGCTGGCCGAGCGCAAGGGCCTCACGCCTGCGCAGATCCGCACGGCGGTGCGCTTCGCGGGCCTGGCCAGAACCGACGACGCCTCGGTCGAAGCGCTCATCGAGCGCCAGCTGCGCAATGCCGACATGGCGCTCGGCACGCTCGACCGCGGCCGCGGCGAGCGGCGCAGCGTCACCACCTACGACCTCGACATGCTCAACGTCGAGACCCGCTTCGAGATTCCGCGCGTCGTCGAGGCGCTGAAGGCTCGCGGCCACGGCACCCTGTGCTTCTACGGCGCGCCGGGCACCGGCAAGACCGCGCTGGCCGAGCACATCGCCAAGGCCATCGGCCGGCCGCTCATCATCAAGCAGGCCAGCGATCTCATGAGCAAGTACGTCGGCGAGACCGAGCAGAACATGGCCGGCATGTTCCGCGAGGCCGAGGGCGAGAAGGCCGTGCTGCTGCTCGACGAGGCCGACAGCTTCCTGCAGGACCGCCGCGGCGCGCAACGCACCTACGAAGTCACCGAGGTCAATGAGATGCTGCAAGGCATGGAGCGCTTCAACGGCGTGTTCGTCTGCACCACCAACCTGCTCGACCGGCTCGACCAGGCGGCGCTGAGACGCTTCACCTTCAAGATCAAGTTCATGCCGCTCACGCCGGCGCAGCGCGAGCGCATGTTCGTCACCGAGGCGCTTTCGGGCGACGTTGCGCTCATGACCGTCGCCCTGCGCACGCGGCTCGCGCAGCTGACGCAGCTGTGCCCGGGAGATTTCGCTGCCGTGAAACGGCAGACCGATATCCTGGCGACCGAATTCACGGCGGCCGAGTTTCTGGACCAGCTCGAGGCCGAGCACCGCATCAAGCCCGAGGTACGCGAATCGCGCGGCATGGGCTTCCTGCCGTCGTAGAGCACACAAACAAGAAGACAGCGCGCAGAGCGCACGAACAGACAGCGGGTGTGATTCCCGGGAGCGCATCGCGAACCGCCTGTCAGCCGGCTCCGCGAAGCGGAACACCGTCCGCCACTGCGGGCACGAGGAGGAGCAAATGGACTTTCGCAGGGTCGACGTGCGGCGGTTGCCGCGTTCGTGTGCCAAGGTTGCCGGCGCGGCGCTCGCGCTGACGTTGCTGCTGTCAGGGTGCGGCGGTGGTGGGGGCGGAGGCGGCGGTGGCGGCCTGCCGGTCGGACTCCTCCGGTCACCACGCCACCTCCTGCCGCCGGCAACGGCACCGACGTCCCGGCCGGCAACGGCATCGTCGCCTCGTCGACGGTGGCGTCTCTTTGCGCCGCCCCGCGCGGGGGCGTCAACCCCGCGACCAACACGGCCTACCCGGATCGCGCCGGCTCGCTCGACAACGAGAAGAGCTGGGTTCGCAGTTGGATCGACGAAACCTATCTCTGGTACGGCGAGGTGCCCACCACGCTCAAGGCCAGCGACTACGCAACGCCAATCGCCTGGTTCAACGTGCTCAAGACGCCGGTCACCACGCCCTCGGGTCGCGCCAAGGACCGATTCCACTTCACCTACGACACCGAGGTGTACCGCCAGCTGTCGCAAGGCGGCGTGTCGGCCGGCTACGGCATGGAGACCGCGTCCATACGCAGCTCGCCTCCGCGCGACATTCGCATCGCCTACGTCGAGCCGAACTCGCCCGCAGCCAGCGCAGGCCTGGCGCGCGGCGCGAAGATCCTCACGATCGACGGCGTCGATGTCGTGAGCGCCGCCGGCAGCGCCAACGTCAACGCGATCAACAACGCGCTGTCGCCCAAGGCCGTCGGCGAGTCGCACAGCTTCACCTTCGACGTCGGCGGCACCGTGCAGCTTGAGGCGGCGAACGTCACGAGTACGCCGGTGCAGAACGTGCGGATCCTCACCGCCGGCAGTGCGCGTGTGGGCTACCTGCTGTTCAACGAGCACATCACCACCTCCGAGGCGCTGCTGGTCAATGCCGTGAACACCTTCAAGCAGGGCGCCGGCATCGACGACCTCGTGCTCGACATGCGCTACAACGGTGGGGGCCAGCTGCTCATCGCGAGCCGGCTGGCCTACATGATCTCCTCGCCGGCGGTGACGGGCGGCAAGGTGTTCGAGCAGCTTGTCTTCAACGACAAGAACCCGTTCCGACAGACGGTGGCGCAGACCCTCACGCCGTTCACCGCGACCAGCCGTTCGGGCCAGCCGCTGCCTACCCTGGGGCTCTCGCGCGTCACCGTGCTCACCGGCCCCGACACCTGCTCTGCAAGCGAATCGGTCATCAACAGCCTGCGCGGCGTGGGCGTCACGGTCAACCTGGTCGGCGGCACCACCTGCGGCAAGCCCTACGGCTTCATTCCGCAGGACAACTGCGGCACCACTTACTTCGCGATCCAGTTCAAGGGCGCGAACCAGCAGGGCTACGGCGACTACAGCGACGGCTTTGCGCCGACCTGCACCGTGGCCGACGACTTCGGCCACCCGCTCGGCGACGCCGGGGAGGCCCGTCTGGCGGCGGCACTCACGCTGCGCAGCACGGGCGCCTGTCCGGCCGGATCGACCAAGGCCACGGCCGCCCGCCTGGGCCTGGACAAGCTGCAGGACAGCACCCCCGAGACCGAATCGCCCTACCTCACCAACCGCTCGCCGCTGCGCGAGAACCGGCTGCTCGAGCCTGTGTCGGACCCCGGCTGAGTCCTTTTTCCCGACGCGAAAACCCCTAGGCTGCAGCGCTTGCAGCCGTTGCCGATCGCGCCGTAGAGTGGGTTAAACGTTTGCGCAAACCTTTGCGCAATGTTTAGATCCACACCGACCCTGATTGAAGGCCGGTGAGAACCCACCTCTATCTTCAGGAGAAGCAGATGCGCAAATGGCTCGGAGCGGTGTTCATCGTCGTCGCCACGGTGTTGACGGGCTGTGGCGGCGGCGGAGGAGGTGGCGGCAGCGGTGTCGGCTTCGGCGCGGGCTTCGGCGCATCGCCCGGCACCGGCGCCACGGCGCAGAAGATCATCATCGACAGCGACTACAACACCATGAGCGACGACGGCCAGCTCGGTGTCATGGCGGCGCAGCTGCAGGCGCAGGGCAAGGTCCAGGTCATGGGCATCAGCGTGGTCTCGGGCAACCAGTGGCTCAGGCAGGGCGTGGCCGACGCGCTCATGTCGGTAGAGCGGCTCGGCGTGGGCAACCGCATCGGCGTGTACGTGGGAGCAAATTACGCGCTGAACCACACCTTCGCCGATGTCGAGGCAGAGATGGCCGCCGGCGCAGGCGGCGACGGGTACCTCGGCGCCTGGGGCGGCCCCGAGCCCATGACCGACGCCGACCTCAAGCCCTCGCCCGACGGGTTCGCCCAGCACACCGCGGTGCAGCGCAAAGGCGCGGTCGACTTCATCGTCGATACCGTGAAGGCCAATCCGGGCGAGATCACCATCCTTGCGATCGGGCCGCTCACCAACATCGCGCTCGCGGTGAAGCAGAACCCCGAGATCGTCCCGCTCATCAAGAAGATCATCTACATGGGCGGCGCCATCGACGTGCCGGGCAACACCACCAAGGCGGCCGAGTTCAACTGGTGGTTCGACCCCGACGCCGCACAGTTCGTGGTGCGCCTGCCCATCCCCCAGGTGGTGGTGCCGCTCGACGTGACCGACACCGTCTTCCTCACCAAGCCCATCTACGACCGCATCGCGCACCCCGCCAGGCCGACGGCCGTGACCGACGTGTTCCAGAAGCTCAACGGCTACGGCTTCGACGGCAAGAACGGCTTCGAGACCAACCCCGGCTACACGCAGAACATCTGGGACACGCTGACCCTGGCCTACCTGATCGACCCCAGCTACGCCACGCAGACGGTGGACCGCTACGTCGACGTGGTCGCCAGGCCAGGTGCCGCCGACAATGGCCGTTCCATCGGCTACGCGCTGCAGCCGGAGGGGCCGACGCTGCAGAAGATGACGGTGGTGAAGAAGTTCGACAACGCGCGCTTCTTCGAGCTGTACGTCGACCTGCTCACACGGCCCGTGCCCGTCGTGCTGCCCCTGGCGAACTGAGCGCGCCGGGCGCGGCAGGCGGGCGGGGCGTTAAAAAGCCTCGCAGACGCGCAGCACCTCGGCACCGTAGGCTTCGAGCTTCTTGGTTCCGATGCCGCTGATGCCCTGCAGGTCTTCGAGCGTGGCCGGCGCGCGCTCGGCGATGGCCGCCAGCGTGGCGTCGTGGAAGATCACATAGGCCGGCAGGTTGTGCTCCTTCGCAACCTCGGCGCGCCAGGCCTTGAGCGCCTCGAAGCGTTTCTTGCCGGTGTCGTCGAGCTTGGCTGCAGCCGGCGACGGAGCGCCCTTGACGGTCTTCTCGCGGCGCGTCTTGCGCTCCGCGGGCGACGACACCGACTCGCGCAGCGTCACCGTGGTCTCGCCCTTGAGCACCGCGCGCGAGCCCTCGGTGAGCTTCAGCGTGTTGAACGCCTCCGCATCGACGGCCAGCGCGCCGGTCGCGATCAGCTGGCGCAGCACGCCGCGCAGCGCCACCTCGCTGAACTCCGCGCCGATGCCGAAGGTGCTCACTCGCTCGTGGCCGAACTGCTTGACCTTCTCGGTCGGTTTGCCGCGCAGGATGTCCATGATGTGCCCCGCGCCGAAGCTGATGCCGCTCAGCTGCTGCACGCGGTAGATGGTGCTCAGCAGCTTGCGTGCGGCATCGGTGCCGTCCCACACCTGAGGCGGGTTCAGGCAGTTGTCGCAGTTGCCGCAGGGCGTGCTGCGCTCGCCGAAGTAGCCCAGCAGGCGCACGCGGCGGCAGTCGCTGGCCTCGGCCAGCGAGAGCAGGGCGTCGAGCTTGCCGCGCATGACCTGCTTGAACTCCTCGCCGGCAGGACTCTCGTCGATCATGCGGCGCTGGTTGACCACGTCCTGCAGGCCGTAGGCCATCCAGGCGTCGGCGGGGCCGCCGTCGCGGCCCGCTCGGCCGGTCTCCTGGTAGTAGCCCTCGATGTTCTTGGGCATGTCGAGATGGCCGACGAAACGGACGTCGGGCTTGTCGATGCCCATGCCGAACGCGATGGTCGCGACCATCACGATGCCTTCCTCGCGCAGGAAGCGATCCTGGTGCTTCTGCCGCACCGCGGCGTCCAGGCCCGCGTGATAGGGCAGCGCGTTGATGCCCGCGTCGCGCAGTGCCACCGCAACGTCTTCCACGCGCTTTCGCGACTGGCAATAGACCACGCCCGCATCGCCCTCGTGCTCGCGCTCGATGAAGCGCAGCAGCTGAGTGGTGGCGTCCTTCTTCTCGACGATGGTGTAGCGGATGTTGGGCCGGTCGAAGCTCGAGACGAACTGGCGTGCCTCCTCGAGCTGGAGCCGCTCGACGATGTCCGCGCGCGTGAGCGCGTCGGCCGTGGCCGTGAGCGCGATGCGCGGCACGCCGGCATAGCGCTCGTGCAGCACGGTGAGCGCCCGGTATTCGGGACGGAAGTCGTGGCCCCACTGGCTCACGCAATGCGCCTCGTCGATGGCGAACAGCGAGAGCTTGCCGCGCTCGTTCAGCGAATCGAGCTGCGACAGGAAGCGCGGCGTGTTCACCCGCTCGGGCGCCGCGTACAGCAGCGTGATCTCGCCGCGCAGCATGCGGCGCTCGACGTCCTGCGTCTGCTCCCAGTCGAGCGTCGAGTTGAGAAAGGCCGCGCTCACGCCGGCTTCGTGCAGCGCGCCCACCTGGTCGTGCATCAGCGCGATCAGCGGCGACACCACGATCGCCACGCCATGCCCCGAGCGCTGGCGTGCGATGGCGGGGATCTGATAGCACAACGACTTGCCGCCGCCCGTGGGCATCAGCACCAGCGCGTCGCCGCCGCCCACCACGTGATCGACGATGTCCTGCTGCGCCCCCCGGAACTGCGCGTAGCCGAAAACCTCGTGGAGGATGTCCGTGGGGACGCTGCTGCCGGACATGTCGATGGGGTGGGGTGCGAGAGAGGACACAGGCAGCAGGTGGGGATGCGGGCGGGAGGCAGAAGGGAGCCGTCGATTGTCCCCCAGCCGCGCGAAGCGCACTGTGGCATGAGGTTTGCAATGGTCAACTCCGTCCTGCGGCCTCTCTTGTCTAGACAGCAAACCGGTGCATTTCCATAGGAAGTGCACCAAAAAGAACCTTTCGGGTTATCCTGTATATACAAGTCGGGGCGCTTGGCAACAATGCGAGGCGCGTGCAGCCCGGCCCCGGGGGCATCGCCGAGCCATCTCTCAAGAAACGGAACCAGGAGTACCCATGGTCAAGACGACGGTAGTTGTGAAAGTCGCTTCGCTGCTGGCAGCGGGTGCATGTGCAGCGGGCATGGCCCAGACGGCCGCCGCCCAGGAGACGAAGATCGCGCTCGGCATGTCCGGCTGGACCGGCTTCGCGCCGCTCTCGTTGGCCGACAAGGCCGGCATCTTCAAGAAGAACGGGCTCGACGTCGAACTCAAGATGATTCCGCAGAAGGACCGCCACCTCGCGCTGGCCTCCGGCGCCATTCAATGCGCGGCCACCACCGTCGAAACCCACGTGGCCTGGAACGCCAATGGCGTGCCCATCGTGCAGATCTTCCAGATGGACAAGTCCTATGGCGCCGACGGCCTCGCGGTGCGCGGCGACGTGAGCAAGTTCTCCGACCTCAAGGGCAAGACCATCGGCGTCGACGCGCCCGGCACCGCGCCCTACTTCGGCCTGGCCTGGATGCTCAGCAAGAACGGCATGACGCTGAAAGACGTGAAGACCACCACGCTGTCGCCGCAGGCCTCGGCCCAGGCCTTCGTGGCCGGGCAGAACGACGCCGCCATGACCTACGAGCCGTATCTGTCGACCGTGCGCGCCAACCCCTCCGCCGGCAAGATCCTGGCCACCACGCTCGACTACCCGATGGTGATGGACACCGTCGGCTGCGCGCCCACCTGGCTCAAGGCCAACGCCAAGGCCGCCGCGGCGCTCACCAAGTCGTACTTCGATGCGCTCGAGATGATCAAGGCCGAGCCCGAGAAGTCGAACGAACTCATGGGCTCCGCCGTGAAGCAGAGCGGCGAGCAGTTCGCCAAGTCGTCGGCCTTCCTGCGCTGGCAGGACAAGGCGGCCAACCAGAAGTTCTTCGCCGGCGAGCTCACCAGCTTCATGAAGGAGGCCACGCCCATCCTTCTGGAAGCCGGCGTGATCCGCAAGGCGCCGGACGATCTCGCGGCCACCTTCGATGCCAGCTTCGTCAAGTGACGCCATGAGCCAGATGACGCAGACAACCGGCGTGGCGGCCGCGGCCAAGGCGGTTGCGCCCGCGCATGCCGCGGCGCCCGCCAGGCCCGCGCGGCCCCGCTCGCTGGCGCCGCTGGAGCCCATCGGCACGCGTGCGCGCGTGCTGCTGGGGCTCGCCTTCTTCGTCGTCTTCGTGCTCGTGTGGGCCATCGCCACGCTCGGCGGCTTCGTCCCGCCGACCTTCCTGGCGAGTCCGCCGACCATGGTCAGGGAAGGCTGGCTGCTCTTCACCGAGTACGGCTTCATCGGCGACATCGGCATGACCGTGTGGCGCGTGTTCGGCGGCTTCCTGCTGGCGGCCGTGTTCGCGGTGCCGCTGGGCATCGCCATGGGCACGTGGAAAGCGGTGGAGGCCTTCTTCGAGCCCTTCGTCTCGTTCTGCCGCTACCTGCCGGCCTCGGCCTTCATTCCGCTGCTCATCCTGTGGGCGGGCCTGGGCGAGATGCAGAAGCTGCTGGTGATCTTCATCGGCTCGTTCTTCCAGATCGTGCTGATGGTGGCCGTCACCGTGGGCGGCGCGCGGCGCGACCTCGTGGAGGCCGCCTACACGCTGGGCGCCAACAGCCGCGGCATCGTGGCGCGCGTGCTCATTCCGGGCGCGGCGCCCGGCATCGCCGAAACACTGCGCCTCGTGCTCGGCTGGGCTTGGACCTACGTGATCGTGGCGGAGCTCATCGGCTCGTCCTCGGGCATCGGCCACATGATCACCGACAGTCAGGCGCTCCTGAACACCGGGCAGATCATCTTCGGCATCATCGTGATCGGCATCATCGGCCTGCTGTCCGACTTCGCCTTCAAGGCCCTGAACCGCCGCCTCTTCGCATGGAGCGCCCTGTGAGCCAGAACCAGCTTTCCATCCAGGGCGTCTCTCGCGTCTTCACCGGCACCAAAGGCCAGCGCACGCAGGCCCTGCAGCCGATCGACTTCGAGGTGAAGGAGAACGACTTCGTCACCATCCTCGGTCCCTCGGGCTGCGGCAAGTCGACGCTGCTGCGCATCGTGGCGGGGCTCGACTTCCCGACCACCGGCCAGGTGCTGCTCGACGGCGAACGCATCGAGGGCCCGGGCGCCGACCGCGGCGTGGTGTTCCAGAGCTACACGCTGTTCCCGTGGCTCACGGTGGCGCAGAACATTCGCTTCGGCCTGCGCGAGCGCGGCATGAGCGAAGCCGACCAGAAGGCGCGCAGCGAGTTCTTCATCGCCAAGGTGGGCCTGCGCGGCTTCGAGAACCACTTCCCGAAGCAGCTTTCGGGCGGCATGCAGCAGCGCACGGCCATTGCGCGCGCGCTCGCCAACGACCCCAAGATGCTGCTGCTCGACGAGCCCTTCGGCGCGCTCGACAACCAGACCCGCGTGCTCATGCAGGAGCTGCTGCTCGGCATCTGGGAGTCGGCGCGCAAGACGGTGCTGTTCGTCACGCACGACATCGACGAGGCGATCTTCATGGCCAACCGCGTGGCGGTGTTCAGCGCGCGGCCGGGGCGCATCAAGACCGAGATCGCGGTCGACTTTCCGCATCCGCGCAGCTACACCATCAAGACCTCGCCGGAGTTCATGGACATCAAGGCGCGCCTCACCGAAGAGATCCGCGCCGAGTCGATGGCCGCGGCGGAGCATTGAAGAAAGCACGATGAAACGCGACCTGCCGACCCTCGCGCTCTACGCGCAAGTCAAGGACCACATCTCCCGCAAGATCCAGGACGGCACGTGGCCGCCCGGCCATCGCCTGCCTTCGGAGCACGAGCTGGTGGCGCAGTTCGGCATGGCGCGCATGACGGTGAACCGCGCGCTGCGCGAACTGGTGGAGCAGGGCCGCATCGTGCGCGTGGCCGGCGTCGGCAGCTTCGTGGCCGAGAACAAGCCGCAGTCCACGCTGCTGCAGATCGCCAACATCGCCAGTGAAATCCGCCAGCGCGGCCACGACTATCGCTGCGACATGATCGAGGTCGAGCGCATCGCCGCGTCGCCCGACGTGGCCGCATGGCTCGACCTGCGCGCCGGCGCCTCGGTGTTCCACAGCGTGTGCCTGCACCTGGAGAACGGCACGCCGGTGCAGCTCGAGGAGCGCTACGTCAATCCGCAGGTGGTGCCCGACTACCTCGAGCAGGACTTCGCCGCCGTGCCGCCCAGCGAGTACCTGGTGCGCAACGTGCCCTTCGACCAGATCGAGCACGTGGTCGACGCGGTGCTGCCCAACCAGGAGCAGGCCGAGCGCCTCGCCATGGCGCCCACGGACCCCTGCCTCCTGCTCACGCGCCGCACCTGGACTCGCAACATCCCCGTGACGTGGGTGCGCTGCCTGCATCCCGCTTCGCGATACAGCCTGGGAAGCCGCTTCAAGGCCGACGGCAACCCCAGCTTCGGATAGCAATGAGCACGCCCCCAGTCTTCGCGCACTTCGTGTCGCTTCGCCAACCCCCTCGCCGGGGGCAACACCTGCGGCCCGGCGAAGCCGGTTCCGCGGTGGTCCTTGGCACACCCCCAGGCTTCGCGCACTTCGTGTCGCTTCTCCTTCCCCCTTGCAGGGGGCAGCACCTGCGGCCCGGCAAAGCCGGTTCCGCGGTGTTTCGCGAAGGGACATAGGTCTTTTTTGTCGTCGATGTCGACGCAGACTTCACTTGCAACTACTTGTATAGACAGGTTCACATGACAAGCAAACACACTGCCCACCCCGATGCCACCTTGACCCTCGTGCCCGGCCAGGTCGACCTCGCGGCGCTGCGTCGCATCCAGGCCGGCGGTGTGCGCCTGTCGCTCGATGCGTCGGTGCGCGACGGCATGCAGCAAGCCGAGGCCGCGGTGCGCCGCATCGTCGAGAACGACCAGGTCGTCTACGGCATCAACACCGGTTTCGGCAAGCTCGCGAGCACGCGCATCGGCAACGACCACCTGGCCGAGCTGCAGCGCAACCTGGTGCTGTCGCACAGCGTGGGCACGGGCGAGCCGCTGGCCGCGCCGGTCGTGCGGCTCGTGCTGGCGACCAAGGCCGTGAGCCTGGCGCGCGGCCATTCGGGCGTGCGGCCTGCACTGGTCGACGCGCTGCTGGCGCTCTTCAACGCGGGCGTGGTGCCGAGCATCCCGTGCAAGGGCTCGGTGGGCGCATCGGGCGACCTCGCGCCGCTCGCGCACATGGCTTGCGTGCTGATCGGCGAAGGCCAGGCGACGCTGGCGGACGGCCGCGTGGTGAGCGGCGCCGAGGCCATGCGCAGCATCGGCCTCGAACCTTTCGTGCTGGGCCCCAAGGAAGGCCTGGCGCTGCTCAACGGCACGCAGGTGTCGACCGCGCTCGCGCTCGTGGGCCTGTTCGGCGCGGAAGACGTGTTCGCTTCGTCGCTGATGTCGGGCGCGCTGTCGCTCGAGGCCATCCAGGGGTCGATCAAGCCCTTCGACGCCCGCATCCACGCGGCGCGCGGCCAGGCAGGCCAGATCGCTGTGGCTGGCGCGGTGCGCACGCTGCTCGAAGGCAGCGAGATCGTGCCGTCGCACGCCGACTGCGGCCGCGTGCAGGACCCGTACTCGGTGCGCTGCATCCCGCAGGTGATGGGCGCGTGCCTCGACAACCTCGCGCATGCCGCGCGGGTGCTGGTCATCGAAGCCAACGCCGCATCGGACAACCCGCTGGTGTTCGTCGACACGGGCGAGGTGATCTCGGGCGGCAACTTCCACGCCGAGCCCGTGGCGTTCGCGGCCGACATCGTCGCGCTGGCCATCAGCGAGATCGGCGCCATTGCCGAGCGCCGCATCGCACTGCTGCTCGACACCGGCCTGTCGGGCCTGCCGCCCTTCCTCGTGCGCGACGGCGGCCTCAACTCCGGCTTCATGATCGCGCAGGTCACGGCCGCCGCGCTCGCCTCGGAGAACAAGTCGCTCGCGCACCCCGCCAGCGTCGACAGCCTGCCGACCTCGGCCAACCAGGAAGACCACGTGTCGATGGCCACCTTCGCGGGCCGCCGCCTGGCCGACATGGTCAACAACACGGCAGTCGTCGTCGGCATCGAGGCCATGGCCGCCGCGCAAGGCATCGAACTCAAGCGCAAGCTCAAGAGCTCGCCGCTGGTCGAAGCCGAATTCGCCAGCATCCGCCAGAAGGTCGCCTTCCTCGAGACCGACCGTTACCTCGCCCCCGACATCGAAGCCATGCGCCTGTGGGCGCTGAAGGCCGAACTGCCGGCCGCGCTGCTCGACATCCTGCCCAGTCACTCGTAAAACACACCCCGATTAGGAGAACCACGCCATGAACGCTCCCGACAAGTTCGCCCTGAACACCGCCACCGACCCGCGCCACGACCCCACGCGCGTGATCCGCGCCCCGCGCGGCAGCGAGCTCCACTGCAAGAGCTGGCTCACCGAGGCGCCTTTCCGCATGCTGCAGAACAACCTCGACGCCGAGGTGGCCGAGCGCCCGCAGGACCTCGTGGTGTACGGCGGCATCGGCCGCGCCGCGCGCAACTGGGCCTGCTACGACCAGATCCTGGCCTCGCTGAAGGAACTGAACGACGACGAGACCCTGCTCATTCAATCGGGCAAGCCCGTGGGCGTGTTCAAGACCCACGAGAACGCGCCGCGCGTGCTGCTGGCCAACTCCAACCTGGTGCCCAGGTGGGCCAACTGGGAGCACTTCAACGAGCTCGATCGCCAGGGCCTCTTCATGTACGGCCAGATGACGGCCGGCAGCTGGATCTACATCGGCAGCCAGGGCATCGTGCAGGGCACCTTCGAGACCTTCGTCGAAGCCGGCCGCCAGCATTACGGCAACAGCCTCGCGGGCAAGTGGATCCTCACGGCCGGCCTGGGCGGCATGGGCGGCGCGCAGCCGCTGGCCGCCACGCTCGCGGGCGCGGTGTCGCTCAACATCGAGTGCCAGCAGTCGAGCATCGACTTCCGCCTGCGCACGCGCTACGTCGACAAGCAGGCGCGCGACATCGACCATGCGCTCGAGCTCATCAAGCAGCACTGCGATGCGAAGGAAGCCGTGTCGATCGCGCTGCTCGGCAACGCGGCCGACATCCTTCCGGAACTGGTCAAGCGCGCGAAGGCCGGCGGGCTCAGGCCCGACCTCGTGACCGACCAGACCTCCGCGCACGACCTCATCAACGGCTACCTGCCTTCGGGCTGGAGCGTGGCGCAATGGCAAGCCGCGATGAAGGACGAGACGCAGCACGCCGCGCTGAAGGCCGCGGCCTCGAAGTCGTGCGCCGTGCACGTGCAGGCCATGCTCGACTTCCAGGCCATGGGCATCCCCACGGTCGACTACGGCAACAACATCCGCCAGGTCGCGTTCGACGAGGGCGTGAAGAACGCCTTCGACTTCCCCGGTTTCGTGCCCGCCTACATCCGCCCGCTGTTCTGCGAGGGCAAGGGCCCGTTCCGCTGGGTGGCGCTGTCGGGCGACCCGGAAGACATCTACAAGACCGACGCCAAGATCAAGGAGCTGTTCCCCGAGAACAAGCACACCCATCGCTGGCTCGACATGGCACGCGAGCGCATCGCCTTCCAGGGCCTGCCCGCGCGCATCTGCTGGCTGGGCCTGGGCGAGCGCCACATCGCGGGCCTGGCCTTCAACGAGATGGTGAAGAACGGCGAGCTGAAGGCGCCCATCGTCATCGGCCGCGACCACCTGGACACCGGCTCGGTGGCCAGCCCCAACCGCGAGACCGAGGCGATGAAGGACGGCACCGATGCGGTGAGCGACTGGCCGCTGCTCAACGCGCTGCTCAACACCGCGGGCGGCGCCACCTGGGTCAGCCTGCACCACGGCGGCGGCGTGGGCATGGGCTACTCGCAGCACTCGGGCGTGGTGATCGTCTGCGACGGCACCGACGCCGCGGCCAAGCGCATCGAGCGCGTGCTCTGGAACGACCCCGCTACCGGCGTCATGCGTCATGCCGACGCGGGCTACGACATCGCGGTGGCCACGGCCAAGGCGAAGGGGCTGAAGCTGCCGATGGTGTCGTGATCGCCGCGCGGCCTGCGGTCCGCTGAAGACGAACGCAGAAGCGAAGGCGAAAAAGAAAAAGCGCGGCCATTCCCACTCGCTGGGAATAAAGGCTTGGAAGTGGGAACGGCGAGCAAGATACTGCACGCCGGTTCCACTTTCGACTGCCCCGAGATTGCCCCGATGACGCTGCCGACCGACGCTCCCGCCCACAACGACCGCGCGCTCTTCGTGCTGTCGGTGCTGGCCCAGAGCAAGGCGGCCATGACGGCGGCCGAACTGGTGCACGCCACCGGCCTGTCGCAGAGCACGCTGTACCGGCAGGTCGCCACCCTGAGGCGCTGGGGCTTCGTGATGGAGACGGACGGGCGCTATTCGCCCGGCCCGGTGAGCGTGCAGCTCGCCAGCGGCTTCGACGGCAACTCCGACCTCGTGATGGCCGCGCGCGCCGACATGCGCGCGCTGGCCCAGCAGAGCCATGAAAGCGTGGCGCTGGTCACGGTGGTCAACGACCGCGTCGTGTGCCTGGAAATGATCGACAGCGAGCAGTCGCTGCGCTGCTCGTTCGACCGCGGCCGCAGCGTGCCTGCGCGCGACGGCGCCAGCGCCAAGTGCCTCCTGGCCCATCTGCCGCCCGACCAGCGCGATGCCCTGCTCGAGGGCCTGGGCGAAAGCCCCGAGCGCCGCGCGGCGCGCATCGCCGAGCTCGACGCCATCCGCGAAGCCGGCCATGCCGTGACCCACGGCGAGGTCGATGCCGGCGTGTGGGGCGCGAGCGCGCCGGTGCTCGCCACGGGGCGCCGACTGCGCGGCGCGATCACGCTCATGGCGCCGCTCACGCGCGTCGAAGGCATGGAAGCTGCATTGCTCCACATGACCGTCGTCACGGCGGCCCGCATCTCCCGCGCCCTGCAGTAGCCGCGGCGCCGCTTTTTCCTTTCATTCATTCCCACGAAAGCTTCACCATGAACACCCGCCGCACCCTCGTCGCCGCCGCTCTTTCCAGCGTGGCATTCCTCGGCCTTGCCGGCTCCGCCATGGCACAGGGCGAACCGCTGCGCGTCGCCACCGACGCCACCTTCCCGCCGATGGAATTCGTCGAGAACGGCAAGCGCACCGGCTTCGACGTGGAACTGGTCGAGGCCATCGGCAAGACGCTGGGCCGCAAGATCGAGTGGATCGACATCGACTTCAAGGGCCTCGTGCCGGGCCTGGTGTCGAAGCGCTTCGACATGGCCGTCTCGGGCATCTACATCACCGACGAGCGCAAGAAGGTCGTCGACTTCACCGTGCCCTACTACGCGGGCGGCCTCGTGGTGATGGTGAAGGACGGCAACACGGCGATCAAGACGCCGGCCGACATCAACGGCAAGAAGGTCAGCGTGCAGGTGGGCACCAAGTCGGTGAGCTACACCAAGGAGAAATTCCCGCAGGTGCAACTGATGGAAGTCGAGAAGAACCAGGAGATGTTCAACCTCGTCGACATCGGCCGCGCCGATGCCGCCGTGACCGGCAAGCCCGCCGCTTACCAGTACGTGCGTACGCGCGGCGGCCTGAAGGTGCTGCCCGAGCAGATCACCACCGAGGAATACGGCATGGCGATTCGCAAGGACACGCCCGAGCTGACCAAGGCGGTGAACGGCGCGATCGAGAAGCTCAAGGCCGACGGCACCTACGCCCAGATCGAGAAGAAGTGGTTCAGCAGCACCGCCAAGTAAGCGCGCGATGGACTTCGATTTCTCGCCGGTCTGGCAAGGCTGGCCAGACCTGCTGCGCGGTGCGCTCGTCACGGTGGAGATCACCGCGTGCGCGCTTGCGCTGGGCTGCGTGCTGGGACTGCTCATCGGCATCGGCCGGCTGAACCCGAAGCGGCGCTGGCTCTACGGTGTGTGCACAGCGTATGTGGCGGCCATTCGCGGCACGCCGCTGCTGGTGCAGCTGTTCATCCTGTTCTTCGGGTTGCCGCACTTCGGCATCCTGCTGCCTGCATTCCTGTGCGGCGTGCTGGGGCTCGGCGTGTACTCGGGCGCCTACGTGTCGGAGATCGTGCGCGGTGCGATCCAGTCGATCGACAAGGGCCAGACGATGGCTGCGCAGTCGCTGGGCATGACGCCCGGCGTCGCGATGCGCCAGATCGTGCTGCCGCAGGCGGTGGTGCGCATGATCCCGCCGCTGGGCAACGAGTTCATCGCGCTCATCAAGAACTCGGCGCTGGTGTCGCTGCTGACGATTCACGACGTGATGCACGAGGGGCAGAAGATCATCAGCGTGTCGTACCGGTCGCTGGAGGTCTACCTGGCGATCGCGGTGGTCTACTTCGTGCTGACCGGCACCATGACGCTGATCCTGCGGCACTTCGAGCAGAAGCTGCGGCAAGGCGGGTTGATGCGATGAGTGCGCTTTCGGCGTTTGCATTTCTCCTTCCCCCGCCGGGGGAGGGCAGGGGTGGCGGCCCGATGGCCTCGACCCCGGCGCGGCGCTCGTTGGGCGCTGCCCCCATCCCAACCTTCCCCCAAAGTGGGAAGGAGCGAGAGGAGCGCACATGAGCGGCGTGCAACGCTTCTCCCGCGCCACGCTCCCGGTCACGCCCTGGAAGAACGGCGGCGGCACCACGCAGGAAATCGTCAGCTGGCCGCGGGACGTGGGGCTCGACAGCTTCGGTTGGCGCGTGAGCATCGCGACCATCGCGGCATCCGGTCCGTTCTCGGTGTTCGCGGGCATCGACCGCGTCATCACGCTCCTCGAAGGCGACGGCGTGCGCCTCTTCACGCACGACGCGCGCATCGACCATCCGCTCGATGTGCCGCTGCAGCCCTTCGCCTTCAGCGGTGACGAGGCCATCGACTGCACGCTGGCCGGCGGCACGTCGACCGACTTCAATGTGATGACGCGACGCGGCCAGTGGCGTGCGGATGTGCGCGTGCTCGGCAGTGCAACCGCCATCGAAGCCGCGCCGCACGGCGTGCTGCTGGCGCTGCGCGGCGCCTGGCAGGTGAACGGCCAGCAGCTGCTGGCCGGCGAAGGCCTGCACTGGGCCGACGCATCGCATGCCTGGCAGGCACTGCCCGAAGGCCCGGACGCGCGATTGATGGCCGTGCGCATCCTGCCGGCCTGACGCTCGCAACGGCCGCAACCGCGAGAACGACAACGACAACGACAAAGAGAGACGATGAAACCCGTATCCACCCATCCGTCGGCCGACGGCCTCTGGACCGGCCTGCGCCGTGCGTCGGCGCCGGAAGAGGACGCCGCCATTGCCGTGACCCAGGGCACGATCCGCTGGGTCGGCGCGCGCAGCGCACTGCCTGCCGAATTCGCGGGCCTTGCGCCGCACGCTGGCGGCGGCGCGCTGGTCACGCCGGGCCTGGTCGACTGCCACACCCACCTCGTCTATGGCGGCCAGCGTGCGAACGAGTTCGCGATGCGGCTCGCCGGCGCCACGTACGAAGAGGTGGCGAAGGCCGGCGGCGGCATCGTGTCTTCGGTGCGTGCCACGCGCGAGGCCGATGAAGACACGCTGTTTGCGCAGGCGTCGGCCCGGCTCGAACAACTGCTGGCCGACGGCGTGTGCGCCATCGAGATCAAGTCGGGCTACGGCCTGTCGCTGGCGCACGAGCGCAAGCAGCTTCGCGTGGCGCGCCGCCTCGGCGAAGCCTACGGCGTCACGGTGCGCACCACGTTTCTCGGCGCGCATGCGCTGCCCCCCGAATACGCCGGCCGTAGTGCCGAGTACATCGATCGGGTCTGCAACGAAATGCTGCCTGCGCTGGCGGCCGAAGGGCTGGTCGACGCGGTCGACGTGTTCTGCGAACGCATCGCCTTCTCGCTCGCCGAGACCGAGCAGGTCTTCAAGGCCGCGAAGGCGCTGGGCCTGCCGGTGAAGCTGCATGCCGAGCAGCTCTCGGACATGGGCGGCGCGGCGCTGGCCGCGCGCCATGGCGCGCTGTCGTGCGACCACATCGAGCACCTGTCGGCCGAGGGCATCGAGGCGATGCGCCGCGCGGGCACCGTGGCCGTGCTGCTGCCCGGCGCGTACTACACGCTGCGCGACACGCACCTGCCGCCCATCGATGCGCTGCGCGCCGCGGGCGTGCCGATGGCGGTGTCCACCGACCACAACCCCGGCACCTCGCCGGCGCTGAGTCTCCTGCTGATGATCAACATGGCCTGCACCCTGTTTCGCCTTAC
Source organism: Variovorax paradoxus (assembly GCF_902712855.1). Classification (NCBI taxonomy): domain Bacteria; kingdom Pseudomonadati; phylum Pseudomonadota; class Betaproteobacteria; order Burkholderiales; family Comamonadaceae; genus Variovorax; species Variovorax paradoxus. The sequence goes on from NZ_LR743507.1 coordinate 753,928, forward strand.
CGTGCCGGAGGCGCTCGACGGCGTCACCGTTCATGCGGCGCGCGCACTGGGCCTTCAGGACACGCACGGCGCCATCGCGCCCGGCATGCCCGCCAACTTCGTGCTGTGGAACCTGCGCGAGCCGGCCGAGTTCGCCTATTGGTTCGGCCAGCAACCCTTGCGCACCGTGGTGCGCCAGGGCCGCATCGCCATCGGAGCCTCTCAATGACGAACACGCTTTTCGCCGCCGACGCGCTGCTGCCCGAAGGTTGGGCCCGCAACGTGCTGCTGGCATGGAACGACGCCGGCCGGTTCACGCAGGTTCAGGCCGGCGTGCAGCGGCCCGTCGATGCGGCGGTCGCGAGCGGCCCCGTGATCCCCGGCATGCCCAACCTGCATTCGCACGCTTTCCAGCGCGCCTTTGCCGGTCTCACCGAGCACCGCGCCGAGCAGCACGACAGCTTCTGGAGCTGGCGCACGCTCATGTACCGCTTCGCCGCGCGCCTCGGGCCGCAGCACATGGAGGCCATCGCCACCTGGCTCTACGCCGAGATGCTCGAGGCGGGCTACACCAGCGTGTGCGAGTTCCAGTACGTGCACCATGACGTGGATGGCCGCCCCTATGCCGACGACGCCACGCTGAGCCTGGCATTGCTGCGCGCCGCGCAGAAGACCGGCATCGGCTTCACGCTGCTGCCCGTGCTCTACCAGACCGGCGGCTTCGGCGACCAGCCGCCGAGCGAGGGGCAGCGCCGCTTCATCCGCTCGACCGGGTCGATGCTGCGCCTGCTGGAGGTGCTCAAGCCGGCATGCGATGCGCAGGGTGCACGCCTGGGCCTTGCGCCGCACTCGCTGCGCGCCGTGCCGCCCGAGGGACTGCGCGATGCCCTGGCGGGGCTCGACGCCATCGACCGCACCGCGCCCATTCACATCCACATCGCCGAGCAGACCAGGGAAGTGGACGACTGCGTGGCCTGGAGCGGCCTGCGGCCGGTCGAGTGGCTGCTCGACCACGCGCCGGTGGATGCGCGCTGGTGCCTCGTGCACGCCACGCACATGAATGACGCCGAGTACGAGTACGCGGCCCGGAGCGGCGCCGTGGCCGGCCTGTGCCCGACGACCGAAGCCAACCTGGGCGACGGCATCTTCGACTTCGCGAGGTGGCGCGGCCACGGCGGCGCCTGGGGCGTGGGCTCGGACAGCCATGCCTGCGTCAACGCGGCCGAAGAACTGCTGATGCTCGAATACAGCCAGCGGCTGGGCAAGCGACAGCGCAACGTGGGCGCGACGGCCGCGCAGCCGCACGTGGCCACCGCGTTCACGCTCGAGGCGGTGCGCGGCGGCGCGCAGGCCTCGGGCCGCGCCGTGGCCGGGCTGGCCGCAGGCCAGCAGGCCGACTTCGTCGTGCTCGACGCATCGCACCTCGCGCTGCAGGGGCTGCCGGCGCCCGATATGCTCTCGGCCCACGTCTTCGCGAGCCACCGCACCTCCGCCATCGACGGCGTATGGGTGGCAGGCCGCCCGCGCGTCGCGGCCGGCCGCCATGCGCTGCACGGCGAAGCCGCCGCCGCCTTCGTGGCGGCGCGCACCCAACTACTCAAGGACTGACCCCACCATGGCCACCACGCCTTTCACCACCACCGAGCCGGCGTTCCGCTTCCGACAGGGCACGCGGCCGCTGCTCATCTCGATGCCGCACGCCGGCACTTTCGTGCCGCCCGCGCTCGCCGCCCGCTTCACCGAGGAAGCGCGCCACGTGCCCGACACCGACTGGCATCTCGAGCAGCTCTACGACTTCGCCGATGCGATGGGCGCCTCGGTGCTGGTGGCCACGCACTCGCGGTACGTGGTCGACCTGAACCGGCCGCCGGACGGCGCCAGCCTGTACCCCGGGCAGAGCGTCACCGGCCTGTGCCCGGTCGACACCTTCGACGACACGCCTGTGTATGCCGATGCCGCCGACGTGCCGGACGACGAGGAGATCGGCCGGCGCCGCGACGCCGTCTGGCAGCCGTACCACGCGAAGCTGGCCGAAGAGCTCGCGCGCATTCGCGCGCAGCATGGCGTGGCCGCGCTGTGGGACGCGCACTCCATCCGCTCGGTGCTGCCGCGCTTCTTCGAAGGCAAGCTGCCCGACCTGAACCTGGGCACCGGCAAGGGCACCAGCTGCGACCCGGCACTGGCGCAGACGCTGCTCGGCATTGCCGAAAGCGCCACCGGCTACACCGGCGTGCTCAACGGCCGCTTCACCGGCGGCTACATCACGCGGAACTACGGCAACCCCGCGCAGAACGTGCACGCGGTCCAGCTGGAGATGACGCAGTCGAGCTACATGCAGGAGAAGCTGCCGTTCGACTATCTGCCCGACGTGGCCGCGGGCGTGAAGCCGTACGTGCGCGACATGCTCGAGGCCGTGCTGAACTTCGTCGAGCGTCGCTGACCTCTTCCAGGAACGCCGTCGATCCGGCTTCGCCGGGCGACCGGCGTTGCCCCCGGCAGGGGGAAGGAGAAGCGGCGCGAAGTGCGCGCAGCTTGGGGGCGAGCGACAATCGGAGGCTATGAAGCCTCTTGTCTATACCCACGGTCAGGCCCTGCCTGGCATCCTCGCAAAGCGCATCGCCATCCTCGACGGCGCCATGGGCACGATGATCCAGCGCTTCAAGCTCACCGAGGAACAGTACCGAGGCGAGCGCTTCAAGGATTTCGAGCGCGACGTGAAGGGCAACAACGAGCTGCTCTCGCTCACGCGCCCCGATGTCATCTCCGACATCCACGAGGGCTACCTCGCGGCCGGCGCCGACCTGATCGAGACCAACACCTTCGGCGCGACCACCATCGCGCAGGAGGACTACAAGATGGCGCATCTCGCGCGCGAGATGAACCTCGAGTCGGCGAAGCTGGCGCGCGCGGCCTGCGACAAGTTCAGCACGCCCGACAAGCCGCGCTTCGTGGCCGGCGCCCTCGGCCCGACGCCCAAGACGGCGAGCATCAGCCCTGATGTGAACGACCCTGGCGCGCGCAACGTCAATTTCGAGGAGCTGCGCGCGGCCTACTACGAGCAGACCGAGGCGCTGGTCCAGGGCGGCGCCGACGTGATCCTGGTCGAGACCATCTTCGACACGCTCAACGCCAAGGCCGCACTGTTCGCGGTGGACGAGTATTTCGACAACAGCGGCAATCGCCTGCCGCTCATCATCAGCGGCACCGTGACCGACGCCTCGGGCCGCATCCTGAGCGGGCAGACCGTCACCGCCTTCTGGCACAGCGTGCGCCATGCGCAGCCGCTGGCCATCGGCCTGAACTGCGCGCTGGGCGCGGCGCTGATGCGCCCGTACATCCAGGAGCTGGCGCGCGTCGCCGGCGACACCTTCATCAGCTGCTACCCGAACGCCGGCCTGCCTAACCCGATGAGCGACACCGGCTTCGACGAGACGCCCGAGGTCACCTCGCGCCTGCTGCACGAGTTCGCGTCCGAAGGTTTGGTGAACATCGTGGGCGGCTGCTGCGGCACCACGCCGGACCACATCGCCGCGATCGGCAAGGCCGTGGCGCCGATGCAAGGCCGCGCGCTGGGCGGCAACGCCGCGGGCTTCTACAAGGAAGCCGCGTAGTTGGTTCGCCCCCAGGCTTCGCGCACTTCGTGTCGCTTCTCCTCCCCCTACCGGGGGCAACACCTGCGGCCCGGCAGAGCCGGTTCCGCGGTGTTCCTGGTTCGCCCCCAGGCTTCGCGCACTTCGTGTCGCTTCTCCTCCCCCCTACCGGGGGCAACACCTGCGGCCCGGCAGAGCCGGTTCCGCGGTGTTCCTGGTTCGCCCCCAGGCTTCGTGCACTTCGTGTCGCTTCTCCTCCCCCCTACCGGGGGCAACACCTGCGGCCCGGCAGAGCCGGTTCCTCGGTGTTCCTGGTTCGCCCCCAGGCTTCGCGCACTTCGTGTCGCTTCTCCTCCCCCCTACCGGGGGCAACACCTGCGGCCCGGCAAAGCCGGTTCCTCGGTGTTCCTGGCTCGCCCCCAGGCTTCGCGCACTTCGTGTCGCTTCTCCTCCCCCCTACCGGGGGCAACACCTGCGGCCCGGCAAAGCCGGTTCCTCGGTGTTCTTGGCTCGCCCCCAGCCTTCGCGCACTTCGTGTCGCTTCTCTTCCCCTCTACCGGGGGCAACACCTGCGGCCCGGCAAAGCCGGTTCCGCGGTGTTCCGAAATCGCACCTGCGCTGATTGACGAGCCGGGACCGCCGGCCTAGGCTGGTGCGCAAGGAGCCTCGCCATGAATGCACTCGCACGACACTGGGCCGCCATCGGCGCGCTGGCCCTGGTGCTGCCTCTTGCCGCACACGCGCAGCAGGCCTTCACGCGCGGCGCCGTCAACCTGCGCGCCGGCCCGTCGGGCGACTACCCGCTGGTGGCACGGCTCGGGCCGGGCCAGTCGCTGGACGTGGTCGGCTGCACCAGCGGCTACGGCTGGTGCGACGTGGTGCTGCCCGACGGCGGCCGCGGCTGGGTCTGGGCGCGCAACCTCGACTACGCCTACCAAACGCAGCGCGTGCCGCTGGCCACCTACGGGGCGTTGATCGGTGTGCCGATCGTCGGGTTCGCGATCGGCAGTTACTGGGCCGACCACTACCGCGACCGGTCCTGGTATGGGGACCGCCGGTGGTGGGGCAACCGGCCACCACCGCCCGTGGCCGGCTGGCGTCCGCCGCCGCCGGTGCGGCCGGGATGGCAGTCGCACCCGTGGCAGCCCGGGCCCGGGTTCCGGCCGCCGGGGCCAGGGTTCCGGCCTCCACCGGGGCCGGGCGTTCGTCCGCCCCACGGACCCGGCGTGCGTCCACCGCACGATCCCGGCATCAGGCCGCCGCGGCCGCAGCCCGGATTCCGTCCCGGCCCGGGGCCGGGAATGCCTCATCCGCATCCAGGCGGCGGGGGTGGTCGTCCTCACGGAGGCGGGGGCATGGCGGTGGCGGCCATGGCGGTGGCCACGGCCGCTGAGCCGCAGGCAGGCTAGAGCCCGCCGGTCTTCACGCCACTGCTTCCCGCAGCCTGGCGGTCGCGTGCGATCAGCGACACGAAGCGCTGCGCACCGAGTCCCAGCGGGCGCTCGCGCGACCACACCACGTCGACCCACAGGTCCAGTCCGTTGCTGAGGTTCTCGAACGGGATCTCGATCAGCGCGCCCGCCGCCACATGCGGCTTCGCGAAGTTGCGCTGCAGCCAGCCCCAGCCCAGCCCCGCGGTGATCAGGCTCAGCGCGGCCAGCGCGTTGTCGGTGCGCCAGACGTGGCGCGCGAAGACGAAGCGCGGATCGCTGGTGGCCAGGTCGCGCCCGGCCACGACGATCTGGCGGGTGTTGGTCAGGTGGTCCTCGCGCAGCCGGCCGCCGTTGGCGGCCAGCACCGGGTGGCCGGGCGCGATGACGGCCACCATCAGGTCGCTGCCCACCTCCTGGAAGCCTTCGCGGCCGTCGAGGCTGGGGCGTTCGAACACCAGCGCCAACTGGGCGCGGCCGCTGTGCAGCAGATCGAGCGCATCGGCCTGCGGCGCCGCCAGCACCTCGACCTGCAGCAGCGGATGCTCGCGCGCCAGTTCGGCCAGCGGGCCGCTCCAGGGTGCGGCCAGCAGTTCGGGTGCGATGGCGATCGTGAGCCGGTCTTCCAGCCCCTGGGTCAGCGCCAGCGCCTGCACCTGCAACTGCCGCAGCTGTGCGGCCAGCAGCCGGGCCTGCGGCTCGAGCGAGCGCGCGGCGGGCGTGGGCTGGGGCTCGCGGCCGCTGCGGTCGAACAACGGCAGGTCGAGTTCGGCCTCGAGGTTGGCGATGGCCATGCTCACGGCCGACGGCACCTTGCGCAGCGCCCTGGCGGCGGCCGAGAAGGACCCATGGTCGATCACGGAGAGGAAGACTTCGACGTTGTCGCTGGAAAAGGCCATGGCACCCGATCTATCAGTAAAACTGAAACAAGTTAACTTTTTATATCAGCAACGGACACATAAAGTCCAGCCATCGAAGTCAACAACCCAAGAGAAGCGTCATGCAGGGCATTCAGCGTCGGATCGTCTACATCAGCCTTTACGAAGGCATCGCCATCGTTGCCGCGAGCGCCGGCCTGGCGCTGATGACGGATGCCGGGCTGGGCCATTCGGGCGTGCTGGCGGTGGCCGCATCGGTCATCGCGGTGATCTGGAACCTGGTGTTCAACTGGCTGTTCGAGCGCTGGGAATCGCGCCAGACCGTGCGCGGACGCAGCGTGCGCCGCCGCATCGCCCACGCCATCGGCTTCGAGGGCGGGCTGATCGCCTTCCTGGTGCCGATGTTCGCCTGGGGCCTGGGCGTGTCGCTATGGCAGGCGCTGGTGATGGACCTGGGCCTGGTGGTGTTCTTCCTGGTCTACACCTTCGTCTTCAACTGGGTGTTCGACCGCGTGTTCGGGTTGCCGGCTTCGGCCGCGGGCGAGGCGCAACCCGCCTAGGGCGTGTTCACACTATTCTGGCGTCGCGTTGGCCGGCACAGGGGCTGGCTGCAAGGCGCCCGTGCGCAGCAAGGCTGATGCCTTGCAAGCGCGGGCAACGCCGCAGACGGCCCCTTTGCCGGCCAACCCGAAGGGAAGGCCTGTCACGGCGGGCCACTCGGCGTTGCGCTCCTTGCATGGGCATACGCCCATGCGGCGTCGCGCGCCTTGATCGGCCCGCCGTGACAGCCCTTCGCGACGCCAGAAATAGTGTGAACACGCCCTGACCTCGAATCGCCCTAAAATACCGGCCTTCCCAAGGAGCGTTGCAGCGGTGGGCCTTCCAGGCCCGCCGTCAGGCTTGGGGCGACAACGACGCTCGCCTGTCCGACTTTTCCGCAGGTGAGGCCATGTCCCAGATTTCCGCTCCAGCTACCCCCGATTCCGCCCCCCCGGCTCCGCCGCCCATGAAGCTCTCCGGCCTCGAGCCGGTCGCCATCGGCGCGGGCACGCTGTTCGTCAACATCGGCGAACGCACCAACGTCACGGGCTCCAAGGCCTTCGCGCGGATGATCCTGAACGGCCAGTTCGAAGAGGCGCTGGCCGTCGCGCGCCAGCAGGTCGAGAACGGCGCGCAGGTCATCGACATCAACATGGACGAGGCCATGCTGGACAGCAAGGCCGCCATGGTCCGCTTTCTGAACCTCATTGCCAGCGAGCCCGACATCGCGCGCGTGCCGGTGATGGTCGACAGCTCGAAGTGGGAGGTCATCGAGGCTGGCCTGCGCTGCATCCAGGGCAAGGGCATCGTCAACTCGATCTCCATGAAGGAGGGCGTCGACAAGTTCAAGCACGAAGCCAAGCTGGTGAAGCGCTACGGTGCCGCCGCGGTGGTCATGGCCTTCGACGAGAAGGGCCAGGCCGACACCTACGCGCGCAAGATCGAGATCTGCGAGCGTGCCTACCGCATCCTGGTCGACGAGGTGGGCTTCCCGCCGGAAGACATCATCTTCGACCCCAACATCTTCGCTATTGCCACCGGCATCGAAGAGCACGACAACTACGCGGTCGACTTCATCAACGCGGTGCGCTGGATCAAGGAGAACCTGCCGGGCGCCAAGGTGTCGGGCGGCGTGAGCAACGTGAGCTTCAGCTTCCGCGGCAACGACCCGGTGCGCGAAGCCATCCACACCGTGTTCCTGTACCACGCCATCAAGGCAGGCATGGACATGGGCATCGTCAACGCCGGCATGGTCGGCGTGTACGACGACCTCGAGCCCGAGCTGCGCGAGCGCGTCGAGGACGTGGTGCTCAACCGCCGCCCCGACGCCGGCGAACGTCTCGTCGAAGTGGCCGAGACCGCCAAGAGCGGCGCCAAGGACGACAGCAAGAAGCTCGAGTGGCGCGGTACGCCGGAGAACCCGGTGCCGGTCAACCAGCGCCTGTCGCACGCCATGGTGCACGGCATCACCGACTTCATCGTGGAAGACACGGAAGAGGCCTACCAGGCCATCCTCGCGAAGGGCGGCCGCCCGCTGCACGTGATCGAAGGGCCGCTCATGGACGGCATGAACATCGTGGGCGACCTGTTCGGCCAGGGCAAGATGTTCCTGCCGCAGGTGGTGAAGTCGGCGCGCGTGATGAAGTCGGCCGTGGCCCACCTCATTCCCTACATCGAGGAAGAGAAGCGCCAGGACGAGGCGGCGGGCCGCGACGTGCGCACCAAGGGCAAGATCATCATCGCCACCGTGAAGGGCGATGTGCACGACATCGGCAAGAACATCGTCACCGTCGTGCTCCAGTGCAACAACTTCGAGGTGGTGAACATGGGCGTGATGGTCCCGTGCCACGAGATCCTGGCCAAGGCCAAGGTCGAGGGCGCGGACATCGTGGGCCTGTCGGGCCTGATCACGCCGAGCCTGGAAGAGATGCAGTACGTGGCTGGCGAGATGCAGAAGGACGATCACTTCCGCATCAAGAAGATTCCGCTGCTCATCGGCGGCGCCACCACCAGCCGCGTGCACACGGCCGTGAAGATCGCGCCGCACTACGAAGGCCCCGTGGTCTACGTGCCCGACGCCTCGCGCAGCGTGAGCGTGGCGCAAAGCCTGTTGTCCGACCAGGCCTCGGCATACATCGACGAGATCAACGCCGACTACGACAAGGTGCGCCAGCAGCACGCCAACAAGAAGCAGGTGCCGCTGTGGCCGCTGGCCAAGGCGCGCGCCAACAAGACGCCCGTCGACTTCGCGAACTACCTGCCGCCCGTGCCCAAGTTCATCGGCCGGCGCGTGTTCAAGAACTTCGACCTGACCGAGCTGGCCAGGTACATCGACTGGGGTCCGTTCTTCCAGACCTGGGACCTCGCCGGCCCGTTCCCGGCCATCCTGAAGGACGAGGTCGTCGGCACCGAGGCGGTGCGCGTGTACGCCGACGGCCAGCGCATGCTCAAGCGCCTGATCGAAGGCCGCTGGCTCAGTGCCAGCGGCGTGATCGGCTTCTGGCCTGCCAACACGGTGAACGACGACGACATCGAGCTGTACACCGATGAAAGCCGCAGCGAGGTGGCGCTCACCTGGTACGGCATGCGCCAGCAGACCGAGAAGCAGGAAATCGAAGGCGTGATGCGCCCGAGCCGCTGCCTCGCGGACTTCGTAGCGCCCAGGGACAGCGGCCTGAAGGACTACGTGGGCATGTTCGCCGTGACCGCGGGCCTGGGCGTCGAGAAGAAGGAGAAGTACTTCGTCGACGACCTCGACGACTACTCGGCCATCATGCTCAAGGCGCTGGCCGACCGGCTGGCCGAGGCCTTCGCCGAGGCGATGCACCACCGCGTGCGTACCGACCTGTGGGGCTATGCGCCCGAGGAAGGCCTGAGCAACGAGGACATGATCGCGGAGAAATACCGCGGCATCCGGCCCGCGCCGGGCTACCCGGCCTGCCCCGACCACAGCGTGAAGGGTCCGATGTTCGACCTTCTCGCCTGCGCGGACATTGGCATGACCCTGACGGAAAGCCTCGCTATGATGCCGGCCGCCAGCGTGAGTGGTTTTTACCTGAGTCATCCCGATTCGACATATTTCAACGTCGGCAAGATCGGGCACGATCAGCTGCAGGACCAGGCTGCACGGCGCAAGGAAAGCGAAGCCGATCTCGAACGCCTGCTGGCGCCGAACCTTTGAACCTGCCGGCCGGCGTGGCTGTCCGGCACTGGGAGTTTTTATTCAGAAGCTGATGTTTGCGGCCGCGCACTACGCGGCACTGGCGGTCTTTGCCTTCGGCTGCTGGGGCTACGGCCGTGCCCTGCTGGGTCGCCTGGCGCCACCCCCGCGCCGTGATGCCGCGCTCGAAGCCGCCATGGCGGTGTCGCTGGGTGTCGGCTTCTTCATCTGCGCCTTCCAGGCGCTCGCCATCTTCGGCGCCTTCAAGACTGGCGCCACGGCCGCGCTGGTCGCAGCGGGCTTCGTGGCCGCAGCGATGCAACTGCCGCAGTGGCTGCGGGAGCGCCGGGCCCTTCGCGCGAACACAGCCCGCGCCCCGTGGAGCTATGTCGAGCGCGTCGCGATGATCGCGCTGGCCCTGGTCGCGTTGCCTGCGCTGGTCGCGCCGCTGGCGCCGCCCATCGCCTTCGACGAGCTCATGTACCACCTGCCGTACGCGCGCCAGGTGGCACAGCAGGGCTCGCTGGGCATCCACGACTGGCTGCGCTACCCCTGGTTTCCGTACAACTACAACCTGCTCTACGCCGCGGCGCTGCAGCTGGGCGACGACGTGCTGCCGCATTTCCTCAATGCGCTGGCGGGCGCGCTGTCGGTGGTGATGATCTACCGCCTGGGCGTGCTGCATGCCAGTCGGCTCACGGGTTGCATCGGCGCGGCGATCTGGCTGGGACTCGGTGACTACTCCAATGCGTTGATCGACATGGGCGTGGCGCTGTTCGTGCTCTCGGCCTGCGTGGCGCTGTGGTGGTGGCGCGAATCGGAGCCGGGCAAGCCGGTCCACGGGGGGCTGCGCTGGCTCGGCGTGGCCGCGTTCTGTCTCGGGCTGGCCGGCGGCTCCAAGTACCAGGCGCTGATCTTCCTGCCGCTGGTGACGCTGTTCGTCGTGCGCCACGAGCGTGGGCTCAAGGCCTGGGCGCTGGTGTTCGTGTGTTTTCTCGTTCCGTGCATCTACTGGTATGCGCGCAACGCCATCATGACCGGCGACCCGTTCAACCCGATCGGCGCGCGCGTGTTCGGTTTCACCGAGTGGACGCCGGCCGACTACGTGCAGCAGGTGGCCGACGTGCGCGTGCACGCCGAGCTGCCCAATGCGCTGATCTGGTCGGTGTTCTTCGCGCCGTTCAGCGTGCTGTGGAAGCGCTCGGCCGCGGTGCGCGCGGCCGGCTGGTTCTGCCTGTATTCGGTGGTGGTGTGGGTCGTGACCTCGCGTTACCCGCGTTACCTGACGGCCTCGTTCCCGCTGCTGGCCGCCATAGCGGCGATCGGCTGGCAGGTGCTGTTCGGCTGGGCCGCCGCGGGCGTGCGCCGCATGCTCGGGCGCAGGCCGGCACCGGACGGCGCCGCAGCGCCGCTGGCCGGCGGCGCGATGAGCCATGGCAGCGCGCGCTCCGGCGCCCGCGCAGCCGACTGGGTGCTCGTGCTGCTGCTGGCCGTGATGGCTGCCGTGTCGGTGCGCCAGACCGCGGTGAAGGTAGCGTTGATCTCGACCACGCCCGAGGCCCGCGACGCCGTGCTGCGCCAGCATGTGCCGGGCTATGCCGTCATGGACTACTTGCGCCGCAACGCCACCGGCCGCGTCTACCAGATCGCGCTGAACGAGGCGATCTACTATGGTCCCAACCCGATCTGGGGCGACACGCTCGGCCCCTGGCGCTACACCGATTTCGGCGCGCTCTCCGGCGGCGACCTGGCCCGGAAGCTCGGCGGCCTGGGCTTCACTGCCATCGTGCTGCCGAACTCGGTGGTGCCGGTGTTCAGCGCGCGCGTGGACTTCGACAAGTACTTCGCGGTGCAATACGAAAAGGACGGCAGCCGGGTCTACCGTATCCTTCCCGCCGCACCATGACCGACACCGATTTCCCCGCATCCCCTGCCGGCACCGGCGCGGCGCCGCTGCGCATCGCCGTGGTGATCCCCTGCTACAACGAGGCGCTCGCCATCGCGCAGGTGGTGGCGGGCTTTCGCGCCGCGCTGCCCGAGGCGGAAATCCACGTCTTCGACAACAACTCCAGCGACGACACCGCGGCGGTTGCGTGCGCGGCCGGCGCGATCGTCACGCACGTGGCCCTGCGCGGCAAGGGCAATGTGGTGCGGCGCATGTTCGCCGACGTCGAGGCCGACGTCTACGTGATGGTCGACGGCGACGCCACCTACGACGCGAGCGCCGCGCCGCGCCTCATTGATCGCCTCGTGAACGACAATCTCGACATGGTGGTCGGCAACCGCGTCGACGACGGCCAGAACGCGCTCACTTACCGCGCCGGCCACCGCCTTGGCAACCGGATGCTCACGGGCGCCGTGGCGCAGCTCTTCGGCGGCGGCCTGACCGACATGCTCTCGGGCTACCGCGTGTTCTCGCGCCGCTACGCCAAGTCGTTCCCGGCGCTGTCGCAGGGCTTCGAGACCGAGACCGAACTCACCGTGCATGCGCTCGAGCTGCGCATGCCCTACGCCGAGGAAAGCACGGCCTACAGCACGCGGCCCGAGGGCTCGGTCAGCAAGCTGTCGACCTACCGCGACGGCTGGCGCATCCTGAAGACCATCTGCAAGCTCTTCGTGAGCGAGCGGCCGCTGCAGTTCTTCTCGATCATCGGCGGGCTGCTGGTGCTTCTGTCGATCGCGCTGGCCGTTCCGCTGTTCATGACCTACATGCACACCGGCCTGGTGCCGCGGCTGCCCACGGCAGTGCTCGTCACCGGCGCGATGCTGGCGGCGATGCTGTCGTTCGTGTGCGGCATCGTGATGCACACCGTGACCCTGGGGCGGCAGGAAGGCAAGCGGCTGCGCTACCTGGCCATCCCGAGCGTGCGTGAGCGCGCGCGGGCCGCCGCGGCACGCATGCACAACCCGGGATGAGGATCGGCCGCGAGTTCCTGTCGTTCGCCGTCGTCGGCGCGATCGGGTTCGTGGTCGACGTGGTGCTGCTTTACCTGCTGGCGCCGCTGCTGGGCTGGTACGTGGCGCGCGTCGTGTCGTTCCTGGCCGCGGCAACCACCACCTGGGCCTTCAACCGCCGCTATACCTTCGCGGCGAGCGCGTCGGCCAATGCGTCCGCCGGCGCGTCGATCTGGCGCGAGTACATGGGTTACCTGGCCACCATGGCTGCCGGCGCGGTGCTGAACTACGGCGCCTACGTGCTCACGCTGCACTGGGTCGAGGGCCGCTGGGCCGCCGCGCTGGGCGTGGCCGTGGGCAGCGTGGCGGGCATGAGCGTCAACTTTCTTTCGGCGCGCTACCTGGTGTTTCGTTCGCACCGCGGCGGCTGAACGCCGCAGCGCGCCAGGGCCGGCTCGCGCTGCGCGTGAGTTTCGCTTCGCTCAGTGGGCGCCGGACACGACCACAGGAATCTCCGTGGCCGGCGGCGTGTTGCGGCTGCGGCCCGAGCGCACGATGCCGTCGATCATCACCATGCCCACGCCCGGAATGTCACCGAGCTGAACGCTTTCGAGCAGGCCCGGCGCGGGCGAGTGCTGGGCGCGGTCCATGAAGACGAAGTCGGCGTCGCGGCCCACTTCGACCAGGCCGCAGTTCAGCTTGCGGATCCTCGCGGTGTTGCCGGTCGCGAAGCAGAACACCAGCTCGGCCGGGATGTTCGCGATCGACGACAGCATTGCCACCATGCGCAGGATGCCCAGCGGCTGAACCCCGGAGCCCGCGGGTCCGTCGGTGCCGAGGATCACGCGGTGCGGGCACTTGAGCTCGAGCGCGGCCTTGGCTGCGGCGATGGCCACCTTCTCGTTGCCGTTGTGCACGATCTCGATGGCGCGCGAGCTCTTCTCGCACAGTTCGCACACGTGCGCCTCGGGCAGCGAGGTGTGGCCGCCGTTGATGTGGCCGATGATGTCGGCGTCGGCCTCCAGCACCACGTCCTTGTCGATCAGGCCCGAACCCGGGATCGACGGGCCGCCCGTGTGGATGGTGCTCTGGATGCCGTACTTGCGCGCCCAGGCCACCATTTCCTTGGCCTCGTAGCCGGCCTTCACCGAACCCAGGCCCACCTCGCCGAGCAGGCCCACGCCGGCCTCGGCGAGTTCCTTGAAGTCGCTCTCGACCATGCCCTTCTCGATGACGGGCGCCCCCGCCAGCACCTTCACGCCGCCGGGGCGGAAGTTGTCGAAGGCGCGCTGCGCGGTGATGGCCAGGGCCTTCAGGCCCACGATGTCCTTCGGGCGGCCGGGCAGGTGCACCTCGCCGGCGGAGATCATGGTGGTCACGCCGCCGTGCATGGTCGAGTCGATCCAGCCGAGCTGGCCCTGGCGCGGCGTCCAGTCGCCGAACACCGGGTGCACGTGGCTGTCGATCAGCCCGGGCGCCACGCAGGTCTTGCGCGCGTCGATCACGGTCTGCGCGCCTTCGAGGTCGCAGTCCTTTTCCTTGCCGACCGCGACGATCAGGCCGTCGTTCACCACGATGGTGTCGGCGTCGAGGATGGGCTTGTCGATGTCGCCCGAGAGAAGAAGGCCGATGTTCCTTATGACGACCTTGCCCGACTTGCCGCCGGCTGCGATTTCTGCCATTTCGATGTGTCCTCGTGGGGTGGTGTGTTGTCTTGTGCCTCGTCCGCGCGCACCGTGCGCAGGAGCGTCTCGATCACGAAGTCTTCCCAGTGCGTGACCGCGTCGGGCGACTCCATCGGCTCGCCGAGGAAGGCGGTGAGCGTGTGACGGTTGGAGGTGTAGAAGTAACCCGTGGACGCGATCAGCAGGTAGATGTCGCGTGCCACCAGATCCTTGCGGAACAGACCCTGCACGGCACCGCTCGCCAGGATCTCCGCAATGATCGCCACTGCGCGCGACGAGTATTCGCGTGCGCGCAGCGACTTCGAAATGTGCCGGCCCTTGTGCAGGTTCTCGGTGTTGAGCAGGGTGACGAACTCGGGGTTCCTGCGGTAGTAGCCCAGCACGAAGCGGATGACTTCGGTGAGCGCCTCCACCGGCCGCGAGGCGTCGAGCGCGATGGCCGCCTCGGCGTCGTCCATGCGCTGGTAGATGCCTTCGAGCACCGCAATGAAGAGGCCTTCCTTGCTGCCGAAGTAGTAATAGATCATGCGGTCGTACGACTTCGCGGCCTTGGAGATCTTCTCCACGCTGCCGCCGTCGTAGCCGTACTTGGCGAACACCTTGGTCGCCGATTTCAGGATGCTGTCGCGCGTGGCCTGCGCGGCCGCCTCGCGCACGCCGATGCGGCGCTGGGGCTTGGGCTTGGCTGCGGTGCGGCTGTCGGCCATCGTGCGCGCGACGTCCTGCTTACTTTTCCGCGAAGGCGCGCTCGACGACGAAATCGCCGGGCGTCGACGTGTTGCCTTCCTTGAAGCCGCGCTTCTCCAGGATGTGCTTCAGGTCGACCAGCAGGCCGGGGCTGCCGCACAGCATGACGCGGTCTTCCTCGACGTTCAGCGGCGGCAGGCCGAGGTCGTCTGTGAGCTTGTTGCTCTCGATCAGGTCGGTGATGCGGCCCTGGTTGCGGAATTCCTCGCGCGTGACCGTGGGGTAGTACAGCAGTTGCTTCTCGATCATCTCGCCCAGGATCTCGTGCTTGGGCAGGTGGTCGGTCACGAGGTCGTGGTAGGCCAGTTCGTCGACCTGGCGCACGCCGTGCACCAGGATGACCTGCTCGAACTTCTCGTAGGTCTCGGGGTCGCGGATGATGCTCATGAACGGTGCAAGGCCGGTGCCGGTGCCGAACAGGTACAGGCGCTTGGCGGGCAGCGTGTAGTCGATCAGCAGCGTGCCGGTGGGCTTGCGGCCCACGATGATGGTGTCGCCGACCTGGATGTGCTGCAGCTTCGAGGTGAGCGGGCCGTCTTCCACCTTGATGCTCAGGAACTCGAGGTGTTCCTCGTAGTTCGCGCTCACGATGCTGTACGCGCGCAGCAGGGGCTTGTTGTTGACCTTCAGGCCGATCATCGTGAAATGACCGTTCGAGAAGCGCAGCGCGGGGTCGCGCGTGGTGGTGAAGGTGAACAGGCGGTCGGTCCAGTGGTGGACGCTCAGGACGCGTTCTTCGCTGAATGCACTCATACGGAACTCAAGAGTAGGTTGGAGACTAGGAGGGTTGGCTGAGCCTGCATGCACGCGATTGGGGCGTGGATTGCCGGCCGGCTCCGAACCCTCCATTGTCGTTGGTCGGAAAAACCCCGATGAACATCGCGAGAAAACACCATTGCAAGCATCGGGCCCGTTTGCTACATTGATCTCGAATGTAGTGAACGCAACATGAAAGTGTAGGGAATGCTACACAAACGGAAGTCGGCGCACAAGCAGGAATGCGGCACGTTTGTTGCAAAGACCGACGCACCGGATTCGTTACCCATGTACGCCTTGCACGCACACACGCCCCACGAGATCGCCCGATGACAGAACATACGAAAACAGATGGCCTCCCCGGCATCGACATGCCCGTGCTGGCCGACGCCGCATTCGGCAAGGCGCCCCCGCGCAACGAGCGCATGAGCACGGCCAAGGTCGAGTGCAATGCCTGCCCGGTGCTGTGCCAGATCTCCGACGGGCGCACCGGCGCATGCGACCGCTACGCCAACCGTGAAGGCGTGCTGGTGCGCGTCGATCCGGTGGTGTTGCTGCGCCGGACGATCGAGGGCGAGGCGCCTGCACTGGTGGCCTTCGACCGGCCGGGCGCGGAGCCCGCCGCAGGCGAGGCTCCCGACTGGAACGGCGACTTGCTGCACGCCGACGAAGTCTTCGTCACCGGCGTGGGTTCCTCCACCACCTATCCCGACTACAAGCCCGCACCCTTCATCGTGGCCTCCAAGGCCCGGGGCGTCGACATGGTCACGGTGGTCACCGAAGGCATCTTCAGCTATTGCAGCTTCAAGGTGAAGATCGACACCGACCGCTTCCTCGGCTCCGAGCAGGCCAACGTGCGCTACCGCGGCGAGGTGGTGGGCCACGTCACCACGGCCGAATACGGCTCGCAGATGCTCTCGCTGGGCGGCGTGCACCACCTCACAGGCGGCAGCAAGAAGGAAGGCCGCATGACCGCCGAGCTGATGCAGCTGCTGGGCAACAAGAAGGCGGTGGAGTGCACCATCGACGGCGGCTCCACGCTCATCATCCAGGCCGGCAAGGCGCCCATCGTCAACGGCGTGGAAGAGCAGCGCATGCGCGTGGGCTGCGGCTCCGCGGCGGTCGGCATCTTCGCGCGCCAGTTCGCCGGCGTGGCCGACGAGGTGGTGGTTGTCGACGACCACATCACTGGCGTGCTCACCGAGCACCAGGCCGGCCGCTGCCTCGACATGGCGCCTTCCGGCATCCAGATGCTGGGGCGCAAGTCCACACCGGGGCGCTACTTCCAGGTGGCCAATCCGGGCAACGGCTGGGGTGGCACCGACATCGCCGATCCGCTCGCCATCATCGAAGGCTGGGAAGAGGGCGTGGCCCGTCCCGGACTGCGCCTGCTCATGACGTCGACCACCGGCGAGCACGCGCAGTGGTACGTGCTCGACGACGCGCTCAAGCCCGTCGAGCAACCCATGCCGGCCGAGGTGAAGCGCATCGTCGACCGCATCGGCGAGAACTGCGAACCATCGCTGTGCACGGTGCTGTTCCTCGGTGGTGCGGGCGGCAGCCTGCGCGCTGGCGTCACCGAGAACCCCGTGCTGCTCACGCGCGCCATCAAGCGCGCGCTGGTCAACGTCACCTGCGGCGGCGCGCCGGCCTACGTGTGGCCCGGCGGCGGCATCACCGTGATGGCCGACGTCATGCGCATGCCCGACAACAGCTTCGGCACCGTGCCCACGCCGGCGATCGTGGCGCCCATCGAGTTCAGCATGCGGCGCGACGACTACGAGGCGCTCGGCGGCCACATGGAGCACATCTTCCCGCTCGAGCAGGCGCTCGCGCGCGGTGCCTGGCAGGAAGACGGCGCACCGCTCGCGCGCCAGTGGCTTGCAATGGACGACGCCAACCCGTGGCCGCTCGGCCACACCCCCATGCTGGGCTGACCATGGCCGCCCAACGCAGCGCGCTCGACAACGGCCGCTGGCATTTCAACCACGGCCCGATCGACATCGTGGCCGAAGCGCATGGCGATCCGTATGCCGTCGCGGCGGCGCATGACGCGGCGTGGGCGCGCTTCGTCCATGTGCTCGACGAACTCGTGCGCGAGTTGCCGCTGCTGCGCCTGCCCGTCACCGACAGGATGCGTCCTCGCCACGTGATCGCGCGCCGCATGTGGGACGCCTGTGCCGCGTTCTCTCCGACCTTCATCACGCCGATGGCCGCAGTGGCCGGTTCGGTGGCGCAGGAACTCGTCGCTTTCTACGACCGTCCCGGCGTCGAGCGCGCGTGGATCAACAACGGCGGCGACATCGCGCTGCATCTCGCGCCCGGCCAGTCGGCACGCGTGGGCGTGTTCTCCGACCTCGCGCGTTTCGACTGGCGCACGCACGGCGGCGTGCTCACCACCGACGGCCAGTTCGAGCTTCGTGCCGACCAGCCCGTGCGCGGTGTCGCCACCAGCGGATGGCGCGGCCGCAGCTTCTCGCTCGGCATCGCCGACAGCGTGACCGTGCTGGCTCCGACGGCCGCGCAGGCCGATGCCGCTGCAACAGTGATCGCCAATGCCGTCGACGTCGACGACGCCGCCATCGCGCGGCGCCCTGCGAGCGAATGCAAGGACGACAGCGACCTCGGCGACATGCTCGTCACCGTCGATGTGCCGGCACTCGCGCCCGCGCAGGTGCGCAACGCACTCGATACGGGCGCGGTGTGCGCCAGGGTGCTGCAGAAAGGCGGGCTCGTGTGGGCTGCTCTACTCGTTTGTCAGGGGCAGTGGCGACTCGTCGAGCCCTTATGCTCGAAGGCGCTCAAGACGGAGCTGCCGAATCCGGTTGGTTCAGTATTTGCTTAACGAAAGCAAGGTTCTTCTCCATGATCGAAATCCGACGCGTCTTCACCCAGGTCGAGCACATCCACCACGAGTTCGGCCCGCGTGCCGAAACGCCGCTGGTGCGCGGTGCCATCGGCGCGGTGCTGACCAATCCGTTCGCGGGCCGCTACGAGGCAGACATCCTGCCGATGATGGCGCTGCTCGACCCCGTGGGCGTCGACATGGCGCACCGGCTGCACGCCGCCATGGACGTACCCGTCGAGCAGATCGCCACCTACGGCAAGGGGGCCATCGTCGGTGCCGACGGCGAGCTCGAACACGGTGCGCTGTGGCATGTGCCCGGCGGCTACGCGATGCGCGAACTGCTCGGCTGGAAAGGCAGCCGCGTCGCCTACACCGCGGGCATCGCCGAAGAGAAAACGGGCCAGCCCGGCAATGCGCTCTCCATCGTGCCCTCGACCAAGAAGGTCGGGCCGCCCGGCGCCGCACTCGACGTGCCGCTCACCAACATCAACGCCAGCTACGTGCGCGGCCAGTTCGATGCCCTCGAGGTGCGCGTGCCCGGCGCGCCCGCGGCCGACGAGATCGTCTTCATCCTGGCGATGAGCACCGGCTACCGCGTGCATGCCCGCGTCGGCGGCCTGCTCGCAAAAGACATCAGCAAGTGGGACGGCTTGCGCTGACAAGGACTATGACCATGACCAAGACATCGCTATCAAACTCGATCGCCACTCATTCGGGAACGCCGCGGAACCGGCTTTGCCGGGCCGCAGGTGTTGCCCCCTGCAAGGGGGGAGGCGAAGCGACACGCAGTGCGCGCAGCCTGGGGGTGTGCCAATGACTACCGCCAACATCCGCAAGCTCGTCGTCCAGATCGATGAAACCCGCAAGGAAATGGGCCAGGACATCACGCCGCCCACGCGCCGCGCCGTCGCCATCGCCGTGATCGAGAACCCCTACGCCGGCCGCTACAGCGAGAACCTCGACGAGCTCATCGCCATCGGCGAGGAACTCGGCGCGCTGCTGGGCCAGAAGGCCGTGAAGGCGCTGGGCATCGAGCCCGGCCAGGCGCAGAGCTACGGCAAGGCCGCCATCGTCGGCGAGCGCGGCGAGCTCGAGCACGCCGCCGCCATCCTGCATCCCAAGCTGGGCGCGCCGCTGCGCGTGGCGGTCGAGAAGGGCGCGGCGCTCGTGCCATCGGCCAAGAAGCAGGGCACGCTCGGTACCGCCATCGACGTGCCGCTCGGCCACAAGGACGCCGCCTTCGTGCGCAGCCACTTCGATGCGGTCGAAGCCCGCGTGAGCGACGCGCCTCGCGCCAACGAGATCGTGGTGGCGGTCGCAGTCACCGACAGCGGCCGTCCGCTGCCGCGCATCGGCGGCCTGCAGGCCAGCGAAATCAAGGGCGAAGACGGACTGCGTTGACCCTCCGCATCCGTGCCGCGTTTCGCGAACCCTCGCACCCATAACTCGAATTCTTTCCGTCTTAACCCTAGGAGCTTCTCGATGAACCCATTGCGCCATGTTTTCTGCGCCGCCTCCGTCGTCACGCTGGCCACGGCCCTCGTCCCCGCGCACGCGCAGGGCGTGATCAAGATCGGTGAAATCAACAGCTACAAGGCGCAGCCCGCCTTCCTCGAGCCCTACAAGAAGGGCATGGAGCTCGCGGTCGACGAGATCAACGCCAAGGGCGGCATCAACGGCAAGAAGATCGAGCTCATCAGCCGCGACGACAACGCGAACCCCGGCGACGCGGTGCGCGTGGCCGAAGAGCTCATCTCGCGCGAGAAGATCGACGTGCTGGCCGGCGCCTTCCTGTCGAACACCGGCCTGGCGCTGACCGACTTCGCCAAGCAAAAGAAATTCTTCTACCTCGCCGCCGAGCCGCTCACCGACAAGATCGTCTGGAGCAACGGCAACAAATACACCTACCGCCTGCGCCCCTCGACCTACATGCAGGTCGCGATGCTGGTGCCCGAGGCCGCCAAGCTCAAGAAGAAGCGCTGGGCGATCGTGTACCCCAACTACGAATACGGCCAGTCGTCGGCCGCCACCTTCAAGACCCTCCTGAAGGCCGCGCAGCCCGACGTCGAGTTCGTCACCGAACAGGCCCCGCCGCTGGGCAAGGTCGATTCGGGCAGCGTGGTGCAGGCCCTGGCCGATGCCAAGCCCGACGCGATTTTCAACGTGCTGTTCGGCGCCGACCTCTCCAAGTTCGTGCGCGAGGGCAACACGCGCGGCCTCTTCAAGGACCGCGAGGTGGTGAGCGTGCTGACCGGCGAGCCCGAGTACCTCGACCCGCTGAAGGACGAAGCGCCCAACGGCTGGATCGTCACCGGCTATCCCTGGAACGGCGTGAAGACCGCAGAGCACAAGGCGTTCCTCGATGCCTACCAGGCCAAGTTCAAGGACTATCCGCGCCTCGGCTCGGTGGTCGGCTACAGCGCCATCCACTCCATCGCGGCGGGCATCAAGAAGGCCGGCGGCACCGACACCGAGAAGCTCGTCGCGGCCTTCAAGGGCCTGCAGGTCGACACGCCCTTCGGCAAGATCAGCTACCGCACGCAGGACAACCAGTCCACCATGGGCGCCTACGTAGGCAAGACCAAGAACGATGGCGGCAAGGGCGTGATGGTCGACTACGTCTACCTCGACGGCGCGAAGTTCCAGCCGTCGGACGACGAAGTCAAGAAGATGCGTCCCGCGGACTGATCGCGCCACAGACCCTTACTTTCAAAGAGCTAGCGGACCATTCCAGGAATACCGCGGAACCGGCTTTGCCGGGCCGCCGGTAGTGCCCCCGGCAGGGGGTTGGCGGCCACACGAAGTGGGCAAGCCTGGGGGCGAGCAAAGGATATTTATGAGTTTCTCAGGCTTCGTTGTTCAGTTGCTCAACGGATTGGCCGGCGCGTCCTCGCTCTTCTTCGTGGCGGCCGGTCTTTCGTTGATCTTCGGCGTGACGCGCATCGTCAATTTCGCCCACGGATCGTTCTTCATGGTGGGCATCTACCTCGCGTACACGCTCGTCGAGAAGCTGGGCCCGAGCCTGGGCTTCTGGCCGGCGCTGCTGATCGCTGCGGTGGCGGTCGGCGTGCTCGGCGCGCTCATCGAAGTGCTGCTGCTGCGCCGCATCTACAAGGCGCCCGAACTGTTCCAGCTGCTGGCCACCTTCGCGCTGGTGCTCGTCATCAAGGACGCGGTGCTGTGGCTCTGGGGGCCCGACGAACTGCTCGGCCCTCGCGCGCCCGGCCTGAAGGGCTCGGTCGAGATCCTCGGGCGGCAGTTTCCTTCCTATGACCTGTTCCTGATCGTCGTCGGCCCGCTGGTGCTCGGCCTCGTGTGGCTGCTGCTCACGCGCACGCGCTTCGGCACGCTGGTGCGCGCCGCCACGCAGGACCGCGAAATGGTCAGCGCGCTGGGCGTCAACCAGGCCTGGCTCTTCACGGCCGTGTTCGCACTCGGCGCGCTGCTCGCGGGTCTCGGCGGCGCGCTGCAGCTGCCGCGCGAACCCGCCACGCTCGAGATGGACCTGAACACCATCGGCGCCGCCTTCGTGGTGGTGGTGGTGGGCGGCATGGGCTCGCTGCCGGGCGCCTATGTGGCCGCGCTGCTCATCGCCGAGATCAAGGCCGTGTGCATCTGGCTCGGCGTGGTCCAGATCTTCGGCATCGACGTGTCCTTTTCCAAGCTCACGCTGATGGTCGACTTCCTGGTGATGGCCATCGTGCTCGTGTGGCGTCCCTGGGGCCTGTTCGGCCGGCCGCAGGCGCCGAGCCGCTATGTGGGCATGCAGGAGGAGCCTCTGCGCCGTCCGGGCAACGCCTACCTCGTGGCTGCCGCGGCGCTCGGCCTGATGCTCGCCGTGCTGCCGGTGCTCACGGTCGACTCGCCCTACACCATGGTGCTGATGATCGACCTGATGATCGCCGCGCTGTTCGCCACCAGCCTGCACTTCATCATGGGGCCGGCCGGCATGCATTCCTTCGGCCATGCCGCTTACTTCGGCCTCGGCGCCTACGGCGCGGCGCTGCTGGTGCGCGCTCTGCACCTGCCGATGGAGCTCGCGCTGGTGGTGGCGCCACTGGTCGCGGCGCTCGGCGCCTTCGTCTACGGCTGGTTCGCGGTGCGGCTGTCGGGCGTGTACCTGGCCATGCTCACGCTGGCCTTCGCGCAGATCACCTGGGCCATCACCTACCAGTGGGACAGCTTCACCGGCGGCAGCAACGGGCTGACCGGCGTGTGGCCTTCCGAATGGCTGTCCGACAAGCGCGCCTACTACTGGCTCACGCTGGTGCTGGTGGGCGCGGGCGTGTGGTGGCTGCGCCGCGTGCTGTTCTCGCCCTTCGGCTATGCGATGCGCGCCGGCCGCGACTCGGTGCTGCGCGCCGACGCCATCGGCATCGACGTCAAGCGCATGCAGTGGGCCGCCTTCGTCATCGCGGGCACCATCGCGGGTTTGGCGGGCGCGCTGTTCGCCTTCTCTAAGGGCAGTATCTCGCCGGAGACGCTGTCGGTGGGCAAGTCGGTCGACGGCCTCGTGATGGTGCTGCTCGGCGGCATCCAGACGCTCGCGGGCCCGGTGGTCGGCGCCGTCACGTTCACGTGGCTGCACGACACCGTGGCACGCAACACCGACTACTGGCGCGCGATGCTCGGCGCCATCATCCTGATCCTGGTGCTGCTGTTCCCGCAGGGCATCGCAGGTTCGATCAAGCAGCTGGCCGAGCGCTGGCGCACACCCAGGGGCGAAGCCGGTGAAGCCAAGGCCAAGCTCGAGGAGGTGAAGGCATGACGCTTCTCAAGGTCGACAACCTCGGCAAATCCTTCGGCGGCGTGAAGGCGGTGGACGGCATCAGCTTCGAGCTGCCGCCCGGCGAACTGCTCGCGCTCATCGGGCCGAACGGCGCCGGCAAGTCCACCACCTTCAACATGGTCAACGGCCAGCTGAAGGCCGACCAGGGCTCCATCACGCTCGACGGCCAGGAGCTCGTGGGCCGCAGGCCGCGCGAGATCTGGCGCATGGGCGTGGGCCGCACCTTCCAGATCGCCGAGACCTTCGCCTCGCTCACCGTGGTGGAGAACGTGCAGATGGCACTGCTGTCGCACGACCGCAAGCTGTTCTCGATGTGGCGCCGTGCGGCCGACCACGAGCGCGACGAGGCGCTGGCGCTGCTCGACCAGGTCGGCATGAAATCGCAGGCCGACCGGCCCTGCAGCGTGCTGGCGTACGGCGACGTGAAGCGCGTGGAGCTCGCCATCGCGATGGCCAACTCGCCCAAGCTGCTCTTGATGGACGAGCCCACCGCCGGCATGGCGCCCAAGGAGCGCAATTCGCTCATGGCGCTGACCAAGGACCTCGTCATCCAGCGCGGCATGGCCGTGCTCTTCACCGAGCACAGCATGGACGTGGTGTTCGCCTATGCCGACCGCATGATCGTGCTGGCGCGCGGACGCCTCATCGCGCAGGGCAAGCCGCTGGAGATCCGCGACCACCCGAAGGTGCAGGAGGTGTACTTCGGCAGCGGCAAGACCTTCGAGAAGATCGCCGAAAAGGCTGCGGCCATCGGAGAAGCCGCATGAGCGCGGCACCCCGCCCCCGGCAAGCCCGCACCGCGTTGCAAAGCATGGAGTCGATTCGATGAGCACGCATGAACCCCTGTTGCAGGCCAAGGCGCTGTGCGCCTGGTACGGCGCCGCGCAGATCCTGTACGACGTCGACCTCGACGTGCGCCGCGGCGAAGTCGTCGCGCTCATGGGCCGCAACGGCGCGGGCAAGTCGACCACGCTGAAGGCGCTGATCGGCATGCTTGCCAAGCGCCGCGGTGCCGTGCGTTTCCTGGGCCACGACATCTCGAAGAGCGAGCCGCACCATGCGGCGCGCCTGGGCCTTGGCTTCGTGCCCGAGGACCGCCGCGTGTTCACCGACCTCACGGTGATGGAGAACCTCGAGGTCGGCAAGCAGCCCGCGCGCCAATGGGCCGACGGAAGCGACGCGCCGCTGTGGACGCCCGAGCGCCTGTTCAAGCTGTTCCCCAACCTCGGCGAGATGCCCCACCGTCCGGGCGGTCGCATGAGCGGCGGCGAGCAGCAGATGCTCACCGTGGCACGCACGCTCATGGGCAACCCGTACCTGGTGCTGCTCGACGAGCCTTCCGAAGGCGTGGCGCCGGTGATCGTCGAGCAGATGGCCAACATGATCCTGGAGCTCAAGGCGCAGGGCGTGAGCATCCTGCTGTCGGAGCAGAACATGCATTTCGCCGAACTGGTCTCCGACCGCGCCTATGTGCTGGAGAAGGGGCAGATCCGTTATCACGCCACCATGGCCGAGCTCGCGGCCAACGACGAAGTGCGCCGCGCCTACCTCAGTGTGTGAGTCCCCCGGGGCGGCCGAGTTTTTGCTTACGTTCCTGTTCTTCATCAACCTGGAGTCCAAGTCATGCATCGCAGAACCCTCGTGAAATCCGCCGCTGCCCTCGGGCTGGCCGGCGGCCTCGGCAGCCTCGGCTTCAACGCCTTCGCGGCAGGCAGGATCAAGCCCGGCGCCAAGGCCGCGCTGATCGTGGTCGATGTGCAGAACTGCTTTCTCGACGGCGGCACGCTCGCGGTGAAGGGCGGCAACGAAGTCATCGCGGTCATCAACGCGCTGGCGCCCGCGTTCGAGAACATCGTGGTCACGCAGGACTGGCACACGGCCGGCCACGCGTCGTTCGCGAGCACCTACAGCGGCAAGAAGCCCTTCGAGACCACCAAGCTCAGCTACGGCACGCAGGTGCTGTGGCCCGACCACTGCGTGCAGGGCACCGACGACGCCGCGCTCGGCAAGGACCTGAAGGTGCCGACCGCGCAGCTCGTCATCCGCAAGGGCTTCCACAAGGACATGGACAGCTACTCGGCCTTCGAGGAAGCCGACCACAAGACGGCCACCGGGCTGGCCGGCTACCTGAAAGCGCGCGGCATCAAGACGGTGTTCGTCACCGGCCTGGCCACCGACTTCTGCGTGGCCTGGACCGCCATGGACGCGCGCAAGGCGGGCTTCGAGGCCTACGTGATCGAGGACGCCACGCGCGGCATCGACCTCAACGGCTCGCTCGCCGCCGCATGGAAGCAGATGCAGGCCAAGGGCGTCAAGCGCATCCAGTCCGCCGACATCCAGGCCGCCTGAACGGCGCCCGGCACCGCGCGACGAACATCGTCAACAACCACGAGATACACGACGCATGAAGCTTTCGATTTCCAGGCGTGCCATGGTGGCAGGCGGCGCGGCCCTGGCCTTCGGGCCCGGCCTGCTGAGGCAGGCCCGCGCGGACAACGGCACGAACGGGGTGAGCGACACCGCGATCCGCATCGGGCAGTCGGCCGTGTTCAGCGGTCCGGCCAAGGACTTCGGCGTCGACTACCGCGCGGGAATCAAGCTCTACCTCGACCGCGTCAACAAGGCGGGCGGCATCTACGGCCGCAAGATCGAACTCGTCACCTACGACGACGCCTACGACCCCGCGAAGACCGCGGTCAACACCGCGAAGCTGATCGACGAGGACAAGGTCTTCGCGCTCACCGGCTACGTGGCCACGGGCAACCTCGCGGCTGCCATGCCGCTGGCCGAGAAGGCGGGCGTGCCGATGTTCGCGCCGCTGGTGGGCACCAGCTCGTTCCGCACCAAGACCAACCGCTACCTGTTCCACGTGCGCGCGGGCTACGACCTGGAACTGCGCAAGATCATCAGCCACCTGTCGACCATCGGCATCCAGTCGATCGCGGTGGTCTACCAGGACAGCGCCTTCGGCAAGTCGAACCTCGCCACCTGCGAGGAGCTCGCGGCCGACTACAAGGTGAAGGTGCTCAAGACCTTTCCGCTCGCCATCGCCGCGGAAGACGCGAAGCAGGTCGTCACCGGCCTCGCCGAAGCCAAGCCCGGGGCGGTCGTGATGATCATGGCCGGGCGCATGGTCGAGGTGTTCATGCGCGACTACCGCGCCAATGCAGTGGGCGCGCCGCTGTACACGCTGTCGGTGGGCATCACCGACGCGGCAGGTTCCGCCAAGCGGCTCGACGGCAAGCTCGCGGGACTGGTCACGGCCAGCATCGTGCCGCCGCCGCAGGCCCAGCGCGTGCCCATCGTGGCCGACTACCAGCGCGACCGTGCCGAGTTCGGCGAGAAGATCGACAGCTACACCGCACTCGAGGGCTACATCGTCGCGCGCGTCATGGTCGAAGGCCTGCGGCGCGGCGGCAAGGCGCTCACGCGCGACAGCTTCATCGCGGGGCTCGAAAGCATCGGAAGCACGCGCATGGGCGACTTCCCCATCGAGTACAGCGCGAAGAACCACAACGGATCGACCTTCGTCGACCTGGAGATGTACACCCGTGACGGCCAGTTGCGGCGCTGAGCCGCTGCACCTGCAAGTCAACGGCCAGGCGCAATCGTTCGAGGGCGTGCCGCGCGAGGCGACGCTGCTGCATCTGCTGCGCAACGACCTGGGGCTGAACGGCCCCAAGTACGGCTGCGGGCTCGGGCAGTGCGGCGCCTGCACCGTGCATGTCGACGGCGTGGCGGCGCGCGCGTGCGTGATCCCTGCGCACGGCGTGGCGGGCCGCGCCATCACCACGCTCGAAGGGCTCGGTGCGCGCGGCGGCTGGCACCCCGTGCAGGCCGCATTCGAGGACGCGCAGGCCGCGCAGTGCGGCTACTGCCTCAACGGCATGGTGATGCAGGCAGCGGCACTGCTCGCGCGCGATCCGGGCGCGACCGAAGCGCGCATCCGCGCGGAACTGTCGGCCAACCTGTGCCGTTGCGGCACGCACATCGAGATCCTCGACGCCGTGCAGCGCGCGGCGGTGCGCATGCGCGCAGAGGTGAAACAGTGAGTGGCCGGACCTGCACCCTCTCCCGCTCGCGGGGGAGGGTTGGGGTGAGGGCAGGGGCCTTCGCGCAAGCACAGCCTTCGCAAGTGCCGCGTGTCCTCACCCCCGCCCTCTTCCCCAGGGGCGAGGGCGCAAAGCCATGACCCGCCGCGCCGACCTTCCGCAGACCCGCGCCGAGTTCCTCTCGGCCGACGGCGTGCTGCTCGTCGTGCGCGAGGCGCCGCCCGCGCCGCCGCCCGCCAAGGGCCAGCCTGCGCTGGTCGCGGGCAATCCGATCGAGGGCGACGAGATCCTGCTGGCCGTGTGGGACGACGGCAGCGCCTCCGCGCTCAACGGCCATGTCGACCTGGGCACCGGCATCCAGACCGCGCTGGGCCAGATCGTGGCCGAGGAGCTCGACCTCGGCATGCCCTGCGTGCGCATGATGCTCGGCGATACCGCGCGCGCCCCCAACCAGGGCGCGACCATCGCGAGCGCATCGATCCAGATCCATTCGCAGCCGTTGCGCCTGGCCGCGGCGCAGGCGCGCGCATGGCTGCTCGCGCGCGCCGCCGGGCGGCTCGGCGTGGCGGCCGATGCGCTGCAGGTGCGCAACGGCGTGGTGCGCGTGGCCGAGGCGCCGGACCGCCACGTCGGCTACGGCGAACTCGTCGCCGGCCAGCGCACCGTGCTGCGGCTCGATCCGAAGACGCAGCCGAAGGACCCCGCCGACTATCGCGTGGTCGGCACGCGGCAGGCGCGCGTGGACATCCCGGCCAAGCTCGCGGGCGAGCTCGTCTTCGTGCACGACATGCGCGTGCCCGGCATGCTGCACGGCCGCGTGGTGCGCCCGCCCTACGCAGGCGCGGACCATGGCGAGTTCATCGGCAACACGCTCGAGGCGGTCGACGAGTCGTCGATTGCGCACATTCCCGGCATCCGTGCCGTGGTTGTCATCCGCGACTTCGTCGGCATCGTCGCGGAGCGCGAGGAACACGCCGAGCAGGCGCTGCGCGAGTTGCGCGTCACCTGGAAAGCGTGGCCCGGCATGCCCGACCTGGGCGACGTCGCACAGGCCCTGCGCGACAACCCCTCGACGCAGCGCCTGCTGGTCGACGAAGGCGACGTGGACGGCGCCATCGCCGCGGCCGCGCAGCCGATGCAGCGCACCTACGTGTGGCCGTACCAGATGCATGCGTCCATCGGCCCGTCGTGCGCCCTGGCCGAATGGCAGCCCGACGACGGCAGCGGCATGCAGCTGCGCTGCTGGGCCGGCTCGCAGAACCCGCACGTGCTGCGCGCCGATCTCGCAAAGCTCATGGGCGTGGAAGACGTGCAGGTCGACGTGGTCCGCATGGAAGCCGCCGGCTGCTATGGCCGCAACTGCGCCGACGACGTGGCGGCCGACGCGGCGCTGCTCGCGCGTGCCGTCGGCGCGCCGGTGCGCGTGCAGCTCACGCGCGAACAGGAACACGCGTGGGAGCCCAAGGGCACCGCGCAGCTCATGGAGATCGACGGCGGCCTGATGGCCGACGGCCGCGTCGCGGCCTACGACTTCGAGACTTCCTATCCGTCGAACGGCGCGCCCACGCTGGCGCTGCTGCTCACGCGCACCATCGAGCCGGTGGCGCAGGCCTACGAGATGGGCGACCGCACCGCGCGTCCGCCCTACAGCTACGACAACCTGCGCGTGAAGGTGAACGACATGGCACCGATCGTGCGCGCCTCGTGGCTGCGCGGCGTGTCGGCGCTGCCGAGTTCGTTCGCGCACGAGTCGTACATCGACGAGCTGGCCACGGCCGCGGGCGTCGACCCGGTCCAGTTCCGCCTGCAGCACCTGGAAGACCCGCGCGCCATCGAGCTGGTGCAGGCCACCGCGCAGAAGGCCGGCTGGCGCATGCGCACCGGGCCGCAGGAGAACGCCAACGGCGGTCTCGGCAAAGGCGGCGACATCCTCTTCGGCCAGGGCTTCGCCTATGCGCGCTACATCCACAGCAAGTGGCCGGGCTTCGGCGCTGCATGGGCCGCGTGGGTGGCCGACGTCGAGGTCAACCGCAAGACCGGCGAGGTGCATGTGCGCCGCGTGGTGGTCGGGCACGACGCGGGCCTGCTGGTCAATCCGGCGGGTGTCGAGCACCAGGTGCACGGCAACGTGATCCAGACCACCAGCCGCGCGCTGAAGGAGCGCGTGCAGTTCGCGCCGCAGCAGCGGCAGGGCGAAGCGTCCGGCGGCGCGCAGTTGCCGGGCGTGCTGCCTTCGGGCGTGGTCGCGAGCCGCGAGTGGGGCAGCTACCCGATCATCAATTTCCGCGAAGTGCCGGTGATCGAGGTGATGCACATGCCGCGGCCCGGCGAGCCGTCGCTGGGCGCGGGCGAGTCCTCGTCGGTGCCGGGCACCGCGGCCATCGCGAACGCGATCTTCGATGCGACGGGTGTGCGCTTCAGGTCGCCGCCGTTCACGCCGGAGACGGTGCTGGCGGAGATGAACCGGGCGTTTCTTCCACCGCCGCCGGGAGAGGGCGGGGGTGGGGGCGAGCGGCGTTTGAATGGTGACGCTGCCGTGCCCCCATCCCAACCTTCCCCCAGAGGGGGAAGGAGCAATATCGATGCGCCCTGGCCGACGCGCAAGGGTCTGTGGGCCACGGGCGCAGCCCTTGTCATCGGCGGCATCGGCGTCATCGCAGGCCTGCTCGGCTGGCGATCGGCCATCGCGCCGGTGTCGCTCACCGCGCCGGTCTACAGCCAGGCCACCATCGAACGCGGCCGCGTGCTCGCCGCGGTCGGCGACTGCGCGGTGTGCCACACCGCACCCGGCGGCGCACCCAACGCGGGTGGCCGCGCGATGGACACGCCCTTCGGCACGCTCTACACGACCAATCTCACGCCCGATGCCGAGACGGGCCTGGGCCGCTGGTCGTTCAGCGCGTTCCAGCGCGCGATGCGGGAAGGCGTCTCGCGCGACGGCCACTACCTGTACCCCGCCTTCCCGTACACCGCATTCGCGAAGACCAGCGACGACGACCTGCAGGCGCTCTACGCGTACTTCATGTCGATGCCCGCCGTGCGCGCGGAAACGCCGAAGTCGCAGCTGAAGTTTCCGTTCAGCATCCGCCCGCTGATGGCCGGATGGAACGCGCTCTTCCACGACCCCGCGCCGCTGCAACCCGTGGCCACGCAGAGTGCCGAATGGAACCGCGGCGCGTACCTCGTCAACGGCCTGGGCCATTGCGGCGCATGCCACACGCCGCGCAACGCGCTCGGCGCGGAGCAGGGCGGCGAGGCCTTCCTTTCGGGCGCGATGGTCGACGGCTGGGAAGCGCCCGCGCTCACGCAGCTGTCGAAGTCGGCGGCGCCGTGGGATGCCGACGAGCTCTATCGTTACCTGCGGCACGGCCACACGCAGCGCCATGGCATCGCCGGCGGGCCGATGGCCGAGGTCGTGCGCGAGATGCAGCAGGTGTCCGACGACGACGTGCGCGCCATCGCCACCTACCTCGGCTCGTTCAACCCCGCGCCGGTTGCCGAACCGAAGGCCGTCGCGCAGGAGGCGGTCGACAACGCCGCGCGCACACAGGGCCGGTTGCTCGGCCCCGCGCAGCGCATGTTCGACAGCGCGTGCGCCGCCTGCCATCACGACGGCAACGGCCCCACGCTGCTGGGCGTGAACACGCCGCTCGCGCTCAACAGCAACCTCACGAGCGCGAAGCCCGACAACCTGCTGCGCACCATCCTCGACGGCGTGCGCGAGCCCGCCACGCGCGACATCGGCTTCATGCCGGCGTTCCGCGACGTGCTCGACGACCGGCAGATCGCCGAGCTCGCAGGCTACATGCGCGCGCGATTCGCGCCGCAGGAACCGGCGTGGAACGACCTGCCCGCCGAAGTGGCGCGCGTGCGGGCCGCACCGGGGCACTGACGGGAAGCCCGGACCCCGAAAGAAGGGGCCTGGCCGGGCACGCGCGCGGATGCGCCGCTACGATGCGCCGTAGCGAAGTACACATCCACGGAGACATCCCGCCATGCCATTGAATCTTTCGACTTCTTCCAGCCTGCCGCGCGACGCCGGACGCGCGACCCTCGTCGGGCGGCTCTGGCAGCCCGGCGTGGGGCCGGTGCTGGTGGCCGTGCACGAAGGCGGCCTGCACGACCTGTCGAAGCTCGCGCCCACCATGAGCGATTTGCTCGAGCGCGACGAAGCCCCTGCACAGGCCGTTCGGCGCGCATTGAAGGATGCGCCGCGCATCGCCTCGCTCGACGAAGCCATCGCCAACAGCGACCAGGGCGACGGCGGTTCGCACGACACCGGAAAGCCATGGCTGCTCGCCCCCTGCGACCTGCAGGCCATCAAGGCCAGTGGCGTGACCTTCGTTGCGAGCCTGCTGGAGCGCGTCATCGAGGAGCAGGCGCGCGGCGATGCGTCCAGGGCCGAGGCCACGCGCGCGGCCATCGGCGGAGTGCTCGGCGACAACCTTGCCGACATCGTGCCCGGCTCCCCCCAGGCCATGAAGGTGAAGGATGTGCTCATCGCGCAGGGCGCATGGTCGCAGTACCTCGAGGTCGGCATCGGCCCCGACGCCGAGATCTTCACCAAGGCCCCGGTGCTTGCGGCCGTGGGCACGGGCGCCGATGTGGGCATCCATGCGGGCTCGGTGTGGAACAACCCCGAGCCCGAGGTCGTGCTCGCGGTGAACAGCCGCGGCGAGACGCTCGGCGCAGCCCTGGGCAACGACGTCAACCTGCGCGACTTCGAAGGCCGCAGCGCGCTGCTGCTCGGCAAGGCGAAGGACAACAACGCCTCATGCGCCATCGGCCCCTTCATCCGGCTGTTCGACGACCACTTCGGCATCGACGACGTGCGACGCATCACCGTGGCGCTGGAGGTGACGGGCCCCGAGGGCTTCATGCTCGAAGGCTCGAGCTCGCTGTCGAAGATCAGCCGCGATCCGCTCGACCTCGTCGCGCAGACCATCGGCAAGCACCACGCCTATCCGGACGGCTTCATGTTGTTTCTTGGAACGATGTTCGCACCGACACAAGACCGTCACGGTCCTGGCCAAGGATTCACCCATGTCGTGGGAGACCGCGTGCGCATCGCCGCACCCGAACTCGGCGCACTGGTCAACCGCGTGGTGCATGCGGACCAGGCGCCCAGATGGACCTTCGGTGTTGGTGCATTGATGCGCAACTTGGGCGGACGTGGGCTGCTGTAAGCGTTCCGTAGACGTTCTGTTGGCTGAATGAAAGGAGTTGTACTCCTTTGTGATTCATAGCCTGCGCGTTGCACTCTGTTGCTGTTGACCGCACATCGCGTTCCCCTCAAGATAACCATTGTGAAGAACGGTTAAACAAGGGAGAAGAGGTTGTCGCCGACCGAGAACGATCTATTGCAGTCGCCTGTGGACGGCCCGCTTCCGTGCGGTGAAGACCTCGAATACGACCCCGATTTCCTGGCGTTGCAGCAAGCGACGACAGGCAAGCGCGAGCAGCAGTTCGGCTCCACCATCATTCCCGCAGAGCCGCCCGACTGGGCGCGCGTGGAGCGCCTGGCGAAGCAGCTGTGCACGCGCACGCGGGACATCCGCGTGCTGGTGCCGCTCACGCTCGCGTGGACCGAGAACCGCGGCCTGCCCGGCTATGTCGACGGCCTGCGGCTCGTCGACGCGGTGCTGCAGAAATTCTGGGACGACGTGCATCCGCGGGTCGTCGACGGCGACTTCGAAGATCCGCTGCCCCGCATGAACGCATTGGCCGCGCTGGCCGAGCCCGAGGGGCTCGGACGCAGCGTGCGCGATGCCCGCCTGCTGGACGATGCCGGCACGCTGATGAGCCTGCGCCAAGTCGAGGCCCTGCTCGATTCGAGCAGGACCGACCACCAGATCGACTACCCCGGAGGCATCGGCCGCCTGAAGGATGCGGCGCGCCGCGCCAACGAGAAGTCGGCCGCACCGGTGCTGGCACTGCGCGCGGCGCTCGAATGCCTGCAGCGCATCCGCGAGACCTGCGAACGCGCGCTGGGCCAGAGCTGGGCGCCCGACTTCTCGCGCCTCGAGAAGTCGATGCGCAGCGTGGTGCAGCTGCTGCCCGAGCAGGCGCAGGCCGAAATTCCCGCACCCGAGAAAGCCCACTCTGGAGCCGATCCGCAGGCTGCGGGTGCCGCTGTGCCGCAGCAGCAGGGCGCTGCAAGTGGCGGTATCGGCCTACGCACGGTACTTATTAAAGATATTGAAATATCGAATCGTGATGATGTGCAAGTTCTGTTGGAAAAAGCTTGCCAGTACCTGGAGCGCTCGGAGCCCAGTCATCCGGCGCCGATGTTGATACGAAGGGCACAGCGTCTTCTGGAGCTCAACTTCTTCCAGATCATCGAAGAGCTCGTGCCGGAGGGGTTGCAGAAGATCGAGAGCCTCGCGGGGCGGCCGCTGAGCGGCGCGAACAGCAGCGAATAGCCGTTTCCAAGGCCACAGGGAGGGGGCACGACCCCCAAGAATTTCAGATTCAAGAGGAAGCTTTATGGCAGACAACCGCGTCAGGAACAGTGGTCAGAAATTCATCGCGCGCAACCGCGCGCCGCGCGTGCAGATCGAGTACGACGTCGAGATCTACGGCAGCGAACGCAAGATCCAGCTGCCCTTCGTGATGGGCGTCATCGCCGACCTCGCGGGCAAGCAGATGGACCCGATGCCCGATCTCGCGGAGCGCGAATTCATGGCGGTGGACATCGACAACTTCGACGACCGCATGAAGTCCATCAAGCCGCGCGTGGCCTTCCAGGTGCCCAACACGCTCACCGGCGACGGCCAGATGAACGTCGACATCACCTTCGACAGCATGGACGACTTCTCGCCCGCGCGCATCGCACGCCAGGTCGGCGCGCTGCAGCAACTGCTCGAAGCGCGCACCGAACTGTCGAACCTGCTCTCGTACATGGATGGCAAGAACGGCGCCGAGCAGCTCATCGCGCAGGCGCTGCAGAACCCGGCACTGCTGAAGTCGCTGGCGTCGGCGCCGAACCCGGCGGTGGCCAAGGCGGTGGAAGCCGCGAACGAGAAGTCGGGCGCGCCCGGCACCGCTTCCGAGTAAGCGCGAGAAGCACCCGCAGAGCCCAAGGAACGCCATCATGAGCACCGCATCCCAGAAGACCGCCGCGCAGGCGCAAGCCACCGTCGAGGCGCTCGCGCCGAACGAGTTCTCCGACCTGCTGCAGCGCGAGTTCAAGCCCAAGACCGACCAGGCCCGCGAGGCGGTGGAGAACGCCGTCAAGACGCTGGCCGTGCAGGCGCTGGAGAGCACCGTCACCATCTCCAACGATGCCTACCGCACGGTGCAGGCCATCATCACCGAGATCGACCGCAAGCTCTCCGAGCAGATCAACCAGATCCTGCACCACGAGGACTTCCAGCAGCTCGAAGGCGCATGGCGCGGGCTGCACTACCTCGTGAACAACACGGAGACCGACGAGCAGCTCAAGATCCGCGTGATGTGCGCCTCGAAGCGCGAAGTGGCGCGCTCGCTCAAGCGCCACAAGGGCATCGGCTGGGACCAGAGCCCGCTGTTCAAGAAGATCTACGAGGCCGAGTACGGCCAGTTCGGCGGCGAGCCCTTCGGCGCGCTGATCGGCGACTTCCACTTCGACCACAGCCCGCCCGACGTCGAGATGCTCGCCGAGATGGCCAAGATCGCCGCCGCCGCGCACTGCCCGTTCATCGCCGGCGCATCGCCCACGGTGATGCAGATGGATTCGTGGCAGGAACTGTCGAACCCGCGCGACCTCACCAAGATCTTCCAGAACACCGAGCACACCGCATGGCGATCGTTGCGCGACTCGGAAGACGCGCGCTACATCGGCCTGGCCATGCCGCGCTTCCTGGCGCGCCTGCCCTACGGCGCGCGCACCAACCCGGTCGACGAATTCGAGTTCGAGGAAGAGACCGACTCGGCCGCGCACAACCGCTACACCTGGGCCAACTCGGCCTACGCCATGGGCGTGAACATCAACCGCTCGTTCAAGCAGTACGGCTGGTGCACGTCGATCCGCGGCGTGGAGTCGGGCGGCGCGGTGGAGAACCTGCCCACCCACACCTTCCCCACCGACGACGGCGGCGTGGACATGAAGTGCCCGACCGAGATCGCCATCAGCGACCGTCGCGAGGCCGAGCTCGCCAAGAACGGCTTCATGCCGCTGGTGCACCGCAAGAACTCCGACTTCGCGGCCTTCATCGGTGCGCAGTCGCTGCAACTGCCGGCCGAGTACTACGACGCCGATGCCACCGCCAACGCGAACCTCGCGGCACGGCTGCCGTACCTGTTCGCCTGCTGCCGTTTCGCGCACTACCTCAAGTGCATCGTGCGCGACAAGATCGGTTCGTTCCGCGAGCGCGAGGACATGGAGCGCTGGCTCAACGACTGGATCATGAACTACGTCGACGGCAGCCCAGGCACGTCGTCGCAGGACACGAAGGCAATGAAGCCGCTGGCGGCGGCCGAGGTCCAGGTGGAAGCCATCGAGGACAACCCGGGCTACTACGCCGCCAAGTTTTTTCTCCGGCCGCACTATCAGCTCGAAGGGCTGACGGTGTCGTTGCGGCTGGTTTCGAAGCTGCCATCCAACAAGAAGGACAGCAGCTAATTCAACGGTGTCCCGCAATACGGGCGCAAATAACTTTGGGGGTTAATCATCATGGCAGTAGACATGTTCATGCGCGTCGAGGGCGCAAACGGCGAATCCAAGGACTCGAACCACAAGGACTGGACGGATATCAAGTCGTTTGCCTGGGGAGCGACGCAGCCTGGAAACATGGTCAGCGGCGGTGGCGGTGGCGTGGGCAAGGCGAGCTTCAATGACCTGCAGGTGCTCGCGCGCATCGACAAGGCGGCTCCGTCCGTCATGAAGAACTGCGCCAGCGGCAAGCACCTTGCCAAGGTCGAGGTGTCGGTCTGCAAGGCGGGGGGCTCGCAGATCGAATACACGCGCGTCACGCTCGAGGAAGTGCTGGTCACCTCGGTGCAATACACGGCCGAGCAGGGCTCCGACGCCGTGTTCGTGCAGTACGCCTTCCAGGCCGCGAAGGTGAAGCAGCAGTACTGGGAACAGACCGACAAGGGCGGCAAGGGCGCCGAGACGGTCCTGGGCTGGAACATCAAGGAAAACAAGGAAGCCTGATCTTCCTTTTTCCGATGCGCGGCCGGCCCACGGGCCGGCCGCGATGTTTTCCCGACGGCCAGCGGCCGTCATTCGCACAGCGGCCCTCAGTGCCGCGTGCCAGTCAGTCAGTCAGCGAGGAAGCTTCATGGGAGATGGGTTTGCAGTGCTGGGAGAGCGCTCCGTGGCCGAGCACACCGAATGGGTGCAGCGGCAGATCCGTGCCAGTCCCCAGAACGCCAGCCTGAGGCTCGCCCTTTGCCACTTCCTTGCGCTGCGCGGCGAGTGGCAACGGGCCGAAGACCAGCTCAAGCTCGCCACCAAGCTCGATCCCACCTTCACGCCTGCGAGCGTGACCTGTTCGATGGCGCTCGCGGGCGAACGCCATCGCACCGATTTCTGGTCCGGCGGACGCGCGCCGGCCGTCCTGGGCGGCAATGCCGACTGGGTCGAACAGCTCATCGCCGCCGCGGCATTGCCTGCCGGGCGCGCCGACGAAGCCGCGGGGCTGCGCGAGGCCGCGCGCCAAGCGGCACCCGCGCTGGCAGGCACGCTCACCAGCGTCGACCGTTCCGACTCTCGCGCCGCGCAGGCGCTGGACGGCGAGCCCGTCGCGCGCAGCGCTTTCGGCTGGCTGTGCGACGGCGACGTGCGCATCGGCCCCGTGCTGGAACTGCTCACGCCCTCGGGCTATGCATGGCTGCCGCTGACGGAAGTGCGCCGCATCAAGTTCTCGCGTCCGCAGCACCTCGTCGACCTGCTGTGGGCGCCCGCCGAGATCGAGCTGCACGACGGCCGCGCGCTCAACGGGCTGGTGCCCGTGCGCTACCCGGGCAGCCTCGAGGGCCTCGACGACGAGACCACGCTCGGCCGCCGCACCGACTGGCTGCCGCTGCCCGGCGAGGAGCAGTACGCCGGCCAGGGCCAGCGCACGCTGATCAGCGAGACCGGCGACCATTCGCTGCTCGACCTGCGGCTGGTGGAATTCACGCGGGAGGCCGCGAACGCATGAGCGCCATGATGGACATGGACGGCGACCAGCAGGAAAGCGTCGCGCGCGACCGCCTGCAGCCGGTGCTGCTCGATCGCCTCACCGACAAGACGCCGCAGACGGGTCAGGAACGCGCGGGCGCTTTCCTCATGAGCGGCAAGCTGCTGCGCGACTCGGTGCTGCGCGACCTTCAGTGGCTGCTCAACACCACCAACTTCGGCGCCGACCACGACATCAATGCCATGCCGCGCGCGCGCCGCTCGGTGGTGAACTACGGCGTTCGCGGCTGGGCCGGCGGACGCATGTCGGAGGTCGACTTCGCCGACGTCGAGGCCGCCATCCGCGCGGCCATCATCGACTTCGAGCCGCGCATCATGAAGGACAGCATCGACGTGCGCTGCGTGACCGACGCAACCGACCTCGAGCATCACAACCTGCTCGCGCTGGAGATCCGCGGCACGCTGTGGTCGGTGCCGTACCCGATCGAGTTCATCCTGCGTTCGGAGCTGGACCTGGAGAGCGGGCACATGGTGCTGCGGCCGACGGGGGGACTTTGATGCTGGCGTTCTCTTTTCGTGGAACACCGTGGAACCGGCCTTGCCTGGCCACCGGTCTTGCCCCCTGCAAGGGGGTTGGCGAAGCGACACGAAGTGCGCGCAGCCTGGGGGCGAGCGACTGATGGACGCCAGGCTCCTCGACTACTACAACCGCGAGCTCACCTACATGCACGAGCTCGGCGCCGAGTTCGCGCAGCGCTATCCGAAGATCGCGGGCCGGCTCGGCATGCGCGGCATCGAGGTCAGCGACCCGTACGTGGAGCGCCTGCTCGAAGGCTTCAGCTTCCTCACCGCGCGCATCCAGCTCAAGATGGACGCGGAGTTCCCGCGCTTCTCGCAGCGGCTGCTCGAGGTGGTGTATCCCAACTTCCTCGCGCCGCTGCCGGCCATGGCCGTGGTGCAGATCGACGGCAACCTCAACGAAGGCTCGCTGAAGGCGGGCTACGAGCTGCCGCGCCACACCATCCTGCGCGGCCGCATGATCAAGGGCGAGCAGACGGCCTGCGAGTTCTGCACCGGCCATGCCGTCACGCTGTGGCCCATCCGCATCGCCGAGGCCGGCATCGGCCCGGTGCCCGCCGAGATCGCCCACGCGATGCCGGTGGTCGCGCGCCAGGCCCGGAGCGCCATCACCATCAAGCTCGAGGCCGTGGGCGGTGCACGCTTCGCCGACATGCCGCTCGACCGGCTCGAGTTCTTTCTGTCGGGCGCCGAACTGCATGCGCTGCGCGTGCTCGAGCTCGTGGCCCACCACAGCATCGGCGTGGTGTGCCGCAGCGGCCCGGGCGCCGCGGGCGGCGGGCCGCGCATCGTGCCGCTGGGCGACGACGCCATCAGGCACGAGGGCTTCGAGCCCGACCAGGCGCTGCTGCCGTACGACGCGCGCTCGTTCCAGGGCTACCGCCTGCTGCACGAGTACTTCGCGTTCCCCGACCGCTACCTGTTCTTCAGCGTGAACAAGCTGCGCGCGGCGGTTTCGGCCATGGGCGGCACCACGATGGAGATCGTGATCCTGCTCGACCGCGCCGACGCCGACCTCGAGCGGCTGGTCGACGCCAAGCACTTCTCGCTGTTCTGCACGCCGATCATCAACCTCGTTCCGCGCCGCAGCGACCGCATCCCGGTGGGGCCGGGCCAGCACGAGCACCACGCGGTGATCGACCGCACGCGGCCGCGCGACTTCGAAATCTTCACCGTCGAGCGCGTCACCGGCCACATGGCCAACGGCTCCGAAGAGCGCGAGTTCCGGCCCTTCCTCGGCTCCTTCGCGGCTGACGACGGCGACTTCGGTGCCTACTTCTCGCTGCGCCGCGAGCCGCGCCTCGTGTCCGACCGCGCGCGGGCGCAGGGCACACGCACCAGCTACACCGGCAGCGAGGTCTACGTGTCGCTGGTCGACCAGCATGACGCGCCGTTTCCGCACACGCTGCGCCACATCACGCTCGACGCGCTGTGCACCAACCGCGACCTGCCGCTGCTGCTGCCGACCGGCCTCGAGTCGGACTTCACGCTGCGCGTTTCGGCGCCGGTGCGATCGATCCGCATCCTGCGCGGGCCCTCGCGGCCATACCCGGCGCTCGCCGAAGGGGCGATCACCTGGCGCCTCATCAGCCACCTGGGGCTGAATTACCTGAGCCTCACCGACGTCGATGCCGTGCAGGGCGCCGCCGCGCTGCGCGAGATGCTCGACCTGTACGGCAACCTCGCCGACCCGTCGGTGCGCCGCCAGATCCAGGGCGTGCGCACGATGGCGCTGGCACCGGTGTTCCGACGGCTGCCGGAACCCGGGCCGATCGTGTTCGGCCGCGGCGTGGAGATCGCGCTGAAGATCGACGAGGTCGCCTTCTCGGGTGCGAGCCCGTACCTTTTCGGCGCCGTGCTGGAGCAGTTCTTCAGCCGCCACGTGTCGCTCAACGCATTCACCGAGTTCGCGCTGTCGAGCCTGCAGCGCGGCGAGATCGCGCGCTGGACGCCGCGCGTGGGACGCCGCCCCGCCGTATGAGCGAAGCGGGCGTCACCGACGGCACGCAGCACGCCACGCCCGAGGACGAGGGCATGGCTGCCGGCATGGCGACCGATACGGCCGGCGTGCAGCATGACGTCGTGCCGCACCCGCAGCCCGGCCGGCCGGCACGGGGCGTGCCGCAAGCCGACCCCGTGCTGTGGGCCCGGTTGGTCGAGCAGCCGTTCGAGCACGACCTGTTCATGCTGCTGCGCCGTCTCGACGCGCAGGGCGGCCACCCGCTGCTGGGCCGCGCACCGCGCCCCGTGGACGAGCCGCTGC
Source organism: Variovorax paradoxus (assembly GCF_902712855.1). Lineage (NCBI taxonomy): Bacteria > Pseudomonadati > Pseudomonadota > Betaproteobacteria > Burkholderiales > Comamonadaceae > Variovorax > Variovorax paradoxus. The sequence goes on from NZ_LR743507.1 coordinate 794,224, forward strand.
GGGTCGGGCAGGAGCCCTCGATGGCGTTCGCGCCGTCGAACGTGTCGGGCGTGGATGTCGACAGCGACGGCCCGCCGCGCATTTCGATCTACGGCTTCGGCCTGTTCGGCCCCAACGGCCCGCTGCCGCTGCACCTGACCGAGTACGCGCGCGAACGCAAGCGCCACCATGCCGACAACACCATCAGCGCGTTCGCCGACCTGTTCCATCACCGGCTGATACTGCTGTTCTACCGGGCCTGGGCCGATGCCCAGTCGGTCAACAGCCTCGACCGTCCCGACGGCCACCGCTTCGTCGACTACGTCGCCAGCCTCATGAACATGGGGCAGCCCGGGCTGAAGGAGCGCGACCGCATCGCGGACCATGCCCGCACCTTCATGGCGGGCCACCTCGTGCGCCAGACGCGCAACCCCGAAGGGCTGATCCAGATCCTCAGGCTCTACTTCGACGTGCCGGTGCGCATCGAGGAGTTCGTGAGCGACTGGGTGATGATCGACGAGCGCGAAGTCAGCTGCCTCGGCCTGTTCGGGCGCAACCACCGGCTCGGCGGCGGCGCCACCATCGGCCTGGCGGTGCGTGATGCGCAGAGCAAGTTCCGCCTCGAGCTCGGGCCGCTCACGCAGGAGCAGTTCCGCGAGCTGCTGCCCGGCAGCAAGCGGCTGCAGCAGGTGGTCGACTGGGTGCGCCAGTACGTGGGCATCGAGTTCGCGTGGGAGCTGCGCCTCGTGCTCAAGAAGCAGGACGCGCGCGCCACCCAGCTCGGCGGCAATCAGCGCCTGGGCTGGGGCAGTTGGCTCGGCACCCGCCTCGCGGACACCGATGCCGGCGACATGGTGTTCCAGCCCGAAGCATTGTTTTCCCGTTCCGCATCGGCGGCTCCTACCGATGCATCCCTTACCCGCTCTTCCGCAACTTCGCGCGAGACGCCGACGACATGACTACATCACGGTCTTTTCGGGAAACACCGTGGAACCGGCTCTGCCGGGCCACAGGTGTTGCCCCCTGCAAGGGGGTTGGCGTAGCGACACGAAGTGCGCGAAGACTGGGGGTTAGCTTTAATCCATGACCGACATCCGCCGCGTCTCCCTGTTCTCCAAGCTCAACCCGATGCTCTACAAGGCATTGGAAACCGCCACCGCCTTCGCCAAGCTGCGCGGCAACGCGTACGTCGAACTCGTGCACTGGCTGCACCAGATCCTGCAGCTGCAGGACAGCGACATGCTGCGCATCGTCAAGCGCGCCGGCCTGAACCTCGACGCGATCGAACAGGACCTCGTGCGCGCGCTCGACCGGCTGCCGCACGGCGCTACATCGATCAGCGACATCTCCGAGCACGTCGACAACGCGGTGGAGCGCGCGTGGGTCTACGCCAGCCTGCGCTTCGAGGCCACCTCGATCCGCGGCGCCTACCTGCTGGCCGGCATCATCAAGACGCCGGGGCTGCGGCAGGTGCTCTCGGGCATCTCGCGCGAGTTCGACAAGATCGTGCCCGACGTGCTGGTGGCGCAGCTCGCGGCCTGGACCGAAGGCTCGCCCGAGGACGACTTCGATGCGGCGCCGCCGGCCGGCACCGCCGCGCCCGCGGCAGCGCACCACCAGGGCGACGGCCCTGCGGCCGGCGGCTCGGCGCTGGCCAAGTACGCGAGCGACCTCACCGCCAAGGCGCGCGCCGGCGAACTCGATCCGGTGTATGGCCGCGACGACGAGATCCGCCAGATCATCGACATCCTCATGCGCCGCCGGCAGAACAACCCGCTGCTCACCGGCGAGGCCGGCGTCGGCAAGACGGCCGTGGTCGAAGGCCTGGCCTCGCGCCTTGCAGCCGGCGATGTGCCGCCTTCGCTGAAGGACGTGTCGCTGTGGGTGCTCGACCCCACGCTGCTGCAGGCCGGCGCCGGCGTGAAGGGCGAGTTCGAGCAGCGCCTGCGGCAGGTCATCGACGAGGTCGAGAAGAGTCCCAAGCCCATCGTGCTGTTCGTCGACGAGGTGCACACGCTGGTGGGCGCGGGCGGCACCGCCGGCACCGGCGACGCGGCCAACCTGCTCAAGCCGGCGCTCGCGCGCGGGCGGCTTCGCACCATCGGCGCGACCACCTGGTCCGAGTACAAGAAGTACATCGAGAAGGACCCGGCGCTCACGCGGCGCTTCCAGACCATCCAGGTGCACGAGCCCACCGAGCCCAAGGCCGTGGTGATGCTGCGCGGCATCTCGGCCGAGCTCGAGAAGCACCATGGCGTGCTCATCCTCGACGCCGCGCTCGAGGCCGCCGTGAGCCTGTCGCACCGCTACATTCCCGCACGGCAGCTGCCCGACAAGGCGGTGAGCCTGCTCGACACGGCATGCGCGCGCGTGGCATTGAGCCAGCATGCGCTGCCGGCCGCGCTGGAAGACCTGCAGCGGCGCATCGAGGTGCTAGGCATCGAGTCGGGCATCGCGGAGCGCGAGGCCAAGATCGGCGTCGGCGAGCAGAAGCGCGTGGACGACATCGCGGCGCAGGTCGCGCAGGCGAAGGCCGAACTCGAGGTGCTGGAGAAGCAGCGCGTGGAAGAAAGCGCGCTGGTCGAGCGCATCGTCGCGCTGCGCAAGCTGCTCTCGCCGGCGGCCGTGCCGCAGGCGCAGCAGGCAGAGACATCGGATGCGGAAGACGCCGGGGATGCCGAAGCGGCGAACGTCGACGTCGACGCCGATGCGCCTCCTGCCGAACCCCCGCGCACGCCCGAGGAAATCCGTGCGGAGCTCAACGAGGCACAGGACAAGCTCTCGCAGCTGCAGGGCGAATCGCCGCTCATCCTCGCCGCCGTCGATGCGCAGGCCGTTGCCACCGTGGTGGCCGACTGGACCGGCATTCCCATCGGCCGCATGGTGCGCGACGACGCGCAGTCGGTGCTCAGGCTCGGCGAGATCCTGTCGGCGCGTGTGGTCGCGCAACCCGACGCGCTGGAGACCATTTCGCGGCGCATCCGCACGGCGCGCGCGCGGCTGGACAACCCCAACAAGCCCGTCGGGGTGTTCCTGCTGTGCGGTCCCTCGGGCGTGGGCAAGACCGAGACCGCGCTGGCGCTGTCGGAGGCCCTGTACGGCGGCGAGCAGAACCTCGTCACCATCAACATGAGCGAGTTCCAGGAGTCGCACACCGTCTCCACGCTCAAGGGCGCGCCTCCGGGCTACGTGGGCTACGGCGAAGGCGGCGTGCTCACCGAGGCCGTGCGCCGCCGTCCCTACAGCGTGGTGCTGCTCGACGAGATCGAGAAGGCGCACACCGATGTGCACGAAATCTTCTTCCAGGTGTTCGACAAGGGGTGGATGGAGGACGGCGAGGGCCGGCACATCGACTTCCGCAACACCGTGATCATCATGACCTCCAACGTCGGCACCGACCTGGTCATGCAGCTGTGCGAAGACCCGACCCTGCGGCCCGACCCCGAACCGCTGGCCACCGCATTGCGCGAACCGCTGCTGAAAGTATTCGCTCCGGCGCTGCTAGGGCGCCTGGTTGTAGTGCCTTATTACCCGTTGCACGCAGAGGCATTGCATCGCATCATCAGGCTGCAGCTCGATCGCATCGCCGCGCGCCTGCAGGCGAACCACGGCATCGCATTGACCTACGACGACAGCGCCGTCGAACTGGTCGCCCGGCGCTGCACGGCCATCGAGTCGGGTGGACGGATGATCGATGCGATCCTCACGCACACCATCCTTCCGCGATTGAGCGAGGAAGTCATCGGTGCCACGGTGAGTGCGCGCAAGCTCGCAGGCGTGCAACTGAGTGCGGCGGATGACGACTTCCGCTACGAATTCTCCGAGGATTGAGCACAGAAAGGGAGTACCACATGGCCAGAGTCGTCACTGCACATACGCCGCTTGCTCCGGACCAGTTGCTGTTCCGTTCGATGCACGGCGAGGAAGCGCTGTCGGAGCTCTTCGAGTTCGAGGTGGACCTGCTGAGTCCCAACACCTCCGTCGACATGAAGGCGGTGCTCGGCAAGCCGCTCACCCTCGAGATCGTGACCATCGACGGAACGCCGCGCTACCTCAACGGGCAGATCACGCGCTTCACGATGATCGGCCGCGAAGAGAGCTCGTCGCGCTATGTGGTGTACCGGGCCGTCGTGCGCCCCTGGCTCTGGTATCTCACGCGCACCAGCGATTACAAGATCTTCCAGAACAAGTCGGTGGTCGACATCCTGGACGAAGTGCTCGGCGAGTACGGGTTCGCCTTCGAGAAGAAGCTCAGTGCCACCTACCGCCAGCGCGAATGCTCCGTGCAGTATCAGGAGACCGATTTCGCATTCGTGAGCCGCATGATGGAACACGAAGGCATCTACTACTACTTCAGGCACGAGAAGAACCAGCACATACTGGTGCTGGCTGACGACATGGGGGCGCACGACACGCTGCCGGGTTATCCGCGCATCGGCTACCTCGCCACCGATCGCGCGGACGAGACGGGCCGCGAAGTAATCGACCAATGGGAGGTGACCGAGGAGATTCGCCCCGGCACCTTCGTGGTCGACGACTTCAACTTCAAGAATCCCAAGGCCGACCTGCTCAACACGCGCAGCCAGCCGCGTGACAACGATCACGGCCGCTACGAGATGTACGAGTGGCTCGGCGGCTACAGCGACGCGGCGGAGGGCGAACACTACGCGCGCATTCGGCTCGAGGAGGCGCAGGCGAAGGCCGAGATCGACACCGGTCACTCCAACGTGCGCGGCATGGCGACCGGCTACCGCTTCAACATGCAGAACGCGCCGCGCGACGAGGACAACAAGGAATACCTGATCGTCTCGGTGGCATACAACCTGCGCGAGGGTGGCTATGCGACGGGCAGCCCCGACGGCCTCTACAGCTTCGATTTCGGCGTGCAGCCCACATCGTTTCCGTTCCGCGCGCCGCGCGTCACGAGGGTGCCGAGCACGCACGGCCCGCAGACCGCCACGGTCGTCGGCCCCTCGGGGGAAGACATCTGGATCGACAAGTACGGCCGCGTGAAGGTGCAGTTTCGCTGGGACCGCTACGGCCAGCGCAATGAGGACAGCTCATGCTGGGTGCGCGTGTCCAGTGCATGGGCCGGCTCGAATTTCGGAGCGGTGAATCACCCGCGTGTGGGGCAGGAGGTCATCGTCGATTTCATCGCCGGTTGCCCCGACCGGCCGATCATCATCGGCCGCGTCTACAACGGCGACCAGATGCCGCCGCTCGAGTTGCCGGCCAAGGCAACGGTCAGCGGCTTCATCAGCCGAACCATCAAGGGCGATGGTGAACTGGCCAACCACTTCGTGATCGACGACGACCCCGGCAGCGAGTCGATCAAGATCCATGCACAGAAGGATTTCAGCCAGAGCGTCGAGAACAACGAAACACACACCGTGGATGGCACGCGCGACACGGTGATCGAAGGCGCGGACACCTACACGACCAACACCTCGCTCGATGAGACGGTCAACGGGCCGCACACGCTGACGGTCAACAAGGGCGGACCGCAGAAGATCACTGTCAACGGCGGCGACCAGTTCATCAAGGTGGATGGTGGCAACCAGCAGGTCGATGTCATAGGGAACCAGACCATCCATGTCACCGGCAAACGCACGGACACGGTGGACACCGGTGAAGAGCGGACCATCGGCAAGTCGCTCAAGGAACACATTGCGGGCCCGCAGACCACCCGGGTGGTCGGCCTGTACACCGAAGAAACCGACGGGAAGAAGGTGAAGGTCAACGGCGACGAGGACTATTTCGTCGACGGGGCGCAGAAGGTGCATACGACCACCTCGCTGGAAGCGAAAACCGATGGCCCCATGAACCTGGAGAGCACCGCGGCAGACATCACGGTCAAGTCTCCTACCAAGATCATCCTGGACGCACCTCATGTGGAGGACAAGTCGGCCAAGAAGGTGACCTTCACGGACTGGGGCATCGCCTTCAAGGGCTTCAACATGGGGATCAACGGGATCAACGTGAGCCTCAACGCCACTTCCCTGTTCGTGAATGGCGCGGTGACCAGCCTTGCCGGCCTGAACCTGGGGTTCAACGCCTACTCGCTCACGGGCGCCATCAACAAGTTCGACATGTATTCCTCCAGCGGTGCGATCGGCCTCTTCACCACCACCCAGACGGTTTTCACGGCGGACAACAAGGCGACGAAGATCGACTTGTCCCAGATCAAGGTGAACCCCAGAGGCATCACCGTCTATCTCTGAGCCCGGGACGCGTGCTGGATCTTTTCGCCGTGTGGTTCACCAAGTACTGGCATCTCATCATCCCCATCGCGGTCATCGCGCTGCTGGCGTTCGTGCTGATCACGCTGGCCAAGCGCCATGTCTCCCGCGTGATGCAAGCGCAGCATTTGGTCAACCGCCAAGTGATGGGGGCCGATCGTGCCGAGCGCGTGCTTCGTACCGGCCAGCCGGCCGCAGCGACGGTGCTCGATAGCCATGACACGGGCATGCGCGTCGAGCGCATCTTCGTCCTCGTGCGGCTCAAGTTCCGGGTGCAGCCCGAGGGGGGATTGCCCGCCTACGAGACCGAACTGGTCGCCCCGATCAGCCCGGTGAAGCTCGCCGATTTCGCACCGGGGCGCTCCGTGAAGCTGCGCTTCGACCCGGTCTCGCGCGAGATCGCCATCGACCAGCCGATGCGCTGAAGCAGGTGCTGCCCCGATGAAGACCATCAAGCCCTTTCGCCTGAGCATCCTCACGCGGCCGTTCAGGCGGCAGCAGCGAGACATCCTGGGTGTCTCGGTCTTCGCGATGGCCAGCCTGGCGCCCGAGCCCTTGCTGATGCCAGACCAGGATCTATGGAAGCTGGCGGCCGACGAGATCGGCCCCGGCAATGTGCTGGACCTGGGCGTGCCCAAGATCGAGCCGGAGTGGCTGGTCAGCGGGTATGCGTACACGGCGCACCAGGAGGACAAGACACTGTGTGCGGCGCAGGCCGTCTTCCATGGCCATGCCAAGTCGTTGCTGGTGAGCGGCGATCGCTATTGGCTCGATGGCCGTGCGACGCCCGCGCAGCCCTTCGAGCGCTTGAGGCTGGATTGGGCGCATGCCTACGGCGGTCCGAGCGAGCCCGAAAACCCCGAAGGCATCGGCAGCTTCGACGAAGTGATCAACGGCGTGCATACGCGCCGGCTTCCCAATGTCGAGCTGCCCGGCGCGCGCCAGGACGTGCCCGGGCGGCACATCGCGCCCGCTGGTTTCGGCGCCGTGCCACCCGATCGGCCGCAGCGGCTCGCGCTGATGGGGCGCGCCTACGACCAGCAATGGCTGCAGCACGAGTACCCCGGCTTCGCCGAGGACATGGACTGGCGCTACTTCAATGCCGCACCCGCCGACCAGCGCCTGCCTGGCCAGCGCGAATTGCCACCTGGCGCTGCCTACGAGCTGTGGAACATGCATCCCCGGCAGCCGGTGATGCGCGGCCAACTGCCTGATTGGCATGCGCGCTGCTTCGCCAGCTTTCAGAAAGACGGTGGCGCGCTGTCGGAAATTTCGCTGCGGCTGAGCACGGCCTGGTTCTTCCCGCACGCCGAGCGCGTCATCCTGGTCTGGCACGGTGCATCGCCCATCGCGGAAGATGACGCGGCCGACGTCAAGCACATCATGCCCGCGCTCGAGTTGCGCGGGCAGCCGCGGCCGCTCGACCACTACCAACAGGTGCTGCAGCAGCGCATCGACCCTGCCAAGGCAGTGCTGGTCCTGCGCGACAGCGACCTCGTACCCAAGGCGGTCATGGGGCCATGGGCAGGCGAACAGATGCCCGACCTCGCCTCGCTTCCGCTGGTGCGCAACCTGCGAGCAGGCCGGCAGCGCGAGCATGAACGCATGCGCGCCCGCCTGCTGGCGCAGGGCCTGGATCCCGAGCAGTATCTGCCACCCCTGTCCGAGCCGGATTTGCGTCCGCCGGCATCCATGGACGATCTGCCCGACTTCGCCGAGAAGGCCGATCGAGCCCTCGAGCAAATGCGCGCGGCGGCGGTTGCGCGCAGCACCGAAGACCAGGCGCAGGCCGTCGCACGCGGAATGCCCGCGGCCATCCAACCCGATATCGATATCCCGCCGCTGTCGCAGATGGATCCGCGCACGCTGTCCGGCGAGATCCAGGCAGGCATCGACAAGGCCATGACCGAGGTGGCGTCGCAGACTGGCAAGCCTGTACAACGCCGATTCGACCCCGACCGCCTGCTGCGTGACCTCGCGCGCCTCGAGGAAGACGCGGCGCGCGAGCGCAGGACACAGCCCACACCCGACGAGGCCGCCGACAGTGCGCGGTTGCGCGAGCAGGCCGGGCACGTCGCGCGCATGGGGCACCTCTACGGCGCACACCTGCTCGAGCCGGCGCCGGCGGCCAGCAGCCTGCGTTCCAGGCGGCTGCGCCGGCGTCTCGAGGCCGCGGCCAGCGGCGAGCGTCGCTTCGCAGGCATGAACTTCGCCGGCGCCAATCTCTCGGGTCTGGACCTGCGCGGCGCCGACTTCACGGGTGCCAATCTCGAAGACGTCGACTTCAGCGATGCGCGGCTCGATGGCTGCAACTTCACGCGCGCGGTGCTTGCGCGGGCGCGCCTGGTCCGGGCTTCGCTCGCCGATGCGCGGCTGGACGAGGCCAACCTGGGTGGCGCGCATTGCGAAGGTGCGAACTTCACGGGCGTGAGCTTCATGCAGACGCGTTGCAGCAAGACCATCTTTCGTTCCTGCGTGCTGGCGAAGGCCACGTTCAACCAGTCCGATCTGCTCGAAAGCGAATGGGTGCGTTGCGATGCGCGCGGATCGCACTGGGAGCAGATGACGATGGTCAAGCTCGCGCTCGAAGACATGGCCTTCGACGACGCCGCGTTCAAGCAGGTGAGCTGGATCGAGTGCAGCCTCAAGGGCACATCCTTCGTGCGTGCCGCGCTGAACGCCTGTGCTTTCATCACCGTCCATGCGCAGGAGGGGGTCGACTTCACCGAGGCCAGCCTGGTGACCTGCTCCTTCGTCCACGGCTGCAGCCTGGTGCAGGCAGTGTTCTGCGCCGCTTCGCTCAGGCAGTGCGGCCTGCGCGGCGCCATCCTGGTCGGTGCCGACCTCGCGAAGGCACACCTGGAGGGCTGCGACCTCTCCGAGTGCGACCTGCGGCGCGCGCGGCTGGAGGGGTTGAATGCCGGCGAGAGCCTGTTCATTCGCGCGGACCTGCGCGAAGCCTCGTTGCGCGGTGCCAACCTCATCGACGCCAATCTCTCCAAGGCCGATCTGCGCTTTGCGAGCCTGCAGGATGCCAATCTGTTTCGCGCCGACGTGTCGCAGGCCGCGATCGACGGCTCGACCAACTTCATCGGCGCCTACACCCACGGAGCCAAGACCTTGCCCGCAAGAACGACCGAGCCGGCTCGATGACAGTCGAAGAACTCCTGGACAAGATTCGACATGGCGAACCGGTGGTCAGAGCGAGTCTCGCAGGTCAGGACCTTAGCGGCGTCGACTTGTCGGGGGCACAGATGGAGCACGTCGACTTGAGCCGGACGAATCTGCGTGGCGCCAGCCTCGACGACAGTTCGCTGGCGCAATGCAGCTTCGAACAGGCCGATCTGTCGGCGGCCAGCTTGAGAGGCGCGCGCGTATTCCGTTGTCGGTTGGAGGGCGCGCAACTCGGCCGCGCGTTCATGCAGGACGCCAACTTCTTCGAATCCTCGCTGGCTCACGCGGATTTCGGGAACGCGCAGATGGAGCGCGTGTCCTTTGTCAGATGCGAGCTCGGACATGCTGTGCTGAAGCCCGGCATCTGCGACCAGATCGTCGTCACCGAATCACGGGTCGACCAGCTCGATTGCCGTGGGGCACGGCTGCTGCACCTGATGTTCTTCCGCATGGATCTGCGCACGGTGCAGTTCGCCCAGGCCCAGTGCGATGGTTCGATCCTGATGGAGTGCAATCTCGAAGGCCAGCGCTTGCCGCACACCGCCTTTGTGCGCTGCCAGTTCACCGACAGCGCGATGGCTGGCGTCGATTTCAGCGGCGCCGTGCTGACCCAGAGCAACTTCAAGGGCGCCACCCTGAGCAGGGCGAATTTCAGCGCAGTGGATGCAGCTCAGACGATGTTCCCGGAAGCCGATCTGCGTGAAGCGAATTGCAGCGATGCCATCTTCGACCAGTCGATCTGGGCCGACGCCAAACTCGAAGGTGCCGATTTCAGCCGCTCGCGCCTGCCGCTGAGCGTGTTCCATCGTGTGCAGGCCAGGGGCGCCAGCTTTCGCGACGCGGATCTGCAAGATGCCGACTTTTCCTACGCTGGACTTCATGACGCGGATCTGCGCAATGCGCGTTTCCTGCGCACCCGCTTTCATCGGACATTGCGCGAAGGTGCGCGTTTCTCGGGCAGCGGTGGCGTCATCGAGAACGATCCGGAGCTGTTCAAGGCTCAGGAGAGCCTTCCGCCGCGCTGATGCCCCCAAGCCTTCCCGTTCCACTGTCTACCCATCGAAACAAGGAGACCTCCAATGTCAGTCGTTTCATTGCGCAAAGCCTCGAAGCTGGCGGTTCCGGTTCACTTCCAGGGGGTGGTCGCCGCACTATTGCCGGACGGACGTGTCACCGTCGACGACGAGCAGGGTGCTGCATGGGTTTGCCGGCGCGCGGCGAGCTGCCTGCTCAAGCCAGCCACCGGCGATACGGTGCTGGTGTCCGGTCCCGATAGCGCGCGTGCCTACCTGATCGCCGTGATCGAGCAGGCCGATGCGTCGTCAAGCTGTGTCGAGGCGGCTGGCGACGTCACCTTTGCGTCCACGGGCAACGGCCGGGTGACCATCGAGAGCGCCTCGGAACTCAGGCTTCGCGCGGACAAGCGTTTCGAACTCAAGACAGAAGAGGGCGAGTGCGAGATCGGTGAGCTGCGGCTGGTGACGCGCTCCGTGCAGGCCACGGCCGGAAGGGTGCGGCTGGTCGGCAAGGTGTTCGAGACCGTGGCCGACCGCATCGTGCAGATGGCACGCCAAGCGCTGCGCCTGACGGACGAAGTGGACCAGGTGCGCGCAGGCCACATGGACTACAAGGCCAGCGAGACGGTGCGCATCCATGGCCACCACACGATGGTCACCGGCCAGGAGCTGGTGAAGGTGGACGCAGCCCAGATCCACATGGGCTAGGCGAGGAGGTACCAGATGTTTGCCAATTGTCAGCTCATGGGGATGGACATGGCGTTTCCCGACGTCTGCAAGACGCCGGTGCCCATTCCGTACCCGAACATGGCCTTGGGCCCGATGGCCGTTCCGAATGCCTGGAACATCCTCTTCATGGCGATGCCGGCACACAACATGGCGACGACCACGCCGATCACCCTGGGGGATCAGCCCGGGGTACTGGGCGGTGTCGTGTCGCAGACGTTCATGCAGCAATCGCGCCATGTGACAGGCGCGTTCACCGTGCTTCTCAAGGGGACGCCGGCCACACGGGTCACCAGCATCACGGTGCAGAACCGCTGCAACATCGTCGGCATGCGCGTCGTACCGAGCCAGTTCAAGGTGCTGATGCTGGCGCCCTGAGGGCGGCGCGTCGATTCAGGCCGCCCCCGCCAGCGTCACCTGCTGCGGAAACCCCACCCACACGGCCAGCGCCGAGTAGTTGTCGCGCGACTCGTCGGCCTTGGCCTCGGCCGCGCGGCGAATGAGTGCAAGCCACTCCTCCGCGCTGTCGGCGAGCTGCAGCGAGCGTTCCATCACCTGCTGCGAGATCAGCTGCCAGAGCCCGTCGGTGCACAGCAGGAAGGCATCGCCGTCGGCCAGCCGCTGCGGCGAGGTGATGGTGGCTTCAGCCGTGGCGCGCGCGCCGAGCGCGCGGTACAGCAGGTTGGTCTTCACCAGGCGCTCGCCGCCCTGCTGGCTCGCGGCGGCGTCGCCCGAGCGCTCCGACAGGCTGTGGTCCTCGGTGCGCTGCATCAGCACGCCGCGTCGGAACCAGTAGAGGCGGCTGTCGCCCACGTGCGCCCAGCAGGCCTGGTTGGAGCCGCGATCGACGAACAGCGACACGAAGGTCGCGCTCATGCGGCTCTGCTCGGTGAGCTCGCGCTGCTTGGCCAGGATGGCGTCGTTCGCAGACTTCACGCAGCGCTGGATGCTGTCGGCGCCGAGCGAGGGGTCGTCCACGAAGGTGTTGAGCGCGGTGTCCACGGCGATGCGCGAGGCGAGTTCGCCACCGGCGTTGCCGCCCACGCCGTCGCTCACCACGAAGCAGGCGTTGCGCTCCTCGAGGTGGTAGCCGATGGCGTCCTGGTTGCCGCTGCGTTCGCCCACGCAGGAGAACTGCGAGGTCGAGATGGGCACCGCGAAGGAGCGCGTGGCGTCGTGCACGGTGTCACGCACGGCGGGCCTCCTTCAGGCGTTCCATCTCCTTGTCGTAGGCCTGCTGGAAGGCCCGGCCGAAGACGGCCTGGAAGTCGTCTTCCACCGCCGCGGTGGTCTCGGTGTGCAGCGCCTGCAGGCGGCGCCAGAGGCGCGCCTCGCGCCCGCCCGGCAGCAGCTTCTCGCCGAGGCCGCCGTCGTGCGGCGTCTCGCGGCTCAGCGTGGCGGGGTCGAAGCTCTTCAGCAGCGTGAGCAGCGCGGCGCGCATGCCGGCCACCATGCCGAGCTGGTGCGACTGCAGGTCGCCCAGCGCGTCGTGCACCGCCGCCTCGGGCGGCAGGAAGCCGGGCATGCGCGCGCCGAACATCTGCATCAGCACGGCGCGGCCATTGGGCAGGATCTTGAACGGGTTGTTCTCCTCGTCCACGATCATGGTGATCTCGGCGCGCACTTCGCGCTTGAGCATGGCGCGCGAGGACAGCAGCTCGATGGTGCCGTCGGTGAAGGCCCGCATGATCCGGCCCAGGCGCTGCATGGCCTCGATGTCCATCGGCTGCTGGCCGGCCAGCTCGGGCACGCCCGCACCTTCGAGGAAGGCCTTGAACAGGGCTTCCGACGAAGACGAGGCTGGCGATGCGGCTGCTGCAGGCGTCGGTGCCGGCGCCGCGACGGCCGGTGCGAGAGGCGATGCGACAGAAGGCTCAATGGGTGGCGCAATCGGGGGCGCAATGGGCTCGGCCACCGGTGCGGCAACAGGCTCGTCGACGACCGCGACAGGCTGCGCGACCACAGGCGCAGCAACCACTGGCGCGGCGACGACAGGCGCTGCGGGTGGTGGAGGTGGAGGCGGTGGCGGGGAGGAGGTGGCGGTGGTGGTGGTGGCGGTGGTGGTGGCGGTGGTGGTGGTGGCGGTGGTGGTGGCGGTGGTGCTTCCGCCTTCACCGGTTCCACGACAGGCGCGGGCGTCGGTGCATGCACCGGTGCCGCCACCGGGTTCGGCGGGCGGAACTGTGCTGCCACTTCGCGTGCATGGTTCGAATGGCTGTAGCCCTGCGCGGCCGGCTTGTTGTTCTGCAGCAGGTCGAGCGCGGGGTGCGCATCGCCCGGCAGCATCGGATCGTGGTGTGCGAGCGCAGTGGGGCGCGGATCGGCCAGCGGCGAATGCGCGCTGTCGTCGGCCGCGAAGAACGACAGCGGGTCGACGCCGCGCTTCAGCGCGATGTTCGACATGTCGTCGGCCGCCTGCGGATTCAGTTCGGCGAGTGGATCGACCGGATTGCGGCGCGCCTGCGAAGGCAGCTCGAAAGGCTCGTGCGCCATCGGGTCGGGCATGGGCGCAGGCGTGGTGTCGACGCGGCGCGGCGCGTTGGCGAGGATGGCGTCCCAATCGGCGGCAGAAGGCATCTGCGATGCGTTGCCGTGGCCATGTGCGGGCTGGCTCGCCTGCGGTGATGCGACCGGTGCGTGCCTCGGCGGCGGTGGTGGCGCGGCCAGCAGCGCGGCGAAGTCATCGGCCGGTGCGGCCGCCGGTGGGAACGCAGGCGCCATCGGCGCCGCGACGTGCGCAGATGCGGGTGCGGGTGCGAACGCAGGCGAGGTCGAAGGCACATGGACCGGCGGCGTTGCCTGCCGCGCCGGCGGCTGCATGGCCACCGTGGGCTGCGCGGCCTGGGCATCGCCGATGGGCAGCGCGCCTTCGCCGAAGAGGTCGGAGAACACGTCGGAGTCGCCCGACGAGGGCAGCAGGTCGCCGATGGGGCTGGCCTGCACCGGCGCCGCAGCGAGCGGCATCGAGGGCGGCGCCTGCCATGCGGCGGGCTGTTCGGGCGGCGGTGGATGCAGCGATGCAGGCGGCGGCGCGACAGGCTGCAGCGGTGCCGGCGGCTGTGGTGTCGACGGCTGCGCGGGCGCCACTGCTGCCGCACGCAGCGGGCTGGCCGCTTCCAGCACGTAGCTGCCGATCGTCACGCGGTCGCCGTCCGCGATGCGCGATTCCTGTTCGTGCGCCAGCGTGCGTCCGTTCACGCTGATGGGCAGCACCGCGCTCATGTTGCGCAACACGGCGGCGCCGTCCTCGTCGAACCGCACCGTGGCCTGCAGGCGCGAGATCTGGCGCTGCTCGTCGGGCAGCACGAGGTGGTTGTCGGGACTGCGTCCGATCGTTCCGCCCGGTGCCGCGAGCAGGGCCGACGGGCCTGCCGTCACCGTGTTGCCGGCATGTTCGATCACTGTCCAACGCATGACACCTCCGTGTTCGTCTTCTTCGTTTTCTTTGTCGTTGCCTGTCGGCGCCCGTGCTGCGCGGGCGCGATGCGCACCATCAGCGCTTCATTCGCTTGGCGGCCTCGAAGGCAGGGCCCCACACCGGATGCTTGCGTTCCGCCACGCTGAGGTCGAAGGTCGGGAATGCGTCGAGGATCTTGCGGAACTGCGTGCGGCACTCGGGAATCTGGTTGCCCACGCAATAGCTGAACGCCTCGAGCTTCATGGCGTCGAGCCGCGTGGAAGGCTCCGCGGCATCGAACACGGAAACGCCACCGCTCTTCAGCGTGCTGATGGCCTTCGCGTAGTCGCCTTCGTCATAGGCCTGCTGTGCACGCTCCAGCGTGGTGCGTGCGACCTGCTGGCTCAGGCGTTCGGGTTGCGGTGTGGGTTCGGGCGGCGGCGTTGTCGTGCAACCCGATACCACCAAAAGAGTGAACGCCAGAGCTGGCAGACATGACTTCAATCTTTTCTCCTACCTGCTGAATGCAATGTTCGGGATAGTGTGCCGCTGAGTTGCGACAACCACGCGATGCGCCATCGTAAATGCGCATGCTTTCGATAATATAGGTCGCGATCATCACGGGGAGATCTCAATGCATAGAAGAAGCTTGCTACAAGGCGCACTTGCAACGACACCTTTGTTTGCGGGCCTTGTCAGCGGATGCGCATCGACGGCCAAGTCGATGCCCACGCCCTACGCAGTCACCATCAGGATCGACGACGGCGTCAACCCCGACGGGCGCGGCCAGGCGGCACCGATCCTCGTCAAGGTCTTCGAACTGAAATCTTCCGGTAACTTCGAGACGGCAGACTACTTTGCACTGCAGGACCGCGATCGCGAGACGCTCATGACCGAACTCGTCAACGCGGACCAGGCCATCATGCGCAGCGGCGAGGAACGCGTGTTCAAGCGCGAGGCCGGCCTCGACTCGCGTGCCATCGGCATCATCGCGGGCTATCGCAAGCTGGAAGCTGCGCGGTGGCGCATCGTGCTTCCGCTGAAGGAACCCAAGCAGACGAACCTCTACAAGGTCTGGCAGTTCTCGCCGAGCGAACAGGCGGTGCAGGTCGCCGTGCGGAAGACCGGCATCGAGTTGCTACCAAGTCGTTAGTTTTCTGCGCTGCCTAATACCAAAGTGGCCAAAACGCCCCACGTACAGGCCCATCGCGCGTGAAAAGGCAGTGCAAAACCTAAGACTCGCCGTGTAGCATCAGTACACAAAAAAACCGGTCGATCGGGAGGTCGTTCATCAACGCACCTCCGCGCTCCCAGTGAGCAATCTCAGGAGGTTCCTTGGTGACAGTCCGCAATACGGGCGCTGGTAGAAATGGCGCTCATCCGCAGGCGTTGGCGAACAGGGTGGTGTGGTCCGAGGGCATGTACCTGCGGCCCCAGCACTTCCAGCAACTGGAGCGCTACGTCGAACAGTACGTCACGCGCCGCACGGCCGGCCTGCAAGGCGCCTACTGGGGATGGCTCCATCTGGAAATCGATCGCGACGCGTATGCGCTCGGCCGCGTGTCGCTGCTCGGCGGCGCCGGCGTGCTGCCCGACGGCACGCCGTTCTCCTTCGGTGCGGAAGACGCGCCGCTGCCCTACGAAGTGCCCACCGACCTCACCGACGAACTCATCGTGCTCGCGTTGCCGCTGCGCAGGCCCGGCAGCGAGGAAGTCATCTTCGCGGAAGACGAAGGCTCGGCCGCGCGCTTCGGCGTGATCGAGCGCGAGGTGAACGACGGCAATGCCGTGGCCCTCGGCCCGGCCACGCTGCAGCTCGCGTCGCCGCGACTGAAGCTCGCGCGCGCATCGTCGCTCACCGCCGAATGGCAGGCCATCGGCGCGGTGCGCGTGATCGAACGCCGCACCGACCACAAGCTGGTGGTCGACGCCAACTACATTCCGCCGGTGCTCGATGCATCGGCGCACGCCATGCTGCGCAGCATGATCGCAGAGCTGCACGGCCTGCTCACGCAGCGCTCCGAGGCGCTGGCCTCGCGGCTGTCGCAACCGGGCCGCGGCGGCGTGAGCGAGGTGTCCGATTTCCTGCTGCTGGAGCTGGTGAATCGCTATCTCGCGCTCACATGGCATGCGCAGCAGGCGGTGCAGGTGCATCCCGAGGAGCTGTTCGTCGACTGGCTCAAGCTGGCCTGCCACCTCGCCACGCACACCTCGCCCACGCGGCGTCCGGTGGTGTGGCCGGTGTACGACCACGACAACCTGAACGAAAGCATCCGTCCGCTGATCGAGGAGCTGCGGCGTTCGCTGTCGGCGGTGCTCGAGCAGAGCGCCATCGCCATCGAGCTCGAAGAGCGCAGCCACGGCGTGCGCGTGGGCCGCATGCCCGATCCGGTGCTGGTGCGCAATGCGGGTTTCGTGCTCGCGGTGCATGCCGACCTGCCGGCCGACGCCATCCAGCAGCGCTTCCCCACGCAGGTGAAGATCGGTTCGGTCGAGCGCATCCGCGACCTCGTGCAGCTGCAGCTGCCCGGCGTGGTGGTGCGGCCGCTACCGGTGGCGCCGCGCCAGATTCCGTACAACGCGGGCTACCACTACTTCGAACTCGACAAGAGCGGCGACATGTGGCGCCAACTCGAGAAGTCGGGCGGCGTCGCGATGCACCTGGCCGGTGACTTCCCGGGGCTGGCGATGGAGTTCTGGGCCATTCGTCCGTGAGGGACCCTATGAACAACGACATGGCCGTCGGCCCGGGTGGCTTCGTGCCGCCGAATCCGGGCGGCGGTGCGATGGGCGACGCTTCCACCGCGCCACGCGGCATCGGCGCGCAGCCCGAATCCTTCACCGCCTGGCACGACACGCGCCGCCCGCATGCGGGCGACACCGCCATCGCGGGCAACAACCCGCTGGTGGCCGCGGCCAATCCGCTGCTCGACCTGATCCCGCAGATCCGCGCCACCGGCCACCATCCGTCGCCCGCGCAGCTGCGCGAGCACCTGGTCGACGAGGTGCGCCGCTTCGAGACACGCGCGCAGCAGGCGGGCATCGCGCCCGAGGTGATCATCGGTGCGCGCTACTGCCTGTGCACCGCGGTCGACGAGGCCGCCGCGCTCACGCCATGGGGCGGCAGCATCTGGTCGTCGCAGAGCCTGCTGGTGATGTTCCACAACGAGACCTGGGGCGGAGAGAAGTTCTTCCAGCTGCTGTCGCGGCTGGTGCAGAACCCGCAGCAGCACCTCCACCTGATCGAGCTCATCTACTTCTGCCTGGCCATGGGCTTCGAGGGGCGCTTCCGCGTCATCGACAACGGCCGCACGCAGCTCGAGACCCTCAAGCAGCGGCTGCTGCAGATCATCCGGCAGACGCGCGGCGAGATCCCGGTGCCGCTGTCGCCGCACTGGCAGGACGCCAGCGCGCCGGTGCGCCGCACACGCAACTGGCTGCCGGTGTGGGCGGTGGGTGCCGTGGCCGCGGTGCTGCTGGTGCTGGCCTTCGCGCTGCTCAGCTTCAACCTCGCCGGCACTTCCGACGGCGCCTTCGCGGCGGTGAATGCGGTGCGGCTGCCGCAGACCGCGCGCGCCGTCGTCATGCCCGCGCCGCAGCCGCGCCTGCAGCGCTTCCTCGAAGCGGAGATCCGCGAGGGCCTCCTGACCGTGCGCGACGAGGCCGACCGCAGCGTGGTGGTGCTGCGCGGCGACGGCCTGTTCGCCTCGGGCTCCGACCGCGTGCTCGACCGCTACGCGCCGGTGCTCGCGCGCGTGGCCGATGCGCTCAACTCGGTCGAAGGCAACGTGCTGGTCAGCGGCTTCAGCGACGACCAGCCGATCCGCAGCGTGCGCTTTCCGTCCAACTGGCAACTCTCGCAGGCCCGCGCCGACGCGGTGAAGAAGATGATCTCGCAGCGCATCGCACGGCCCGAACGCCTGCGCGCCGAAGGGCGCGGCGATGCCGACCCGATCGCGCCCAACGACTCCGCAGCCAACCGCGCGCGCAACCGCCGGGTGGAGGTGACGCTGCTGGTGGCGCCTGTCGCCGGTGGTTCGGGCGTGCCCGCGCAGGCCGCGCCCGCGCCGCAAGCCGGAGGTGCCCGCTGATGCTGCGCGCCATCTTCCGCTTCGTCATCAGCCGCGATCTCTGGGTCTTCCTGGGCCTTGTCGCCCTCGCCTTCCTGATCTGGATCATCGGCCCCGCCATCGCCGTGGGCCGCTACCGTCCGCTCGAGGACGAGATCGTGCGCATCGCCGTCATCGTGCTGATGTTCGCGATCTGGCTCGTGCGCGTCATCTACCGCAAGTGGCGCGAGCGCCGGCTCAATGCGCAGTTGCTCAACCAGCTGCGCACGCCCTCCAAGAAGGAGAAGGAGGCCAAGCCCGAGGACGCCCCCGAGATCAAGGAGCTGCAGACCGGCTTCGACGACGCCACCGCCATCCTGAAGAACATGCGCTTCGGCGAGGACGCCGACGGCAAGCCCGCGGGCCGCTTCTCGCTGTTCGACCGGCAGTACCTGTACCAGCTGCCCTGGTACATCTTCATCGGTGCGCCGGGCTCGGGCAAGACCACGGCGCTGGTCAACTCCGACCTCGACTTTCCGCTCGCCGACCAGCTCGGCAAGGCCGCGGTGCGCGGCATCGGCGGCACGCGCAACTGCGACTGGTGGTTCACCAACGAAGCGGTGCTGATCGACACCGCGGGCCGCTACACCACGCACGAGAGCAACCGCGAGACCGACGAAGGCGAGTGGAAGGGCTTCATCGAGCTGCTGAAGAAGTTCCGACCGCGCCAACCGATCAACGGCGCCATCCTCACGATCAGCATTGCCGACCTGCCGCTGGCTGACGATGCCCAGCGCGCGCGCCACGCCATGGCGCTGCGCAAGCGGCTGCTGGAGCTGCGCAACGACCTGGGCATCGACTTCCCGGTGTACGTGCTGGTCACCAAGACCGACCTGCTGGCGGGCTTCAACGAGTACTTCGGCTCGCTGGGCCGCGCCGAGCGACAGCAGGTGTGGGGCTTCACCTTCCCGATCCAGGGCAACCCGGCGAGCAGGAAGGCGGGCAAGGACGGCAAGAGCGCCGCCGCCGTCAACGGCGACCTGCGCGAGCGCTTCCACCAGGAATACAAGCTGCTGCACCAGCGCCTCGACGAGCGCCTGCCCGAGCTGCTGGCGGCCGAGTCCGACCCGATGCGCCGCGCGCAGGCGTACCTGCTGCCGCAGCAGTTCGCGAGCTTCGAGGACATCCTCGGCACCTTCCTGGCCGATGTGTTCAACCCCTCGAAATTCGAGGCAGCCTCGATGCTGCGCGGCGTCTACTTCACCAGCGGCACGCAGGAAGGCACGGCCTTCGACCGCGTGATGGGCGCCATCAAGCGCTACCTGCAGGTCAACGCGCCGCCGGCGCCGCCGCCGGGCCCGGGCAAGAGCTACTTCCTCAAGGAACTGCTGCAGCAGGTGATCTTCCGCGACGCGGGCGTGGCCGGCACCAACCTGCGCTGGTACCGGCGCAAGCGCGCCATCGACATCGCGGGCTACAGCGCCATCGGCGTGCTGATGGTGCTCCTGCTGGGCGCGTGCGTGAACAGCTGGCGCAACAACAAGGATTACGTGGCCGAGGTCGACACGAGCGCCAAGGCCTTCAACAAGGCGGCCGCGCGCGGGGAGCTGCCGACGGTGGTCGATTCCAGCGGCGACATCGCCAGTTCGCTGCTCATCCTCGACAGGCTGCGCGACCTGCCGAAGTCGGCACGCTTCGATGTCGGCGACCCGCCCATGTCGTACCGCTTCGGCCTCTACCAGGGCGAGAAGCTGCAGGCCGCCACCGACGGCGTGTACCAGCGCGCGCTCGAGACCGTGCTGCTGCCGCAGGCCGCGCAGCGCATCGAGCAGTCGCTGCGCGAGGCCTCGAAGAACGATGCAGAGTACAGCTACGAAGCCCTCAAGGCGTACCTCATGCTGTTCGACGCCGAGCGCTACGACGCCGACTTCCTGCAGGCATGGCTGCTGACCGACGTGGACCGCAAGATCGGCGCGTCGCTCACGCGCGAGCAACGCACCAACCTCGAGTCGCACCTGAAGGCGCTGTTCGTGGGACGCGTGCTGACGTCGCCGTTCGCGAAGGACGAGCGCCTGATCACGCAGACGCGCGAGCGCCTGGCAGGAGTTCCGCTGGCGCAGCGCTCGTATGCGCGGCTGCGCCGCATCCTGCTGCAGACCAGCCAGCCCAACGCCTTCACGATCGCCGAGGCGGGCGGGGCCGAGTCGGCGCTGGTGATCCGCCGTGCGAGCGGCAAGCCGCTGACCGACGGCATTCCCACGCTGTTCACCTACCGCGGCTACTGGGACATCTTCGACAAGCGCATGGCCGAGACGGCGCTGTCTCTCGAGCAGGAGGACCGCTGGGTGCTGCAGATCCGCGCGCCCGGCATGGCCGACATCACCTCGCGCGAACTGCTGCTGCGCGAGGTGCGCCGGCTCTACCTCACCGACTACATCAAGGTGTGGGACGACTACCTGGTCGACATCCGTCTGGCCGACAGCCGTTCGCTGCTGCAGAGCATCCAGATGACGCGCGTGCTCTCGACGTCCGAGTCGCCGATGTCGCGCATCATCCGCGGCGCCGCGCGCGAGACCGACCTGCTGCGCAATCACGACGAGGCTGCGCGCAGCCTGCTCGACCAGGCGCAGAACCGCGTGCAGAGCACCCGCGAGCGCATCGAGCAGCTCATCGGCCAGCCCGACGGCAGCCAGCGGCGCAACACGCAGCTCGACCGGCCCGAGTCGCTGGTGGACAACCACTTCGAGCCGCTGCGCCGCATGGTCACCGCGCCCAGGCAGGGCGGACAGGCCCCCATCGACGCCACGGCCGCGCTGATCAACGAGCTCTACAACTTCCTCACCGCCACGGACACCGCGCTGCGCAGCGGCAACATCCCGCCGTCGAGCGACGCCGTCACCAAGGTGCAGGCCGAGGCGGGGCGGTTGCCGGTGCCGTTCCAGGGCATGCTGAACGACCTGTCGGCCACCGCGTCGTCGAAGGCGGCAGCGGTGACCCGGCAGAACATCGGGCAGAGCGCCGCGGCGAGCATCGGCTCGTTCTGCAACCAGGCGATCGCGGGACGCTACCCGTTCACGCGCGGCTCGGGTCGTGACGTGGCCTCGGGCGACTTCGCGCAGCTGTTCGCGCCGGGCGGGATGATGGACGACTTCTTCCAGAAGAACCTCGTCACGCAGGTCGATACCTCGGTGAACCCGTGGGCCTTCAAGCGCGGCGTGGACGGCGCGGCGGCGGGGCGTTCGGCGTACCTCGATTCGTTCCAGAAGGCGCAGGCCATCCGCGACGTGTTCTTCTCGGGCATGGCGGGCGGGCGCACGCCGTCGTTCACGCTGGACATCCGGCCCGAGGACATGGACGCCGCGCTCACGCAGTTCACGCTCGATGTCGACGGCCAGACGGTGCGCTACGCGCACGGCCCGCAGGCGCCCAGCACCATCAAGTGGCCGGGCCCGCGCAACAGCAACCAGGTGCGCCTGCAGGTCACCACCGCGAACGGCACGCCGGCCGGCGGCATCGTGACCGAAGGGCCGTGGGCGTTGCACCGGTTGTTCGACAAGGCCTCGATCTCCTCGGGAAAATCGCCCGAGTCGTTCAACGCGACCTTCGACCTGCAGGGCAAGAAGGTGGTGCTGGCCGTGACGGCGAACAGCGTCTACAACCCGCTGCGCCTGCCGCAGATGACGAGCTTCTCGTGCCCCGGAAAGTCATGATGGGCATGGGCGGAATCTCCAGTGCGGTGAATCGTGTTTCTCGCACCCCGGCCGGAGGAGGGCAGGGGTGGCGGCGCGCGGTGTCTCCATCGCGCGCCCTGCCTGCTCCCATCGCGACCGTTCCCCTGAGGGCGAAGGATCGAAACGGGGAGCGCGCATGAACAGCGGTCTTCCCCCGCAGGCCTGGGTGCCTGTCGACGAACAGATCGGCTGGTACGGCAAGCTGCCCGCCGCCGGCGACTTTCTCTACCGCCGCATGTCGCGCGAGCTGCAGGCCTGGTGGGACCGCTGGATGCAGAACGGGCTGGGCAGCTTCAAGCGCTGGCCCGATGCGATGACGCGGCACTACGCGGTGGCGCCGGTGTGGAACTTCGCGATTCCCGCCACGCATGGCGTGGACGCGGTGCAGTTCGGCTGCATCGCGCCGAGCTGTGACCGCGTGGGCCGCTATTACCCGGTGTGCGTCACGCTGCAGGTGGCTGCGCGCAACTACCGTCCGTCGGTGCTGGAGGGCTCGGCGGGCTGGTACTGGCAATGCGGCAACGCGCTGCTGCAGGCGATCCGCCACGGCGTGGCGCCCGACCAGTTCGACGGCCAGGTGCTGGCCGCCGGGCGCGCAGGCTTCCACACGGCCAGCGGCGGTTCGGACGACATCCTCTCGATCCTCGGGCCTACGGCCGGTGGCGAGAGCGCCCAGCAGCGCCTGGGCTGGCCGGAGCTTCCACTGTGCTTCGACCCGCTCGGCAGCACGAGCTACTGGTGGACCAACCAGGCCGACGGGTCGCCGTTGCGCACCGCCGCCCATGGCGGGGGCCTCAACACACCGCTGTTTTCAAAGTTGTTTTCGCAGGGGCATGTGCCATGGGCGTGAAGAGCCACAAGAGCCACGGTCCCGCAGGAGGAGGAAGCGCATGACGACGACGCACGATACCGGCCTGGGCACGCTGCCGGCCGACCCGCAGGAGCGGCCGCACCCGCTGGGCGTGGGCCACCGGCTCGACGAGTTCGAACTGCTGGAGGTGATCGGCGAGGGCGGCTTCGGCATCGTCTACCGCGCCTACGACCACTCGCTGCAGCGCGAGGTGGCCATCAAGGAATACATGCCCTCGATGCTCGCGCGCCGCGTCGGCGACAACAGCGTGCACGTGCGCTCCGAGCGGCTCACGGCCACCTTCGAGGCGGGCCTGCGCAGCTTCATCAACGAGGCGCGCACCCTCGCGCAGTTCAGCCATCCGGCGCTGGTGCGGGTGCACCGCTTCTGGGAGTCCAATTCCACCGCCTACATGGCGATCCAGCTCTACAAGGGCCGCACGCTGCGCCGCCTCGCCGAGGACGAGCCCGGCCGCGTCACCGAGACCTGGCTGCTCGGCATGCTCGGGCCGCTGCTGGGCGCCCTCGAGACGCTGCACCGCAGCCAGTGCTTCCACCGCGACATCGCGCCCGACAACATCTTCGTGCAGCTCGACGACTCGCCGGTGCTGCTGGACTTCGGCGCGGCGCGCAAGTCGATCGCCGACCTGGTCGACGAGGTGGCGGTGATGGTGAAGTCGGGCTACTCGCCGATCGAGCAGTACGCCGACGACAACACGCTGCTGCAGGGAGCGTGGACCGACCTCTACGCACTGGGCGCGGTGCTGTACCGCGCGGTCACCGGCCATCCGCCGCCCTCGGCCGTGGTGCGCAGCGTGCAGGACGCCTACGTGCCGCTGTCGTCGATGGGCCGGCCCGACCTGAGCCCCGCCTTCTGCGCCGCGGTCGACCACACGCTAGCGGTGCACAGCAAGGACCGCACGCAGACCGTGGCGGCCTTCGCAGCCGAGCTCGGCCTGACCCGGCTCGGCGATCTCTACGTGAACGGCATGGCCGTGCCGACGGTGATCATTCCCACCGCGCCCGTGCCGGCTGCGCCGCCGCCGCCGCCGCTGGTGCCGCAGCAGCAGGTCGTGCCGCAGTCCTATCCGCCTGCTTCGGCGCCGGTACCGCTGGAGCCGGCCGGCACGGCCGGCTTCGCGGCGCCGCCCGTTGCGGCGGCGGAGCCGGCGAAGGTCAAGGTGAAGGCGTCCTCCGGTGCCGCGTCGGCGCGTTCGTCGACGAAGAAGAAGTCGTCCGGGCTGTCCTGGCTGCTGGTCGGCGGACTCGTCGTTGCGCTGGTGGCGGTGGGCAGCTGGATCGGCCTGCGCCTGACCTCGGCCAAGCAGGAGACCACGACGGCCATGGTGCCCGTGCCGCCGCCGGCCTCGCCGATGTCGAGCACCAGCGCGCCGCCGGCCGTGGCAGTGTCGCCCGCGGGCACGCCGGCACCGGCCGACGCGACGCCGGCACCGGCGGCCGGCGCAGCCGCGACACCGCCTGCGGCAACCGCCAGCGCCGCAGCAGCCCCTGCGGCTGGTGCTGCCGCCCCGGGCACCGGTGTGCTGACGCCGCTGGACAACGTGCAGGTCAATCCGCCGGCGCCGCCGCCCGAGACCGCGCTGGCCACCGCCGAGGCCGAGGACTGGAACCTCGCGCAGACCGAGAACACGCGCGAGGGCTACGAGGCCTACCTGCGCCGCTACCGCCGCGGCCTGCATGCGCGCGAGGCGCGCAACGCGATCGCCGAGATCAACCGGCTCTCGCCGCCGCCCGTGGCCGTCGATCCGTCGGCGCTGCCGCCAGGAGCGCCGGGCGCCCCGGTGGCCGGCGCCGCGCCCGCGGCCCCGCCGGGCATGGGCCGGGTGAACTTCAACATCCGGCCCTGGGGCCAGGTGTTTGTCGACGGCGCCGACCGCGGCGTGAGCCCGCCGCTCAAGTCGCTGCCGCTGCGCCCCGGCATCTACAACATCGAGGTGCGCAATGGCGATCTCGAGGTGTTCCGCCAGCGCGTGACGGTGCAGGACAGCAAGTCGGCGCCGGTGGTGAGCCACGAGTTCAAGTAAGCCCCGCCGGCACGGCGTGGTCCGCGTGCCACTTTCGCGTCGACCGGCTCATCGGCGAAGGGCCTCGCGAGCTCACTTGTGCTGCGCGCCGGCCAGCACCCGGCGGTACTGCACCGCCTCGGCCACGTGCGGCACCTCCACCGCGTCGGCGCCGACCAGGTCTGCGATCGTGCGTGCCACCTTCAGCGCGCGGTGCGTGCTGCGCGCCGACCAGCCAAGCTTGTTCGCCGCGTTGAACATGAACTGCCGCGCCGCGGGATCGAGCGCGGCATGCCGGTCGATCGCGCCGCCCTGCAGCGCCTGGTTGGCATGGCCCTGGCGGCGCATCGCGCGTTCGCGGGCGGCGACCACGCGCGTGCGGATGCTGTCGGTCGATTCGCCGGGCGGTGCATCGAGCAGCAGCTGTGCCGACACCGCGGGCACCTCGATGTGCAGGTCGATGCGATCCAGCAGCGGGCCGCTGAGCTTGGCCTGGTAGCGCAGCACCTGGGTCGGCGTGCAGCGGCAGGGCCTCAGCGAGGAGCCGAGGTAGCCGCAGGGGCAGGGATTCATCGCCGCGATCAGCTGGAAGCGCGCGGGAAACTCGGCGCTGAGCGCCGCACGGGAGATCGTGATGGTGCCGGTTTCCAGGGGCTCGCGCAGCGCCTCGAGGGCCGACCTCGCGAACTCCGGAAATTCGTCGAGAAAGAGCACGCCGCGATGCGCGCGCGAAATCTCGCCCGGCCGCGGCGGCGAGCCGCCGCCCACCAGCGCCACCGCGCTCGAGGTGTGATGAGGCGCCGATGTGGGCCGGCACATCCATCGCTCGGCCGCGAAGCGCCCGCCAAGGCTCGCGATGGCCGCGCTCTCCAGCGCCTCGTCGATGCTCATGGCCGGCAGCAGCCCCGCGAAGCGCTGCGCGAGCATCGATTTGCCCGAACCCGGCTCGCCGACCATCAGCAGGCTGTGGCCGCCGGCCGCGGCGATCTCGAGTGCGCGCTTGACGCCCGCGTGGCCCTTCACGTCGCACAGGTCGGCGTAGCGCGGCGCGGGTGCACCGGGCGCGGCCTCGATGCGCGACCAGCCGTCGTTCGCTTCGGGTTCGCTCGATGGCGCCTGTGCGCCGTTGCCGGCCAGGAACTGCCGCACCACGTCCAGCAGGTGCGTGGCGCCGTACACCTCGCCGCCTGGCACCAGCGCCGCTTCGTGTGCGCTGTCCATGGGCAGCACCAGCCTTGTGGCCACGCCGCGCGTGTGCAACGCCAGCGCCATCGCCAGCGCACCGCGGACGGGACGCAGCTCGCCCGACAGCGAGAGTTCACCAGCGAATTCGTGGCCGGCCAGCCGGGCGTTGTCGATCTGCCCGCTGGCAGCGAGGATGCCCAGCGCGATCGGCAGGTCGAATCGGCCCGAGTCCTTCGGAAGGTCTGCAGGCGCCAGATTCACGGTGATCCGTTTGTTGTTCGGAAACTCCAGCCCCGCGTTCTGGATGGCCGAGCGCACCCGCTCGCGCGCTTCCTTGACCTCGGTTTCCGCCAGCCCGACCAGCGTGAAGCTGGGCAAGCCGTTCGCCAGATGCACCTCGACCGTGACGCTGGCAGCTTCCAGCCCCAGCAAGGCACGGCTTTGCACCAAAGACAGACTCATTGTTTTCCCTCTCCCCAAGATGGTGCGCCTGCGTGGGGCGCGCCGCCGTGGTGCAGCGCCCTGCGCAACTGCAACCACTCGCAACGAGGGTTGTAACGATTTCGCTCTCTGCTGCGACGCGGCCCGCCGTCTTGCGCAGCCGTATCCGTGCACTTTGGCACGCTCCCTGCTTTGAGCCTCCCAGGTCCAACAACACACCACCTTGCGAGGAGTTTCCCGATGACGCACCGTACCGCAGCCCAGGCGCTGATCGTTCTGGCCACGGCCCTCTCCGCTTCGGGCGCCGCCCTGGCCCAGGCCACGACCGATGCTGCAGCGGCCGCTCCCGCCCCTGCCTCCAACCTGACGGCCAACGTGTCGCTGACCACGAACTACAAGTTCCGCGGCCAGGACCAGGACATGCTGGGCCGCAACGACTACGCGAAGACCAAGGCCTTCAAGCCGGCCATCCAGGGCGGCTTCGACTACGCCTTCGGCGACAGCGGCTTCTACGTGGGCAACTGGAACTCCAGCGTCAACTGGCTCCCGGGCAACAGCATCGAGAGCGACCTGTACGGCGGCTACAAGTTCAAGGCCGGCCCTCTCGACATGGACGTCGGTGCGCTCACCTACATCTACCCGGGCAACTCGGCCGGCAACACCACCGAGCTGTACCTGGGCGCCACCTACGCCAACGAGACTTTCGGCTCGTTCACCGCCAAGTACTCGCACACAGTGTCCAAGGACTACTTCGGCTACGCCGGCAACAAGGCCGGATCGGGCCTGAAGGGCCGCAACACCGGCTACCTGAACCTGTCGTACTCCAAGGAAATCGTGCCCAAGGTCACGCTGAAGGCCGCCGTGGGCTACACGCACATGGCCAGCGACATCCGCGGCCTGGGCTACAAGAGCTATGTCGACTACAACGTGGGCGCCTCCTACGACTTCGGCAACGGCCTGTCGCTGACCGGCTCGGTGCAGGGCGCGAACAAGAAGAGCTCGTACCTCGCCGTGAGCAACCCGGGCGTGGACTACGGCTTCGGCACGTTCGGCACCACCTACTACTCGCCGAACAAGGCACGCTTCATCCTGACGCTGACGAAGACGCTGTAAGGCACAGAACAACGAGGTGCGGCCTACGTTGCCGCACCGATTCATTTCCATCCGAAGGAGAAAACTCATGAAGCTGGTCACAGCCATCATCAAACCGTTCAAGCTCGACGAGGTGCGCGAAGCACTGTCGGCCATCGGCGTGCAGGGGATCACCGTCACCGAGGTCAAGGGTTTCGGCCGCCAGAAGGGGCACACCGAGCTCTACCGCGGCGCCGAGTACGTGGTCGACTTCCTGCCCAAGGTCAAGATCGAAGCGGCCGTCTCCGACGACCTCGTCGACCGCGTGATCGAGGCCGTCGAGGGTGCCGCTCGCACCGGCAAGATCGGCGACGGCAAGATCTTTGTCTACAACCTCGAACAGGTGGTGCGCATCCGCACCGGCGAAACAGGCCGCGAAGCCCTCTGACCGTTTCCAGGCCCGAAAGAACAACGACTATGAAAAAACTGCTCGTCTCTCTTGCGTTCGGTTTGAGCGTGCTGGCTGCCGGCACCACCGCCCTTGCACAAACGCCCGCGGCCACGGCCGAGGCCCCGGCTGCGTCGGCATCCGCGCCCGCCGCCGCTGCCCCTGCGGCAGCTCCGGCACCGGCGGCCGCCGACGCCGCTCCCGCAGCGCCGGCCGCCGCACCGGCACCGAAGATCGATTCCGGCGACACCGCCTGGATGCTGACCTCGACGCTGCTCGTGATCCTGATGACCATCCCCGGCCTTGCGCTGTTCTACGGTGGCCTGGGCCGCGCGAAGAACATGCTGTCGGTGCTGATGCAGGTCTTCGTGATCTTCTCGCTGATCAGCATCCTGTGGGCCGTCTACGGCTACAGCCTGGCCTTCTCGGGCGAGGGCAACTTCTTCGGGGGATTCGACAAGATCTTCATGAAGGGCATCACGCAGGAAACCTTCGGCGCGCTGACCACGATTCCCGAATACGTGTTCGTCGCCTTCCAGGGCACCTTCGCGGCCATCACCGTGGCGCTGATCGTCGGCGCCTTCGCGGAACGCGCCAAGTTCTCGGCCGTGCTGCTGTTCTCGGTGCTGTGGTTCACCTTCAGCTACGTGCCGATCGCCCACATCGTGTGGGGCGGCGGCCTGCTGGGCAAGGACGGCGCGCTCGATTTCGCCGGCGGCACTGTGGTGCACATCAACGCCGGTGTGGCCGGCCTGGTCGGTGCCTACATGGTCGGCAAGCGCGTGGGCTACGGCAAGGAAGCCTTCACGCCTCACTCGCTCACGCTCACCATGGTCGGCGCTTCGCTGCTGTGGGTCGGCTGGTTCGGCTTCAACGCCGGCTCGGCAGGTGCTGCCAACGCCGTCGCTGGCCTGGCCTTCGTCAACACCGTGCTCGCCACCGCTGCCGCGGCGCTGTCGTGGATCCTGGGCGAGAGCCTGCACAAGGGCAAGGCCTCGATGCTGGGCGCCGCGTCCGGTGCGGTTGCCGGCCTGGTGGCCGTCACGCCCGCCGCCGGTTTCGTCGGCCCGATGGGTTCGATCGTGCTGGGCCTGCTGGCCGGCCTGGTCTGCCTGTGGGGCGTGGGCGGCCTGAAGCGCATGCTCGGTGCGGACGATGCATTCGACGTGTTCGGCGTGCACGGCGTGGGCGGCATCCTGGGTGCCATCCTGACCGGCGTGTTCGCGGCCAAGGGCCTCGGCGGCACCGGCGGTGCGACGCCCGACACCTTCGCCATGGGCGCACAGGTCTGGATCCAGATCAAGAGCGTGCTGCTCACCATCGTCTGGTCCGGCGTCGTGGCCTTCATCGCCTACAAGATCGCCGACCTGACCATCGGCCTGCGCGTGTCGGAAGAAGAAGAGCGCGAAGGCCTCGACATCTCCTCGCACGGCGAGACCGCGTACAACCGTTGATCTGCTTTGGCCGGGTTGCCTTCGGGCAGCCCCGCCACCGAAACGACCACCACCATCTACAAGAACAATTCTTCGTAACGAGTTTTTCAAGCGAGGTCTCCTTTGGATGTTCAGCCCGCGAGCGCTCCGGCGCCAGCGGGCTTTTTTTTGTCTGCCGCCTTCATGGCCGGGGGCACAATCGCGACACCATGTGGACCACCCTCGAAGACAGTCTCTGCGAGCTCGGCGAATCGCCGTTCTGGCACCCTGAAGAACGCGCGCTGTACTGGCTCGACATCCCCGGGCGCGCCGTGCTGCGCACGCGCGGCGACATCGGCTCGGCCGACGCGAAGGTCGAGCGCTGGGCGCTGCCCACCGAGCCCGGCTGCATGGCGCCCGCGCGCAGCGGCGGCTACGTGATCGCGCTGCGCGACGGCATCTACCGCGCCCGCGCATGGGGCGGCGAGCTGGTGGCCATGGCGCGCGTCGAGCACGACGTGCGCACCATGCGCTTCAACGACGGCAAGTGCGACGCGCTCGGCCGCTTCTGGGGCGGCTCGCTCAACGAGGCGAAGGACAGCGCCAACGCCGCGCTCTACTGCCTCGACGCGCGCCCCGGCACCGGCATCTCGCCCACCATCACGCAGATGGCCAACGAATCGACCACCGCCAACGGCCTGGCGTTCTCGCCGGACGCCCGCACGCTCTACTGGGCCGACACCGCCGCGCACGTGGTGTGCGCCTGGGACTGGGACGCCGAAGGCAACTCGCTCTCTCGCGCCCGCGTGTTCCACCAGTTCGACGCCAAGCCCGCGGGCTGGACAACCGACGCGCCGCAGGGCTACCAGGGCCGCCCCGACGGCGCCACCATCGACGCGCAGGGCCACTACTGGGTGGCGATGTTCGAGGGCGCGCAGCTGCTGCGCTTCGCGCCTTCGGGCGAGATCGTGGCATCGGTGCCGGTTCCCGTGCAGTGCCCGACCATGCCGTGCTTCGGCGGCGACGACCTGCGGACGCTGTTCGTCACCAGCGCGCGCAAGGGCCGGCCCGTGGCGGAGGTCGAGCGGCTGCCCGCGTCGGGCATGGTCGTGTCCACGCGCGTCGATACGCCCGGCCTGCCGGTCAGCTTCTTCGAGGACTGAGCGCCCGCCGCCGCGCATGGCCTTGCAGCACATCCCGCCGATCCAGTGCCTGCTGACCTTCGAGGCCGTGGCGCGGCTGCGGCATGCGGGCCGCGCGGCCGACGAGCTCTGCGTGACGCCCAGCGCGGTGAGCCACCGCATCCGGCAGCTCGAGTCGCACGTGGGCTTCAAGCTGTTCGGGCGCAGCGACTTCAGCCTCACCGCCGACGGCGCCGCGTACCTCGCCAACGTGCGTACCGGGCTCGCGGCGCTGCAGGCCACGCCGATCGGCGGCAGCGCGGCGCAGCGCGCCACGCGGCTGCGCATCGCGGTCACGCCCACCTTCAGCCGCCAGTTCCTCATGCCGCGGCTCGAGCTGTTCCGCAACATCTACCCCGACATCGAGCTGGTGCTGCAGGTGTCGATCCCGCTGCTCGACGTGACCGCCGAGCAGGCCGACCTGGAGGTGCGCTACGGCCCCGGCGGCTACGCCGACTGCGAGCACCGCCTCGTGCTCGAGGAGCAGGTGGTGCCCGCCTGCAGCCCGAGCTACCTCAACGAGTTCGGCCCGTTCACAGGCTTCCGCAGCGCGGCGGAGATCGCCAGCGCACGGCTCATCCGCAGCCCGCTCGAGCCCTGGGGGACGTGGTTCGCGGACTGCGGCCTCGACCAGCCCGAACCGCTCATCGGCTCGCAGTTCAACGACCTGGGGCTGGTGTACGACGCCGCAGCCAGCGGCTTCGGGGTGGCGCTGGTGCGCCAGAAGATGGGTGCGGCGTGGTTCGAATCGGGGCGGCTGGTGGCGCTGTCCGAGCGGGCCGTGCCGTCGCCGCACCGGCACTACATCTGCTGGCAGCCGGGCACGCTCGAGCGCTGGGAATGCGCAGCCTTTGCCGACTGGCTCGAGCAGAGCCTGCGTTAGCGCAGCGCCGGCGCGTCCGCAAAGTTCTCTCAAGCGCCCGGCAAAAATCCTTCAACCCGAGGCGCCCGCATTTTTCGTAGAGTGCACACGGCTCCCGGGATATTCCGGGACATCCCGCGAACAGAAGAAAAGAGGTCGCCGCATGAACGCGCCGCTCACCCCCACGCAGCACGATTCGCTACAGAAAACAGAGCGCCAGTCCCAGGTGGTTCGTGCGCTGCAGGCTCATCTGCCGGCCCACGCGCTGATCTGGCACGACGAGGACACCACCCCCTACGAGTGCGACGGCCTCACCGCCTACCGCGCGCGTCCGCTGGTGGTGGCGCTGCCCGAGACCGAGGCGCAGGTGGCCGCCGTGCTCAGGACCTGCCACGGGCTCGGCGTGCCCGTGGTGGCGCGCGGCGCGGGCACCGGGCTGTCGGGCGGCGCCATGCCGCACACCATGGGCGTGACGATGTCGCTCGCCAAGTTCAACCGCATCCTGAAGATCGACCCGGTGAGCCGTACCGCGGTGGTGCAGTGCGGCGTGCGCAACCTCGCCATCAGCGAGGCGGCCGCGCCCTTCAACCTCTACTACGCGCCCGATCCGTCGAGCCAGATCGCCTGCACCATCGGCGGCAACGTGGCCGAGAACTCGGGCGGCGTGCACTGCCTGAAGTACGGCCTCACGCTGCACAACGTGCTGCGCGTGCGCGGCTTCACCGCCGAGGGCGAGCCCGTCGAGTTCGGCGGCGACGCGCTCGACGCGCCGGGGCTCGACCTGCTCGCGCTGGTCATCGGCAGCGAGGGCATGCTCGCCGTGACCACCGAGGTCACCGTCAGGCTGGTGCCCAAGCCGCAGCTGGCGCGCTGCATCATGGCCAGCTTCGACGACGTGCGCAAGGCCGGCGATGCGGTGGCGGCGGTGATCGCGGCCGGCATCATCCCGGCGGGCC
Source organism: Variovorax paradoxus (assembly GCF_902712855.1). Lineage (NCBI taxonomy): Bacteria > Pseudomonadati > Pseudomonadota > Betaproteobacteria > Burkholderiales > Comamonadaceae > Variovorax > Variovorax paradoxus. Next base: position 826,964 of record NZ_LR743507.1, read on the forward strand.
TGGAAATGATGGACAAGCCCATGACCGCGGCGGTCGAAGACTTCGTGCGCGCGGGCTACGACCTCGACGCCGCGGCCATCCTGCTGTGCGAGTCCGACGGCACGCCCGAGGAGGTGGAAGAGGAAATCGGCCGCATGACCGCCGTGCTGCGCGGCTGCGGCGCCACCGCCATCGCCTGCAGCAACAGCGAGGAAGAGCGCATGCGGTTCTGGAGCGGGCGCAAGAACGCGTTTCCCGCGTCGGGCCGCATCAGCCCCGACTACATGTGCCTCGACTCCACCATTCCGCGCAAGCGGCTGGCCGACATCCTGCTGGCCATCCAGGAGATGGAGAAGAAGTACGACCTGCGCTGCTGCAACGTGTTCCACGCGGGCGACGGCAACCTGCATCCGCTGGTGCTGTTCGACGCCAACGACCCCGACGAGCTGCACCGCTGCGAGCTCTTCGGCGCCGACATCCTGGAGACCAGCGTTGCCATGGGAGGCACCGTGTCGGGCGAGCACGGCGTGGGCGTGGAGAAGCTCAACAGCATGTGCGTGCAGTTCACCGCAAGCGAGAACGAGCAGATGTTCGGCGTGAAGCGTGCCTTCGACCCCGAAGGCATGCTGAACCCGGGCAAGGTGATTCCCACGCTGCAGCGCTGCGCCGAATACGGCAAGCAGGTGGTGCGCGGGGGCAAGCTGCAGCATCCCGAGCTGCCGAGGTTCTGATGGCGACCGACACCGCACTCCACGAAGTCGCCGAGCGCATCCGCGCCGCAGCCTCCGATGCCGCGCCGCTGTGCATCCGCGGCGGCGGCACCAAGGATTTCTACGGCGAACCGCCCCAGGGCGAGCTGCTCGACACGCGCGCCCTCGCCGGCATCACGAGCTACGAGCCGAGCGAACTGGTCGTCACCGTGCGCGCCGGCACGCCGCTCGACGAACTCGAGGCCGCGCTGGCTGAGAAGGGCCAGTGCCTGCCTTTCGAACCGCCGCGCTTCGCGCCCCATGGCAGCGTCGGCGGCATGGTGGCCGCGGGCCTCAGCGGTCCGGCGCGTGCGAGTGTCGGCGCGGTGCGCGACTACGTGCTCGGCGCCACGCTGGTCAACGGCCGCGGCGAGGTGCTGACCTTCGGCGGGCAGGTGATGAAGAACGTCGCGGGCTACGACGTCTCGCGCGTGCTGGCCGGCTCGCTCGGCACGCTGGGCGTGATCGCCGAAGTCAGCCTCAAGGTGCTGCCGGTGCCGCCCGCGGAAGCCACGCTCGAATTCGCCTGCAGCCAGGCCGATGCGCTGCGCCTGCTCAACGAATGGGGCGGCCGCCCGCTGCCGCTGAACGCCAGCTGCTGGGCCGGGCATGCCGGCGCGGGTGTGCTGTCGCTGCGCCTGCGCGGCGCGGTCGCAGCCGTGGAAGCCGCCTGCGCGCACCTCGGCGGCGAGCGCATCGACGGCGCGCGTGCCGCGGCCGGCTGGCAGGCGCTGCGCGACCAGCAGCTGCCGTGGTTCGCCACCGCCGGCAGCGCCGATGCGCTGTGGCGTCTTTCGGTGCCGCAGACCGCACCGGTGCTCGCGCTCGACGGCGCTGCCCCGCTGATCGAATGGCACGGCGGCCAGCGCTGGTACAAGGCGCCGGTCGGGCAGGCCGCGCGCGTGCGCGAACTCGCGCGCGCTGCGGGCGGCCACGCCACGCTCTTCCGCACGCCGGATGGCGCCGCCACCGGCGTGCCGCGTTTCGATGCCATGAGCGCACCCGTCGAGCGCATCCAGCGCGCGCTGATGCGCGAATTCGATCCGCACGGCCTCTTCAACCGCGGCCGCCTGCTCGCCCCGACCTGAGACAAGAACAAGAACCCCCATGCAAACCGAGCTCGCCCCCGAATTCCAAGGCACCGACGAAGGTCGCGAGGCCGAGGCCATCCTGCGCAAATGCGTGCACTGCGGCTTCTGCACCGCCACCTGTCCCACCTACCAGCTGCTCGGTGACGAGCTCGACGGTCCGCGCGGACGCATCTACCTGATCAAGCAGGTGCTCGAAGGCAAGACGCCCACGCGCAGCACGCAGCAGCACCTCGACCGCTGCCTGACCTGCCGCAACTGCGAGAGCACCTGTCCGAGCGGCGTGCAGTACGGCCACCTGGTCGACATCGGCCGCAGGATCGTCGACGAGAAGGTGCCGCGCCCCGCCATGGAGTCGGCCACGCGCTGGGTGCTCAAGGAAGGCCTGCCGTCGTCGCTCTTCGGCCCGGCGATGAAGGCCGGCCAGGCTGTGCGCGGGCTGTTGCCCGAGGCGCTCAAGGCCAAGGTGCCCGCCAGGCAGGAGGCCGGCGCCTGGCCCACCGCGACGCACGCGCGCAAGGTGCTGATGCTCGCGGGCTGCGTGCAGCCGTCAATGATGCCCAACATCAACAGCGCTACCGCGCGCGTGCTCGACGCGGCCGGCATCCAGGCGGTGATTGCGCCGCAGGCCGGCTGCTGCGGCGCGGTGAAGTTCCACCTGAACGACCAGGACGGCGGCAAGGCGCAGATGCGCGCCAACATCGACGCGTGGTGGCCGCTGGTGGAGCGCAACGAGGTCGAGGCCATCGTCATGAACGCGTCGGGCTGCGGCGTGACGGTGCGCGAATACGGCCACGTCCTGCGCAACGACGCGGCCTATGCGCTGAAGGCGGCGCGCATCAGCGAACTCACGCGCGACCTGGGCGAACTGCTGCCCGACATCGTGCCCGCGCTCAAGGCCCGCGTGAAGGCGCCGTCCGGCGTGGTGGCCTACCACCCGCCGTGCACGCTGCAGCACGGGCAGAAGCTGCGCGGCGGCATCGAGACGCACCTGCGCGCGCTCGGCTTCGACGTGCGCGTGGCCATGAACGAATCGCACCTGTGCTGCGGGTCGGCGGGCACTTACTCGGTGCTGCAGCCCGAGCTGGCGTACCCGCTGCGCGATCGCAAGCTCGGCCACCTGAAGCAGCTGCAGCCCGCGGCCATCGCGTCGGCCAACATCGGCTGCATCACGCACCTGCAGAGCGGCAGCGGCGACACGCCGGTGCGGCACTGGGTGGAGCTGCTGGACGCGGCGCTCGGCCCGGCCTGAGAGAAGCCGCGAACGAGCCCTGGGCGCACAGCGGGGAGGGGGTTGGTCCGACTCGCGCAAACGCGGCCGGCGGCGCATCATGGCCGCACCGAATCTGCAAGGAGCCTGTGCCATGTTGGATGTTTCCGCACCCCCCGTTTCCCCCGCGCTGCGGCGCGTGCTGTCGACTTGCGCGTGCGCGATCGGCGTGGCCGGCGCATTGGCCGCACTGCCTGCGCAGGCGCAAGGCGCCATGCCACCCTGGCAGGGCGCCGGCTCGGCGCGCTACGTGTGCGGCGGCATCGGCTCCGACGAATCGACGGCCATGCGGTCCGCCATGAAGGACCATCCGCTCGCCCTCCTGTTCGCGCGCGCCGACGGCGCCTACATGGCCAACGTGGACGTGACGATCAAGGGCGGCGATGCCAACAACGCCGCCGCGCTGGCCTTTCGCGCCAACGGCCCGGTCTGCCTGGTCGACGTGCCCGCCGGGCGCTACGTGGTCGATGCCTCGGCACCGGGCGGCGCCGTGAAGAGCCAGACCGTGACGGTGGGCGGCGGCTCGAAGACGGCGGACTTCAGGTTCTAGAAGGGCGCGCCGCCGTCGCTCAACCGGCGGCAGCCAGCGCGGCTTCCACGTCGCGCGCGAGCGAAGCGGGCGTGTCCAGCGGCGCGTAGCGCTTGAGCACCGTGCCGTCGCGGCCGATCAGGAACTTGGTGAAGTTCCACTTGATGGCGGTGCTGCCGAGCAGGCCCGGCTTTTCCTTCGTGAGCCACCGGTAGAGCGGCGCGGCGTTGGCGCCGTTGACGTCGATCTTCTCCATCATCGGAAAGCTGACGCCGTAGTTCTTCGTGCAGAAGGCGCCGATCTCCTCGTTGGTGCCGGGGTCCTGCGCGCCGAACTGGTTCGACGGAAAGCCCAGCACCGCGAGACCCTGGCCGGCGTACTTCTCGTGCAGCGCTTCCAGCCCCGCGAACTGCGGCGTGAAGCCGCACTTGCTGGCGGTGTTCACGATCAGCAGCACCTTGCCCTTGAAGGCGGAGAGCTTCACCGGCTTGCCGTCGATCTGGTTGGCCTCGAAGTCGTAGACGGTGGTCATGGGGTGTCCTCAGTGAGCGGAAGTGGCGCTGGAGGAGCGATCATCGCCCCGCACGGTCGTTCGCGCAAACGCCGACCATACCGCGCCCAGCACGATCAGCGCAGCGCCTGCCAGGATGCGCGGCTCCATCGCGGCCGCGCCCAGCGCCACCGAGGAGACGCTCGCAAAGATCACCTCCGACAGCATGATCACCGAGGTGGCGGTGGCTGCAAGTCGCGCTGCGCCGTACTGCAGGCACACGTTGGCGATCACGAAGCCCGTGCCCAGCAGTGCGGCCCAGCCGAGCCAGCCCGGCGACGCGAGCAGGGGCGAGTCGATGGCGCCGAGCGCCGTGCCCCCCAGCGCCGCGACGCCGGCCATGAAGGTGCAGCCGCAGAACATCGCCAGTGCGCGCGACTCGCCGGGCGCATGCCGCAGCCGGCGCAGCACGATGTTGGTCACCGCGAAACCGAAGCCCGCCGCCACGCCGAGCCAGTCGGGCAGGCTCGACGGCACCGGCCAGTCGGTGCCCGGCGCCTTCAGCACCACCGCCACGCCGGTCAGTGCAAGCGCCACGCGCGCCAGGGCGCCGCCCGTGGGACGCTCGCCCAGCAGCAGCCAGCCCAGCAGCACGCTCCACAGCGGCATCAGGTAGAACAGCAGCACCACGCGCACCACGTCGCCCTGGGTCACGGCCCAGTTGAAGCCCACGTTGGTGAAGCCGGCGGCCAGGCCCAGCAGCACCAGCATCGGGTTCGCCACGAAGCCTTTCCATGCATGGCGGCGCACCAGTCCCATCAGCACCGCGATGGCCAGGTAGATCAGGCAGGTGGTCCACAGCGGATGCAGCCCGTGGCTGGCGATCTGGCGGAATGGAAACCAGGAGACGCCCCAGACGAAGGCGTTCAGTAGCAGGGCGAGTGCTGGCATGGGGACACGGGTTCTTCAAGGGACACCGGGGAACCGGCCTTGCCGGGCCTCCGGTGTCGCCCCCGGCGAGGGGATGGCGTCGCGACACGAAGTGCGCGAAGCCTGGGGGCATCAGTGATGTTTGTCGCTTCGGGCGATCGCAAGGAGGTGTTCGACTTCCTCGGGGTACTTCTTGAGGTTGTTCTCGTGCCAGCGCTTGATGAGCCACATGCAGCCCGCCACCACCAGGCCGAAGGCGCTGATGGCGCCGTAGGCCGACAGGCCCAGCCCGGTGCACACGCTGTAGAAGCCGCCCAGCAGCAGGATGCAGGCCTGCTCGTTGAAGTTCTGCACGGCGATGGAGCGGCCGGCGCCCATCAGGTTGTGGCCGCGGTGCTGCAGCAGCGCGTTCATCGGCACCACCAGGAAGCCGCCGAGGCCGCCCAGCAGGATCAGGAACGGCACCGCCAGCCACACGTTGCCGATGAAGTTCATGCAGATCACCATCAGCCCCATCGCGATGCCCATGGGGATCACGCGCGTGGCCATGTCCAGGCGCATGCGCATCGAGGCGACCACCGCGCCCACGGCCGTGCCGATGGTCACGACGCCGGTCAGTGCCGAGGCCTGGGTCGTGTTGTAGCCCAGCGCCAGCGAGGCCCAGGCCAGCACGATGTACTTGAGGTTGCCGCCGGCGCCCCAGAACAGCGTGGTGGTGGCCAGCGAGATCTGGCCGAGGCGGTCGCGCCACAGGCGGGCGTTGCAGTGCCAGAAGTCGGGCAGCAGCGCCGCCACGTTGCGCACCAGGCCATGCTCGGGGTTGGCGCGCAGCGGACGCATCTCGACGCCGGTGTGCGGGATGCGGGTGTTGAACCAGGCCGCCAGCGCGTAGACGAAGATCAGCACCGAGATCGCGGCTTCGGCCGGCGAGTCGATGCCGGTATCGATCAGCGGGAAGTCGAAGGACAGCAGCTTGCTGGACACCGCATGCCCCACCAGGGAGCCGCCGAGCACGATGCCCAGCAGGATCGACGCGATGGTCAGTCCCTCGATCCATCCGTTGGCCTTCACCAGCTGCGAGGCGGGCAGCAGCTCGGTCAGGATGCCGTACTTGGCGGGCGAGTAGGCCGCGGCGCCCAGTCCCACGATGGAGTACGACAGCAGCGGGTGCGAGCCGAACAGCATCATCAGGCAGCCAACCACCTTGATGGCATTGCTGATGAACATCACCTTGCCCTTGGGCAGGGCGTCGGCGAAGGCGCCGACCAGCGGGGCCAGCACCACGTAGAACACCGCGAAGATCGGCACCAGCGCCGCGCGCTGCCATTCGGGCGCGCCCGAACTTCGCATGAGATCGACGGCAACAACGAAGAGCGCTTGGTCGGCCAGTGACGAAAAGAACTGGGCCGACATGATCGTGTAGAAACCGCGCTTCATCGATGGGCTGGCTGGCCAGAGGGTCTGCTGGCGGTAGTGAAAAAGTGTCGCGTGGTGGGCGAATGGGCGGTTATAGCACGGGGGTGCGACGCCGAAATAGGCAGCCCCACGGTGTTCGACCCCATTCCCGAAGATGCTAAAACGTGGTCTGCATTCTTCCCGACCCTTCGCAGAGTCCCCATGCCGCGCCCCATTCTCGCCACCGTTCACACCGATGCCCTGCGCCACAACCTCGACCGGGTGCGCCGCTCGGCCCTCGAAGCCCGCGTCTGGGCGGTCGTGAAAGCCAATGCCTACGGCCACGGCATCGAGCGCGTCTATGAGGGATTGCGTGGTGCCGACGGCTTCGCGCTGCTCGACCTGGCCGAGGCGGAGCGCGTGCGTGCGCTCGGCTGGCGCGGCCCGGTGCTGCTGCTCGAAGGCGTGTTCGACGCGCGCGATCTCGAACTGTGCTCGCGGCTCGACCTCTGGCACGCGGTGCACTGCGACGAGCAGATCGACATGCTCGCCGCCCACAAGACGCTGAAGCCGCAGCGCGTGTTCCTCAAGATGAACTCGGGCATGAACCGCCTGGGCTTCACGCCCGAGCGCTTCGGCTCGGCCTGGACCCGCCTCAACGCGCTGCCCCAGGTCGACGAGATCTCGCTCATGACCCACTTCAGCGACGCCGACGGCACGCGCGGCATCGCCCACCAGCTCGAGGTCTTCGAGCGCGTCACGCGCGACCTGCCGGGCGAGCGGTCCATTGCCAACAGCGCCGCGACCCTGCGCCACGCCGACACCACGCGTGGCGACTGGGTGCGCCCCGGCATCGTGCTGTACGGCAGCGCCCCCGACTTCCCCGAGCACGACGCGGCGCACTGGCAGCTGCAGCCGACCATGACGCTGTCGACCCAGCTCATTTCGGTGCAGACGCTGAAGGCCGGCGACACCATCGGCTACGGCTCCAGCTTCACGGCCGAGGGGCCGCTCACCATCGGCGTCGCGGCGGTCGGCTACGGTGACGGCTACCCGCGCCACTGCAACACCGGCACGCCGGTGCTGGTGAACGGCGTGCGCACCCGCATGGTCGGGCGCGTGAGCATGGACATGATCACCGTCGACCTCACCGGCGTGCCCGACGCCGGGTTCGGCAGCGAGGTCACGCTGTGGGGCCGGTCCGCGAAGACCGGGGCGGTGCTGCCCATCGACGACGTCGCACGCGCGGCGGGCACCGTCGGCTACGAACTCATGTGCGCCGTGGCGCCCCGCGTGAACTTCGCGCCCGCCGACGGGCAATGAAGGTCCTGTCCAACTGGCGCTCCGTGCGCCTGTGGGAAACCCGGGTCGAACGCGACCTGCACCGCAAATACAGCCTGCGCACGCACGGCATCCTGATCGGCAGCTTCACGCTGCTGCTCATGTGGTGCGTGTCGGCGCTGCAGATGCACCTGCTGCACGTCGACTCGCTGGCGGTGCGCTACTTCCTCACGCTGGGCGTGGGCTACGTCGGCTACCTGCTGGTGCTGCGCTGGTGGGCCCGGCGGCTGGTGGAAGGGCGCGAGCTGAACGTCGACATCGACGCGCCCGACCTCGATATCGGCGGGGGACGTGGCAGCGGCAGCTCGCACGGCCACGCGAACCTCGGAGGTGGCGGTAGCGGTGGCGGCAGCAGCGGCAGCCGCAGCGGCAGCGGTCTTTCCGATGTCGCCAGCGGCGCGCTGGACGTGGCGGGCTCCTCCGACGAGGGCGCCGTCATCGTGGTGCCGGTGGTCGCCATCTTCCTGATCTGCACGGCGGTGGTGCTCGGCGCAGGTTCCCTGGTGCTGCTGTATTTCAGCTGGGACGCGCTGCTGGCCGTGGCGATCGAGGTGGCCTTCTCCTATGTGTCGGCCCGCGCGGCGGTGCGCGTGGCGCGCGAAGGCTGGCTCATGGCGGCGGTGCGGCTCACCTGGAAGCCGCTGCTGGGCGCCGTGGTCTGCGCGGTGGCGCTGGGCGCGCTGCTCGACCACTTCATGCCGCAGGTCAACTCGCTGCCGGAGGCGGTGCGGGTGCTGATGAAGACGCACTGAGCGGGCTGCGCATGTCGAGCGACGCCAGGAAATACCTGCAGGCGCTGGGCGCCGGGCTCGCCGAAGCCCTGGGGCCGGGCTACCGCTTCCACAAGTCCGCGCTCGAGCTGCGCGCGGCCACCGATGCGGGCGAGAACCTCGTCACCCTGGGCGGCGCAATGCGCCACTCGCCGCTGGTCGACGTCGCCTTCCATTTCGGCTGCAGCTATGGCGCCGCGAAGGCCGTGGCCAAGCAGCTCGGGTTGCAGGCCGGCCCGCACATCGTGCAGTACTCGCTCAACCGCGCGTCCATGAAGGGCCTGCCGATGTCCGGGCCGGGCCGCGGGAGCTGGAGCGTGCACATCGGCACGCCGCCGGACGCCACCCTGTTGACCGAGATCGCCACGGCGATCCGCGGCATGGCCGGGCCCTTCTTCGAGCGCTTCGCGGGCATGGCGGCCGCCAGGGACGCGGTGGCCGCGGACGACAGCTGGTGCCTGGGCGGCAGGATGCAGTGGCGCAGCGTGCTGGCGCTCGACGCCGCGCTGGGCGAGCTCGATCACTTCAGGGCGTGGGCTGCGCGGCTGGACCCGCTCAACGCGCAGGAAGCGCACGGCCTGCTGCTGCGCGCCGAAGCCTTGCGCGGCTGAACGCGGCTCAGCCTTCGGCCAGCGCCTCGCGCAGGTGATCGACCAGCACCTGGCACTTCGGTGCGGTGAATCGGTTCGGCGGGTACAGGATGTACGCGTGGCCCTGGTAGTTGCCCTGGAACTCCCAGTCTGCGAGCACGCGCGCCAGGCGGCCCGCTTCGAGTGCCTCGCGCGCGATGAAGGCCGGCACGCAGGCCACGCCCAGGCCGGCCAGCGCGGCCTCGAGCCGCACCTCGCTGTGGTTGGAGACGTAGCGCCCGCGCACCACGACCTCGGCCGGTTCCGCGCCGTCCTTCCTGAACCGCCAGTGGTTGTCGCGCTCGTGCTCGCCCAGCGACAGGCAGCTGTGGCCGCGCAGGTCGTCCGGATGCGCGATGGCCGCGTGCCGCGCCAGGTACGCCGGCGTGGCGCACAGGATGTGCGCCACCGCCATCAGCCGCCGGGCCACCAGCCCCTCGGGCGGCTTGGTGGTCAGCCGCACCACCAGGTCGACGCCTTCGCGGATCGGGTCGATGTCGCGGTCGGCCACCACCAGCTGCACGTCGACGTCGGGATAGCGCCGCAGGAACTCCAGGATGTGCGGATGCAGCACGCGCCGCGCGAAGGCCTTCGGCGCGCTGATGCGCACCAGCCCGCTGGGCTTGCTCGCGAACTGCTCGCCGACCTCCATCGCGCCCTGGGCCGCGAGCACCAGCTCGCGGCACCGTGCGAAGGCCTCGGCGCCGGCCTCGGTCAGGCGCAACTGGCGCGTGGTGCGCTGCAGCAGTTGCACGCCGATTTCCTTCTCCAGCCGTTTCACCTGCCGGCTCGCGGCCGACGGCGTCATGCCCAGCAGGTCGGCCGCGGCCGAGAAGCTGCCGAGTTCGGCGACCCGCAGGAAGGTCACCATCTCCGGCAGCACTTTGAGAAATGAATTCGTTCCCACGACGCAATAGTCCTGTTCCGGCCGATGGCTGTGCGGCCCGGGTGATGCCCCGAACAATCCGTGCCTTGTTGTTTGTTCGTGAAGCGGGTCGACAGTATGAAGTCAGGAAAGCGGGCCGGCATCGGCATGGCCGAACTCATGCTGCTGCTGGTGGCGGCGGTGTGGGGCGGCAGCTATGCCGTGGCCCGGCAGGCGACGCAGCAGCTGCCGGTGCTGGAGTTCATCGCGCTGCGCTTCGGGCTGACCTTCGTCGTGTTGCTGCCCGCGCTCGGGCCGCTGTTCAGGGATGCGGGGTGGCGCCAGGGGCTCGCCGCGGGCGGCCTGCTGGGTGCCAACCTGCTGGCCATCTTCGTGTGCGAGACCTTCGGCGTGTCGCTCACCAGCGCGAGCAATGCCGCCTTCCTCATCAGCCTGTGCGTCGCGATCACGCCGTTCGCCGAATGGTGGCTGCTGGGACAGCGGCCGGCGCGGCGCGTGTTCTGGGCCGCGGGCCTGTCGGCGGCAGGCGCGGCGATGCTGTCGGCCACCTCACCGGCGGCGCTGTCGATGGGCTGGGGCGATGCGCTGATGGTGGTTGCGGCCGTGCTGCGCGCGGTGATGGTCTGCATGACGCGCCGGCTGGCGGGGCGGCACACGCTGCCGGCGCTGACGCTGACCGCCGTGCAGTCGGGCGTGATGGCGCTCGGCGCGGCCGCGATCGCGCTGGTGGCCTCGCCCTGGGGTGGCGCCTGGCACCTGCCGCCCGCCACCGCATCGTTCTGGTGGGGCATGGCCTACCTCGTGCTGCTGTGCACCGTGTTCGCCTTCTTCGCGCAGAACCATGCGGCCTCGCGCTCCAGCCCGAGCCGGGTGTCGCTGCTGATGGGCAGCGAGCCGGTATTCGGCGCGCTGATCGCGGTGTACGGTTTCGGCGAGCGCATCGGGCCGTGGGGCTGGGCCGGCGGCCTGCTGATCGTGGCGGCCGCATGGTGGGTGACGCTGCCGCCGCGCGAACGATCGAGCAGGAATCCGGGCGTCCCGCGCATGGAGGTTCCGGTCCGCTCTCCCTAGACTAGGGCCATGGACCAACCGACCGAAGCAGAACTTCCCCCCGCCGACCACGGCAACTGGCACATCCGGCCCCACAGCACCTGGGCCTTCCAGCATGTGCGCGAGATCGTGCCCGTGGCCGACATCGCCAACGACGCCGCCCGCGCGGCGCCTTTTCCCACCGGACTCGCAGGGCTCGATCTCGCGGAACTCCAGCAGCTCACCCGCACCGACGCCCTCGTCGTGATGCACAAGGGCCGCGTGGTGCACGAGTTCTACGACGGCGGCATGACCGCGCACACGCCGCACATCCTCATGTCGGCGACCAAGTCCGTCGTGGGGCTCGTGGCCGGCACGCTGCATGGCGCGGGCCTGCTCGACGTCGACTCTCCGCTGTCCGACACCGTGCCCGAACTCGCCCGCACCGCCTTCGAAGGCGCGACCGTGCGGCACCTGCTCGACATGCGCACCGGCGTCGTCATGGACCCGCAGGCGCTCGAGGCCTACCGCGCCGCCACCGGGTGGGATCCGCTGCCGCCCGGCGCGCCGCCGCCGGACCTGCGCCGCTTCTTCGAGACCACCACCGCCACGCACGAGCCGCACGGCGGGCCGTTCAGGTACACCTCGGCCAACACCGACCTGCTGGGGCTCGTCATGGAGCGCGTGGCGGGCCAGCCCTTTGCCACGATCGCCAGCGAGCGCCTGTGGGCACCGATGGGCGCCGAAGACCCGGCGTACATCACCGTCGACGCCAGGGGCGCGGCCCGCTGCACCGGCGGCCTATGCGCCACCGCGCGCGATCTGGCGCGCGTGGGCTGGATGGTGCTGCAGCAGGGCCATGCCGCCGACGGCCGTGTCGTGGTGCCGGCCGGCTGGATCGACGACACCTGGCACGGCGGCGACGCCGAGGCCTGGCGCCAGGGCGAGTTCGCCGCCGGGTTCGCCGGCATGGCGATGCGCTACCGCAGCGGCTGGTACGTGGTCGACGACGCGCCCGGCATGCTCTTCGCCATGGGCATCCACGGGCAGCACCTGTTCGTCGATCCGCGCAGCGAGCTGGTCATTGCCAAGCTGTCGTCGCAGAACCAGCCGATCGACGCCATTGCGACGGCGCGCACGCTGCGTGCGGTTGGCGCCATCCGGCGCGCGCTGGCCTGACGCTGCCGCGCCGGCGCAGCGCCGCGGGTCTCAGTACAGCCCGAGCTGCCGCGTGCGCAGCCGCGCCAGCCCGAGCAGCGCATCGGTGAACGGCGTCGCCACGCCCGTGAGTTCGCCGAGCTCGCGCACCACGGTCACCAGCGCGTCGAGTTCGACCGAGCGGCCGGCCTCGACGTCCTGCAGCATCGAGGTCTTGAATGCGCCGAGCTTCATGGTGACCGCGTGGCGGTCTTCGGGGCTCTGCGTGATCTCGATGCCGATGCGCCGGCCGATTTCCTTGGCCTCCAGCATGACGGCCGAGATGAAGCCACGCACGTAGTCGTCGCCCATGATCAGGTCGGTGGTGGCGCCGGTGAGCGCGCTGATCGGGTTCACCGTCATGTTGCCCCACAGCTTGAACCACACGTCTTTCTGGATCTGCGGCGACAGCGTGGCGTCGATGCCGGTGCGCTTGAGCAGCTCGACCAGCTTCTGCACGCGCGGCGTGGCCTCGCCCGAAGGCTCGCCCACGATCAGCCCGTTGCCGAAGTGGTGCCGCACCACGCCCGGCGCGTCGAGCGAGCAGCTGCAATGCACCACGCAGCCGATCACGTTGCGCGAGGGTATGGCGCGGGCGATGGCGCCCTCGGGGTCGACGGCCGCGAGGCGGTGGCCGGTGATGGCGCCGCCGAAGCCACCTTCCAGGAACCACCACGGCACGCCGTTCATGGCCACCAGCACGAGCGTGTCGGCGCCGATCAGCGGCCCGATGCGCTCGGCCACGCCGGCGAGCGCGGGCGCCTTCACGGCGATGACCACCAGATCCTGCACGCCGAGTTCGGCGGGGTCGGCCACCGCATTGACGGGCACGCGCGTACGCACATCGCCCCGCATCAATGACAGGCCGTCGCGCTGCAATGCTTCGAGCGTGGCGCCGCGCGCCACCACGTTCAGCCGCTCGCCCGCCTGGGCGAGGCCGACACCGATCCATCCGCCAATCGCGCCGGCGCCGTAAATACAAATCTTCATGAGCTCAGTCGCTTCGGTTCAGTTGCGGTACGAGGGGTCGATGCGGTCCACCTGCCGCACCAGCGCGTTGAACACGTCCTGCCCGGCGCCGTGCTCGGGGCTGAACTGCAGCGCGTCGCGCGTGCAGCGCTGCGCGATCTCCTCGCTCACCGGAATGGCCGCGCCCATCGAGAAGGTCGCCATCTGGATCTCGCAGGCGCGCTGCAGCGTCCACAGGATCGCGAAGGTCTGCGGCAGCGTCTGGCCCCAGGCCAACAGGCCGTGGTTGCGCAGGATCACCGCGTTGCGGTCGCCGATGCTCTTGAGCAGGCGCGGGCCTTCGTCGGCGTGGATGGTGATGCCCTCGAAGTCGTGGTACGCCACCATGCCGTGCAGTTGCGCGGTGTAGAAGTTGGTCTGCTGCAGGCCGCCCTGCAGGCAGGCCACGGCCACGCCGGCGGTGGTGTGCGTGTGCATCACGCAGTGCGCGCCGGGCAGTCCGTCGTGGATGGCCGCATGCACCGTGAAACCGGCCGGGTTCACCGGGTAGGTCGAGCCGTCGAGCACCTTGCCCTGCAGGTCGATCTTCACCAGGTTGCTGGCCGTGACCTCGCTGTAGTGCAGGCCGAAGGGGTTGATGAGGAACTGCTTCTCGCCGCCCGTCACGCTGTCGGGCAACCGCACCGTGATGTGGTTGTAGATCATCTCGACCCAGCCCAGCATCGCGAACACGCGGTAGCAGGCTGCGAGCTCTTCGCGCGCGGCGCGTTCGTCGGGATGGATCGAGGGATGGACCAGGGCCGACGCGGACGACGGCGTGGTGGTGGCGAGAGGGGTCATTGCAGTTCCTTTCAAACAACTTGCCCATCGCGCCTGGCTGTCATCCTTCCCTTCGCGGGAAACACCGCGGAACCAGCTTCGCCGGGCCGCTGGTGTTGCCGCTTGAGGGGGATTCGGCTGCACGAAGTGAGCAGGAAACGGGGTGGGCCTAGCCCTCCGCGGTGAAGCCGACCTCTTTGACGATCGGCGCCCACTTGGCAGTGTCCTTCTTCAGCAGATCGGTCAGCTCGGCGGGCGTGGAAGACATCGCTTCCAGGCCGAAGGTGCCGAGGCCGTCGATCACGTCCTTCTGCGCGAGCGCGTTCTTCATGGCGGTGTTCAGCTTCGCCACCAGTTCGGGCGAGGCCTTGGCCGGCAGGAAGAAGGCGAACCATTCGCTGTGCGCCATGTTCTGCAGGCCCTGTTCGCCGAAGGTGGGCACGTCGGGCGCGAAGCGGCTGCGCTTGGCACCCGACACGCCCAGGATGCGCACCTTGCCGGTCTGCAGGTGCTGCGTGATGTCGCCGATCGGGCCCGACACCGCCGAGATGTTGCTGCCCAGCAGGTCGAGCATGGCAGGCTGCGTGCCGCGGTAGGCCGCGTGCTTGAGCTCGACGCCGCCCTTCTTGCCCAGCAGCGCGCCGATGAAGTGCGGCGTGGAGCCCGCGGCAGGGGAGCCGAAGTTGGCGCCGGCCGGATTGGCCTTGGCCCAGGCCAGGAATTCGGGCACCGTCTTCACGCTGGCCGGCACGGCCGGGCCCACGGCGAAGCCGAAGTCGAAGATGCAGGCCAGGCTCACCGGCGTGATGTCGGCCATCGGGTCGTACGGCAGCTTCTTGTAGATGTGCGGGTAGATCGTGAGGATCGAGGTCGGCGTCTGCAGGATGGTGCTGCCGTCGGCCGGGCGGCCCTTCACGTAACTCACGGCGATCTGGCCGCCCGCGCCGGTGCGGTTCTCGACCACCGCCGTCTTCGCATATTCGGGGCTGAGCTTCAGCGCCAGGCGCCGGCAGGTGGTGTCCGACGTGCCGCCGGCCGCGAAGCCGGTGACGATGGTCGCGGTCTCGATGGTCGTCGCCTGCGCGAAGACGTTGTGGCCCAGGCTGGCCATCAAGGCCGAGGCACTGGTGGTCTGCAGGATCTGGCGGCGCGTGATGCTCATGGTGTCTCTCTCCGGACTTGGTTATGGGGGATCAGGACTCGTCGCGCAGCCAGGTGACTGCGCCCGAGTGGGTCACCGCGCCCTGGTGGGCAGGGCGCACGGTGAGCGCGTATTTTTCCAACAAACCCCCTTTGGGCGCCCCCGCGTTTACCTCACGTCCGGCCAGGCGCGACGCGATCTCCTGCGCCGTCAGCGCCACCGAAATGCTGCGCGCCTCGGCCCGCGCATCGATCGCGATCACGTCGCCGTCGCGCAGCGCCGCGATGGGGCCGCCGTCGGCCGCCTCGGGGCCCGCATAGCCGATGCACAGGCCGCGCGTGGCGCCCGAGAAGCGCCCGTCGGTCAGCAGCGCCACCTTGTCGCCCATGCCCTGGCCGTAGAGCAGGGCGGTGATGCCGAGCATCTCGCGCATGCCGGGGCTGCCCTTGGGGCCTTCGTTGCGGATCACGATCACGTCGCCCGGCTCGTAGCGCCGGTTCTGCACGGCGGTCTGCGCCTGTTCCTCGGAGTCGAAGACGCGCGCCGGGCCGCGGAACACCAGGCCCTTGAGTCCCGCCGTCTTCAGCAGCGCGCCGTCGGGGCACAGGTTGCCCTTGAGCACCGCCAGCCCGCCGTCGCGCGTGATCGGGTTGCCGGCCTCGCGCACCACCCGGCCATCGGGCGCCGGCGCTGCGGCCAGTTCCTCGGCCATGGTGCGGCCGGTGAAGGTGAGCGCGTCGCCGTGCAGGAAGCCCTGCTCCAGCAGCGTGCGCAGGATGACGCCGGCGCCACCGATGTAGAACACGTCGCGCGCCAGGTACTGTCCGCCAGGGCGCAGGTCGGCGATGAGCGGCGTGCGCGCGAAGATCTCGGCCACGTCGTCGAGGTGGAATTTGATGCCTGCCTCGTGCGCGATGGCCGGCAGGTGCAGCGCGGCGTTGGTCGAGCCGCCGGTGGCAGACACCACGGCGCAGGCGTTCTCGAGCGCCTTGCGCGTGACGATGTCGCGCGGCAGGGGGCTGTCGCCCATCACCGCCTTCATGAGGTTCTTCGCGGCGCGGCGCATCAGCGGTGCGCGCTCGCTGAACACGGCGGGCACCATGCTCGAGCCGATGGGCGCCAGGCCCAGCGCTTCCGACACCATGCCCATCGTGTTGGCGGTGAACTGGCCCGCGCAGGCGCCCGCGGTGGGCAGGCAGGCGCGGCTCATGGCGTCGAGTTCGTCCGGCGTGGCGGTGCCGGCCAGCACCTTGCCGATGGTCTCGTAGGTGTCGACCACGTTGAGGTCGCGCCCGTCGGGCCCGGGCATCTGCCCCGGCAGCGCCGAGCCGCCGTGCACGAACACGCTGGGCACGTTGCAGCGCAGCATGCCCATCATCAGCCCGGGCAGGTTCTTGTCGCAGGCGCCGATGGCGAAGATGCCGTCCCACTGGTGGCCGCGCGTGGAGGCTTCCACGCTGTCGGCGATCAGCTCGCGCGAGATCAGCGAGAAGCGCATGCCCGAATGCGCCATCGTCAGGCCGTCGCTGATCGACACCACCGGGCATTCGTGCGGCGTGCCGCCGCCGGCGTAGATGCCGGTCTTGGCGTGCTGCGCCTGCTCGCGCAGGTTGAGATTGCACGGGCTCATCTCGCCGCCGGTGTGGAACACGCCGATGTGCGGGCGAGCGATGTCCTCGTCGTCCTGGCCCAGCGCGTGCAGGAAGCTGCGGGTGGTCGCGCGGATCGTGCCTTCGCGGATGGTGGCGGAGCGGAAGCGCTTGGGCGTGGGGTCGGTGGGCGTGGTCATCGGGCTGGCGTGAGGCTGGCGAAATGGAGGGGGAAGGGCGGTCAGAACATGCCGTTGGCGTTCGCGGCCGTTTCCGGCACGGGCTGCACCACGTCCCAGTGCTCGACGATCTTGCCGTTCTCCAGCTTGAAGATGTCGACGATCGCGCTGCCGCGCGTGCCCGGTTCGCGAATCGCGTTCACGTGCAGGATCACGTAGTCGCCGTCGACGAAGCTGCGCTTGATCACGCTGCGCGAATTCGGAAACTTCTCGCGCAGGAAGGCGACGAACTTGCGGAACCCCTCGGGGCCGTCGGCCGCGGTGGGGTTGTGCTGCACGTAGCGGCTGCCCACGTACTGCAGGGCCGCGTCGGCGTCCTTCTGGTTCAGGCCCTTCTCGTAGAAGGCGAGCACGGCCCGGCGGTTGGCTTCCTGCTGGGCCGTGGCGCCCGGCTGGCCGCCGCCCATGGGCGCGCAGGCGCCGAGGAAAAGGGTTGCTGCGGCCGCGAGGGCCGCGAGAGTCGTGCGTTGCATGCGCGGTGCTCCGGTGATTGTGTGAACTCAGTAACCGTTGGGCGAAGCCGCGCCGGGCGCGGCCTTGTACTTCGCAAGCAGCTGCCTGGCCGCGGCCGCGAGCACGATCGTGTCCACGCCCACCGCCACGAAGAGCGCGCCGGCCGCCAGCCACTTGCGCGCCTGCTCCTCCGTGGTCGACAGGATGCCCGGCGCCTTGCCGGCCTTGAGGATGCGCGCCACGGCGTCGGCGATCACGGCCTGCACCTCGGGGTGGTTGGGCTGGCCCACGAAGCCCATCGACGCCGACAGGTCGGCCGGGCCGATGAACACGCCGTCCACGCCCGGCGTGGCCGCGATGGCGTCGATGTTCTTCATGGCCTCCACCGTCTCGGCCTGCACCAGCAGGCAGGTCTGCGCGTTGGCCTCGTGCAGGTAGTTGGGGTAGGCCTGCCAGCGCGAGGCGCGTGCCAGCGCGCTGCCCATGCCGCGGATGCCCTCGGGCGGGTAGCGCATGCCCTGCACCAGGCGGGCGGCCTGCTCGGCGGTGTCGACCATCGGCACCAGCAGCGTCTGCGCGCCGATGTCTAGGTACTGCTTGATCAGCGTGGTGTCGCCCACGGGAATGCGCACGATGGGGTGCGAGCGCTCGGCGTCGGGCTGGGCCGACCACGTGCTCGAGATGCCCTGCAGCTGAGCGAGCACCGAGCGCACGTCGTTCGGCGCGTGCTCGCCGTCGACCAGCAGCCAGTCGTAGCCGGTGCCGGCCAGGATCTCGGCCGCATAGCCGTCGGCCAGCCCGACCCACAGGCCGATCTGGGGCTTGCCGGCCGCGAGGGACTGCTTGAAGGTGTTGATGGGGGTGTGCATGGTTCAGTCCGGTAGATGGATGGCTGTCTTCATTCGTGGAACACCGCGGAACCGGCTTTGCCGGGCCGCAGGTGTTGCCCCTGGTAGGGAGTTGGCGAAGCGACACGAAGTGCGCGAAGCCTGGGGGCGACCTTCATACAAAGCGGAAGGAAATCGAACCCAGGGGACCGTAGTCGGCATGGAAGGTGTCGCCGGGAAGGGCGGTGGTGGGTCGCGTGAACGAGCCGCCGAGCACCACCTCGCCGGCCTCCAGGCATTCGTCCCACGGCGCGAGCTTGTTCGCCAGCCAGGCCACGCCCGTGGCCGGGTGGTTGAGCACGGCTGCGGCCACGCCCGACTCCTCGATCACGCCGTTCTTGTAGAGCAGCGCGCTGACCCAGCGCAGGTCGACCGCGTCGGGCTTCACGGGGCGTCCGCCCATCACGATGCCGGCGTTGGCCGCGTTGTCGGCGATGGTGTCGAACACGCGGCGCATGGCCTTGGTGTGGCGGTCGAACTGTTCGATGCGCGCATCGATGATCTCGATGGCGGGCACCACGTAGTCGGTGGCGGCCAGCACGTCGAAGATGGTCACGTTCGGACCCTGCAGCTTCTTCCCGAGCACGAACGCGAGTTCCACCTCGACGCGCGGTGCGATGAAGCGCTTGAACGGGATGTCGCCGCCCTGCTCGAAGAACATGTCGTCCAGCAGCGTGCCGTAGTCGGGCTCGTCGATCTGGCTGGACTGCTGCATGGCGCGCGAGGTCAGGCCGATCTTGTGGCCCTTCACGGTGCGGCCTTCGGCGATCTTGGCCTTTACCCATTCGCGGGAGATGGCGTAGCCGTCCTCGATGGTCATCTCCGGAAAGCGCTTGGAGAAATGCTCGACCTGCACGCGCGACTTCTCGCTTTCGTGCAGTTCGGCGGCCAGCTTGGCAATGGTGTCGGAAGAGAGCATGGGGGCCTTGGCTCAGGTCTTGTTGAACAGGGGATGCAGGTTGCTGTGCTTGCCGTCGTACACCTGCCCCGGGCTTTCGTCGATCTGCAGCGTGATGCCGATGTGGCGCCTGTCGAAGATCGGCGCGAAGTGCGCGCGCACGGCCGCCAGCAGCTCATCGCCGGCCTTCTTCTTCACCGCCTCCGAACGGCCCGCAGCCATGCGCAGGTTGAGGTACACGAAGGCGTAGTCGGCCTTGGCGTCGGCCACCGCATGGTGCGCGGCCGGGTAGGCCAGCACGCGCGTGCCGCCGATGGGAAACACCGGCTTGGCGGCTTCGTCGCGCTGCGCGAGCATGGTGTCGGCCAGCGAGCGGCACAGGGCCGACATGTCGGTCTCGGCCTCGATGTTGGGCGTGTAGAGGATCACCAGGTGGGGCATGTGCGGTTCCCGTGCGTCATTCGATGGACATCGTCGCCGCGGTGCAGGTCACAGCGAAGATCGGGATGGCCTTCATGTGGAAGATCTCGCCCTTGCCGCGCGCGGCAGCGGCCACGCTCAGGAAGGTGCGGATCTCGAAGCCGCCCTGGCCCGCCTCGCGGTAGGTCGCCTCGTCGTTGTAGGTGTCCTGCGAGAGCAGCGCTTCGCGGTCGTTGGCGCACCAGCGGCGCATGAATTCGGCGTCCCACTCCGCATTGACCTTGCCCGAGTCGGGCGTGGCCGGCCAGTGCGAGATGCCGCCCGTGCCCACCAGCGCGATGCGCTCGGGTGCCTTGTCGCAGGCGCGGCGCAGCGCCTCGCCGAAGGCCCATGCGCGGTGCAGCGGCGTGAGCGGCGGCCCCTGGCAGTTGATGTTCACGGGGATGACCTTGGTGTCGAACTTCGGCGTGAGGAAGTTCAGCGGCACCATGATCCCGTGGTCGAACTTCCATTCTTCCGCGTAGGCCACGTCCACCGTCTGCATCACCTCGCGGATCAGCCGCTGCGACAGCGCGGCGTCGCCGGGAATGGTGTGCTTGCCGATGCCCAGCCACTTCGGGTCCTCGATCGGGCCGTCGTAGCTGTCGGCCATGCCGATCGCATAGGCCGGCATGTTGTTCATGAAGAAGTTCGCGAAGTGCTCGGCGGCGATCACGATGACCGCGTCGGGCTTCGTCGCGCGCATCGTCTCGCCGAAGCGATGGAACTGCGCGTGGAACTCGTCCTTCACCGCCGCGTCGGCCAGATGAGCGCGACCTGTGATGCCGGGGGCGTGGCTGCACACGCCTGCAAAGACCAAACTCATACGCCTGCCACCTTTTCGTCCGTGCCGGTCGTCATCGCGTAGATGCCTGCGCGGACCGGACCATATTTGCGCACGCCCTCGCGCATCGCTTCGAGATAGTCGGCCCATGCGATGCCCAGCAGCGGCGCGAAGTGCATCAGCAGCTGGCCGTTGCAGCCGAGCACGTAGAGCTTGCCGACGTCGCCGGTGTCGATGGCTTCGCGCTCCTCGTCGTTCAGGTCGTAGCCGCCGAGCAGCGCGGCGCGCGTCTCACCGCCTTCGGCGTAGCGGCGCTGCACTTCCGGCTCGCGGTTGAGCGCGAACAGAAACTTCTGCATCGCATAGAGGCTCATCGTTCAGCCCTCGATCTGGATGTTGGCCTTGCGGATCACGTCGCCGTACTTCGCGATCTCGCTCTGGATGAAGGCCGCGAAGCGCTCGGGCGTGCCCGACAGCGAGGCAATGCCGCCCTTGCGGAAGGCCTCGGTCACCACCGGCCCGGCCAGCGCGCGGTTCACCTCGGCGTTCATGCGCTGCACGACCGCATCAGGCGTGCCGGCGGGCGCCAGCAGGCCGTTCCACGAATTGGACTCGATGGGCACGCCCTGTTCCGCCAGTGTGGGTATGGCGGGCGCGTACTGCGAGCGCTGCGCGGTCGCCATGCCCAGCGCCACCAGCTTGCCGCTCTCGACGTGGCTGCGGAACTCGGGCCAGTTGCCGAACATCATCGTCACCTGTCCGCCCAGCAGGTCGGTGAGCGCCGGGCCCTGGCCCTTGTAGGGCACGTGCACGATGTCCAGGCCCATCTGCAGCTTGAGCATTTCGCCCGACAGGTGGGCCGAGGTGCCGTTGCCGAAGGAGGCGAAGCTCAGCGTGCCCGGCCTGGCCTTGGCCGCGTTGCGCAGGTCGGCCAGCGTCTTCAGGCCGCTGGCGGGGTGCGTCGCCAGCACGTGCTCCGACATGCCCATGAGCGCGACCGGGCGCAGGTCCTTCTGCGTGTCGTAGGGCAGCTTGCGCACCAGCGTCTGGTTGGCCGCGAAGCTGTTGGCCACGCAGACGAAGGTGTAGCCGTCGGGCGCGGCCTTGGCCGCGGCATCGACGCCGATCACCGTGCCCGCGCCGGGCTTGTTCTCGACGATCACGCTCTGGCCCAGCGCTTTCGACAGCTCCACGCCCACGAGCCGCGCGACGAAGTCGGTGGTGCCGCCGGGCGTGAAGGGCACGATCACGCGGATCGGCTTGGCGGGCCATGCGGCCTGCGCGCGCGCCAGCGAAGGCAGGGCCGCGAAGGCGGCCGCGCCCTCCAGCAGCGTGCGACGCCGCATGCTCACGTCACGCCGCAGAGCGAGGTGTGGGGTGTGGCTCACGCCACACCCCAGTGCGGGATGTGGTGCGAGCCCATCGACACCGCGATGTTCTTCGGTTCGCAGAACACCTCGTAGCTCCAGGTGCCGCCTTCGCGCCCCGTGCCCGAGGCCTTGGTGCCGCCGAAGGGCTGGCGCAGGTCTCTGACGTTCTGGCTGTTGACGAAGCACATGCCGGCCTCCACGGCGGCGGCCACGCGGTGCGCCTTGCCGATGTTCTCGGTCCACACGTAGCTCGAGAGGCCGTACTGGATGTCGTTGGCCAGGCGGATCGCATCGGCTTCGTCCTTGAACGGAATCAGGCAGGCCACCGGGCCGAAGATCTCGTCCTGCGCGATCTTCATGCGGTTGTCGACATCGGCGAACACCGTAGGCGCCACGTAGTTGCCCTTCTTCACGCGATCCGGCAGGTTCGAGGGCGCCTCGAGGCCGCCGCACAGCAGCGTCGCGCCTTCCTTCGGGCCCAGCTCGATGTAGCTGCGTACCTTGGCCAGGTGGGCCTGCGAGATCATCGGGCCGACGATGGTCTTTTCGTCGAGCGGGTCGCCCACGGTGATGCGCTTGGCGCGCTCGACGAACTTCGCGACGAAGTCGGCATAGATCGACTGCTGCACCAGGATGCGCGAGCCCGCGGTGCAGCGCTCGCCGTTGTTGCTGAAGATCATGAACACGGCCGCGTCGAGCGCGCGGTCGAGGTCGGCGTCGTCGAAGATCACGAACGGGCTCTTGCCGCCCAGCTCCATGCTGAACTTCTTCAGGCCCGCGCTCTTCACGATGCGGTTGCCGGTGGCGGTGGAGCCGGTGAACGAGATGGCGCGCACGTCGGGGTGGCCCACCAGCGGCTCACCGGCTTCCTTGCCGTAGCCGTGCACCAGGTTGAGCACGCCGGGCGGAATGCCCGCCTCGAGCGCCAGTTCGCCCAGGCGGGCTGCCGTCAGCGGCGACAGCTCGCTCATCTTCAGCACCGCCGTGTTGCCGAAGGCCAGGCAGGGCGCGACCTTCCAGGTGGCCGTCATGAAGGGCACGTTCCACGGGCTGATGAGCGCGCACACGCCCACCGGATGGAACAGCGTGTAGTTCAGGTGCGTGGGCGTGGGGTAGGTGTGGCCGTCCACGCGGGTGCACATTTCGGCGAAGTAGTAGAAGTTGTCGGCCGCGCGCGGCACCAGCTGCTTGCCGGTCTGCGCGATGACCTGGCCGCAGTCGTCGGTTTCGGTCTGCGCGATCTCGGGCACGTTCTTCGCGATCAGGTCGCCGAGCTTGCGGATCAGCTTGGCGCGCTCGGGCGCGGGCATGCCGGCCCACTTGGGAAAGGCGTCCTTGGCGGCGGCCACGGCGGCGTTGACTTCGGCCTCGCCGCCCGAGGCGACCTCGGCCAGCACGTCCTGCGTGGCGGGGTTGACGGTCTCGAAGTAATCGCTGCCGGCAACGCTCTTGCCGTTGATCAGGTGATCGACTCTCATGCTTTTCCTTGGATGGTCTCGATGGTGTTCATGAGCGCGCCGATGCGCTCGATCTCGGTGACGACGACGTCGCCCGGCTGGCAATCGACCACGCCGTCGGGCGTGCCCGTGAGGATCAGGTCGCCCGGGGACAGCGTCATGAAGCGGCTGAAGTACTCGATGAGGAACGGCGCGTCGAAGATCATGTCGCGCGTGTTGCCCTGCTGCGTGACCTTGCCGTTGACGGTGGTGTGCAGCGCGAGCGCCATCGGGTCGGGCACGTCGGCCGCATCGACGAACCACGGGCCCAGCGGCGTGCAGGTGTCGCGGTTCTTCACGCGCAGGTTGGGGCGGTACCAGTTCTCCAGGTAGTCGCGGATGGCGTAGTCGTTGGCCACGGTGTAGCCGCCGATGAAGTCGTAGGCGTCGTCGCGCTTCACGTTCTTCGCGGTCTTTCCGACCACGATGGCGAGCTCGCATTCGTAGTGCATGAAGCTCACGCCGGCCGGGCGGTGCGTGCGCTGGCGATGGCCGATGAGCGCGCTCTGGCCCTTGACGAACACCAGCGGCTCTTCGGGCGCCTTGAACTCGAGCTCCTTGGCGTGGTCGGCGTAGTTGAGGCCGAGCGCGAGGATGGTGCGCGGGCGTGCCGTGGGTGCGAGCGGGGGCAGCCAGGTGAGCTGCTCCTGCGGCACGACGCGGCCGTCGTCCAGCCGCACCGCCGCGTCGGGCCGGCCGTCGAACTCGTGGGCGGTGCCGGTGTGTTCGCGGCCTTCGAAGATGACGCGTGCGTGCTTCATACGGCTTCCTTCACCAGCGTGTTGCTCAGGGTCTCGAAGCCCGGGGCGGAGATGTCGATGCGGTCGCCCGCGCGCGCCAGCGGGCGGCCCGCGGCGCAGCCGAGCAGCAGCACGTCGCCGTGCGCGAGCGTCATGAACTCGCCCACTTCGGCGAGCAACTGGCGTGCCGGACGCACCAGCTGCGAGAAGTCGAGCGACTGCTTCAGTTCGCCGTTGATGCGCACCTCGGCGCGAAAGCTTGCGGGGTCGTCCACGTCCTGCGCATCGCGCAGCACGGGGCCGATGCCGAGGAAGCCGTCGACGCACTTGAACTTCACCGGCGGGCGGAAGAAGCTCGCATGCGGAATCGACAGGTCGTTCATCAGCACGAAGCCCTCGATGTCGCCTTCGGCGCCGATCGCCATGCCGATGCTCGCGCCGACTTCCACCTCGGGCACGCCCGCAGGCACCGCGATGTCGCTGCCGTGCGGGCTCCAGGTGTTGGCCGTCTTCACGTAGAGCACGGGCGCCTTCGGCGGCGCCTTGTAGGGAGGCTGCGTCATCTGCGGCGCGAGTGCCTCGGCTTCGTCGCGGAAGTTCAGCAGGGTGCCGTACACCGTGCCGGTCGGGAGGAAGTGTGGAGCGGTGCTCATGAAGGTTGTTCCAGTGCGATGAGTTCGTCGAGCAGCCCGTAGAGCTGCGTGAGCTTGGCCTTGCCGAGCGACGCTTCCATCCAGCCGTAGTGCGCCTCGATGCTGGTCGACAGGCGCTTCACCAGTTTCATGCCGTGCGGCGTCGCCTCGACCACGGTGCGGCGCTGGTCGGCCGGATCGCGCGCACGGGTGATGAGGTTGTCGCGCTCCATGCGCGCGAGCACGCCGGTGAGGCTCGGGCCGAGGATGAAGGCCTCGCGCGCCACGCGGCCGGTGTCGACCGCGCCGTGCTCACCGAGCACGCGCAGCACGCGCCATTGCTGGTCGGACAGCGCGTGCTCGCGCAGGCTCGGCCGCGTGTGGGCCATCACGGCTTCGCGGGCCTGCAGCAGCAGGCGCGGCAAATTGCGGTGCGTGAATGTCGTGCTCAAAAGCGATGCCTCTCGAAATTATTTAACATGTTAAATGAATCGAGAAAATGCACGGCTTCGGGATAACCCTTGCGAGCACGCCAGCGCCGCCGGTGCCGCGTCAATCCACGGTCGTTCCTGACGCGCGGATGACCTTGCCCCAGCGCTCGGTCTCGCTGCGGATGTAGGCGGCCAGGCGCTCCGGCGTGCCCGCGCCCGGTGAACCGGGCGTGGCGGGCTCGAAGCCTTCGCTTTCCAGCTTCTGACGCAGCGCGGGTTGCGCAACGATGCGCGCGATCTCGTGGTTGAAGCGCTCGACCGCGGCCTTGGGCGTGTCGGCGGGCGCCACCACGCTCTGCCACGCCACCGCCTCGAAGTCGGCCGTGCCAGCCACGCCCGACTCGGCCACGGTGGGCACGTCGGGAAAGGTCGGCTGGCGCTTGCGCGAGGTCACGGCCAGTGCCCGCAGCTTGCCGGTGCGCACGTGTTGCAGCGCCGGCGCGATGTCGGTGAACATCAGCTGCAGCTGGCCGCCGAGCAGGTCGGTCAGCGCCAGCGCGCTGCCCTTGTAGGGCACGTGCGTCATGTTGACCGAGGTCGCGAACTTGAACATCTCCGCGCCCAGGTGCTGCGGGCTGCCGTTGCCGGCGGAGCCATAGCTCAGGGCCTCGGGCCGCGACTTCGCGAGCGCCACCAGCTCCGCCAGCGTCTTCGCCGGCACCGACGGATGCACCACCACCATCAGCGGCACCGCGCCGATCATCCCGACCGGCGCGAAGTCCTTCGCCGGGTCGTACGACAGCTTCTTGTAGAGCCACGGGTTGATCGCCAGCGTGGTGCTGGTAGCGACCAGCAATGTCGAGCCGTCGGGCGCCGCGCGCGCCACCTGCGACGCACCGATGGCGGTGCCCGCACCGGGCCGGTTGTCGACGATCACGGTGCGGCCCAGGGCCGTGCCCAGTTGCTGCGCGATGAGGCGCCCGAGCATGTCGGTCGTGCCGCCAGGCGCGTAGGGCACGACGATGGTCACGGGCTTGTCGGCCTGCGCCAGCGCGCGAAAGGGCATTGCGGTGCCGGCGGCGGCCGACAGGGCGCCGAGCTGGCCGAGGCGTTGAAGTGCATTGCGGCGGTTCATGCGGTTGTCTCTCTTTCTTTTTGGGATGTGGGCACGGCCACGGTGGCGCCGCGCAGCAGGTCGACCAGCGCAAGCGGGTCGGCCGGCACGGCGTATCCGCGCCAGGCCACGTGCTGGTCGGGGCGCGAGATGACGAGCGGGCGGTCGTACACCGCGTCGGCGTCCTTCGAGGCGCGGACGTCGAGCGTGCGCAGCGGCAGGCCGCGCGCGGCCGCCGCGGACTCGATCGGCGCGACGTCGATCGACGGGTCGAAGCGCAGCAGCGTGTAGCCCTCGCCGGGCACCGCCATCGCGTCGTAGAGCGAGCGGCCATCGTCGAGCCACAGGTGCGGCGTGCGACAGCCCGGCACGGTCGACGGCGTGAACTCGTACATCGTGTACGCCGGTGCGGCCTCGCCGTCGTAGGCGATGAGCGGCGAGCCGTCGTAGAAGTAGCCGAAGTTGAGTCCGCCGCAGCAGTACTGCTGCACGTTCAGGTCGTACAGCGCCTGGCCGCGCGCCGCGCGCAGGGCGTCGCCCTCGGGGCCGGCCGCCTCGATGCCGTCGGGCACGCCCTCGCGCTGCCGCTGGAGGGCCAGTGCGTGGTTCATCGCGAACCTCGACACCTGCTCGGTGATCGGCTGGCGCTCGGCCTCGTGCGCCGCCAGTGCCGCCTCGGCCAGCCAGCCGTGCAGCCGGCCCGCGAGCAGCCACGACAGGTTCATCGCGTCGGCGATGCCGGCGTTCATGCCGTAGCCCGCCATCGGAATCCACAGGTGGGCCGCGTCGCCGCAGATGAACACGCGGCGGTCGCGGAAGCGGTCGGCCACCAGCCGCCTTCCGACCCAGTCCTCGTTGGAGATCACCTCGTACGCGAAGTCCTTGTCCACGCCCAGGATCTGGCGGATGGCCCAGTCGCGGTCGATCGAGTCGAAATCGGTCTCCTCGGGCAGCAGGTAGTTGTGCAGCAGCCAGGTCTCGCGTCCGTCGATCGCATAGACGTTGCCGCAGCGCCGCGGGTTCAGCGCGAAGGTGGCCCAGGCCGGCGGGTGCTTCAGCAGGCCCAGCAGCGCGGGCGCGCGGAAGTAGGTCGACTGCACGCGCCCCACCACGTCGGTGCCGTGCAGGCTGGCGCCGATCTTCTTGCGCACCGTCGAGCGGCTGCCGTCGCAGCCCACCAGGTAGCGGCAGCGGATGCGCACCGTGCGGCCGTCGTCGAGGTCCACCCCCGTGGCCCAGACGCCGTCCTCGTCCTGCTCGAGGTCGTCGATGCGCGTGCGGTTGCGCACGCGCAGGCCGGGCGTGGATTCGGCATGGGCGAACAGCACCGGCTCGAGGAAGATCTGGTTGATGCGGTGCGGCGGCTCCGCCGTGGGCCACCAGGTGTCGGGACCGCCGGTGGCGGTGTAGCGGTCGCGCCGCGCGGGAATCGGGATGCGCGACAGCTCCATGCCCGTCACTGCCGTGCGGTACGCCACGTCGTTGGGATAGTCGGCCGGCAGGCCCGCATCGCGCAGCGCCTGCGCAACGCCGAGGCGGCGGAACACCTCCATCGAGCGCGCCGCGACGTGGTTGCACTTGACGTTGGGCGGCTCGCCGCGGTGGCGTATCTCGGTCACCAGCACGTCGATGCCGCGCTGCGCCAGGTCGATCGCCAGGGTCAGCCCGACCGGGCCGGCACCGACGATCAGCACCTGGGCTTCCAGTTGCTCTGTCATGGGTTCCTTGTCTCCTTGTTCTTGCGGCGCCATTACAGTGCCGAACCCAATGGTGCAAAAGTGAAACTTTCATGGCCATTCATAAAAAGCCTTTATCAATGCGCGGCGTGCCCTCGGTACGGCAGCTGCGTGCGTTCGCGGCCGTGTATCACAGCGGCCAGCTTTCCAGCGCCGCGGCCTCGCTGTCGCTGACGCAGCCGGCGGTCAGCGTGCTGCTGCGCGAACTGGAGGAGCGGCTGGGCGTGCGGCTGTTCGAGCGCACCACGCGCTCGCTGCAGCGCACCGAGGCCGCGGACGAGGCCATCGGCTACGCCGAGCGCGTGCTCGCCGAGCTCGATGCGCTGGGCACCGGCATGGCGGAGCTGGCTGCGGGCCGGCGCGGACGCGTGCGCATCGCGGCCACGTCCACCATCGCGCAGACGCTCATGCCGAAGGCGCTGCGCCGCTACATGGACCTGCATCCCGGGGTGCGGGTCGCGATCGAGGATTGCGCACCCGGGCAGTTCGTCGAGAAGGTCGCCGGCGAGCAGGTCGACTTCGGCGTCGGCACGCTGCAGGGCCGCACGCCGGGGCTCGACGAGCGCGTGTTCGTTCACGACCACCTGGCCGTCATCGCCGACCGCGACCTGCGGCTGCCGGGCACCGACCGCATGACGTGGCGCCAGCTCGCGGGCTGTCCGCTCATCACGGTCAAGCCGGGCTACGGCGTGCGCAGCAGCATCGACATTGCCGCGGCGTCGGCCGGCGTGCGGCTGGAGATCGCCTACGAAGTCACGCTGCTGACCACCGCGCTCTCCATGGCGGCCAGCGGACTCGGCCCGGCGCTGCTGCCTGCATCGATCCTGGCGCATGCCGATCACTCGCGGCTGGTGGCGCGGCGGCTGATCCGCCCGACGGTGGCGCGCAACATCGCGGTGGTGACGCGGCAGGGCCGGGTGCTGTCGCCGGCCGCCGCGGCCTTCGCGGACCTGCTGGTGCGTGAATTCTCCGTGGCGTGAGCCGCGTCGCGCGGCCACCTAAACTCGACGGATGGCCAAGGACAAAACACTTTTCGTCTGCAGTGAATGCGGCGGCACCAGCCCGAAATGGCTCGGCAAATGCCCGAGCTGCGGCGCATGGAACACCCTCGTGGAACAGGCGGCGGGCGCAGGCGCGGGCGGCGGCCCGGCCAACAACCGCTTCGGCACGCAGTTCGCGTCGCTTGCTGGCGCGTCGGAGCTCGCGACCCTTTCCGAAATCGAAGCGACCGACGTCGCGCGCACGCCCACCGGCATCGACGAACTCGACCGCGTGCTGGGCGGCGGCATCGTTTCCGGCGGCGTCACGCTCATCGGCGGCGACCCCGGCATCGGCAAGTCGACGCTGCTGCTGCAGGCGGTCGATGCGCTGCAACGCGCGGGGCAGAACGCGCTCTATGTCACCGGCGAGGAAAGCGGCTCGCAGGTGGCGCTGCGCTCCAGGCGGCTCGGGCTCGACCACTCGCAGGTGCAGGTGCTGGCCGAGATCCAGCTTGAGAAGATCATCGCCACGCTCGACGCCACGCGGCCCGCGATCGCGGTGATCGATTCGATCCAGACGGTGTATTCCGACCAGCTCACCTCGGCCCCCGGCTCGGTGGCGCAGGTGCGCGAATGCGCGGCGCATCTCACGCGCTTCGCCAAGACCAGCGGCACGGCCGTGGTGCTGGTCGGCCACGTCACGAAAGAAGGCGCGCTGGCAGGCCCGCGCGTGCTGGAACACATGGTCGACACGGTGCTGTACTTCGAGGGCGACACGCACTCCAGCTTCCGCCTCGTGCGCGCCATCAAGAACCGCTTCGGCGCGGTCAACGAGATCGGCGTGTTCGCGATGACCGAGCGCGGCCTGAAGGGCGTGACCAACCCGAGCGCGATCTTCCTGAGCCAGCATGCCGAGCCGGTGCCCGGCAGCGTGGTGCTGGTCACGCTCGAGGGCACGCGGCCGATGCTGGTGGAAATCCAGGCGCTGGTCGATAACGGCGGGCCGAGCCCGCGGCGCCTGTCGGTGGGCCTGGACCGGGACCGCCTCGCCATGCTGCTGGCCGTGCTGCACCGCCACGCGGGTGTCGCCTGCATGGACCAGGACGTGTTCGTGAACGCGGTGGGCGGCGTGCGCATCAGCGAGCCCGCGGCCGACCTGGCCGTGATGCTGGCGATCACCTCGAGCCTGCGCGGCAAGCCGATGCCCAAGGGTTTCATCGCATTCGGCGAAGTGGGTCTGGCCGGCGAGGTGCGTCCCGCGCCGCGCGGGCAGGAGCGCCTGCGCGAGGCCGCCAAGCTGGGCTTCAGCGTGGCGGTGGTGCCCAGGGCCAACGCGCCCAGGAAGGGCGCGAAGGACATCGAAGGGTTGACGATCCATGCCGTCGACCGCATCGAAGAGGCGATGGACATCGTCCGCCGCCTCGATTGATCGTTCCGGGAAAAAACGACCCGGCGCACCGTGGCGCGCCGGGCCTACCCTCCCTACCCCCCGATGTGCATCGTGAACGCCGGTCCGCTGTTGAGCACGCATTGGCCGCTGCCCAACGTGGCCGAGTTCATCGTGTACTGGCAACTCAGGTTGCCGCCGCGGCTGCCGGTGGCATTCGCCACGCCGGTGCCCCGCGAGCCTGCGACCCGGGTTGCCTCTCCCTGAAACTGTTCGCTGCCGATCTGAGCGTTGAAGTGGCCGCGGCCGTTCATGTCGTTCGTGACCGTGCCGGTGACGGCGCCGTAGCGCGCGGCCTCGGCGTTCGACGGGTACAGCCGTGCGTTGAAGGTCTGCGCCACCGGACCCGGTGCCACGGCATACGACTGCGAAGGCGGCACGGCGGGGGCGGGTTGGCCGAGCGGCACGACGTAGCAGCCGCTCAATGCGGTGCCGGCGAGCGCGGCGACGAGGGTGAGACGAACGAAGGTGACGGAACGCGGAATGGTCATACGCTTTTCGGTGGCCCGGGCCGATGCCCGTGAAGCGAATGTGCCGGGCGGCATTCGCGTGGCCTGCGCTTTTGGGGGCGAGTACCGCCGCGCGCGCCCGGCGGTAGCCGACGCCGCTACTGCCGCATGCCCGGCGCCTGCTGCCGCGTGGCGTCCTTCGTTCACCGCTGTAGACCGAAAGAATTCGATGCGATCTTCCATGCGGTTGCCGCGGGCCGCATCGGCCATGTGGAGCGCATGAGGCCCCGAAACAAGGTGCCGAATGGTGGGCGGCGACAATGCGGGCCATGAATTTCAAGAAATTTCTGGTGCCCGTCGGCGCCATCGTTCTCCTGGGGTTGGCCTGGCGCAGCGGCGGTTGGGGCGGTGTCGCCCTGGCCGGCGGCGCGATCGTGATGTTCCTGCTGCTGCATTTCAACCGCGCCATGCAGGTGCTCAAGCGTGCGGCGGACCGCCCCGTGGGCTATGTGGGCAGTGCCGTGATGCTCAACGCCAAGCTCAAGCCGGGTTCCACGCTCATGCACGTGATCGCGATGACGCACGCGCTCGGCGAGTTGCGCTCGCCGAAGGACGAGCAGCCCGAGCATTACCGCTGGACCGACGGCGGCGGCTCCTATGTCGACACGGTGTTCATGGGCGGCAAGCTGCAGAGCTGGAGCATGACGCGGCCCGAGAACGCGGTCGATGAGGAGGACCAGGCCCCTGCCGCCTGACGGCCAGCACCGCCAGCACGGGCCATCGGCCGTTCAGCCGCCGCGCGGCCTGCGCCGCGGCGCGCGCCACGGCGGATTCGCCTTGGCCTGGTGCCGCGCCTCCTTGGCGAACTCGGCGCAGACATGCGTCATCAGGTCTGCCGAGCGGTAGACCAGGAACACCTCGAAGTCGGGCAATGCATCGGTGATCGGCAGCTTCTCCAGCATGCCGGGCTGGAGCCGCAGCGGCCCCGCGCCGTGGAAGACGAAGTCGGACCACATGCTGATCAGGTCGGTCTGCGTGGCCAGCTGCAGGCCCAGCAGGTTCGATGCGCTGTGCACCATGCGGCGCGGCAGCTCCAGCCCGTGCATGCGCATCGTGCTCACCATGGGACTGCCCGCATCGTCGATCGGGTCGAGCACCAGCCAGTCGGCGTCCAGCAGCGGCTGCAGCTTGCGCACCCGCCGCAGCGGATGGCCCGCGCGCACCGACAGGTGCATGGCCTCGGAGAACAGCGGCTCCCATTGAAACGCGTTGGTGCCCGGTCCGTTGCAGGTGGACACCAGCGCCAGGTCGAGCCGGCCTTCGCGCAGGCCTTCGAAGATCTGCTGCGGCCGCAGCTCGAAGCCGCGCAGCGCCACGTTGGGAAAGCGCTGGCGGAACGAGGCCATCGCATCGGGCAGCGGTCCGCTCGATGCCACCGCGGTGAAGCCGATGTTGAGCTGCGCTTCGTCGTGCCCGCGGATCGCCTCGATGTCCTCGAGCGCGTGCCGCAGCTCCTGCTCGACCAGGCTCGCGCGCTTGACCAGCGCCACGCCGTAGGGCGTGAGGCTCACGCCGCGCGTGGAGCGCGACATCAGCGTCACGCCCAGCTCGCGCTCGAGCTCCGAGATGGTCTTCGACAGCGCGGGCTGCGTGGTGTGCAGGCTGCGCGAGGCCTCGTGGATGCTGCCGTGCTGCGCCACGGCCAGCAGTACGCGCAACTGTTGCAGCTTCATCGTGGTGCCGCGTTCTCGAAAAAGGGGCGCGAGAACGCGCTGTTGGTGGTTCTCCCGATGGCGCCGAACGCATGTTTCTGTCGGGGATTCCGTTTGGTTATCGGCATGAAAATTTGTGATTCTTCGCTGCTGTGCTTTGCCTGAATACTCCGCCGCCAAGGCCCCTTCGGCCCTGTCGCAACCTGTTCGTGGAGAGATTAGATGAGCGAAGCCACCTTGCCTGCAAGCCCGGTCCTGACCGCCAACCCCCACGCCGGCGAGCCTGCGCGAAGCAGGGGCACGCGGGGCCAGTTCCGCCTGATCGCCGCCTGCTCGCTGGGCAATGCGCTGGAGATGTACGACTTCACCGTCTACAGCTTCTTCGCGCTGCTGATCGGCAAGCTGTTCTTCCCCTCCGACAGCCCCTACGGCTCGCTGCTGCTGGCCGTGGCCACCTTCGGCATCGGCTTCGTGATGCGCCCGCTGGGCGGCGTGATCATCGGCAACTACGCCGACCGCAAGGGCCGCAAGGCCGCGATGACGCTGACCATCGGCCTCATGGTGCTCGGCACGCTGTGCATCGCCTTCGCGCCGACCTACGCGTCGGCCGGTGTGTTCGGCTCGCTGATGATCGTCGCCGGCCGGCTGCTGCAGGGCTTCTCGCTCGGCGGCGAAGTGGGCGCGGCCACCTCGATGCTGATGGAAGCCGGCGGCGTGAAGGGCCGCGGCTTCCGGGTGAGCTGGCAGCTCGCGAGCCAGGGCGTCTCGGCGCTGCTGGGCGCGCTCACCGGTGCCGCGCTGTATGCCGCGCTGCCGCAGGCCTCGCTCGAGAGCTGGGGCTGGCGCCTGCCGTTCCTGCTGGGGCTGCTGATCGCGCCGGTGGGCCTCTACATCCGCGCGCAGCTGGAGGAAACGCATGTGGCCGACAGCCACGAGTCCAGCCCCATCGGCCGGCTGCTGCGCGAGCATGGCGGGCTGGTGCTCAAGGGCATCCTGGCCACCACCGCCGGCACGGCCACGATGTACCTCGTGGTGTTCTTCATGCCGACCTACATGATCCGCGTGCTGCACATGCCGCCGTCGCTGTCGCTGCTCTCGGGCTGCGTCACGGGCATCACGCTGTTCGCGGTGTCGCTGGTCGCGGGGCGGCTGGCCGACCGGCTGCCGAACCGCAAGCCGCTGGTGATCGGCTCGCTGCTGTTCAGCGTGGTCGCGGTGTACCCGGTGTTCTGGCTCATCAGCCACTACCCGAGCGTGCCGCTGGTGCTGTGCCTGTCGGCGCTGCTGACCGCGAGCGTGAACATCGGCACCACGCCCATGTTCCTGATGCTGCTGGAGATGCTGCCGGCCGGCGTGCGCGCCAGCGGCATCTCTGTGATCTACAGCGTGGGCGTGACGGTGTTCGGCGGCTCGTCGCAGTTCATCGTGACCTGGCTGCTCGCGAAGACCGGCAACCCGATGTCCCCCGCGTTCTACATGATGTTCTGCGGCGTGCTGAGCCTTTGCGCACTCCTGAGCCTGCGCGAGCGCAAGGTCGCCTGACATCCGCCACGTACCCTTTCGCAACGGATTTCATTCCTCGTTCCATGACCCGCCAACTCAGCCCCCGCACCAACCATCTGCTGTCGCGCCTGCTGCCGCAGGCCGACGTCGACACGCAGGCCTTCGTCGACATCCGCCGCCGGATCCACGCCAACCCCGAACTCGGCTTCGAGGTGAACGCCACCAGCGAACTCGTTGCCGGCCTGCTTCGCAGCTGGGGCTACGAGGTGCACACGGGCATCGGGAAGACCGGCATCGTGGCGCAGCTGAAGCTCGGCTCGGGCACGCGTCGCCTCGGCATCCGCGCCGACATGGATGCGTTGCCCATCACCGAGGCCACCGGCCTGCCGTATGCAAGCCGCAATGCCGGCCGCATGCATGCCTGCGGGCACGACGGCCACACCGCCATCCTGCTGGCGGCGGCCAAGGCGCTGGCGAAGGCGCGCGACTTCGACGGCACGCTGAACCTGATCTTCCAGCCCGACGAGGAGAACCTCTGCGGCGCGCGCGCGATGATCGCCGACGGCCTGTTCGAGCGCTTCCCCTGCGACGCGGTGTACGCGCTGCACAACGCGCCCGGCGTGCCCGTGGGCACCATGCTGGCCGTGGCCGGTCCGGTGACGCTGTCGTCCGACGTGGCCGACGTCACGATCAAGGGCGTGGGCGGCCACGGCGCAATGCCGCATCGCGCACGCGACCCCGTCGCGGCCGCGGCGGCCGTGGTCACCGCGCTGCAGACGGTTGTGGCGCGCAACGTCGCGCCGGACGACACGGCGGTGGTGTCGGTCGGCTTCATCCGCGGCGGCACCACGCACAACGTGATCCCGCAGTCGGTGACGCTGGGTCTGAACGTGCGCGCGGCGCGGCCGCAGACGCGTGCGCTGGTCGAGCAGCGCATCCGCGAGATCGTTGGCTTCACCGCGCAGGCGCACGGCGTGGAGGCCGAGATCGACTACCGCCAGCTGGTGCCGCCGGTGGTCAACACCGCGGCCGAGACGCAGCTGGCCGCACAGGTCTGCGCGGAGCTGGTGGGCGAGGAGAACGTGGTCCGGCAGGCGCCCAAGGGCTTCGCGGGCAGCGAGGACTTCGCCTGGATGCTCGATGCGCTGCCCGGCTGCTACCTGATGCTGGGCAACGGGGAGGGCGAGTTCGGCGGCTGCATGGTGCACAACCCGGGTTACGACTTCAACGACGAGGTGCTGCCGCTGGGCGCGGCCTGCTGGGTGCGGCTCGCGCAAACGTACCTGGCGAAGACTTGATCGAAGCTGCTTGCTGCGCAGCCCGATCCTTGATCTGCGGGCCTCGCCGCACGCGAGCACCGTTGCGGTCCTCGATGCGAACTCGGCTGCTCGCTACGGCTTCTTCACGTCTTCGGCGCGCCCCGACTCAGAACGGCGCGTCTTCTTCTTCGGGTGCATCGGCCCGCGCCGTGGCGGCAGATGCCGCTGCAGCGGGCTTCGCGGTGTCGTCGGGCAACGCCGCGGAGAACGCGGCCTCGCCGCCCAGCGCGTCGAGCAGCGCCGGCACGAGCTGGCCGAGTTCGCCGGTGGCGATGGCCACGTCGGCGTCGAAGTTGTCTTCCTTCTTGCCGCCGGCGGCGCCGTCGCCCGTGCCTTCGAGGAAGGTGATCTTGCGGATCAGCATGCCCTGCGTGAGCTCGAAGG
The DNA here is from genome assembly GCF_902712855.1 of Variovorax paradoxus. Lineage (NCBI taxonomy): Bacteria > Pseudomonadati > Pseudomonadota > Betaproteobacteria > Burkholderiales > Comamonadaceae > Variovorax > Variovorax paradoxus. The sequence goes on from NZ_LR743507.1 coordinate 862,797, forward strand.
AGACGCGGTCGTCCCAGGTGAGCGCCAGGCGCGTGGGCCGCTTGCCGTCGGTGATGTGCTGCTTCACCTCGTCGATGTCCAGCGGATGCTTGGCATAGCGCACGACGGCCTTGGAGTCGTCGGAGGCCTTGAGCTCGCACTCGCGGTCGATGGTGAAGCCGGCGGGCGGCTCCTGCGTGAGCAGCCAGTTGGCCATGGCGGCAGCCGGCTCGATCTGCGTGTTGACCAGCGCCACGGCAAAGCCGTCGAGCGACTTCACGAGGCTGGTGACCACCTCGTCCGCACGCGAGGCGTTGCCGCTGTTGATCACGAGGCGGTTCTCGGCCTTGTCGATCCACACGGTGACGCGCGCGCTGCGGGTGAAGGCCATGGGCAGCAGCTCGAGGGTGATGTCTTCCTTGAGCTCCTTCTTTTCCTTCTTGCCCGGCTTGCGGCCGGTGGTGGCCTCGATCTGCGCGCAGCGTTCGTCGAGCTTGCGGCGCACCACCGAGCCGGGGACCTGCTTGCTCTCGATCATGTACTCGACCAGCCACTGGCCGTCGATGGACTCCACCAGCGGGCCGTTGGCCTCGCCGCGGGGCTCGACCCAGCCCGCGGACTTTTCCTGCGAGGGGCCGCAAGGCACGAAGCGCTGCTTGCCGAGCCCTTCTTCCGCCTCGGTCAGTGTTTGGGACCAGGCAGGTTCGATGCGATAGACGATGACGTTCTTGAATACGGACACGGGAACCCTTTTTCCACTGGTTTGGACAACAGATCATTGTCGGGCACCTCGGGAATCCCGCCGCCGTAAAATCGAAAGCTTTTGCGACCGCCCGCTGGTCGCCCCCCACACCGCTCCCCCAAAGGAATCAGGAAATGAGCTCGATCCCCCCCTCGCTGGACGACCGTGACGGCAAGATCTGGATGGACGGCGAACTCGTGGACTGGCGCGACGCCAAGATCCACGTGCTGAGCCACACGCTGCACTACGGCTGCGGCGCCTTCGAGGGCGTGCGCGCCTACAAGACGGCCGACGGCGGCACCGCCATCTTCCGCCTGGCCGAGCACACCGAGCGCCTGTTCAACAGCGCCAAGATCCTGCGCATGAAGATCCCGTTCACGCAGGAACAGCTCAACGAGGCCCAGAAACAGGTGGTGCGCGAGAACAAGCTCGAGAGCTGCTACCTGCGCCCGCTGATCTGGATCGGCTCCGAGAAGCTCGGCGTGAGCCCCAAGGGCAACAAGATCCACGCCATGGTCGCGGCCTGGTCATGGGGCGCCTACCTCGGCGAAGAGGGCATGAAGCGCGGCATCCGCGTGAAGACCTCCAGCTACACCCGCCACCACGTCAACATCACGATGACGCAGGCCAAGACGGTGAGCAACTACACCAACTCGATCCTGGCCAACATGGAAGCGCTGGACGACGGCTACGACGAGGCGCTGCTGCTCGACGCGAGCGGCTTCGTGTCGGAAGGCGCGGGCGAGAACATCTTCGTGGTCAAGGGCGGCGTGGTGTACACGCCCGACCTGTCGGCCGGCGCCCTGAACGGCATCACGCGCAACACCATCCTGCACGTGTGCAAGGACCTGGGCCTCGAGCTGGTGCAGAAGCGCATCACGCGCGACGAGGTCTACATCGCCGACGAGGCCTTCTTCACCGGCACCGCCGCCGAAGTCACGCCCATCCGCGAACTCGACCGCGTCGAGATCGGCAACCGCGGCGACGGCGGCGCGCGCGGCCCGATCACCGAGAAAATCCAGTCTGCCTTCTTCGACATCGTGAACGGCAAGAATCCCAAGTACGCCCACTGGCTCACGAAAGTCTGAATCCCATGTCCACCAATGCAGTCGTCGAACTCCTGGCCAAGGAGCTCAACCATCAGGGCGGCGTGTTCTGCCCCAGCCCCAAGGCCGACATGAAGCTCTGGAACAGCCACCCGAAGGTCTACCTCGACGTGGCGCGCACCGGCGAAGCCAAGTGCCCGTACTGCGGCACCGTGTACCGGCTGAAGGCTGGCGAGACGGTGTCGTCGCGTCACTGACGCGGCTGCGCGATCTGCTGATTTCCTGATGTCCCCCCGGCCGCGGGTACTCCCGCGGTCGAACTACGGATACCGGTGATGGTGCTCCAGGAGCACCATTTCTAGCATCGACCTCACTGGCGTTGAGACCAGAAGAGGAGTCGATGTTGAGTACAAGAGCTTTCAGTTTTGCCGTGGGCGCGCTCGCGCTCGTGCTCTCGGGTTGCGGTGGTGGCGGAGGCGGCGGCAGCGCCGGCATCGGCTTCATTCCCCCGAGCAGCGGCACCACCCCACCTCCCACACAACCCCCTGCGACGGACACCCGCGTCGCGGTCTCGGGCACCGTGGCCACCGGTGCACCCGCAACCGGCAGCGACATTGCGCTGCGCTGCCTGAACGGCGTCACCGGCAGTGCCATCACCGGCAGCGACGGCACCTGGTCGGCGCGGCTGGACGCGCCCGTGTTCCCCTGCGTGGCGACCGCATCGGGCGGCTCGCTGGCAGCCGGGCAGAAGCTGCACTCGATGCTGCGCGCCGCAGGCTACGTGAACATCACGCCGCTGACCGAACTGATCCTGGCGCGCGCCGCCGGCATGGCGCCCGACGGCATCGAGACGCTCGAGATCGAGGCCCTGATGGCGCTGGCGGCCAAGCTCGATGCGGCGCAGTCCGACATCGTCGCGCTGCTCGGCGAGTCGGGCTATGGCGCGTTCGCGGCGGACCCCTTCACCGGCGAGTTCAAGGCCGTCGCAGGCGACGCGTACGACGACCTGCTCGAGCACCTGGCCCAGTCGCTGGCCGATGGCGACACCACGCTCGACGGCATCGTCGCCGCGCTGATTGCCGCGGCCAACGACGACGGCTTCGACCTTCCGCTGACGCGCACGCTCAAGGCGGCCGAGCTCGCGGCACAGCCGCAGCTCAACAAGGCGCACCTGTCCAGCACCGCGGGCGTGCTGTCGATGAAGCTCGACGCGGGCGCGAGCCCGGTCGGTGCGTATGTGGGCGGCGGCACGGGCAACAAGGCCGTGCTGCAGCTGCCGGGCCTGGCGGGCGTGAAGCTGAGCGATCTCAAGCAGATCGAGCTCGAACTGAAGGGCGACGCCGGTGGCATCGGGCAGGGCCTGCCGTACGCGTACCTCAACATGACGGTGGACCTGCACTGCGACGCCACGCCGCTGCAGGCCGGCGCTACGCTGGAGCAGGTGCGCGCGCGCCGCCGCATCGTGATCTTCGACACGTACTACCACTTCATGCAGGCCTCGAGCGAGATCTCGACCAGCGAGTTCAGGTCGATCGCCATCACGCCGGCCACGCCGGGCTGGCGCATCTCGGCGGGCACGCCGGTGGGCTCGGTGGCGATCAACCCCAACTACAACGGCAGCGAGACGCTGGAGGGCTTCGACCACGCGGCCTATCCCGACGCCTGCATCGTCGACGGCATCACCGGCGACGGCGGCATGCTGCGCAACGCGTCGGCCGACCCGAGCTGCGCGACATCGGCCGCGCTGGCGCCGTCGAACCTGGCGGTGTGCGGCGCACCCTACGCCGGCCCGATCCTGGTGCTCGGCGACAGCGGCACCACCACCGCGTCGGAATGGCAGTTCAAGCGGGTGAAGGTGGACGCAAGTCGCAAGCAGACCTTCCGCTTCGAATAGGGGCGCAAGAAAGGGCTGCAGCGGTGGCGGCGCCGAGTGTCAGGGCGCGACGGCCACGGGCAGCGTCTTCTGCCCGCTGCGCCACTCGCCGCGCAGCGCGGCGCCCTCGGCCCGCAGCCGCAGGTGCGCATGCGACTCGCGTTCCTCGAGCTCGATCGCGCCATCGCGCACGCGGCCAGCGAGCGCGATGGGCCTGCGATATCGGTCGTAGAAGTACACGCCGTCCACCGTGCCGCCGGCCTTGGGCTCGCCCAGGCTCAGCGTGATGGGCAGCCGGCCGTCGATGCTGCCGCGCAGCACCTGGCCGTACGGCGAGAACGGTTCCGGCGCAGCGCCTTCCCCCAGCAGCAACGCGCGGCCGTAGCCGCTCAGCCAGGGCGCGAGCTCGGCCATCGGAAAGCGCGCTTCATGGTCGCCCAGATCGTCGAGCGGGCGCTGCGGCCGGTTGCTGCAACGCGGCTGCACGAAGGCCACGGCCTTCGCCTCGACCTGCATCCGGCCGACGATGGCCGGGCCCGGCCGGCATTCTTCATACAGGCCGATGCGGTCCTGCGCGTCGGCATCCGTGGCCGGCTGGCGCCGCAGCGCGGCGAGGTCGGCGCGGTTGGCGGCAACGCTCGCCTCGAGCGTGCGGCGCGCGATGGCCTTGAGGCCCTCGGCGGTGAACAGGTCGCCGGCCGACAGGTGGCGTCCGGTGGCGGCGTCGAAGGCCGGCGTCGTGCTCGAATGCCCGCAGTAGTTGCCGCACTGGTCGTTGTCGATGCGCAGCGACAGCACGCGCGCGTCGTTGCGCAGCACGCTGTAGCTCATGCCGTCGAGCGGCGGCGCGCCGTCGCCGGGACGTGGCGCCATCTGCGAGAGGTTCGCGATGAACAGCGCCTGGTTGATGCGTTCCGCGGCCTTGGCATCTGCGCCGGCCACCAGCGGGAAGTGCGCGCCGGCGGGCTCCCCGGGCGCATCGCGCACTTCCAGCGGCGCCGCGCGCGCGAAGGCGGTGCAGGCGAGGAGGGCGGTCGCGAGCGCGATCGATGCAAGGCGCATGGCGGGCGGCTTCGTTCAGGTGGGATTGGGAACGTGCGCGGCGATGCGCCGCGGCAGCACGTCGCGCCAGGGCGCGGGGTCGAGGCGCTCCTGCGCCAGCCGCAGGTAGACCATGGCGATCCACAGCAGCGCCAGCCCGATCTGCGCATCGCGCATCGCCGAGTTGACGCTGGACGCGATCAGCGCGATGAGCGTGGCGGCGAGCGCATAGCGGCCCGCGATGTCGGGGCGCTTCCATGCCTGCCAGACGGCTGTCACCATGATCACCAGCAGGCTCAGCAGCGCGGGCAGGCCGCCCTGCGCACCCACCCACAGGAAATCGTTGTGCGGCATGTTCGAGTCCGCAAAAAGAGCGGGGCCGCGCTTGTGCCACTGTTCGGTCCAGCCGCCGATGCCCCAGCCCGTGAGCGGGCGGTCGGCGATCATGTGCCCGGTGTCGCGGTACATGTAGTAGCGGATGACCCAGCTGCCCTTGAAGACCGCGCCGGCCTGCGCTTCCTCGAGCTCCTGCACGCCGGTCTCGACCTTGTGCTGCAGCGGCGGCAATTGGTAGAGGCCCGCGCCGAGCACCACGGCACCCAGCACCAGCGACCCCACGAGCATCTTCAGGTGGCTGCGCCACTGGTGCACGCACACCGCCGGGATCACCAGCAGCAGCGCCAGCACCGAGGTGCGCGAGGTCAGCGGCAGCGCCACCACGAGCCCCAGCCCGAGCATCAGCACGAAGGCCGGGATGGCGCGCAGCGGCTTGTGCGCGGCGATCTGCGCGATGCCCCACACGGCGGCCGTGGACGCCACCACGCTGAACAGCAGCGCATTGCTGATCGACTTGTTGCCCACTTCCATGACCACCGCGCGCAGCGGCGACCAGATCTCGAAGCCGATCGCGTAATAGAGGATGACCAGCAGCACGTTGAGCGCCGCGATCAGCAGGAAGCCGCGCAGCGCCCAGATCGCTTCCTCGCGCGTGAGCGCCATCGCCATCAGCATCGTCAGGCCGATGCGCAGCCCGTGGAACAGGTTGGAAGGGGTTTCGGGATAGTGCGGCCTCACGGCCAGCACGATCAGCGTCCAGGCCAGGTAGGCCATCACCGGCCACCACAGCGGGTTGGTGCGCAGCCGCGCGTACCGCTCGCGGTGGCCGCCGGCGAGCAGCATCGTGGCGAGCAGCAGGAGGGCCGAGAGGTAGGTGACGCCGACCGGCATGAACACCACCAGCCCCCAGAACATGGCCGCGGGCCGAACGATGTGCGATCTCTGCATAGGGGCGCGATTTTAGGTGGCAGGATGGGTACTCCCCCAGGCTTCGCGCACTTCGTGTCGCTTCTCCTTCCCCCTCGCCGGGGGCGACGCCTGCGGCCCGGCTAAGCCGGTTCCGCCGCATCTCGCGAATGGATCGGGGGCAGTGCGTCAGTGAGCGGGGGCCGCGGCCGGCAGGCGGATCACGAAGCTGGCACCGCCGCCGGGGCGGTCCTCGCAGCGCACCGAACCGCCGTGGCGCTCGGCGATCGACTTCACCAGCGCCAGCCCCAGGCCCACGCCGCCGTTGCGTTCGCTGGCGCCGGGAAGGCGGTAGAAGGGCTCGAAGATGCGCTCGCGCAGGGCCGGCGGCACGCCCGGGCCGCGGTCGTTCACGCGCACCGTGGCGTAGCCGTTGGCGCTGCCCAGCTCCACCGCGATCTCGCCGGCGCCGTAGCGGCGGGCGTTTTCCAGCAGGTTGCGGATCGCGCGGCGCAGCAGGCGCGAGACGCCTGGCACGGTGAGCGTGGCGTTGTCGGTGCCCTCGGCCAGGTCGAGCTCGGCGTTCACCTGCGAACACTCCTCGGCGGCCAGGCCGGTCAGGTCGACCGCCTCGACCGTGCCCATGTCGGCCTCGCTGGCGTCGAGCCTGCTGGCCAGCAGGATCTCGTCGATCAGCTGGTCGAGCTCGCCGATGTTGCGCGAGATTTCCTCGCGGGCCGACTGGCTCGGACGCTCGCCCATCAGTTCCAGGCCCATGCGGATGCGGGTGAGCGGCGAACGCAGCTCGTGCGAGGCGTTGGCCAGCAGCGACTTGTGCGAGCGCACCAGCTGCTCGATGCGCTCGGCCGACGCGTTGAATCGTTTGGAGAGATCAGCCACTTCGTCCTGCCCTTCTTCGGTCACGCGCACCGAGAGATCGCCCTCGCCCCATCGTTGAACGCCGCGCTGCAGCGACTCCAGCCGCTGCGTGATGCGCCGCACGATCGGGTAGACGCCCAGCGCCACCGCCACGCCCACCAGGGCGATCATCCAGCCCAGCCCGAACGGCGTGCGCCAGGGCGCGAAGCCGCCGGTGCCCGTGGGCCGCTCGCGCGGCGCCACGCGCAGCGTGACGGCCTTGCCGTCGCTCAAGGTCACGTCGAATTCCAGGCCCTGGCCCGGGACGCGCAGCGCGGTGCCCGCGCCGATCTTCCTGTCCTGCGCGTCGAGCACCACGACTTCGCGCGGCACCGGCGCCAGCCGCTCGCGCTCGGCCTCGGCCGCTTCGCGCACGATCCAGTTGGCCATCAGCGTGAGGATGACCACGCCGCCCACCACCGCCAGCCAGATGCGGACGTAGAGGTGGCGTGAATAGAAGCTGCGCAGCATCGGCAGCCTTCTAGTCTTGCTGCTTGGCGAAGACGTAGCCCACGCCGCGCACCGTGAGGATGCGCTTGGGGTTCTTCGCGTCGACCTCGATGGCCGCGCGGATGCGGCCCATGTGCACGTCGATGGAGCGGTCGAAGGCCTCGAGTTCGCGCCCGCGCACGGCCTCCATGATCTGGTCGCGTGTGAGCACGCGGCCCGCGCGCTCGGCCATCGCCACCAGCAGGTCGAACTGGTAGGAGGTGAGGTCGGCCAGCGCGCCGGCCACCGCCACGGTGCGCGCGTTGCGGTCGATCTCCAGCGTGCCGAAGCGCATCACGGTGGAGGCCTCGCTCTCGGTGGCGTTCTCGCTGCGACGGCGCAGCACGGCGCGGATGCGCGCCAGCAGCTCGCGCGGCTCGAAGGGCTTGGGCAGGTAGTCGTCGGCGCCGATCTCCAGGCCGATGATGCGGTCCATCGGGTCGCCCTTGGCGGTCAGCATCAGCACCGACACCTTCGACAGCGGACCCGGCAGCGCGCGGATGCGGCGGCAGACTTCGAGCCCGTCGGTGTCGGGCAGCATCAGGTCGAGGATCACCAGGTCGGGCGCGTGCTGCTGCAGCTGTTCGAGGCCGCTCGTACCGTCACCGGCATGGTTGAAGGCGAAGCCCGACTGCGTCAGGTACTCGCCCACCATCTGCGCCAGGCGGGCGTCGTCTTCGATCATCAGGAGTTGGGGGGTGCTCATGCGCTTCATGGTCGTCCACGGGGAGCAAGCGGGCTTGAACGCTCCGTAAAGTTGGGTAAACCTCAGGCGGCGATGTCAACCGGATCCGCTGCGAAAAGCATAGCGCTTTCGCCAATGACCACCTGAGGGAAGTCGCCATTCTGTTCCAGTAACGCGGGCAGGGCGCCGGCGTCCACCTCGGGGTCGGAAGCGCGGGCCCGAGCGAGGATCTCGCCCGCAAGCTGCCGCAGCTGCAGCGTCGAGGCGCGGATGCGTGCCCGGAAGGCCGCGTCGTCCAGCGTGTCGCGCAGGCTGCGGTTGAGCTCGGCGAACCATGGCATCGCGGCCTGGTCGAGCATCACGGCCGGGTTGTCGCGCCGGCTCGCGGCCGACCATTGGCGCAGCAGCACCTGCACCGCGACGTTCAGGCGCTGGCAGTGCTGCAGTTCGTTCTTCAGGCTGCCCAGCGCGTGCAGGTCGGTCAGCCGCTGCTGGAAGAAGATCTGCGAGAGCACGCCCCAGTAGTAGGCGTAGTCCCAGATCACCTTCACCGGCAGCACCTCGGGGTCGCCGAACAGCGGGTACTGGTCCTGGTAGAGCGCCAGCGTGCTTTCGTAGAAGGTGTGATAGAGCTGGTCGTACAGCTGCGCGCGCTTGTCGATCGGGCGGCCCGCCCGGTCCTGCGCGATCAGGTCGGTGATGTAGGTGTTGCCGATCGCGATGAAGTCGCTGCCCGGCGAATAGAACGGGTCGAGGAACAGGCCCGCCTCGCCCGTCAGCGCCCAGCGCTGGCGCCCCGAGAACACCTGCTTGCAGCCGTGCGAGAAGTGCTTGAGGAACGCGAAGTCCTGCAGCAGGTGGCGCTTGTCGTGCAGCGCCTCGTGCAGCCGGGGCTGGTAAATGGCGAACCAGTCCATCGCCTTGTCGAAGGTGTCGATGGTGTCCAGCGGGTGCAGCCTGGGGTCGGCCACGATGCCCACCGAATGCGAGCCCGAGGCGAGCGGAATGAGCCAGGCCCAGTAGCCCGCGCCCACGAGGTGGTTGGTCGAGAGCCAGCGCGCCTGCGGGTCGCAGCGCTCGCGCCAGGCGGTGTCGTCGCTCCACTCGTCGATGGAGATGCGCTCGCCGATGCGGAACCACACCGCGTTGACGTCGTGCGCGTTCGTCTCGACCAGCCCCAGCTTGCGCTTGAGCATGCCGGCGCGCCCGCAGGCGTCGATCACCCAGCGGGCCTGGATGCGGTGCCTCTGCTCGCCGCGCGTCCATTCGACGTCGTGCAGCGCGTGCGGGTCGTCGGCCAGATCGATGCGGCGCACCAGCGCGCTGTCGACGAAGTGCACGCCGCGCCGCGTGGCTTCCTCGGCCAGGAAGTTCTCGAAGATGCCGCGGTCGATCTGGTAGCTGGGCACCGACAGGTAGCGGCTCGCGCCGATCTCGGTGACCTTGTCGATGTCGGTGCGGCCCTCGCTGAAGAAGAAGCGGAAGCCGAACTTGCGCAGCTGCGCCTCGTCCATGTGGGCCTTCAGGCCCAGCACCGTGTCGAAGTAGTGCGCGCCGATCTCCACCGACGACTCGCCCACCTTGTGCGCCGCATGCGGCACCGGATGCGCGCGGCGCTCCAGCACCAGCACGCGAAGATCGGGAAAGCGCTGGCGCAGTTGCAGCGCCAGGGTGAGGCCCGCCAGCCCGCCTCCCATGATCACTGCGTCGAAGGTGTCGGTCGCAGTGTCCGTCATGGTCAGCTCCGGTTGAGCGGCTGCAGCTGCAGCCGAAGTGAAAGGGTGGGGGACAACGGCAGGTCGACAGGTGCGGACGGGCCCGCGCCGAGCCGCGCCAGCGATTCGAACAGCCCGAGCGCGTCGGCCATCGGGTTGATGCCCGCGAGCGACTTCGCCGCATCCGAAGCCGGCGGCGTGGCGGTGGGCACGGCGTCGGCGCCGCCGAGCACCGACCACTGCAGCGCAGCCACCGTGCGCTCGGTGGGTGCGGGCGCGATCACCAGCGCCACCGCGAGCAGGCCGCGGCTGTCGGTGACCGAGGTGAGCGCGCCGACGGTGGGCGTGTCGTAGCCCACCAGCAGCACCGGCTCCTGGTCGGAGGCGCTCTGCACGGCCGCTTCGAGCAGGCCCGAGGCAAAGCTGTGCTGGTAGGCCGAGACGGCGTTGCTGGCCGCCATGCAACCGGTGCCGATGGTCCAGTAGCCCACCGCGGCGTTGTGCACCGAGTTGTGGAACTTGGTGGGCGACAGCATCTTGGGATCGGACGCGAGCGTGCCGCACATGTAGTCGTTGATCGACAGATCGCCGTGCGCCGAGGTGAATACGCAGGGCACGTCGGCCGCGTTGCGTCCAGAGGCGGCCATGGTGGCCGCGGCCACCTCGAGCGCCAGTGCCACCGTGTCGGGCGCGCGGCGGCGTTCGGCCGGAGCCAGCACCTGCGGCGCGGGACGTTTGGCGGGCGGGTCGGCCAGCGCGCCTTCGCCGCGGAAAGCCGCGCGCGCGGCGTCCCAGCCGGGCAGGGTCGGGGTCCAGAAGGCGGGGCCTTCGATGTAGAGGGTGGGGGCGTGGACGCTGGTTCATGTCGCTCATGCTGCCTTGCCGAACACGAGCGAGCAGTTGTTGCCGCCGAAGCCGAAGGAGTTGCTCAGTGCGTAGCGCACTTCGCCGCGTACAGGCTCGAGCCGGATCTGCGGTCCGAAGCTTTCGTCGAGCGAACGCGTGTTGACCGTGCCGGGCATCAGGCCGCGCTCGATCGCCAGCAGGCTGATGACCGCTTCCACGATGCCCGCCGCACCCAGCGTGTGACCCATGAAGCCCTTGGTCGAGCTGGCATGCGTGCGGGCCGGGAAGCGGCGTGCCACCAGCGCGCCCTCGACCTCGTCGTTCTTCTGGCTCGCGGTGCCGTGCATGTTGATGTAGTCGATCGCTTCCGGTGCGAGGCCGGCGCGTGCCAGCGCCTCGTCGAGTGCACGCTCGGCGCCCAGTCCTTCGGGGTGCGGCGTGGACATGTGGTGCGCGTCGCTCGCCTCGCCGTAGCCGAGCAGCCGCAGCGGCGCCGCGCCGGCGCCCGATTGCACGCGCTCGACCAGCGCGAAGCCCGCGGCCTCGCCCAGGCTGATGCCCTTGCGCGCGGCGTCGAAGGGGCGGCAGGGTTCGCTCGAGACCAGTTCGAGCGAGTTGAATCCGAACAGCACGCTGCCGCACAGCGTGTCGGCACCGCCGACCACGGCGGCGTCGGCCAGCCCCAGGCGGATCAGCCGCTCTGCCGAGGCGAACACCTTGGCGCTCGACGAGCAGGCGGTGGAGATGGTTTCGCTCGGGCCGCTGATGCCCAGCAGCTCCTGCGTGAACATGGCCAGCGAGTGCGGCGTGTGCACCGCGGCGCGGCGCTGGTTCGGCGGAAAGCGGCCTTCGGCGTCGAGCTGCGTGTAGGCCAGTTCGGTCTCGCCGATGCTGGCGGTCGAGGTGCCCAGGATCAGCGCGATGCGCGATGCGCCGTACTTCTCGCGCGCGGCGGCCACCGCCTCCATGAAGCCGTCGGCCTGCAGGCCCATATAGGCCAGCCGGTTGTTGCGGCAGTCCCATTGGTCGAGCGCTTCAGGCAGGCGCACGTCTTCCACGCCCTCGACCCGGCCGATCCAGGTCGGCAGCGGCGCGTCGCCGAAGTCGTTTGCGCGCAGGCCGCTGCGCGACTGCGCCAGCGCGTCGGCCAGTGCTTCCTTGCCGACACCGACGGCGGACGTCGCCGTGTAGGCGGTGATTTGGAGAGGAGGAATTCGGGACGGCACGATCTAGTAGGTGGACTGGCTGGCGTGATGCGGATTGCGCAGGAAAGTATGCAGGGGCTGAATGTATACGCGTACAGCGTACCAGTTGCGCGGATCGCGCAGCGTGGTCCTTGTCCTATAGGGTGTCCGGCGTGTCCTGACGCTCGCTTCGGGGACGGACGGCCGTGAGCCGCGATGCCAGCGCCACCAGCACCAGCACCGGCACGCCCAGCAGCGCCGTGGCGGTGAAGAAGGTGCTGTAGCCATAGGCGTCGACGAAGGCGCCCGAGTAGCCCGCGATGAACTTCGGAAGCAGCAGCATCAGCGAGCTGAACAGGGCGTACTGCGTGGCCGAATAGCTGACGTTCGTCAGGCTCGACAGGTAGGCGATGAAGGCCGCCGAGGCAATGCCGCCGGCCAGGTTGTCGGCCGACACCACGGCGATCAGCGCGGTCAGGTCATGCCCGCGCGAGGCCAGCCAGGCGAACAGCAGGTTGCTGGCGGCGCTGAGCACCGCGCCCAGCATCAGCACGCGCATCACGCCCAGGCGCATCGACAGCACGCCGCCCACGAAGGCACCGGCCAGCGTCATGACCACGCCGTAGATCTTGCTGACCGTGGCCACCTCGTCCTTGGTGAAGCCCATGTCGACGTAGAACGGGTTGGCCATGATGCCCATCACCACGTCGCTGATGCGGTAGATGGCAATGAGCGAGAGGATCAGCACGGCCTGCCACTTGTAGCGGCGGATGAAGTCGGCAAAGGGCTCCACCAGCACGTTCTGCAGCCATTCGGCCGCGTTCTTCGCCTTGGGCAGCGCGCGCTGCACCGGCTCGGGCGACAGCAGCACCGTGACCACGCCCACCGCCATCGAGCCGGCCATCACGAGGTAGGCCGTCTTCCAGGCGCCGTTCTGGTAGGCGGCCGCGCCGGTGGCCGCCACGGCGGGCGCCACCTCGGCCCAGGCGGCCACCCACAGCACGCCGGCGCCGGCCCAGATCATGGCGAGCCGGTAGCCGGTCTGGTAGGCGGCGGCCAGCGCCGCCTGCTTGCGCGGCTCGGCCGACTCGATGCGGAAGGCGTCGAGCGCGATGTCCTGCGTGGCCGAGCCGAAGGCCACCAGCAGGGCGCACCAGATCAGCGGCGTGAGGCCCAGGCGCGGATCGTTCATGGCCATGCCGGCCAGACCCGCGATGATCACGCCCTGCGCCAGCAGCAGCCAGCCGCGCCGCCGCCCGAGCAGCGTGGTCAGCGGCGGCAGCGGCAGCCGGTCGACCAGCGGCGCCCAGACCCACTTGAAGCCGTAGGCCAGCCCGACCCAGCTCAGGTAGCCGATGGTGGTGCGGTCGATGCCCGCCTCGCGCAGCCGGAAACTCAACGTGCCCAGCACCAGCAGCAACGGCAACCCTGCCGAGAAACCCAGCGCCAGCATGCGCAGCGTGGCGGGTTCCAGATAGACCTTCAGCGCGTCGCGCCAGGGCGGTGAGGGGGTGGTGGGGTTTCTGCGGGCGATGCGGACATTGGCTTGGGATTGTCCATGAGCGGCGGGGGGCATCGGGGCGCCGTTTGTCTTCATTTGTTCCTATGATCCGGCCCCTATGTGCACACGATGCGATCGCCCCGTTTCCGCCATCTCCGCCGCTTCCGCGTGGAACCCCCGGAGGGCCTTCCTGCTGGCCGCGGCCGGGACGGTCCTCGGCGGGCCCGCGCTGGCGCAGGTCAATGTCGGCAACGCCTCGGTGGCGCGCAACCTCGTGCCGGCCGACAGGATCGAGGCGGCCGGCGTGCAGCAGTACGGCCAGCTGCTCGAGCAGGCGCGCGCCAAGGGCGCGCTGGCGGGCGACGGCAACCCGCAGCTGCAGCGCCTGCGCGCCATCGCCAACCGGCTCATTCCCTTCGCCACGCCCTGGAACGCACGTGCCCGCGAGTGGAAGTGGGAGGTCAACCTGATCGGCAGCAAGCAGATCAACGCCTTCTGCATGCCCGGCGGCAAGATCGCCTTCTTCACCGGCATCCTCGAGCAGCTCAAGCTCAGCGACGACGAGGTCGCGATGGTCATGGGCCACGAGATGGCCCACGCGCTGCGCGAGCATGCGCGCGCCCGCATGGCCAAGAGCGCGGGCACCGGTGCGGCGCTCTCCATCGGAGCGCAGCTTCTCGGCCTGGGCCAGGTGGGCGACCTGGCGGCGCGCGCCGGCACGCAGCTCATCACCCTCAAGTTCAGTCGTAGCGACGAGACCGAGGCCGACCTCGTGGGCCTCGAACTCGCGGCGCGCGCGGGCTATGACCCGAAGGCCTCGGTGTCGCTGTGGCAGAAGATGGCCACCGCATCGAAAAACCAGGGCGGTCTCAATTTCCTGTCGACGCACCCGAGCGGGCCGGACCGCATCGCCAAGCTCGAAGCCAACCTGCCGAAGGTGGACAAGCTCTACCGCGACGCGAAGAAGAGCTGAGCTTCCATCTTTCTCCCTCTCCCCTTGGGGAGAGGGCAGGGGTGAGGATGGCGGCCTTCATACAAGAAAGAGCCGCGCCTCGTCGTCCGCAGTGGCCCTCACCCCGACCCTCTCCCCAAGGGGAGAGGAAGCAAACCCCCGCCTGATCTGATCCACGCTGCGGCACGTTCCCGCTGGCACGCCGCTTGCATCTCGACTTGTACACAAGTTTGGATGCCTGATGATGGTGCATGAAGTCAACGGATCGCCTGCCGCCGCCTGGATCGCGAAGTTCGCGCAGCCCATGGTGGATGCGCGCGCCGGAAACGCCCCGGATTCCGCCCTGCCGCTCGCCGGGCTGCGGTTCGCGGTCAAGGACAACATCGACGTGGCCGGCGTGCCCACCACGGCCGCATGCCCGGCGTTCGAGCGTCGTCCAGCAGCCCATGCGACAGTGGTGCAGCGCCTGCTCGATGCCGGTGCATCTCTGGCCGGCAAGACCAACCTCGACCAGTTCGCCTGCGGCCTGAACGGCACGCGCTCGCCGTACGGCGAAGTGCCCAATGCCTTCGATGCGCGTTACGTTTCGGGCGGCTCCAGCTCGGGGTCGGCGTATGCGGTGGCGGCTGGCGAGGTCGACTTCGCGCTCGGCACCGACACCGCCGGCTCGGGGCGGGTACCGGCCGGGCTGAACAACATCGTCGGCCTGAAGCCCTCGCGCGGCCTGCTGAGCGCCTACGGCGTGGTGCCCGCGGCGCAGAGCGCCGACTGCGTCTCCATCTTCGCGCGCACCGTCGCCACCGCCGTCGACGTGCTGCTGGCCGCTGCCGGCCGCGATGCGCGCGATCCGTATTCGCGCGATCTCGCACTGCGCCGCCAGCCGCTGCCCGCGCGCTTCCGCTTCGGCGTGCCCGATACGCTGGACTTCTTCGGCGATGCCGATGCCGCGCAAGCCTTCAACGACGCCACGGCGCGGCTGCTGGCCATGGGAGGCTCGCCCGTCGTCGTTCCCTACGCACCTCTGGCCGAGGCGGCCGCGCTGCTGTACGAAAGCGCGCTGGTCGCCGAGCGCTACGCCGCGGTGCGCGAGTTCTTCGACGAGCACGCGGATGAAGTGATCGAGCCCGTGCGCGGCATCCTTTCGCGGGGCCGGTCCTACAGCGCCGCCGACGTGTTCGACGCCCAGACGCGCCTGCGCGCGATCGCCCAGCGGGTCGAGCCGATGTGGCGCGGCATCGACGTGTTGGTGGTGCCCACCGCGCCCACGCATTACACGCGCGAGCAGATGCGCGCCGACCCGGTGGCGCTCAACCGCAACCTGGGCGCGTACACCAACTTCGTCAACCTGCTCGACTACGCCGCGCTCTCGGTGCCCAGCAGCCTGCGCGCCGACGGCCTGCCGTTCGGCATCACGCTGATCGGGCCCTGCGGCAGCGACCTGGCGCTGGCCGACCTGGGCCAGCGCTTCCACCACGCCACCGGGCTCACGCAAGGCGCCATCGGTACGCCGCTGCCCGCGCCGCGCGCCATTGCCGGCCTGGCCGCGCACGGTGCCGACATGCTGCCCATCGCCGTGGTCGGTGCGCATCTGTCGGGCATGCCGCTGAATGGCCAGCTCACCGAGCGCGGCGCCACGCTGCTGCGCGCCACGACCACCGCGGCGGCCTACCGCCTGCACGCGCTGCCGGGCACCGTGCCGCCCAAGCCCGGACTGCGGCGCGTGGCCGACGCTGAGGCAGGGGCTGGCGTCGCCATCGCGCTCGAGGTGTGGGCCGTGCCGCTTGCGCAGGTCGGCAGCTTCCTCGCGCTGATTCCGCCGCCGCTGGGCCTGGGCAGCGTCGAGCTCGCCGACGGCACGTGGGTGAAGGGCTTCATCTGCGAAGGCCACGCGCTGGCCGGTGCGCAGGACGTGAGCTCCCACGGCGGCTGGCGCGCCTACGCGGCGAGCCTCGCTGCCGCCCCGGCCCCCGCGTCCGCCTCCACATCCTCTTCTTCACTTTGACATCGACCCAGGAGTTCCGATGAGCACCCAAGACCAACCATCCGCATCGCATCGCCGCCGCCAGCTGCTGCAGGCCGGCGCCGCGGGCCTGGCCGTGCTGGCCGCGCCGGCCATCGTGCGTGCGCAGGGCTCGCCCAGGCTGCGCATCGGCTTCTGGCCGGTGGCCGCGGGCCTGCCGTTCTTCGCGGCCGTGGACAAGGGTTACTTCAAGGAAGCCGGGCTCGACGTCGAGCCGCTCAAGTTCGCCGGCGCGCAGCAGGTGATGGAAGGCATGCTGGCGGGCCGCTGCGACGGCAGCGCCAATGGCACCGGCTCGGCCAACCTCGCCATCGGCGAGATCGCGCAGCCCGGACTTTTCAAGATCTTCTGCACCAACCCGAGCAACGCGAAGTTCGTGCTCGACGAGTTCATCGTCGCCAAGGACAGTCCCGTCAAGACCGTGGCCGAGCTGGCCGGCAAGAAGATCGCCTCGGGCCCCGGCATCCAGAACGTCACGCTGTGCAAGACCATGCTCGAGCGCGCCGGCGCCAAGGGCGCGGTCGTGAGCGAGCTGCCCATCGGCCAGCACGTGGCCGCGCTGGTCGCGGGCCAGGTCGACGCCTGCTACACGCTCGAGCCCACCGGCACGGTGGGCCGCATGAACGGCACCACCCGCGTCATCGAGGCCGGCGTGGTCGCGAAGTACATCCTGGGCGACCCGATGGCGCCTTGGCATGGCGGCGCCGCCAGCCTCACCACCGAGTTCATCAGGAAGAACCCGGAGGCGGCGAAGAAGTACATCGCGGCGTATGCGCGCGGCGTGGAGCTGGTGCGCAACCAGCCCGACGAGGCGCGCCAGTTCATGAAGGGCTACACCGCCATCGAAGGCAAGCTCACGGCCGAAGTGCCGCTCGCTTCGTACATGCTCTACAACGAGTTCAAGCCGAGCGACGTCGCGTACTTCCAGAAGTTCTACGACCTGTTCACCGAGAAGGGCATCTTCGAGAAGAAGGTCGCGGTGGAACCCCTGCTCTACAAGGCCTGACATGAGGCTCGCCCCCAGCCTTCGCGCACTTCGTGCCGCTTCGTCGACCCCCTGCCGGGGGCAACACCGGAGGCCCGGCAAGGCCGGTTACTCGGTGTTCTTGGGAAAAAGCAATCCAGAAGGAGCATTGAAATGAGCGAAGCCACCACCGCCACGGCCGCGCCGTGGACGCCGCCGGCCGCCACGGCCACCGCGGCGCCGAAGCCGCCGCTGCGCGACCGGCTGCTGCCCTTCATCGGCCCGGTGGTGCTGTTCATCGCGTGGGACTTGGTGGTGCGGCTGGGCTTCATCAAGCCGATCCTGCTGCCCACGCCCGCCGACACCATCGCCGCGCTCGTCACCGGCCTGGCGGGCGGCCCCTTGCTCACCGACTTCGCGATGACGGTGTGGCGCACGCTGCAGGCCTTCCTCATCGCGGCGGTGGTCGGCGTGCCGCTGGGCGTGCTGCTCGGCAGCAACGAGCGCGCCTATCGCAGCGTGGAGTTCCTGATCGACTTCTTCCGCTCCACGCCGTCGTCCGCGCTCATTCCGCTGTTCCTGCTGATCTTCGGCGTGAGCGACGTCAACAAGGTGGCCATCGCGGCCTTCGGCGCACTGCTCATCGTGGTGTTCAACAGCGCCTACGGCGTGATGAACGCACGCAAGCAGCGCGTGATGGCGGCCAGGGTCATGGGCGCCTCGCGCTGGCAGGTCTTCAAGGACGTGCTGATCTGGGAGAGCCTGCAGCCCAGCTTCGTCGGCCTGCGCTCGGCGGTGTCGATGGCGCTGGTGATCGTCATCGTGGCCGAGATGTTCATCGGCTCCGATACCGGCCTGGGCCACCGCATCATCGACGCGCAGCAGGTGCTCAACGTGAAGAGCATGTATGCGGCCATCCTCGCGGCGGGCGCGCTGGGCTATGCGCTGAACATCCTCTTCCTGATCGCGGAGCGCCGCATCGTGCACTGGAGCGGAAGGTAATGGACAACCCCTGCGCTCGCTCGCTTCGCGCAGCCGCCAACCCCTTGCGAGGGGGCCCGGCCTGCGGCCCGGCAAGGCCGGTTCCGCGGCAGCTCACCCACGGACCCGAACAGGAGCGCAACCATGCGAGCTTCGACTGAAACCGTGTTGAACGGCCCGGTGTATGCCGACGTACCCAAGCCGGTCTTCAAGCCGGGCCCGGTGGGCACGCACATCACCATTCGCGGCCTGACCAAGTACTTCGCGGGCTGGCCGCTGTACGAGAACTTCGACCTCGACATTCCCAAGCACCGCATCGTCTCGGTGTTCGGGCCCAACGGCTGCGGCAAGTCCACGCTCATCAACATGATCGCGGGCCTCATCCCCATCGATTCGGGCGAGATCCTGTTCGACGGCAAGCAGCGCAAGGACACCAAGATCGGCTACGTGTTCCAGAACTACCGCGAGGCGATGTTCCCGTGGATGCGCACCATCGACAACATCGCCTATCCGCTGAAGCTCGAAGGCCGCAGCAAGGCGGAGGTCGACCGGCGCATGGAAGAGCTGGTGGCGTCCTTCGACGTCAAGTTCGACCTGAAGCGCTTTCCTTACGAGCTATCGGGCGGCCAGCAGCAGACGGCGTCGATCATGCGCGCGCTCGCGCCCAACCCCGAGGTGCTGTTCCTCGACGAGCCTTTCTCGGCGCTCGACTTCGAGATGACGCTCTTCATCCGCGAGAAGCTGCAGGAGGTGTTCATGCAGACCGGCACCACCATGCTGCTGGTGTCGCACGACCTCGAAGAGGCGGTGTACCTCGCCGACGAGGTGCTGCTGCTGACCAAGCGCCCCACCAGGGTGGCCGAGATCCTGCGTTACCGCGATGCCCGCCCGCGCACCGTCGAGACGCTGAGCACCGAGAGCTTCGTCGCGATGAAGAAGCTCAGCCTCGACATCTTCCAGCGCGAGGTTCGCCGGTAGGGCGCCTTCAGCAGGAGCAAGGAGCAACGCGATGACCATGACCCCCGCACAGATCGAGAGCTACGTCGACGCTGCCGCCGCGGCGCTCGAGTTGCCGCTGTCGCCCGCCCACCGGCCCGGCGTGCTGCGCTATTTCGCGCTGGCCGCCGACTTCGCCGCACTGATCGAGGCGGTGCCGCTGTCGATGTCGGCCGAATCCGCCGTGCATTTCTCGCCCGTCGAACCGGTGGAGAAAGAAGCATGAACGCCGCCGGACTCCTCGGGCGCGACGCTTGCGCCATGGCCGATGCGGTGCGCACCGGCGCCGCCACCGCGACCGCGCTGGTGCAGGCCAGCCTCGACCGCGTGGACGCCACCGACGACAGGGTCAACGCCTTCACTTCGGTGCTGGCCGAACGCGCGCTGCGCCGGGCCGCTCAGGTCGATGCGTCGCTCGCCTCGGCGCATGGACCGCGCACCCGCGAACTGCCGTTGCTGGGCGTGCCCTTCGCGGTGAAGAACCTCTTCGACATCGCCGGCCTGCCGACCTTGGCCGGCTCGAAGATCGAGCAGCGGACCGCTCCCGCGCGCGCGGACGCCACGCTGGTGCGCCGGCTGGAGCGCGCAGGCGCCGTGCTGGTCGGCGCGCTCAACATGGACGAGTACGCCTACGGCTTCACCACCGAGAACAGCCACGAAGGCCCCACGCGCAACCCGCACGATCTCGCGCGCATCGCGGGCGGTTCCTCGGGTGGCTCGGGCGCGGCCGTTGCGGCCGGGCAGGTGCCGCTGGCGCTGGGGTCCGACACCAACGGCTCGATCCGCGTGCCGGCGTCGCTGTGCGGCGTGTTCGGCCTGAAGCCCACCTTCGGGCGGCTGCCGCGCACCGGCAGCTTCCCGTTCGTGTCGAGTCTCGACCACCTCGGTCCGTTCGCGCGTTCGGTGCGCGACCTCGCGCTGGTGTACGACACGATGCAGGGGCCTGAAGAAGCGGGCACGCCGCACGACCCCGGCTGTGCGCAGCGCGCGGCCGAGCCGGTGTCGCCGTCGCTCGGCCACGGCACGCGCGGCCTGCGCGTCGGCGTGCTCGGGGGCTATTTCAGCGAGCGTGCGGGCGCGGACGCCCTGGCCGCGGTCGGCCGCGTGGCCGACGCGCTCGGTGCGATCGTCTCGCGCGGCAGCGTCGACCTTCCGATGGTCGAGGCCGGGCGCGCGGCCGCGTTCCTCATCACCAACGCCGAAGGCGCTGCGCTGCACCTGCAGGACCTGCGCCGCCGCGCGCAGGACTTCGAGCCGCTATCGCGCGACCGCTTCCTCGCGGGCGCGCTGCTGCCGGCCGCATGGGTGTCGCGCGCGCAGCGCGTGCGCCTGGCGTATGCCGAGGCCGTGGCGCGGCTGTTCGGCCGCTACGACATCCTGCTGGCGCCAGCCACGCCCGAAGCCGCCACGCCCATTGGCGCCGAGACCTTCGAAGTCAACGGCCACGCGTTGCCGGTGCGTCCCAACATGGGCCTGCTGACGCAACCCTTCTCCTGCATCGGCCTCCCGGTGTGCGCGGTGCCGGTGTGGGGCGCGCACGCCAGCCTGCCGATCGGCGTGCAGGTGATCGGCGCGCCCTGGCGCGAAGACCTCGTGCTGCGCGTGGCCGCCGCGCTCGAGGCCACCGGCGTGGCGCACGCGCCCGTGGCCGCGCTGTCTCCTGAGAAAGCCACCGCATGAACATCGACGACATCAACCTGCCCGACGTGCTTGCCGAGGTGCAGGCCGCCTTTGCCCGCTACGAGGACGCGCTGGTGAACAACAAGGTCGAGGTGCTCGACGAACTGTTCTGGAACAGCCCCACCACGCTGCGCTACGGCGCCACCGAGAACCTCTACGGCTACGACGAGATCCGCGCCTTTCGCGCATCGCGCCCGTCGCAGGGCCTGGCGCGCGAACTGCTGGCGACCGTCATCACCACCTACGGGCGCGACTTCGCCACCGCCAACTGCGAGTTCCGCCGCGAGGGCGCGGCGCGCACCGGGCGCCAGAGCCAGACCTGGATGCGCACGCCCGAGGGCTGGCGCGTCGTTTCGGCGCACGTCAGCCTGCTGGGCTGAAGCGCGGATCTCTTTGCACCCACCCTCACTTTTTTCCAAGATCGGAGCATGTGATGACCAGCCAATTCAACCGCCGCGATTCCCTCAAGACACTGGCCGCCCTGGGCGCCGCCGGCTCCCTGGGGGGCTGGAGCGCGCTCGCCGGCGCGCAGGCCAAGCCGCTGACGGTGGGCGTGATCTACGTCGGCGCGCGCGACGACTACGGCTACAACCAGGCGCACGCCATGGCCGCCGCCGAAATCAAGAAGATGCCCGGCGTGAAGGTGGTCGAGGAGGAGAACGTGCCCGAGACCGCCGCCGTGCAGAAGACCATGGCCGGCATGATCTCGCAGGACGGCGCCAAGCTGCTGTTCCCGACGTCCTTCGGCTACTTCGACCCGCACATCCTCGCGGTCGCGCCGAAGAACCCCGACGTGCGCTTCTCGCACTGCGGCGGCCTCTGGACCGAAGGCAAGCATCCGAAGAACGTGGGCAGTTTCTTCGGCTACATCGACGAGTGCCAGTTTCTCAACGGCGTGATCGCCGCGCACATGACGAAGAGCAACAAGATCGCCTTCGTCGCGGCCAAGCCGATTCCGCAGGTGCTGCGCAACATCAACGCCTTCACGCTCGGTGCGCGCTCGGTCAAGCCGAACATCACCTGCAGCGTGATCTTCACGGGCGACTGGTCGATGGCAGTGAAGGAAGCCGAGGCCACCAACAGCCTGGCCGACCAGGGCTGCGACGTGTTCACCATGCACGTGGACGGCCCCAAGGTGGTGGTCGAGACGGCGGCCAAGCGCGGCAAGATGGTCTGCGGCTACCACGCGAGCCAGGCCAAGCTGGCGCCCAATGCCTACCTCACCGGTGCCGAGTGGAACTGGCTCACTGCCTACAAGACCGCCATCGAGGCCGCGCAGACCGGCAAGCCGCATCCCAACTTCCTGCGCGGCGGCCTGAAGGAAGGCTACGTGAAGATGTCGGCCTACGGCCCCATGGTGCCCGAGGCCGCGCGGAAGCAGGCCGACGACATCAAGGCGAAGATGGTCGCGGGCAGCTTCGACATCTTCAAGGACGGCATCAAGGACAACAAGGGCGCGGTGGTGGTGCCGGCGGGCAAGGTGCTCAAGCAGACCGACCTCGAGCTCGAGAAGATGAACTACCTGGTCGAAGGCGTCGTGGGAAGCATCGGATGACATCCCCCAGGCTTTGCGCACTTCGTGCCGCTCCGCCGATTCCCCTTGCAATGGGGCGCCGCCAGCGGGCCGGCGAAGCCGGTTGCGCAACGGCCCTGATCTGAAAGCAGGCTCCATCATGCGGCGTGTCCTTGGGGAGTTCGCATTGCCGGTGTTCGCCATCGCCGCGGCGCTGCTGCTGTTCGGCCTGGTGGCGGCCCTGGCAGGGGTCGATCCGGTGGAGGTCTGGGCCACGCTGTTCAAGGGCGCGTTCGGCGACTGGTTCTCCTGGCAGAACACGCTGCAGCGCGCCGCGCCGCTGATGCTCACCGCACTGTGCGTGGCGCTGCCCGCGCGTGCGGGCCTGATCGTCATCGGCGGCGAGGGCGCGCTGGTGCTGGGCGGGCTGGCCTGCGCGGCGCTTGCGCATGCGGTGCCGCTGCCGGACAACGCGGCTGGCACCGTCGCCGTCTGCGTCGCGGGTGCGGTCGCGGGCGGGCTGTGGATCATGCTCGCCGGCTGGCTGCGCCAGTACCGAGGCATCAACGAGACCATCAGCAGCCTGCTGCTGGCCTACATCGCCATCGGTATCTTCAAGCACCTGGTCGAAGGCCCGCTGCGCGACCCCGCGAGCCTGAACAAGCCCTCGACGCACGCGCTGGACGAGGGGCTGCGCATCGGCGGCATCGGCGGCTCCGACGTGCACTGGGGCCTGGCGATCGGCGTGGTGGCCTGCCTGGGGCTCGGCGTGTGGCTGCGCGCCACGGCCTCCGGGTTCTCGGTGCGCGTGGTGGGCGGCAACCCGCGCACCGCGCAACTGGTGGGCCTGCCGGCCACGCGGCTCATTCTTTCGGCCTGCGGGCTCGGCGGTGCGTGCGCAGGGCTCGCGGGCGCGGTCGAGGTGGCGGCGGTGCACACCAACGCCAACGCATCGCTGATCGCGGGTTACGGCTATGCGGGCATCCTGGTGTCGTTCATCGCGCGGCACAACCCGGTGGCCATCGTGCCGGTGGCCATCCTGTTCGGAGGCTTCGGCGCGGCGGGCAGCCTCCTGCAGCGGCGCGTCGGCCTGCCCGACGCCTCGGTGCTGGTGCTGCAGGGCATCGCCTTCGTGCTGATCCTGGCGAGCGAGGGCCTGCGCACGGTCGACTGGAAGAAGTTCGGCGACCGCATGCTGCCCGAGGCGAAGACCTACGACACGAACCACGACAGGAGTGCCCCCGCATGACCGCCGACCAGTGGATCGCGCTCATCGCAGGCATCGTCGGCGGCGCATTGCGCGTGGGTGCGCCGTTTCTCTTCGTGAGCCTGGGCGAATGCCTGACCGAGAAATCGGGCCGCATCAACCTCGGCCTCGAAGGCGTGCTGGTGCTGTCGGCCATGGCGGCCTTCGGTGGCGCGTACCTCACCGATTCGGCCTGGCTCGGCGTGCTCGTCGGCGCGGTGGCTGGCGCCCTGCTTGCGCTGCTGCACGGGCTGCTGTGCTCGCTCGACAGGGTGAACGACGTGGCCACCGGCATCGCGCTGATGCTGCTGGGCACCGGGCTCGCGTTCTACCTGGGCAAGCCGCTGATCCAGCCGCAGGCGCCGCAGATCCCGGCGATCCCGCTGGGCTTCTGGAGCGACAACCCGGTGGTGCGCTCGGCGCTGCAGCTCAACGCGCTGGTACCGGTCGGCGTGGCGCTTGCGGTGCTGCTGTGGTGGGGCTTCGCGCGCACGCGCCTCGGCCTTCTGGTGCGCATGGCCGGCGACTCGGCGCAGGCGACGCGCGCCCTCGGCTATTCGGTGTCGGCCCTGCGCATCGCGGCGACCACCGCTGGCGGCTTCATCGCCGGGCTCGGCGGCGCGTCGCTCACGCTGTTCTACCCGGGCAGCTGGAACGAGGGCATCTCCAGCGGGCAGGGCCTGATCGCCGTGGCGCTGGTGATCTTCGCGCGCTGGAGCCCGCTGCGCTGCGTGGGCGCGGCGCTGCTGTTCGGCGGCGCGGGCGCCATCGGGCCGGCGCTGCAGTCCATCGGCATCGGCTGGGGCTATCACCTCTTCAACACCGTGCCCTACGCGCTCACGCTGGTGATCCTGGTGTTCACCTGCAGGCCGGGCAGCGCGGCCGCCGGCAGCCCCGGCGAACTTTCATCGACAAGGAGCTGAACTTCATGAGCGGTCTCGGAGGCCTCAACAAATCGGCGCACGGCGTGGTCGTCGGGCTGGTGCAACTGCAGTTGCCGGACGTGAAGACGCCGGCCGACCTGGCCGCGCAGACGCGGCGCATCTGCGAGCTGGTGGGCAAGGCGCGCCGCAACCAGGGCTCGATGGACCTGGTCGTGTTCCCGGAGTACGCGCTGCACGGCCTCTCGATGGACACCAACCCCGAGATCATGTGCACGCTCGACGGACCCGAGGTGGCCGCCTTCAGGCAAGCCTGCGTCGAGCACCGCATCTGGGGCTGCTTCTCGATCATGGAAGCCAACCCCGGCGGCAATCCGTACAACAGCGGGCTCATCGTCGACGACTGCGGCGCCATCAGGCTCTACTACCGCAAGCTGCATCCGTGGGTGCCGGTCGAGCCCTGGGAGCCGGGCAACCTCGGCGTGCCGGTGTGCGAGGGCCCCAACGGCAGCACGCTGTCGCTCATCATCTGCCACGACGGCATGTTCCCCGAGATGGCGCGCGAAGCGGCGTACAAGGGCGCGGACATCATCCTGCGCACGGCCGGCTACACCGCGCCGATCCGCCACGCCTGGAAGGTCACCAACCAGGCCAACGCCTTCTGCAACCTCGCTTACACCGCGAGCGTGTGCCTGTGCGGCAGCGACGGCACCTTCGACTCGATGGGCGAGGGCATGTTCTGCCACTTCGACGGCACGGTGATGGTCGAGGGCGGCGGGCGCGCCGACGAGATCATCACCGCCGAGCTGCGGCCCGACCTCGTGCGCGAGGCGCGCACCGGCTGGGGCGTGGAGAACAACATCTACCAGCTTTACCACCGCGGCTACGTCGCGGTGAAGGGCGGCGCGCAGGACTGCCCCTACACCTACATGCGCGACATGGCCGCCGGCACCTACAGGCTGCCGTGGAGCGCCGACGTGAAGGTGACCGACGGCAGCTCCTGCGGCTTCGCGCCGCCCGAACGCAACTACGCCGGATGAACGCGCCATGACCACGACGACCCCTGCCAGCACCACCGTACGCCACGTGGCGGCCGAGCCCTATGCATGGCCCTACAACGGCGCGCTGCGCCCCGACAACACCGCGCTGGTCGTGATCGACATGCAGACCGACTTCTGCGGCAAGGGCGGCTATGTCGACGTGATGGGCTACGACCTGTCGCTGGTGCAGGCGCCGATCGAGCCGATCGCGCGCACGCTCGCGGCGCTGCGTCCGCTGGGCTATCACATCATCCACACGCGCGAGGGCCACCGGCCCGACCTGGGCGACCTGCCGGCCAACAAGCGCTGGCGTTCGCGGCAGATCGGCGCGAACGGCGTGGGCATCGGCGACGACGGGCCGTGCGGGCGCATCCTGGTGCGCGGCGAGCCGGGCTGGCAGATCATTCCGGAGCTGGCCCCGCTGCCCGGCGAGGTGGTGATCGACAAGCCGGGCAAGGGTTCGTTCTATGCAACGGACCTGGAGCTCATCCTGCGCACGCGCGGCATCGAGAACCTGATCCTGGCGGGCATCACCACCGACGTGTGCGTGCACACCACGATGCGCGATGCGAACGACCGCGGGTTCGAATGCCTGCTGCTGTCCGACTGCACGGCGGCCACGGACCGCGGCAACCACCTGGCGGCGTTGAAGATGATCACCATGCAAGGCGGCGTGTTCGGTGCGCACGCCACCTCGACGGCCCTGCTGGCCGCGCTGGGTTGAACGCCATGGGCGCCATGTCTCCTCACGCCATCGGTGGCCTGCCCGCGGGCAGCGGCGCGCTCGCGCTCGACACCTACCAGCTCACCAAGCGCTTCGGCGCCTTCACCGCGATGGACCGCGTGACACTGCGCGTCGAACCCGGCACGGTGCACGCGCTGCTGGGCGAGAACGGGGCGGGCAAGAGCACGCTGGTGAAGTGCGTGGCCGGCTTCCAGCGCGCGGAGGAGGGCAGCATCCTGATCGATGGGCGCGAGCAGGACATCGCCAACCCCATCGTCGCGCGCGCGCTCGGCATCGGCATGGTGTACCAGCACTTCACGCTCGCGCCGGGCATGACGGTGGCCGAGAACCTGCTGCTCGCGGGCGGCAAGACGCCCGCGCTGATCGACTGGAAAGCCAAGCGCGCGGAGCTCAAGGCATTCCTGGCGACCACGCCGTTCAGCCTCGACCTCGACGTGCGCCCGTCGGAACTGGCTGCCGGCGAGAAGCAGAAGCTCGAGCTGCTGAAGCAGCTCTACCTGAAGCCGCGCCTGCTGATCCTCGACGAGCCCACTTCGGTGCTCACGCCGCAGGAGGCCGACGAGGTGCTGGGCCATGTGCGCGAGTTCGCGCGCAGCGGGCTGTGCACCGTGCTGATCATCACGCACAAGTTCCGCGAGGTGATGGCCTATGCCGACAGCGTGACGGTGCTGCGCCGCGGCAAGGCGGTGCACCATTGCCGCGTGGCCGACACGAGCCCGACGCAACTGGCGCAAGCCATGATGGGCGGGGAACAGGCGGCGGCGCCTCCGCAGGCCGCGGCCCGCAGGAAACCCCTGCCTGCCGATGCGCCGGTCGCGCTGAAGGTCGACGGCCTGAAGGCGCAGGGCGACCGCGGCACGCTGGCTCTGCACGGCCTCAGCCTGTCGGTGCGCGCCGGCGAGGTTCTCGGCGTGGCGGGCGTCTCCGGCAACGGGCAGCGCGAACTGGTCGAGGCGCTCGTGGGCCAGCGCCCGCGCCTTGCGGGGCAGGTCACGGTCATGGGGCGGCCCTACGGCGCACAGCGCGCGGAGAACCGCATGCTCAAGGTGCGCAGCCTGCCCGAGGAACCGTTGCGCAACGCCTGTGTAGGCGACCTCAGCGTGGCGGAGAACATGGCGCTGCGCGATTTCGACCAGCCGCCGCTGTCGCGCGGCGGCGTGCTGCGCTTTTCGCGATGGCGCAGCCGGGCGCGCGAATGGATCGCCGAGTACGGCGTGAAGACGCAGGGCGAGGGTGCGCCGATCCGCAGCCTGTCGGGCGGCAACGTGCAGCGCGCGGTGCTGGCACGCGAACTGGCGGGAGACATCAACGTGCTGATCGCGGCGAACCCGGTGTTCGGCCTCGACTTCGCAGCGGTGGCCGAGATCCACTCGCGCATCGTGCAGGTGCGGGAGAAGGGCGGCGCGGTGCTGCTGGTCAGCGAAGACCTCGACGAACTGCTGGAGCTCGCCGACCGCATCGTGGTCATGAGCGAAGGACAGGTCGTGTTCGAGACCCCGGCCGCGGGCGCCGAGCGGCACGTGATCGGCGCCCACATGGGCGGCGGGCATCACGAGCCCGCGAAGGAGGCCGCATGAACACCGGACCTGCGACGAGGCAACCGGCGAGCCGCACCCTGCGCATCGAACGAGCCCTGCCGTTTCCCTACGAATTCGATATCGCCCGCACGGCGCTGGTGCTCATCGACATGCAGCGCGACTTCATCGAGCCCGGCGGCTTCGGCGAGACGCTGGGCAACGACGTGTCGCTGCTCGAAGCGATCGTGCCCGCGACCCGGCGGGCGCTCCATGCATGGCGGCAGGCCGGCGGGTTGGTGGTGCACACGCGCGAGGCGCACCTCGCCGACCTCTCCGACTGTCCGCCCGCCAAGCGCAACCGCGGCAACCCCACGCTGCGCATCGGGGACGAAGGCCCGATGGGCCGCATCCTCGTGGCGGGCGAGCCGGGCAACCGGATCATCGATGCGCTCGCACCCTTGGATGGCGAGATCGTCATCGACAAGCCGGGCAAGGGCGCCTTCTATGCGACAGGCCTGCACGAACGGCTGCAGCAGCGCGGCATCACGCACCTGCTGTTCGGCGGCGTGACCACCGAGGTGTGCGTGCAGACCAGCATGCGCGAAGCCAACGACCGCGGCTACGACGGCCTGCTGCTCGAGGATTGCACCGAGAGCTACTTCCCGGCCTTCAAGGCCGCCACGCTCGACATGGTGCGCGCGCAGGGCGGCATCGTCGGCTGGACCGCGCCGAGCACCGAGCTGCTGGCTGTGCTGCACAGGCCCTCATGACTGCGGTGCCTGCGACTACCATTCCTCCCGTGTCCACCGTCCGACCCCGTCCCGAAGCTTCCGTGCCCGCCGCTGCCGCATCCACCGACGCGGCAGTCTTCCGCACGCGGGCCGACGAGGTGTACGCGCAGCTCAAGCGCGACGTGGCCGAGTTCATCCTCGTGCCGGGCGACCGCTTCACCGAGAACGAGATCAGCGACCGGCTCGGCGTGTCCCGCACACCGGTGCGCCAGGCGCTGTTCCGGCTGCAGCAGGAGGGGTTCGTCGAGGTGCTGTTCCGCAGCGGCTGGCGCGTGCTGCCCTTCGACTTCGAGCAGTTCGAGCAGCTCTACGACCTGCGCATGGTGCTGGAGACCACCGCCGTGCACCGGCTGTGCGAGACCGATCGCCACATCGATCGCCGCCTGATCGACACGCTGGCCGACATCTGGCTGGTGCCCGCTGCGCAGCGCAGCGGCGACATGGCACAGGTGGCGAAGTGGGACGAGGCCTTCCACTGCGCGCTGGTGGCCGCGGCCGGCAATGCCGAGATGGCCCGCGTGCATGGCGACGTGACCGACCGCATCCGCATCATCCGCCGGCTCGACTTCACCAAGCAGCCGCGCATCGACGCCACCTACGACGAGCATGCAAAGATCCTGAAGGCGGTGCGCGCCAATCGCGGCGACCAGGCGGCGATGCTGCTGCGCGCGCACATCGAGACCAGCCAGGCCGAGGTGCGCAAGATCACGCTGCACCAGGTGCATCTTGCGCGGCACGCGGGGAAGACGCCGCGCTGAGAGGGGTGTTGCTCCTTCCCTTCCGGGAGGAAAGGCTGGGATGGGGGCTCTCGGCTTTCGCGAAAGCGCAGCCTGTTCATGAGCCGCTGGCCCTCACCCTAGCCCTCTCCCGCAAGCGGGAGAGGGGACAACGCGGGGCGTTGGCCTTTGCAAGCGCAGCAGTCGGCTCAACGGCCGCTTGCCCCCACCCCGGCCCTCCCCCGGAAGGGGAGGGAGAAAGACAAAGGCAGCCGCTCCCGGGTATTGCTCCTTCCCCCTTTGGGGGAAGGCTGGGATGGGGGCTCTCGGCCGTCGCGAAAGCACAGCCTTTTCAAAGGCCGCTTGCCCCCACCTCAACCCTCCCCAGCAGGGAAGGGAAAGAAGCCAAAACTCAATCTGCCGTGATATTCCCGCGCTTCACCACGCCTGCCCAGCGGTCCGCATCCTTCTTCACCAGCGCGCCGAAGTCGGCCGGCGTCGAGCTCGCCGGCACCATGCCCTGCGACTCGAACGACTTCGCCACCTCGGGCTGCTTCAGCACCTTCGCGATCTCGGTATTCAGTCGCTTCACCACGTCCGGCGGCGTGCCCTTCGGCGCGAGCACGCCGTACCACATGTCGACGTTGTCGGCGGTCACGCCCGCCTCGGCCAGGGTGGGCACGTCGGGCAACTGGGGCAGGCGCTTGCCGCTGCCGGTGGCGATGGCCTTGAGCTTGCCGGCCTGGATGTGCTGCAGCGCCACGTGCACCGGCAGGAACATGTAGTCGATGCGCCCGCCCAGCAGGTCGGTCACCGCGCCCGCGGTGCCCTTGTACGGCACGTGCAGCATCTCGGTGCCGGTGCCCTGCATCAGCAGCGCCATCGACAGGTGGTGCGGCGTGCCGACGCCCGGCGTGGCGTAGCTCAGCCTGCCGGGCGCAGCCTTGGCCGCGGCCACCATCTGCTGCACCGAGGTGGCCTTCTGCACGTTCGGGTTGGTCACGAGCAGCAGCGTGCCCCACGAGGTGAGCGACACCGGCGCGAAATCGTTGACCGGGTCGTAGCTCAGCGTCTTGTAGAGGCTGCGGTTCATCACCAGCGTGTTGACCTGCACCATCAGCGTGTAGCCGTCGGGCTTGGCGCGCGCCACGCGTTCGCTGCCGATGTTGCCGCTCGCGCCGGCGATGTTCTCCACGATCACCGGCTGGCCCAGCAGCGCCGGCAGGCGCGCGGAAAGCTGGCGAGCCACCAGGTCGATGCCGGTGCCCGGCGTGTAGGGCACCACCAGCGTGATCGGCTGGTCGGGCCAGGCGTGCGCTGCGGTGGCGAGACCGGCCGCGGTGAGCAGGGTGGCGAAAGTCTTCTTGATCAATGAACGCATGAACATGCCTCCGTGTTCTTGTGTGGATGTGGGAACGAATGGATTCAGAGAAACGAAGGCCGGGCCTTCAGCGAGACCGGGTCGTAGCCGGCCACGCGCTTGTAGTTGTCCGAGATCGCCTGCAGCTCGGCCACGGGCACCACGTCCTCGATCTTCCCGAAGCGCTTGCCGCCCGCACGCTCGAAGACCTCGCGCAGGATGGCGTCGGGCGGATTGCTGCGGTTGGTCAGCACCACCTCGGTGGTGGCCTTGACGCGCACGCGGTCGTATTCGTCGAGCGCCGCGGTGCCCACGCCCATGGTCTTCAGCGCGCCCGCGAGGAAGCGCGCGTCGATGACGGCCTGGCCCGCGCCGTTGGAGCCGCGCGGCACCATCGGGTGCGCGGCGTCGCCCAGCAGCGTGAGGCGGCCGTGGGTCCAGCGCGGCAGCGGGTCCTGGTCGACCATCGGGTACTCGAGGATGGTGTCGGACGCACGGATCAGCGCGGGCACGTCGAGCCAGTCGAAGTGCCAGTCGGCGAAGGCCGGCAGAAAGTCTTCGAGGCGGCCGGCGCGGCTCCAGTCGCGCAGCGCGGGCTGGGGCGCGTGGATCTCCGCCACCCAGTTGACGAGCTGGTTGCCTTCGTCGTCAATGTCGTTGCGGATCGGGTAGATCACCATCTTGCCCACCGAGAGCCAGCCCGCGCGCACCATGCTGCCGCCCGAGAGGAAGGGCTTCCAGCGCGTGGTGCCGCGCCACATGTTCACGCCCGAATAGCGCGGCGCGCCCTCGTCCGGATAAAGCTGCCTGCGCAGCGCCGAGTGGATGCCGTCGCAGCCGACCGCGACCGCGCCGCGCACCGAAGGCGCATCGGCGAAGTGCACCGTCACGCCCTCGCCGTCCTGCTCGACGGCGGTGCAGCGGCGCCCGCACACCACGCTGTCGGGACCCAGGCGCCGCAGCGTTTCCTCGTACAGCACCTTCTGCAGGTCGCCGCGGTGGATGGAGAACTGCGGCCAGTCGTAGCCCGCGTGCTGGCCGGCGGCCTCGCGGAACACCAGTTGGCCGTGCTCGGTGAAGAACACCGCTTCCTGCGTGCGCACGCCGACCTTGTCGAGCGCGTCCAGCAGGCCGAGTTCGGAGAGTTCGCGCACCGCGTGCGGCAGCAGGTTGATGCCCACGCCCAGCGGCTTCAGTTCGGGCACGGCCTCGTACACGCGGCAGGCGATGCCGGCCTGGTGCAGGCTCAGAGCGAGGGTGAGGCCGCCGATGCCGGCGCCCAGGATGATGACTTCTTTGCTCATGGTGAAAACGCGCGTCGCGCTCGGGTTTCGTCTCCGGCCGCATTAGGAACGCAGTTCAACCATTTGGGAAATTTAGATGTGATATGGATTTATCATGAATTCTTATGAACTTGTCGACCCGCCAGATGCGCGCCTTCCTGCACGTGGCGCGCATCGGCAACTTCACCCGCGCGGCGGAGCAGGCGCACATCACGCAGGCGGGGTTGAGCATCCTTGTGCGCGAGATGGAAAAGCAGCTGGGCTGCCGCCTCTTCGACCGCACCACGCGCGTGGTGAGCCTCACGCCGGAAGGGCGGCGGCTGCTGCCGGTGGTCGAGCGGCTGGTGACCGACCTCGACGACGTGGCGTCCGAACTCGGTGCGGCCGGCGAGGCGGCGCGCCGCACGCTGCGCATCGCGGCCACGCCGCTGGTCTCGTCGCACCTGCTGCCGCAAGTCTTCAACAGCTTCCATGCGGCGCACCCGCAGGTGAGCCTGCGCCTGTTCGACGCCGACCTGCGCGACGTCGAGGCCATGGTGGCCGCCGGCGATGCCGACATGGGCCTGGGCTTCTTCTTCAAGGCGGCGCCCGGACTGCAGCGCACGCCGGTCGGGCGCTTTCACCTGATGCGCGTGTCGCCGGCCGATGACGGCGATGAAGGCCGGGCGGCGGCCGTCGGCCAGGCGCCGTGGTCGGCGCTGCGCGGCGACGAACTCATCGGCCTGCCGCCGGGCAACCCGATCCAGAAGGTGATCGACGGGCACCTGTCCACCATCGGGCTGGCCGACGCGCAGCGGCCCGCGTTCAATTTCTTCGGCACGCTGATCTCGATGGTGGAAGCCGGCTTCGGCACGGCCGTGATGCCGACCTTCGCGCTGGCGGCCTGCCGCCGCCACCGGGTGCGCACCGATGTGCTGACCAAGCCGAAGGTCGGGCTCGACTTCTACCGCATCGCCAAGCGCGGCGCGCACGAGACCGAGGCCATGCAGGCCTTCGTGGCCACGCTGGAGAAGGCGCTGCCTGCGCTGTCGCGCTGAGGAAGCCGGCTACAGCGTGAAGTCGTAGTCCACCGTGATCGGCGCGTGGTCCGAGAACTTCACGGTCTTGTAGATCTGCTCGGTGCGCGCCAGCGCGGCGGTCTTCGGCGTGGCCAGGTGGTAGTCGAGCCGCCATCCCACGTTGTTCGCGTAGGCCTGGCCGCGGTTGCTCCACCAGGTGTAGGCCTCGGCGGTGGTGTCGGGCTTGAGCATGCGGTACACGTCCACCAGGCCCGCGCCGTCGGCGCCGGCATCGAGAAGCTTCGTCATCCAGGCGCGCTCCTCGGGAAGGAAGCCGCTGTTCTTCTGGTTGCCGCGCCAGTTCTTCAGGTCGATCTCCTTGTGGGCGATGTTGATGTCGCCGCACAGCACGAACTCGCGCTCCTTCTTCAGCGCGATCAGGTGCGGGAAGAAACCCTTGAGGAAGCGGAACTTGGCCTCCTGGCGTTCCTCGCCCGAACTGCCGCTCGGGAAATAACAGCTGATGACCGAGAACTTGCGCTTGGGCGTGTCGAAGCGCAACTCGAGGTAGCGGCCCTCGGCGTCGAATTCCGCGTCGCCCCAGCCCACCACCACCTGGCTCGGTGCGTGCTTCGTGTAGACGGCGGTGCCGGCATAGCCCTTCTTCTCGGCAAAGTGGAAGTGGCCCTTGAGGCCGGCCATTTCCTCGAAACGGCCTTCGATGTCGCTGGCCTGGACGCGGATCTCCTGCATGCAAATACAATCCGGCGCAAGTTCGGCCACCCAGTCGGCCACGCCTTTGGTAGCGGCCGAACGCAGGCCATTGAGATTGAGACTGGTCAGTTTGAACACAAGGAATTTCCGATGGCTGTAGATGGTGAGAAAAGCAGCGCGGTCGCACAGGACTTCGTCCAGTTCGCACTGGATGCCGGCGTACTGCGCTTCGGCGAGTTCAAGACCAAAGCCGGTCGAATGAGCCCGTATTTCTTCAACTCGGGCCTGTTCGACGACGGCGGCAAGATCGCCCGTCTGGCCGGATTCTATGCAGACCGGCTCATCGAGAGCGGGCTCGAATTCGACATGATCTTCGGCCCCGCGTACAAGGGCATTCCGCTGGGCGCCACGGTGGCCGCGGAGCTCGCGCGGCGCGGTCGCAACTACCCTTTCGCCTACAACCGCAAGGAAGCCAAGGCGCACGGCGAGGGCGGCAACCTGGTGGGCGCGCCGCTGAAGGGCCGCGTGCTGATCGTCGACGACGTCATGTCCGCCGGCACTGCAGTGCGCGAGTCGATCGCCGCGATCCAGGCCGCAGGCGCCACGCCGCATGCCGTGGCCATCGCGCTCGATCGTCAGGAGAAGGCCACCGAGAATGGCGTCGACGTGGACCACAGCGCCGTGCAGTACGTGCGCAACCAGCTCGGCCTGTCGGTGATCGCCATTGCCACGCTGGACGACCTGCTCAGCTACCTCTCGGGCAACGCGGCCTCCGACCTGGGCGCGCACCACGAGCGCGTGCTGGCCTACCGCACGCGCTACGGCGCCCACTGAGGCAAGCCCGCATGAACGCACGCGATCACGGCCAGCCGACTCGCCTGCGGGCGGCGGCATCTTCGTTCCTGGCGGTTCCTGCCCTGTCCCTGTTTCTGTGCGGCGCACTGCATGCGCAACCGCAGAAAGTGGAAGGCGCGGCGCCGGGCATCTTCACCTGCACCGACGCGCGGGGCCGCACGCTGACGGCCGACCGGCCCATCGCCGAGTGCACCGACCGCGAGCAGCGCGAACTCAACCCGAGCGGCTCGGTGCGCCGCAAGATCGAGCCGACCTACACCGCGCGCGAACTGCAGGAGCGCGAGGATCGCGCCCGCGAAGCCGCCATCCAGGCAGCGCGCATCACCGATGAGCGCCGGCGCGAGCGGGCCCTGCTGGTGCGCTACCCCAACGCCACCACGCACGACCGCGAGCGCGCCGATGCGCTGGCGCAGATCGACGCGGTGACCCAGGCGGCGCGCAAGCGCATCGCCGAACTGGGCGAAGACCGCAAGAAGATCGACGAGGAGATGGAGTTCTACAAGCAGGACCCGAGCAAGGCGCCCGGCTCGGTGCGCCGCAAGATCGAGGACAACACGCAGAGCGTGTCCGTGCAGAACCGCTTCATCGCAGAGCAGGAAGACGAGAAGAAGCGGGTGAACGCGCGATTCGACGAAGAGCGCACACGGCTCAAGGGCCTGTGGTCGCCGCAGAACGGCGGGAATCCTCGGTAACCCCCCAGGCTGCGCGCACTTCGTGTCGCTTCGCCTTCCCCCCTGCCGGGGGCGGCACCTGCGGCCCGGCAGAGCCGGTTCCGCGGTGCTTCCTTGAAGGGCCTCAGGCCGCCAGCTTGGCCTTCAGCAGCTCGGTGACCTGCGCCGGGTTGGCCTTGCCGCCGCTGGCCTTCATGACCTGGCCCACCAGCGCGTTCAGCGCCTTTTCCTTGCCGCCGCGGTATTCCTCGACGTTCTTCGCGTTCTTTGCGATCACCTCGTCGAGGATCGTGTCGAGCGCGCCGGTGTCGGCCATCGGCTTCAGGTCTTTCGCCTCGATGATCGCGTCGACGTCGCTGCCCTCGCCGGTCCACAGCGCGTCGAACACCTGGCGCGCAGCGTTGTTCGGCAGCGTGCCGTCGGCGATGCGCCTGATCAGCTGGCCGAGCTGCTGCGCCTTCACGGGCGCAGCCTCGATGCCGATCTCTGCCGCGTTCAGGCGGCGCGCCATCTCGCCGGTGATCCAGTTGCTCGCGAGCTTGGGCGTGGCGCCCGCGTTCACGGCC
Organism: Variovorax paradoxus; assembly: GCF_902712855.1. Taxonomy (NCBI): domain Bacteria; kingdom Pseudomonadati; phylum Pseudomonadota; class Betaproteobacteria; order Burkholderiales; family Comamonadaceae; genus Variovorax; species Variovorax paradoxus. The sequence continues at coordinate 898,547 of NZ_LR743507.1, forward strand.
TCGTCGAAATAGGCGGCGAGCGTGGCGCTCTGCGTGAGCTGCGCCGCGTCGTAGGCCGAGAGGCCATGGTCGCGCACGTAGCGCTCGGCCATCGCGCGCGGCAGCTCGGGCATCTCGGCCTTCACGCGCTCGATCCAATCGGTGGCGATCACCAGCGGCGGCAGGTCGGGGTCGGGAAAGTAGCGGTAGTCGGCCGAGTCTTCCTTGGCGCGCATCGCACGCGTCTCGCCGGTGTCCGGGTTGAACAGCACCGTGGCCTGCTCGACCTTGCCGCCGTCCTCGATCTGCTCGATCTGCCAGCGGATCTCGTAGTCGATCGCCTGCTGCATGAACTTGAAGCTGTTCAGGTTCTTGATCTCGCGGCGCGTGCCGAGCTTCTCGCCGGGCTTGCGCACCGACACGTTGGCGTCGCAGCGGAAGCTGCCTTCCTGCATGTTGCCGTCGCAGATGCCGATCCACGTCACGATCTTGTGCAGTTCCTTCGCATAGGCCACGGCCTCGGCGGTGGAGCGCATGTCGGGCTCGGTCACGATCTCCAGCAGCGGCGTGCCGGCGCGGTTCAGGTCGATGCCGCTTTGGCCGATGAAGTCCTCGTGCAGCGACTTGCCCGCGTCTTCCTCGAGGTGGGCGCGCACCAGGCGCACGGTCTTGAGCTCTTCGCCGAGGAAGAACGACACCGTGCCTCCCTGCACCACCGGGATCTCGAACTGGCTGATCTGGTAGCCCTTGGGCAGGTCGGGATAGAAGTAGTTCTTGCGCGCGAACACGCTGCGCGGCGCGATGTGCGAGCCCAGTGCCAGGCCGAGCTTGATGGCGCGTTCGACCGCGCCCTTGTTCATCACCGGCAGCGTGCCGGGCAGCGCCAGGTCGACGGCGCAGGCCTGCGTGTTGGGCTCGGCGCCGAAAGCGGTGGAAGCGCGGCTGAAGATCTTGCTCGCGGTCGAGAGTTGCGCGTGCGTCTCGAAGCCGATGATGACTTCATAGCCGCGCACCAGCGGGCCGGTCGGGCGGCCCTCTTGTTGTGCTTCGAAGGTGTTCACTGTCTCGCTCATGTCAGAAGCCTTGCGGTGCGCGCGAATGCCAGTCGGTGGCCTGCTGGAAGCGGTGACCTGCGTTGAGCAGCTTCGCTTCGCCGAAGTAGTTGCCGATCAGCTGCAGGCCCACGGGCATGCCGCCATCGAAGCCCGCGGGCACGCTCATGCCGGGCAGGCCGGCCAGCGATGCGGGCAGCGTGAAGATGTCCGCGAGGTAGTCGGCCACCGGATCGTCGCCGTGCTCGCCGAGCTTCCAGGCGGTGGTGGGCGCGGCGGGGCCGGCGATCACGTCGCATTGTCTGAAGGCCTGCTGGAAGTCGTCGGCGATCATGCGGCGCACCTTCTGCGCCTGCAGGTAGTACGCGTCGTAGTAGCCGTGCGAGAGCACGTAGGTGCCGATCATGATGCGGCGCTTCACCTCGTCGCCGAAGCCCTCGGCACGCGTGCGCTCGTACATCTGCGTGAGCGCGCTTCGCTTCTTGTCGTTCGGATCGAAGAAGTCCTTCGCGCGATGGCCGAACTTGACGCCGTCGAAGCGGCTCAGGTTGCTCGACGCCTCGGCCGCGGCCAGGATGTAGTACACGGGAATCGACAGCTCGGTGCGCGGCAGGCTCACCTCGACGCGCTTCGCGCCGAGCTTCTCGTACTCCGCAAGCGCCGCATCGACCGCCGCGCGCACGCCGGGTGCGACGCCTTCGCCGAAGAACTCCTTCGGCACGCCGATGCGCAGGCCTTCGAGCGAGTCGTTCAGCGAGCGGCCGAAGTTTTCGGCGGGCTTGTCGAGCGAGGTGGAGTCGCGGTCGAGGTCGGGACCGCAGAAGGCCGACAGCAGCAGCGCGCAGTCCTCGGCCGAGCGCGCCATCGGGCCGGCCTGGTCGAGGCTCGAGGCAAAGGCCACCATGCCGTAGCGCGAGGCGCGGCCATAGGTCGGCTTGATGCCGGTCACGCCGCAGAACGAAGCGGGCTGGCGGATCGAGCCGCCGGTGTCGGTGCCGGTGGCCGCGGGGGCCAGGCGCGCGGCAACGGCGGCCGCGCTGGCGCCCGACGAGCCGCCCGGAATGCGCTCGCGGTTCCAGGGATTGCGCACCGGCACGGCCTTGTCGTGGCCGACTGCGGGCACGGCGACGTTCTCGTTGGCCGAGCCCATCGCGAACTCGTCGCAGCTCAGCTTGCCCAGCGTGACGGCGCCGGCCTCGGCCAGGCGCTTCACCACGGTCGCGTCGAATGGCGAGCGGTAGCCCGCGAGCATCTTCGAGCCGGCTGTTGTGGCGAAATCGGTGGTGACGAAGATGTCCTTGTGCGCGATCGGCACGCCGGCCAGTGCCGGGGCGTTGCCCGCGGCGATCAGCGCGTCGGCGGCGCGGGCCTGGGCCAGCGTGGCTTCTTCGTTCACGTCGACGAAGGTGCCGAGCGACTCGTGGGCCTTCATGCGGCCCAGGAAAGCCTGCGAAGCCTCGACGGCCGAGACCTTGCGCTCGGCCAGTGCCTTGGCCAGCGCGACCACGCTCAATTGGTGCAATTCACCGCTGCTCATCATTCGATCACCTTGGGCACGAGGAACAGGCCGGCTTCGACGGCCGGGGCGCTCTTCTGGTTGGCTTCGCGGTTGTCGGGTTCGCTCACCACGTCGTCGCGCAGGCGCAGCGTGATGTCTTCGAGGGCGGCCACGGGATGGGCCAGCGGCTCGACACCGGAGGTGTCCACGGAACGCATGCGTTCGACCAGGTCGAAGAAGCCGTTGATCTGGCTGAGCATGCGCTCGCTTTCGTCAGGAGCGAGCTGCAGCCTCGCCAGCGAGGCGATGCGCGCAATATCGGAAGCGGAAAGTGACATAGAACGGAACGGCCCAAAAAAGCGGGGGGAATCGCACGCCGAAGCGGGTGCTAATACAGGAATCAGAGGGGATTCGGGTATTATCCCGCCTTTGCCGCAACCCCCGCGAACGCGCCGGCTTTTGCGCCAAAAACGATCAATCCACCCCGTCAAACGACTCAAAAAATAGAGCGACGACCTGCCGATGCGCAGGCCGTGCTCAGAGGATTCCGCACATGTTTGGAGCTTTCCGTCGGTACTTCTCCACCGACCTTGCGATCGACCTCGGCACCGCCAACACCCTCATATTCGCCCGCAACAAGGGCATCGTGCTGGACGAGCCCTCCGTCGTCGCGATCCGCCACGAAGGCGGCCCGCACGGCAAGAAGGTGATCCAGGCCGTCGGCCGCGAGGCCAAGGCCATGCTGGGCAAGGTGCCCGGCAACATCGAGGCGATCCGCCCGATGAAGGACGGCGTCATTGCAGACTTCGTGATCACCGAGCAGATGATCAAGCAGTTCATCAAGATGGTGCACCCGCGCACGCTGCTCACGCCGAGCCCCCGCATCATCATCTGCGTGCCCTGCGGCTCCACTCAGGTCGAGCGCCGCGCCATCAAGGACGCGGCCGAGGCCGCAGGCGCCACGTCGGTCTACCTCATCGAGGAACCCATGGCGGCAGCCATCGGCGCCGGCCTGCCCGTCAGCGAAGCCTCGGGCTCGATGGTGGTCGACATCGGCGGCGGCACCACCGAGGTGGGCGTCATCTCGCTGGGCGGCATGGTCTACAAGGGCTCGGTCCGCGTGGGCGGCGACCGCTTCGACGAAGCCATCATCAACTACATCCGCCGCAACTACGGCATGCTGATCGGCGAGCCGACGGCCGAAGTCATCAAGAAGAACATCGGCTCGGCCTTCCCGGGCTCCGAAGTCAAGGAAATGGAAGTCAAGGGCCGCAACCTTTCCGAAGGCGTGCCGCGCAGCTTCACCATCAGCAGCAACGAAGTGCTGGAAGCCCTGACCGATCCGCTCAACAACATCGTCTCGGCCGTGAAGAACGCGCTCGAGCAGACCCCTCCCGAACTGGGCGCCGACATCGCCGAGCGCGGCATGATGCTGACCGGCGGCGGTGCGCTGCTGCGCGACCTCGACCGCCTGCTGGCCGAGGAAACCGGCCTGCCGGTGCTGGTCGCCGAAGATCCGCTGACCTGCGTGGTGCGCGGCTGCGGCATCGCTCTCGAGCGCATGGACCGTCTCGGCAGCATCTTCACGAGCGAATAACCAAGGTACACCCCCAGGCTTCGCGCACTTCGCGTCGTTGCGCCAATCCCCTGCCCAGGGCAATGCCCGCGGCCCGGCAAAGCCGGTTCCGCGGTATTCCTGGCAATGGATCGTGTGTTAATTTCCTGCGTTGCAAGTCGCGCACGGCGCGGTGAAAACTAGGCTAGGCCGAATTCATGCCTCTGGGCACGCTCGATCGCACAGCGCCACCCCTGTTCAACCAGGGGCAGTCGGCGCTCAGCAAGCTGATCTTCTTCGGCGCATTGGCCCTGTTCCTCATGGTGGCGGACGCCCGCTTCCACATCGTTCAGCCGATCCGCGCGGCCTTCGGCGCCGTGCTGTACCCGGTGCAATGGGTGGCGCTGAAACCGGTGCAGGTGGTGCTCGGTGGCGGGCGCTATCTCGAAGACCTGCAGACCGCGCAGCGCAACGAGGAAGACGCCCGCAAGGCACTCATGATGCAGGCCGAACGCGCCGCCCAGGCCGACACGCTGGCGCAGGACAACGCCCGACTGCGCGAGTTGCTCGAGCTGCGCCAGACCACTACCACGCCGGGCCGCGCCGCCGAGGTGCTCTATGACGCGGCCGACCCCTACACCCGCAAGATCGTCGTCGACCAGGGGCTCGCCCAGGGCATACAGCCCGGCTCGCCGGTGATCGATTCGCGCGGCGTGCTCGGCCAGGTCACCCAGGTGCTGCCCTTCACGAGCGAGGTCACGCTCGTGATCGACCGAGACCTGTCCATTCCCGTGCAGAACACCCGTACGGGCGTGCGCAGCGTGGCCTTCGGCGATGCCTCGGCCCACGGCGGCGGGCTGGAGCTGCGCTTCATGGCCGCCAACGCCGACCTGCAGGAGGGCGACCTGCTTTCCACCAGCGGTGTCGACGGCATCTACCCCGCCGGCCTGCCGGTGGCGAAGATCGAGCGCATCGAACGCCGCGCCGATTCGGCCTTCGCGCGCATCTACTGCGTGCCGCTGGCCCACGTGACCGCTGCGCGCTACGTGCTGGTGCTCGCACCCACGGGCAATCCGGCCGCGCCGCCGCCGCCCGCACCGGCTGCCGCGCCGCGCAAGCGGCCCGAGGGCAAGCCCGGGGCCGGCAAGAACGAGAAGAAGCCGGGAGAGCGCCGTTGATCAAGCGTCCAGGCCAGCAGCAGCTGCTGCTGCCCGTCAGCCCCTTCTTCATGTGGACGAGCCTGGTGGCGGCATTGCTCGTCAACATGATTCCCATCGGCCGTGCGGTCTGGATGCCCGACCTGCTGGCGCTGGTGATCGTGTTCTGGGGCGTGCACCAGCCCGCGCGCGTGGGCATCGGCGCGGCCTTCGTCTTCGGCCTGTGCATGGACGTGCACCAGTCGTCGATGCTCGGCCAGCATGCGCTGTCCTACACCACACTGGGTTTCTTCGCGATCACCATCCACAGGCGCCTGCTGTGGTATCCGGTGCTGTCGCAGGCGCTGCAGGTGCTGCCGCTGTTCGCGCTCTCGCAGCTGATCGAGGTCGTCACGCGACTGATCGGCGGCGGTGTGTTTCCAGGCTGGTCGGTGCTGGCTTCGCCCGCGATCGAGGCTGCCCTGTGGCCGCTCGCGACGGCGCTGCTGCTCGCGCCGCAGCGCCGCACGCCGGAACCGGACGAGAACCGCCCGTTATGAGTTCACCCCGAGGCTTCGCGCACTTCGTGCCGCGTCTCTTTCGTGCCGCCGGTGACAACGCCCGCAGGCCGGCAAGGTCCGCTGCGCGGTGTTCCGCGATGGATCGTCGGCGCTCTTCGTGCCTTCGGGCCGCATTTGCCATCGCACCTGCGCGCGCCTAAGCTCCCACCGCCATGACCGAAATCCGCAATGTTGCCGCCGATCTCGCGCGCTTCAAGCGCCGCGTGATCGTCATCGGGCTGGCCGTGCTTTTCGCGTTCGGCCTGCTCTGCGCGCGGCTGGTGTACCTGCAGATCACGCGGCACGAAGACCTGGCCGAACAGGCCGAGAGCAACCGCACGGCCGTGGTGCCGGTGGTGCCCAACCGCGGCCTGATCCTCGACCGCAACGGCATCGTGCTGGCCTCGAACTACTCGGCCTACACACTGGAGATCACGCCTTCGAAGGTGGGCGACGTCGAGGAGACCATCGACAGCCTGACCCAGGTGCTGGAAATCTCGCCGCGCGACCGCCGCCGCTTCAAGCGGCTGCGCGAGGACTCGCGCAGCTTCGACTCCATTCCCATCCGCACCCGCCTGAGCGACGAGGAAGTCGCGCGCTTCGCCGCGCAGCGATACCGCTTTCCGGGCGTGGAGATCAAGGCGCGGCTGTTCCGCAACTATCCGCAGGGCGAGCTGGCCGCGCATGTGCTCGGCTACATCGGCCGCATCAACCAGCGCGAGAAGGTCGCGATGGAAGACTGGGACGAGGAAGAGCAGGCCAACTACAAGGGCACCGACTACATCGGCAAGCTCGGCATCGAGCAGAGCTACGAGAAGACGCTGCATGGCCAGACCGGCGTCGAGCAGATGGAGACCTCCGCCGGCGGGCGTGCCGTGCGGCGCCTGGCGAGCCATCCGGCCACGCCCGGCAACACGGTGATGCTGTCGCTCGACATCAAGCTGCAGAAGCTGGTGGAGGACATGTACGGCGACCGCCGCGGTGCGCTGGTGGCCATCGACCCGAAGACCGGCGAGATCCTGGCCTTCGTGAGCAAGCCCACCTTCGATCCCAACCTGTTCGTCGAGGGCATCGACAACGAAAGCTGGGCGGCGCTGACCGAGTCGCTCGACAAGCCGCTGCTGAACCGTGCACTGCGCGGCACCTATCCGCCGGGCTCCACCTACAAGCCCTTCATGGCGCTGGCCGCGCTGCAGACCGGCAAGCGCGGTCCGAACGTGGTGGTGAACGACCCCGGGTACTTCAACTTCGGCGGCCACCGCTTCGGCAGCCCCGAAGGCAACCTGGGCGGCGTCGACATGCGCCGTTCGATCCAGCTGTCGAGCAACATCTACTACTACTCGCTGGCCAACGAGATGGGCGTGGACCTGATCCACGACTTCATGAAGCCGCTGGGCTTCGGCCAGATCACCGGCATCGACCTCGGCGGCGAGGTGCGGGGCGTGCTGCCCAGCACCGAGTGGAAGCGCAACACGTACAAGCGCCCCGAGCAGAAGAAGTGGTACGCGGGCGAGACCATCTCGCTGGGCATCGGGCAGGGCTACAACAACTTCACCATGCTGCAGCTGGCGCAGGCCACGTCCATCGTGGCCGACGGCGGCATCAAGCACAAGCCGCACCTCGTGCTGGCCACGCGCAACACGGTGAGCGGGCAGGTCGTGCCGCTGCCGCAGCCGCCGGCGGAGAACCTGGGCTTCTCGGCCGCCAACATCTCGGTGATCCGCGAGGGCCTGACCAGCGTGGTGACCAGCGGCACGGCACGCAGCGTGTTCGCCGGTGCGAGCTACCAGGCCGCGGGCAAGACCGGCACCGCGCAGGCAGTGACGCAGGCCCAGAACACCAAGTACAACGCCCGTGCGCTCGAAGAGCACCAGCGCGACCATGCGCTGTTCATGGCGTTCGCACCGGTGAACGATCCGAAGATCGCGGTCGCCGTGATCGTGGAGAACGCCGGCTGGGGCGCCGGGGCCGCGGCACCCATCGCGCGCCGCGTGTTCGACTACTGGCTTGCGAACCAGTACCCGAGCGAGGCCGACCTGGCGGCCATCAAGACCGGCAAGGCCGGCGCGCCGATGGGCAAGCCGCGCGTGGCGAGCGAAGTCGCCTGGCCGGTGCCGGTGGCCACGCCGGCAACCGCGCCCTGATCTCCTGCCTTCTCTCTCATGGTCGGGAGTGTGAGCGGCGATCGAAGCCGCTCGATGCCGTGAGGTCGATTGCCCTCGCGCTGTCTTTCTTCCGCAGGTGGGCAGGGGCGCAACACCGTGAATCCCTGGTGGTGGCGTCCTGACCCTGCATGGCCTCCTGTCCTTCCGGGGAGGGCCGGGATGGGGCCAGCGGCAACCGGGTCCGCGCGGTTTGCAGGCCGACGCCCCGGCTCTCTTTCCCGGAGACAGAGGTACAACCCTCGAACCTCCGCACAAATGCCCCGAACCTGTCTTGCTCCCTCTCCCCTTGGGGAGAGGGCAGGGGTGAGGGTGCGCGGCGATGACGCCGGCGCGATGCCGTGAGGCCGACAGCCTCCATCCTTTCCCTCTTCCGCAGGCGGGAGAGGGGCGCTCCCACCTCAGGCCACGACCGTTCCGCTGACCTCGCCCAGCCCGATGCGCACAGCACCCGCACGCTCGCAGTAGCCGCGAATCACCAGCGTGTCGCCGTCTTCCAGGAACGTGCGCTTCTCGCCGTTCGGCAGCGTGACCGGCTGCTTGCCGCCGAGCGTCAGCTCGATCAGCGAACCCGCTTCGTCGGGCTTCGGCCCCGACAGCGTGCCCGAGCCCAGCAGGTCGCCCGGCTGCAGGTTGCAGCCGTTCACCGTGTGGTGCGCGATCAGCTGCGCGGGCGTCCAGTACGCGGCCTCGGTGGTGTTGCCGCGCGTGAGGCGCACCGCGGCCTGGCCCTCGGCGCGCATCTTCGCGGTCTGCAGCGACACCTCGAGCGTGATGTCGAGCGCGCCGCTCTCGCGGTTGGCGGCCGAGTCCAGGTACGGCAGCGGCTGCGGGTCGCCCGCCGGGCGCTCGAACTTCGCGCGGAACGGCGCGAGCGCCTCCGTCGTCACGATCCACGGCGACAGCGTGCTGGCGAAGCTCTTCGACAGGAACGGGCCCAGCGGCTGGTATTCCCAGGCCTGCACGTCGCGCGCCGACCAGTCGTTGAGCAGCGTCACGCCGAACAGGTGCTCCTCGGCCTCGCCGATGGCGATCGGTTCGCCCAGCGCATTGCCGCGGCCCACCAGGAAGCCCAGTTCCAGTTCGTAGTCGAGCCGCTTCGACGGGCCGAAGCTCGGCGACTCGGCATCGGGCGCCTTGGTCTGGCCCTGCGGGCGCTTGAAGACCTGGCCGCTCACGCGGATTGACGATGCACGCCCGTGGTAGCCGATGGGCACCCACTTGTAGTTGGGCATCAGCGGCTGGTCGGGGCGGAACAGCTTGCCGATGGTGGTGGCGTGATGGATGCCGGTGTAGAAGTCGGTGTAGTCGCCGATGCGGCAGGGCACGGTCATCTCGGCATCGGCCTGCGCCAGCAGCGCCTTCGACCACGCGGCCTGCCTGTCGCTGCCTTCGGCCAGGCCGGCGGAGATGGCCGCGCGCAGCGCCTGGCGCTCGTTCGCGCTGAAATTCATCAGTGCGTTCATGTCGTCGGTGTCGATCAGGCCGGCGGCCTTCAAGTCGAGCACCTGGTCGCCGATGGCCACGCCGATGCGGAAGGCCTCGGCGCTGCCGGCGGCGCGGAAGCGGCCGAAGGGCAGGTTCTGGATCGGGAAGTCGGTGCCGGCCTGGTTGGCCGAGGCGACCCAGCTGCGCAGCTTCGGGTCATGGGTGGCGTTGAGTGCGGTCATGGATGTCTTTCAAGCAAATGTTCTGGAGGGGCGGACTCTGTCGAGGAACACCGCGGAACCGGCTTCGCCGGGCCGCAGGTGTTGCCCCCGGAAGGGGGGTGGCGGCCACACGAAGTGGGCAAGCCTGGGGGCGAGCCTTACTCTGCGGTCATGCCGGCCTTGCGGGCCACGTCGCCCAGCCGCTTGTATTCGGTCTCGGTCAGCGTCGTCAGCTCCTGCGCGGTCGAGCCTCGCGGCGAGAAGCCGGCCTGCTGCAGCTTGGCCTTCACGTCGGGCATGGCAAGCGCTTCCACGAAGGCCTCGTTGAGCGCCTTCACGATCGGCGCGGGCAGCCTGGCCGGACCATACACGCCGAACCACGGTTCCAGCGCGTAGCCCTTGAGGCCGGCTTCCGCCATCGTCGGCACGTCGGGCAGCGAGGGCGAGCGCGTGGGGCCCGCCACGGCCAGCGCGCGCAGCTTGCCGGCCTGGATGTGCGGCAGCGATGCCGGCAGGTTGTCGAACATCACGCCGATGTTGTTGCCCAGCATGTCGGTGATCGCCGGGCCGCTGCCCTTGTAGGCGACGTGCACGAGCTCGGTGCCGGTCATCTGCGCGAACATCACGCCGGCCAGGTTCATCGAGGTGCCTGCACCCGCGGTGGCGTAGGGCAGGCCGGGGTTCTTCTTCGCCGCGGCGATCAGGTCGGGCACGGTCTTGACGGCCGAGGCCGCCGGCACTTCGAGCACGATGGTCGAGGTGCCCAGCAGGCTGATGGCGGTGAAGTCCTTGCGCGGGTCGAAGGCCATCGACTTGTAGATGTGCGGATTCAGCGCGTTGGTCGAGATGGCACCGAAGCCGATCGTGTAGCCGTCGGGCGCGGCCTTGGCCACCGCGTCCATGCCGATGTTGCCGCCCGCGCCGCCGCGGTTGTCGATCAGCACCGGCTGGCCCAGCTTCTCCGACACCTTCTGGCCCACCGTGCGCGCCACCAGGTCGGTGGTGCCGCCGGGCGTGTAGGGCACGACGAAGCGGATGGGCTTGGTCGGGTAGTCGGCCGCAAACGCGGAGGCCGGCGTAACGAGCGCGATGCCTGCAACAGCGGCGAGCGAAGCGAAGACCGTTCGGGAGGCACCGCGGAACCGGCTTCGCCGGGCCGCTGGTGTCGCCCCCTTGAGGGGGGATTCGGCTACACAAAGTGAGCAAGAAACGGGGGTGGGTTTCATTTGTTGAATTGGTCTTTCAGGCCGGCCCAGCAGTCGGCGTAGTCGGTGTCGAGCGCGGGGCTCTTGAGCGCGAAGTTCGTCGGGATGAAGCGGTAGCGGCTCTCGAACATGAAGGCCAGCGTGTTGTCCAGTTTGTGCGGCTTCAGGTCGGCGTGGGTGGCCTTGTCGAAGGCTTCCTCGTCGGGGCCGTGCGGCACCATGCAGTTGTGCAGGCTCGCGCCGCCGGGCTTGAAGCCGCCCGGCTTGGCGTCGTACTCGCCCAGCACCAGGCCCATGAACTCGCTCATGAGGTTGCGGTGGAACCATGGCGGGCGGAATGTGTTCTCCATCACCATCCAGCGCGGCGGGAAGATCACGAAGTCGCAGTTGGCCGTGCCGGGCGTGTCGCTCGGCGAGGTCAGCACCGTGAAGATCGACGGATCGGGATGGTCGAAGCTGATCGAGCCGATCACCATGAAGTGCGCCGTGTCGTACTTCACCGGCGACAGGTTGCCGTGCCAGGCGACCACGTTGAAGGGCGACTGCTTCATCGGCGCCTGCCAGAAGCGCCCGCCGAACTTCTTGACGATCTCGTAGCCGCCTTCCTCTTCCTCGAAGGCCGCCACCGGCGCCTGGAAATCGCGCGCGTTGGCCAGGCCGTTCGAGCCGATCGGGCCCAGCTCCGGCAGGCGGAAGTGCGCGCCGTAGTTCTCGCACACGTAGCCGCGCGAGAGCCCGTCGGGCAACGCCACCTTGAAGGCCATGCCGCGCGGCAGCACGGCGATCTCGCCGGGCTTCACGTCGAGCACGCCGAGCTCGGTCGTGATGACGAGGCGGCCCTGCTGCGGCACCAGCAGCATCTCGCCGTCGGCGTTGACGAAGGCGCGGCGTTCCATCGAGCGGCCCGCCAGGTACATCAACGAGCCGATGCCGACCTGCGACTCGGCATCGCCGTTGGCCGCGATGGTGTGCATGCCGTCGATGAAGTCGGCCTCGCCTGCGCTGTCCAGCGGCTGCGGATGCCAGCGCAGGGGTTCGGGCGGCAGCGCGATCTCGCGGTCGGCGCCGGTGGTCCAGTGCGCCTGGGCGTAGGGCTGGTAGCGGCCCGACACCACCGAGGGCTGGCGGCGGTAGAGCCACGTGCGGCGGTTCTCGTGGCGCGGCGCGGTGAACGCCGTGCCCGAGAGCAGTTCGGTGTACAGGTCGAGCGGGCCGCGCTGCGGGTTGTTGCGTCCCTGGGGCAGGGCGCCGGGCACGGCCTCGGAGGCGTACTCGTTGCCGAAGCCGCTCTGGTAGCGCCGGTCGGAAGCTGGGGTTGCTTGGGTCATGGGCTTTCTCTTTCGAAAAATCGCGATGAGGTTGGAATCGGTGACGGTGCTCAGCCGGCTCGCGCGGCGTCGAAGGCCTCGCGCAGCACGGCGAGCGAGCCGATGTGGTTGGCCAGCACGAGCACGAGGCGCGCGTTGAAGGCGTGGCTTTCCTCGGTGGAAAGGCCCTGGTGCGCCTCGATGAGCGCCTCGTAGAAGTCGTCGGGCGCTTCGAGGTGGGGGGTGGTGATCAGTTGCATCGGGTTCATGCCTTGGCCAGTGCGCGGTCGACCGCCGCGCGGATGTTCGCCGCCGTGGGCTTGCGCCAGCGCGCGCACACGTGCTGGTCGGGCCGCAGCAGGTACACGGTGCCGGGCTGCGCGTCGTAGCGCTGCGTGGCGAGGTCGGCCTCGGTGCCGCCGCCTTCCACGCGCACGATGTGCATTGCCATGCCGCTGTCCTTCAGCACCTGCAGGCTGCCATCTGCCGCGTTGCCGTTGCCGAACACCAGCGCGGTGAAGCGTCCGGCATGGCACTCGCGCAGCAGCCATCCGGTGCTGCCGTCGGGCCGCGCGACGGGCGCGTCGGCCGCTGCGGCGCCGGGCACCATCGCGCCGGCGAAGGTGTCGGCGTCGGGCGTGTTCAGCGGCGAATCGCGCAGCACCGTGGCCACCGACAGGCGGCCGCTGTTGACCAGCGTGCGTGCGAAGGCGTGGCGTTTGGTGAGTTCCAGCACCGCGTCGCGGAACAGCCGGCTCACTTCGCTCTTGGGCGTGATGAAGTCGGTGGCGCGGGTGGAGTTGCGGATGTTCTCGTCGGCCGCGTATTCGCGCTCGCTGGCATAGGTGTCGAGCAGCGCGTCGGGCGCGTCGCCCTGCACCACGGCCGCGAGCTTCCAGGCGAGGTTGTCCGCGTCCTGCACGCCCGAATTGGCGCCGCGCGCGCCGAAAGGCGACACGCCATGCGCGGAGTCGCCCGCGAACAGCACGCGCCCGTGGCGGAAGCGCTCCATGCGCTGGCAGGCGAAGGTGTAGACGCTGGCCCAGCCGATCTGGAACTGCACGCCCTCGAAGCCGATGCTGTCGAGCAGCGCACGCACGCGCGGCGTGATGTTCTCGGGCTTGCGCTCTTCGACCGGGTCGGCGTCCCAGCCGAGCTGGAAGTCGATGCGCCACATGCCGTCGGCCTGCTTGTGCAGCAGCACGCTCTGGCCCGGATGGAACGAGGGGTCGAACCAGAAGCGGCGCTCGGTGGGCAGGTGCGCGTCCATCGTGATGTCGGCGATCAGGAAGCGGTCGCGGAACACGCGCCCCTTGGCCTCCTGGCCCAGCAGCTGGCGCAGGTTGGAGCGCGAGCCATCGCAGGCGGACACGTAGCCGGCCTGCAGCCGGTGGCTGCCGTCGGGCGTTTCCACGGTCAGCACGGCGCCGTCCTCGCGCTGCTCGATGCCGGTCACCTTGTGGTTCCAGCGCAGGTCGATCAGCGGCAGCGATGCGGCGCGCTCGACCAGGTAGCCCTCCACGTAGTACTGCTGCAGGTTGATGAAGGCCGGGCGCTCGTGGCCGGGCTCGGGCAGCAGGTCGAAGCGGTAGACCTGCTCGTCGTGGAAGAACACCTTGCCTACGTTCCACGACACGCCCTTGTCGACCATGCGGTCGCCGCAGCCGAGGCGATCGAACACCTCGAGCGTGCGCTTCGCGAAGCAGATCGCGCGCGAGCCGCTCGAGAGGGTGTTGTCGTTGTCCAGCAGCACCACGGGCACCTGCCGCAGCGCGAGGTCGATGGCCAGCGTGAGGCCCACGGGGCCGGCGCCGACGATCACCACGGGGTGGCGGGCGGGCGGGGACGCGTTCTGGTCGGCGTGGCGTCTGTAATCGAAGCGCAGGCTTTGGTAGTCGATCACGTACTTGTCTCCGTGTCTTTTGTCTTTGTCTTGCTCCTTCCCCTTTGGGGGAAGGTCGGGATGGGGGCTCGGCGGCGCTCGAAACTGGCGCTCTGCCTGCCCCCACCCCAGCCCTCCCCAACGGGGAGGGAGCCACGCGGGATCAGCCTTCCAGGGCCTTCCACATGTCGATGTCGCGCTGCGCCGTCCACACGCGCGGGTCCGCATGGCCCGAGGCCTCGTCGTAGGCGCGGCTCACGTCGAAGGGCATGCAGTGGTCGAAGATCACCCACTGGCTGTACTTGGGCTTGAGCTTCTCGTAGGTCTCCTTGTAGACCGCGTTCAGGTCGCGTCCGGCCTTGACGCCTTCCTGCACGCTGGCGTACACGTCGGAGATGAAGTTGCGCGTGCCCGTCAGGCCCTCGGCCACGGCTTCGGGCGTGGTCAGCGCGGCGCCGCGGCCCGGCACCAGCGCGGCGGGCTTGAGCGCGGCGATGTTGTCCAGCGTCTGCGGCCAGTCCTTGAAGTAGGCGTCGCCGGCATACGGCGTGGCGCCGAACTCGACCAGGTCGCCCGACAGCAGCGTGCGTTCCTGCGGCAGCCAGACCACGGTGTCGCCCTTGGTGTGGCCGCGGCCCAGCTGGATGAGCTGCACCTCGAGCTTGCCGAGCCACAGGGTCATCTTGCCGGTGAAGGTCAGGGTGGGCCAGGTCAGGCCCGGGGGCACGGTCTCGACGTTCTGGAACAGGCGCGGGAAGCGGCCGATCTCGCTGGCCTTGTCTTCCTCGCCGCGCTCGACGATCAGGTCGCGCGTGTCCTGGCTGGCCAGGATGTGCTCGGCGCCGTAGCCCGCTGCGCCCAGCACGCGTACCGCGTGGTAATGGGTGAGCACCACATACTTGATGGGCTTGTCGGTCACTTCGCGGATGCGGCGCACCACGTCGGCCGCCATCGCGGGCGTGGCCTGGGTGTCGGCCACCAGCACGCAGTCGTCGCCGATGATGATGCCGGTGTTCGGGTCGCCTTCGGCGGTGTAGGCCCAGGCGTGCTCCGAGATCTGGCTGAAGGTGACCTTCTTTTCTTCCATGTCGGCCTGGCTGGCGAATTTCTTGGCTTGGCTCATCGGTGTCTCCGTGGGTGGGGTGAATGGTTATTGAATTCGTCTAAGGCGAATCAATTTGCGGTTAACGAATTTTCGCAGTGTAAGCCTGCCATCAGTTAATGTCTAATGCCTTCTTCATGAACGAACGATCGGCGGGCCATGGCAGCCAGTGACACCGACCGCGCCCAGCGCGGCATCCAGAGCATCGAGGTCGGTGGCCAGCTGCTGCGCGCGCTGGTGCACCATGGCCGGCCGATGGCGCTGAAGGACTTGGCGAGGGAGGCCGACATGACGGCCGCCAAGGCGCATCCGTACATGGTCAGCTTCGGGCGCCTGGGCCTCATCGAGCAGGACCGCGCCAGCGGCCACTATCTGCTCGGCCCGCTCGCCTTGCAACTGGGCCTCATCAGCCTGCAGCAAGCCGATCCGGTGCACATCGCCACCCCGCTGATCGCCCAGCTCGCCCAGCAGACCGGCCACACCGTGGCGCTGGCCATGTGGGGCGCGCGCGGCGCCACCATCGTGCGCACGGCCGAGTCGCCGTCGCCGGTGCACGTGAACATGCGCCACGGCACGGTGTTCTCGCTGACCCATACCGCCTCGGGCCGCCTCTTCGCCACCTACCTCGACGCCGCGGTGGTGCGCGAACTGCTCGAGGAAGAGCGCCGGCGCCAGAAGCCGCCGCAGGAAGGCGAGCCGGCGCCGCCCGCCGGCATGCCGCGCGTGCAGCCGCTGCCCTCGTGGAGCGACTTCGAGTGCCAGCTGCAGGAAGTGCGCGCGCACGGCATCAGCCGCTCCGACGGCGAGGTCATCGAAGGCGTCAGCGCCATGGCCGCGCCCGTCTTCGACCACACTGGCGCCATCGTGCTGGCCGTGACCGCCATCGGGCCGGCCGGCATCTTCAATACCGCGTGGGACGGCGACATCGCCCGTGCGCTCAAGGCCTGTGCCGACACCGTCTCGCAACGCCTGGGCGCACCGGCCTCCGCCATTACGCCCGCGGCGAGTTCCTCCAGACCCGAGCGATGACGCCTGCCGTCCCCGACCTTCACGATCCTTCCGCTTCTCTCCAGCGCGCCGCCGACCTGCTGCGCAACGCGCGGCGCATCGTCGTCTTCTCGGGCGCCGGCCTCTCGCGCGCCTCGGGCATCCCGACCTACCGCGATGCCGACGGGCTCTGGAAAAGCCAGAACGCGCTGCAGTTCTCGCACGCCGAGGACATCGAGCGGGACCCGTCCGGCTTCACGCGCTTCTGGGCGCAGCGCCTGTCGGTGATCGAATCGGCGCAGCCCAATCCGGGCCATGCCGCGCTGGCGCAGCTGCAGCGGCTGCGCCCGGCGACCCGGCTGGTCACCCAGAACGTGGACGGCCTGCTGACGCTGGCCGGCGGGCAGGACGTGCTCGAGCTGCATGGCTCGCTGCGCCGCTGGCGCTGCGACCGCTGCGGCAACCGCAGCGGCCCGTGGCCCTTTCACCGCTGCCTGCGCTGCGGCTCGCATGCGCGGCCCGACGTGGTGATGTTCGGCGAGATGCTCAACCCCGGCGTGCTGCTCGACGCGCAGGTCGCGGCGCAGGAGTGCGATCTTTTCCTGGTGGTCGGCAGCACGGCCATCGTCTACCCGGCGGCCGAGCTGCCGCAGGCCGCTCTGTCGCACGGCGCGCGGCTCGTCACGTTGAACCTGGAGCCGCTGCCGCACCTGGACGATGCGGCTTCGGCGGTGCTGCGCGGGGCTTCGGAAGACCTGCTGCCGAAACTGCTGGCGGGCCTGGGCTGAAGCGCCTCAGCCGCGCTTGCCGCCGAACAGCACCAGCGCCCCGCCCACCACGATCACCGCCACGCCGGCCCACACCGGCAGGTTGACGGTTTCCTGCTCCTTCACCGAGAACTCCAGCGGGCCCAGCTTGGCCTGGTGGGTTTCCTTGGTGAAGCTGAAGCTGCCGAGCGCCAGGGCGGCGATGCCCGCCACGATCAGAAGAATGCCGACGATGCGCGTTGCGTTCATGGGGTAGCTCCTCCGAAGTGCTGCAGGTACGGGGCGGGTGCTGGGGGGGACCGATACAGGTTACTGCCGCGGTTGCTGCTGCTGCAACTGGTCGACCCACTGCACCACCTCGGCCACGGCGGCGTCGCTCGAGGCGATGAGCGCCTTCACGCCGCCTGGCGCGTCGGCGCTGGCGGCGGGGCGGCGCACGGTGAACAGCCGCTGGCCGAGCACGCGGTCGCCGCCGGCGGTGCCGCGGATCAGCGTGGCGCGCAGCCGCACCAGGCCCGTGCTGGCGCCGGGCGATTCGAAATAGTGGCTGAACTCGTCGAGCGAGATGCGCAGCATGTCGGGCACGTCGCCCTTGCTGCGCGCGATGGTCGCGCTTTCTTCCGGGCCGAGCACCATGCGGCGCTCGGAGAGGGTGTCGCGCAGCCGCTGGCGCAGCAGCTGCGCGGGCGGCAGGCTCCATCGCGACTGGCCGTAAGGGCGCAGCTCGTTCGCATCGGCATAGCCGAGGCGGTACAGGATCTGCGTGCCGTCGAGCCGCGCGTTGGCTTCGAACTCGGCCAGCGCCAGCGTGGGCAGCGTGGCCTGCGCGGCGGCGGACACGCTGGCGCCGGTGGCGGAGGCGGCGGGCACGCCGGGGCCGAAGTCGTAGAGCGTGGCGCGCTGGGGCTTGTCGGGCAGCGCGCCGCAGCCGGCGGCCAGCAGCACGAGGCCGAGGGCCAGCGGGGTGGTCAGGGATCGGAGGGTGGCGTTCATGGTCGTTGCTCCTGCGTCGCGCTGTGTCAGGGCCGCGCCGCGGCCGGTGCGCTGAAGCCCGGTTCGCCCGGACCCGCGGCCGCGCTGCCGTTGCCGAAGAGCAGCGATTGCGGGTTGTCGTTGATGCTGTCCGCCGCCCGGCCCAGCCGGCGCACGGCGTGCGAAGTGTCGTCGGCCACGCGGTTCACGCGCGGCAGCGTGGCCGCATTGAACGAATCGACCGCCTGCGCCAGCGCCTTGGTGCCGTCGCTCAGCCGCTCGACCGGGCCGTCGGGCGCGTTCAGGCGGCCCACGGTGGTGTTGAAGTTGTTGGCCACCCGCGAGACGTCGCCGGCGGCCTTCTTGACCGAGGCCATGGTATCGGGCAGTTTGGTGAGCGCCGGGTTCAGCCCCGTCTTCACGGTGTTGTCGAGCGTCTTGAGCAGCGTGTTGGCGCTGGCCGAGGCGGCCGCGATGTTCTCCAGCGCATCGGCCGCGCGCTTCTGGTTGGGGTCGCTCAGCAGCTGGTTGGCGCGCTTGGTCACCTCTTCCACCTGGTTGATGATGGCCTCGCCGCGGTCCTGCAGCTGCGCCAGCATCGAGGGCTTGAGCGGGATGCGCGGCGGATCGTCGTTGTCGGGCTTGAGCGAGACGGTGGATTCGCCCTTGTCGTCCAGCGCGATGAAGGCCAGGCCGGTCACACCCTGGTAGCTCAGCGTGGCGAAGCTGGAGGTGGTGAGCGGCACGCGTTCGTCGACCGTGATGCGCACGCGCACGTTGCCCTTCACCTTCGGGTCGAAGTCGATCGAGGTCACCTTGCCCACCGCGATGCCCCGGTAGCGCACCATGGCCTGCGGCTGCAGGCCGCTGACCGCGTCGCGCGTGGACAGCTCGTAGACGTTGCGCACGGTGTTGTCGCGCGTGAACCAGATCACCAGCGCGACGAGCGCGGCCAGCAGGCCGAGCACGAAGGCGCCGGCAGCGAGGGCGTGGGCCTTGTTTTCCATGGGGCTACCTACCTTTCAGCGCGGCCCGCCTGCGCGGCGGGCTGCGTCCCGGATGTTTCGGATGCATCGGCGGGCCTGTCGTGCAGCGCCTCCAGGGCGCGCTGGCCGCGCCCGCCGAGAAAGTATTCGTGGATGAAGGGATGCGGGTACGCGATGACCTCGCGCGCCGCGCCGGTGACGATCACCTTCTGGTCGGCCAGCACCGCGATGCGGGTGCTCAGGTCGAACAGCGTGTCCAGGTCGTGCGTGACCATCACCACCGTGAGGCCCAGCTCGCGGTGCAGCCCGCGCAACAGGTCGCAGAAGCTGTCCGACGCCTCGGGGTCGAGGCCGGCGGTGGGTTCGTCCAGCAGCAGCAGCGGCGGGTCCATGATCAGCGCGCGCGCCAGCGCCACGCGCTTGATCATCCCGCCCGACAGGTCCGACGGGCTCTTGTTGGCATGCTGCGGGCCGAGGCCCACCATCTGCAGCTTCACCAGCGCCGCGTGGCGGATCAGCTCGTCGGGCAGCAGCTTGAGCTCGCGCAGCGGGAAGGCGATGTTCTCCAGCACGCTGAAGGCCGAGAACAGCGCGCCGTGCTGGAACAGCATGCCCACGTTGGCAGCGCCCGAGGCGCTGAGCTCGCCCGGTTCCTGGCCCAGCACTTCGACGTGGCCGCGCGAAGGCTTCTCCAGCCCCAGGATCTGGCGCAGCAGCACCGTCTTGCCGGTGCCCGACCCTCCCACCAGCGACAGCACCTCGCCACGGTCGATGTGCAGCTGCAAGTCGCGGTGCACCACCTGCTCGCCGTCGGCACTCTGGAACACCGTCCACAGGCCGCGGATGTCCACCACGGTGGTGTCGGTGTCCGGGCGCACAGGCATGCTCATGCCGATGCTCCTGCCCGCAGGCAAGGCGCGCGACGCGCAAATCGCTCCCCGCCCACGCCAGAAACACCGCGGAACCGGCTTTGCCGGGCCGCAGGTGTTGCCACCGGCGAGGGGGAAGGAGAAGCGACACGAAGTGCGCGAAGCCTGGGGGAGTGCGTCATGCTATGCCCTGAAACCGATGCCCTTGAAGAGCACGGCGAAAAGTGCGTCCACCAGGATCACCGCGGTGATCGACGTCACGACCGACGACGTGGTGCCGCGCCCCAGGCTCTCTGTGTTGGGCTTGACCTTCATGCCGAAGTAGCAGCCGATCAGCGCGATGAGCACGCCGAACACCGCCGACTTGGCCATGGCCAGCCACAGGTTCGAGATGGGCACTGCGCGCGGCAGCGCCGAGAGGAAGTACGCCGGCGAGATGTCGAGCGCCGCGTCGGCCGCGAGCATGCCGCCCGCCAGCGCCGCCATCGAGGTCCACAGGCTGATGAGCGGCATCGCGATGGCCAGTGCCAGCACGCGCGGCATCACGAGGCGAAAGCCGTGCGGAATGCCCATCACGCGCATGGCATCGAGTTCTTCGGTCACCCGCATCACGCCGATCTGCGCGGTGATGGCCGAGCCTGAGCGCCCGGCGATCAGCACAGCCGCCAGCACCGGCCCGAGCTCGCGCACCAGCGACAGCCCGAGGATGTTCACCACGAAGGTCTCGGCGCCGTACTGGCGCAGCTGCTGCGAGATCAGGTAGGCCAGCACCACGCCGATCAGCAGGCCGACCAGCGCCGTGATGTGCAGCGCCGTCGCGCCGAACTGATAGAGATGGCCCGAGAAATCGCGCCACGGACCGCGGTGCGGCGCGCGGATCAGCGTGCCGATGTCCAGCGCGAGCTGGCCGATGAGGCCGGTGAGGTCGCGCAGGACGAACATCGCGCGCGGTCCGTGGTGGGCGAACGCGCGGATGCGCTCGTTCAGCGAAGGGGCGGGTTCGGCCGGCGTGGCGACGGTGTACTGGGCCACCTGATCGAGCACCGCCTTGTGCTGCGGCGACATTTCCAGCGTCTCGGGCCAGCGGTGGCGCCAGTGCTCCCACAGCAGCTGTGCGCCGATGTGGTCGAGCTGGCCGATGGGCCGCAGGTCCCAGGCGCGGTCGTCGTCCGGCGGCACGTCCTTGAGCCCGCGCGTGAGCGCCTGCCAGGCCGGCTTGGACGACATCGCCAGCGTGGTCCAGCAGCCGCTGGCCACGGTCCACTGCCGCCCGTCTTCCTCACGCTGCCCGACGCTGGGCCACGCGCTGTCGGCGGCTGGAGCGTCGGCAGGCGATGAGGCAGGGGACATAGGACGGGTGAGCGGGAAAGTTAACAAAAAATGAGGAGGGTGCGCGCATCGTAACCGGGTGCATCCACGCGTCATGTGTCGCGGACCCTTCCTTTGCGTAGGGCGCAACGCCGTTTTTTCAGTTTCCTTTCAGCTTCCGGGCCTCTCCCGTGGGTGGGGGCCGGCGCACCCCCCATGTCGCCTCATGCCGCGAAGCCCGCCGCCAGCGCCGAGCGCAGCCAGCCGACGAAGGCCGTCACCGCCTGCGGCACGTGCGTCGCATAGGGCCGGATGGCATAGAGCCGTTCGCCGAACGCGCCCACCGAGCGCCACTGCGGCAGCACCTGCTGCAGCTTGCCGGACTGCAGTGCCGACTGGGCGGTGAAGTCGGGCACCAGCGCGATGCCCAGCCCGCCCAGGGCGGCGTCGCGCAGCGCCTCGCTGTTGTTGGCGACCAGCGGGCCCGACACCGGCACCGTGATGCGCGGCGCCGCCGCCTTGCCCTTCACCGGGGCGCGGGGCTCGAAGTGCCAGGTCGGCGTGTCCTGCGCGCGCGGGTAGTGCAGGCAGTCGTGGCCGGCCAGCGCCTGGGGCTCGCGCGGCGTTCCGCGGCGGCGCAGGTACGCGCGGCTGGCCACCAGCAACGAGCCGGTGTCGCACAGGGTCCAGGCCACGTGCGTGTCGGGCGGTGCGGCGGTGTGGCGGATGGCCAGGTCGAAGCCCTCCATGGCGAGCGAGCTGAGCCGGTCCGACAGGTCGAGCTCGATGCGCACCTCGGGCTGCGCGCGCAGGAAGTCGGCCAGCCGCGGCACCAGCTGCTGGCGCGCGAAGGCCACCGGCGCCGTCACCCGCACCAGCCCGCGCGGCACGCCCGCCAGGTCGCGCACGCCGGCGAAGCTGTGGGCGATCTGCTCGAACGGCGCGCGCATGTCGTCCACCAGCCGCTGGCCGGCCTCCGTGAGCCGCACGCTGCGTGTGGTGCGCTGCACCAAAGGCGCGCCGGCGGCGCGTTCGAGTTCGGCGATGCGCTGGCTCATGGCCGCCTTGCTCACGCCCAGGCGCAGCGCCGCGGCCGTGAAGCTGCCCTGCTGCGCCAGCACCGTGAGCCAATGCAGGTGCGTCCAGAGCGCTTCGATATTTTGGGGTTTCATGCAAGCATTGTTCGCCAGCATGAACAATAAGTTCAAGCCTCGTGACTAGGCGACAGCCACCCCGCTGCCTAAACTGGCCGGATTCTCCCGTCATTCCAGCCTTCTCCATGACCACCTCCATCGACCACTACATCGCCGGCAAGCCCGCCGCCAACACCTCCGGCCGCACGCAGGACGTGACCAACCCCGCCACCGGCGCCGTCACCGGCAAGGTCGGCCTGGCCGACGCCGCGCAGGTCGATGCCGCCGTGGCCGCCGCGCAGGCTGCCTTCCCGGCATGGGCCGACACCCCGCCGATCCGCCGCGCGCGCGTCATGTTCAAGTTCCTGCAGCTGCTCAACGAGCACAAGGACGAGCTGGCCCACCTCATCACCGCCGAGCACGGCAAGGTCTTCACCGACGCGCAGGGCGAAGTCAGCCGCGGCATCGACATCGTCGAGTTCGCCTGCGGCATCCCGCAACTGCTCAAGGGCGACTTCACCGACCAGGTCAGCACCGGCATCGACAACTGGACGCTGCGCCAGCCCCTGGGCGTGGTCGCCGGCATCACGCCGTTCAATTTCCCGGTGATGGTGCCGATGTGGATGTTCCCGGTGGCCATCGCCGCGGGCAACACCTTCGTGCTCAAGCCCAGCCCGACCGACCCGAGCGCTTCGCTGCGCATGGCCGAGCTGCTGAAGGAAGCCGGCCTGCCCGACGGCGTGTTCAACGTGGTGCAGGGCGACAAGGCGGCGGTCGACGCACTGCTCGAGCACCCCGACGTCAAGGCCATCAGCTTCGTGGGCTCCACGCCCATCGCCAACTACATCTACGAAACCGGCGCCCGTCACGGCAAGCGCGTGCAGGCCCTGGGCGGCGCGAAGAACCACATGGTGGTGCTGCCCGACGCCGACATCGACCAGACGGTCGACGCGCTGATCGGCGCGGGCTACGGCTCGGCCGGCGAACGCTGCATGGCCATCTCGGTGGCGGTGCTGGTGGGCGACGTGGCCGACAGGATCATTCCCAAGCTCATCGAGCGCACGAAGTCGCTGCAGGTGCTCAACGGCACCAACCTCGCGGCCGAGATGGGCCCGATCGTCACGCGCGCCGCGCACGAGCGCATCACCGGGTACATCGACCTGGGCGAGAAGGAAGGCGCCAAGCTGCTGGTGGACGGCCGCGGCTTCG
The DNA here is from genome assembly GCF_902712855.1 of Variovorax paradoxus. Lineage (NCBI taxonomy): Bacteria > Pseudomonadati > Pseudomonadota > Betaproteobacteria > Burkholderiales > Comamonadaceae > Variovorax > Variovorax paradoxus. The sequence continues at coordinate 921,865 of NZ_LR743507.1, forward strand.
ACGGCAACAAGGCAGGCGAAGGCTGCGGCGACGGCTTCTGGATGGGCGGCACGCTGTTCGACCACGTCACGCCCGAGATGCGCATCTACAAGGAAGAGATCTTCGGCCCGGTGCTGAGCTGCGTGCGCGTGGCCAACTTCAAGGACGCCGTCGACCTGGTCAACGCGCATGAATTCGGCAACGGCGTGAGCTGCTTCACCCGCGACGGCAACGTGGCGCGCGAATTCAGCCGCCGCATCCAGGTGGGCATGGTCGGCATCAACGTGCCGATCCCGGTGCCCATGGCCTGGCACGGTTTCGGCGGCTGGAAGCGTTCGCTCTTCGGCGACATGCATGCCTACGGCGAAGAGGGCGTGCGCTTCTATACCAAGCAGAAGTCGGTCATGCAGCGCTGGCCCGAGAGCATCGGCAAGGGCGCCGAGTTCGTGATGCCCACCGCCAAGTAAGCCAGGCCCGAGGCGCCTGCGCGGCCCCGCCCCGGTGCTTTCCGGGGCCGGGTTTTTCTCCCTCCTTCGGTTCTGAAGTTTTTCTTTCGTAGAGTTCGCGATGAACAGCTAGAAACATGGACGCCTTTCAGGTCCCATTCCAGAACACCCAGAGAGGAGCGAGGAGACGATGGCCGCGGAACGAAAGAAGAACAAGACTTTTCCCCTGACGGGCAGCCGCGCGCTGTGGTGGCTGCCGGCCCTGGCCGCAGCGCTCGTGGCGGCGCCGCCGCTGCACGCGGCCGGCGTGCTCGCCGTGAGCCCGCAGGGCGAGGCGCGCGACGTGCGCCAGGTGTCGGTGCGCTTCGACGCCGACATGGTGCCGCTCGGCCAGAGCGATGGCGCCGAGCCCGCCACCCTCCGGTGTTCCCCGCAGGTGCCCGAAGGCCGCGCGCGCTGGATCGGCCCGCGCACCTGGGCCTTCGAGTTCGCGAAGGACGTGCGCGGCGGCACGCGCTGCAACGTCGTCTTCAAGCCGGGCCTCAGGACATTGGCGGGCGAGGCGGTGACCGCGCCCCCCACGGCGAGCTTCGTCGCCGGGCCTTACGGCTTCTTTGCTTCCTATCCGATGGAGGGCGCCGAGGTCGCGCCCGACCAGGTCTTTTTCCTGGGCCACCACGATCCCCAGCCGACCGACGATCCCCAGGCGCTGGCCGCGGGCTTCGCCTGCGAACAGCGCGACGGCGACAAGGTGCTGCGCCAGCCCGCAGTGGCCGTCACCGGCGCCGCGCTGGCGGCCGCCGTGCGCGCCACGGCACCGGGCGTGTTTGCGCTTGCATTGCGCTGCGCGCAGCCGCTGCCCGAAGGCTCGCAGTTTCGCCTGAGCCAGGCGGCGGTCGGCAACGCCGAGCCGAAGCGCTTCAACTACAGCGTGCGCCCGCGCTTCACGGCCCGGATCTCCTGCACGGTGCTCGACCATCCGGCGGGCCAGCAGGCCTGCGACCCGCGCCAGCCGGTCGTGCTGAGCTTCTCGGGCGATGTGGCTGCGGCGCGCGCCGGCACGTTCCGGCTGGTCGATGCCTCGGGCGAGGAACGGCCCTTCGACGTCGTCGACAGCTGGCGCCGCAACGAGTTCCGGCAATTGCAGGTGTCGCCTGCGCAGAACGGCTTCGGCGAAGGCACCCGCTTCACCGTGCGCCTGCCCCAGGATTTCCGCGACGTGCTCGGCCGGCCGCTGGCCAATGCGTCGGAGTTTCCGAAGACCGTCGAGTTCGCTCGCCTGCCGCCGTATCTCGGCGTCGCCAACCCGCTGGCGGTGATGCCCTGGCAGGCTGGCAGGTCCGATGCGATGGCGGCCTTCGCGGTGCGCCGCGTCGAGAAATCGCTGCCGCTGCGCCAATGGCGCCTGGGCGGCGAGATGGGCGAGGGCATCGAGGCCTACGCCATCGAACTGCTGCAAGGCCAGCAGGAGGGCCGGTGGCCCACCGACCAGCTCAATGCCAGGGCCGGCGCGCCGCGCACCTCGACGCTCGAAACGAGCGGCGACGCGATGGAGTTCGTCGGCGTGCCGCTCGCTGCGCCCGGCCTGCACGTGGTGCGCGCCGACAGCGCCGCGTTCGCGCGGTACATCGACACGCGCCCCCCGCCGCCGAACCAGTCGCCGAACCAGCCTCGCGACACCACGCCGCGCCAGCGCTACGCCGTGGTGCAGGCCACCAACCTCAACCCCGGTGCGAGCTTCAGCAACGGTGGCGCGTCGGTGATCTGGGTCACCGCGTTCGACAGCGCGAAGCCCGTGGCCGGTGCCGACGTGGCGGTGTACTCGTGCAACCGCGAACTGCTCTGGCGCGGAAGGACCGACGCGCAGGGCCTGGCGCGGCCCGACGAAGCCTTGCGCGGCAAGCTGGCGTGCAACTACAACCCACCCACGTCGCTCGCGCCGCGCTTCGGCGGTGGCAACAACAGCCCCTGGGTGGTGGTGCGCGCCGGCGACGACATGGCGCTGATGCAGGTCTCGGCCGGGTGGAGCGGCTTCTACGGCGGTCGCGCAGCGCAGGGCGTCCGCGCCCACACCGTGCTCGACCGCACCCTGTTCAAGGCCGGCGAGACGGTGAGCATGCAGCACGTGGTGCGGCAGCTCGAGAGCCGCGGCTTCGCACTGCCGCCGGCGGGCACGCTCGACATCGAGATCCGCTACGGCTGGAGCGACAAGGTGCACAGCGCCAGCGTGCCGCTCGGCGCCGACGGCAGCGCCTCGAACCAATGGACGATCCCCGTCGCCGCCAGGCTCGGCGGGTACACAGTGACGGTGTCGCAGGGCGGGCGCCAGCTCACCAGCACGCAGTTCCAGGTCGAGGAGTTCCGCACGCCGGTGTTCGACAGCGAACTGCGCGCCCGCGCAACGTGGGAGCGCGATGCGCAGCTCGCGGTGGTCGATGCGCGCCTGGCCTACTTCGCGGGCGGCGCGGCGGCCAACCTGCCGGTGACCATGCAGCAGGGCTGGACGCGCGCGGTGCAGGGCCCGCGTCCCGGCTACACCTTCTACGAGGAAACCGTCGATGCGTCGATGGCCTCGCCGGCGGCCATCGCGCCGCAATCCGCCAGGCTCGACGCCGCCGGCAAGACGCAGGTGCGGCTGAAGGTGCCGCCGCTGGAGCGGCCGATGCTGCTGCGCACCGAGCTCAAGTTCCAGGACCCCAACGGCGAGACGCAGACCGTCGGCACCGGCACCATGCTGTGGCCCGACCGCATGAAGCTGGGCTTGCGCCTGCGCGCGAAGGACCGCGACCGTCCGCAGGCCGTCGAAGGCATCGCGCTGGACGACAGGGACCAGCCGCTGGCCGACGAGCCCGTCACCGTGCGCGTGAAGCCGGTGACGCGCGACTGGAACGGCGGCCGCCAGCGCCTCACCGACCTGGGCCCCGAGGTGGAGGTGTGCAGCACCCGCACCGATGCGCAGGGCCAGTGGTCGTGCGAATGGCAACTGCCCGCGGCGCAGGGCCAGCAGCAGCCGAGCGAACTCTGGCTGTTCGACGCCAGCGCCGCCAGCCTGAAGCACAGCCGCGCCATCGTGCGCACCGGCATGCTGCAGTACCGCTGGTCGCTGGGCTGGCAGGAAGCCGCGGCCCGTACCGCGCTGCAGCTGGAGAACGGCCCGTCGTTCGGGCCCGGCGAGACGGCCGTGATCGTGGCGCGTCCCGAGCGGCTGCCGGCGTCGCTGCTGCTCACCACCGAGCGCGAAGGCGTCATTGCCGCCAGCGTGCATCCGATCGTCGCGATGGCGCAGCGCATCGAACTGCCGATCGCCGCGCAGCACGCGCCCAACGTGCACCTGTCCGCGCGCTATGTCTATCCGCTGCAGGGCGCGGGCAAGGACGAGCCCGTTGCCAGCACGCAGCGGGCCGACGTGCCGGTGCGCCCCGACGCCTGGACGCTGTCGGTCGGCGTTCGGCCCACGGCCGCCGTGGCGCGGCCGAAAACGCCCGTGCCGATGGAAGTCGCGGTGCGCGACGCCGCCGGCCAGCCAGTGGCCGGCGCGCGCGTCACGCTGGTGGCGGTCGACCAGGCCCTGCTTGCGCTCAAGCCCAACGACACCTGGTCGTTGGCCAAGGTCATGTTCGCGGCGCGCGGCAACGCGGTGACCAGCACGGCGCTCGATGCACGGCTGATGCGCCGCGTCGAGACCGGCCCGCAGCCGCAGCACAAGCCCTACGACGAGGCCGACCGCGGTGCGTTCGGCGCCGTGCCGGCCCCGGCACCGGCGGCCGCCGCAGCCATGATGCGCGCCGGCAAGCCCGATGTGCCCGACGAGGCGCCGCCGCGCAGCGACCTCTCGTCGCTGATCCTCTGGCGCACCGACCTGCGCACCGATGCCCAGGGCATCGCGCGCGCCACCGTGCCGCTGAACGATGCACTCACGCAGTTCCGCATCGTCGCCATCGCGAGCGCGGGCGAGGCGTTGTTCGGGCAGGGCGAGACCACCCTCACCAGCACCCAGCCGCTGCAGATCTTCAGCGGCATGCCCGAGCTGCTGCGCGCGGACGATGCCATCGCGCAGAAGCTCAGCCTGCGCAACACCGGCGCCAGCGCGATGGCCGTGGTGCTCAAGGCCGAGGCGTCCGTCGAGCCGGGCAGCGAATGGTCCGGCGCGCGCGACGTGGTGCCGGCCGATGCGCTGGCCGCGCGCGGCCTGAAGATCGAGCGCCGCGTGCAGCTTGCGCCCGGCCAGACCCAGGAGGTGCTGTGGCCCGTGGCCGTGCCCGCCGGCGCCGGCATGCTGCGCTGGCGCATCGGCGCGCAGGGCGGCGAGGAGCGCGACGCGCTGGAAGTCGCGCAGCGCGTGGTGCCGGCGCTGACCGCGACCGTGCGCCAGTCGACGCTGCTGTCGGTGGCCGATGCCGGTGCCGTGCCCGTCGTGCAGCCGCGCGACGCGGTGCCGCTCACCGGCGGCGTGCGCGTGTCGCTGCAGTCCAGCCTGGTCGACGCGGCGCTGGCCGAGTCGATGCGCTGGATGGCGCAGTACCCCTACATGTGCCTCGAGCAGCAGAGCTCGCGCTTCGTCTCGCTCGACGACCGCGCGGGCTGGGACCGGCTCATGGCCGAACTGCCGAAATACGTCGACGGCAACGGCCTGGCGCGCTTCTTCCCCGAGGCCAGCCTGGGCGGCAGCGAGATGCTCACCATGCAGCTGCTCGACCTCGCCCAGGCCAAGGGCTGGCCCGTGCCCGAGGCGCAGCGCGCGCGCATGCTCGACGCGCTCGATGCGCTGCTGCAGGGCCGCCTCGCGGCGCAGGACTGGGCGCCGCGCAACTACCTCGAGCCGCAGCAGCTCGCCGCGCAGGCCACGCTGGCGGAGCACGGCCGCGCGAAGATCGTGGTGCGCCCCCGGGCGCTCGATGCGCTCTCGGCCCAGTCGCTGGTCGACTGGTCGCGCACGCTCATGGCGATGCCGGCCGATGCCGAACGCGACGCCGCGCTGAATGAAGCCGGCGCGCAACTGCGCAGCCGCTTCGACGTGCAGGGCACGCGCCTGCGCTGGCGCGACGAGTCGGCGCAGCACTGGTGGTGGTTCATGTGGAGCGGCGACAGCACCGCCGCGCGCATGGCGCTGCTGGCACAGAAGTGGGCCGAGACCGACGCGGCCTGGAAAGCCGACGCACCGCTCATCACGCAGGGCCTGGTCGGCCGGCAGGACGCGGGCCGCTGGGGCACCACCACCGGCAACGCGTGGAGCACGGTCGCGCTGCGCCGCTTCCAGCAGCAGTTCGAGGCCGGCCCGGTCGACGGCGTGACGCGCGCTGCGCTGGGCCGCACCACGCGCGAGGCCGCATGGGCCGATGCGAAGGTGCCGGACATGCTGCTGCCGTGGCCCGGGCAAGGCGCGCAAGGCACGCTGCAGCTGCGCCACGAAGGCAGCGGCAAGCCCTGGGCCACCATCAGCACGCTGGCCGCGGTGCGCAACACGCAGCCCGTGGCCAATGGCCTGGTGGTGCGCCGAACGGTCACGCCGGTGGAGCAGAAGCGCAAGGGCCAATGGTCGGTGGGCGATGTCTACCGCGTGCGGCTCGACCTCGAATCCACCGCCGAGCAGACCTGGGTGGTGGTGCGCGACGCCGTGCCATCGGGTGCCAGCCAGCTCGGTCGCGGCCTCGGCCGCGAAAGCACCCTTGCGCAGCGCGGCGAACGCAGCGCGGGCTGGGCGTGGCCCAGCCACATCGAGCGCGCCACCGACAGCTACCGGGCCTTCTTCCGCTACTTGCCGCGCGGCAGCTGGAGCGTGGAATACAGCGTGCGGCTGAACAACGCGGGCGAGTTCAGGCTGCCGCCGGTGCGTGCCGAGGCCATGTACGCGCCCGAAGTATTCGGCGAGGGCACCGCCCAGACCATGACCGTGAAACCCTGAGAAAAAAGATGAGAGACAACGACAACACCTTCGACTACATCATCATCGGCGCCGGCACCGCGGGCTCGCTCATGGCGAACCGCCTGAGCGCCGACAAGAGCAGGCGCGTGCTGCTCATCGAGGCGGGCCGCAAGGACGACTACCACTGGATCCACATCCCGGTGGGCTACCTGTACTGCATCGGCAACCCGCGCACCGACTGGCTCTACAGCACCGAGCCCGACGCCGGCCTCAACGGCCGCGTGCTGCGTTATCCGCGCGGCAAGACGCTGGGCGGCAGCTCGAGCATCAACGGCATGATCTACATGCGCGGCCAGTCGCGCGACTACGAGCAGTGGGCCGAGGCCACGGGCGACGACGGCTGGCGCTGGCAGAACGTGCTGCCGGCCTTCAAGAAGCACGAAGACCACTACCTGGGCGCCGACGAGATGCACGGCGCGGGCGGCGAATGGCGCGTCGAGAAGCAGCGCCTGCGCTGGGACATCCTCGACGCCTTCGCCGAGGCCGCGGTGCAGGCCGGCGTGCCGCACTCCACCGACTTCAACCGCGGCAGCAACGAGGGCGTGGGCTACTTCCAGGTCAACCAGAAGAACGGCTGGCGCTGGAACACCGCCAAGGCCTTCCTGCGTCCGACCTGCTATGGCAGGCCCAACTTCGAGCTGTGGACCGGCGCGCAGGTCGCGCGCCTGCTGTTCGAGACCCAGCCCGACGGCACGCGCCGCTGCACCGGCGCCGAGGTGTGGAACGGCACCGAGATGACCACCGCCACCGCCTCGCGCGAGGTGGTGCTGAGCGCGGGCGCCATCGGTTCGCCGCAGATCCTGCAGCTCTCGGGCGTCGGCCCGGCCGAGCTGCTGCGCCAGCACGGCATCGACGTGGTGCTCGACGCGCCCGGCGTGGGCGCCAACCTGCAGGACCACCTGCAGATCCGCGCGGTCTACAAGATCGCCGGCGCGCCCACGCTCAACGTGATGGCCTCGTCGATGGTGGGCAAGGCGAAGATCGGCCTCGAATACCTGATGAAGCGCAGCGGCCCGATGAGCATGGCGCCCTCGCAGCTCGGCGCCTTCACGCGCAGTTCGCCCGATCGCGAATGGCCCAACCTGCAGTACCACGTGCAACCGCTGTCGCTCGATGCCTTCGGCGATCCGCTGCACAGCTTTCCGGCCTTCACCGCGAGCGTGTGCAACCTCAACCCGACCAGCCGGGGCTCGGTGCGCATCAAGAGCGGCCGCTTCGAGGACGCGCCCGCCATCGCGCCCAACTACCTGAGCACCGACGAGGACCGCAAGGTCGCGGCCGAGTCGCTGCGCGTGACGCGCCGCATCGCCGAGCAGCCGGCGCTGGCCAGGTACAAGCCGCAGGAGTGGAAGCCCGGCGTGCAGTACCAGACCGACGAGGACCTCGCGCGTCTGGCCGGCGACATCGCCACCACCATCTTCCATCCGGTGGGCACGACGAAGATGGGCGCCGAGGCCGACCCGATGGCGGTGCTCGATTCGCGCCTGCGCGTGCGCGGCGTGCGCGGGCTGCGTGTGGTGGACGCCGGCGCGATGCCCACCATCACCAGCGGCAACACCAACAGCCCGACCTTGATGATGGCCGAGAAGGCGGCGGGCTGGATCGTCGAGGACAACCGCTGAGTGCGCGTCAGATCCACACGTCGTTCGGGCGGGTGCGGTCGCTTTGCTCGCCGCCGGTGTTGACCACGCCGCGCGGCTCCACCAGCAGGACGTGCGTTTCGCTGCGGGCGAAGGGCTTGTGTTCCACGCCCTTCGGCACCACGAACATTTCGCCGGCGCGAAGCCGGACGGCGCCGTCGCGCAAGTCGATCCGCAGTTCACCCGCCACGACGAGGAAGCACTCGTCGGTGTCGGCATGGCTGTGCCACACGAAATCGCCCTGCAGCTTGGCGATCTTGAACTGGTAGTCGTTCATCTCGGCGACGACGCGCTGCGACCAGTGCTCGTGCAGCAGCGACAGCTTGTGGGCGAGGTTGATGCTGGCGTAGTTGCGCTCAGGAGGCGCGAGAGTCGGTGTCATGGCGTTTGCGGTCCGGAAGATTCAATCGAACTGCACTCTAGAAGGCTCTCCATCGGTCGTCTTGAACGATCGTGCGTCGCTTGCGAGGTCGTGCCCGGCCCTGAAGATGCGCAGCCACCGGGCCGGTGTGACGCCGAAGGCCTCCGCGAACTGCCGCGTCATGTGGCTCTGGTCGGCGAACCCCGCCAGGACGGCGCATTCGGCCAGCGGCCGGCCCGCCAGCATGTGGCCGCGGGCACGGTCGAGCCGCCGCAGCGTGACGTAGCGGTAGGGGCTCGTGCCGAAGAAGGTGCGGAAGTCGCGTGAGAGACTCCAGCGGTCGCGCCCTGCTGCCGCTGCGAGCGCGTCCAGCGTGACGGCGCGATCGGGGTCGTCGTGGATGAACTCGCGCGCGATCCGCGCTGCACGAAAGTCGCCTGCCGGCTCGCGAGCCGGCGTCCCGGCGGCGGCCTGCAGGGCGAGCGCCAGCGAGAGCAGCGCGTCGTCTTCCTCGAGCGCTTCCAGCGGCGCATCCAGATGGTCCAGCAGCGCCCGCGCCGCGCGGGCGAGACGCGGGTCGGTGGACACGCCGCCTGCGACGAATGGCAGCGCCACGCCGCCCAGCGCCTCCTGCAGCCGCGCCGGCTCCACGTACAGCATCCGGTAGCGGAAGCCCTCGTCCGTGCCGGCGTGGCCGTCGTGCACCTCGTCGGGATGCAGCACGACCGTGTTGCCGGCCAAGCTGTGGCGCATCGAGGCGCGGTACGTGAACGACTGCACGCCGGCCATGGTGCAGCCGATGGCGTATGTGTCGTGGCGGTGCAGCGCGTAGGCGTCGCCCTGGAAGAAGGCCTCGATGCGCTCCAGGCCGCTGTTGCCGGCGCCGCGCAGCAGCCAGTCCGACGGTGGCAGGCTCATGCGACGACCTTCCCGCCGCGGCGGGCGCAGAAGCCCGTCCGGTGGAGCGGGGCGGCAGGGTGGCGCGTCATGGGGGCGGCTGCAGGTTGGAGGAACGGCGACTCTAGACCGGCCCGCACCGCGCGTCGAGCGCCGGTGCGAACGTGAAAGGCGCCGGCATTTTGTTCAAGATGCGCCGCGCCGTTTGGCCGACAGTCTCGTGCCCGGCGCAGCAATCCCGCGTTCGCCGGAACACAACCCAGCCAGGAAAGAGCATGTCCGACACCCCAACGACCCCCGAGACAGGCACGGCAGACACCACAGGTGCATCGCGGCGACGTATTCTGGCGGGCGCGGCCGGCATCTTGTCCGCGTCCGCCTTCGGTACTTCAACAGCGGCCGCCACGCAGAAACGCGCGGCGCCACCGGTCTCCTCCAGTCACTCGAAAGGATCTCCCATGAACTTTGTCACCACCAAGGACGGCGCGAACATCTTCTACAAGGACTGGGGCCCGCGCGACGCGCAGCCCATCGTCTTCCACCACGGCTGGCCGCTGAGCGCGGACGACTGGGACACGCAGATGCTGTTCTTCCTCGGCAAGGGCTACCGCGTGATCGCGCACGACCGCCGCGGCCACGGCCGTTCGTCGCAGACCGCCGACGGGCACGAGATGGACACCTACGCGGCGGACGTCGCGGCCCTGACCGACGCGCTGGACCTGAAGAACGCCGTGCACATCGGCCATTCGACGGGTGGCGGCGAAGTGGCGCGCTATGTGGCCCGCGCCAAGCCGGGGCGCGTGGCCAAGGCGGTGCTGGTGAGCGCCGTGCCGCCCATCATGCTGAAGACGCCGGCCAACCCCGGGGGCCTGCCGCTGGAAGTGTTCGACGGCTTCAGGGCCGCGCTCGCGGCCAACCGCGCGCAGTTCTTCATCGACGTGCCCGCCGGCCCGTTCTACGGCTTCAACCGGCCGGGCGCGAAGGTCTCGCAGGGCCTCATCGACCGCTGGTGGCTGCAGGGCATGATGGGCGCGGCCAATGCGCACTACGAGTGCATCAAGGCGTTCTCGGAAACCGACTTCACCGAAGACCTGAAGAAGATCGACGTGCCCGTGCTCGTGATGCACGGCACCGACGACCAGGTCGTGCCCTACGCGGATTCGGCCCCGCTGTCGGCCAAGCTGCTCAAGCACGGCACGCTGAAGAGCTACGACGGCTATCCGCACGGCATGCTGTCCACGCACGCGGACGTGATCAACCCCGACCTGCTGGCCTTCGTGAAGGGCTGAGGCCGGGAGGCGCTCAGCGGCCCTTGGCGGCGCGGCGCTTCTTCGGAATGGAAGCGGCCGCCGGGGCCGGCTCACCCGCCAGCCGCGCCTTCGCGCCCTCGAGCATGAGGTCCACGCCGATCTCGAACAGCGCATCGGGGCCGGCCTTGCGGTAGCTCGCGAAGGCCTCCGCCAGCAGCGGGCGGGAGGCCGCCGCCGCATCGAGCGCCTGCTGCTGCACCTCGGCATCGGGCGGCGTGGCCTGCTGCTCGAGCACGCAGCCCACCGTGTAGCGGCCCAGCGCGATCAGCAGCGTCATGGCCTGCGGCGCGGGCACCCCCAGGCCGACCACGGCAGCGAGCTGCGCCTCGACCATGTCGAGGTCGCCCGGATCGGGCTCGGAGCCCGCATGCAGCCGCGCGCCGTCGCGCCGCGCCAGCAGCGCGCGGTGGAAACTGCGCGCGTTCTCGCGCAGGAACGCATCCCACGTCTCGCCCGGCAACGGCAGCTTGCGGTCGTGCGCGCGGCGCAGGATCTCGCCGTTCATCGCGTCGAGCAGGGCGCGCTTGTTGCGGAAATGCCAGTACAGCGCAGGCTGCTGCACGCCGAGCCGCTCGGCCAGGAGCCGGGTGCTGAGCTTGTCCATGCCGACCTCGTCGAGCAGCGCGAGCGCCGCTTCGAGGATCGCTTCGCGGTCCAGTTTCATGCCACCGAGGATGCCATGGCGCGCGCGGACTTCACGGGTTGGAATTTATCGCTGATAATTCCTTATCGATGATAAATTCAAACACCCCTTCGCATGCCGTCGCGGGCCGCCGGCACGCGCATGCCGTGATCCTGGCCATCGTCATGCTCGATGCCGTGGGCATCAGCCTCGTCATGCCGATCGTGCCGGGCCTGCTGCGCGAGGTCGGCCACACCGGCGACCTCGGCTGGCGCTTCGGCGCCTTCCTTTCGCTCTACGCGCTGATGCAGTTCCTTTGCGCGCCCGTGCTCGGCGCCCTGAGCGACCGCTTCGGGCGCCGGCCGGTGCTGCTGGTCTCGTTGGCAGGCGCCGCGGTCGATGCGCTCTTCATGGCCAATGCGTCCTCGCTGTGGATGCTGTTCGTCGGCCGCGCGATCGCGGGCATGACCGGCGCGAGCATGGCGGTGGCGTCGGCGGCCATCGCCGACCTCACGCCCGAGCACCAGCGCGCGCGCTGGTTCGGCCGCATGGGCGCCTGCTTCGGGCTCGGCTTCATCGCCGGACCCGCGCTCGGCGGCGTGCTGGGCGACCACGGCGTGCGGCTGCCGTTCGTTGCGGCCGCCGCGCTCAACGGGCTGACCTTCCTGGCCGCCCTGGTGCTGCTGCGCGAGTCGCGCCCGCAGGCGCTCGGGGCGAAGCCCTTCGACCGCGGCGTGCTGCATCCGCTCGCTCCGCTGCGCTGGGCCGCGGGCTTTCCCGCGCTGCTGCCGATGCTCGGCGTGTTCCTGGTGCTCGTGCTGGTGGGCGAAGTGGCCGGCACCACCTGGGTGATCTACGGCGAGGACAGGTTCGCGTGGAACGGCACCATGGTCGGCCTCTCGCTCGCGGGCTTCGGCCTGTGCCATGCGCTGGTGCAGGCCTTCGTGGCGGGGCCGGTGGCCGAGCGCTGGGGCGAGCGCGCGACGATCGCCCTCGGCACCGCTGCCGACTTCACGGCCTACGTGCTGATCGCCTTCGCCACGCGCGGCTGGATGGCGCTCGCGATGCTGCCGCTGCTGTGCCTGGGCGGCATCGGCGCGCCGGCGCTGCGCTCATCGCTGTCGGTGCGCGTGGGCGAGGCGCACCAGGGCCGGCTGCAGGGCGTGCTCGCGAGCATCACCAGCCTGGCCGCGGTGCTCGGGCCATTGCTCATCAGCACGCTCTACTTCGCGTACCGCACGACCTTCCCGGGCATCGTGTGGCTGGCGGGCGCCGCGGTGTACTTGCTGTGCCTGCCGGTGCTGATGCGCAAGACGGACCCGCCGCAGGGCTGAAACACCGAGACGAAAAAGGAACGAAGCGTTACAGCGACGCTCCACCTTCGGCATACGCAGTTCGTGGAATTTCCTTCGCCGCCCGCGCGCGGAAAGATGCGCGGGCCGCACGGCACGCGACCTCATCGCCCGAAGGAGCACCTCCCATGCTGACCGATCTCCAACTTGCGCAGATCATGCGCAACGCCTCGCAGCGCCGGCGCGCGCTGTTCCTTCAGCCGCTCAACGACGCCATGGCCGCGCACGGCATCGACACGCCGCTGCGCATGGCGGCCTTCCTCGCGCAGCTGGCGCACGAGTCGGGCGAGCTGCAGTTCATGGAGGAGATCTGGGGACCGACCGCCGCGCAGAAGCGCTACGAGCCGCCGGGCGACCTCGCGCGCCGGCTGGGCAACACGCAGCCCGGCGACGGCCGGCGCTTCAAGGGGCGCGGGCCCATCCAGATCACCGGCCGCGCCAACTACAAGACCTTCGGCGACCTGATGGGCCTCGACCTCGTGGGCAACCCCGACCAGGCCGCGACGCCGGAGGTCGGGTTCGCCATCGCGGGGCTTTTCTGGGAACGCAAGGGCCTCAACGCACTGGCCGACGCGGGCGACTTCACGGAGATCACGCGGCGCATCAACGGCGGACAGAACGGCGCGGCCGAGCGCGAGCGCTTCTATGGCGTGGCGAAGCAGGTGCTGGGCGCGGGCGCGCCGGTGCAGTCTCCCGCCGGTGCGCGTGCGGCCGCCGGCAAGGGCGCCAGGGCGCGCGCCGGCACGGCAGCGGCCGACGCGCTCGAACGCGGCCCCGAGCTGATCGCCCTCGACACCGAAGCGCAGGCCGCGGGCGGGCAGGTCGCGGCGAAGCGGCCCACGGGCCGCACGAAGAAGCGCGCGGGCTCGCCGGAGGCCGGTGCCGCCACGGATGACGCCGCACCCCGGCGCGTGCTCGACGCCCGCCCCGACACGCTCGACTTCCGCGACCTCATGTACATCCCCACGCTGATCGAGGTGCCGACGCACGTGCCGCTGGGCGACTACATGGAGCACGGCGTGCCGATCCTCGACCAGGGCAGCGAGGGCGCGTGCACCGGCTTCGGGCTGGCCACGGTGGCCAACTACCTGCTGCTGCGCCGCCGCGTGGTGCCCGACAACGTGCCGGTGAGTCCGCGCATGTTCTACGAGCTGGCGCGACGCTACGACGAGTGGCCCGGCGAGAACTACAGCGGCTCCAGCGCGCGCGGCGCGATGAAGGGCTGGCACAAGCACGGCGTGTGCTCCGAGACGCTGTTCCCCTACAAGCCCGCGAAGAAGAGCGACCCGCAGGGCCTGACCGACGCGCGCACGTCCGACGCGCTGCGCCGGCCGCTGGGCGCCTACTTCCGCGTGAACCACAAGGACATCGTCGCGATGCACACCGCGCTGGCGGAGGTCGGCATCCTGTATGTCACCTGCACCGTGCACACCGGCTGGAACGACGTGGGCGCCGACGGCGTCATCACCCAGTCGCCCAGCATCACCGGCGGCCATGCCTTCGCCATCGTGGCCTTCGACGACCAGGGCTTCTGGCTGCAGAACTCGTGGGGGCCGGGCTGGGGCCGCCAGGGCTTCGCGCGCATCAGCTACGACGACTGGCTCGAGAACGGCAGCGACGCGTGGGTGGCGCGCCTGGGTGCGCCGGTCACGCTGCGCAGGCTCGAATCGATCGCGGCGGTGCATTCGGCCGCGGCCGCGCAGTCGAACGCGTACTCGTTCGCCGACCTGCGCCCGCACATCGTGAGCGTCGGCAACAACGGCACGCTGAAGGCCGGCGGCGACTACGGCTGCACCGAGGCCGAACTCGCGCGCATCTTCGAGGACGACATTCCGCGCGTGACGCAGGGCTGGGACAAGCCGCGCATCCTCCTGTACGCGCACGGCGGCCTGGTGGGCGAGCAGGCCGCCACGCAGCGGCTGGCCGAGTACCGGCCGCCGCTGCTCGGCGGCAACGTGTATCCGCTGGCCTTCATCTGGCGCACCGACTACTGGACCACGGTCACCAACATCCTGAAGGACACGGTGAGCCGGCGGCGCCCCGAAGGCGCACTCGACGCCACCAAGGACTTCATGCTCGACCGGCTCGACGACGCGCTGGAGCCGCTGGCGCGCGTGCTCACCGGCAAGTCGGCGTGGGACGAGATGAAGCAGAACGCGCTCGCCACCAGCGCGCCCGGCGGCGCCGCGGTGCTGGTGGCCGACCACCTGAAGGCGCTGGCGAAGAAGCTGCCGGGGCTCGAGATCCACATGGTGGGCCACAGCGCGGGCTCGATCCTGCTGGCGCCGGTGGTCAAGCTGCTCACCGACCGCGGGCTCAAGGTCGAGACCTGCACGCTGTGGGCGCCCGCCTGCACCGTGGACCTGTTCCGATCGGCCTACCTGCCGGCGATGCAGAAGGGCACGCTCGGCAAGATGGCGGTGTTCGCGCTCAGCGACAAGACCGAGCGCGACGACAACTGCGCCAGGATCTACAACAAGTCGCTGCTCTACCTCGTGTCGGCCGCGTTCGAGAAGGAGGCGCGCATCCCGCTGTTCCGCGAGGGCGAGCCCATCCTGGGCATGGAGCGCTGGATCGACGCCGACCTGCGCCAGACCTTCCAGAAGCTCGGGGCCGAACTGGTGCTGGCGCCGAACAACCAGCCGGCCGATTCGCAGAGCGCTTCTGCCGCCATGCACCACGGCGACTTCGACGACGACGAGAAGACGGTGATGTCGACCTTCCGCCGCATCGTCGCCGGCGCGAAGCCGCCGAGCCAGGCCGCGCGCGGCATCGGCAAGGCCGGCGCCGCACTTGCGCAGCCCATGGCCGCGCCCGCGGGGGCCGGGCGCGGCGCCGCCGTGCCGATGTTCCGCCGTTCGGAGTCGTCACTGCGCGACCAGCGCACGCTGATTGATTTGAAGACGATGCGTTAGGTGGGGCAGGAGACTTGCTGCATCGCGCGGACGTCATCGCCGCTCACCCTCACCCCAGCCCTCTCCCGCGTGCGGGAGAGGGGGCAAGACATCGGCGATGGATTCGGCGCAGCGGGGCGTGTCGTGTTGCCCCCTCTCCCGCTTGCGGGAGAGGGCCAGGGTGAGGGCCGACGGCCTCACGACATCGCGCGTATCTCATCGCCGCTCACCCCACCTCAGCCCTCCCCCGGAAGTTGAGGGAGCAACCCAAATCAACGCTCGATGGTCTTGTTCCAGCGCGCGTTCCACGCGGGCCGGTTCGCGTTGATGCTCTCCCAGTCGATGGTGACGGCGGTCTTCATCCACTTGTTGATGTCGGCCACCTGGGCGGCGCCTTCACCCTCGGCCGGGGCCTTCGGGTTGGTCGGGATCTGCGCGCCGTACTGCAGCACGTTGGCCTGCGCCACCGGGCTCAGCAGGAACTCGGCGAGCTTCTGCGACAGCTCGGGCTCGCTGTTGTTGGCAATCACGCACTGGCCCACCATCAGCACCACCGCGCCTTCCTTGGGCGGCGCGTACTCCACGGGGATGCCCTTGGTCTTGAGCGCGGCCACGGCGGTGGGCGTCAGCGGGAAGATGGCGGCCTCGCCGGTCTGCACCATCTCCGAGAGCTTGGCCGAACTCGGGATGTACTCCAGCACGTTCGGGCCGACCGTGGTGGGCCAGGCCTTGAAGCCGGGCTCCACGTTCTTGTCGTTGCCGCCCTGGATGCGGTTGATCATCAGGAAGCCGTGCAGTCCGAAGGACGAGGACGACATCGACTGGAAAACCACCTTGCCCTTGTACTTGGGGTCGGCCAGGTCCATCCACGAGGTGGGCGCCGCCCAGCCCTTTTCCTTGAACATCTTGGCGTTGTACGCCAGGCCGGTCATGCCCAGGCTCACGCCGCTGGCCATGTCGTCCTTGAAGCGCGCGGCGGGGTAGATCTCGCTGAGCGCCTGGCTGGGCTTCTGCTTCTGGCACAGGCCCATGCCGATGGCCCGCACCATGACGCCGTCGTCGAGGAACATCACGTGCATCTGCGGCTTGTCCTTGTTCGCCTGCGCCTTCGCGAGGATGTCGGAGGAGGTGCCGGGCACCACCACCACCTTCGCGCCGTAGGCTTTCTCGAAGGCAGGGAACACGTACTGCGTGTACGCCTTCTCCATGGTGCCGCCGTTCATGCCGATGTACAGCGTCTTGGTCTGCGCGCCGGCGATGCCGGAGGCCGCGAGCAGCGAGGCGAGGAGCAGGAGGGGGCGGGGGGACTTCAGGGACCTGGCGGTGCGGGACATGGTGATGCTCTCCAATCAAGTTCAGGTGGGGACGACGGTGGAAACGGGGGACGCGGATGAAACGGGTGCGCCGGGCGGCGCGTCGAAGCGGTCGATGGCGAAGGCGTCGATGGGCGTGTCGGTGTGCCCGTCGCGCGCCAGTTCGGCGAGCACCTCGCCGGCGGCCGGGCCGATCTGGAAGCCCGCGCCCGCGAAGCCGAAGCCGTGGAACAGGCCGGGCGTGGTGCGGCTGGGGCCGAGGACCGGTTCGCGGTCGGGCAAGTAGCCCTCGTTGCCGCCCCAGGTGCGGATGATGTGCGCGTGGCGCAGCGCGGGCAGCAGCTCGACGGCCTGCAACGCCAGCGTGGCGATGCCTTCGCGTTCGGCGCGCGCCCTGTCGTCGCCGATGGTGAAGCCGCTGCCGCCGCCGAGCACGAGGTTGCCGCGCTCGACCTGGCGGCAGTAGATGCCGCCGCCCTCGACGCCCAGGCTCCAGGTCATGAAGCGCGGCAGCGGCTCGGTCACGGCCATCAGCGGGCTGCGCGCATACATCGGCGGCGTCTCGCCGAACTGGCCGGCGATGGCGCCGGCCCATGCGCCGGCGCAGTTCAGCATCAGCGGCGCCTGCACTTCGAGCGTGCCTTGCCCATGCGCCGCGCGCACCATGAAGCGCTCGCCGTCGTGTGCCACTTCCTCGACCTTGTGGCGCTCGAAGACCTGCGCGCCGTGGCGCTTCGCCGCCAGCGCGAAGGCCGGCGCCACCAGCCGCGGGTTGGCCTGTCCGTCCTCCACGCACAGCGAGCCGCCCACGGCGCGCTCGCCGAGCCAGGGACACTGCGTGCGCAGGCGCGCGGCGGAGAAGAGTTCCAGGCCCAGGTCGAAATCGCTGCTGAGTGCGCGGTAGCGCTCCAGCGAGGCCATGTCCGATTCGCTGCGCGCGATCTTGAAATGGCCCGAGCGGATGTATTCGCCGTCGGTGCCCAGCAGTTCGGGCAGCCCGCCCCAGATCCGGTGCGCGCGCTGCGCCAGCGGCAGCTGGCTCACCGGCCGGCCCTGGCGGCGCACGCCGCCGAAGTTCACGCCGCTCGAGCGCGAGCCGCACAGGTCGCGCTCGAGCAGCACCACCCCGGCGCCCATTCGGCGCAGCGCGAGCGCGGCCGAGGCGCCGACGATGCCGCCGCCGACGATGACGACGTCCGTTCGCAGTTGGCTGATCGTGCTCATGACAGTGCGCCCCGTCTTTCTCCCTTCCCGTCCAGGGAGGGCAGGGTGGGGACGAGTGGCGCTTCCACGGGGCGCTCTGCCTGCTCCCATCCCGGCCTTCCGCCGGAAGGGGAAGGCGCAGGACCAGGACCGGAGCACGGTGATCGGATGCGTGCTCATGCACCGCTCCTGTCCGCCGGCACCAGCCGGATCGGGATCGGCTTGATCGGCGCCTGTCCGCGCAGCCGGCCGACCTGCTGCAGCGGCTGCTGCGTGGCGTGCGCGAGGATCTCGGCCGCGGCCACGCCGCACATGCGACCCTGGCAACGGCCCATGCCCACGCGCGACAGCGCCTTGAGCCGGTTCAGTTCGTCCGCACCGGCGCCGGCCACGGTCTGGCGAAGGGTGCCGGCGGTGACGTTCTCGCAGCGGCAGACCACGAGGTCGTCGGGCGCGTGCGCGGCCCAGTCGTGCGGCACCGGGAAGGCGCGCTCCAGGCCGCGCCGGAAGCCGGCGAGCCGCCCGAGTCTGTGTTCGAGTTGCGCCGCGCGCTCGGCTTCGACGGCGATGCCGTTGTCCGCCAGCAGCGCCAGCGCCGCGCGCTCGCCGGCCCATTCGGCCGCGTCCGCACCCATGATGCCGGCCCCGTCGCCTGCGAGGTACACGCCCGCGATGCTGGAGCGCCCCGCCGCGTCGCGCACCGGCAGGTGCGAGCGGTGCAGCGGCGCGTACTCGAAGCGGCAGCCGAGCAGGTCGGCGAGTTGCGTTTCGGAGCGCAGCGCGTAGCCGAAGCCGACCGCGTCGCAGTCCAGCGTGCGTTCCTTGCCGCCGTCCTGCCAGGCCACGCCGGTGACGCGGCCCTGCGTGCCGTCGCCGGTCACGCGCAGCGGCCGCACGCCGCTGTGCAGCGCCACGCCGTTCGCGCGCAGCCAGCCGACGTAGTACACGCCCTTGGCGAACACCGCAGGCTGCGTCAGCATCGCGGGCGCGGCGGCCACCTGGTCCGACAGGCGCGCGGTGTCGAGCACTGCGGCCACTTCCACACCGGCCTTCGCATACTGGTAGGCCACCAGGTACAGCAGAGGCCCGGTGCCCATGAACACCACGCGCCGGCCGATGGCGCAGCCCTGGAACTTGAGTGCGACCTGCGCACCGCCCAGCGTGTAGACGCCGGGCAGCGTCCAGCCGGGCACCGGCAGCACGCGGTCGGTGGCGCCCGTGGCCACGATCAGGTGGCTGTAGGGCACCTGGCGGCTGCCGTGCGTGGGGCCATGCATCACGTCGAGCTGCCGGTCCTGCGCATTCCACACGAGGCTGTCGGGCTGGTGGTCGATGCGCCCGCACAGGCCGTCGAAGGCTGCGTGCAGCGCGTCGGCGCGTTTCGACTCGAAGCCGTAGAGCGTCTTCGCGTTGCGCTGCGCGAGGCTCGCGGGCGGGCGGCGGTAGATCTGGCCGCCGGCGCGCGGCGCTTCGTCGATGACCACTGGCCGCAGGCCGTGCGCGACGAGCGTCTGCGCGGCGCGCACGCCGGCCGGGCCGGCGCCCACGACCACGGGACGGAGTTCGCCGGCGGCCGTCATGCGACGTCCTTTCCGGTGAGCAGCGCCATGCCGGGCGCGATGAAGGTGGAGCAGGCGCGCAGGCGTTCGCCGTCGCCGGTGGAGATCCAGCAGTCCTGGCAGGCGCCCATCATGCAGAACCCCGCGCGCGGCAGGCCGCTGAACTCGTTGCGCCGCAGCTGGGTGCATTGCGTGAGCACCGCGGTCAGCACCGTGTCGCCGGCCAGCGCGCTCGCGGGCGCACCGTCGATCGTGAAGGGCACGGCGTCGCGGCCGGTGGCCTCGGCCACGCGGTGCAGCAAGGCGTGAGGGGCATGCGAAGTCTTCGTCATCTATCTGCGTCCCACCAGCACACGGTCGAGGCCGTAGACCCGGTCGAGCACGATCATCGCCACGGCCGTCACCGCCACCATCAGCGCCGACACCGCGGCCATCAGGGGGTCGATCGACTCGGTGGCGTACATGTACATGCGCACCGGCAGCGTCACCGTGCTGGGCGAGGTGACGAAGATCGACATGGTCACTTCGTCGAAGCTGTTGATGAACGACAGCAGCCAGCCGCCGGTGACGCCCGGCAGGATCATCGGCAGGGTGATGCGGCGGAACACCGTGGCCTGGCTCGCGCCCAGCGACAGCGCGGCCTGCTCGGCGCTGCGGTCGAAGCCCACCAGCGCCGCCACCACCAGCCGCAGCGTGTAGGGCGTGACGATGAGCGCATGCGCCATCACCAGCCAGGCGAAGCTGCCCGTGCCGCCGACGAGTGCGAACAGCCGCAGCAGCGCCACGCCCAGCACCAGGTGCGGCACGATCAGCGGCGACAGGAACAGCCCGTTGAGAAAGTTGCGGCCTCGGAACTCGTAGCGCGTGATCGCCATGCCCGCCGGCACCGCCAGCAGCGTGGCGATGGTGGCCGAGCTCAGCGCGAGCCACAGGCTGTTCCAGAACGACTGCATGAAGTCGGGGTGCGCGAACACAGCCTCGAACCAGCGCAGCGAGAAGTGCGTGGTCGGGATCGTCAACGTGTTCTCGGGCGTGAACGCCACGATGCACACCACCGCCAGCGGTGCCAGCATGAAGACGACGACGAGCGCGTTGAATGCGAGGGCGATGGGGCCGTTCCTGTTCATGGCGCACGCCTTCCGGATGCCAGCGGATACACGAATCGATGGAGCGTGGAGGTCATGGTTCAGCCCAGCGCTTTCTTGTAGCGGCCTTCCACGAGGCGGTTGTAGCTGAGCATGACGACCAGGTTGGCCACCAGCAGCACCAGCGCCACGGCGGCGCCCAGCGGCCAGTTGAGCTCGCTCAGGTACTCGTCGTACACGATGGTCGCGACCATCTTCAGCCGGCGCCCGCCCAGCAGACCGGGAATGGCGAACGAGCTCGCGGCGAGGCCGAACACGATCAGGCTTCCCGAGAGGATGCCCGGCATCACCTGCGGCAGCACGATGCGGCGCAGCGTCGTGAAAGGCGTGGCGTTGAGCGACAGGGCCGCGTTCTCCACCCCGGGGTCGAGCTTCTGCAGCGAAGTCCACACCGGGATCACCATGAAGGGCAGCATCACGTGCACCAGCGCGATGACCACGGCCGCGTTGGTGTAGAGGATCTTCACCGGGCCGATGCCCAGCACCTGCAGCAGGCCGTTCACCGCGCCCTCGGGCCCGAGCAGCATGCTCCAGCCGAAGGCGCGCACCACCACCGACACCAGCAGCGGCGCCAGCACCACCAGCAGCAGCACCGAGCGCCACGGGTTGCGCATGCGGCTCAGCACGTAGGCCTCGGGTGCGCCGATCAGCACGCAGATCAGCGTGACCAGCGCCGACACCCAGAAGGTGCGCCAGAAGATGCCCAGGTAGTAGGAGTCGGAGAACACCAGCGCGTAGTGCGCCAGCGTGAACTCGCCGGACTTCGGGCCCGTGGCCGGGTCGTACACGTTGAACGACAGCACGGCGGTGAGCAGCAGCGGCACCACCAGCAGCGCCGTGAACAGCAGCAGCGCCGGACCGGAGAGCCACCAG
Source organism: Variovorax paradoxus (assembly GCF_902712855.1). NCBI lineage: Bacteria > Pseudomonadati > Pseudomonadota > Betaproteobacteria > Burkholderiales > Comamonadaceae > Variovorax > Variovorax paradoxus. The sequence continues at coordinate 943,382 of NZ_LR743507.1, forward strand.
GGCGTGGCCGTGCGGGATGCGCCGCTCATCGCGTACCGCCCTCATCCCCACCCTCTCCCCGAGGGGAGAGGGTGCAAGAGACGGAGCAAGAGGTGCAGAGCGCGCTCATTGCGCCATCTCCTCTGCGGGCAGCAGCCGCATGCAGTGCGCCGGCCAGTCGATGCCGGTACGTGCGCCTTCCTCCAGGGCATCGCGGCCGTCGTTGGGGCTCAGCACGGTAAGGTCGCCCACCGGCGTGGCCACGCGATACAGCCACTGGCTGCCCAGGAAGAAGCGCTCGACCACCTCGCCGTCGATGCGGCCGCGGCCCGGCGCCACCAGCTGCAGCTTCTCGGGCCGCACGCTCAGCAGCGCCGCGGCATCGGCGCTGAAACCGGTGTCGTCCACGTCGAGCGACAGCGCACCAACTTTCACGCAGGTGCGCGTGGCATCGCTTGTCGACACGCGGCAGTCCAGCAGGTTGGCCTTGCCCACGAAGGTGGAAATGAAGCGTGTGCTCGGATGCTCGTACACGCGCTGCGGATGGTCGATCTGCGTGGCGCAGCCGCCTTCCATCACGACCACGCGGTCGCTGATGGACATGGCCTCGCTCTGGTCGTGCGTGACCATCACCGTGGTGGTGCCGACCTTGCGCTGGATCTGGCGCAGCTCGAACTGCATCTCCTCGCGCAGCTTGGCGTCGAGGTTGGACAGCGGCTCGTCGAGCAGCAGCACCGGCGGCTCGATGACCAGCGCACGCGCCAGCGCCACGCGCTGCCGCTGGCCGCCCGACAGCTCGCGCGGGTAGCGCGCGGCGTGCTGGTCGAGGTGCACCAGCGCCAGCGCCTGCTTCACCCGCTCGGTGCGCTCGGCCTTCGGCATCTTGCGCATCTCCAGGCCGAAGCTCACGTTGTCGGCCACCGTCATGTGCGGGAACAGCGCATAGGTCTGGAACACGATGCCCAGCCCGCGCGTGTTGGCCTTGGCATGCGTGATGTCCTTGCCCGCGAGTTCGATGCGGCCGCTGCTCACGGCCTCGAAGCCCGCAATCATCTGCAGCGTGGTGGTCTTGCCGCACCCCGAGGGGCCGAGCAACGAGACGAACTCGCCCTTTTCCACCGCGAGGTTCATGGCAGACACCGCGCGGGTGGTGCCGTAGAACTTGGTCACGTCGGTGAGCCGTAGGAATGACATGGAACAGTGCCTTTCTGCGGAAGCGAAAAGATGGCTTCGGGCACCGTGATTCATCTTGGTGCAGGCCATGGACAACTTGCTGCTTTCGATTCACTCTATTGCAACGATTGCGCCAGATCGCTCCGGGTATTCCATTAATCAGAATCTTTCTTCAATTTATTCCATTCAATGGAATATGATGAGGCAAAGAAACGGATTGGATTCCGCAGGAGCAAGGTATGGAAAGCACTTCGGCGAACACCCCGGCGGGCACGCCGGCCACGACGGCGTCCAGTGGCGGCGTGCCGCGCGTCTTTTCGGTGATCCGCGCGCTCGGCGCGGTGCAGGCCGAGGGCGGGCGCGTGACCCAGATCGCACGTTCGGTGGGCCTCACCCAGGCCACCACGCACCGTCTGCTGCAGTCGCTCATGGCCGAAGGCATGGTCGAGCAGGACGAGCGCAGCAAGCTCTACCGGCTGAGCATCGACTTCTTCGCGCTCGCTGCCAGCGCGGGCAACCCCGGCGACCTGCGCTCCATCTGCCGCCCGGTGCTGCTGCGCCTGTGCGCGAGCCTCGGCGACAGCATCTTCCTGCTCGCGCGCAGCGGCTTCGACGCCGTGTGCCTCGACCGCAGCGAAGGCCCGTTCCCCATCCGTTCCTTCACCGGCGACATCGGCGGGCGCATCGCGCTGGGCGTGGGGCAGGGCGCGCTGGCCATCCTGGCGTTCCTGCCGGAGGCCGAGCGAGAAGAAGTGATCCGCTTCAACCTCTCGCGCGTGCGCGAGTACGGCGTGTACGACGAGGTCTATCTGCGCACCGAGATCGAGCGCGTGCGCCAGCAGGGGTACGCGGGCCGCAACACCGGCCTGCTCGAAGGCATGGCCGGCGTGGCGGTGCCCGTGCTCGACCGCGAAGGTCGCGCCGTGGCTGCGCTGAGCGTGGGCACCATCGCCGACCGGCTCAACGCCGACCGCATGCCGACCGTGGTCGACCTGCTCAAGCGCGAGGCCGCGGCGATCGGGCCGCGGATCAACCCGTTCGATGCGACGCTGAGGCGGCCGGCGCAGAGCCTCGCGGGCTCGCCGGCGGGGCAGAAGATTCCGATGCCCGAGGCGCCGGGGCCGGGGAAGGCCTGAGCGTTCAACGCCGGGGCATCAACAACGCCGGCGTGTCGGCACCGCCAGCTTCAACGCCGGCGCATCGGCATCCTGTCGATCTCCGCGAACACCGCCTGCAGGTCGACGTCAGGCCCTTCGGTCATCTTCACGCCGCCGTCCTTGCCGACCAGCACGAAGGTGGGCGGGCCCGCGGCATCGAGTTTCAGCGCGGCCAGCAGCGCGCGGGTCCGGGGCGCGTCGAGCGGCTGCGCATTGCGGCGGCCCTGGCCCGCGACCACCGTGTAGAGCACCATCTCGCGGTCGACGAAGGCCTCGCGCGTGGCGGTCTGGCGCAGGGCGGACTCGACCTTGCGCAGCAGCGCGTCGCCTTCTGCCGGCACCACCACGACCACCGGGCGCGTCTTCCAGCGCTCGGCCAGGAGCGGGTTGCGTTCCGCGGCGGCGGCCGCGAGCGGCAGAGCCACGCCCAGCGCGGCCAGGGTGGGCTTGAGGAAGTTCGTAAAAGGCATGCTCACTCCTTCAGCTTGATGTCCTCGCTCTTGGCTTCCTGCATCGCTTCGGGCTCCAGCTCTTCGGCGTAGCGGTTGAGGCGAATGAACACGCCCCAGCCCGCCATCAGCAGGCCCACCGCGCCCAGCAGGGCGGCGCCGTAGAGCATGAGCTCGGGCGTCTCGCGGGCCTTGAAGATCGCGACCAGGCCCTCGACCGCCACGGCCACCACGATCACCACCATGAACCGCGACAGGAACCGGCGCACCCGCGTCGGCGCGCCGATGTGGGCGTCGCGCACCACTTCTTCTTCGAGCACGGTCTGCGAGATCTGCAGCGCCACGACCGCGGCCGCCAGCAGGCCGACCGCCTCGATCACCGCTTCGGCCGTCGCGATGTCGATGCCCTGCATGACGGCGACAAGGCCCGCGTGCCCCGCGACCGCGATCAGCACCACGGCCGCTGCGGCGAACGCGAACGCCGTCAGCGCGTGGAGCGCGGCGTAGAGAGAAAGGATCGTCTTCATGGCGCGTCGGGCGAGTGAGGGTGGCGCATCTTGGATGCGGCATGGCGCCTTGTGCGTAGGCGCGCAGCCCGTCGGATGCGCGGCGCACGCCATCATCCTTCCTCAAACGCATCAGGTCCTTCCATTTTTTCACTAGCCAATCGCGCGCAGTTCGCTGATATTGGCCGGGTTTTACCCCGTACCGCCTTCCTGCCTTCCTTCTTTCTCCTCCTTCCCGGAGCGCGTCCATGTCCGAAGACCACACCCCCCTTTCCCCGGCGTCCGTCGCCACCGAAGTCGAACAACTGCTGCAGCGCCTGGGCGTGCCGCGTGAAGCCCACACCGGCGGCGAACTGACGGTGCGCTCGCCGGTGTCCGGCGAGGTGGTCGCACAGGTGCGGCAGATCACGCCGCCCGAGGCCACCGCCGCCATCGGGCGCGCGCACGAGGCCTACAAGGCCTGGCGCAACGTGCCCGCCCCGCGCCGCGGCGAGCTGGTGCGCCTGCTGGGTGAAGAACTGCGCATCGCCAAGCGCGACCTCGGCCGGCTCGTCACGCTGGAGGCCGGCAAGATCCCGTCCGAAGGCGCGGGCGAGGTGCAGGAAATGATCGACATCTGCGACTTCGCGGTCGGCCTGTCGCGCCAGCTCTACGGCCTCACGCTGGCCACCGAGCGCGCCGAGCACCGCATGATGGAAACCTGGCATCCGCTGGGCGTGTGCGGCGTGATCTCGGCCTTCAACTTTCCGGTGGCCGTGTGGTCGTGGAACGCGGCGCTCGCGCTGGTGTGCGGCGATTCGGTGGTGTGGAAGCCTTCCGAGAAGACGCCGCTGACGGCCCTGGCCGTGCACGCGATCGCGCAGCGCGCCATCGCCCGCTTCGGCGACGCGCCCGAAGGCCTGCTGGGCCTGCTGCTGGGGCAGCGCGACATCGGCGAGGTGCTGGTGGACGACCACCGCGTGCCCATTCTCTCGGCCACCGGCTCCACGGCCATGGGCCGCCAGGTGGGGCCCAAGCTGGCCGCGCGCTTCGCCCGCGCCATCCTCGAGCTGGGCGGGAACAACGCCGCGATCGTCACGCCCTCGGCCGATCTCGACCTGGCACTGCGCGGCATCGCCTTCGCGGCCATGGGCACGGCGGGCCAGCGCTGCACCACGCTGCGCCGCCTGTTCGTGCACGACAGCGTGTACGACCAGCTGGTGCCCAAGCTGGCGAAGGTCTACGGCAACGTTCAGGTGGGCGATCCGCGCGAGGCCGGCACGCTGGTCGGTCCGCTGATCGACCGCGCGGCCTTCGACGGCATGCAGAAGGCGCTCGGCGAAAGCCGCGAGGCCGGCGCGAAGGTGCACGGCGGCCAGCGCGTGGACGGCATCGGCACCCCGGACGCCTACTACGTGCGCCCGGCGCTGGTCGAGCTGACGTCGCACGACGGCCCGGTGCTGCGCGAGACCTTCGCGCCCATCCTGTACGTGGTGCGCTACAGCGCGCTCGACGAGGCTATCGAATGGCACAACGCGGTGGGCGCGGGCCTGTCGTCGTCGATCTTCACGCTGAACGTGCGCGAGGCCGAGCGCTTCATGTCGAGTTCGGGCTCGGACTGCGGCATCGCCAACGTCAACATCGGCCCGAGCGGCGCGGAGATCGGCGGTGCCTTCGGCGGCGAGAAGGAAACCGGCGGTGGCCGCGAAGCCGGCTCCGACAGCTGGAAGGCGTACATGCGCCGCGCGACCAACACCATCAACTACTCCACGGCGCTGCCCCTCGCGCAGGGCGTGACCTTCGACATCGGGGAGTAAGTCTCTCCCCCAGGCTTCGCGCACTTCGTGTCGCTGCGCCTTCCCCCTCGCCGGGGGCGACATCTGCGGCCCGGCAGAGCCGGTTCCGCGATGTCCCGCGAATGGGCTGTCCGCTGCTCGCGGCCGGCCTTTGCCTTGCAGATCACAACAACCACAGGAGACAGAGACCATGCACATTCCCTTCAAGACCGCGGCCACCGCCGCCATCGCAACCGCCATGCTCGCGCTCGCCTTCGGCGCCACCGCGCAGACGGCAGCCACCGGCACGCTCGACAAGATCAAGTCCAGCGGCAAGGTGGTGCTCGGCGTGCGCGAGGCCTCGCCACCCATGGCCTACATGCTGGGCGCGGGCGAGAAGTACGTGGGCTACCACGTGGAGCTGTGCGAGCGCGTGCTGAAGGACATCGCGCCGCAGGCGAAGCTGGAGTACATGGCCGTCACCGCGCAGAACACCATCCCGCTGGTGCAGAACGGCACGCTCGACATCGGCTGCGGCCCCACCACCAACAACACCGCGCGCCAGCAGCAGGTGGCCTTCGCCCTCACCACCTACGTGAGCGAGGTGCGCATGGCCACCAAGGTCGATTCGGGCATCGGCACGCTCGACCAGCTCGCGGGCCGCAACGTGTCGGCCTCCACCGGCACCACCGCCGTGCAGCTGCTGCGCAAGCGCGAGCGCGCGCAGAACGTGTCGTACAACACCATGCTCGGCAAGGACCACCTCGAGAGCTTCCTGCTGATGGAGTCGGGCCGCGCCGATGCCTTCGTGCTCGACGACAACCTGCTGGCCGGGATCATCGCGAACTCGAAGAACCCGTCGGCCTACCGCATCGTGGGCGAGCCGCTGGGCTCGGAGCCGATCGCGCTGCTGTTCCGCAAGGACGACCCGGCCTTCAAGGCGGCGGTGGACGACTCGCTGCGCCGCATGATGAAGAGCGGCGACCTCGAGAAGATCTACACCAGGTGGTTCGTGGCGGCCATTCCGCCGAAGAACACCAGCCTGAACCTGCCGATGAGCGCGACGCTGAAGCAGCTCATCGCCGAGCCCAACGACAAGCCGCTGGAGGCCTACGCCAAGTGACTTCCGATACCGTTGCCTTCTTTCCCGCGCAGCGCGTGCGCGCCATCGGCGTCTCGGAGATCCTGCGCATCACCGACCACGCCAATGCGCTCAAGCGCGCCGGCCGCCCGGTGATCGTGCTGGGCGCGGGCGAGCCCGACTTCGACACGCCGCAGAACGTGCGCGAGGCGGCGGTGCGTGCCATCGAACGCGGCGACACGCGCTACACGGTGCTCGACGGCAGCCCGGCGATGAAGGCGGCGGTGCAGCTCAAGTTCAGGCGCGACAACGCGCTGGACTTCGCGCCCGACGAGATCAGCGTGAGCGCGGGCGCCAAGCAGGTGATCTTCAATGCGCTGATGGCCAGCCTGAACCCCGGCGACGAGGTGATCCTGCCCGCGCCGTACTGGACCTCGTACGCCGACATCGTGCAGGTCTGCGGCGGCGTGCCGGTGAGCGTGCCCTGCACCGAGGCCAACGGCTTCCGGCTCGATGCCGGGCAGCTCGAGGCGGCCATCACGCCGCGCACGCGCTGGCTGTTCGTCAACTCGCCGTCCAACCCGAGCGGCGCGGCCTACAGCGCGGCGCAGCTGCAGCCGCTGTGCGAGGTGCTGCTGCGGCACCCGCAGGTGTGGGTGCTGGCGGACGACATCTACGAGCACATTCTTTACGACGGCCTGGCGTTCGCCACGCCCGTGGCGGTGGAGCCGCGCCTGCGCGAACGCACGCTGACCGTCAACGGCGTGTCGAAGGCCTATGCCATGACCGGCTGGCGCGTGGGCTACGGCGCGGGTCCGCGTGCGCTCATCGCGGCCATGGCAGTGGTGCAGAGCCAGACCACCTCGTGTCCCTCGTCGGTCAGCCAGGCCGCGGCCATCGAGGCACTGACCGGGCCGCAGGACATCGTGGCCGAGCGGTGCGCCGATTTCCAGGCGCGGCGCGACTTCGTGGTGGCCGCGCTGAACCGCGCGCCGGGCCTGAACTGCCGCGTGCCCGAGGGGGCGTTCTATACCTTTGCCAGCTGCGCCGGCGTGCTCGGCAGGCGCACGCGCGGCGGCATGCTGCTGCACAGCGACAGCGACTTCTGCCGCTACCTGCTGCAGGACTTCGAGGTCGCGGTGGTGCCGGGCAGCGTGTTCGGGCTGGCGCCGTACTTCCGGATTTCGTATGCGACGTCGATGGCGCAGCTGGAAGAGGCGTGCAAGCGCATCGTGGCCGCGTGCGAAGCCCTCGAATGACTTTGACTTTCTCCTCCCCGCTGGGGAGGGCAGGGTGGGGGCAGGCGGCCTGGCAATTGCTGTCGGCCTGACCAACGCCGCTTGCCCCCATCCCGGCCTTCCCCAAAGGGGAAGGAGCAATACCCCATACCTTCAGCCCATTGGAACAAGCATGACCTCACCCCGCACCGGCGGCCAGATCCTGGTCGACCAGCTCATCACCCACGGCGTCAGGCAGCTCTTCTGCGTGCCCGGCGAAAGCTTTCTTGCGGTGCTCGACGCGCTGCACGACGCATCGATCGACGTGACCGTGTGCCGCCAGGAAGGCGGCGCCACGATGATGGCCGAGGCGCAAGGCAAGCTCACCGGCAGGCCCGGCGTGTGCTTCGTCACGCGCGGCCCCGGCGCCACCAATGCGGCGGCGGGCGTGCACATCGCGCACCAGGACTCGACGCCGCTGCTGCTGTTCGTGGGCCAGGTCGCGCGCGACGCGCTGGGCCGCGAGGCCTTCCAGGAGCTGGACTACGGCGCGGTGTTCGGCACCATGGCCAAGTGGGTGGTGCAGATCGACGACCCCGCGCGCGTGCCGGAGCTGGTGTCGCGCGCCTTCCACGTCGCGACCTCGGGCCGCCCCGGCCCGGTGGTGATCGCGCTGCCCGAGGACATGCTGACCGAGGCCGCCACGGTGGCCGATGCGCTGCCCTACGCCGTCACCGAAACCCATCCCGGCGCGGCACAGATCGCCGAGCTGCAGCAGCGGCTGTCGCAGGCGCAGCGGCCGGTCGTGATCCTGGGCGGCAGCCGCTGGTCGGAGAAGGCCACGCAGCAGTTCGCGGACTTCGCGGCCGCGTATTCGCTGCCGGTGTATTGCTCGTTCCGCCGCCAGATGTTGATGTCGGCCGAACACCCCAGCTATGCCGGCGACCTGGGCCTGGGCGGCAATCCGCGCATGCTCGAGCGCATCCGCAATGCCGACCTGGTGCTGCTGGTGGGCGGGCGGCTGTCGGAAGTGCCGTCTCAGGGCTACGAGCTGCTGGCGATTCCGCAGCCGAAGCAGCAACTGGTGCACGTGCATGCCGACGCCGACGAACTCGGCAAGCTGTACCGACCGGCGCAGGGCATCCATGCCACGCCGCAGGCGTTCGCCGAGGCGGTGGCTGCGCTTCGGCCCGCGTCGACGCCCGCGTGGGAGGCCGAGAGCAAGACCGCGCGCGAAGACTTCCTGCGCTGGAGCGACCCGGCGCCCATCCGCATTCCCGGCCCGCTGCAGATGGGCGAGGTCATGCAGCACCTGCGCGAGGTGCTGCCCGCCGACACCATCTTCTGCAACGGCGCGGGCAACTTCGCCACCTGGGTGCACCGCTTCTGGCCGTTCCGCGCGTTCGCCAGCCAGTTGGCGCCCACGAGCGGTTCGATGGGCTACGGCCTGCCGGCCGGCGTGGGCGCCAAGCGGCTGTGGCCGCAGCGCGAGGTGGTGGTGTTCGCCGGCGACGGCGACTTCATGATGCACGGCCAGGAGTTCGCCACCGCGGTGCAGTACGGCCTGCCGATCATCGTGGTGCTGCTCGACAACGCCATGTACGGCACCATCCGCATGCACCAGGAAAAGCACTACCCCGGCCGCATCAGCGCCACGCAGCTCAGGAACCCCGACTTCCGCGGCTATGCCGAGGTGTTCGGCGGCCACGGCGAGCGCGTGACGAGCACGGAAGAGTTCGGCCCCGCGCTGGCCCGCGCGCGTGCCAGCGGCAAGCCGGCGATCCTGCATTGCCTGCTGGACCCCGAAGCCATCACGCCGGGCAGCACGCTGCAGTCGATCCGCAAGGCCGCACTTGCCGTGAGCTGAGCACTTCCCCAGGCTTCGCGCACTTCGTTTCGCTTCGCCCCCCCCTCGCCGGGGGCGACACCTGCGGCCCGGCGACGCCGGTTCCGCGGTGTCCCGCGAACTGGTTGGCAGCCCTTCAGCGCAGGCCGCCGACGTAGCGCGGCGGCGGCGAGGGCGGCTGCCCGTCCGGCTGCCGCGCCGCCAGCCGCGCGGCGCGTGCCAGCGGCTCCATCGCCTGCTCGAGCCGCGTGGCGAGCTGGTAGAGCTCCTCGTCCTTCGTGTCCGCCGCGTGCGCCCGCGTCATGCGCACGATCTCGGTGGCGTACTCGGCGTTGGTCGCCATCCATTCGGTGTCGGTCACGCGCCCGTGCTTGCGCCGCAGCGCCACATGAAGGCGGGCGGCGAGGGCGATGCGTTCGCTTTCGGACATGGATGGCATGGCGTCTCCCTGTGACTTGTGGCCGGTCAGCCTCCCTGGTGTTCCCGATGCTGAGCAAGATCGAGGCCCAGTTGCTCGCCGTTGGCGTCGACGCGCAGTCCGACCAGCACATGCACCAGCCAGAGCACCACCGCCGTGCCCGTGGCGCTGTAGATCGCCACGCTGCCCACCGCGATGGCCTGGGTCAGGACGTCGCCCGTGGCGCCCGAGATGCGCGCATCGGCGAACACGCCCGTGAGCAGGGCGCCCACGATGCCGCCGACGCCGTGCACGCCGAACACGTCGAGCGAGTCGTCCGCGCCCAGCAGATGCTTGAGGCCGGTGGCGCCCCAGTAGCAGGCCAGTCCGGCGATGGCGCCGATGGCCAGCGCCGCCGGCGGCGCGACGAAGCCGGCCGCCGGCGTGATCGCCACCAGCCCGGCCACCAGGCCCGAGCACAGGCCCAGCAGCGAGGGGCTTCGCCGCACGATCCACTCGCCCGCCATCCAGCTCATGGCGCCCGCGGCTGCGGCGATGTGCGTCACCAGCATGGCCAGGCCGGCGCGCCCGTCGGCCGCGACCGCGGAGCCGGCATTGAAGCCGAACCACCCGACCCACAGCAGGCCCGCGCCCATCATCGTGAACGCCAGGCTGTACGGCTCGAAGGCCTCGCGCCCGTAGCCCTTGCGGGGGCCCAGTGCGTAGGCGCACACCAGGCCCGCGATGCCGGCGTTGACGTGCACCACCGAGCCGCCCGCGAAGTCGAGCGCGCCCATCTGCGCGAGCCAGCCGCCCGGCTCCCACACCCAGTGCGCGACCGGCGCGTAGACCAGCACGCTCCACAGCAGCGCGAACCACAGCACCGCCGAGAAGCGCATCCGCTCGACGAAGGCGCCCAGCACCAGCGCGGTGGTGATGATCGCGAAGCTCAGCTGGAACATCGCGTAGACCGATTCGGGCACGTTGGGCGCCACATGGCTCACCGCCACCTGGCCCGCGTCCTTCAGGTACTCGAAGCCCGAGAAGCCCCAGCGCGCAAGTCCGCCCAGCCAGGGCCAGCCGGGCGTGAAGGCCAGCGAATAGCCCAGCGCGAACCACGTCAGCGACACGACCGCCGCGACAGCCACCACGGCGGCCATGGTGGCCAGCACGTTCTTGCGCCGCACCATGCCTGCGTAGAAGAGCGCGATGCCGGGCAGCGTCATCAGCAGCACCAGCGCGGTCGAGGTCATCATCCAGGCGGTGTCTGCCGCACTGATGGAGGCTTGTGGAGCCAGGGCCATGGCCGTCGTCTTCTTCGAGTTGTGGTGTGGTCTTGCCTGCACGAGTCATGCCATGCAGGTAACGCGCCGAAACACTTTGGTTCACCAAATTGGCGATCGACGTAAGGCAAAGCGGGTAATTCCCAATGCACTGACGCGGTGCACGCCCTAAAGTCTGCCCACTCGCGAACGGGCCCTGCTCGTACTGCCGAGGGTCCGAGGAGACAAATTCCCAAGCAACAACAAAAATTCTTCAAAGGCTCCGTACGAGATGCCTGGTCAGAACTTGGAAGGCGCCGCTGGTCGGCGCCTTTTTTTATGCCCGCACACCCAGCGTCGGGCCTTGTTTTCCTCCAGAAAAAACCCCTTCTTTCGCTTGCCGCATCTGCGCATGAAGCTACTCTTTTGATAGCGACCGAGGTGCGACAATCGCCGCCATGGAAATGCTGGTGGTCACGGGTGCCTCGCTGCTCGCGGGTTTTGTCGATTCGATCGTGGGCGGGGGCGGTTTGATCCTGGTGCCGGCCCTGTTCGCCGTTTTTCCGGGCGCGCCGCCCGCGACCTTGCTGGGCACCAACAAGAGCGCGTCCATCTGGGGCACCGCAGCGGCCGCAGCCCAGTTCAGCCAGCGCGTGCAGATGCGCTGGGGCGCCCTGTGGCCGGCCGCGCTGCTCGGTTTCGTCGGCGCCATGCTCGGCGCGTGGGCCGTCACGCTGTTCCCCGGCGATTTCCTGCGCCGGGCGCTCCCCGTCATCCTGCTGGGCGTGCTGCTCTATACCCTGGCGCGCAAGGACATGGGTCGGCTGCACGCGCCGCGCTTCACCGGCCGCGCCGAAACGGCGGCCGCCTGCACCATCGGCCTGTCGATCGGGCTGTACGACGGCTTCTTCGGGCCGGGCGCCGGCAGCTTCCTCGTGTTCCTGTTCGTGCGCTGGATGGGCTACGACTTCCTCAACGCCTCGGCCTCCGCCAAGATCATCAACACCCTCACGAACGGCGCCGCCCTCATCCTGCTCGCCGCCAAGGGCCACGTCTGGTGGCACTACGGCCTCGTGATGGCGGTGGCCAACGTGGCCGGCAGCCTGCTGGGCACCCGCGTGGCGCTCAAGCACGGCGCCGGCTTCGTGCGCGTCGTGTTCATCGTCGTCGTGAGCGCCCTGATCCTCAAGACCGCCTACGACGCGTTCCTCAAATGAGAAAGCCCCTGGCGCAGGTGCGCAGGGGCTTCTTCACGAAAACACCGCAGAACCGGCTCTGCAACAACGCCGGCAGGGGACAGGCGAGCGCACGAACTGCGCGAAGCCCGGGGCCGAGCCAGGAACACCGAGGAGCCGGCTCTGCCGGGCCTCAGGTGTTGCCCCCGGCAGGGGGAAGGAGTAGCGACACGAAGTGCGCGATCCTGGGGGCGAGCCGTGAACACCGCGGAACCGGCTTTGCCGGGCCGCAGGTGTTGCCCCCGGTAGGGGGAAGGAGAAGCGGACACGAAGTGCCGCGCATCCTGGGGGCGAGCCAGAAACACCGCGGAACCGGCTTCGCCGGGCCGCAGGTGTTGCCCCCGGTAGGGGGAAGGAGCAGCGACACGAAGTGCGCGAATCCTGGGGGCGAGCCTTATTCTTCGACGAAGGCTTCCTCGCGCTTGGCCTTGATCGCCGGCAGCAGCACGATGCCCAGCAGCATCGCCGCGGCCACCAGCAGCCCGGCCGACAGCGGACGCGTGATGAACACGCTCCACGCGCCGCGCGACAGCAGCAGCGCACGCCGCAGGTTCTCTTCCATCATCGGCCCGAGGATGAAGCCCAGCAGCAGCGGGGCCGGCTCGGTGCGCAGCTTCAGGAACAGGTAGCCGATGAAGCCGAAGATCGCGACCATCCACACGTCGAACGTGTTGTTGTTGGTCGAGTACACGCCGATGGCGCAGAACAGCACGATCGCCGGGAACAGGAACTTGTAGGGCACCGTCAGCAGCTTGATCCACATGCCGATCAGCGGCAGGTTCAGGATGATCAGCATCGCGTTGCCGATCCACATCGAGGCGATCAGGCCCCAGAACAGCTCGGGGTTGCTGGTCATGACCTGCGGACCCGGCTGGATGTTGTGGATCGTCATCGCGCCCACCATCAGCGCCATCACGGCGTTGGGCGGGATGCCCAGCGTCAGGAGCGGAATGAAGGAGGTCTGCGCGCCGGCGTTGTTGGCCGACTCGGGCGAGGCCACGCCGCGGATGTTGCCCTTGCCGAAGGCGATTTCGCCGGGGCGCATCTTGATCTTCTTCTCCAGCGCGTAGGCCGCGAAGGCCGCCAGCAGCGCACCGCCGCCGGGCAGGATGCCCAGTGCCGAACCCAGCGCCGTGCCGCGCAGCACCGCGGGCGTCATGCGCTTGAAGTCGTCCTTGGTGGGCCACAGGCCCTTGACCTTGTGCGTGAAGACCTCGCGCTCGTCGTCGGGCTGCGAGAGGTTGCCGATGATTTCGCCGTAGCCGAACACGCCCATGGCGATCACCACGAAGCCGATGCCGTCGGTCAGCTCGGGAATGTCGAAGCTGTAGCGCGCCACGCCCGAGTTCACGTCCGTGCCCACGATGCCCAGCAGCAGGCCGAGCACGATCATGGCCACCGCCTTCACCAGCGAGCCCGAGGCCAGCACGACGGCGCCGATGAGGCCCAGCACCATCAGCGAGAAGTACTCGGCCGGGCCGAACTTGAAGGCCAGCTCGGTCAGCGGCGGCGCGAAGGCGGCCAGGATCAGCGTGCCCACGCAGCCGGCGAAGAACGAGCCCAGCCCCGCGGCGGCCAGGGCCGGGCCTGCGCGGCCCTGCCTTGCCATCTGGTAGCCGTCGATGCAGGTGACCACCGAGGACGACTCCCCGGGCAGGTTGACCAGGATGGCCGTGGTGGAGCCGCCGTACTGCGCGCCGTAGTAGATGCCGGCCAGCATGATGAGTGCCGACACGGGCGGCAGCGCATACGTGGCCGGAAGCAGCATCGCGATGGTCGCGACCGGGCCGATGCCCGGCAGCACGCCGATCAGCGTGCCCAGGATGCAGCCGATCAGGCAGTACAGCAGGTTGGTGAAGGTGAACGCGACGCCGAAGCCGGTCGCGAGGTTGTGGAACAGTTCCATGGCGGTGCGCTCCTCAACCCGAGATGAAGGTAGGCCAGACCTGGATCTGGAGCTTCAGCGCCCAGATGAAGGCCACGTAGCTGCCGGCCGCCAGGATGGTCGCCAGCACCAGCACGTCGCGCAGCTTGAAGTGCTCGCCCGCCATGCTCGAGATGATGGTGAGCGCGTAGATCGCGATGATCATTCCCATGGCCGGCAGCCCGACGCTGGGCAGTCCGCCGAGCAGCACGCCGAACGCCAGGTTGGCGCCGAGCACGAAGGCCAGCGGCTTCCAGGCCCACTTGCCGATCGGGTCGCCGTCGGTGGTCTCCACCACCATCGCCTGGAACATGATGATCGCGCCCAGGATGGCCAGCAGGATGCCGAGCATCAGCGGGAAGTAGCCGGGGCCCATGCGGGCCCCGTCGCCTATGGTGTAGGTGGTCGCGCCGATCGCGAACGCGCCGCCCACGGTGGTGAACATGACTCCTGAAAAGAAGTCCGCCTGACTCTTGATTCGCATCTCTCGCCCCTCTTGGAATGGAGGAGTGAGGGTCGTTCTGCGGGCCTGACCGTTGGCTGACCGGTGCGCTACGGACAAATGCGTAGCGGCCGGGCAGGGTTCTCCCGATGCCGCGCGCCGGAAATGAAAAAAGCTCCCGAAGGAGCTTCTTTTTCATGCGGAGAGCCGAAGCTCTCGCGGATGCGGATGCGAGGGCTTAGTAGCCGCCGCGGCCACCGCCGCCGCCGCCGTAACCACCGCCGCCACCGCCGTAGCCGCCGCCGCCACCACTGCGGCCACCGCCGCCGCCGCCGTAGCCGCCGCCACCACCGCCGTAGCCGCCGCCACCACCGCCGTAGCCGCCACCGCCGGTACGGGGGGGACGAGCTTCCATCGGACGGGCTTCATTCACCGTCAGGGCGCGGCCCTGCAGCGAGTGGCCGTTCATGGCTTCGATGGCTGCCAGTGCTTCGGCATCCGTACCCATTTCGACGAAGCCGAAGCCCTTCGAACGGCCGGTGTCACGTTCCATCATGACCTTTGCGCTGACGATTGCGCCGAACTCGCCGAAAGCTTGTTCCAGGTCGTTGTCACGCACGGAGTAGGCGAGGTTGCCTACGTAGAGTTTCTTGCCCATTGAGGGACTCCTAATTCAAACCAACAAGACAAAGCGATGGAGTCCCAGAATCACAACAAACAAGTGCGCTGTGGCGCGAAACTGACCGATCACCGAATTACGTGCACGGGAGACAAGGCTCACAGACACGTGGGCCGGATTATCAAGCGCGAATTGCAAAATTTGTGGGAAATTCGTGTGTTATTGAGAAACACCCTGGCGCGGCGGGCGGTTTCGCAACGGTTTCAGCAGGTCGGACAACCCGTTGTGGTCTATTTCATGCATCAACTCGAGCAGCCGGCCAATTTCTCCTGAGGGAAAACCCTCGCGTGCAAACCAATTCAGGTAATTGCCGGGCAAATCGGCAATCAACGTTCCCTTGTGCTTGCCGAATGGCATCTGGAGCGTCACCAGCCGCTGGAGGTCTTCGGGTTTCATCGCGCGCTCAGCCTCCTGCCCGCTTCACCGTGTGGCCCTGCTTCACGAGCGCTGCGATCACCGTCTCGCGATGGTCTCCCTGGATCTCGATCACGCCGTCCTTCACCGTGCCGCCCGTGCCGCAGGCCGTCTTCAGCTGCTTGCCGAGCGCCGCGAGGCCCTCCGCGTTCAGCGCCACGCCCTTCACCACGGTCACGCCCTTGCCTTTTCGCCCCTTGGTCTCGTGCGATACACGCACAATGCCGTCGGTGGCCGGCACGCGCGCAGCGAGTTCCCTGCAGCGGCAGCCGGCCACGGGTTCGCCGCAGCCGGGGCACATGCGACCGCCCGCCTCGGTGGAATAGACCAGGGTGCTGCCTGCCTGATTGCGCTGTTTCATCGTCGACATCCGATACATCTCTTCTCTCTGTCCATCTCTCGGGAATCTTCCCTCTGTCTGCTCACATGCCATTCGACTCACTGGGCCTGGTGCCTGCGCTCGTGCACGCTGCCGCCGAAAGCGGCTACGCCGCGCCGACCGCCATCCAGGCCGCGGCCATCCCCGCGATTCTGCAAGGCCGCGACGTGCGGGGCTCGGCGCAGACCGGCTCCGGCAAGACCGCCGCATTCTCCCTGCCGCTGCTGCAGCGCCTCGTGGCGGAACCCGCGCGAGGCCCGCGGCGCGTGCGCGCGCTGGTGCTCGTGCCCACGCGCGAACTCGCGGCGCAGGTCGGCGAGACCCTGCGCAGCCTCGCGCAGCACCTGCCCGAGCGCCTGAAGATCGTCGTTGCCTTCGGCGGCGTGTCGATCAACCCGCAGATGATGAGCCTGCGCGGCGGTGCCGACATCGTCGTCGCCACGCCGGGCCGCCTGCTCGACCTGGCCGACCACAACGCGCTGAAGCTCGGCGGTGTGTCGATGCTGGTGCTGGACGAAGCCGACCGCCTGTTCGACCTGGGCTTTGCCGAAGAGCTCGGCCGCATCCTCGCGCTGCTGCCGCAGCAGCGGCAGAACCTGCTGTTCTCCGCCACCTTCCCGCCCGCCATCCAGGCGCTGGCCGACGGCATGCTACGCGAGCCCGCGGTGGTCGACGTGCAGGGCGAGCCCGGCACCGAGCCCAACATCGTGCAGCGCGTGATCGAGGTCGACGCCATCCGCCGCACGCAGCTGCTGCGCCACCTGCTCAAGCAGCACGAAGGCGAATGGGACCGCGTGCTGGTCTTCGTCGCCACGCAGCACGCCGCGCAGATCGTGGCCGAGAAGCTCTACAAGAACGGCATCTACGCCGTGCCTTTCCACGGCGACATCGCGCAGGGCACGCGCACCGGCATCCTTTCGCAGTTCAAGCAGAACCGCTGGGACGTGGTGATCGCCACCGACCTGGCGGCGCGCGGCATCGACATCGCACAGCTGCCCGTGGTCATCAACTACGACCTGCCGCGTTCGCCGACCGACTACATCCACCGCATCGGCCGCACCGGCCGCGCCGGCGAGAGCGGGCTGGCCATCAGTTTCGTGAGCGCATCGACCGAGGCGCACTTCCGCCTGATCGAGAAGCGCCAGGGCCTGAGCCTGCCGCGCGAACGCGTCGAAGGCTTCGAGCCGACGGAAGTGGCGGTGCCGGTGGTCGATGCGTCGGGCACGGGCGGCATCAAGGGCAAGCGGCCGAGCAAGAAGGACAAGCTGCGTGCGGCGGCGGCGAAAGCCGCCACGCAGGATGAGTCGTCCGGAACGCCCGAGAAGAAGGACTGACGCAGCGCCTCAATCCACCGCGTAGTCCACCTGATGCCGCGCGATGCGAAGGTCGCCCAGTTCCTCGCGCACCTGCAGGTGCGCCGGGTGGGTGGCGTAGCCGTCGAGCGAGGCCTGGCTGTCGAACTCGCTGTAGAGCACCACGTCGCAGGCATAGCCTGCGCGGCTCGAGTCGACGCCCACTTCCAGGTGCAGCAGGCCGGGTATCCGCCCGCGCAGCGACTCGAACTTCTCCTTGAGAAGGCCGCGGGCCTTTGTCTTTTCTTCCGGCGTGTCGCCACGCAGGTTCCACATCACGATGTGCTTGAGCATGGACGGGGCTCGCTCGCTCATGCGGCCGGTGGAAATCCGGCCTTCTGCGGCCAGAGGTTGGTGAACGCCAGCACCGAGCTGCTGGCGTAGAGGCCGGCGCGGGTGAACGGCTCGCCGGCCTGCCATGCCTCGGCGTCGGCGCGGCTGTCGAAGTCGATGGCCAGCAGGCTGCCGACCATGGTCTTTCCGTCGTCGGCCAGCAGCGGGCCCGCGAAGGCGATGCGGTCGGCGACGCCGGCAAGGTAGGCCTTGTGCTCGGGCCGCACCGTGGTGCGTAGCTCGGCCGTGCCGGGTTTGTCGAGAAGATGAAAAACGAAGATCACGCGGGCTCCTGCTTCTTCAGTCGGATGGGCGGATCGATGGTACGCACGCCGCGCGCGAAACGCCATGCGCCGCGTACGCCGGCGGTGAAGAACAGTTTTCCGATGGCGAAGGAAGAGGCCGCGTGCGAGGGCCGCGCGCGGCTACGGCCAGCCCAACTGCTTCGCCGCCAGCTCCTTCATGATCTCCTCGGCGCCGCCGCCGATCATCATCACCTTCACCTCGCGGTAGATGCGCTCGCTCACCGTGCCGCGCATGAAGCCCATGCCGCCCAGGATCTGCACCGCCTGGTCGGCGCAGAACTGCATCGTCTGCGTGGCGTGGTTCTTCAGCATGCAGATCTGCGCGACCCATTCCGGCGCGTTGAAGCGGCCGGCCGCCTCCAGTGCGTCGCCCTCGGCCGACACGGCCTCGATCCACGCCTCGGTGGAAGCAATGCGCATCTGCATGTCGACCAGCTTGTGGCGCACCGCCTGGTGCTCGATGAGCGCGTGGCCGAAAGTCTTGCGATCGCGCGCCCAGGCCAGCGCCTCGTCGAGGCAGGCCTGCGCGAAGCCCAGCGCACCCGCGGCCAGGCCGATGCGTTCGCCGTTGAAGTTGCCCATGATCATGCGAAAGCCCGTGCCTTCCTCGCCGAGCAGGTAACGCGCCGGCACGCGCACGTCGTCGAAGTGCAGCGTGGCGGTGTCGGAGCACAGCCAGCCCATCTTCGACAGGCGCGTGCGCGAGATTCCCGGCGCATCGCCCGGCACGAGCAGCATCGAGACGCCGCCCGCGCCGCGACCCTCGCCGGTGCGCACGGCCACGGTGATCCAGTCGGCGCGCATGCCGGAGGTGATGAAGGTCTTCTCGCCGTTCACCACGTAGTGCCCGCCGTCGCGCTGTGCCGTGGTGCGCAGCGCCGCCACGTCGGAGCCGCCACCGGGCTCTGTGATGGCGAGCGCGGCGATCTTCTCGCCGCGCAGCACCGGCGGCACCACTTCCCGGCGCACCGCATCGCTCGCGTGCAGCACCACCGGCGGCAGGCCGATGTTGTGCGAGAAGAGGCTGGCGAGCACGCCGCCGCTCTTGCCGTGGCGCGCGAGCGCGACCCACGCGGGCAGCTTCAGCGAATACGAGGCCGGTGTGCCGCCCCATTCCTCTGGATAGCCCAGGCCCAGCAGGCCCAGCCCGGCGGCGCGTGCGTAGAGCGCGCGCGGAAACTCGCCCGCGTCGTCCCACGCCTGCACGTTCGGCGCGATCTCGCTTTCGGCAAAGCGCCGCACGGTGTCGACGAGCGACGCGCGGTCGGCCTGCAGTTCGGCGTTCATGCGCGGGCGCCCGTCAGCCGCGCGGGGGGCGCTTGGCGATGCCCATGGTCTTCGCGAGGATGCCGAGCATCACCTCGTCCGCGCCGCCGCCGATGGAGCCCAGGCGGCCGTCGCGGTAGAGGCGCGAGACGCGGTTCTCGAGCGTGAAGCCCATGCCGCCCCAGAACTGCAGGCAGGTGTCGGCCACCTGCCGCGTGAGCCGGCCGGTCTTGAGCTTGGCCATCGACGCGAGTTCGAGCACGTCCTCGCCCTGCACATGCAGGTCGCACGCGCGGTAGGTGAGCGCGCGCAGCGCCTCCACCTCGGTCTTGAGCTCGGCCAGCTTGAACTGCACCCATTGCTGGTCGGCCAGCGTGGCGCCGAACATGTGGCGCTGCTGTGCCCACTCGATGGTCTGCGCGATGCAGTCCTCCATCGGCTCGAGCGAGCTGGCCGCGGCCCACAGCCGCTCTTCCTGGAACTGCTGCATCTGGTAGATGAAGCCCTGGCCTTCCTCGCCGATGCGAAAGCGCTGCGGCACGCGCACGTTGTCGAAGTAGATGAGCCCGGTGTCGCTCGAGTCCATGCCGATCTTGCGGATCTTCTTCGCCTTCTCGATGCCGGGGCTGTCCATGGGCACCATGACCAGCGACTTGTTGCGGTGCACCGGTCCGTCGCTGGTGTTGACCAGCATGCACATCCAGTCGGCCTGCAGGCTGTTGGTGATCCACATCTTCTGGCCGCTGATGAGGTAGTCGTCGCCGTCCTTGCGCGCGTGGCTCTTCAGGCCGGCCACGTCGCTGCCCGCACCGGGCTCGCTCACGCCGATGCACCCGACCATGTCGCCGGCGATGGCGGGTGCCAGGAACTCGCGGCGCAATGCGTCGCTGCCGAAGCGCGCGAGCGCAGGCGTGCACATGTCGGTCTGCACGCCGATGGCCATCGGCACGCCGCCGCAGCTGATGTGGCCCAGCGCCTCGGCCATGGCCATGGCGTACGAATAGTCGAGGCCGCCGCCGCCGAAGGCCTCGGGCTTGTTCAGGCCCAGCAGGCCGAGCTTGCCGAGCTTCCCGAAGACCTCGTGAGCGGGAAAGATCTCGGCCTCTTCCCATTCGTCGACATGCGGGTTGATCTCTTCGTCGATGAAGCGGCGCAGGGTCTTCTGGATCTCGAGGTGTTCGTGCGTGTAGTGCATGCGTGGTCTCCGTCTGTCTTCGTCGTTCTTCAGCGGTCTTGGAACACGCGCGGCGTCCGTGTCAGGTGAAAGCCCTCGAAGGGCTTCACGGCGTCGCGCTGCTGCGCCTGCGCGTCGGGCAGTTCCATCGGCCAGCCCATGCGCACCTGGGGGCGGGCGCCGTCCACGCGCAGCACCGTGCCGCTGATGAAGCTGGCCGCCGGGCACAGCAGGAAGGCGATGGCGGCGGCGGTCTCGGCCTCGGTGCCGAAACGGCCCGCGGGCAATGTCTTGCGCATGGCGCGCAGCATGTCGCCGGCCTCGGGCGGGTAGTGGTCCATGCCGCTCGACGCGATGTAGCCCGGTGCCACCGCATTCACGCGCACGCCGCTCGCCGCCCATTCGGCGGCCGCGGTTTCGGTGAAGCTCACCATGCCGGCGCGCGCGGCGCCGCTGTGGCCCATGTTGGGCATGGAGCCCCAGATGTCGGCCACGATGTTGACGATGGCGCCGCCGCGCGCCTGCATGCTCTGCAGGTAGCACTCGCGCGCGACCAGGAAGCCGCCGGTGAGGTTGGTGTGGATCACCGCTTCCCAGCCCTTGGCCGAAATGGCATGCAGCGGCGTGATGTACTGGCCGCCCGCGTTGTTGACGAGCCCGTCGATGCGCCCCTGCGCGGCGACGACGGCGCTCACTGCGGCGCGCACCGCTTCTTCCTGGCGGATGTCGAAGGCCTGCGTGCTGGCCAGGCCGCCGGCCGCTTCGATCTCGGCCTTCACCGCATCGAGCTTTTCCTGCTTGCGGCCTACAAGCACCACGTGCGCACCGAGCGAGGCCAGTTCGTGCGCGGTGCAGCGGCCGATGCCGGAGCCGCCGCCGGTGACCACGATGACCCGGCCGGCGAAAAGGCCGGGGACAAAGACGGAGCGATAGCGGGAAGAAGCATTCATGTCGGAGACTTTCGGAAACTTGTCTTGAAGCGCATCAGGCGCCGGCCATTTCGGGCGCTTCTGCGACTTCGGCGACTTCTGCGACCACGTGCCGCGCCGCCACCTGCGCACCGACCGCGACACGCAGCGCGACCCGGCCCGCGCGCGGCGCGCAGTGCACGTGCTCCATCTTCATCGCCTCGAGCGTGACCAGCGGCTGGCCGGCGACGACGGCATCGCCCTCGGCCACCAGCAGCGCGATGACGCGGCCGTTCATCGAGGCCCGCAGCAGGCCGTCGCCACCGGCATCGCCGGCCCGCGCCACGGCCACGTGCGTGAGGTCGTCGAGTCGGAACGCGCGGCCGCGGAAGTTGAAGAAGACGCGGTCTCTGCCGCGCTCGCGCACGACGAGCGCCTGTTCGGACAGACCGCCGCACAGGAAGCGCACGGTGCCGTCGCCCTCCCACGCGAGCAGCGCGAGTCTTTCGGCGTCGTGGCCTTCCAGTGCCACGTCGAACGCTCCGTGGCCGCGCGGCGTCACGCGCGTCGCGTGCACGGTGCCGTCGAGCGAGAAGCGCAGGGCGTTGGGCAGCGCGTGTGCCAGCGGCGACGGCCAGCCGCGTTCGCCGAGTTGCAGCAGCAGCGCGGCCAGCATCGCGGCGCGCGCTTCGGCGGCGGCGTCGGGCGCGAGCAGCGCATCGAGATGATCCGCAACGAAGGCGGTGGTCGCCGCGCCGTCGGCGAACACTTCGTGCGACAGCGCACGCTGCAGCAGTTGCTGGTTGGTCGCGATGCCGAGCGCCACGGTGCCGTGCAGGCCGGCGACGAGCCGGTGCCGCGCTTCGTCGCGCGTGCGGCCGTGGGCGATGAGCTTGGCGACCATCGAGTCGTAGAACGGCGGCACGGCCGCGCCGTCGCGCAGCGCGTGTTCGGTGCGCAGCGCCGGCGACGGCCGCCACGCCGCGAAGGTGCCGCTCTGCGGCATGAAGCCCTGCGACGGATCTTCGGCGCACAGGCGCACTTCGATGGCGTGGCCGGCGATGCGTACGTCCTGCTGCGCGAGCGGCAGCGGCTCGCCAGCGGCCACGCGCAGCTGCAGTTCGACCAGGTCAAGCCCGGTCACCGCCTCGGTCACGGGGTGCTCGACCTGCAGCCGCGTGTTCATTTCCATGAACCAGTACTGGCCTTCGGCGTCGAGCAGGAATTCGAGCGTGCCCGCGCCTTCGTAGGCGATGGCCTTGGCAGCGGCGACAGCGGCGGCGCCCATGCGTTCGCGCAACGCCGCCGACGCGGCGGGCGAAGGCGCCTCCTCGATCAGCTTCTGGTGCCGGCGCTGCACCGAGCAGTCGCGCTCGCCGAGGTGGATCGCGTTGCCGTGGCGGTCGGCGAACACCTGGATCTCGATGTGGCGCGGCGCCACGATGGCGCGCTCGAGGATCACGGTGGCGTTGCCGAAGGCGTTGAGCGCTTCGGACTGCGCACTGTGCAGCAGCTCGGCGAACTGCGCGGCCGATGCTGCGAGCCGCATGCCGCGCCCGCCGCCGCCGGCCGTGGCCTTGATCATCACCGGCCAGCCGATGCGCTCGGCCTCGGCGGCGAGCGTGTCGGTGCGCTGGTCCTCGCCCTGGTAGCCCGGGATGCACGGCACGCCTGCGGCCTGCATCAGCCGTTTGGCGCCGGCCTTGTCGCCCATCGCGCGGATGGCTTCGGGCGATGGGCCTATGAAGACCAGGCCCGCGTCCCGGCAGGCCTGCGCGAAGTCGGCGTTCTCCGCGAGGAAGCCGTAGCCGGGGTGCACCGCACCGGCGCCGCTGGTGCGCGCCGCCCTGACGATCGCGTCGATGTCCAGGTAGCTCTGCGCGGGCAGCGGATCGCCGATGTGCACCGACTGGTCGGCCTGGCGCACGTGCTCGGCACATGCGTCGGCGCTCGAGTACACGGCGACCGTGCGGTAGCCCATGGCGCGCGCGGTGCGCATCACGCGCACCGCGATCTCGCCGCGGTTGGCGACCAGGATCTTGTCGAAGCTGGCGCTCATGGCCGTGCCACCGAGAACTGCATGGGCTGCGGCACGCGCGCATCGGCATCGCGGCACACCGACAGCACCTCGGCCAGCACCGCGCGGGTGTCGCGCGGATCGATCACGCCGTCGTCCAGCAGCAGCGCGCTGGTGGTGAACACGCTCATCTGGCGCTCGAAGCGCTCGACGATCTGCTGCTGCATGGCGTCGATCTTCGCGTGGTCGACGGCGCCCTTTCTCGCCATGCCGGCCTCCATCACGATGGCCATGGTCTTCGCGGCCTGCTCGCCGCCCATGACGGCGGTGCGCGCGTTGGGCCAGCTGAAACAGAAGCGCGGCGCGAAGCCCCGCCCGCACATGCCGTAGTTGCCCGCGCCGTAGGAGGCGCCGCAGTGCAGCGTGATCTGCGGCACGCTCGCGTTGGTCACGGCCTGGATCATCTTGGCGCCGTGCTTGATGATGCCGGCCTCCTCGTGCGCGCGGCCCACCATGTAGCCGGTGATGTTCTGCAGGTAGACGATGGGCGTGCGCGACTGGCAGCAGGCCTGGATGAAGTGCGTGGCCTTGGTCGCGCCGTCGGAGTCGATCGGGCCGTTGTTGGTGACGAGGCCCACCGCATGCCCTTCGAGCCGGATGTGGCCGCAGACGGTGGCGCTGCCGTAGTGCTCGCTGAACTCGAGGAACTCCGAGCCGTCCGCGATGCGCGCGACGACCTCGCGCATGTCGACGGGCCGCCGGCCGTCGCTCGGCATGATGCCGAGCAGCTCCTCGGCGTCGTAGCGCGGCGCAGCGAACCGGCGCGGGGCTTCGTCGCGTGCCCAGTCGATCCCGCCCAGGATGGAGCGCGCGATGCGGATCGCGTCGCGGTCGTCCTCCGCCAGGTAGTCGCCCAGCCCCGAGACGTGCGTGTGCATCACCGCGCCGCCCAGTTCTTCCTCGGTGGCGACCTCGCCGGTGGCGGCCTTCAGCAGCGGCGGCCCCGCGAGGAAGGCGCGCGTGCGGTCGCGCACCATCACGATGTAGTCGGACAGGCCCGTCTGGTAGGCGCCGCCAGCGGTCGAGGAGCCGTGCGTCACCGTCACCACCGGCAGCCCCGCGGCCGACAGCCGCGCGAGGTTGCGGAAGATGTTGCCGCCGCGCACGAAGTCCTGCACGCGGTACTGCATCAGGTTGGCGCCGGCGCTTTCCACCAGCTGCACGTAGGGCAGCCTGTTCTCCAGCGCGATCTCCTGCACGCGCAGCTGCTTGTCCAGCCCCATCGGTTGCAGCGCGCCGGCGTCGATGCCGGAGTCCGATGCGTTCACCATGCAGCGCACGCCCGCCACCTGGCCGATGCCGGAGAGCAGCCCGCCGCCGGGCACGCTCCTCGACAGGTCGGGGTCGTCATGGCCCAGCCCGGCCAGCGACGCCAGCGGCAGGAAGGGGGCGCCGGTGTCCAGCAGCAGGGCGAGGCGCTCGCGCGGCAGCAGCTGCCCGCGCCGGGCGAAGCGCTCGGCCGAGGCGTTCGAGGCCGCGGCGGCGCGGGCCTCGTGCGCACGCACCTGGCCGAGCAGGTCGAGCATGCCGGCGCGGTTGGCCCGGAAGGTGTCGCTGGCCGTCTGCAGCCGGGATTCGATGAAGGGCATGGCGTCTGTGCAGGTCGTTCTTTCGCTCTGCACGGACTGTAGGAGGCGGGCCTCGCGCCCGCTTGTGCCAATTAGCTGGTGTGCGGGCGCCGCACGCCGGCGGCGGGCGTGGTGTCGAGGCTGTTGCCGGTGACCACCCAGTAGATGAAGATCAGTACCGCGCCGGCCGTGCCGAACACCGTGAGCCCCATCGAGCTGCCGCCGATGGCCAGCGCGTCGACCGGTGCGGCGGCGGTGCACACCATGCTGGCCGCGGCCATGCCCACGTAGTGCATGGTGCACACCGCCACGCCCATCACGGCGGCGGCCGCCACCTTGTGCGTGAACTTGCGCAGGTTGAAGGCCAGCCACAGGGCCGCGGCGGCTGCGCTGACCGCGATGAGCACCGACAGCACGACCTGCACCACGTCGAAGTCCATCGAGGCGCGCATGTTCATCGCGAACATGCCCATGTAGTGCATCACGCAGACACCGGCACCGGCCAGCAGGCTGCCGCCCAGCCAGCCCGAGCGGCTGAATTTGCGGCGTCCGCCCGCCATGTACAGGGCGACGCCCGAGATCAGGATGGCCGCCACCAGCGACACCACGGTGAGCGGCATGTTGTACGAGATGGCGATCGGCAGCCGGTACGCCAGCATGCCGATGAAGTGCATCGACCAGATGCCGATGCCGCCGAGCGCGACCGCGGCGCAGGCCACGATGGCGAGGTTGGGCTTGCCGTCCGCGCCGATCATGCGGCCGGCGCATATCAGTGCCACCAGCGAACCCGCGAAGGAGATGAGGAAGGAGAGCGCCACCATGCCCGGGGAGTACTCGGGCGACAGCAACTGGCCTACGACGAGCGGAGTCATGCGTTTTCCTTTCTGGAAAGAACGCCTCGCAAACCCCCGGCTGCCGGATGCCGCCGGGACGCCGCGCGGCGTCCCGGCCAGTTTGTAATGTCTGTTTTAAAAAGTAAACAGAAAATTACACTTCTTGTTACGCTACCTGACGGGGCGAATCCGATAGATCGCATTGTTCCGGTCGGCGCTCATGTAGACGGTGCCGTCGCGTCCCACGGCCACGCCCGTGACCACGTACGGCGGCGGCAGTCCCGGCCCGGCGGCGAGGCCGATCGGCAGGTTCTCGGCCACCGTGCGGCGGCTGCCGGTGGCGGGGTCGATCTCTACCAGCCGGTGCGCCGCGCTCTCGGCCACGACGAAGCTGCCCCACGGCGTCTGCGCCAGGCCTTCCGGCAGCGCCAGCCCGTCGGCCACGGTGCGCAGCGGCGCGCTGGCGTCGAGCGGCAGGCGCAGCAGCTTGCCCGCGGCCTCGGTGACGTAGAGCGCGCCGTCCTGGCCGAGCACCATCTGCACCGGGCCGTTCAATCCGCTGGCAAGCACTGACTTCTGCGCAAACTTCGGCCCGCTCGCGCGCGTGATGCTGCCGGTCGCGATCTCTGCGTAGACCACGCTGCCGTCGGGCATGGGGATGGCGTCGAACGGCGCGTTCAGGCCGTGAAGCGTGTCCACCGTCTTCAGCGTCTGCCGGTCGACCAGCTGCACCGAGCCGGTGAACCACGAGGTGAGCGCGAACAGTTTCGGCGACAACCCCACTGCGAAGGGGTAGTCCAGCTCGGGCTCGCGCTGCATGCGGAACACGTCGCGCACCTCGCCCGTGCGCACGTCGACCCGGCGGAAGCCGAACACGTCGGCCACCCAGAGGTCGTTGCCGTCGATCTTCATGCCGGCCGGCACCGCCACCTTGCCGCTGGTGAGCGTGCGCAGCGCGCCGGTGGCGGGGTCGAAAGCCATGACCTCGTTGTTGGCCATGTTCGAGATGTAAATCGTGCCGTCGGGCGTGTCCCTGGCGATGGCCAGGTTGTCGAGCGATGGCCGCAGCTGCTTCGCGACGGTCTTGCGTCCGCTGGCAAGCTCCACCTTCACCAGCTCGCCGCTGCGCGCGTCGACCACCCACAGGTTGCCCTTGCCGTCGAGGTTGGCCGCGGCCGGGATACTGAAGCCGTCCGCGATCACGGTCATGGTGCCGTTCGCCGGGTCGATCTTCACGACCTGGCCCTTGAACCACAGCGGGCCGTAGAGCATGCCGTCGGGCCCGACCTCGAAGCCGTTGAAACCGCCCATGTCCTTCTTGATGAGCCGCGGCGGCTTCTGGCCCGTGCGGTCGATCTCCCACAGCGCGTCGCCCAGGAACACCTGCGAGGCGTAGAGCTTGCCGTTGCGGCGGTCGAAGTCGAGCGAATTGAGGCCGGGCAGGTCCTTGGCCAGCACCTGCAGCGGGGCACCGTCGTTCTCGCGATAGCGCAGCATGCCCATGAGGTAGTTGGTCCATGCGAGTTCGCCCTTCGGGCCCACGGCGATGTCGTCGGCCTGGCCCTCCGGCGCATCGATCAGCACCTTGGCCGCCCCGGTGCTGCGGTCGACTTCCCACAGCGTGTTGCCCACCACCGAGCCCGCGAGCAGGCGGCCCTTGGCGTCGATGGCCAGGCCGTGCACGCCGGCGAAGGAAGAGGGTGCGACCAGCGCCTCGGGCGCGGCCCAGGAGGCGGGCCGGGTGGACGGCGGCGGGAGGCTGCTGCAGGCGGCGAGCAAGGCGAGGGTGGCGGTCAGCGCGGCGGCACGGAGGCTTTCGCGGAGGCGTCGACGGGGCATGGTGCGTGTCTCCTCTTGTGGTTGCGCGAGGCAGTCTAGGAGGCGCACGAAGCGGCGAAGTCGCTCCGGAGACATGATGCGGACTTTCGTCCGCTGTGGATTACCCGGGCCCGCCCGGCTGCCCGGCCGCCCCGCTGCCCCGCTGCCCGATGCTCAGCCGCGCAGCAGCTGCGTGACCGTGTGGATCAGCAGCCCTACCAGCCCGCCCACCAGCGTGCCGTTGATGCGGATGAACTGCAGGTCGCGCCCGATGTGGCGCTCGAGCTCGACCGTCATCTCCTGCGCGTTCCAATCGCCCACGCGCTCCTCGATGTAGCGGCGGATGTCCTCGCGGTAGCGCTCGATGGCCAGCGGCGCGGCGGCCTCGATCTGCTCGTTGATCCAGCGGCGGATGGCCTCGTCGCCCTGCAGCCGGCTGCCCAGCGCACCGGCCATCGAGGCGATGCGGCGACGGATGGCCGAGTCGCTGCGGCCCAGGTCGTCGTGCAGCCAGGCCAGCAGCTCGCCCCACAGGCCGTGCAGGTAGTCGCCCAGCGCGGGGTGCGCGATGAGCTCGGCGCGGATCTGTTCGCCGCGCTGCTGGAACTCGGGGTCGAGCTTCAGGCGCACCACGAAGTCGTCGACGAAGTGGTCGAAGCGCTTGCGCATCGGGTGGTCGGGCTCGGCCGCCAGCTCGCCGATGGTGCGCGCCACGGCCGCGACGATCTTGCGCGTGGCCATCTTGGCGGCCACCTGGTCGAGGCCCACGTAGCGCAGCGTCCTGATCTCGCGCGCGATCGCCTCGGTGATGTGCGCCTGCACCTCGTCGCCCTCGAGCAGGCCGGCCACCTGCTGCAGCACGTCGTCGAGCAGCGCCTGGTGGCGGCCGCCGGCGGTGAGTGCGTCGAGCGCCTGGCCGGTGAGGCGCGAGAGGTCGATCTTCTCGAGGCCGGCCGCGACGGCTCGGCCCATGAAGTCGCGCACCCGCTCGTCGTCGAAGGCCGACAGGCCGTAGCGCGCGGCGGCCACGCCCCATTCGCCGAGCTTCTCGCCGCTGGCCGGGCGCGCCAGCCAGTCGGCGATGCGGCCTGCCGCATCGAACTGCCGCAGCTTGTCCAGCACCTGCGCGGTGCTCAGGAAGTTGTCGCAGATGAAGCCGGCGAGCTTGGCGCCGATGCGGTCCTTGTTGCTCGGGATGATGGCCGTGTGCGGGATCGGCAGGCCCAGCGGGTGGCGGAACAGCGCCACCACCGCGAACCAGTCGGCGATGGCGCCGACCATGGCGGCCTCGGCAAAGGCGGCCACGTAGCCCCAGGCCGGATGCTGCGCATGCAGCGCGCTGGCCAGCGCATAGAGCAGCGCCGCGCCGCAGAGCAGTCCGAGCGCGACGCGCTTCATGCGCTGCGGTGCGGTGGCCCGGTCAGCCAATGGCCGGTGTCGAGGCCAGGCGCTCCATGAACAGCTCGCAGCGCGCGAGCTGCTCGAGGCTCACGAACTCGTCGGGCTGGTGCGCCTGCTCGATGCTGCCGGGGCCGCACACCACCGTGGGGATGCCGGCGTTCTTGAACAGGCCCGCCTCGGTGCCGAAGGCCACCAGCGTGGTGCGGTCCTCGCTGGCCAGGCGCTGCGCCAGCAGGGTGATCGGGTCGTCGGCCGAGCCCAGGAAGCTCGGGATCTCGCAGATGGTCTCGAACTGGAAGCCGGCATCGGGCGCCACCTTTTTCATGGCCGGCTCCAGGCCGCCCGCATAGGCGACCACGTCGGCCTGCATGCGCCGTGCGTCGGCGGTCGGCAGGTCGCGGAACTCGTAGCGGAACTCCGCGTCGCGCGGCACCACGTTGTCCGCGATGCCGCCGTGGAACTGGCCCACGCTCGCGGTGCTGAAGGGCACGTCGAAGCCCTCGTAGCGCGGCTCGCTGCGCTCGAAATCTTCCGCCATGTCGCGCACCTTGCCGATGACCCGGGCCGCCATCTCGATGGCGTTGACCGACTTGGGCGTGAGCGAGGAATGCGCTTCCTTGCCGCGCACGCAGCACTTGTAGCGGTAGACGCCCTTGTGCGCGATGGCCGGCACCATGCTGGTGGGCTCGCCCACGATGCAGGCCAGCGGCTTGATGTTGGCTTCGCGCATGTCGGCGATGAGTTCCTTCACGCCGAAGCAGCCGATCTCTTCCTCGTAGCTGAACGCGAAATGCACCGCGAAGGGCGAGTCGCTCTCGAGGAAGCGCTTTGCATTCGACAGCGCGATGGCGATGAAGCTCTTCATGTCGGCCGAGCCTCGGCCGTAGAGCTTCTCGTTCTGCACCACGGCGGAAAGGGGGTCGACGCTCCAGTCCTGGCCGTCCCACGGCACCGTGTCGGTGTGGCCCGACACGATCACGCCGGCCGGCTTGCCTTCGCCGAGCGTGGCGAACAGGTTGGCCTTGGTGCGCTCGGCGTTGTAGGTGATGCGGCTCTTCACGCCCAGGGCCGCGAGGTGGCTCTGCGCGAAGTCGATCAGTTCGAGGTTGCTGTTGGCGCTGATGGTGTTCATGCGCACCAGGGTCTGGGCCAGCAGGAGGCTTTGGGGTGAAAGCGTGTGGAGCATGCGGCGCATTCTCCCGGAAGTCGGCGCTGCGCGTGCGGCGGCCGCGGCCTGAGGGTTTGCCCGGCACGGTCTTTGCGGGTGAATGCTCAAAGCCTAGACTGTGCCTCATGAAACTCATCGATTCGCTCGTCACGCAGGCGGCCGGCATCGCCGCCGTCCGACGTGACCTCCACGCCCATCCCGAACTCTGCTTCGAAGAAGTCCGCACCGCCGACGTGGTGGCCGGCAAGCTCACGGAGTGGGGCATCCCGATTCACCGCGGCCTGGGCACCACCGGCGTGGTGGGCATCGTCAAGAACGGCAGCAGCAGCCGCGCCGTGGGCCTGCGCGCCGACATGGACGCGCTGCCCGTCACCGAGCTCAACACCTTCGCCCACGCCAGCCAGCACCACGGCAAGATGCACGCCTGCGGGCACGACGGCCACACCGCGATGCTGCTTGCGGCGGCGCAGCACCTCGCGAAGAACCGCAATTTCGACGGCACCGTCTACCTGATCTTCCAGCCGGCGGAAGAGGGCGGCGGCGGTGCGCGCGAGATGATCAAGGAAGGGCTGTTCGAGCAGTTCCCCATGGATGCGGTGTTCGGCATGCACAACTGGCCCGGCATGAAGGCCGGCCAGTTCGCGGTGAGCCCCGGCCCGGTGATGGCCTCGGGCAACAAGTTCTTCGTCAACGTGATCGGCAAGGGCGGGCATGCCGCGCTGCCGCAGACCGGCATCGACCCGGTGCCGATCGCCTGCGAGATCGTGCAGGCTTTCCAGACCATCCTCACGCGCAAGATGAAGCCGACCGATTCGGCCGTCATCTCGGTCACCACCATCCACGCCGGCGAGACCAACAACGTGATCCCGGACAACTGCGAGCTGTCGGGCACGGTGCGCACCTTCTCGATCGAGGTGCTCGACATGATCGAGGCGAAGATGAAGCAGATCGCCGAGCACATCTGCGCGGCGCACGACGCCACCTGCGACTTCCGCTTCGAGCGCTACTACCCGCCCACCATCAACACCGAGGCCGAAGCCGACTTCGCGCGCCGCGTCATGGGCGAGATCGTCGGGCCCGACAACGTCCTGCGCCAGGAAGCCGCCATGACCTCGGAAGACTTCGCCTTCATGCTGCAGGCCAAGCCCGGCGCCTACGCCTTCATCGGCAACGGCGACGGCGCGCACCGCGACGTGCACCACGGCGAAGGTCCGTGCACGCTGCACAACGCCAGCTACGACTTCAACGACGAGCTGATTCCGCTGGGCGCGACCTGCTGGGTGCAGATCGCCGAGCAGTTCCTCAAGCCCGGCGGCGGCGCATGATCGGCGTCGCCGAGGCGTTCTCGCCGCGCTATGCCCAGGCGCGGCAGAAGTTCCTGCAGGCCTGCGTGAACGCGGGCCTCACGGTGGAGCCGCACGCGCATCCGCTGAAGGGCCGCGAGGGCGAGGAGCTGTCGATGGACGTGGCGCTCGACGGCGATGCCGACGCCGAGCGCATGCTGGTCGTCACCAGCGCCTGCCACGGCGTGGAAGGCCACTGCGGCAGCGGCGTGCAGGTGTTCGCGCTGCACGACGCCGAGTGGCGCGAGAAAGCCAAGGCGCAGGGCGTGTCGGTGCTCTACGTGCATGCGCTCAATCCGCACGGCTTTTCGCACGGCCGGCGCGTGACGCACGAGAACGTCGACCTGAACCGCAACTTCATCGATTTCTCGAAGCCGGTGCCGGTGAACGAGGCCTACGCCGGGTTGCACGCGCTGCTGCTGCCGGACACCTGGCCGCCCACGCCGGAGAATCAGGCGGCCGTGGCGAAGTGGATCGACAAGCACGGCACCACCGCCTACCAGGCGGCCGTGACCAGCGGGCAATACCAGTTCGACGACGGCCTGTTCTTCGGCGGCAATGCGCCGACCTGGAGCAACAAGACGATCCGCGGCGTGCTGCGCCGCCACGCGGGCTGCGCGAAACGCATCGCCTGGATCGACCTGCACACGGGGCTCGGCCCCAACGGCCTCGGCGAGCGCATCTACGCGGGCAGGGACGACAAGGCGGCCTACGCACGCGCCAACGCATGGTGGGGCTCGCCGGCCGCGCCGGTGACCTCGATCTACGACGGTTCTTCCACCTCGGCGCTGCTGCGCGGGCTGATGTGGGACTCGGTGTACGAGGAGTGCCCGCAGGCGGAGTACACCGGCATCGCGCTCGAGTACGGCACGCTGCCCATCCTCGAGGTGACCGGCGCATTGCGCGCCGACCACTGGCTGCACAAGCATCCGGAAGCGCCGGCCGACCTGGCCGACGGCATCCGGGCGCGGATGGTGGAGGCGTTCTACACCGACACCGACGCCTGGCGAGGGCAGATCGTCAGCCAGGCCCGCCAGGCCATGTTCCAGGCGGTCGATGGCCTGACGGCCTGACCCACCCCCAGGCTTCACGCACTTCGCGTCGCTGCGCCAACCCTTTCGAGGGGCCATACCTGCGGCCCGGCAACGCCGGTTCCGCGGTATTGCGCCATGTCACGAAAAGAGGTTCAGGTCCGGACCTTGCCGTCGCCCGTGAGCATCGACAGCTCGACGAACTTCGATGCCACGTGGTTCTTGGCCGAGAACGACACCTCGAAGCCGCCGAAGGCCTGGCGGTCGATGCTTTCCAGCCCGGCGACGAGGCCTTCGCGCGTCGGCTTGCCCGGCGCCTTGCGCAGGCCTTCCGTCAGCACCTTGGCCGCCAGGTAGCCCTCGAGGCCCGAGAAATTGGCGGTGGCGCCGTTGCCGGCCTTGCGCACCGCCTCGGTGAATTCACGTGCCAGCGCGTTGGCCTGGTTGAAGGGCGAGGGCATCACCTGCGTCACCATCACGCCCGCGGCGTCCTTGCCGAGCTCGTCCGACAGGGCCTGCGTGCCCACGAAGGACAGGTTGAAGAAGGTGCCGCCGAAGCCGGCCTTGCGCGCCTCGCGGATGAAGGCCGCGCAGGCCTTGTAGGCACCCACTTGCACCACCGCGTCGGGCCGCGCGGCCATGACGTTCTTCACCGCCTGCGCCACGTCGGCCGAGTTGCGCTCCACCGTGCCGAGCGCCACCGGCTTGAGCTGCTGTTCGCCGAGCGCCAGCGTCACGCCGTCGAGGCCGGCCTTGCCGTAGGCGTCGTTCTGGTAGAAGACCGCGATCTTCTTCAGTCCCAGGTGGGTGAGCTGCTTGACCATCAGCGCCGTCTCGTCGTTGTAGGAGGCGCGCAGGTGGAACACGTTCTTCTGGAAGGGCTCGCGCAGGGACATCGCGCCCGTGAGCGGGGCGATGAACGGCACCTTGTCCTTCACCGCCAGCGGCAGCGCCGCCAGGCTGGTCGGCGTGCCGACGTAGCCGAACAGCGCGAACACGTCCTCGTCGATCAGCTTCTGCGTGTTGGCCGCGCAGCGGTCGGGCTCGTAGCCGTCGTCGAGGTTCTTGATCACCACGTTGCGGCGGCCCGGCTGGGCGTTGTACTGGTCCAGGAACAGCCTGGCGCCCTGGTGGAACTGCAGCCCCAGCTGCGCGGAAGGGCCGGTGAACGGCGCCGACTGGCCGAGCACCAGCGGCGTGTCGCCCTGCGCGCGGGCGATGCCGAAGCCGCCCAGCGCCGCGGCCGCGCCTGCGGCCAAAGAAAAATGTCGTCGATTCATCGTCATGTTCAAAACCCCCTCCCGCGCTCTGGCACGCGCACAAATTAGACTTGCCCGATGCCCCACGCACCGGATTCCCTGCTCGAAGAAGCACCCCCCGAAGCGGCCTCCCGGCCGGTCGTAGAGACCGTGCTCGGCGCCTGCCCCCACGACTGCCCGGACACCTGCGCGCTCGTCACCACTGTCAAGGACGGGGTGGCGGTGAAGCTGCAGGGCAATGCCGCGCATTCGCACACCGGCGGCGTGCTTTGCACCAAGGTGTCCCGCTACATCGAGCGCAACGACCACGCCGAAAGGCTGTTGCAGCCGCTCAAACGCGTCGGTCCCAAGGGTTCCGGCCAGTTCGAGCCGGTGAGCTGGGACGACGCGCTGGACGACATCGCCGCGCATCTTGAAGTATTACAGGGAAAACCCGAAGTCATTGTCCCCTACAGCTATGCGGGCACCATGGGTCTGGTCCAGGGCGAGTCGATGGACCGCCGCTTCTTTCACAAGCTGGGTGCCTCGCTGCTCGATCGCACGATCTGCTCCATGGCCGGCGGCGAGGCCATGGTCTACACGCTGGGCGGCAAGGTCGGCATGCGCATCGAGTTCTTCGCCGAGGCGAAGCTGATCCTGATCTGGGGCAGCAACTCGATCGCCAGCAACCTGCATTTCTGGCGCCATGTGCAGGTGGCCAAGCGTGCGGGCGCACGGGTGGTGTGCATCGACCCGCGCAAGACCGAGACCGCCGACAAGTGCGACGAGCATGTCGCGCTGCTGCCGGGCACCGACGCGGCGCTGGCGCTGGCCATGATGCACGAGCTCATCGTGCACGACTGGCTCGACCACGACTACATCGCCGCCCACACGCTGGGCTTCGAGCAGCTGCGCGAGCGCGCGTTGCAGTGGCCGCCGTCGCGGGCGGCCGAGGTCTGCGGCATTCCCGAAGAACAGATCGTGGCCCTGGCCAAGGCCTACGGCACCACGAAGCCCGCTGCCATCCGCCTGAACTACGGCATGCAGCGCGTGCGCGGCGGCGGCAACGCGGCGCGCGCGGTGGCCTGCCTGCCGGCGCTGGTGGGCGCGTGGCGCGAGCGCGCAGGCGGCGTGCTGCTGAGCAGTTCGGGCCACTACCCGGTCGACCGCGCGGCGCTGCAGCGGCCCGATCTGCTGGCCGGGCGCCGTCCGCGCACCATCAACATGAGCACCATCGGCGACGCGCTGCTGGACACCGCCAACCCGGTGAAGGCCATCGTGGTCTACAACAGCAATCCGGTGGCCGTGGCGCCCGAGTCGGCCAAGGTGGTGGCGGGCTTCGCGCGCGAAGACCTGTTCACCGTGGTGCTGGAGCAGTTCCGCACCGACACCGCCGACTACGCCGACTACCTGCTGCCCGCCACCACGCAGCTGGAGCACTGGGACATCCACTGCAGCTATGGCCATACCGACGTGCTGCTCAACCGCCCGGCCGTGGCGCCGCGCGGCGAGGCCCGCAGCAATGCCTGGGTGTTCCGCGAACTGGCGCGCCGCATGGGCTTCACCGAGCCCTGCTTCTCCGACTCCGATGAAACGCTGTGCCGCACCGCCTTCGCCGGGGACGCCATCGACTTCGCCGAACTGCTCGCGCAGGGCTTCACCAGCGTGAAGCTGGCCGAGGCCCCCTACGCCGAGGGTGGGTTCCCCACGCCGTCGGGCCGCTGCGAATTCTTCAGCGCCCGGCTGGAAGCCATGGGCCAGAACGGCGTGCCCGACCACGTTCCCAACTGGGAGCCGGCCGGCAGTTCGGCCGAGTTTCCGTTGGCCATGATCTCGCCGCCGGCGCGCAACTTCCTGAACTCGACCTTCGTCAACGTGACCAGCCTGCGCGCCATCGAGGTCGAACCGCTGCTGGAGATCAACGAGGCCGATGCCGCCGCGCGCGGCATCGAGGACGGCGCGCTGGTGCGCGTGTTCAATCAGCGCGGCGAGCACCGCTGCCGCGCCGAGGTCTCGCGCCGCGCGCGCCAGGGCGTGGTTCACGGCATGGGCATCTGGTGGCGCAAGCTCGGCGTGGACGGCACCAACGTCAACGAACTCACGAGCCAACGCCTCACCGACATCGGGCGCGGCCCGACCTTCTACGACTGCCTCGTCGAGGTCGAAGCCGCATGAGGCTTACCCCCAGGCTTCGCGCACTTCGTGCCGCAACGCCTGCCCCCTCGCACGGGGCGACACCCGCAGCCCGGCAGAGCCGGTTTCGCGGTGTTGCACGAAGAGTCCTGCCCTGCCTTGCGCTGCTCGCCCTGACCGGCTGTGCCGACCTGGGCTACTACTGGCAGTCGGCCAGCGGCCACATCGGCATCATGCGGGCGGCCAAGCCCGTGCCCGAGTGGCTGGCCGACCCGGCGGTGTCGGCGGCGCTGAAGGCCAAGCTCGAGCTCACGCAGCGCATCCGCAGCTTCGCCACGGCGCAGCTCGGCCTGCCCGACAACCCGAGCTACAAGTCGTACGCCGACCTGCACCGCGCCGCCGCGGTATGGAACGTGGTGGCCGCGCCGCCGTACTCGCTCACGCTCAAGAGCTGGTGCTTTCCGGTGGCGGGCTGCGTGGGCTACCGCGGCTATTACGACGAGGCCGCCGCCAGGGCCGAGGCCGAGACGCAGAAGACGAACGGCATGGAAGTGGCCGTGTACCCCGTGCCCGCGTACTCCACGCTCGGCTGGATGAACTGGGCCGGCGGCGATCCGCTGCTGTCCACCTTCATCGGCTACCCCGAAGGCGAACTCGCGCGCCTCGTGTTCCACGAGCTGGCGCACCAGGTGCTCTACGTGTCCGGCGACACGGTGTTCAACGAGTCGTACGCCACCGCCGTTGAGCGCATCGGCGGCGCGATGTGGCTGCAGCGCGAGGCCGGCGAACCTGCGCGGCGCGAGTACGCGCAGTTCGACGGCCAGCGGCAGGACTTCCGCGCGCTCGCGCTCGACACCCGCCGTGCGCTCACGAAGGTCTACGAATCGCCCGAAGCCAAGGCCGGGGACTGGACGAAGGTCGAGGCCATGAAGCAGGCCGCCATGGCCGACTTCCGCGAGCGCTACCTGAAACTCAAGGCCGGCTGGAGCGGCCCGCGCCAGAACGCCTACGACGCCTGGGTGTCGCGCGCCAACAATGCCGCCTTCGGCGCGCAGGGCGCCTACGACGACCTCGTGCCCGGCTTCGAGGCGCTGTTCGAGCGCCAGGGCCGCGACTGGCCGCGCTTTTACACTGAGGTCAAGCGCATCGCCGCGCTGCCGACCGATGCGCAACGCCGCAGCGCGCTCGAAGCGGCCAGCGGTGTCCTGCAAACCCAATCCAGCCCAAAGCACAAAACCGGAGATCACGGTGCCTGACATCCACATCGAACGCAACCACACGCTGGGCATCGCTGGCGCGCGCGCCGTCGCGCACAAATGGATCGAGCAGGCCGAGCAGGAGTTCGGCCTCGAATGCGTCTACACCCAGGGCGACGGCCGCGACGTGGCCACCTTCACCCGCGCGGGCATCGACGGCACCGTCGAGGTCACCGGCAGCACCTTCCGGCTGGACGCCACGCTGGGCTTCCTGTTCAGCAGCTTCAGCGAAATGATCGAGCAGAAGATCACGCGCAACCTCGACGCGATGCTCGAGTCGCGGCGCGGCGGCACCCGCACCGCCTGACAGGCGTGACGACAGGCGACATCTCCACGGCCACCGGCCCGCTGGCCGGTCTCAAGGTCGTCGAACTCGGGCAGCTCATCGCCGGGCCTTTCGCGGCGCGCACGCTGGGCGACTTCGGCGCCGAGGTCATCAAGATCGAGCCGCCCGGCGCGGGCGATCCGCTGCGCACCTGGCGGCTGCTGAAGGACGGCACCTCGGTGTGGTGGCAAGTGCAGTCGCGCAACAAGCGCTCTCTGGCGCTCGACCTGCGCGAGCCCGAGGCGCAGGCCATCGTGCGGAAGCTCGCAGCCGAGGCCGACGTGCTGATCGAGAACTTCCGCCCCGGCGCCATGGAAGGCTGGGGCCTGGGCTCCGAGGCGTTGCTGGCCGCCAACCCCGCGCTGGTGATGCTGCGCATCAGCGGCTACGGCCAGACCGGCCCCTACCGCGACCGGCCCGGTTTCGGCGTGGTGGCCGAGGCGATGGGCGGCCTGCGCCACCTCACGGGCGAGCCGGGCCGCGTGCCGGTGCGCGTGGGCGTGTCGATCGGCGACACCCTGGCCTCGCTGCACGGCGTGATCGGCGTGCTGCTGGCCATGCAGCACCGGCATGCGACGGTGAGCGCGGAGCATCCCAAGGGGCGCGGGCAGGTGATCGACGTGGCGCTCTACGAAGCCGTCTTCAACTGCATGGAAAGCCTGCTGCCCGAGTACGGCGCCTTCGGCGCGGTGCGCGAAGCCGCCGGCAGCGCATTGCCGGGCATCGCGCCGACCAACGCCTACCGTTGCGCCGACGGCGGCTACGCCATCGTCGCGGGCAACGGCGACAGCATCTTCCGCCGGCTCATGGCATGCATCGGCCGGCCCGACCTGGCCGCCGACCCCGCGCTGGCGGGCAACACCGGCCGCGTGGCGCAGGTCGAGATGCTCGACGCCGCCATCGGCGACTGGGCCGCGCAGCGCACGGTCGACGACGTGCTGGCCGCCCTCGACGCAGCGCACGTGCCCGCCGGGCGCATCTACACCATCGCCGACATCGCCGCCGACCCGCACTACGCCGCGCGCGGCATGCTGCAGCAGGTGCGAATGCCCGACGGCAGCGCGCTCGCGGTGCCCGGCTTCGTGCCCAAGCTGTCGCTCACGCCGGCCAGCCACCGGAGCAACGCGCCCGCCCTGGGCGCGGACACCGACGCGGTACTGAAGGAAATCGGTTTGAGCGAGGAACAGATCGCCGCGCTGCATGCACGCGGGATCGTGGGCTCTCCTTCGTGAACACCGCGGAACCGGCTTCGCCGGACCGTAGGTGTGTCTCCAATAAGGGGAAGGCGAAGCAACACGAAGTGCGCGCAGCCCCGGGGCCGAGCCGTGAACACCGAGGAACCGGCTCCGCCGGGCCTCGGGTGTTGCCCCCGGTAGGGGGAAGGAGAAGCGGACACGAAGTGCCGCGCATCCTGGGGGCGAGCCTTATTTCAGCGACTCGATCAGGTCGATGTACTTCTGCTTGGCCTCGTCGGCGCTGGCGCCCTTCTGGGCGGTCCACGCATCCCATTTGGCGCGCGCGACGATGTCGCTGAAGCTGGGCTTCTTGGCGGTGTTGTCGCCTTCGGTGGCCTGCTTGAACAGGCCGTAGATCTTCAGCAGCGTGGGGTTGTCTGGGCGCTCGGCGAGCAGCTTGGAGTTGGCCTGGGCGGCTTCGAATTGGGCGTTGAGGTCGGACATGGCGTCAGGTTGGAAAGCGGAAAACCCGCATCTTAGATGGCGCGGTACCCATTGGTACCGGCTCGGTCTTTCGCTCAGTCCTTCAGGCCGGCCCGCGCCAGCTCCACGTCGAGCCGTTCGCGCGCGTCCGCGGGCTTGAGCGCCGCCGCGCGTTCGTAGAGCCGCGTGGCGTCGCCCAGGAGCGATTCGCCATGCAGCATCAGCAGCGCGCGGGCGAACTCCATCATTCCCGCGGCGGAGTGGGGGTGCAACTCGAGCCCGCGCTCGAACAGGTCGATCGAGGTTTCCGACCGCACGCCGTAGGTCATGCGGCCGACCAGCGCGCCGACCTTGTCGATGACCTCGGCGTGGAACGAGGCCAGCGCCAGATGCGCATCGGCATGCCGCGGCTGCAGTTCGATCACGCGTTCCAGCGCGCCCTTGAGCTTGCTGCCGAGGCCCTGCGCCAGCGCGCGCGCCACGCTGATGCCCTGGCTGTAGCGGCCCAGCGCATACGACTGCCAATAGAGCGCCTGGCAGTTCTCGGGTTCGGCCGCGACCTGCGTGCCGGCGCGCTCGATCACCTGGCGGAACATTGCGAGCCGCACCGCCTCGCGCGGCTCCAGGTAGTTGGCGTAGATGGCGGTCGCCTGGTTGGCCAGTGCCATGCCTTCGGCGCCGTTCAGCAGGCCGATGGCGGCGGCGCGTTCGAACTCGCCGCTGTGGTACAGCGCCCAGCCCTCGGCCAGCGGTGAGGTCTCGGGCGGCACCGGCAACTCGTGCCCGGCATGAAGGCGCGGCCAGTGCGCGGCCACGCTGCGGGCGTCGTAGCGCGGCACGTCGGACCAGGGAAAGGGCGTCCAAGGCTCCGCGTTGACGGCAACGGGATGAGCGGACATCAGCGAGAGCGGTTTGAAGTCGGGGTGGGGCATGTTGTCTAGACCGCCATGTCGACAGGAGATGTCGCGTTGCTGCCGCTGCCGGCGGCATCTTCGCCGTTGTAGGCGTGGCTGAGTGTCAGCAGATGCCGCCGCTGTTCCCTTCCGAGGTAGGGGGCGAGCTGGTGCAGGGTGTGGTGGGCGCCGCGCATCAGCGCGCCCTGCGCATGCGCGGGCTCCAGCGCCTCTCGCGGGTTGCGCACGTATTCGTAGCTCAGCCAGTAGGTCAGCACCACCACCATGCTCTGCGCGAGCGTGTCGACCTCGTGCACGTCGATGTCGAGATGCCCGGCGCGGCTGAGTCCGGCGATCATCTGGCGGATGGCGCGCGCCTTGTTCTTCAGCACCAGCTGGAACTGGGTCTCCAGGTGCCGGTTCTTGCTGAGCAGGTCGTTGAGGTCGCGGTACAGGAAGCGGTAGCGCCAGATCAGTTCGAACAGCGTGTGCATGAAGAACCACGCGTCCTCCACGTCGTGCACGCCTTCGCTGGCGTGCAGCAGCTCGTTGAGCTCGGCCTCGTAGCCTTCGTAGAGCTTGTTGATCAGCTCTTCCTTGGCCGGGTAGTGGTAATAAAGATTGCCCGGGCTGATGTTGAGCTCGCCCGCCACGAGCGTGGTGGAAACGTTCGGTTCCCCGAAGCGGTTGAACAGGTCCAAAGCGGCTTCGAGGATGCGTTGCGCTGTGCGGCGTGGCGCCTTCTTTGCCATGTCGGTGCCCCCGGATGTCTCGTGGTCTCTTGGGGACACTCTAGCGTATGTACGCCGCACCATGGACGGTGCGGGACATGTTTTGCGGCACACATTTTCTTGTGCAGTGCCGCAAATCAGGGCCGCTTGGCGCAGCCCGCTCCGGAGGTCAGCCGGCCTTGCTGCGGCGCAGGGTCTTCTTCGCTGCGGGCGTGGCCGCCTTGCCCGCCGGGCGTGCCGAGCTCTTGCGCGGCGCGGCCGCCGACGGGTGCTGTTGCTGCTGCTTCTTCAGTTGTGCCTCGAGCGCCTCGACGCGCGCCTGCAGCGCGGCCATGTCGGCAGCGGTGGGTGCGCCGAGTTTCTCGAGCGCACGCGCCACGCGGTCTTCGAAGATGTTCTCCAGCTTGCCCCACTGGCCGGCCGCCTTGGTGCCGAACTCGCTGGCGAAGCCCGCCATGCGCTGCTGGGCCTGGGCCAGGGTTTCCTCGGCGGCCTGCTGGGTCTTCTTCTGCATGCCGGCGCCGTCCTTGACCAGCGCCTCGAAGGCCTTGCTGCCTTCCTGCTGCATCTTGGCGAAGGCACCGAGGCCGGCGAGCCAGATCTGCTGGGCGGAGTCCTTGATGCGGTCGGAGGCTTTGTTGCTGTCGTCGTCGGAAGAAGAGGTGGCCATGCGGGAAGTTCCTGGAAAGGGGGTCGAGCGCAGCACTCTAGCCGCCCGCGTCCCTCGTCGTTAGAGCTTTCCGCCTAGGCGCGACGCGCCGGGCCAGCCGTCAGGGGGTGTTGCCGGCCGCGCGGCTGGCGTCCAGGTGCGCCTTGGCGCGCTCGGCCAGCGCCATTTCGCCGGGCGTGCCGGGCACGAAGGCCTCGACCGGCAGCGGCCGGCCGTGCGAGTCGACCGAGACGAACACGATCAGGCATTCGGTGGTCTTTTCCATCGCGCCGCCCTTCATGTCGCCGCTGCGCACCTCGACGGAGATGTTCATGCTGGTGGTGCCGGTGTAGGCCAGGCGGGCTTCGACCTCGACGAGGTCGCCGATCATGATCGGGCGGTGGAAGCGGATGCTGCCGATGAAAGCGGTGACGCAGTAGCGCTTGGCCCAGCTGGTCGCGCAGGCGTAGCCGGCCTCGTCGATCCACTTCATGACCGTGCCGCCGTGGACCTTGCCGCCGAAGTTGACGGTGCTGGGTTCTGCGAGGAATCGCAGGGTGATCGAGGACATGGAAGGCCGCCTTTTCGCTAGGGCTGTGGGATGTGGGGAGCCGCGATTATGCGAGCGCCCGAACCTCCGCGGACGCCGCCCGTCGTGCCCGCAGGCACGCTCAGCTGCCGCTGAACAGCTGCGCCAGCGTGCGCCGCAGCCAGGCGTTGCCCGGGTCGGCGTGAAAGCGCTCGTGCCAGTGCTGCTTCACGGCGTAGGCGGGCAGGGCGAAGGGCGGCTCCAGCAGCTTCACCGGCTCCTGCGTGGCCAGCACCTTGCCCAGGATGCGCGGCACCACCACGATCAGCTCGGTGTGCGCCACGATGCGCGCCACGCTCAGGAAGCTCGACAGCCGCACCACCACGTCGCGCTTCAGGCCCAGCCGCGCGATGGTGGTGTCGACGATGGCATGCCCCGTGCCGGACGTGGACACCACCGCGTGCGCCTCCGCCTCGAAGCGCTTGCGCGTGAGCCGCGCGCCGATTCGCGGATGGTTCTGCGCCGCCAGGCACACGAAGTTCTGCATGAACAGCGTCTGCTGGTAGAAGCCCGCGTCCAGCTGCGGCATGAAGCCCACCGCCAGGTCGACCTCGCCGTCCTGCAGGCGCCGCCCGCTGATGGTGGAGATGATCTCGGTCTCGATGTGCACCCCCGGCGCCGCGCGGCGCAGGTGGTCGAGCAGGCCGGGCAGCAGCACCACCTCGCTGATGTCTGTCATGCAGATGCGGAAGCGCCGCTGCGCCTGCGAGGGCTCGAAGCTGCTGCGGTTGCCCTGTGCCTGCGCCAGCTGGGCCAGCGCCTCGCGCAGGTTCGGGTAGATGCGCTCGGCATGCGGCGTCGGCTGCATGCCCTGCGCGGTGCGGGTGAACAGGCGGTCGTCGAAGTGCGCGCGCAGCTTGTTCAGCGCGGTGCTGGCCGCGGCCTGCGCCATGCCCAGCCGCTCGGCGGCCTTGGAGACGTTGCCGGTCTTGTAGACCTCGTCGAACACGGCGAGCCATTCGAGATCGAGCTTGGACATGGGAGCAGCTGGTTCAGGCGAAAGGCACCATTATCGAAATTTCGAATTCCGTGTATTGGCTACCGGTCTTGAGGAAATAGTGGTGCGGGTGAAGAATGCCGCCACGGAGACACCCACGCCATGAAACCCGCGCCAACCAATGCGGCCGAGCGCCGCGACTACTACGCCCGCATCGCACCGCTGCACCTCACCCCGCTGTGGGAATCGCTGCACGCCCTGGTGCCGCGCGAACCGCAGACGCCCTGCGTGCCCGCACTGTGGCGCTACGACGAGATCCGCCCGCTGCTGATGGAGTCGGCCGATCTCATCACCGCAGACGAGGCCGTGCGCCGCGTGCTGGTGCTCGAGAACCCGGCGCTGCCGGGCAACTCGTCGATCACGCAGTCGATCTATGCCGGCCTGCAGCTCATCATGCCGGGCGAGGTCGCGCCCTCGCACCGCCACGTGCAATCGGCCCTGCGCTTCATCGTCGACGGCAAGGGCGCGTACACCACGGTCGGCGGCGAGCGCACCACCATGTACCCCGGCGACTTCATCATCACGCCCTCGTGGGCCTGGCACGACCATGGCAACGAAGGCATCGGCGGCACGGTCGAGCCGGTGGTCTGGCTCGACGGCCTCGACATCCCGATGCTGCGCTTCTTCGACGCCGGCTTCGCCGAGAACGACGACGCCAAGGTGCAGCATGTGTCGCGCCCCGAAGGCCACAGCCTCGCACGCTTCGGCCACAACATGGTGCCGGTGCGCCACGACCACGTGTCGGCCACCTCGCCGATCTTCAACTACCCCTATGCGCGCAGCCGCGAGGCACTGGCCCAGTTGCAGAAGCAGGAGGCGCCCGACGCCTGGCTCGGCCACAAGCTGCGCTACATCAATCCGCTGACGGGCGGCTCGCCGATGCCGACCATCTCGACCCAGCTGCAGCTTTGCCCCAAGGGCTTCGCCGGCAAGACGCACCGCGCCACCGACGGCACCGTGTACAGCGTGGTCGAGGGCCACGGCACGGCGGAGATCGCCGGCCAGCGCTTCGACTTCGGTCCGCGCGACACCTTCGTGGTGCCGTCGTGGGCGCCGCTGCGGCTGTCGTCGCCCGGCGAAGACACCGTGCTCTTCAGCTTCTCCGACCGCCCCGTGCAGCAGGCCATGGGCATCCTGCGCGAAGCCTTCCTGGAAGAAGCGTAGACCGCTGAACGCTGGCGCTTCCTCTTTTTCGTCCTTTCCGTTTTTGTCCGACCGTTGCCGCCTCCGCGCGGCAGGAGCCTCCATGTCCTTCGTCTTCACGCCCCCTTCCGTCGTCGGCCTGCCTATCGTGGGCTCCGACAAGCAGTTCCCCGTGCGCCGCGTCTACTGCGTCGGCCGCAACTACGCCGCACATGCGCGCGAGATGGGCTTCGACCCCGACCGCGAACCGCCGTTCTTCTTCTGCAAGCCCAACGACGACGCCTCGGTGGTGCCCGTGGCCGAAGGTGCGACCGGCGCCGTGCCCTATCCGACGCTCACCAGCAACTACCACTACGAGGCCGAGCTGGTGGTGGCCATCGGCAAGGGCGGCTCGAACATCCCGGTCGAGCAGGCCGCCAGCCACATCCACAGCTACGCCGTGGGCCTGGACATGACCCGCCGCGACCTGCAGATGAAGATGCGCGAGCAGGGCCGTCCGTGGGAAATCGGCAAGGCCTTCGACTTCTCCGCGCCGATCGCGCCGCTGCGCACCGTGGCCGACGTGGGCGAGATCAACGCCGGCGCCATCGTGCTTGAGGTCGACGGCCAGGTGCGCCAGAGCAGCGACATCAC
Source organism: Variovorax paradoxus (assembly GCF_902712855.1). Classification (NCBI taxonomy): domain Bacteria; kingdom Pseudomonadati; phylum Pseudomonadota; class Betaproteobacteria; order Burkholderiales; family Comamonadaceae; genus Variovorax; species Variovorax paradoxus. The sequence continues at coordinate 988,098 of NZ_LR743507.1, forward strand.
GCACCTGATCTGGTCGGTGAACGAGGTCATCGCCAACCTGTCGACCCTGTTCGCGCTGCAGCCCGGCGACCTGATCTTCACCGGCACGCCCGAAGGCGTGGGTGCGGTGAAGGCCGGCCAGACCATCAAGGTGAGCATCGAGCGGCTGCCGTCGCTGACCGTGCGAATCGACTGACTGAATCCTCCGGAAAGCGCAGGCCCGCCATGACTCCATCGAAGAACCCTCCCACCGTGCTGCTGGTCGGCGGCGGCATCGGCGGCATGGCCGCCGCGCTGGCGCTCGCGCGCCTGGGTGTTTCCATCGACCTGCTCGAGCAGAGCGCCGCCATCGGCGAGATCGGTGCCGGCCTGCAGCTCGGCCCCAATGCCTTCGCGGCGCTCGACGCGCTGGGCGTGGGCGAGGCAGTGCGCCGCGGCTCGGTGTTCACCGACCGGCTCGTGATGATGGATGCCGTCGACTGCGGCGAAGTGGCCTCGGTGCCGGTGGGCGAGGCCTTCCGCGCGCGCTTCGGGAATCCTTATGCGGTGAGCCATCGCGCCGACCTGCACGGCGCGATCCACGAAGCGGTGAAGCAGCATCCGCTCATCCGCTTCCACACCTCGGCGCAGGTCGAGTCGATCGACGCCGGCGCGCAGGGCGTGACCGCGGTCACGAAGGACGGCCGCCGCTTCCAGGCCGACGCCATCGTCGGCTGCGACGGCGTGAAGTCGGTGGTGCGCGCCAAGCTGATCGGCGACGCGCCGCGCGTGTCGGGCCACGTGGTCTACCGCGCCGTGGTGCCCGCGGCCGACATGCCCGCCGACCTGCGCTGGAACGCGCCCGTGGTCTGGGCCGGCCCCAACTGCCATCTGGTGCACTACCCGCTGCGCCACGGCGAGCAATACAACCTGGTCGTCACCTTCCACAGCCGCGAACAGGAAGAGTGGGGCGTGACCGACGGCAGCAAGGAAGAAGTGCTGTCGTACTTCGAGGGCGTGCACGCGCGCCCGCGCCAGCTGCTCGACCGCCCGACCTCGTGGCGCCGCTGGAGCACCGCCGACCGCGACCCGGTCGAGCGCTGGAGCGACGGCCCCGCCACGCTGCTGGGCGACGCGGCGCATCCCATGATGCAGTACCTGGCGCAGGGCGCCTGCATGGCGCTCGAGGATGCGGTGACGCTCGGCGAAGCGGTGAAGGCCTGCGGCTTCGACATGCCCGCCGCGTTCAAGCTCTACGAGGCGGCGCGCGTCGCCCGCACCGCGCGCGTGGTGCTGTCCGTGCGCGAGATGGGCCGTCTCTACCATGCCAGGGGCGTGGAACGCCTGGTGCGCAACAGCCTGTGGGTCGGCCGTTCGCCCGAACGCTTCTACGATGCGGTCGAGTGGCTCTATGCGTGGCGTCCGGAGCATTGCCTGGACGATGCGCCGGAGGCGCTGCGCATGACGGCCGCGGCAACGGCCGAAGCCGCCGCGGTGCTTGCGCCGCACTGACATCTGTTTCTTTCATCATCCATAACCATCGAGGCGGCCATCCAGGCCCATGCCCAGGAGACAAACGACATGAAGTTCTCGCGCGCACTGCTCAGCAGCGTCATCCCCCTCATGGCCCTGGCGGCGGCCACCGGGGCATCGGCCCAATCCGACTTTCCCAGCAAGCCGGTGACCCTGGTCACGCCGTTCGCGGCCGGCAGCGGCCCCGATGCGGTGCTGCGTCTCGTCTCCGACAAGCTCTCGCGCCTGTGGAACCAGCGCGTGGTCATCGACAACAAGCCCGGCGGCGGCGGCTTCATCGCCATCGACCAGGCGAGGCGCGCCGCGCCCGACGGCTACACGCTGCTGCAGCTCGACAGCGAGCACGTGGCCGCGCTGCCGCACCTGTACAAGTCGAAGAACTTCGTGACGCTGCAGCACTTCGACCCGGTGGCTTCGCTGTTCCGCACCCCCTTCTTCGTGGCCGTGGGCGCCGATTCGAAGTGGAAGAACATGGGCGACCTGATCGCCGCGGCCAAGGCCGACCCCGATGCCGTGGTCTACGGCTCGTGGGGCGTCGGCAGCCCCGGCCACCTCGGCGCGCAGCAGCTCGAGGCGCTCACCGGCATCCGCATGCGCCACGCGCCCTACCGCGAGGTGTCGCAGCTGTATTCCAACGTGGGCACCGGCGAGGTGCCGTGGGCGTTCGCGAGCATCCCGTCGAGCCAGGGCATCTACAAGGCCGGCAAGCTGCGCTACATCGCCGTCGCCGCGCCCAGGCGGATTCCGCAGATGCCCGACGTGCCCACCATGGCCGAGGCCGGCGGCCCGGCTTCGCTGGAAGTCAATTCGTTCGTGTCGCTGCTCGCGCCCAAGGGCGTGCCGGCGGCCATCAAGGCGAAGATCAATGCCGACGTGGCCAAGGTCATCGCCGATCCCGAGATTCGCGCCCGCTTCGACACCTTCGCCTTCGAGCCGCTGGCCTGGTCGCCCGAGGAAATCGAGCGCAATGCCGAGGCCAAGTCGAAGGTGTACGGCGAGCTGGTGCGCAGGGGCAACATCAGCCTCGAATAGCGGGGGCCGACTTGCCCAGTCGTTTGCTCGGCAGTTAAGCTGGCCCTCTTCGTTTTTCTGACAATTTTTCACATTTCCATGCAAGCCACCAAGAGAGCCCTCCTGATTGCCTGCGGCCTGGCCGCCGCCGCCGTGTTGCCGACGACCGCGAGCGCACAGAACGCCGCCTGGCCGACCAAGCCGATCCGCCTGCTGGTGGGCTTTCCGGGCGGCTCCACGCCCGACATCGCGGCGCGCACCATCGCCGAGCCGCTGTCCAAGGCGCTGGGCCAGCCGATCGTGGTGGACAACAAGGCCGGCGCCTCGGGCAACATCGCCGCCGACCAGGTGGCCAAGGCCACCGACGACCACACGCTGGGTATCGTCATCAACGGCAACCTCACGTCGTCGAAGATGCTGTACGCCAAGCTGCCGTACGACCCGGTCAAGGACTTCACCTACCTGTCGCTGATCGCGACCGCGCCGCTGGTGCTGGTGGCGCAGAACAACCTGCCCTCGGGCACCGCCTTCTTCGATGCGGGCCGCAAGGCCGGCGACAAGTGGAACTACGGCTCGGTGGGCATCGGCTCGGTGGGCCACCTGGGCATGGAACTGCTCAAGACCCGCGTGAACGGCTTCAAGCCCGAGCACGTGCCCTACCAGGGCAACCCGCAGGTCATCACCGCCATGCTGGGCGACCAGGTGCAGATGGGCCTGATCCCGCCGGGCGTGGCCATGCCGCAGATCAAGGCCGGCAAGCTCAAGGCCATCGGCCTGACCGGCGGGCGCAGCGCGCTGGTGCCCGAGATCCCGCCGCTGTCGGACGCCGGCGTGAAGGACTTCAACCTCGAGGTGTGGGTGGCGCTGCTCGGCCCGGCCAACCTGTCGAAGGCCGCGCAGGCGCGCATCAGCAGCACGCTCGAAGTCGTCATGAAGGACCCGGACGTGCGCCGCAAGCTCTTCGAGCAGGGCTGGCAGGCCGTGGGCACCTCGCCGGACGGCATGCGCACGCGGGTGACCGAAGAGGCGGCGATCATGACGAAGATCATCTCGGCCCGCGGCATCAAGCTGCAGTGAGCAACCTTCAAGGCTTCGCGCACGTCGCGTCGCTTCGACAGCGTCCCTGCAGGGGGCCACACCGGCGGACCGGCAAGGCCGGCTTCGCGGTGTTTTACGAACAGACATCCATGGACCTATTCGAATGACTTCCACATTGCATGAACCGGCACGCGAACTGCCGGTGTTCGGCGAGTACGACGTGGTGGTGGTCGGCGGCGGCCCCGCCGGCATCGCCGCCGCCGTGAGCGCCGCACGCCACGGCGCGAACACACTGCTGGTGGAACGCTACGGCTTCCTCGGCGGCATGGGCACCGCGGGCGGCGTCACCAACTTCGCTGGCCTGTACGGCAAGCGCAGGGGCGAGATGACGCAACTGGTGCACGGCGTGGTCGACGAACTGATCGAGCGCATCGCCGCGCTCAGCGGCATGAACGAGCCGCAGAACGGCATGGGCGGGCGCATCTGCGTGCGCTCGTACGACACGTCGGCCTACAAGCTCGCGGCCGACCAGCTGCTCGAGAGCGTCGGCGTGAAGCTGCTGTTCCACGCACTGGCCGCATCGGTGGTGCGCGACGGCAGCCGCATCGCGGCGCTGGTGGTCGAGACCAAGTCGGGGCGCCAGGCGATCCGTGCCAATGCCTTCATCGACGCCAGCGGCGACGCCGACGTGGCCGCTTTCGCGGGCGTGCCCTTCGAGGTGGGCGACGGACACGGCAGCGGGCTGTTCCCGACCACCATGTTCCGCATCGGCCAGGTCGACGCGCCGGCCGCGCTGGAAGCAGTGGGCGAGTTCAAGGCCATCAACGACTACATGGCGCGCACCGAGGCGCAGAAGCCGGGCAAGTACAAGTTTCCGCGCGAGGGCGCGATCCTGCGGCCCAACCGCGACCCGCGCGAATGGCGCGCCAACGTCACGCAGATCCGCAACGCCCAGGGCCATGCGATGAACGGCGTCGATGCGCGCGAGCTCACCGAAGGCGAGCTCGAGGGCCGCCGCCAGATCGCCGCGTACTTCCAGTTCCTGAAGGCCGAGGTGCCGGGCTTCGCGCAGTCGGCCATCGTGGAGATCGCGCCGCAGGTCGGCATCCGCGAAACGCGGCGCATCCAGGGCCTGTATGCGCTCGGGCGCGAGGACATCCTGGGCTCGGCGAAGTTCGACGACAACATCGGCCTGAACGCCTGGCCGATGGAGATGCACGCCGACGGCCGCATCGAATGGGCCTTCCCGCGCGACGAAGCCAATGCCTACAACCACCTGCCGTGGCGCATGCTGGTGCCGCGGACCGTCGACAACCTGCTGGTGGCCGGGCGCTGCGCATCGATGACGCACGAAGGCCAGTCGGCCGCGCGCGCCAGCGGCGGCTGCTTCGTGATGGGGCAGGCCGCGGGCACGGCCGCGGCATCGCTGGGCGGCACTGCGTTCGCCGGCGTGGATGTGGCGGCGCTGCAGGCGAAGCTGGCGGCCGACGGCGCCGACCTCGACCGCTGAGCACGGCGGGCGCGACATGGCGCTAGAGTCCGGGGCTTGATGAACTCGAACCCCGGACGAAAAGTGCAATTTCCTTCGCTGTCGACCCCTGCACGTCGCATCTTCCTGGCGCTGTCCTGCGCCGCTCTCGGCCTGTTGCAGGCGGGCTGTGCCAGCACGCCCGAAGGCGACCCCGTCCACGGCAAAGACCGGCTGGTGAGTTTCGTGGCGGCCAAGGACGGCCGCAAGGTCGCCGTGGCCGGCGAGAACTACCACTACGTGTTCGACGGCGACCCTTCGGTGGCGGCGCTGCTGCGCTGGGACGGCCGCGCCAAGGTCACGCCCGCGCTGATCGGCGAGTTCAAGGTCGCGCGCAACCAGAGCTTCGAAGGGCAGTACGTGCTGATGGCCTTCGACGCCGACCTGACGCCCGAAGACCGCGCCTTCCTCATCCAGACCGGCTTTGCGAAGGCCGACGTGAAGTACGGCGACCGCACCGGCCCCGCGCTGCGCTACTTCGGCACCGTGTACGGCAAGCGCTACGCGGCGGTGCCGCTGAAGTCGGCCGACAAGATCGACTTCTCGCGCCGCCAGTACCTCAAGTACGTCGAGCAGGAAACGCTCAGCGGCGCCTTCAGCCAGGCCGCGCCGTCGCCGCTGGTGTATGCCGACGACGGCTCGATGCTGCTGGCCGGCGTGCCGGTGCGCGTGGTGCAGGGCGGCACGGATGCCGGCTGCAGCGCCCGCTTCATGGGCGTGTGCTTCTACAAGTAGCCGCAGGCAGGCCTTGCCCGGAGAAGGGCCGGACGCGGCTTCGCGCGCCGCCTGACCGGCCTGCGACAGGCTGCGGGCGCGGCCTTTGCTATGGTTGAGGGTTGCTTTTTTGCCTGTCCTGACTGCTCCCCGATGATCATCGACTCCGCCACCGCTTCCCACCTCGTCAACGAACTCGTCGCGCTCATGCAGCTTGAGCCACTGGGCGGCGATCGCTTCCGTGCCCAGAGCGAGGACATCGGCACGCCCGCCGTGTTCGGCGGCCAGGTGCTCGGCCAGTCGCTGATGGCCGCCAGCCTCACCGTGGGCGCGGAACGCCCGGTGCATTCGATGCACGCCTACTTCCTGCTGCCTGGCGAGCATGCGCCCATCGAATACAGCGTCGATCGCGTGCGCGACGGCCGCAGCTTCACCACCCGCCATGTGGTGGCGCGCCAGCAGGAGCGCATCATCTTCGAGATGTCGGCCTCGTTCCAGACCGTGGACGACGGCGTCGAGCACCAGTTCGACATGCCCGAGGTGGAAGGTCCGGACGGCCTCGCGAGCGAACTCGACCAGCGCATCGCCCTGGGCGACCGGCTGCCCGACCCCTGGCGCGCCAAGGCCACGCAGCCGCACGGCATCGAGTACCGCCGTGTCGATGCCGAAGACCTCATCGCGCCCGCCGTGCGCCCGACCTCGGCGCAGAGCGCCATCTGGATGCGTGCCGTCGCGCCGCTGCCCGACGATCCCATGGTGCACCGCGCGCTGCTGGCCTACGCCTCCGACCACGGCCTGCTGCGCGCCGCGATGCTGCCGCACGGCCTGAGCTTCATGAGCGGCCAGGTGCGCCCGGCCAGCCTGGACCACGCCATGTGGTTCCATCGCGATTTCCGCATGGACGACTGGCTGCTGTACGTGCTCGACTCGCCCAGTGCCGGCGGCGCGCGCGGCCTGTGCCGCGGCAGCCTTTACGCGCGCGACGGCCGCCTGGTGGCCTCGGCCGCGCAGGAAGGCATGCTGCGCATCCGCCGCAAACCGCAACCCTGAGACCTCGCCCGATGAAAATCTTCTTTTCCCCCGCATCGCCCTTCGTGCGCAAGTGCATGGTCGTGGCGCACGAGCTCGGCGTGGCCGGGCGCATCGAAAAGCTGCCCAGCGCGGCCGGTCCGGTGAAGCGCGACGCCACCATCATCCCGAAGAACCCGCTCGGCCAGGTGCCGACCTTCCTCACCGACGACGGTCAGGTGCTGTTCGACAGCCGCGTGATCTGCGAATACCTGGACGCCACGCACGGCGGCAGGCTGTTCCCGGCCGACGGTGCCGCGCGCTGGTCGCGCCTGACCGAGCTCGCGCTGGCCGACGGCATGACCGGTGCCGCGCTGCTCGCGCGCTACGAGAACGTGCTGCGCCCCGAGGAACTGCGCTGGGCCGACTGGACCGACGGCCAGCTGGCCAAGGTGCGCACCGGTCTCGAATGGCTGGAGACGGCGGCGCCTTCGTTCGGCGACCGCGTCGACATCGGCACCATCGCCTTCGGCTGCGCGCTCGGCTACATGGACTTCCGCTTCCCCGACGTCGACTGGCGTACCGGGGCGCCGAACAGCGCGAAGTGGTTCGACGTCTTCAACCAGCGCGCGTCGATGCAGGCGACCATGCCCTCCGTGTGAGCGGAATGGATTTCAGCGATCTGTCGCGCCGCACCGGCATCGACATCCCGCCATTGCTCGCGCACTTGCTGGCCGCCGGTCAGCCCGAACTGGCCAGCTTCAGCGACTTCGAATGGATCGACACCGCCGAGGCGGCCAGCACGCTCGACGAGTGGCTCGATGCCAAGTGGCAGGACGGCCGCCGCTTCCTGCCCTTCGCGCAGTCGGGCGCGGGCGACGCCTATTGCCTGGCGCCGCTGGAAGACGGCAGCGTGGGCGTGGCCTTGGTGTGGCACGACGCCGACGAGAGCCGCATCGACCACGCGTCGTTCTCCGACTTCGTCTGCGCCAAGCTGCTGCAGACCTTCGCGGACCTGAGCTGGCTAGAGGAGGCGGATCTTGCGGAGGAAGAGATGGCCGAACGCGTCGTCGCCGACGTGGCCGCCGTGACGGCCTTCATGGACGCGGAGACCGCGGCCTGGCTGCAGGCCCTGAGCCGCCTGCCGATCGAACAGCGGCCCTACAGGACAGGCCCGCGTGCGCGGCCCGAGCCGGTGCTCTCGCTGATCCCGCAGGACCGCATGGAAGAGGAGCTCCAGCGCTTCGAGCGGCAACACGCCGAACCCTTCCCCGTGAAGGCGCGCTGGGACATCGGCGAATAGCCACGGCCGCGCGGGCGCCGTCCCGGCTGGCTAAATTCGGGGGTTCATCGCAACCAAGGAACCCAGCATGTCAGATCAGAAGAAGGTCGCCATCGTCACCGCAGGCGGCAGCGGCATGGGCGCGGCGGCCGCGCGCAGGCTCGCGGACGACGGCTTCCGCGTGGCCATTCTTTCGTCGTCGGGCAAGGGCGAGGCGCTGGCGGCCGAACTCGGCGGCATCGGCGTCACAGGCTCGAACCAGTCGAACGACGACCTGAAGCGCCTCGTGGACCGCGTGAGCAGCGAATGGGGCCGCGTCGACGTGCTGGTCAACAGCGCCGGCCACGGCCCGCGCGCGCCGATCCTCGACATCACCGACGAGGACTGGCACCGCGGCCTGGACGTGTACCTGCTGGGCGCGGTGCGCCCCGCGCGGCTGGTGGCGCCGCTGATGGTGCAGCAGGGCGGCGGCACGATCATCAACATCTCGACCTTCGCCGCTTTCGAGCCCGACCCGGTGTTCCCGACCTCGGGCGTGTTCCGCGCCGGGCTGGCGGCCTTCACCAAGCTGTTCGCGGACAAGTACGCCGCGCACAACGTGCGCATGAACAACGTGCTGCCGGGCTTCATCGACAGCCTGCCCGAGAAGGCCGAGTTCCGCTCGCGCATCCCGATGGGCCGCTACGGCAAGAGCAGCGAGATCGCCGCCGTCATCGGCTTCCTCGCCTCGGAAGGCGCGGGCTATATCACCGGGCAGAACCTGCGGGTGGACGGCGGCATCACGCGTTCGGTGTGACCTTGCACCGCGGGCACGCAAGGGCCCGCGAAAAAATGCATGCGAGGGCCGCAGAGCCGCCACCGAAGCCCGACCGCCGCCGAAGGACAGGGGCTCTCCCTACAATCGCGCCCCATGTGTTCGAGGCTCCCGCGCTTTCCCATCCGCCGCCGTCAATCCGGCTGCTCGCGGCCGACGCCTCCTTGACGCCCGCGCAGCGACGCGGCGGCCGCGGCCGCCGAAGCCTCCACGGGGCCGCGCAGCGGTCTCACCGTCCTGCCCTTGTCCCGCATGCCCCGTCGGCGGCATGCGGGCTGCTTTCCCTCTTCCATGTCTTCCCAACACAGTCGCCTGCGCACCGAGTGGTGCCCGAGCATTCCCCGCGAGCTGATGGCCGGCGCCGTCGCCACCTTCGCGCTCATTCCCGAAGTCATCGCCTTTGCCTTCGTGGCGGGCGTCGATCCGGCGGTCGGGCTGTTCGCCTCGTTCGTCATCGGCATCGTCATCGCGTTCACGGGCGGACGGCCGGCCATGGTGTCGGCCGCCGCCGGCTCCGTGGCGCTGGTCGCCGCACCGCTGGTGCACGCACATGGCCTGCCGTACCTGCTGGCGGCCGGCGTGCTGGCCGGGGCGATGCAGATCGTGTTCGGCCTGCTGCGGCTCGGGGTGCTGATGCGCTTCGTGTCGTCGTCGGTGCGCACCGGCTTCGTCAACGCGCTGGCGATCCTGATCTTCGCGGCGCAGATGCCGCACTTCGTCGGCGCCAACACCGCGACCTGGGCCATGGTCGGGCTCGGTCTGGCCGTGATCTACCTGCTGCCGCGCCTGACGACTGCGGTGCCGTCGCCGCTGGTGTGCATCGTGGTGGTCACGCTCGCGGGCCACTGGCTCGGCCTGCCGCTCAAGACCGTGGCCGACCTGGGCCAGCTGCCGGGCGCCTTGCCCGCCTTCGCGTTGCCAGAAGTGCCACTGACGCTCGACACCTTGCGCATCATCGCGCTGCCGGCGTTCGCCATCGCGATGGTCGGCCTGCTCGAATCGATGATGACCGCCAGCGTGGTCGACGAACTCACCGACACGCCGAGCTCGAAGAACCGCGAGTGCAGCGGCCTGGGCGTGGCCAACGTGGCCGCGAGCTTCTTCGGCGGCATCGCGGGCTGCGGAATGATCGGCCAGACGGTGAGCAACGTGCGCTACGGCGGACGCGGACGGCTGTCGACGCTGTTCGCGGGCGCATTCCTGCTGATCCTCATGGTGCTGCTCAAGCCCTGGGTGTCGCAGGTGCCGGTGGCGGCGCTGGTGGCGATCATGGTGATGGTGTCGGCCTCGACCTTCGACTGGGGCTCGCTGCGCACGCTGGTGCGGCATCCGCGAATGTCGAGTGCGGTGATGCTCGCGACGGTGGCCGTCACCGTGGCCACCGACAACCTCGCCGCGGGCGTGGCCACCGGCGTGATGCTGAGCGGCGTGTTCTTCACCTTCAAGGTGGCGCGCCTGCTGCACGTTCACATGCGGCTGGCCGACGACGGCACGCGCGTGTACCGCGTCACCGGCCAGGTCTTCTTCGCCTCGGCCGACATGCTTGTCGACGCCTTCGACGTGCGCGAGATCGACGGTGCACCGGTGTGCATCGACGTGACGCAGGCGCACTTCTGGGACGTCACTGCCGTGGCCGCACTGAAGAAGGTGGTCGACCGGCTGCGCAAGCACGGCAGCACGGTGGACGTCGCCGGCATGAACCAGGCGAGCCGCGACCTGGTGCTGCAGCTGGACGCAGCGCCCGACTGAGCGGCGCCGGCCGCGTCGTCAGCCCGCGGCGGCGGCTTCCTGCGCACGCGCCAGCGTGCGGAAGCGCCCCGGGCTCTCGCCGACCGTGCGCCGGAACGCGGCGCTGAATGCGGTCTCCGACTGGTAGCCGATGCGCTCGGCGATGCGCGCGATGGCTTCGTCGCTGTGCCGCAGCGCGTTGCGTGCCACCGTCATGCGCCAGCCGCCCAGGTAGTCGAGCGGCGTCGCGCCCGTGAGCGCCTTGAAGCGCAGCGCGAAGGCGGTGCGCGACATGCCGGCCGACTGCGCGAGGCGCTCGACGGTCCATGGCTGCGCGATGTCGCCATGCATGCACGACAGCGCCTCGCCGATGCGCGCATCGGCCATCGCGCCGAGCCAGCCCTCGGGCTGCGGCGCGTTCGCCAGGTGCACGCGCAGCGCCTGCACCAGCACCAGCGCAGCGAGGTTGGTGCGTGCGATCGAGGCGCCCGGCCGCAGTTCGGCCGTTTCCCAGCCCAGCAGGTCCAGCAGGCCGGCGAGCGGCCGCGTGCCTGGGTCGCTTGCGCGCAGGTGGATGAACGGCGGCAGGTGGCGCAGCAGCAGTTCGCCCGCTTCGCCGGCCAGCGTGAAGCGGCCTGTGGCCATGACCACCACTGGCCCCTCCTCGGCGCCCTGGCCCTCGAACCGCATCACGCCGTCGGGGCCGCGGTGGTCGCGGCTTGCCTGCACGCCGTCCTGCATCGGCCCCGGCGGATCGGTGGCGGCGGTGAAGGGCTGCCCGTTGGTCAGCAGGTAGAAGTCGCCGGCTTCCAGCAGCACCCCGTCGCCCATGCGCTCGACCTGCATTCGCAGCCGGCCTTCGAGCACGCAGCCCAGCTTGATGTGCGAGGCGTAGTGCGGATAGCGGAAGGCCCAGCGGCCGCGCGCCTCGAAGCGCGAGGACAGCGTGCTGCTCACGGTGAGCATCGACAGGACGTCGGACAGCGGGTCCATGGTGATTTGTACGAACGAATAGGAAAAGTGGGGTTTTGATTATTCAATCATTCAGCATGCGGCGCGAGCATTGGCGCATGTCCTCCTCGAACGCTCGACTTTCACGCTACGCCGTGGTGCTGGGCCTGCTCACCGCCATCGGGCCCAGCGCCATCGACATGTACCTGCCTGCGCTGCCGGCGATCGGGCTGTCGCTGGGCGCCGGCCCGCGCGCGGTGCAGGCCAGCCTGATGGCTTTCTTCATCGCGACCGGCGCGGGCCAGCTGGTGGCCGGCCCGCTGTCGGACATCTTCGGCCGCAAGCGCCCGATGTACGTGGGCCTCGCGGTGTTCGTGCTCGCGAGCATCGGCTGCGCGCTGGCGCCGGACATCGGCGTGCTCATCGCCTTCCGGCTGCTGCAGGGCCTGGGCGCCTGCGCATGCATGGTGACGCCGCGCGCCGTGGTGCGCGACCTGCACACCGGCGCCGATGCGGCGCGCCTCATGTCGCTGCTGATCCTGGTCTACAGCGTGTCGCCGATCCTGGCGCCGCTGGCGGGCAGCTTCGTGGCCGGGGCCGCGGGCTGGCGCGCGGTGTTCTGGGTGGTCGGCGCGCTGGCCGTGCTGGCCGCGGCGATGGTCGTCGTGCTGCTGCCCGAAACGCGGCCACCGGCTGCGCGCGCACAAAGCAGCCTGCGCGCCGCGATGGCCGCCTATGGCGTGCTGCTGCGCGACCGGCATTTTTTGGGCGTGGCCTTCATGGCCTCCCTCACGCTGTCGGGCTTCTTCGTGTACGTGGCGAATTCGTCGTTCGTGATGGGCACGCACTTTAGCGTGCCGCCGCGCACCTACGCCGTGCTGTTCGCGCTCAATGCGGTGACGATGATCCTGGCGTCGCAGGCGAACGGCTGGCTCACCGCGCGCTTCGGCGTGCGGCGCGTGCTGCGCACCGCGGTCGCGGCCAGCGCAGCGATCGCGGTGCTGCTGCTGGTGCTGACGCTCGCGGGCGTCGACCGGCTCGGCGTGCTGGTCGGCCTGCTGATGGGGCTGTACGGGCTCAACGGCGTCATCGTGCCGTCGACGTTCGTGGTGGCGATGGAAGCGCACGCGGCGCGCGCCGGCACCGCGTCGGCGTTGCTCGGCACGCTCAACTTCGTGGGCGGCGCGGTGGTGGTGGCGCTGGTGTCGCCATTCGCCGACGGCACGCCGCTGCCGATGGTGGCGGGCATCGCGTGCTGCGCGGTGGCCGTGCTGCTGCTCGCGCTGCGCACGCTGGGGCATGCGCGGGCGGCGGGGTCCGGAACCGCCAGCGCCTGACCCGGCCGCGGTCTTCAGACGCCCAGGTAGCGCGTCCACAGCGACCGGTCGGCGTCGAGCGATGCCGAGTCGCCTTGCCACACCACGCGGCCGCGTTCCAGGATCACATGCCGGTTGGCCAGCGGCAGCAGGCGCTGCACGTACTTGTCGACCACGAGGATGGCCTCGCCCTCGGCCTTGAGCGTGGCGATGCAGTTCCAGATCTCCTCGCGGATCACCGGGGCCAGGCCCTCGGTGGCCTCGTCGAGGATCAAGAGGCGCGGGTGCGTGGAGAGCGCGCGCGCAATCGCCAGCATCTGCTGTTCGCCGCCCGAGAGCTGGTTGCCCGCGTTGGCCTTGCGTTCGCCGAGGCGCGGGAACAGGCCGTAGAGCGCCTCGACCGTCCAGCGCGGCGCGCTGCCCGGCCTCGGCCGCGCGAAGGCGCGCAGGTGCTCGTCCACGCTGAGGTTGGGAAACACGTGACGGCCCTCGGGCACGATGGCCACGCCGCGGCGAGCGATCGCGTCGGGCTTCATCGACCTGTCCGGTCCGCCGATGGCCTCGCCCCCGAACTGCACACTGCCGCGCATCGGCGGGAGCGTGCCCGTGAGCACCTTCAGCAGCGTGCTCTTGCCCATGCCGTTGCGCCCGAGCAGCGCGACGACCTCGCCGGGCCGGATGTCGATGTCGATGCCGAACAGCACCTGGCTCGCGCCGTAGCCGGCCTCGATGGATTTCGCTTCTAGCAGCATCTCAGTGTCTCGTCGTTCTCGACCGTGCGAGGCGGGCGTTGTCAGGACGGGAAACACCGAGGAGCCGGCTTTGCCGGGCCTCCGGTGTTGCCCCCGGCAGGGGGTAGGCGAAGCGGACACGAAGTGCCGCGCAGCCTGGGGGCGAGCCAGAAACACCGAGGAACCGGCTTTGCCGGGCCTCCGGTGTTGCCCCCGGCAGGGGGTAGGCGAAGCGGACACGAAGTGCCGCGCAGCCTGGGGGCGAGCCAGGAACACCGAGGAGCCGGCTTTGCCGGGCCTCCGGTGTTGCCCCCGGCAGGGGGTAGGCGAAGCGACACGCAGTGCGCGCAGCCTGAAGGCGAGTCATGAATGCCCTTCCGCCTCGGTGCCGAGGTACACCGCCTGCACGTCGGGGTGGCCGCGCACTTCGTCGGCCGTGCCGCTCATCAGCACCTTGCCCTGCACCAGCACCGTGAGGCGGTTGGCCAGGCGGAACACCGCGTCCATGTCGTGTTCGATCAGCAGGATGGCCATCGACGCGCGCAGCGATTCGATGAGTTCCACCATGCGCGCCGATTCATCCGGGCCCATGCCGGCCATGGGCTCGTCGAGCAGCAGCAGCTTGGGCTCGGCCGCGAGCGCGAGTGCCACGTCGAGCGCACGCTGCGCGCCGTGCGGCAGCGTGCCCGCGATGCGTTCGCGTTCGCCGGCCAGGCCCACGCGTTCGGCCAGCGCCACGGCGCGGTCGACCAAGGCGCGCTCGTTCGCGCGCGGCGCCATGAAGCGCAGGCTGCTGCCCGCATGGGCCTGCGCCGCGAGCATCAGGTTGTCGTGCACGGTTTCCTTGGGGAACACGCGCGTCACCTGGAAGCAGCGCGACATGCCGGCGGCCACGCGCTGGTGGTCCTTCAGCGCGGTGATGTCGCGCTCGTCGAGCAGCAGGCGGCCGGCGTCGGCCTTCAGCAGTCCGGTGATGAGGTTGACCAGCGTGGTCTTGCCCGCGCCGTTCGGCCCGATCAGCGCATGCACTTCGCCGCGCTCGACGGTAAGGCTCACATGGTCGGTCGCCAGCAGGCCGCCGAAGCGCTTGACCAATCCTTCGATTCTGAAAAGGCTCATGGCTTGCTCCCTCGCCCTTCCGGTGAAAGGGTGGTGGAGAGGGTTGGGGTGAGGGGCAGGCGGCGCTTGTACAGGGCAGCAAGTCCCTTGGGTGCCCACAACGCCACGGCGATCAGCAACAACCCAAGCGGCATGTGCCAATGCTCAGTGTGCTGCTTCAAGGCCTCTTCGAGCACCAGCCAGACGACGGCACCCACCGGCCCGCCCCAGCTGCGCCCCAGCCCGCCGATGACGACCATCACCAGCAGCGTGGCCGACTGCGTCCAGTGCATCGTGGCCGGGCTCACGAAGCCGTTGCCGCCCGCCAGCAGCGCTCCTGCAAGGCCCGCGATGGCGCCTGCGATGGCGAAGGCCACCAGCTGCAGCCGGAACACCGGGTAGCCGAGCGCACGCATGCGCGTCTCGTTGTCGCGGATGCCCATGAGCGCGTGGCCGAAGCGCGATTGCGTTGCGCGGTGCAGCCACCACAGCGCCAGCGCGACGATGGCCAGCACCACCCAGTAGAAGTTCGACTCGTTGCCCAGGTCCAGCCCCGGCAGCAGCGTGGGGCGCGACATCAGCGTGTAGCCGTCGTCGCCGCCGTACTTGCGCAGCGACACCACCACAAAGTACAGCATCTGCGCGAAGGCCAGCGTGGTCATGATGAAGTACACGCCGCGCGTGCGCAGCGCCACCGTGCCGATGAGCGCCGCCACCAGGCCAGCGACCAGTGCCGCGGCCGGCCAGAGGAGCCAGCCCGACATCACGCCCGCGTCGCTGAGCGCCACCACCGTGTATGCACCCATGCCGATGAAGCCCGCATGCCCGAGCGCCACCATGCCGCCGAAGCCGAGGATGAAATTCAGGCTCGCCGCGGCCAGCGCCGCGATGAGCACGCGACGCACGAAGCCGATGTAGAACTCGAGGCCGAACAATGGCGCCACCAGCGGGAAGACCGCGAGCAGCGCCAGCAGCAGCCCGGCGCCGAGGGCTCGCGAGAAGAATGAAGACGAGGAAGATGAACTCATGATCTCGCGGAGAACAGCCCGGACGGCCGGAAGATGAGGACCACCACCATCAGCGCATACATCGCGACCTCGGCGAACAGCGGGCCCAGGTCGGCCGCGGTGGCCGGCGGCAGCGTGGCGCGCAGCAGCATCGGCACGAAGGCACGACCCACGGTGTCGACCACGCCCACCAGCAGTGCGGCCACGAAAGCGCCGCGCACCGAGCCGATGCCGCCGATCACAAGCACCACCAGCGCAGGAATCAGGATGGCTTCGCCCATGCCTACCTGCACCGCGACGATCGGCCCCATCAGCGCGCCCGCCAGCGCGGCCAGCGCCGCACCGAGCAGGAACACGCCATTGAAGATGCGGCCCACGCGCACGCCCATCAGCTCGGCCATCGGCCGGTCGGACGCGCCCGCGCGCACACGCATGCCGATGCGCGTGTGGTTCACCAACAGGTAGAGCGCAAGCGCCACCAGCAGGCCGCCCACCAGGATGACAAGCCGGTACGAAGGGTAGGGCAGGCCGTCCATGAGGTTGACCGGCCCCGACAGCGCGGCCGGCGTCGGTGCCATCACCGGCGACGGTCCCCACACCATCTTCACGATGTCGTCGGCCACCAGGATCACGCCGAACGTGGCCAGCACCTGCGCGAGGTGGTCGCGCGTGTAGAGCCGGCGCATCAGCAGCACCTCGAGCAGCAGCGCCACCACCACCGTGACCGCCACCGCGATGACGATGGCCGCCGCGAACGAGCCTGTGCGCGTGTGCGCCTCGGCCGCCACGTAGGCGCCGGCCATGAACAGCGAGCCGTGCGCCAGGTTCAGCACGTCCATGATGCCGAACACCAGCGTGAGGCCCGCGGCCAGCAGGAACAGCATCAGGCCGTAGCCCAGGCCGTTGAGCAACTGCTCGAGAACAAGAATTCCACTCATAGAAGAACCAGCAGGTTTGCCCGCGTTTTCATTCGAGGAACACCGAGGAGCCGACTCTGCCGGGCCTCAGGTGTTGCCCCCGGCAGGGGGGAGGAGAAGCGACACGAAGTGCGCGAAGCCTGGGGGCGAGCGTTGTGCCGCCCGGGGGCGTTACTTGAGCCCGCACTTGTCGGCGTAGCTGTCGCCGTAGTTCGTGAGCACCGTGTTGATCAGCTTGTTCGTGACCTTGCCCTGCGCGTCCTTGCCGATCACGCGCAGGTAGAAGTTCTCGATGGGGTAGTGGTTGTTCGCGTACTTGAAGCTGCCGCGCGTCGACGCGTAGTTGGCCTTCTTCAGCGCGGCCACCACGGCCTCGCGGTTCTGCGCGTTGCCACCGGCCTGCTTCACGGCCGCGTCCATCGCGAGGATCGCGTCGTAGGCCTGGGCCGCGTACACCGACGGATAGCGGCCGTTGTATTCCTTGCGGAACGCGGCCACGAACTGCTTGTTGGCCGCGTTGTCCAGGTCGTGCGCCCAGTGCGAGGTGTTGAACAGGCCGAGCATCGGGTCGCCCACGGCACCGATCACGTCCTCGTCGGCCGAGAAGCCGCTGGTGACGAGCGTGATGTCCTTCGACAGACCCGCGCCCACGAACTGCTTGATGAAGTTGATGCCCATCGCGCCGGGCAGGAAGAAATAGATCGAGTCGGGCTTGGACGCACGCAGCTGCGCGAGTTCGGCGGCGTAGTCGATCTGGCCGAGCTTGGTGTAGAGCTCGTCGGCCACCTGTCCCTTGAACTGGCGCTTGAAGCCGCCCAGCGCGTCCTTGCCGGCGGGGTAGTTGGGCGCGATCAGCACGATCTTCTTGAATGCGCGGTCCTGCGCGAACTTGCCTGCGGCCTCGTGGAACTGGTCGTTCTGATAGGCGGTGCCGAAGAAGTAGGCGTTGCACTGCGCACCCGCGAACTGGCTCGGGCCCGCGTTGGCAGAGAGGTAGGGCACCTTGGCGTTGAAGAGCGTCGGGCCCACGGCCAGCGCCACGTTGGAGCCGATGGGGCCGCTGAAGAGGTCGATCTTGTCGCGCTGGATCATGCGGTCGACCAGTTGCTTGGCCTGGTCGGGACTGCCGGCCATGTCGGCCTGCACGAACTCGACGTCCTGGCCGCCCAGCTTGCCGCCCAGCTGCTTGATGCCGAGCGCGAAGCCGTCGCGCGCCTCTGCGCCGAGTGCCGCGAATGGCCCTGAGATGTCGAGGGCCAAGCCCACCTTGACCGGTGCGGCCGCGGCCGATGCCGCGGTGCCGAGGGCCGCACCGCACAGCAGCAGCGAAAGCAGGGTGCGCGGCAGCGCGGGCGACTTCGGGGACAGGTGGCTCATGGATTCTCCGGCTAGGAATAGTGAAACGACGCAGGCACCGCTCCCTGCGGTACCGTCAACATTGAACCGTTGATAGCTAAATACTTTAACTATAAACAATTCGGTGTCAACGGTGCTAGCACGAATGGTGCCAATTCATCGTGTCACTTCCTGGTGCACGCGCCTCCTGCGGCGCGCGGCGCGGTGCTCATCCGAACGGGTTGGCGGTGGCGAACCAGAGGCCGATACCGGTGGCGATGATGAATGCGCCATCGGTCACGCCCGCCACCAGGAAGAACTTGGTCTGCAGCGTGTCGACAAGCTCGGGCTGGCGCGCGGTGCCCTCCAGGAACTTCTGTCCGACCAGCCCGATGCCGAGGCAGGAACCGAGGGCCGCGACGCCGATCAGCAAGGCGACTGCGAGGGGAAGGATGTTGAAGCCGGTCATGGTGTTTTCTCCTGGTTGGTTGATCGATGGAGGTACTTTCCCAGAGGCGGTGCATGCGGTCCATGACGTGGCAGGTCATGGGCAGACCGCGCGCAAAAGAAAAAAAAGCCGGCCGTGAAACGGCCGGCCTTTCGTGGAACACTGACCCGTCCTGACCTGGGTTGACACCTTTTCCTCTCAGAAAAGGCAAGTCAATGGAATCAGGCATCAAACGCACGCAGAGCGACTACACGCTGGCTTTTAAGCTGTCGGTGGTCGATCAGGTAGAAAAAGGCGAGCTCACGTACAAGCAGGCCCAGGAGCGCTACGGCATCCAGGGTCGCTCGACGGTGTTGGTGTGGCTGCGCAAGCATGGCCGCCAGAGCTGGGGTTCGGCATCATGTCGGCTTCCCATGCCAGTACCGATCAAGAATTCCGCATCGCCATCCGCTGCGCCGCTGACTCCTGAGCAGAGGATCAAGGCTCTCGAAGTCCAGCTTCGCGAGGCCAATGAGAAGGCTCAGTTGTTCGAGGCCGTGCTCGATGTCCTGAAGAAGGACTATGGGGTGCGTGTCGTAAAAAAGCCTTCGGGCAAGTCCTCTCGCAAAAGCTCGTCCCGGGGCTGAGCGTGTTGAGGGCTTGCCGCCATTGGGGCGTCAGCCGCCAGGCTTACTACCAACAACTGCAGCACCAGCAGCAATGCCGTGCCCGTTCTGACACAGTGATCGAGCTTGTGCGTTCCGTGCGCCTGCGCCAGCCGCGGCTGGGCGCGCGCAAGCTGCACCATCTTCTCAAGCAGCCGCTGCACCAGGCCAACGCGAGCCTGGGGCGCGATGCGTTGCTGGACGTGCTGCGCGAGGCCCACATGCTGGTTCAGCCCAGGCGGGCGTATCACAAGACCACCGACAGCCATCACCGGTTGCGCCGTCATCCCAACCTGCTCAAGCAGGGGCCGGATCAGGTGCGCCCCACCGGCAGCGAGCAGGTCTGGGTGGCTGACATCACCTACCTGCCGACCGATCAAGGATTCGTCTATCTCAGCCTGGTGACGGATGCGTGGTCGCGCAAGATCGTGGGCCATCACGTGCACGACAGCCTGCACACCGAGCAGGTCAGCCGGGCGCTGAAGGTGGCGCTCAAGGGCCGCAAGACTGGGCAAATGCTGGTGCATCACTCGGACAGGGGCATCCAGTACTGCTCGAACGACTATCAGGAAATCCACCGCCGCCACGGCATCGCCTGCTCGATGACGGACGGCTACGACTGCTATCAGAACGCGCTGGCCGAGCGCGTCAACGGGATCTTGAAGATGGAGTTCCTGCTGCACCGGCCTGCCGATCTGACCCAGGCCAGCCGGATGGTCCAGCAGGCCGTGCAGATCTACAACCAAGAGAGACCGCACCTGTCCCTAAAATTGAAAACGCCCGATGAGGTTCATCGGGCGTCCGTTGCCGGCTGGATCAAGCCGGCTGTGTGTCCTTCATAGGTGTCAACCTATGGCAGGACGGGTCACACCGCGGAACCGGCTTTGCCGGGCCTCCGGTGTTGCCCCCGGTAGGGGGTAGGAGAAGCGACACGAAGTGCGCGAAGCCTGGGGGCGGGCCAGAAACACCGAGGACCCGGCTCTGCCGGGCCTCAGGTGCTGCCCCGGCAGGGGGATGGAGAAGCGGACACGAAGTGCCGCGAATCCTGGGGGCGAGCCCAGCTACGGGATCTGTGCCCAGTTCTGGTTGTTGCCGCCGTTGCAGGTCCAGGTGATGAGCGCCGTGTCCTGCGTCGTCGAGCTGTTCGGCACGTCCAGGCACGAACCCGACGCCCGGTTCTTCAGGGCACCGCCGACCACGCTCCACTGCGCCGCGTTGCCCACCGAGCAGGCCACCTGGATCACGGGCGCATTCGTCGTTGCCGTGCCGTTCTGCGCCAGGCACAGCCCGCTGTGCTCGGCCACGAACTGCACGTAGCCGCCCAGGATCGGCGTCACCGTGAACTTCTCGTGGCTGGCATTGCCGCAAGGCCATTGCACGGCGGTCGTGCCGCTCGCGGCGGCGCCGCCCTTGATGTTCACGCACATGCCGCTGAGCTCGGAGCGCAGGCGCGCGACGAACGGCGGGGCGGTGTCGAGCGAGCGCACGTACTCGCGCAACGCAATGACGTCGGACGGCGGCAGGCCTGTGGCGTTGCCGTGGCCGCTGTCGAGCACGGCCTGCAGCGAGGCGGCCTGGCCGTTGTGGAAGAACGATGCCGCGTTCCACGTGCCCGACAGCGTCGGCGTGTCGAAGCCCACGCCGCCCAGCGGCAGGTTGCTGCCCTTGCCCGACGACAGCTGGATCGTGCCCACGTCGTGCCGCAGGCCGTCGCGCAGCGTGCCGCCGGTGTGGCACGTGGCGCACTGCGCCGTGTTGAACACGGTCTGGCCGCGCGCCGCCTCCACGCTCAGGTTGCCGTCCGCGGTCCGCGCAGGGCTGCGCATGTACTTGTTGAGCGAGTTCAGGTAGGCCGCGAGGTCGTCGAGCTGCGCGTTCCTTCCGGCCTTGGGTGTGCCGAGCGGGTCGGCCGTGGCCGCGAAGTCGGCGTTGGTCAGGAAGCCGGTGCCGCCGAACTCGTTGCGGATGTCGTTCTCGAAGTCCTGCACCTCGTCGAAGTTGGCCGTCCAGTGCAGCTTGCCGTGGCTGGTGCCGCGCTTGCCCTGCAGGCTGATGGTGCGGCGCAGGCCTTCGCCGCGCTGGGTGAAGTCCCACACCATGCCGTCGTCGCCGCCGTCCGCATGGCAGCTCGCGCAGGAGATGTAGTTGTCCTTGCTCATGCGGCGGTCCGAGGCGTTGTAGAACACCTGCTTGCCGCGCAGCGCCGCAGCGGCCATCGGCTCCGTGGCCACCGTCTGCACGGTCTGCAGGAAGGTCGGCGCGTTGCTTTCCGCCGACAGCACCGTGGCCACGTCGTGCACCGTCACCGAGCGCGCCAGGAAGTTGTTGACGAACAGCCGCTTGCGCGCCGCGTCCAGGTACAACCCGTGCGGCGCGCTGCTGGCGTTGATCTCGCCGCGCACGGCCCGCGTGTAGGTGTCGACGATCGCCACCCGGTTGCCTTCCATCTGCGCCACGAAGATGTAGTCGCCCGCCGGCGAGAAGAGCGCCGCGCGCGCCGGCGCACGGTCGTCGAAGTCGATCTGCTCGTCGAACTTCTCCGCCGCCTGCTGCAGGTCGACCTGCGACAGGATCGAGCGCACCGTCTGGTCGTGCACCAGGTTGTTGCCGTCCCTGAACTTGCCGCGCACGATGTTGTCCTTCTTCGAAGGCAGCACGGCGCGCGTGCCGTCGGGTGAGATCACCACCTGGCTCAGGTAGTTGGCCACGCCGCGCGCGCGGCTCTCGGTGTCGACGGTGGTGGTGTCCACCGGCAGCGCGATGGTGCCGATGGCTCCCAGGTTCTGCAGGTTCACCTTGTGCAGCTGCCCGCCGGTCATCTTCGACTTGAAGCGCGTCACGTAGGCCACCTGCGAGTCGGCGCTCACCGCGATGCCGCGCACTTCGCCCTGCAGCGGGACCGTGCCGGTGGCGTTGCCGCTGGCCGGGTCGAAGCTCATCAGCGCCGACTTGCTCTCGAGCGTGAGCAGGCCCTTGCCGCCATCGGGCGTGAAGACCACGCCGTAAGGGCCGCTGCCGTAGGCCAGCGACACCGTGGCCGAGACGGCACCGTCCGCCGCATTCAGCGCCACCAGCTTGTCCTCGCCGTGCACCGACACCCAGATGCGTCCGTCGGGGCCCACGGCCAGCGTCTTCGGCTCGTCGCCCACGCGCGTCTCCCAGCGCTTGGCCAGCGTCTGCGCATCGATGGCCGCCACCGTGCCGCTGTCGGGGTTGACGGAATACACCGAGCTGGCGTCGCCCGCGATGTTGGTCGTGTGCGTGGGCGCGCGCGCCGTCACCGGTGCGATCACCGTCACGTTGTAGGTGTAGTAGGTCTCGCGGCCGAGCGTGTCGCGCACCGTGAGCGTCACGGTGTAATGGCCGGGGCTCGTGTAGGTGTAGGTGTAGTTGGGCTGGTTCGCGAACCCGGTGATCGTGCCGTTGCCGAAGTTCCACCGGTACTGCGCGCCGCTCGCGCCCAGCGTGGCCGGGTTGAACACCAGCTGGCCGTTCACCACCTTCGGTCCGCCGCCGATGCCGGGGTCCCCGATGATGGCCTGGCTGCGCAGCGTGGCGACGTCCGCGTCGCTCAGCACGCGGCCGTAGACGCGCACCTCCGCCAGCGTGCCCTTGAACAGCGCGGCGTTGCCCTGGATCTGGCCCAGCACCTGAAACTTGTTCGCCAGCCCCTTGGTGCCGGCGAGGCCGGCCGACGTGGTCTTCACGCCGTCGACATACACCGCCTGCGCACCGGAGGCCGCGTCGCGCGTCATCACCACGTGGTGCCAGGCGCCGTCGTTCACCGCCGCGGTGGAGGTGGTGCCGCCGTCGTTGCCCACGGACAGCTTGATGCGACCGCCGCTGTCGATCCAGCCCCAGAACACGTCGTCGGCACCGCCCGTCTGGTCGCGCCCGAAGATGCCGGGCGCGGTCCACGAGTTGGGGCCGCCGGCCTGCGTGGTCTTCATGTAGAAGCTCAGCGACGCCGTGCCGCCGAGCACGGTGGCCACCGTGTCGTTCTTCAGCGGCACGCCCGCGGTGCGGTTCGCGAAGTTCAGGCCGATGCTCTCGAAGGCGTCGCCGCCGGCTGGCGTGCCGTTGTTCGCGGCGATCTGGTCGGACAGATTGCCCGCCAGCGTCCAGTGGTGCATCAGGCTGATGTCGCTCGCGTTGCCGGTGTGGAACACCGACTTGTAGTCCGCGCCGATGGCGTTGCCCGCATAGTCCTTCACGCCGTTGGCGGGCAGGAACACTTCATAGCTGGTGCCGGGCTGCAGCGGCTGCTCGGGCGAGAAGTTGATGATGCCGAGCTGCACGCTGTACGTGCCTGCCAGCGTGTTGCCGCCCACCGGGCGCACGATGAAGGTGTTGGCGTTCACGCTCTCGGGCCGGATGTTGTCGGTCATGCCCAGGCCGATGCGCGAGGTCAGCGCCTGCTGCTTCGCACCGCTGGCGGGCGAGACCTGCTTCACCTCGGGCCGGGTGGTGTCCGGGTCGACCTGGTGCACCACGAAGCCGCTGCCCGAGCCGTGGTCGTTGCCCACGAAGACTAGGTTGCCGAACATCGCGACCTGGCCGTTGTCGGAGTGCGTGAAGTTCGGATCGTCCTCGCGCAGGATGCTGCCGCGGCCCACCTCCACATGGTTCAGCGGATTGCTCACGTCGACCTTGTGGATGCGCGTCTGCGCACCCTGGATCACGAAGTTGTCCTGCGTCGCGCAATAGAGCTGCTCGTCGATCACCAGCCGGTTGTCCTCGGCCACGAAGCGCGAGCGGTCGCTCAGGTCGTAGCTGTACATCTTCGCGCCGCTGTTGCGCGCCGAGGCATGCAGGTTCCTGCCGTCGAAGCAGGTCGCGTAGTAGAACGGCGTGCTGCCGACGATGGTGTCGAGCACCTTGGGGTTGAGCGGATCGGCGATGTCCAGGCTCGCGAAGCCGCCGTTGCTTTCCATTGCCGTCAGCACCATGTGGTTGCCCATGGTGAAGATCGGGCCGATGCGGAAGCCGCCGAGCTCGCCGGTGGGCACGGGGTTGGGCTTGCCCGCGCCGCGGTTGGCGATCACGGCATTCGCGGGGTCGGTCGCATCGACGATGAAGATGCCACGGCCCGCCGACGCCACGTACAGGTAGGGCGCCTGCCACCACAGCTGCCAGGCCACGTTCTCGTAGTCGCCGCCGTTCACGCCGGGCAGCGCCAGCTTCTTCACCTGCTTGATGTCGTTGACGTCGGTGAAGTCCCAGAACTCGACGCCGTTGATGCTCGGCAGCACCACGTAGGTCTTGCCGCCGATCTTCGCGGTGCCGAAGGAGTGCGTCTCGCGGAACTCCTTGGTGCGCGCCTCGGGCTCGTAGATCTTCTTGACGAGCTGGATCTGGCGCGGGTTCGACACGTCGTACAGCAGGAAGCCTCCCGGGCCGAGGCCGCTGTCCGGTGCGAACGAGGTGAGGAAGTAGCCGTTGACCATGATGCCGGCGTTCATGCCGTAGTCCTTGCGGCCCGGGTAGGTGGCGGGCACCTCGCGCGATTCGTAGGCGCTGCTGTGCGCCGGGTCGAGCGGATGCGCGGGGCTGGTGATCATCGACACCGGCTTGAACAGTTCGCCCGAGGTGTAGGTGAGGTTGCCCAGCCCCGGACCCTGCAGCGGGAGCGGGTCGGCCACGGCCGCGGAGACCGCGGCCGCCATGTTGTTCAGGGTCGTCATTGGACTGACCCCCGTGATCGCCGCGTGCGTCAACAGCGTGACGAACGGCAGCAGCAGCGCCATCAAGTAATACCGGATCTTCATCGTGGCCTCCAGGTTGTCGGGTTCGTTCGAAGGAAGTGCGCGCGCAGGGCACACCCCGGCCGGCGACGAGTCCGCCGCCGGCCGTACAGCCTCTCCCTCTCCTCTTTTTTCTCGACGGCGCTGCGTCTTCAGCTCGCGTTGCGTTTGTCCTCGTGTCTTCTTGCGCCGCCCGCTTCGTAGATGTCCCAGGCCTCCCTGGCGCTCGCGCCGCGGTGGATCATGGCCATCAGTGCGTCCACCACCGCCGACGGGTTGGCGTGCTGGTAGACGTTGCGTCCGTACACCATGCCCACCGCGCCCTGGTCCATCAGCACGCGAGAGCGCGCGAACACCTGCTGCAGGTCTTCGCGTCCGCCGCCGCGCACGAGCACGGGGCAGCGCGCGGCCTGCACCACGCGATGGAATTCGGCGGGGTCGGTGGTCGGGTCGGCCTTGACGATGTCGGCGCCCATCTCGCGCGCGAGGCGCACGAGCGTCACGATCTTCTCCGCGTCGCCGTCGACCATGTAGCCGCCCTGTTCGCTGTGCGGGCGCATCACCAGCGGCTCGATCATCAGCGGCATGGCGTAGCGGTCGCAGTCGGCGCGCACCCGCGCGATGTTCTGCACGCACTGGCGGAACAGGTCGGGCTCGTTGGGCAGCATGAACAGGTTCACCACCACGCAGGCGGCGTCGCGCTGCACGGCCGGCAGCACCGGGTCGTGTTCGTTCTGCAGCACCGCCCACATCACGCGGTGCGCGGTGGCGTTGTAGGGGTTGCCCATGTCGATGCGCTGCACCAGCGCGGGCTTGTCGCGTCCCGGGCGGTCCTGCAGCAGGTCGGCCTGCCCGTGGTTGAGCTGGAGGGCGTCGGGCGCCGCGGCCACCAGTCTCTCGACGATCGCCGGCATGTCTTCCAGGCCGTTGAGGAACGAGGGCTCGTTGCACACGCCGTGATCGAGCGCGATGTCCAGGCAGCGTCCATTGGTCAGCAGCCGGTTCAGGCGTGCGGTCTTGTCCTTCGACATACGAAAGAGATCCTTAAGTTGAGGTGAAGAGGGACGGGGGATCAGGCGAGCGCATGCAGGTGCCTGCCTGCGGCGGCGTCGATGAGCGCCAGCGCGTCGTCGCGCAACTGCACCGCGCCGGCGCCCGCGTTCTCCGTGGCCTGCCTGCTCACGCGTGCACCGCAAAGCGCCACCTGGACGCTGCCGCGCGCCAGCGTCCAGGCGATCATCAGTTGTCCGAACGAGCATTCGAGGTGCTGGCGCAGCGGCTCCAGTTCCTCGAAGAAGGCCTTCAGCTTCGCGCGGTTCTCCGCGCTGAAGCGCGGATTGGCGGCACGCTGGTCGTCGCCGGTGAACTGGCGCGCGGGGTCGATGGGGCCGGCGAGCAGGCCGAGCGCCAGCGACGAGTAGCCGAGCACCACCACGTTGTGCTCGGTGCACAGCGGCACCAGCGTCTGCTCGATCTCGCGATCGATCAGGCTGTAGCGCTCCTGCGCGGCATCGACCGGCCCGTATCGCAGGTACTCCGCCAGCGTCTCGGGGCTCACGTTGCTCACGCCGATGGCGCGGATCTTTCCCTGCTTCTTGAGGTCGAGCAGCGCGCCCATCGTTTCCTCGACGGGCGTCGTGCTGTCCTGCCAGTGCGTGATGTACAGGTCGATGTAGTCGGTCTGCAGGCGCTTCAGGCTTTCCTCGCACTCATGGAAGATCGACTCGCGGCCCAGATGGCGGTGCACCGGGTGGCCGTCTTCTTCAAAGAAGTGCGTTCCCTTCTGCGTGTGCCACACCAGCCCGCACTTGGTGGCGACGACCGCCTCCTGTCGCCGCCCCTTCAGTGCCGTGCCGACGATGCTTTCCGAACGCCCGAGCCCGTAGGCCGGCGCGGTGTCGATCAGCGTCACGCCCGCGTCGAGCGAGGCCTGGATCGCCAGCACGGCGGCGGCGTTGTCACCGCCGCCCCACATCCAGCCGCCCATGGCCCAGGTGCCCAGGCCGATGGTCGAGCACGCGATGCCCGAAGGGCCGAGGGTGGTCTTCTTCATCGATGCGTTGCTGCTGTTGCTCATCGCTTGGTCTTTCTCGTGTTCATGAGGTGGTCGATGGTCACGGCCGCGAGCAGGATCAGTCCCTTGATCACGTCCTGCCAGTAGGGCGACACGTCCAGCAGGATCAGCGAGCTGGTCACCACCGACAGCAGCGCCAGGCCGAGGACCGCGCCCAGCACCGTGCCCGAGCCGCCCTTGAGGCTGGCGCCGCCGATGACGGCTGCGGCGATCACGTTGAGTTCCATGCCCATGCCGAAGGTGGGCGTGGCGGCACCGAAGCGCGCGGTGTAGATCACGCCTGCGAGACCTGCGGAGGCCGCGCACAGCACAGTGACCCAGAACTTCACGTGGCCCACGCGGATGCCCGAGTACAGCGCGGCCTTCTCGTTGCTGCCGGTGTAGAACACCCGGCGCAGCAGGGTGGAGCGGCGCAGCACGAAGTCGCTGACGACCACGATCGCCAGGAAGATCAGGATCACCGCCGGCACGCCGAACAGCGTGCCCTGGCCGATGAACTTGAACGAGGCCGGCAGCGAGAACAGCGACTGCGGCGTTCCCTGCGTGAGCGCCAGGCACAGGCCGCGCACGATGACCATGAAGGCCAGCGAGGCGATGAAGTGGTTCAGCCCGATGCGCGTGACGCAGCCGCCGATCATCGCGCCGATGCCCGCGCTCGCGGCGATGGCGATGAGCCCTGCCGTCCACGGGTCGAAGCCCATGAGAAAGAGCTTGCCCGTCACCACCATCGCGAAGCACACCACCGAGCCCACCGACAGGTCGATGCCGCCGACGATCAGCAGGATGGTCATGCCCACCACCACGATGCCCTCGATGGAGAACGACAGCAGCATCGCGCGCACGTTGTCCCACGTGAGGAAGTAGGGCGAGGCGAAGCTCATGGCCACGCACATCGCCGCGATGATCAGCAGCAGGCCCATCTCGCGCATGCTCGCGAGCCTGGACGATGGTTTTGCGGGGCCGCCGCCCGATTGGCGCGGCTGGAGGCCCGGGGCCGCGCCCGCGTCGAGTTGAGCCGGGTAGTTCATGCTGTCTCCTGTTCGCATAGTCCCGAGGCCAGCCGCAGCAGCGCCTCTTCCGTCATGTCGTCGTCCTGCGCTTCGCCGGCGAGCCGGCCGTCGCGTATCACCAGGGCGCGGTCGCACAGCCCGATGATCTCGGGCAGCTCCGAGGAGATCACGATCACGCCCACGCCCTGGCTGGCCAGCTCGCGCAGGATGTGATGGATCTCCGACTTGGCGCCCACGTCCACGCCGCGCGTGGGCTCGTCCATCAGCAGCACCGAAGGATTGGTGGCCAGCAGCTTGGCGATGGCCACCTTCTGCTGGTTGCCGCCCGACAGGCTTGCCACGTCGATGTCCACGCCGTCACTCTTCAGCCTGAGCCTGACGCCCAGCTCGACGGCCAGCCTGTGCTCGGCCGGGCGCTGCAGCAGGCCGAAGCGCGAGCTCACGCGCTTCAGCGCCATCGAGGCGATGTTCTGCGCGATGGGCAGGTCGAGGAACACGCCGGCCGCCTTGCGGTCCTCGCTGAGGTAGGCGATGCCCTCGCGCAGCGCGTCGCTGTACTTTCGGATGGCCAGGGTCCTGCCGCGCAGGCGCACCGTGCCGCGCGTGGCCGTGCGCAGGCCGCATACCGTTTCGGCGAGTTCGCTGCGCCCGGCACCCATGAGGCCCGCGATGCCGAGGATCTCACCGCGCCGCAGCGTGAACGACACGCCGTGCACGCGCTCGCCGTCGGCGATGTCGCGTACCTCGAGCACCGGCTCCCCGTGCGCCGCGTCGTCCTGCTTCGGCGGGTAGTAGTTGCCGAGGTCGCGCCCGACCATGCGGCGCACCAGGCCGTCGGCATCGAGCTCGGACAGCGGCCCGCTGTGCACGTTGCGTCCGTCGCGCAGCACCGTCACGCGCGTGCAGTGCGCAAAGATCTCGGCCATGCGGTGGCTGATGTAGATGATGCCGATGCCCTGCGCCTGCAGGTCGTGCAGCACCTTGAAGAGCGCGGCCGATTCGTTGTCGGTGAGCGCGGCGGTGGGCTCGTCGAGGATCAGCACCTTGCAGTCGAGCGTGAGCGCCTTGGCGATCTCGATGAGCTGCTGCGTGGAGATGCTCAGGTCCTTCACCAGGCAGGCGGGGTCGATGTCCTGCCCCAGCCGCCGAAGCACCGTCGCGGCGCGCTCGTTGAGGCTGGCGTAGTTCATCCACGCGCTCTTGCCGGCGTTGATCTCCGGCATGAAGATGTTCTCGGCCACGGTGGCGTCGCCGCACAGGGCGATCTCCTGGTGCACCAGGCCGATGCCCAGGCGCATGGCCTGGGCCGGTCCGTCGATGACCACGGCGCGGCCGTCGAGCGAGATCTCGCCCTCGTCCGGCTGGTGGATGCCGTCGATGATGTTCATCAGCGTGGACTTGCCGGCGCCGTTCTCGCCGCACAGCGCGTGGATCTCGCCGCGCGCCAGCGAGAAGTCCACGCCCGCGAGCGCGCGCGAAGCGCCGAAGCGCTTGCTGATTCCACGCAATTCGAGCAGCGCGCTCATTGCGTCGTGCTCACTCACTCGCCGATTCCCTTGGTGCCGCGGCGCGCGAGGTATTTGTCCCAGTAGAAGTCGTCGGCGTTGGCCTTGCTGACCACCGACAGGCCGTTGTCGAGGAAGGGCACGGCCATCGGGTTGGTGCCGTTGCGCTTGGCGTCGTTCATCGGATCGATGAGCGTGGGGTTCTTCGCCAGGAACAGCATCATCATGCCCATGTAGCCCTGCATGCCCTGGTTGGGGTTGATGGAGCCGAACACGTCGCCCGACTTGATCATGTCCAGGATCTTGGCGTTCACGTCGCAGCACATCACCTTGATGTTCTTCTTGGTTTCGACCTTGGCCTGTGCCGCGCCCAGCGCCGAGTTCGCCTCGGGCATGAAGAGCGCGCCCAGGTTCGGGTTGGCCTGCGCCAGGCTCAGCACCGCCTGGTAGGCCTTGTTCGGGTCCTGGTTGCTGGCGGCGCGGCCGACCAGCTTCATGCCCGGGTGCTTGGCCTTCATGCGGTTCACGAACGCGGCGATGCGGCGGTCGTGGTTGTCCTGTCCGGGGTTCTCCAGCACCGCGTACTCGCCCTTGCCGCCCAGCGACGCGGCGATGGCGTCGGCCGCCTGCGTGCCTTCGCGGTCGTTGTCGGAGGTGACGAAAGAAGTGCGCTTGGAGTTCGGCGAGTCGGCCGCGAAGGTGACCACCGGGATGCCCATCGCCGCTGCGCGGTTGATGGGCTCGATGAACGGGTCGGGGTTCATCGGGTGCAGCAGGATGCCCGCGGGCTTGCGCGCCAGCTCCTGCTCGAACGACGCGAGCTGCTTGTTCACGTCGTACTCGGGCGTGCCCGAGTAGCGGGTGCGAACGCCCAGCGTGCGGCCGAGCTGCTTCATCATTTCGTAGACGGGAAACCAGTACTCCACGCCCGACACCATCACGTTCATCACGTAGACGTCGCTCGCGTTGCCTCGCAGCCCGCCGCCGGCAGCGCCCGCCGCCGGAGCCGCGGCCTGCTGCGCCAGTGCGCTCGCGCCCGCCAGGCCGATGCCGGCTGCCGCGGCGGACTTCAGGAAATTACGCCTCATTTTTTGTCTCCTCACGTTGAGTGGCACAGCTTGTTGTTGCTGCGTTTGAAGGCAGCGCCTTGATCCTCGATGTCACGACAGTTGTTATGACAGGCTAGAATGTACGCGTTGCCCATTTGGCAGGATAACTAGGGGAAACGCTACTGGCAGTGCGCTTTTATTCAGCCGAAGCTGTTATGACATGAAGCCAAATATATTGATCGGCATCGACATGGGGTCGAGCAGCCTGAAAGCCCTGGCCCTCGAAGCCGAAAGCGGCCGGGCCGTCGCCCTGTCGCGCATGCCGCTGCCGCACGACCGGCTGCCTGGAGGGGGATGCGAGGTGGCCGCCACGGCCATTCGCGCAGCCCTGACCCATGTGCTGCGCGACGTCGCCCACCAAATCGGCGTGCGCGCGGCCGAGGTGCGCGCCATCGGCTGCACGGGCCACGGCGCCGGGCTCTACGCGCTCGATGCCGGCAACCAACTCGTGGGCGGAAGGGCCATCGCCTCGACCGACCAGCGGGCCGATGCGCGCGCACGTTCGCTGTCGCTGCGCCACGGCGACGCGCTCTTCGCGGACGTCGGCTGCAGGCCGTGGCCGGGCCAGCCCACGGTGATCGCGGCCGAGCTGCTGGGCACCGACGCGGTGCAGCGCGGCACGGTGCGACGGCTGCTGTTCGCGAAGGACTACCTCGGCTTCCTGCTGACCGGCGAGATCGCCACCGACGCCAGCGATGCGAGCACCGCGGGTCTGGTCTCGATCGCATCGGGCACGTGGTCGCAGGCGGCCTTCGACGCCTCGGGCATCGCCGACCTCGGCCCGCGCGCCTTCGGCCCGCTGGTTCCGGGCGGCGAGGTGATCGGCCGGCTGCGGCCCGCGGAGGCGGCGCTGTGCGGCCTGCCGGCGGGCATTCCGGTGGCGATGGGCGCGATCGACCTGCTGGCCTCGATGACCGCCATCTGCGCCGAAGGACGCGAACGCGCGGTCTCGGTCTTCGGCACCTGGTGCGTCAACGCGGTGATCGGCCCGGTGCTGGAGCCCAAGCCCGATGTGGCGGCCGTGGTGAACTTCGGCCGCGCGGACAGGCGGCTCTACATGGAGAACAGCCCTTCGTCGATGGCCAACATCGCGTGGCTGGCCGGCGTGCTCGGCCTGCCCGACGCGCGCGCCGTGGTCGACCTGGCGATGTCGGTGCCGCTGGGCGCCGGCGGCCTGCGCTTCCTGCCCTTCGTCAATGGCGGCGGCGGCCTCACGGCGGGCTTCGTCGGGCTCAAGAGCCACCACACGCGCGGCGACATGGCGCGCGCGGTGGTCGACGCGGTGGCGGCATTGCATGTGCGGCATACGGCGCGGCTTGCCGCCTGCGGCCTGCCCGTGTCGGCCTCGACCGTGCTCGGCGGCGGTGCGAGCGATACGCGCCTGGTGCGGTTGCTTGCCGGCTTGCTCGGCCACCCGGTCGAGCGCTGCGCCGAGGACGAGACCGGGGCGCGCGGTGCCGCCATCTACGCCGCCATGTCGCAAGGCATCGACTGCGCGGAGCAGGGCAGCGCCTTGCTCGCGCCCTGCGACACGGTCGAACCCGACGCCGCCCAGGCGCGCGCCCACGCCGACTTCAACGCCGGCTTCAACGAACTGATCGACACCATGTCCCCTGTGTTTTCACATCTGGCGGGAGGTGCCACGGGCGTCGCCCGGCTGCCCGAAGGCGCCCGCACCGCAGCGCACAGCACGGAGGTTTTCCGATGAGCGCGTGGCAACTGCCCTTCGTGCGCCCCGCAGCCCTGGCCGACCGCCATTTCTCGACCGTCATCGTCGGCGCCGGCATCAACGGCGTCGGCGTGTTCCGCGATCTTTCGCTGCAGCGCGTCGACTGCCTCATCGTCGACAAGGGCGACTTCAGCGCAGGCGCCAGCAGTGCGCCGTCGCGCATGATCCACGGCGGCCTGCGTTACCTGGAGAACGGCAGCTTCTCGCTGGTGGCCGAGGCCACGCGCGAGCGCAACCTGCTGCTGCGCAATGCGCCGCACCTGGTGCAGCCGCTGAAGACCGTGGTGCCGCTGTCGAGCTTCTTCGGCGGGCTGATGAGCAGCGCACTCAAGTTCTTCGGCCGCACGCCGCCGCAGCGCACGCGCGGACTGCTGGCGGTGGCCGCGGGCCTGCGGCTGTACGACCTGCTGGGCCGGCGCCAGCGAGTGATGCCCAACCATCGCATCGGCCGCGTGCCGCCGGGCGACCGCAACCTGTTCCGCACCGCGGTGCGATGGACGGCCACCTTTTTCGACGCATGGATCAGCCATCCCGAGTGGCTGATCCTCGAACTCATCGGCGATGCCTGCCGTGACCAGCCGCGCTCGGCCGCGGCGAACTACTGCCGCGTGACGGGCTGCGCCGGCAACATCCTCACGCTGCGCGACGAGATCACCGGCGCGGTGGTGCGCGTGACCGCCGACACCGTGGTGAACGCCAGCGGCGCGTGGCTCGACCGCAGCACGGCGGTGCTGGGCGGCGCGGGCTCGCGCGTGATGGGCACCAAGGGCTCGCACCTCGTGCTCGACCATCCCGCGCTGCGCGACGCGCTCGAAGGCCGCATGGCGTACTTCGAGGCGGTCGACGGGCGCGTGTGCATCGTCTACCCGTTCCTCGACCGCGTGCTGGTGGGCTCCACCGACATCCCGGTGGACGATCCCGACCAGATCGGCACCGAGCCGGCCGAGGTCGACTACCTGCTCGAGGTGCTGGCCGAGGTCTTCCCCAGGCTGTCGTTCGGCCGCGGCGACGTGGTCTACACCTATGTCGGCGTGCGACCGCTGGCGCGCTCCGACGCCGACAGCCCGGGCCAGATCTCGCGCGACCACTCGGTGGTGCTCGATGCGCCGAACGCGACGCGCGACATTCCCATCGTCGGCCTCGTCGGCGGCAAGTGGACGACCTTCCGCGCGCTGGCCGAGGAGGCCACCGACGAGGTGCTGCAGCAGCTGGGCCGCGCGCGCACCGCATCGACCGAGTCGATGCCCATCGGCGGCGGCGCCGAGCTGCCGGTCGACGCGCCGGCCAGGGAACGCTTCGTCGAGCGCATGGTGGCGTCGTCGGGCATCGGCCGTGCGCGGGCGCAGACGCTGCTGCGGCGCTACGGCTCGAAGGCAATGCCGCTGGCGCAACGCCTGGGCGCTTCCGGCGACGTGCCGCTGCGGCATGCGAGCGACTATTCGGTGGCCGAACTTTCGTGGCTCTGCCTCGAGACCGGCGTGGTGCATCTCGACGACCTCGTGATCCGCCGCACGCTGCTGGCGATCCGCGGACTGGTCACCGATGCCGCGCTCGCCGAGATGGCGGGCATCGCGGCCGAGGCGCTCGGCTGGGACGCGGCGCACGCGCACAGGGAGCTGCAGGCCTGCGCCACCGCGCTGCGCGAGCGCCACGGCGTGCGGCTGTCGCCCGTGCCCTGCGATGCCCACGCCGATGCCCCCGCCGATGCCCCCGCGTCTTTCGATGCATCATTGACGACCCCTCAGGCCCTGGGCCAAGCTTCAACGTGAACTCTGCGAACGACATCCCGACCGTGCTCGACCGGAGCTCCGAATCCCCTCTGTGGGCCCAGTTCCGCGACGCGCTGCGCCTGCAGATCCTGCAGGGCGTCCTGCCCATCGGCGCCAAGCTGCCGTCCGAAGCCGAGCTCGGCGAACAGTTCGGCATCTCGCGCATCGTGGTGCGCGAGGCGCTGGCCGACCTCGTGCGCAACAACCTCATCTACAAGATCAAGGGCCGCGGCGCCTTCGTGTCGGCGCGCGAGCGCGACGAGGACTTCGTCTCCACCGTGCTCGGCTTCTCCGACGAGATGGAGCGCAAGGGCCGCTCGGTGCGCACGCAGATCCTCGTGCAGGAGCTGCGCGCGCCCACCGAGCAGGAGGCCGCCTCGCTCGGCCTGACCGACGGCACGCAGGTGGTGGCGCTCAAGCGCCTGCGCAGCGTGGACGGCGAGCTGCGCCTGCTGGTGGAGACCGCGGTGCCCGCCGACCTCGCGCCGGGGCTGCACCGCACGCGGCTGGACGACCGCTCGCTGTACGACGTGCTGCGCCGCCAGTACGGCCTGCGGCTGGTGCGCGCCGAACGCTGGATCGACGCGGTGCTGCCCGACGCCGAGACCTGCGAGCTGCTCAACCTGCCGCAGCCCGAGCCGCTCCTGCGCATCGAGTCGATCGCCTACGGCGCCAACGGACGGCCGCTGGAGCACTACCGCGCGCTGCACCGCTGCAAGACCAGCCGCTTGCACGTGCAGACGACGACCTGACGCAGCCGCGGGGCCGCAAGCTTCAGCCCTTCGTCGGCGCGGTGCTGCGAGAGGGCCACAGCACCGATGCGATCGAGACCATCATCAGCGCCACGGCCACCCAGTCCTGCCAGTGCACGACCTCGCCGAGCCACACGGCGCCGCTGAACACGCCGAGCACCGGGATGAACATCACGCTCAGCGTCGATGCGATCGGCGGCAGGCCGCGCGCCAGGTAGAACCACGCGGCATGCGCGAACCCGAAGATCAGCACCGCGTTGTAGAGGATCGATCCCCATGCCACGCGACCCGGCCAGTAGAGCTGCTCGCGCTCGAAGAGCAGCGAGAGCACCGTCATCACCACGGCCGTCATCGCCGTCATCCAGAACGACAGCGTGAGCGTGGGCAGGCCGATGCGGGTGTGGCGCAGCAGTTGTGTGCCAAGTGCCCACGTGGCCGCCGCGACAAGTGCCAACGCCACATAGCCGGGCCGGCCCGAAAGGTTCGTGAGCTCGTGCCACAGCAACAGCCCCACGCCGAGCGCGCAGGCGCCCACGCCCAGCCACGCGCGCCGCGTGAGCGCGGCCGAGAACAGCAGCGCACCGATGACCGCTGAGAACACCGGCATCGTGTAGCCCAGGATCGCCGCGCGCCCGCCCGACAGCGCTTTCACTGCAAGGATGATGCAGGCGTGCCAGACGAACATGTTGGTGGCGCCCAGCCACAGCAGCTCGGGCCACGCGCTGCGCGGCACCCGGAACGGCACCTTGAGCCACACCAGCGCCAGCGCCAGAACCGGCAGGCCGAGCCAGATCGAGATCGCGCGAAAGCCCAGCGGCGGGTAGTCGGCCACGCCGAGCTTCATCACCGGCCAGTTGAAGCCCCACGCGAGCGTGAGGAGCACGAGGAGGACGAACTGTCGCGGTGTGAAGGAAGGCATGGGCCGCGATTGTGGCGCGGCCCATGCAAACGCGCAGGCTGCGCTACAGCAGGCGCTTCAGATACCGTCCCGTGTGGCTCGCCTCGTTCGCCGCGATGTCTTCCGGCGTGCCTTCGCCCACCACGGTGCCGCCGCCCGCGCCGCCTTCGGGGCCCATGTCGATCAGCCAGTCGGCCGTCTTGATGACGTCGAGGTTGTGTTCGATCACGACGATGGTGTTGCCCGCGTCGCGCAGCTGGTGCAGCACCTTCAGCAGCAGTTCGATGTCGGCGAAGTGCAGGCCGGTGGTCGGCTCGTCGAGGATGTACAGCGTGCGGCCGGTGTCGCGCTTGCTGAGCTCCAGCGCGAGCTTCACGCGCTGCGCCTCGCCGCCCGACAGCGTGGTGGCCGACTGTCCGAGCTTGATGTAGCTCAGGCCCACGTCGAGCAGCGTGCGCAGCTTGCGCTCGATGGTCGGCACGGCCTTCAGGAATTCGTGCGCGGTCTCGACCGTCATCTCGAGGATCTGCGCGATGTTCCTGCCCTTGTAGAGCACCTCGAGCGTCTCGCGGTTGTAGCGGTGGCCGTGGCAGACCTCGCAGGGCACGTACACGTCGGGCAGGAAGTGCATCTCGACCTTGACCACGCCGTCGCCCTGGCAGGCCTCGCAGCGGCCGCCCGCCACGTTGAAGCTGAAGCGCCCCGGGCCGTAGCCGCGCTCGCGCGCGGTGTTGGTCTCGGCCATCAGTTCGCGGATGGGCGTGAACAGGCCCGTGTAGGTGGCCGGATTGCTGCGCGGCGTGCGGCCGATGGGACTCTGGTCGACGTTGATGACCTTGTCGAAGTACTCGATGCCTTCGACGGCCTCGTGCGCGGCCGGTTCGTCGTGCGCGCGGTACAGCGTGCGCGCCACGGCGGCGTAGAGCGTGTCGTTCACCAGCGTCGACTTGCCCGAGCCCGACACGCCGGTCACGCAGGTCAGCAGGCCGACAGGGAAGGCCACGCTCACGTTCTTCAGGTTGTTGCCGGTGGCGCCGACCACGCGGATCTCCTGCAGGTCGGTCTGCGTGGCCAGGTGGGCGGCTTCGCGCGCGGCGCGGCGTTCGGCGGCCGGGCTCGGCGGGAAGCGCGAGGCCTTCCTGCCTTCGTTGAACGCGGGCTTGCTCACCACCGGCAGCCATGCCGTGCGCCGCCTGGGCACTTCGATCTTGCGCGTGCCCGAGAGGTACTGGCCCGTGAGCGAGTCGGGGTTGGCCGACACCTCGGCGTACGTGCCCTGCGCCATCACGCGCCCGCCGTGCACGCCGGCACCAGGGCCCATGTCGATCACGTGGTCGGCGGCGTGGATCATGTCCTCGTCGTGCTCGACCACGATCACGCTGTTGCCGATGTCGCGCAGGTGCTTCAGCGTGCCGATGAGGCGGTCGTTGTCGCGCTGGTGCAGGCCGATGCTGGGCTCGTCGAGCACATACATCACGCCGGTGAGGCCCGAGCCGATCTGCGAGGCCAGGCGGATGCGCTGCGCCTCGCCGCCCGAAAGCGTCTCGGCGCTGCGGTCGAGGCTCAGGTAGTTCAGGCCCACGTCGTTGAGGAACTTCAGGCGCAGGCCGATCTCGCGCACCACCTTGTCGGCGATCTCGGCCTTGGCGCCGCGCAACTGGAGCTTCTGGAACCACGCCAGCGAGTCGCGCAGCGTGAGGCGGCTCAGTTCGAAGATGGCCATGCGAGGCGGTTCGGCGCCTGCAGACCGGGGCTCGCCGCCGTCGGCCGCCTTGATCGACTCGTCCACCAGGAACACGTTGCGCGCCTCGGGCCGCAGCCGCGAGCCGCCGCAGTCGGGACACGGCTGCAGGTTGCGAAAGCGTGCGAGGTCCTCGCGCACCATGACCGAATCGGTCTCGCGGTAGCGCCGCGCCATGTTCGGGATGATTCCTTCGAAGGGATGCTTCTTCGTGAGCTTCTTGCCCGCGAAGTTGCCCGACTCCATGACGTAGTTGAACTTGATCTCTTCCGCGGCCGAGCCGTTCAGCAGCACCTGCTGCACCGAGGCGGGCAGCGATTCGAAGGGCGCGTCGACGTCGAACTTGTAGTGCTTGGCGACGCTCTCGATCATGCTGAAGTAGTAGCCGTTGCGGCGGTCCCAGCCCTTGATGGCGCCGCTGGCCAGCGACAGCGACGGAAACGCCACCACGCGCGCCGGGTCGAACACCTCGCGGTGGCCGAGGCCGTCGCAGCTGGGGCAGGCGCCCACTGGCGAGTTGAACGAGAACA
Organism: Variovorax paradoxus; assembly: GCF_902712855.1. Classification (NCBI taxonomy): domain Bacteria; kingdom Pseudomonadati; phylum Pseudomonadota; class Betaproteobacteria; order Burkholderiales; family Comamonadaceae; genus Variovorax; species Variovorax paradoxus. The sequence continues at coordinate 1,026,020 of NZ_LR743507.1, forward strand.
GGCGCGGCTCGAGTTCCGACAGCGAGTAGTGGCAGATCGGACAGGAGAACTTGGCGTTGAACAGGTGCTCCTTGTCGGGCGCACCTTCGGTTCCCAGTTCCAGTGCAATGGCCCGGCCTTCCGCCAGGCGCAGCGCCGCCTCGAAGCTCTCGGCCAGCCGCTGCTGCATGTCGGCGCGCGCACGCAGGCGGTCGATGACCACGTCGATGTCGTGCTTCTCGGTCTTCTTGAGCTTGGGCAGGTCGTTGTATTCGTAGGTCTGCCCGTCGACGCGGAAGCGCACGTAGCCCGCGGCCTGCATCTCGGCGAAGAGCTCGAGGAACTCGCCCTTTTTCTCGCGCGCGACAGGCGCCAGGATCATGAGGCGTGGTTGATACGGTTCGCCCCCACGCTCGGCACTGTCGTGTCCTCGCTGCCCCCCGAGGGGGCTCTCGCCGCTTGGGGCGGCCCGGCGCGGCTCGGGCAGCGCCAGCACCGCGTCGACCATCTGCGAGACGGTTTGCGCCTGCAGCGGCAGGTGGTGCTCGGGGCAGTAGGGCGTTCCGGCGCGCGCGAACAGCAGGCGCAGGTAGTCGTGGATCTCGGTCACCGTGCCCACGGTGGAACGGGGGTTGTGGCTGGTGGCCTTCTGCTCGATGCTGATGGCGGGCGACAGGCCCTCGATCACGTCGACGTCGGGCTTGTCCATGAGCTGCAGGAACTGCCGCGCATAGGCCGAGAGGCTTTCCACGTAGCGCCGCTGGCCTTCGGCGTAGAGCGTGTCGAAGGCCAGGCTCGACTTCCCCGAGCCCGACAGGCCGGTGATGACCACCAGCTTGTTGCGCGGAATGTCGAGGTCGACGTTCTTCAGGTTGTGGGTGCGCGCACCGCGGATGCTGATGCGCTGCTGCGCCAGCACCGCGCCGAGATAGGCGTCGCGTTCGCGGTCGGCCTGTTCTTCCCGGTCTGCTGCTGCGGCTTTGTCAGTGGCTTTTGAATTCAAGGGGCGATCGTCCGAGGGCAACCGGACATGATAGACCGCCATCGATTTCATGGCGAGGGGGAGGGCTCCGGCGGTTTCGGCGCGCGGGCTTCGCATGGGCTGCATGCACCGCCGCGGTGCTCTGGTCCGCCGATCGCGTGGCGCATCGCAGGACGCCGGCCCAAGGGCCGTTGCCTGCCGACCGGCGGCGATGGGTCAAGGCGCCGGACGGCACGCCATGGGGCACAATCCGAGGCTCCTCTCAACCTCCTCCTCCATCTACTTATCAGGGGCAGTGCATATGGCATCGGTCAATAAAGTCATCGTCGTCGGCAACCTGGGGCGCGACCCCGAAATGCGGACCTTCCCGAGCGGCGATCAGGTCGCGAACGTCACAGTGGCCACCACCGATCGCTGGAAAGACAAGCAAAGCGGCGAAATGCGCGAAGCCACCGAGTGGCACCGCATCGTCTTCAACGGCCGCCTGGCCGAAATCGCCGGCCAGTACCTGCGCAAGGGCTCGCAGGTCTACGTCGAAGGCAGCCTGCGCACGCGCAAGTGGACCGACAAGGACGGCATCGAGAAGTACACCACCGAGATCCGCGCCGACCAGATGCAGATGCTCGGCAGCCGCCAGGGCCAGGGCGGCCCGTCGGGTCCGAGCGATGACGACGGCGGCTACGGCGGTGCCGGCCAAGTCGTCGTCGGGCTTCGACGACATGGACGACGACATCCCCTTCTGATCGACGGTTCCACCGTCCCGCACGCAAGGCCGGCCTCGAAAGAGGCCGGCTTTTTTCATGGGACGGGGCGTTCAGCCGTCGCTGACGTGCCCCTGGTACTGGGGCAGGTCGTCCGCGATCGTGAACCATGGCGCCTTCGAGCCCACGAAGATGTGCGCGCCCGGCCGGATCGCCGGCGGGTCGGTCAGCGTGCCCAGCGTGACGTGCACGAACTGCCCGTCGCGCACCACGGACCAGAGCAGCGAGCCGCAATGTTCGCAGTGGATGTCGCCTGCGTCCGGCTGGCCGTACACCTTCACCCGGTCCTCGCCCTGCGTGATCGAGAGCCTGCCGCGTTCGATGCCGGCGAAAGGCTTGAAGGCCGAGCCCGTCGCGCGCCGGCAGTCCGTGCAGTGGCAGTTCAGCGCGTAGGCGAAGGCGTCGGCCACTTCGTAGCGGACGGCGCCGCACAGGCACCTGCCGGAAAGCATGCGCGGCACGCGCCCGGCGTCAGCCTGCGAGGCCGACGAACACGTTCTGCACGTCGTCGTTCGCGTCGATGGCGGCCAGGAAGGTCTCGACCTCTTCCAGGTCCGCCGCGCTCAGGCTGGCCGGGTCGACCGGGTTCTTGGGCTTGTAGCCCAGCTTGGCCGACAGCACGGTGAAGCCCTGCGCCGGCAGCGCGCGGCTCACCAGGTCGAGGTCGGTGGCGTCGGTGAGGAAGACCACGGGATGGTCTTCGGTGGCCGGCTCGAAGTCCTGGGCGCCGGCTTCGATGGCGGCCATTTCGGCGTCGGCATCGGGTTTGGCGGGTTCGGCCTCGATCATGCCGACGTGGTCGAAGTCCCACGACACCGAGCCCGAGGTGCCCAGCTGGCCCTTGCGGAACAGCACGCGCATTTCGGGCGCGGTGCGGTTCACGTTGTCGGTCAGGCACTCGACCATCACCGGCACGCGGTGCGGCGCGAAGCCTTCGTAGATCACGTGCTCGAAATGCACCGATTCACCGGTGAGGCCGGCGCCTTTCTTGATGGCGCGGTCGAGCGTGTCCTTGGGCATCGAGACCTTGCGGGCCTGCTCCACCACGAGGCGAAGGCGCGAGTTGCCAGCCGGATCGGCGCCGTTGCGCGCGGCCATCATGATTTCCTTGGCGAGCTTGCCGAACAGCCGGCCCTTGGCATTGGCCGCCAGATCCTTGTGTTTCGCTTTCCATTGGGCGCCCATGACGTGTTTCCTTGAATGTGTGTTGCGGCCGGGTCTGGCGCTTGCCTGACTCTTGGCAGACTCTTGGCGGAAGGGCTGGATGACCGATTGGGGCGACTACTGTAGCCGCAGCGCAGGCGCCTGGGAACCGGCCGGCATGGCGGCGGCGTGCCGGCCCTGGGCCGACGCCCCGGAGGGCGGACTCAGGCGGCCTGCAGCGCGTCGTCGAGCACCGCTTCCAGGCTGGCCAGCGCCATGCGCCGCCCCTCGAACTCACCCGTGCCCAGCGCGCAGTCGATGCATGCGACCACGCTGCCGCGCGGCTGGCCGCCCGGGTACTTCCGCAGCGCCAGCCGGACGCGCGACGCGCTCTCCCAGGTGGAACTGTCGGCCGACCAGTGCGTGTCGGCAAAGCGGAAGACCACGCGCCCGGTGTCCTGCGCCACCACCTCGGGCGGGTACACCCACAGCGTGTTGCGCGCTTCCCAGGGCGTGGTGCGGACGGTGTAGCGCCCGTCGGGCGAGGTCGACATGATTTCGCTGTCCATCGCGATGCTCCTTTCGTGCCCGATCCTATGGGGTGCCGGGTGCCGGGTGCCGGGTGCCGGGTGCCGGGTGCCGGGTGCCGGGTGCCGGGTGCGAACCGCAGTTTTCTCCAAGTCCGGCCGGCCCGTCCCGTCTACGCTGTGTTCGTTCCCACTTCCCCCGAAAGAAACGACCATGCGATCCGACGACGCCTCACGCCAAGCCGACATCTTCCACCGCCTGCATGCAGGCCCCGGGCCGCTGGTGCTGGTCAATGCATGGGACGCGGTGAGCGCCCGCGTCGTCGAGCGCGCCGGGGCGACGGCCATCGGCACCACCAGCGCGGCCATGGCCTGGACGCTCGGCTACGCGGACGGCGAGCGCATGCCGGCCGAGGAGCTGGTCGCAGGCTGCGCCCGCATCTGCCGCGTGGCACGGGTGCCGGTGAGCGTGGACATCGAGCGCGGCTTCGGCGACAGCGCGCAGGCCGTGGCGGGCGTGGCGGCGCGGCTCGTCGGCATGGGCGTGGCCGGCATCAACATCGAGGACGGCACGGTGCCCGGCACGTCGGACCTGGCGCCGCCGGAGGTGCTGTGCGCGCGCATCGCCGCCATCCGGAGGCTGGACGACCGCTTCTTCATCAACGCGCGCACCGACGCCTACTTCGTGCCCTGGGACGACCCGGCGGCGCGCTTCGAGGAGGCGCTGCGCCGCGCGCGGCTGTACGCGGAGGCGGGCGCGGACGGCATCTTCGTGCCCGGCATGACCCACCCCGAGGAGATCGCCCGCCTGTCGGACGCGGTGAAGCTGCCGCTGAACGTGTACGCGGGCTACGCCGGGGCGCCGCCGGCCGAGGCGCTCGCACGCGCGGGCGCGCGGCGCATCAGCCTGGGCTGCGGGCCGCTGCAATCGGCGCTGGGGCTGGTCGGACGCATCGCCGCGGAGGCCTTCGCGCAGGGCAGGTTCGGAGCAATGGGCGAGGGGATGCTGTCGGTCGGCGAACTCAACGGGCTCTTCGCCACCGCGCCCTGAGCCCTGCAGCTGCGCCCGCGCGTTCGGGTACAGTGGCGGCCCCTTGCCGCCGCCGACCCCGCCACAGCCCGGCGCTTCCAGCGCCCCCCGCAGCATCCGCCTCGAGGCGGTGACGCTGGTGCGCGGCAACCGGCGGGTGTTCGAAGGCCTCACGATCGCGCTGGACGAATCGCGCATCGGGCTGGTCGGCGACAACGGCGCGGGCAAGAGCAGCCTGTTCCGGCTGATCAGCGGGCTCGACCAGCCGGCGCAGGGGCGCGTCACGGTGCACGGCTGCGACACGCAGGCCGACCGCAAGCAGCTTTCCCGGCATGTGGGGCTGATGTTCCAGAACCCGGACGACCAGATCATCTTTCCGACCGTGGCCGAGGAACTCGCCTTCAGCCTCACGGCACGTGGCGAGGCGCGGCAGACGGCGCGGCAGCAGGCGCGCGAATTCCTCGCGCAGCGCGGGCTGCAGGACTGGGCCGGGCGCGCCGTGGGCGAGCTGAGCCAGGGCCAGCGCCAGCAGGTGTGCCTGCTGGCGCTGCAGATCAGCCGGCCCGCGACCCTGCTGCTCGACGAGCCTTTCGCCAGCCTCGACCTGCTGAGCCAGGCGCGGCTGGCCGCGCAGCTCGACGCGACCGACCAGCAGATCGTCGTGTCCACCCATCTGCTGGAGCACGTGCACGACTTCGAGCGCGTGCTGTGGCTCGATCAGGGTCGGGTGCGCGCGGACGGTCCGGGCCGCGAGGTGTGCGAGGCCTATTCGGAGAACGTGCGCGAGCGCGCGGCGGCCGAGCGGGGGCGCGGTGCGTAGCCTCTACTCGGAGCAGCCCACCTGGATGCACGCGATGGCGGCATGGCTGAAGCTGGCGGTGCTGTCGGCGTGCGGCACGCTGCTGGTGCTGGTCGACCGCCCTGCGGTCCTGGCGGCGGCCTGCGCGGCGGCGCTGCTGCTGTTCGCGTCGCTCGGGCCGCCCGCATGGCGCCGCGTTCGCATGCTGCTCGGCGTGGCCATCGCGGGCGGGCTGATCGTCGGCTTCCACTGGGCCATGGGCACGACCGTGCTGGGCGCGGCCAGCGCATTGCGCCTCGGCAGCGCCGCCACGCTCGCGCTGATGCTCACGCTGACCACGCGCTTCGAGGACCTGCTGGCGGTGCTCGAGGCGGTGCTGCACCCGCTGCAGCGCTTCGGCGTTCCGACGGAGCGCATCGCGCTCGGCCTTGGCCTGATGCTGCGCTTCGCCGAGAATTTCTATGTGCAGTGGCAACGGCTGGACGATGCCTACCGGGCGCGCACGGGCCACGGCGGCGGCCTGCGGCTTCTTGCACCGCTCACCATCCGCACGCTGCAGACGGCCGAGCGCGTCGCCGATGCGCTGGCCGCGCGGCTCGGCCGCTGATCCCTTCCGTTTCCACCCGACCTTTTTCCGATAGCGAACGCCATGACCACCACAGGCTCCCTCACTTCGTCCCGTTCGCTGTCCTACATCGCGCTGTTCGCGGCGCTGATGGCGGTGTTCGGCCTGATCCCCAAGATCGACCTGCCGTTCGGCGTGCCGATCACGCTGCAGTCGCTGGGCGTGATGCTGGCGGGCTGCCTGCTCGGACCGCGCCGCGGCTTCCTGGCGATCGCGCTGTTCCTGCTGGCCGTGGCGCTGGGGCTGCCGCTGCTGCCGGGCGGCCGCGGCGGGCTGAGCGTCTTCGTCGGACCGACCTCGGGCTTCTTGTTCGGGTGGATGTTCGGTGCATTCACCTGCGGCCTGCTGATGCGCCTGGCAATGCGCCGCATGGCGGGCGCCACCGGCCTGCCGCTGCTGGCGGCGGCTTTCCTGTCGTCGCTGGTCGGCGGGATCGTGGTGGTCTATGCCGTCGGCATCGCCGGGCTCGCGTGGATCGCCCACATGTCGCTGTCGCAGGCTGCGCTGGCCATGCTGGTTTTCATTCCCGGCGACCTGATCAAGTGCGGCGTCTGCGCGATGCTCGTGCAGACGGTGATGCGGGGCCTGCCGGGCTGGCGGCTCGATCGCGACTGAGAAGGGCCCGGCCGGCTATCCGGCGTGCCGCCTGAAGACGGTGGCCGACAGGTAGTCCTTGCGCGGACCGTGCACCGTGTGGCGGATGACGAAGCTGCCGTCCGCGAGAAAGCGGTAGCTGCTGTCGTAGGTGTCGGGCGTGCACAGGTGCGTGGCCGAGCCGGCCAGCGCGTCGCCGTCGCGTACCACCTCGATGGCGAGGAACAGGCGTGGGGGGCTCTCGGCGAAATGCACGACGAAGCCGCCAGGGGCCCTTTCGAACAGGTACTCGCGGTGGCCGTCGAACTCCTTGCCATCGGCCAGGCGGATGCGGCCTTCCTCGCGGTACCTCGACCAACCCTGCGCCGTGGGCGTGAACACCGCCATGCCCGTCATCGTGGCCTGGCCCTCGATGGTGCGCTCCAGGGTCCAAGCGCCTGTCAGCCGGTCGAACACGGTGCCCGGCGTGCCCCACGGGGCCCGGATGGTCGGAGGGGTGGAAGCCGGCGCATGCATGCGGCGACTCTACGGCAAGGGGCGCACCCGCTCCCGGACGGGGTGATTGTTTCCAATGTGTGAACACCGTGGTTCGTTTGTCTAAGGGTTTTTACTTAGATCGAGGCGCACAATTCATCTCACGGACCAGCCACCCGGTTGACCCGAAAGAACAGGGCCCCGAGCGAGGTGGCCGCCCCCGGAGGGACGGTGACCCACCCAAGACCGGTTCGAAATCATCCAAGTGCAAAAAGAACTGAACGAACAAAGGACAACCAAATGACCGCCTCGAAGCTCCTCTCCGCCATCTCCATCGCCCTGCTGGCCGCCGCCGGTGCCGCCCACGCCGAAACGTACGACGGCGTGCATCAACTGACCTCGGCCGCCAGCCGTGCCGACGTCGCCAGCCAGGCCGTGGTCGCCGCCCACAGCGCCAATCCCTACGCCACCGGTGCCAACGCCGGCCCGGCGCCCGTGATCGTGTCGACCGCCAACCGTGCTGCCGTCCGTGCCGAAGCCGTGGCCGCCGCCCACAGCGCCGACCCGTATGCCGAAGGCGCTACCGCCGGTGTCGCACCGCTGGTCGCCAGCACGGTGGACCGCGCGGCCGTGCGTGCCGCAGCCCGCGCTGCCGCCCGCGGCGACAACCTGCCGCTGTAATCCGCTGCACCAGCCTGCGGGCTGGACAAGCACAGAAGGCCGGCCATGCGATTGCATGGCCGGCCTTTTTTTTGTGCATCAGCGAGGGGCCGCGGCTAGGCGCCTCGGCGCCCATGCGCCTCAGCGCAAAGGCAATTCGCGCAACGCCGCCACGAGGAACGGCGGCCCGTCCGGCATGGCCGCATCGTGCAGCGCGACGAACCATTGCGACGCACCCTCGCGTGCGGCGTGCGCGCCGAGCGTCCATGCATAGATGCGCCGGTCTTCGCGCGCGTCCCCGCACAGCGCGGCGGTCTCGTCGCGGCACTCGTCCACCAGCACCGCACGGCCGCCGGGTTCGTGGCGGATCGCCCGCTGCATCAGCCGGACGACGATGCGTTCCGGCGCCACCGTGCGTTCACCGTCGCGCGCGGCCGGCACCGTGGCACGCAGGCGCTGGTCCAGCGGCGCATTCATGCGAAAACCTTCGCCGACCTCCAGCGACATGTTCTCCAGCGCCACGCGCACACGGCGGCGCTCGCGCAGCGTCGTCGCGATGAACGTCACCGTCGCCACAGAGAAGATGCCGAAGAAGGGAACACCCGCCAGCAGCCACAGCCATTCCCAGCCGCCGCGCAGCGACCAGGTGATGGCCTCGAAGCCGAACGACGCCATGAAGCCCAGCACCGCCAGCGCGACCAGCCATCCGATCCAGCCCGCGGCCGACCGCTTCACGCGCTCGGTGGCCTGCGGCGCGTCGGAGGTCCATTCGGTCGCGAGGCGTTCGGCCAGCGGCGGCAGCCCGACCACGCGCGGGTCCGGCCAGGGCGACCAGAAACCGGCGGGTGCCGGGTCCGACAGCGCGATCCATTGCACGTCGGTCCACGTGGGCGCGAAGGCGGTGGCGGTTTCCTCGCCTTCCACGCGCAGCGCGGGCGCGGCGATGCCCTCGGGCGGCGCGTCGTCGAACTCGCGCATGTACACGCCGGGCGCGCGGTGCATGCGCCGCGAGGCGATGTCGACGATCAGCGTGTCGGTGCCCACCATCGCCGCCTGGTAGCGCCCGTCGGACGACGAGCGCGCATGGCCCGGCGCCTGTCCGAGCGTGTGGGCGATCAGGTCGATGGAAGGGTGGCGCAGCGGCATGAAGAGCCGCGAGCATAGCCATTCGCCCGGCATGGCGGCGGTGCCGGCTCGGCGCCCTGCGGCCGCGCGTTCTTCGCCGAAAGGCGCATTGCCTTGCCCCGGTGCATCCTTCATGATGGCGCGGCGCGGAAGGGTGGCCGCAAGGTCTCATGCTTTCGCATTAATGCGCCATCCTGGTGCGGTGGGCGAGAATCAAGGCGCTCCCGCCGGCAATCAAGAAAGCATGATCCGTCGCCGCCAATGCGGCAACCCAACACGCATGGCCCTCACTCTCGACCCCGAAGACACGCGCGGACGCATCCACGATCTCGTGTGGAGCGGCTTTCATCCCGATGCCGACGTCGAATGGATGATCACCGACGAATACCTCGACCCGGACGAACTCTCCGCCGAGGACCGCGCCTGGGTCAAGGCCGAGGCCGCGCGCGCCTGCGCCGCCAAGCGTGCCGCCGAAGCCGGCTGGCCTGTGCAGACCGAGTACGACCGGCTCGAGGCGGTGTTCGCGCAGCTGCGCGGCGAGAAGATCATCGCGCTGCACCGCGCCGGCAATACCCTGGCCGACGGCCATGACGACGTGCGCGAACAGTGGCGCGCCGCGGGCCGCCTCGACTCGGGCATCCGCGGCTGCTGCTTCTATCACTCGCAGGACCTCGACACGGCGGTGCGCACCGGACGGCTGCACCTGGCGTTCAGCGGCGGCATGATCCCCGAGATCGAGCAGCGCGAGGCCAACACGGTGGTCGTGGGCCATCGCATCGTCGAACTGCTGCGCGCTGCCGGCTTCGGCGCGCAATGGAGCGGCAACATCAACGAGCGCATCGAGGCCGACCTCGGCCAATGGCGCAAGCGAGGCCCGTCCGCGTGAGCGTGCAGGCCTGGCAGCCGCCGCGCCGCATCGACGCGATCGACTTCTGGCTGCGCTCCAGGCTGCTCGCCACGGCGCACGCGTTGCGCGAGATGCTGCGGCCGTCGGCGCGGCGCTGGCAAGGCGGCCATGCGCTGGCCGACGCGCCGGTGCTCGCACAGCACCGCAGCCCGCTGTGGTCCGACGGCCGTGCGGACGAATTCCCGCTGGTGGCCGGCAAGGTGCAGAACCTGCGCGTCGCGCGCCCGGCCTTCGACGCCGTCGAGGTGCCGGCGGGAGAGCTGCTGAGTTTCTGGCGCCAGCTGGGGCGGCCCGGTGCGGGGCGCGGCTTCGTGCTGGGGCGCGAGGTGCGCGGCGGCTGCGTGGTACCGACGCTGGCCGGAGGCCTGTGCCAGCTGTCGAACGCACTCGCCACGTTGGCCGTGCGCGCGGGGTTCGAGCTGGTGGAGCGCCACGGGCACACGGCGCGCATCGAACGCGTGAACGCGCCGGACGGCGACGCGGTCGATGCAACGGTGTTCTGGAACTATGTCGACCTCAAGCTGCGCGCCAGGCATGCGTGGCGGCTCGAAGTGGAATTGACCGAAACGGAACTGGTGCTTCGCATCCGCGCGCAGGCGCCGATGCCGGCGGCCGTCGCACCTGTCATGCTGCGGCGCACGGGCGACGGCGCAGCCACCGCGCTGCCCGTGGCGCGCGGCTGCCTCAGTTGCGAACAGGCCGCGTGCTTTCGCCACCGCCCGCAAGCCGGCCTCGCCCTTGAGGGCCGCACGGCGGTGCTGGTCGATGGCTGGACGCCGGAGTTCGCGCGCTACCTGCGCACTGCGCATCCGCAGGTGCAGCGCATGCAGCCGGTGCCGATGCGGCTCGCGTTCTGGCGCGTTCCCCCTGCAGGCTGGCACCGCGAGCCTTTGGAAGAGGACAGCGGGCGGGCCTCGAAGGCCTGGGCCGCAAGCCTGCGCCGCGCGTTGTGGCAGCGGCTCTGGGCGCGGCATGTGGGCCGGCGGCAGGCCAGCCTGATCGATGGACAGCGCTGGCTCGCCCTGGCCTTTGCCGCACGGCTGGCGCCGGCTCACACGCATCTGGTGGTCGAGCAGGCGCTGCTGCCGCATCTGCAGCGCATCGGCGCGCTCGACGGGCGCCGCATCACCGTGCTGGCCAGCGCACTACCGATGGCCGACATCGAGCGGCGGCTCGATGCCGCGTCGCTGCGCTGGCCGGACGACGCCACCCTGCGCGACTTCCGCGCCGACCCGTCGCTGGTGCGCGCGGAAGCGCTCGCGTTGGCGCGCGCATCGGCCATCGTCACGCCGCATGCCGGGGTCGCGCATGCGCTGGCAAAGCTCGCACCGCAAGCCGCGCTGCAGCGGCTCGCGTGGACGCTGCCCGCCGCACAAGCGGCGCCACGCGAAAGCCACGAACTGCCGATCGTCGTGTTCGCCGCGAGCGCGCTGGCACGCAAGGGCGCGCGCGAACTCGCCGCGGCGCTGCAGGACCGGCCGTGCCGCCTGCGTGTGCTCGGCGCTGCGTCGGACGACGCGCGGCTCTGGCAGGGCATCGGCGACGCGTCGCACATCGAACACATGAACTGGCGAGGCGACTGGCTGGCCGGTGCCGCGGTCGTCGTGCTGCCCGCGCACGTCGAGCATGCACCGCGCGCGTTGCTGCGTGCGGTCGCGGCCGGCGTGCCGGTGGTGGCATCGACGGCCTGCGGCCTCGCGGGCCTGGAGGGCGTGCACGAGGTCGCACCCGGCGACGTCGACGCGCTGCGCAACGCATTGCAGGCCGTGCTGGCCTGAACGGAGAACTCACTTGGCATCGATCGAACAGGCCCGCGCGGCACTGGCTTCCCACGGCGCGCTGGCGCCGCAATCCGCCGCCGACCACTGGCATGGCGATATCCCGCTGCCGGCCGCGATCGCCGCCTTCTACGAGCAGGTCGGACCGCTCGGCGAGTGGATCAACGAGCGCGTCGGGCATGCCGGTCTCACGGTGCCGACCACGGGCAACCCCTTCAGCATCCCTGCGCTCTCGCGCTTGTGGGCGCTGCAGGCGGGCTACCGCTGGCACGGCATCACCGGCGAGCGAATCGCCGACTGGCCCGACCACTGGCTCGTGGTGGCCGACCAGGGCGCCGATCCGTTCATCTTCGACGTGCGCACCGGCGCCATCCAGTTCGCGATGCACGGCACGGGCGCGTGGCAGGAAGACGAGCCCTTGTTCGCCGACATCCTCGAGATGGCCGCGTGCCTCGGCACCATCGGCCAGGTGTGGGAGGAGGCGGGCGACGGCATCTTCACCGACGAGGACGATTGCGTCGTCGATCCGGTGCACCGCGAGCGCGTTGTCGAGCGGCTCGCCCCGTTGCTCGGCAGCGCCGATGCGGCCGAGGACCTCGCCGATGTCTTCGGCTGGTAGGTCGTCGAAAGGCCCAGCATGACCATCGACCTCCAGACACTCAAGTGCGGCGAATGCGGCAGCAGCGTGCTCAAGCGCACCGGACTCAACGAATACACCTGCGGGCATTGCGGCTCGGTCACGCTGGTGGAGGACAACGTGTCCGACCGGCTCGAACGCGTGCTCAACCAGGTCAAGAACGAAGCGGGCCGCAGGCTCGCGGCCGAAGAGGCGCAGAGGCAGGCGCTCGCGATGCGCAAGGCCGGCATCGCGGTGGCCGTGGCGGTGGGTGTGGTGGCGCTCGTCGGCGTGGTGGGCATCTTCGTCGGCAGCCGCGGCGCGGACACGAGCAGTGCGTCGGGCGGACAGCGCCCGGTGGTTGCCGCACTGGGCGACCGCACCATTCCCACCGACGGTCTCAAGCTCGCCGAGCCGCGCCAGGTGCTGGTGGGCAGCGGCAGCTCTGCGCAGGCCAAGCTGCTGGTGGTCGCGCGCAACGAGACCGGCAAGCCGCTGTCGCGCGCGGGTATCCGCGCCACCTACTACGACGGCGACACCAGGCTCGACGAGCGCAGCGAGATGCTGCCGGTGGCCGTGCTCGAGCCCGGCGAAAGCGCGCCCGCCCTGATCGACATGCCGAGCGGAAAGAACGTCACGCGGCAGGACCTGCGCGTGCAGAAGCTGGCCGAGCCCTACAACGCGGTGCAGGGCCCGCGCATGACCTTTTCGCGCGTGCGCCTCATCCAGCAGGGCGAGCGCGTGAGGCTGGTCGGCCGCATCACCAACGACCGCAAGGACGCCGCGGTGATCGGCGGCATCGAGGTGCTGGCCACGCTCTACGACGACGCGGGGCAGGTGATCGGCTTCGGCCACGGCTATGGCCAGGCCAACGAGGTGCCGCCGGGTACGCGCACGTCGGTGGACGTGAGCGTGGCGCGCTTCGGCCGCGCGGCGGCCATTGCCTCTTGGGACTACCGCATCGGCTACAGCACGGTCGAAGCTTCGGGTTCGCGCACGCCGGTGCTGAACGCCGACCGCGTGATTCGCACCGCGGGCGGGCCGGAAAGCTTCAACCCCGACCTGCGCCTGGGCACCGACGACCTGCTGGCCGACGACAGCGAGCGCTTCGACGAGAAGCAGCTCGAATTGCTGCCGCTGGTGGCGGGTCGCAGCAACATCCAGCGCCCGCTGTTCCTCACCGAACTCGTGAACCGCAGCAACGACGCGATCGTGCTTGCGCCCGGCGGGGCGATCTCGCGCTTCGGCGGCAACAAGGCGGACGGCAGCACCGCCATCACCGGGCTGGCCTATCTGTATCCGGGCGAGCGCTTTCCCATCCTGCTCGAGCCGCGCGACGTCGAACGCATCACGCAGACGCGCATCGAATGGAAGCCGATGCGGCGCGCCGCGCTGCCGGGTCCGCGCAAGCCGCTCGAGGTGCGGGTGACGGGCACCAAGGCCGAAACGGGCAGCGTGCTGCTGAACTTCAGCCAGCGCTTCACCTACCGCAGCGTGGAGGTCACGGGCAGCGTGACGAATCCGGGCACGGCCATCGTCGGCAAGGTGCGGCTGTGGGTGAGCCTGCGCGACCGCAATGGGCAGCTCACCGGCTTCAAGCTGATGGACAACCTGCCGGCCATCGCGCCGGGCGAGAGCGTGCCGTTCCAGGTGAACGTGGAGCAGAACGCCCGCGACTTCGCGACCGTGAGCACGCTATACCAAACCGAATAGCCCCTCGCCTGACGGCGTTGGCGGATCGCGCCATGATCGCGCCATGATTCCGTTCTCCATCCTCGACCTTTCCCCGATCACCGAGGGCAGCGACGCCGCGCAGTCGTTCCGCAACTCGCTCTCGCTGGCGCAGCACGGCGAGAAGCTCGGGTACACGCGCTACTGGCTGGCGGAGCACCACGGCATGCCGGGCATCGCCAGCGCGGCCACCGCCGTGCTGTTGTCGTATGTGGGGGCTGGCACCTCCACCATCCGCATCGGCGCCGGCGGCGTGATGTTGCCGAACCACTCGCCGCTGGTGATCGCCGAGCAGTTCGGCACGCTGGAGTCGCTGTACCCGGGGCGCGTCGACCTCGGCCTGGGCCGCGCGCCCGGCTCCGACCAGCGCACCGCGCGGGCCTTGCGCCGCAACCTCGAGTCGGACTCGGACCAGTTCCCGCAGGACGTGGTCGAGCTGATGGATTTCATGTCGAAGAATCCGCAGCAGGCCGTGAAGGCCGTGCCGGGCATGGGGCTCGAGGTGCCGGTGTGGATCCTCGGCTCGAGCACCTTCGGCGCGCAGCTGGCGGCGCACCTCGGCCTGCCCTACGCCTTCGCCTCGCACTTCGCACCGCAGCAGATCATGCAGGCCATCCAGATCTACCGCGAGACCTTCAAGCCCTCCGCGCAGCTGAGCAAGCCCTATGTGATGCTGGGCTTCAATGTGTTCGCCGCCGACACCGACGCAGAGGCCGAATTCCGCGCCACCTCGTGGCAGCAGGCCTTCGTGAACCTGCGCAGCGGCCGCCCCGGGCGCCTGCCGCCTCCGGTGGAGGGCTACCGCCAGAAGGTCGGCCCGGCGGAGAACGCACTGCTCGACTCGGTGTTGTCATGCTCCGCAGTCGGCTCGATCGAGACCGTGAAGAAGGGCGTCGAGGCCTTCGTGGCGCGCACCGGCGCCGACGAGCTCATGATCACCTCGCAGGTGTTCGACCACGCAGCCCGGCTGCGCTCGTACGAGCTGCTGGCCGGCGCGTTTCAATAGGCTCGCCCCCAGGCTTCGCGCACTTCGTGTCGCTACGCCTTCCCCCTACCGGGGGCGACACCGACGGCCCGGCAAAGCCGGTTCCGTGGTGTCTCTGGCTCGCCCCCAAGGGTTCGCGCACTTCGTGTCGCTACTCCTTCGCCCTGCCGGGGGCGACACCGACGGCCCGGCAAAGCCGGTTCCGTGGTGTCCCTGGCTCGCCCCCAGGATTCGCGCACTTCGTTCGCTTCTCCTGCCCCCTACCGGGGGAGACACCGGAGGCCCGGCAGAGCCGGTTCCTCGATGGTCTTGGCTCGCCCCCAGGCTTCGCGCACTTCGTGTCGCTTCTCCTTCCCCCTGCCGGGGGCAACACCGGAGGCCCGGCAAAGCCGGTTCCTCGGTGTTCCGGACTTCGCCTTGCTTCGCCGCGGTAGCGGCTGAGGTCCGGCAAAGGCGGCTTGCCTGTGGCCTGTGGGAAAGCGCGGCGCGGATGCTTCAGGCGCGCTTGCGGGCTTCCTCGTCGACGAGGTCCTTCTTCGAGAGCTTGCCGACGGCCGTCTTGGGCAGCTCGGCGCGGATCTCGAGCGCGCCGATCATCTCGTGCTTGCCCAGGCGGTCCTTCAGGAAGGCCTTGAGCGCGTCGAGCGTGAGTTCGCCTGCGCCTTCCTTGAGCTTCACGAAGGCCTTCGGCGACTGGCCACGGTAGTCGTCGGGAATGCCGATCACGCAGACCTCGGCCACGGACGGGTGTTCGTACACGGCTTCCTCGAGCACGCGCGGGTACACGTTGTAGCCGCCGCACAGCAGCATGTCCTTGGTGCGGTCGACGATGTAGAAGTAGCCGTCGGCGTCCATCTTCGCGACGTCGCCACTGCGGAAGTAGCCGTCGGGGGTCATCGAATCGGCCGTGGCCTTCGGGTTGTTCCAGTAGCCCTTCATCACGTTCGGGCCCTTGATGCACAGCTCGCCGGGCTCGCCGAAGGCAGTGACGTCCTTCGCCGGGTCGTCCAGGCTCACGAGCTTGATGCGCACCTGCGGCAGCGGCATGCCGCACGAGCCGGCCTTGCGCACGCCGCGCGCGGGCGTGAAGGTGCCCACGGGCGAGGTCTCGGTCATGCCCCAGCCTTCGTTGAGGTGGCAGCCGGTGAGTTCGAAGAAGCGCTGCTCCACTTCCACCGGCAGCGGCGCGCCGCCCGATCCGCAGAACTTGAGCGAGCGCAGGTCCATCTCCTTCGCCTTGGGGTGCGACAGGATGGCGGTGTACATCGTCGGCACGCCGGGGAACACGCTGATCCTGCTGGCGGCGAGTTCGTTCATCACCGCGTCCACGTCGAAGCGGGTGTGCAGCACCAGCGCCGCACCCAGGCGCACGCCGAGCAGCATCGCGGCACTGAGCGCGAAGATGTGGAAGAGCGGCAGCACCACCAGGAAGCGCTCCTTGCCTTCGTCGAGGATCGGCGGCTCGCCGCGCGTCGATTCGTAGTACTGGGCCGAGGCCGACGTCAGGTTGGCGTGCGTGAGCATCGCGCCCTTGGGCAGCCCGGTGGTGCCGCCGGTGTACTGCAGCACCACGATCTCTTCTGCCAGGTCGCCGAGCGGATAGGTCTGGTGCGCGCCTTCGCTTTTCAGCAGGTCGGTGAAACGCACATGGCGCGCGTCGACGGGCACCGGGGCGATCTGCCCGGCGGCATGCAGCTGGGCCTGCACCTTGTCGCCCATGGCACCGTAGTCGCCGAGGCTGCCGACCACCAGCGTCTTCAGGCGCGAGCTGTCGAGCAGGCGCGCCATCAGCGGATAGAGATTGACGAGGTCGAGCGTGACGAGGATGTCGGTGCGGCTGTCCTCGATCTTGTGGGCGAGCACGCGCTCGGCGTCGAGCGGCGAGTAGTTGACCACCGTGCCGCCGGCCTTGAGCACGGCGAAGAAGGCGATCGGGTAGTGCGGCGTGTTCGGCAGGTAGAGGCCGACATGCACGCCGGGCTTCACGCCCAGATCCTGCAGGCCCTTGGCGGCGCGGTCGACCGCATCGCCCAGTTGCCTGTAGGTGAGCGACTGGCCCATGAACTCGACGGCGGAGTGGTCGGGCCAGCGTGCGACGGCCTCGTCGAGCATCTGCTGCACCGGCTTGACGGGCAGTTCGGCATCCCAGCGCATGCCGCCGGGGTAGTTGCGTGTCCAGGGCAGGTCATCGGCGGAAGCCGTCGAGGGGGTGGGGGTAGGCATGCGTCTTGTCTCCGCGGTGCTGGGTTGCGAGTCGCTCTGGCGGATCTGTGCCGCCTCGTCAGCGGCACTGTAGCGCCGGGTCTGCGGCGCGAGGAGCGGGCGCTGACAAGCCGGCGACACGGGTTTTCCCGATTTCCCACACGCCGCCGGCCCCTACCGCGGGGCTGGGACAATGGCGGGCTTATGGCAAAGCAACGGATCGTGGTGGGACTGAGCGGCGGGGTGGACTCCGCCGTGACGGCGCACCTGCTCAAGCAGCAGGGGCACGAGGTGGTCGGTATCTTCATGAAGAACTGGGAAGACGACGACGACAGCGAGTACTGCTCGTCGAACATCGACTTTGTGGATGCCGCCAGCGTGGCCGACGTGCTGGGCATCGAGATCGAGCACGTCAACTTCGCGGCCGACTACAAGGACCGCGTGTTCGCCGAGTTCCTGCGCGAATACAAGGCCGGGCGCACGCCCAACCCCGACGTGCTTTGCAACGCCGAGATCAAGTTCAAGGCGTTCCTCGACCACGCCATGCGGCTGGGCGCGGAGAAGATCGCCACCGGCCATTACGCGCGCGTGCGGCTCGACGAAGCCACGGGCAGGCACGACCTGCTGAAGGGGCTCGACCCGTCGAAGGACCAGAGCTACTTTCTGCACCGCCTGAACCAGGCGCAGCTGTCGAAGACGCTGTTCCCGGTGGGCGAGCTGCACAAGACCGAGGTGCGCCGCATCGCGGAAGAAATCGGCCTGCCCAACGCGAAGAAGAAGGACTCGACCGGCATCTGCTTCATCGGTGAGCGGCCGTTCCGGGACTTCCTGAACCGCTACATCTCCAAGGAGCCGGGCCCGATCAAGGACGACCGCGGCCGCAAGCTCGGCGAGCACCAGGGCCTGAGCTTCTACACGCTGGGCCAGCGGCAGGGGCTGGGCATCGGTGGCGTGAAGGAAAAAGGCGCGCAACGCGGCTCGGGCGACCATTCGCCATGGTTCGTTGCACGCAAGGATGTCGAGAAGAACACGCTGTGGGTGGTGCAGGGTCACGACCATCCGTGGCTGTTGTCATCGGAACTGAAAGCGGACGACGCCAGCTGGGTGGCCGGAGAAGTACCGGCCCCGGGAAGTTACGGCTCGAAGGCCCGCTACCGGCAGGCCGATTCCGCGTGCGAGATGGAAGCGGGCGATTCCGCTGCGGGATTCAGCCTGCGGTTCGGCGCGGCGCAATGGGCGGTCACGCCTGGTCAGTCCGCCGTGCTGTACGACGGTGAACGCTGCCTGGGCGGCGGCGTGATCGTTTGAGTCAGGGCGTCACGCGCACCGACGCGTCGACGTGGACCAGCTCCAGCGGGTGGCGCTCGCCGGCCAGGTAGTCCTCGATGCACTGGAGCAGCAGCGGACTGCGATGCCGCTCCACGCTCCCGCGGATTTCTTCGAGCGTCATCCACACGGTGCGCACGATGCCCTCGTCGAGCGGCCGGCCCGCGTCGAAATCGCCCAGTTCGCCGGCAAATGCGAAGCGCATGTAGGTCACGTCCTCGCCGCGCTCCGCGGCGGGCCGCGAGCGTGCCATGTAGATGCCGATGAGCGAAGTTGGCGTGAAATGGTGGGCTGTTTCTTCGAGCGTTTCGCGTGCACAGCCTTCGGCAGGGGATTCCCCGGGATCGAGATGCCCTGCGGGCGTATTCAGCCGCAGTCCGTCTCCCGATTGCTCCTCGACCAGGAGGAAGCGCCCGTCGCGTTCGATCACTGCCGCCACGGTGACATTGGGTTTCCAGCGGATTGAATGGGCGTTGGTCATTCGTTGATTCTTACCGCAGCACATAGCCGCTGAAACGCCACAACCGGTCGGGGTCCAGATGAAACCTCACGACTTCGCGCCGCGTGGCGCCGGGCTTGCTGGAAAAGCGGGTTTCGTATTCGATGGTGACGTAGTGACCCGCGGTGTCGGCATCCGCATTGGCCAGCACCTGGCGATTCACGGCAACCCAGGTGCGTATTTGCGGTTCACCGAGAGAGAGGCGGCTGCTGGCGACCACGCTGATGAAGTCGGCGCGCGACACGCGCTTGCGGGTGGCCGCGGTTGCACCGTCCCAGAGTTCGCCGGCCTGGCCCCGGTCGATCATCTGGATTGCCTGCATGCCGCCGCGCACCATGTCGCTGGCCTCCACTTCCTGGGCGGTGGACGGCGCCAGCCGGCACCAGAGCAATGCGCCGGTCAACAGCAGCCGGACGATATGTTTCATGAAATCTTTTTCCTGGATTGCCGTTGGAGACGTCTGTGTCGGAGAGTTCCACCTGCTCTGCCCCTGCGCGCTGCATCGGCGCGAAGGGCATTTGCCTAACGCTTGCCCGAGTTCCGCAATGCGTCCTGGTCGACCGCTTCGAGCCGGTATCCGAGGCCGTAGATGGCGAGCAGCAGGAACCCGTTGGCTGGCCGCAGGTCGAGCTTTGTCCGAAGGCGCGAGATGTGCGTATCGAGCGAACGCGAGAGTGCCTGGATGCCGAGGCCCCAGACCGCTTCGTGCAGGTGTTCGCGCGACAGCAGCCGCCCGAGATTCTGGAAGAGAAACAGCGCGAGTTCGTACTCGCGGTTCTTCAGGTCGACCGGCATGCCGCGAACCTTCAGCACGCGCGATGGCGGAAAGAAGTGATAGGAGCCGAACACCAGCTCAGCCTCTTCGCGCGCGGGATACGAGCGCCGCAGCAGCGCTTTCACGCGGGCCTCGAGTTCGACGGTGCGCAACGGTTTCGCCATGAAATCGTCGGCGCCCGAGTCGAGGCCTTCGACCAGATCGCCCTCGCCGCAGTCGCGTGTCACCAGGAGTATGGGCAACCGGCTCTTGAGATCGCCGCGGATGGTTCTCACCACGTCCGGTCCGCGCATGTCGGGAAGGCGCCAGCCCAGGATAAGGAAGTCGAACGTCTGCCTGCGCAGGGCGTGCAACAGGGTTCGTCCCAGCTTGTAAAGATGGCACTCATGGCCGAGCGCCACCATGGTTTGATGGATCAGTGTCAGTTGATCCAGGCCGTCGTCGAGTACAGCAACACGCATTCGATCTCCTTCTTCCTCCGTCGCCAGTCCCGCAGGCTGGCGATCGGGCCGAAGTGTATCTATCTGCGACTGAAGCAAACCCGCGATTTTGTAATTAGTGCACGCAATAAGAGATTTTGGGCGCGTAAGGGCACATTTGACAACAATTGAAAACAGATCGACTTCCGCAACTGAGAACTTAAGACGGATTGGATTCATGGAGCCTGTCCGAGCAGCGACCGGATGAGAAGCACAGCCATGCCGAACGTTTGCAAACGGCGAGAGCGCTATCAATTGAGGAGCATTGATGCCCGCCTTCATCGGCCCTCGAAGCCGTGGTCGTCGCCATCTAGGCGACAGTGGGCGCTTGTAATCTTGCTGTAAGCTCTGCGCGCGTTCGTGTGCCCCCTTGCTCTGAGGAGATCTCTATGCTGATAGGCGTGCCTGCCGAAACACTGGCTGGCGAAACCCGAGTGGCCGTTACACCCGAGACCGTGAAAAAGCTGGTCGCTTCAGGGCATGCGGTACGAGTGGCGTCCGGGGCCGGCGTTGCCGCCAGCGTCACCGATGCGGCCTATCAGGCGGCAGGCGCTGAAATCACGGACCAGCCGGGCGCGTTCTCCGCAGACATGGTGCTCAAGGTGCGCACGCCCACCGATGCCGAGACCGGGCTGCTCAAGTCGGGCGCGGTGGTCATCGGCATGCTGAACCCCTTCGATGCCGCCGGCCTGCAGCGCCTGGCCGCGGCGGGGGTCACGGGCTTCGCCCTCGAGGCCGCGCCCCGCACCACCCGCGCGCAGAGCATGGACGTGCTCTCTTCGCAGGCCAACATCGCCGGCTACAAGGCCGTGATGATCGCGGCCGACAGATACCAGCGCTTCTTCCCGATGCTCATGACGGCCGCCGGCACGGTGAAGGCCGCGCGAGTGGTCGTCCTCGGTGTCGGCGTGGCGGGCCTGCAGGCCATTGCCACGGCCAAGCGCCTGGGCGCCGTCATCGAGGCGTCGGACGTCCGCCCGAGCGTCAAGGAGCAGATCGAGTCGCTCGGCGGCAAGTTCATCGACGTTGCCTACGAGACGCAGGAAGAAAAGGATGCCGCCGAAGGCGTCGGCGGCTACGCACGGCCGATGCCTGCCAGCTGGCTCACGCGTCAGCAGGCAGAGGTGGCCAAGCGCATCGCGCTGGCCGACGTGGTCATCAGCACGGCGCTGATTCCGGGTCGCGCCGCGCCGACGCTCATCACCGAGGACATGGTCAAGTCGATGAAACCGGGCTCGGTGATCGTCGACATCGCCGCCGGCAAGGGGGCCGACGCGAACGGGGGAATGACGGGCGGCAACTGCCCGATCTCCGAGGCCGACAAGACGGTGGTCAAGCACGGCGTGACCATCGTCGGCGAGACCAACCTCGCGGCCCTGGTGGCGGCCGATGCGTCTGCGCTCTACGCGCGCAACGTGCTCGACTTCCTCAAGCTGATCGTCACCAAGGAGGGCGCGCTGAAGATCGACCTCGAGGACGACATCGTCGCCGCCTGCCGCGTCACGCAGGACGGCCAGGTCACGAAGAAGTAACACGCCCGCCGAGGAGAAGAAGCCATGGATCCCGTTTCCCATACCGTCATCAACCTCATCATCTTCGTGCTGGCCATCTACGTGGGCTACCACGTGGTGTGGACGGTCACGCCCGCGCTGCACACGCCGCTGATGGCCGTGACCAACGCCATTTCCGCCATCGTGATCGTGGGCGCCATGCTCGCGGCCGCGCTCACCACCACGCCGCTGGGCAAGACCATGGGCGTGCTGGCCGTCGCGCTGGCTGCGGTGAACGTCTTCGGCGGCTTCCTGGTCACGCGCCGGATGCTCGAGATGTTCAAGAAGAAGGAACGCAAGGCCGCGCCCAAGGCAGAAGAGGGAGCCGCCAAGTGAGCATGAACCTTGTCACGCTGCTGTACCTCGTTGCCAGCGTCTGCTTCATCCAGGCCTTGAAGGGCCTGAGCCATCCCACCACGTCGATCCGCGGCAACATCTTCGGCATGACCGGCATGGCGATCGCCGTGCTGACGACCATTGCGCTGATCCACGGGCTTACCCGTTCGCTGAACGTCGACTTCGGCACCGGCATCGCCTGGGTGCTGGCGGCCGTGGTGGTCGGCGGCGGCCTCGGCGCCTTCATGGCGAACAAGGTCGAGATGACCAAGATGCCCGAGCTGGTCGCCTTCATGCACAGCATGATCGGCCTGGCCGCGGTGTTCATCGGCGTGGCCGCGGTGGCCGAGCCCTGGGCGTTCGGCATCACGGCTGCGCCGGTGGCTGCGCTCATCGGCGCGCAGACGCCCGACGGCGCCGTCATCCTCGACGGCTTCGTGCGCTACGCCATTCCCTACGGCAACCGGCTCGAGCTGTTCCTCGGTGCGGCCATCGGTGCGATCACATTCAGCGGCTCGGTCATCGCCTTCGGCAAGCTCTCGGGCAAGTACAAGTTCCGCCTGTTCCAGGGCGCGCCGGTGCAGTTCAAGGGCCAGCACATGCTCAACCTCGTGCTGGGCCTGCTGACGATCGCGCTGGGCCTGCTGTTCGTGGCCACCGAAAGCTGGGCCGCGTTCTTCGCGATGCTGGCGCTGGCCTTTGTCATGGGCGTGCTCATCATCATCCCGATCGGCGGCGCGGACATGCCGGTGGTGGTGTCGATGCTCAACAGCTACTCGGGCTGGGCGGCGGCGGGCATCGGCTTCAGCCTGAACAACGCGATGTTGATCGTGGCCGGCTCGCTGGTGGGTTCCTCGGGCGCCATCCTGAGCTACATCATGTGCAAGGCCATGAACCGCTCGTTCTTCAACGTGATCCTGGGCGGCTTCGGCGGCGAGGCTGCGGCGGCCACGGGTGGCGCGAAGGAGCAGCGGCCGGTGAAGTCCGGCAGCGCCGACGACGCGGCCTTCGTGCTCGGCAATGCCGAGACGGTGGTGATCGTGCCGGGCTACGGCCTGGCCGTGGCCCGCGCGCAGCATGCGGTGAAGGAGCTCGCACAGAAGCTCACCGACAAGGGCATCACCGTCAAGTACGCGATCCACCCGGTGGCGGGCCGCATGCCCGGCCACATGAACGTGCTGCTGGCCGAGGCCGAGGTGCCTTACGACCAGGTGTTCGAGATGGAGGACATCAACGGCGAGTTCGGACAGGCCGACGTGGCGATCATCCTTGGCGCCAACGACGTGGTGAACCCCGCCGCGCACACCAAGGGCAGCCCGATCTACGGCATGCCGATCCTCGAGGCCTACAAGGCCAAGACCGTCATCGTGAACAAGCGCTCGATGGCCGCCGGATACGCGGGCCTGGACAACGAGCTGTTCTACATGGACAAGACCATGATGGTCTTTGGCGATGCTAAAAAAGTAGTGGAAGATATGGGCAAGGCCATCGAATAGGCCGAAGGTCCACGCCCGCTGCGCGGGCGAGTCTTCGCGGCGCCGCTTCGTGCGCCGTTTTCGTTTTCAACTGTCAGATCCCCGGAGGAGACAAATCCAATGACCGACCGCCCCTGGCTCAGCAGCTACCCGCAAGGCGTGCCCGCCGACATCGATGCCTCGCACTATCCATCGCTGGTCGCGCTCATGGAGGAGAGCTTCAGGAAGTACGCCGACCGCACGGCCTACAGCTTCATGGGCAAGGACATCAGCTACGGCGAGACCGACAGGCAGAGCAAGGCCTTCGCGGCCTACCTGCAGGGACTGGGCCTCGTGAAGGGCGACCGCGTCGCGGCGATGATGCCCAACTGCCCGCAGTACCCGATCGCGGTGGCGGGCATCCTGCGTGCGGGCCTGATCCTGGTCAACGTGAACCCGCTGTACACGCCGCGCGAGCTCGAGCACCAGCTCAAGGACTCGGGTGCCAAGGCCATCGTCATCATGGAAAACTTCGGCACCACGCTGCAGCAGTGCATCGCGTCCACGCCGATCAAGCACATCGTGCTGGCGTCCATGGGCGACCGCCTCGGCTTCCTCAAGGGGGCGCTCGTCAACTACGTGGTGCGCAACGTCAAGAAGCTCGTGCCGCACTTCAGCCTGCCGGGCACCGTGCGCTTCAACGAAGCCCTCGACAAGGGCGCCGGCGGCACCGTCAAACCCGTGGCTATCGGGCCCGACGACGTGGCCGTGCTGCAGTACACGGGCGGCACCACCGGCGTGTCGAAGGGTGCGGTGCTGCTGCATCGCAACGTGATCGCCAATGTGCTGCAGTCCGAGGCCTGGAACGAGCCCGCCATGAAGAAGGTGCCGGCCGGCGAGCAGCCCACGAGCGTGTGTGCGCTGCCGCTGTATCACATCTTCGCGTTCACGGTCGGCATGATGCTGAACATGCGCACGGGCGGCAAGCTGATCCTGATCCCGAATCCGCGCGACATTCCCGGCGTGCTGAAGGAGCTGTCGAAGCACACCATCCACAGCTTCCCCGCGGTCAACACGCTGTTCAACGGACTGGCGAACCACCCCGACTTCAACACCGTCAACTGGAAGAACCTCAAGATCTCGGTGGGCGGCGGCATGGCCGTGCAGGCCGCGGTTGCCAAGCTGTGGCTCGAGAAGACGGGCTGCTCGATCTGCGAGGGCTACGGCCTGTCTGAGACCTCGCCGTCGACCACCTGCAACCCGACCAACAGCACCGAGTACACCGGCACCATCGGCCTGCCGCTGCCGGGCACCTGGCTCAAGCTGCTCGACGACGAAGGCAACGAAGTGCCCACGGGCGAGCGCGGCGAGATCGCCATCAAGGGTCCGCAGGTGATGGCCGGCTACTGGCAGCGGCCCGACGAGACCGCCAAGGTCATGACGCCCGACGGCTACTTCAAGAGCGGCGACATCGGCGTGGTCGACGAGCGCGGCTACTTCAAGGTGGTCGACCGCAAGAAGGACATGATCCTGGTCTCGGGCTTCAACGTGTACCCGAACGAGATCGAGGACGTGGTCGCACTCATTCCGGGCGTGCTCGAATGCGCGGCCGTGGGCGTGCCCGACGAGAAGACCGGCGAGGCCGTGAAGCTCGTGATCGTCAAGAAGGACCCCGCGCTCACCGAGGCGCAGGTGCGCGAATACTGCCGATCGAACCTTACGGGTTACAAGCAGCCGCGAATCGTAGAGTTTCGTAGCGACATGCCGAAGACGCCGGTCGGCAAGATCCTTCGCCGCGAGTTGCGCGACTCGAAAAAGTAAGGGTTCGGCCCGGGTGGGGCCACGGCATCGATCTTGCATATTCGCGGGTCGATGTTTCGATTCATCCTGACCCGCGTGAGCCTGCTGGTGCCGACCTTCATCGGCATGACGCTGCTCGCCTTCTTCCTCATCCGGCTGGTGCCGGGCGACCCGATCGAGACGATGGCCGGCGAGCGCGGCATCGATCCTGCGCGGCATGCCGAACTGCGCGCCGCCTATGGCTTCGACAAGCCGGTGATCGTGCAGTACGGCATCTACATCGGCCGCGTGCTGCACGGCGACCTCGGCAAGTCGCTGATCACGCAGGACACCGTGATCGGCGAGTTCCTCGCGCTGTTTCCGGCCACGGTCGAGCTCGCCGTGTGCGCCATTCTTTTCGCGCTGCTGCTGGGGCTGCCCGCCGGCATCCTGGCGGCGGTGCGGCGCAACTCCATCTTCGACCACGGCGTGATGGCGACGTCGCTGACCGGCTACTCGATGCCGATCTTCTGGTGGGGGCTGCTGCTGATTCTTTTCTTCTCGGTGCAGCTCGGCTGGACGCCGGTGTCGGGCCGCATCGCGGTGCAGTACTTCGTCGAGCCCGAAACCGGCTTCCTGCTCGTCGATGCGCTGCGCGCCGGCGACACGGACGCCTTCTGGTCGGCGCTGCACCACCTGATCCTTCCGGCCGTCGTGCTCGGCACGGTGCCGCTCGCGGTGATCGCGCGGATGACGCGCTCGGCCATGCTCGAGGTGCTGGGCGAGGACTACATCCGCACTGCGCGCGCCAAGGGCCTCTCGCGCTTCCGGGTGGTGGGGCTGCATGCGCTGCGCAACGCGCTGATCCCGGTGGTCACCGTCATCGGACTGCAGGTGGGCGTGCTGTTCACGGGCGCGATCCTCACCGAGACCATCTTCTCGTGGCCGGGTGTGGGCAAGTGGCTCATCGAGGCCATCGGCCGTCGCGACTATCCGGTGCTGCAGGGCGGCATGCTGCTTCTGGGCGGCATCGTGATGTTGGTCAACCTGCTGGTCGATGTGGCCTACGGCGTCATCAACCCGCGAATCCGGCGCTGATTCATGGCGACCTCTCCCAGCATCGTTTCCAGCGCGAAGACCGCCGCGCCGCCCGGCCCGTGGCGCGAGTTCTGGACCGCGTTCTCCGCCAACCGCGGCGCGGTCATCGGGCTGGCCGTCATCGTGGCACTGCTGCTCGTCGCGCTGTTCGCGCCATGGCTCGCACCGCACGCGCCCAACGAGACGAACAGCGCCGCGTTCCTGAAGCCACCGGCATGGCAGGAGGGCGGCTCCATGAGCTACCTGCTGGGCACCGATGCGATCGGGCGCGACATCCTGTCGCGGCTGATGCATGGCGCGCGGCTGTCGCTGTCGATCGGCGTCGCGGTGGTGGCGCTGTCGGTGGCCGTCGGCGTGGTGCTGGGGCTGATCGCGGGCTTCTTTCGCGGCGTGCTCGAGATCGCGATCATGCGCATGATGGACATCGTGCTCACGCTGCCCAGCCTGCTTCTGGCCATCGTGATCGTCGCGATCCTCGGGCCGGGGCTCGTGAACGCGATGCTGGCCGTGGCCATCGTGGTGCTGCCGCACTACGTGCGCATCACGCGTGCCGCCGTCATCGCCGAGGTCTCTCGCGACTACGTCACCGCCGCGCGCGTGAGCGGCGCCGGCACGCTGCGCCTGATGTTCCGCGAGGTGCTGCCCAACTGTGCCGCGCCGCTGATCGTGCAGGCCTCGCTCGGCATCTCGACGGCCATCCTCGACGCCGCGGCGCTCGGCTTCCTCGGCCTCGGCGCGCAGCCGCCTTCGCCCGAATGGGGGACCATGCTGGCCGACGCGCGCGAGTTCGTGCTGCGCGCCTGGTGGGTCGTGACATTCCCCGGGCTGGCGATCCTTGCCGCAGTGCTGGCTTTCAACCTGCTGGGCGACGGGCTGCGCGACGCACTTGACCCCAAGCTCAAAAGATGAAAAACATCGAGTTCCTCATTCCGGGGATGCCGCCGCGCCCGATTCGCCGGGCCGCCGGTATCGCGTCCTGCAAGAGGGTCGTCGCAGCGGCACGCAGAGCGCGAAGACTGGGGACGAGATGAGTCTTCTGGACATCAAGGACCTGCACGTCGAATTCCCCACGCAGGGCGGCGTGCTCCATGCGGTCGATGGGGTGAGTCTCTCGCTAGAGGAGGGCGAGGTGCTCGGCATCGTCGGCGAGTCGGGCTCGGGCAAGAGCGTGACGATGATGGCGCTCATGGGCCTCGTCGGCTTTCCCGGCCGCGTGCGCGCCGACCACATGCGCTTTGCCGGCAAGGAATTGCTCGGCATCTCCGACAAGGCCCGCCGTGCGCTGGTCGGCAAGGAGGTCGCGATGATCTTCCAGGAGCCGACCACCAGCCTCAACCCCTGCTTCACCATCGGCTTCCAGCTGATGGAGACGCTGCGGCTGCACCTCAAGCTCGACAAGCGCGAGGCGAAGCGGCGCGCGACCGAATTGCTCGAGCAGGTCGGCATTCCGGCTGCGTCGTCGCGCCTGGGCAGCTACCCGCACCAGCTCTCCGGCGGCATGAACCAGCGCGTGATGATCGCGATGGCCATCGCCTGCAATCCGCGCCTGCTGATCGCCGACGAACCGACCACCGCGCTCGACGTGACCATCCAGGCGCAGATCCTCGACCTGCTGCGCGACCTCCAGAAGGAGCGCGGCATGGCGCTCGTGCTCATCACGCACAACATGGGTGTGGTGAGCGAGATGGCGCAGCGCATCGCGGTGATGTACGCGGGCCAGGTGATGGAGCACCAGCGTGTCGACCGGCTCTTCGCGTCGCCGCAGCATCCGTACACCGAAGCGCTGCTGGCGGCGCTGCCCGAGCGGGCCGCGCCCGAAGGGCGCCTGGCCACCATCAGCGGCGTGGTCCCGGGCGTGCACGACCGGCCGGCAGGCTGCCTGTTCGCACCGCGCTGCGGCTACGTCACCGAGCGCGCCTGCCAGGTGCGGCCGGCGCTGCGCGAATGGCAGGGTGCGCAGGTGCGCTGCCACTACCCATTGGGCGACGCGGATCGCATGGCGGCCATCGCACAGGACCCGCCGAGGCGGCAGGCGGCGGAGGTGTTGCCATGAGCATCGCGGCAGGCGGCGCACCGGCCGACGTGGTGGTCGAGGCGACGAAGCTGCAGCGCACGTACGACATCCGCCGCGGGATGTTCCGCGCGCCGGCGCATCTGCGGGCGGTCGGCGACATCTCGTTTCGCGTCGAGCGCGGCCGCACGCTGGCGGTGGTCGGCGAGTCGGGCTGCGGCAAATCGACGCTGGCGCGCATGGTCGCGCTGATCGAGAAGCCCACGGCGGGCCAGCTGAGGCTGGTCGGGGCCGATGCGGTCGATCCGCCCGCCGAGCGCAGGCGCGAACTGCGACAGGCCGTGCAGCTGGTGTTCCAGAACCCCTACGGCTCGCTCAACCCGCGCAAGAAGATCTCGACCGTGCTCGAGGACCCGCTGGCCATCAACACCGCGCTGGGCAAGGCGGAGCGCGCGGCCAGGGCGCGCGAGATGCTCGCGCGCGTGGGCCTGCGCCCCGAGTACGCCAACCGCTATCCGCACATGTTCTCGGGCGGCCAGCGCCAGCGCATCGCCATCGCGCGCGCACTCATGCTGCAGCCGCGCCTCCTGGTGGCCGACGAGCCGGTGTCGGCGCTCGACGTGTCGATCCAGGCGCAGGTGCTGAACCTGCTGGCCGACCTGCAGGCCGAGCTGGGCCTGGCCTACCTCTTCATCTCGCACGACCTCGGCGTGGTGCGCCACATCGCGCACGACGTGCTCGTGATGTACCTCGGCCACGCGGTGGAGCAGGGGCCGAAGTCGCGCATCTTCGCGCGGCCGCTGCATCCGTACACCCAGGCGCTGCTGGCTTCGACGCCGGGGCTCAGCAGCCAGCGCATCGTGCTCAAGGGCGAGCTGCCGTCGCCGTTGAGCCCGCCCGCGGGCTGCGTGTTCAGCACCCGGTGCCCGCATGTGGCGCAGCGCTGCCGCGACGAGCGCCCGCTGCCGCGCGTGCTCGACGAGCGGCAGGTGGCCTGCCATTTCGCCGAGCAGTTTCTCGACGGTGCGCCGGCGGTGCGCGCCGACGTGCCGATGGCCGCCGTCTCGACGGCGGCGCATTCCTAGCGTCCGCTTGTTTCCCGTTCTCTCAACCGTGTCTCAAGGAGTCCACATGACGACCCAGTCCACCGTTTCGCGCCGCTCACGAAAGCTGGCGCTCCTGGCACCGACAGCGCTGGCGGCCCTGACCCTGGCCTGCGGCGCCGTGTCCGCCAAGACGCTGGTGTATTGCTCCGAAGGCAGTCCCGAGAATTTCTATCCGGGCATGAACACCACCGGCACCTCGTTCGACGTGACCACGCAGGTCTACAACACCATCGTCGAGTTCGAGCGCGGCGGCACCAAGGTCGTGCCGGGCCTTGCAGAGAAGTGGGACATCTCGGCCGACGGCACGGTCTACACCTTCCACCTGCGCAAGGGAGTGAAGTGGCACAGCACCAGCAAGAGCTTCAAGCCGACGCGCGACTTCAATGCCGACGACTTCATCTTCATGCTCGAGCGCCAGTGGAAGGAGAGCGATCCCTTCTTCAAGGTCACGAGCCAGAACCACTCGTACTTCAACGACATGGGCATGCCCAAGCTGCTGAAGACGGTGGACCGCATCGACGACTACACCGTGAAGATCGTGCTCAACCAGCCCGAGGCGCCGTTCCTCGCGAACCTGGCGATGCAGTACGCGGGCATCCAGTCGAAGGAATACGCCATTGCGATGCTGAAGGCCGGCACGCCTGAGAAGGTCGACCAGGACCCGATCGGCACCGGGCCGTTCTACCTCGTGCAGTACCAGAAGGACGCGATCATCCGCTTCAAGGCCTTCCCGCAGTACTGGGGCGGCAAGGCGAAGATCGACGACCTCGTGTTCGCCATCACGCCCGACGCATCGGTGCGCTGGGCCAAGCTGCAGAAGGGCGAGTGCCACGTCATGCCGTACCCGAACCCGGCCGACCTGGACGCGATCCGCAAGGACCCGAACGTGCAGGTGCTCGAGCAGCCCGGGCTGAACGTGGGCTACCTGTCGTTCAACACGACGAAGAAGCCGTTCGACGACGTGCGCGTGCGCAAGGCCGTCAGCATGGCGATCAACAAGAAGGCCATCATCGATGGCGTGTACCTGTCGACCGGTGTCGCCGCGAAGAACCCGATCCCGCCGAGCATGTGGTCCTACAACGACGCGGTCAAGGACGACCCGTACGATCCCGAAGCCGCGAAGAAGCTGCTGGCGCAGGCCGGCTTCCCCGATGGCTTCACGACCGATCTCTGGGCCATGCCGGTGCAGCGCCCGTACAACCCGAACGCCAAGCGCATTGCCGAGCTGATGCAGGCCGACCTCGCCAAGATCAACGTGAAGGCCGAGATCAAGAGCTTCGAATGGGGCGAGTACCGCAAGCGCCTGCAGGCCGGCGAGCACCAGATGGGCATGATGGGCTGGACCGGCGACAACGGCGACCCGGACAACTTTCTCTACACGCTGCTGGGCTGCGCCTCCGCCAAGTCGGCGAGCGGCAGCAACGTGTCCAAGTTCTGCTACCAGCCGTACGAAGACCTCGTGGTGAAGGCCAAGAGCACCACCAAGCAGGCCGACCGCGACGCGCTCTACAAGAAGGCGCAGGTCATCTTCAAGGAGCAGGCGCCATGGTTCACCATCGCGCACGCAGTGCAGCTGAAGCCGGTGCGCAAGGAAGTGGTCGACTTCAAGCTGAGCCCCTTCGGCCGCCACACCTTCTACGGCGTGGATATGAAGTAACCCCCCAGGCTGCGCGCACTTCGTGTCGCTTCGCCTTCCCCCTTGCAGGGGGCAACACCTGCGGCCCGGCGAAGCCGGTTCCGCGGTGTTTCTGGACTCGCCCCCAGGCTGTGCGGCACTTCGTGTCCGCTTCGCCTACTCCCCGCCCGGGGGCAATACCTGCGGCCCGGCGGCGCCGGTTCCGCGGTGTTCCTTGAATGAAGAGAGAAAGACCTGCCTTGGCTTCTGACGTCTTGTCCCGCCGGCCGATCGCCATCGTCGCGGCCATGCACGAGGAACTGGGGGCGCTGCTTGCGTTGATGCCCGACGAGCAGCGCGTGCGCGCGGCGGGGCGCGACTTCTGGGTGGGCCATCTGCACGGCCGGCCGGTGGTTGCGGTGCTGTCGCGCATCGGCAAGGTCGCGGCAGCAGTCACGGCGACGGTGCTGCTGGAGCGCTTCGGTGCGCGGGCCATCGTGTTCACCGGGGTCGCAGGCGGCCTGGCGCCGGGCGTGAACGTGGGCGACGTGGTGGTGGCCACCGAACTGCTGCAGCACGACATGGACGCCTCGCCAATCTTTCCGAAGTACGAAGTGCCGCTGATGGGCCTGTCGCGTTTTGCTGCCGACGCCGCCATGGGCGATGCGCTGGCGGCTGTGGCGCGGGAGACGCTGCGCGACCCGGTCGCCCTGGTGGGGCAGGAGGCCGTCGACGAGTTCGGCCTGAATTCGCCGAAGGTGCATCGCGGCCTGCTGGTGAGCGGCGACAGGTTCGTCTCGACCACCGCGGAGAGCGCGGCGCTGCAGCACGCGCTGCCCGATGCGCTCGCGGTCGAGATGGAGGGCGCCTCGGTGGCGCAGGTGTGCCACGACTATGGCGCGCCCTTCACGGCCATGCGCACGATTTCCGATCGCGCCGACGATGCCGCACACGGCGACTTCTCCCGCTTCGTCGTGGCGGTGGCGAGCCGCTACAGCCTCGCGCTCATCGATGCGTGGCTGGCTTCGCTGCCGGCCGAACTCAGCTGAGCGAAGGCGTGCGGCGGCGCGGAATGTCGCGAAGCAGCGGCGGGACCGACAGCGCCAGCAGCAGCGCCGCCAGCGGCACCACGCAGACGAAGCCCACGTACTTGAAGCCCAGCGCACCCATCGCGCCACCGAGCACGAACATGCCGACCAGCCCGCCGGCGCGGCGCATGCGGCTGCGGTCGTGCCGCACCGGCACCGCGTGCGCCGGTGCCGACTTCGAACGACCGTTCCAGTAGAGCATCTTGCCGATCTCGATGCCCATGTCGGTGATGTTGCCGGTCATGTGGGTGGTGCGGATGCTGCCGCGCGAGGTCTTCGACGCCACCGCGTTCTGCAGTCCCATGATGAAGGACAGCAGCAGTACGGTGAGCGGAACCGCGAAGGGCGTGGCCCAGGTCAGCGTGATGGCGCCCATGAGCCCGAAAGGAAACATCAGCGCGGCCTCGAGCATCAATGGCAGGGCGTACACGCCGTGCATGCGGTGCTGGCGGCCCCAGTTCACGAGTACCGCGCACACGGCGGCGCCGGTCAGGAAGGCCAGGATCGCGCCCAGCGCGTTCAGCAGCAGCTTGAGGTTGCCCAGCACCATGCCGTCCGCCAGCTGTGAGGCGAACCCGGTCATGTGCGAGGTGTACATGTGCAGCACGAGGAACCCGCCTGCGTTGACCGCGCCGGCGTTGAAGGCCAGCAGCAGGCCCAGCGCCGTGTTGGTCGACGGTGCGCGATGGCGGTTTGTGAGGAAGCGAAGTCTGCGCACAGTGGCCCTCCGGTCAGCGCTCGGCTGCCGGCCACTCTAGCACCGGGGCCGCGGGCGAGGCCCGTGGCAGAGGCTTACTTGAGCCAGCCGCGCCGGCGGAAGTACCACATCGGCACCAGCGCGCTGGCCGCCATCAGCACGATGGCATACGGGTAGCCCATCGCCCAGTCGAGCTCGGGCATGAACTTGAAATTCATGCCGTAGATGCTCGCGATCAGCGTGGGCGGCAGCAGCGCCACGCTGGCCACCGAGAAGATCTTGATGGTCTTGTTCTGGTTGATGTTGATGAAACCGACGGTCGCATCCATCAGGAAGTTGATCTTGTCGAACAGGAAGGCCGTGTGGTTGTCCAGCGACTCGATGTCGCGCAGGATCTGCCGCGCTTCCTCGAACTGCTCGGCGTTGAGCATCTTGCTGCGCATCATGAAGCTGACCGCGCGGCGCGTGTCCATCACGTTGCGGCGGATGCGGCCGTTCAAGTCTTCCTGCCGCGCGATGGCGCCGAGCACCTCGCCGGCCAGCTCGTCGCTGACGTTGCCCGACAGCACCTTCTTGCCCGCCACCTCAAGCTCGTCGTAGATGTTCTCCAGCGTGTCGGCCGAGTACTCGGCGTCGGCGTCGAAGAGCTTGAGCATCACTTCCTTCGCGTCCTCGATGAGGCCGGGTGCGCGGCGCGCGCGCATGCGCAGCAGGCGGAACACGGGCACGTCCTCGTCGTGGATCGAGAACAGCACGCCGCGGCTGCGCAGGTCGGTGTTGTGCTGGTTGAGGATGAAGGCGACGCGCACGGTGCGCGGGTCTTCGTCGTCGTCGATCAGAAAGTCGGAGCGGATGTGCAGCTCGCCGTTGTCTTCCTCGTAGAAACGGGCCGATTCCTCGATGTCCTCGTCCATCGCGTCTTCGGGGATGGACAGGCCGTAGTACTGCTTGATCCAGCGCTTCTCTTCGAGCGTCGGCGACTCGAGGTCGACCCAGATCGGCTGGAACTTGGAAAGCTCTTCGAGCGCCTCGATCTCTTCCTGGACGAGGCGGCCGTTGGCAAGCGTGAAGATGTTGAGCATGGGCTCACTCCCGGGTATGACTGAAACGTGGGGCGGGGAGGGGCGCTTTCAATTCCCGACCCCGACGTGAGCGATGAACCGTTTCAGGAAATCGCGTCAGCGAAAGGGAGTTGAAAGCTGCCGAGACGGGGCGGTTTCCATGGGAAGAGTCTCCGGTTGCAGCGAGGCGCGATTATGTCACCGGCCACATGTCGGCATGGTGGCGGAACTGGACGGGCATACAGTAAAGTCGCAACCCATGCAGACCGCTGCGCGCTCCACTTCCCCCGCTCCTCTTGCCCGTCCCGCCGCGCCGAAAACCCAGTCGGAGCGCCTCGCCGCTGCGCTGGCCACGCTCAACGAAGCGCAGCGCGCGGCGGTCGAGCACGGCGTGGGCAACGCGCTCGGCGACGCCGCTGCAGCGCAGGACGATCGTCCGCTGCTCGTCATTGCCGGGGCCGGTTCGGGCAAGACCAGCACGCTGGCGCACCGGGTGGCACATCTCATCGCGGGCGGTGTCGATCCGCAGCGCCTGCTGCTGCTGACCTTCTCGCGCCGGGCCGCGCAGGAAATGGAGCGCCGCGCCGGCCAGGTGCTGGCCAGGGTGCTGGGGCTGAAGGCCGAGGCGCCGCCGGCGCTGCCGTGGGCCGGCACCTTCCATGGCATCGGCGCGCGGCTGCTGCGCGAGTACGCGGCGCAGATCGGGCTCGACGAGAGCTTCACGATCCACGACCGCGGCGACGCCGAAGACCTGATGGGGCTGGTGCGGCATGAGCTGGGCCTGTCGTCCACCGTGAACCGCTTTCCGCGCAAGGGCACCTGCCTGTCGATCTACTCGCGTTGCGTCAACACGCGCGCGCCGCTGGGGCAGGTGCTGAAGGAGGCCTTTCCCTGGTGCGACGAGTGGGAGGCCGAACTCAGGAAACTTTTCGGCGCCTACGTCGAGGCCAAGCAGCAGCAGAACGTGCTCGACTACGACGACCTGCTGCTCTACTGGGCCGAAATGGCCGCCGAGCCGGCGCTGGCCGCGCAGATCGGCGCGCGCTTCGACCATGTGCTGGTCGACGAATACCAGGACACCAACAAGCTGCAGGCCTCGATCCTGCTGGCGCTCAAGCCCGACGGCCGCGGGGTGACGGTGGTGGGCGACGACGCGCAGTCGATCTATTCGTTTCGCGGCGCCACGGTGCGCAACATCCTGGACTTTCCGTCGCAGTTCACGCAGCAGGCGCGCGTGGTCACGCTGGAGCGCAACTACCGCTCGACGCAGCCCATCCTCGACGTGTCGAATCGCGTGATCGCGCACGCGGCCGAGCGGCACGCCAAGACGCTGTGGACCGACAAGCCCTCGGCCGGCAAGCCGCAGCTGGTGCTCGTGCCCGACGAGGCCGGGCAGGCGCGCTGGGTGGCCGACAAGGTGCTCGCGCACCGCGAGGGCGGGCTGGCGCTCAAGTCGCAGGCGGTGCTGTTCCGCACCTCGTCGCACAGCGCCGGGCTCGAGCTGGAACTGGCGCGCCGCAACATCCCGTTCGTCAAGTTCGGCGGGCTGAAGTTTCTCGAAGCCTCGCACGTGAAGGACCTGCTCGCGGTGCTGCGCTTCGCGCAGAACCCGCGCGGGCGCATGGCGGGCTTTCGCGTCACGCAGCTCATTCCGGGCATCGGGCCGGCCACGGGCGCGCGGCTGCTCGACGCCATGGACACGGCCGCCGACCCGGCCGCGGCGGTGCGCGATTTCGTGCCGCCTTCCGCGGCCCGCGCGCAGTGGGCCGACTTCGCTGCGGCTTATGCGGCACTGCGCGAGCCCGCGCTCAAGTGGCCGGCCGATGTCGAGGTGGCGATGAACTGGTACCAGCCGCACCTGGAACGGCTGTACGAAGACACCTCCGGCGTGCGCCGCGCCGACGTGGAACAACTCGCGCGCCTGGCGGCCGGCTACGGCTCGCGGGAGCGCTTCCTCACCGAGCTCACGCTCGACCCGCCCGAGGCCACCAGCGACCGGCCGGGCCCGCCGCTGCTCGACGATGACTACCTGATCCTGTCGACCATCCACTCGGCCAAGGGGCAGGAGTGGAACTCCGTGCACGTGCTCAACGTGGTCGACGGCTGCATGCCGGCCGACGTGGCGCAGGGCGCGCAGGAACTGGAGGAAGAGCGCAGGCTGTTGTACGTGGCGATGACCCGCGCGCGCGACCATTTGCACCTGCTGGTGCCGCAGCGCTTCTACGTCACGCAGCAGGCGGCGCGCGGCGACCGGCACCTGTACGCCAACCGCACGCGTTTCATCGCGGACGGAGACCTTGCAGGCTTCGAGCAGCAGACATGGCCGCCGCCACCGGAGCGCCCGCCCGCAGTGCCGCCGCCGAGCGCGGTGATCGACCTGCGCAACCGGATGCGCGCGGCCTGGCGTTGAGCCCTCGGCTGGCCTCGTCCATCCGCCCATCGCGACTTCAGCCCCTTCGGCCCTTCGGCCGACAGGGTCACCGCGTCTTTCGTGCTGAAACACATGCGTGCATGCGGCCGCTGCGCAGGACTGGTGTGCCTGTCGTGCTATGGATTCGCGAGCGCTTAAAGAGCGGTGCGGAAAGTGCAGGCCGCCCGGGCAACCCTGGTATTGCAATACCGTGACAGCTTGGGCATAGTGAATCGACCGTCTCCCGATTCAACAGAATCCCTTCCGTTTCCCCTTCCCACCCCCTACGTACACAGAGTTCCCCGGCCACGCTTCATTCCGGAGCGGGGTCATTTCCCCAACCGTCAATTCCAGGAGGTCATTCATGAATTTGACGATCAGCGGTCATCACCTCGACGTCACACCTGCCTTGCGCACCTACGTCACGAGCAAGCTGGACCGGATCACCCGCCACTTCGACCAGGTGGTCGACGTCAAGGTGATCCTCACGGTGGAAAAGCAGAAGGAAAAGGAACGCCGCCAAAGGGCGGAGTGCAACATCCACGTCAAGGGCAATGACATGTTCGCGGAGTCGAGCCACGCTGATCTCTACGCTGCAGTCGATGAACTGGTCGACAAGCTCGACCGCCAGGTGGTGCGCCACAAGGATCGCCTGCAGGACCACCATCACGCGGCGCCCAAGCGCCTGATGTAAACAAGAGCCCCGGCTCCTGCCAGGCCGCCTTCGGGCGGCCTTTTGCTTTGTCCGAGTGCGAAGGTAGGGCTTTGGCCAATTTGTCGCACTTACAGAGGGCCGGCGAGGCCTTCGGGCAACATGTAGACAGAAAGTAGATAGAGGGACTGGGGGTTTTTACCAAGCGGGTGCATAATCGCCCCCGCTCTGCACCCACCATGAATCGCCTCGCGTCCATCCTGCCGCCCGCTCAAGTGCTCGTGAGCGTTGACGCCACCAGCAAGAAACGTGCTTTCGAAGAAGCCGGCTTGCTGTTCGAGAGCCTTCACGGCCTGGGCCGTGCCCTCATCACCGACAGCCTGTTCGCGCGCGAGCGCCTCGGCTCCACCGGTCTGGGCCACGGTGTCGCCATTCCGCATGGCCGCATCAAGGGCCTGAAGGCACCGATGGCCGCCGTGTTCCAGCTGGCCAATCCCATCGGCTTCGATGCACCCGACGAGCAACCCGTTGCGTTGCTGATCTTCCTACTGGTGCCCGAAGCGGCCACGCAGAAGCACCTCGAAATCCTCTCTGAAATCGCCGAGCTGCTGAGCGACGCCAGCCTGCGCGAACAGATCAAGTCCAGCACCGACGCGGCCGCCCTGCACGGCCTGATCGCCGGCTGGCAGTCGACGCAGATCGCCTAACCTGTGGCTCGCCCCCAGGCTGCGCGCATTTCGTGTCGCTTCGCCAACCGCCTGCCGGGGGGCAATACCGGTGGCCCGGCAAAGCCGGTTCCACGGTATTCTGCGCAACGCAAAAACCCTGCGCTGAGCGCCATCCATTGAACGCATGAAGCCGACCGTCATCAGCGCCGATGCCATGTTCGAGGAGTTCCGCGGATCGCTCCGCTGGGAATGGCTCGCAGGGCTCGGCGCGTCCGAACGCCAGTTCGATCCCGAGGTCATCAGCCGCGCGCAGTCCGCTGCCGACCTCGTCGGCTATCTCAACTACATCCATCCGTACCGCGTGCAGATCCTGGGCGCCCGCGAGGTGGCTTACCTGACGCGTGGAAGCCAGGAAGACTGCGCCCGGCGCATCGCCCGCATCGTCACGCTCGAGCCGCCGATGCTGGTGCTGGCCGACGGCCAGGCCGCGCCCGACGAGTTGCTGTCGATCTGCGAACGCGCGCAGCTGCCGCTCTTCGCCACGCGGGAATCGTCGGCCTTCGTGATCGACCTGTTGCGCGCCTACCTGTCCAAGCACTTCGCCGAGCGCACCTCGATGCACGGCGTGTTCATGGACATCCTGGGCATGGGCGTGATGATCACGGGCGAGTCGGGGCTCGGAAAGAGCGAACTCGGCCTGGAGCTGATCTCGCGCGGCAATGGCCTCGTGGCCGACGACGCGGTCGACCTCTACCGCATCAACCAGAACACGATCGAGGGCCGCTGCCCCGACCTGCTGTTGAACCTGCTGGAAGTGCGCGGCATCGGCCTGCTGGACATCCGCGCGATCTTCGGCGAGACGGCGGTGCGGCGGAAGATGCGCCTGAAGCTCATCGTGCACCTGGTGCGGCGCGACAGCTTCGAGCGCGACTACGAGCGCATGCCCTCGGCGCCGCTCACGCAGGACGTGCTGGGCATCCCGGTGCGCAAGGTCATCATCCAGGTGGTGGCGGGGCGCAACATCGCCGTGCTGGTGGAGGCGGCGGTGCGCAACTCGATCCTGCAGCTGCGCGGCATCGATACCTATGCCGACTTCGTGGCGCGCCACCACAAGGCAATGGAAAACTCCCGAGACGGGGACTGAGCAGGCCGCGTGAAGGGCGGCTGCCGGCGGGCGGTCACACGGAGGAGCTGCGCTCCCGTCCGGGTCACGCGCAGTGAAGCGAAGCGAAAGGCTGCGCGATCAACGCTTCTTGACGCAGTCTCCACAAAGACCGTACAGCGACATGGCGTGGTCCTGCAGGATCCATCCCTTGTCCTTGGCCACCAGCTGCTGGCGGCGCTCGATCTCGGCGTCGTAGAACTCCTCGACCTTGCCGCACGAGGTGCAGATCAGGTGGTCGTGGTGCGTGCCTTCGTTCAGCTCGTAGACCGCCTTGCCGCTCTCGAAATGGCTGCGTTCGAGGATGCCGGCCTGCTCGAACTGGGTCAGCACGCGGTAGACGGTGGCCAGGCCGATGTCGGAGTGTTCGTTGAGCAGCACGCGGAAGACATCTTCCGCCGTCATGTGCCGCTGGCTGCCGGTCTGGAAGATCTCGAGGATCTTCAGGCGTGGCAATGTGGCCTTGAGGCCGGTATTCTTGAGTTCGTCGATGTTGGCCATGTTGATTCCTGCGCCCTGGGCTGCGGCAAAGGCCCTGAAAAGGGCTGCCGCTACAATGGCCGATCATATCGCTACCCCCTTTTCCTCCCATGCCTGCCATTCTCCAACGCCGTCCCTGGCTGCTGGTCGCCGCCGTGGCCGCCACGCTTTGCCTCGGTGCCTGCAGCGGTTTCAGCGAACGCACGCGTGGCGCGCTGTCGGCCGTGACTCCTTACAAAGTCGAAGTGGTGCAGGGCAATTTCGTGTCGAAGGAACAGGTCGCGGCGCTCAAGCCCGGCATGTCGCGCCAGCAGGTACGTGAAATCCTCGGCACCTCGCTGCTGACCGACGTCTTCCACGCCAACCGCTGGGACTACGTGTTCACCATCCGCCGCCAGGGCGTCGACCCGCAGGAACGCCACCTGACCGTGTTCTTCAACGGCGAGCTCATGGACCGCTTCGAAGGCGACGAGATGCCCAGCGAAGAAGACTTCGTCGCCACGCTCGACACCCGCAAGAAATCAGGCAAGGTGCCGCCGCTCGAGGCCACGGAAGACGAGCTCAAGAAATTCGCGCCTGCCAAGGACGAGAAGAAGGCCGACTCCGCCGACGCACAGGCTTCCCTCCCGCCGCTGCCGGCCGCCTACCCCCCGCTCGAAGCGGCGCGCTGAGCGCATCGGCAGCCACAAGACAGCCGTAGCGGGCGGGGCCCGCCGAGTCAGGCGGTGCTCCGTCCCGTGTTCCCGTGTACCTACATGATTGAATCCGCGTGACTGAATCCACCTCCGCCAGTTCCAGTTCGACCTCCGCGCCGCGCCGCGTCGCCATTGCAGGCGCTTCCGGCCGCATGGGCCACATGCTGATCGAGGCCGTGCGCAACGCGCCGGACTGCCACCTCGCCGGTGCCCTCGACATCGCCGGCAGTCCCGCGCTCGGCACCGATGCGGGCGCCTTCCTCGGCTTCGACAGCGGCGTGCCGATCGTGTCCGACCTGCGCACTGGCCTGAAGAACGCGCAGGTGCTCATCGACTTCACCCGCCCCGAAGGCACGCTCGCCCACCTCGCGGTGTGCCGCGAACTCGGCGTGCAGGCGGTCATCGGCACCACGGGCTTCAGCGACGCGCAGAAGGCCGAGATCGCCGAGATCGCCAAGGACATCGCCATCATGATGGCGCCCAACATGAGCGTGGGCGTCAACGTCACGCTCAAGCTGCTCGAGATGGCGGCCAAGGCCATGTCCACCGGCTACGACATCGAGATCATCGAGGCGCACCACCGCCACAAGGTCGACGCGCCCTCGGGCACCGCGCTCAAGATGGGCGAAGTCATCGCCGACGCGCTGGGCCGCGACCTGAAGGAATGCGCCGTGTACGCCCGCGAAGGCATCACCGGCGAGCGCGACCCCTCCACCATCGGGTTCTCGGCCATCCGTGGCGGCGACATCGTGGGCGACCACACCGTGCTGTTCGCCGGCACGGGCGAGCGCATCGAGATCACCCACAAGTCGTCGAGCCGCACCACCTACGCGCAGGGCAGCCTGCGCGCGGTGCGATTCCTGGCCGCCCAGCGCGCCGGCCTGTTCGACATGTACGACGTGCTGGGTCTTCGCTGAAGACGTGCCCGGCCTGCGCTGAACCGAAGGACCACCGCCGATGAGCGTGCTCGAACTGCTGACCCATGGCGACGGCGTCAGCCGTTCGGTGGCGGCGCTGCTGCTGGCGATGTCGATCGCGAGTTGGGTCATCATCTTCTGGAAGGCCTGGCTGTTGCGCGGCGGCACCCGTGACGTGCTGCGCAGCATCGCTGCGTTCTGGCAGTCGTCCACGCTGGCCGACGCCGAGCAGAAACTCAAGACCTTCGACAGGGCGACGCTCGTGTCGCCCGCGGTCTCGGCCATCCGGCATGTCGCCACGGGCGCGCCCGAAGGCACGCTGGGTGCCGTTGTCGATCGCAACCAGCGCCTGACCCGTGTACTGCGCGACGCACTGCATGGCGCCCTGCGCCGCCTGCAGGCCGGCCAGATCCTGCTGGCCACGGTCGGCGCCACGGCGCCCTTCGTCGGATTGCTGGGCACGGTGTGGGGCATCTACGGCGCGCTGTCGGGCATTGCCGGGCAGACCGGCGGCTTCACCATCGACAAGGTGGCCGGCCCGGTGGGCGAGGCGCTGGTCATGACGGCCTTCGGCCTCGCAGTGGCCATTCCGGCCGTGCTCGCCTACAACGTCTTCGGCCGCGTCATCGGCCGCATCGAGGCCGAGCTCGAAGGCTTCGCGCACGACCTGCTGGGCAGCTTCGGCGCGCCGCCGGCGCCGGCTGAGCCGCCGCCCGCGCGGCCGATGCCGGTCTGAGTAAGGCACAAGCCACATGGCCTTCGGACGCACTTCACTGGGCAGCAGCACCGGAGGCGGCGGGCGCGCCATGGGCGCCGGCGCGCAGCGGCCGCTGTCCGACATCAACGTGACGCCGCTGGTCGACGTCATGCTGGTGCTGCTGGTGATCTTCATCATCACCGCGCCGCTGATGGCCAGTTCGATCAAGCTCGACCTGCCTCAGACCGACGCGGGCCAGCCTAACGAGACGCCCAAGTTCGTCAGCCTGTCGGTCGATGCGTCGGGCAAGGTCTTCCTGAACGACAAGGCCGTGACCGACGAGGAACTGGCGCAGCAACTCGAAAAGGCCGCCGCCGACAGCAAGGACACCGAGGTGCAGCTGCGCGCCGACCAGACCGTGCCCTACGGCAAGGTGGTGGCGCTGATGGGCATCGCGAACAAGGCAGGGCTCAGCCGCATCGGGTTCGTGACCGAGGCGGAGGCTGCGCCGCAGAAGCCACCTCGCTGATCTGACTCTTTTTTCGTGGACTGACCCGTCCTGACCTGGGTTGACACCTTTTCCTCTCAGAAAAGGCAAGTCAATGGAATCAGGCATCAAACGCACGCAGAGCGACTACACGCTGGCTTTTAAGCTGTCGGTGGTCGATCAGGTAGAAAAAGGCGAGCTCACGTACAAGCAGGCCCAGGAGCGCTACGGCATCCAGGGTCGCTCGACGGTGTTGGTGTGGCTGCGCAAGCATGGCCGCCAGAGCTGGGGTTCGGCATCATGTCGGCTTCCCATGCCAGTACCGATCAAGAATTCCGCATCGCCATCCGCTGCGCCGCTGACTCCTGAGCAGAGGATCAAGGCTCTCGAAGTCCAGCTTCGCGAGGCCAATGAGAAGGCTCAGTTGTTCGAGGCCGTGCTCGATGTCCTGAAGAAGGACTATGGGGTGCGTGTCGTAAAAAAGCCTTCGGGCAAGTCCTCTCGCAAAAGCTCGTCCCGGGGCTGAGCGTGTTGAGGGCTTGCCGCCATTGGGGCGTCAGCCGCCAGGCTTACTACCAACAACTGCAGCACCAGCAGCAATGCCGTGCCCGTTCTGACACAGTGATCGAGCTTGTGCGTTCCGTGCGCCTGCGCCAGCCGCGGCTGGGCGCGCGCAAGCTGCACCATCTTCTCAAGCAGCCGCTGCACCAGGCCAACGCGAGCCTGGGGCGCGATGCGTTGCTGGACGTGCTGCGCGAGGCCCACATGCTGGTTCAGCCCAGGCGGGCGTATCACAAGACCACCGACAGCCATCACCGGTTGCGCCGTCATCCCAACCTGCTCAAGCAGGGGCCGGATCAGGTGCGCCCCACCGGCAGCGAGCAGGTCTGGGTGGCTGACATCACCTACCTGCCGACCGATCAAGGATTCGTCTATCTCAGCCTGGTGACGGATGCGTGGTCGCGCAAGATCGTGGGCCATCACGTGCACGACAGCCTGCACACCGAGCAGGTCAGCCGGGCGCTGAAGGTGGCGCTCAAGGGCCGCAAGACTGGGCAAATGCTGGTGCATCACTCGGACAGGGGCATCCAGTACTGCTCGAACGACTATCAGGAAATCCACCGCCGCCACGGCATCGCCTGCTCGATGACGGACGGCTACGACTGCTATCAGAACGCGCTGGCCGAGCGCGTCAACGGGATCTTGAAGATGGAGTTCCTGCTGCACCGGCCTGCCGATCTGACCCAGGCCAGCCGGATGGTCCAGCAGGCCGTGCAGATCTACAACCAAGAGAGACCGCACCTGTCCCTAAAATTGAAAACGCCCGATGAGGTTCATCGGGCGTCCGTTGCCGGCTGGATCAAGCCGGCTGTGTGTCCTTCATAGGTGTCAACCTATGGCAGGACGGGTCAGACACCGCGGAACCGGCTTTGCCGGGCCGCAGGTGTCGCCCCCTGCAAGGGGGTGGGCGGCCACACGAAGTGGGCAAGCCTGGGGGTTAGCCAAGTACTACCGGCTTCGTGTTCCAGATCTCGTGCGCGTACTGCGCGATCGTGCGGTCCGACGAGAACGCGCCCATGCCCGCCACGTTGAGGATCGCCATCTTCATCCATGCATCCGGGTCGCGGTACAGCGCATCGACGTCGGCCTGCCTGGCGACATAGCTCGCGTAGTCGGCGAGCAGCAGGTAGTGGTCGCCCCAGTTCACCAGCGCGTCGTAGATGCCCTGGTAGCGCGCCGGCTCTCCCGGAGAGAACACGCCGTCGCGGATCGCGTCGAGCACGCGCTTGAGTTCGGCGTTGCCCTCGTAGATGTCGCGCGGCTGGTAGCCGCGGGCGCGGATGTCGGCCACCTCGGGCGTGGTGTTGCCGAAGATGAAGATGTTCTCCGCGCCCACGTTCTCGCGCATCTCGACGTTGGCGCCGTCCAGCGTGCCGATGGTCAGCGCGCCGTTGAGCGCGAACTTCATGTTGCCGGTGCCCGAGGCTTCCGTGCCGGCGGTGGAGATCTGCTCCGAAAGGTCGGCGGCCGGCATGATGATCTCGGCCAGGCTCACGCTGTAGTTCGGCAGGAACACCACCTTCAGCAGCTTGCCCACGCGCTCGTCGGCGTTGATGGTGCTCGCCACGTCGTTGATGAGCCGGATCACCAGCTTGGCCATCACGTAAGCCGAGGCGGCCTTGCCCGCGAACACCACCACGCGCGGCACCATGTCGGGCGTGCCGCCCGCCGCATGCGCATCGAGGATGCGGTGGTAGCGCGCCACCACGTGCAGCACGTTGAGCAGCT
The DNA here is from genome assembly GCF_902712855.1 of Variovorax paradoxus. Lineage (NCBI taxonomy): Bacteria > Pseudomonadati > Pseudomonadota > Betaproteobacteria > Burkholderiales > Comamonadaceae > Variovorax > Variovorax paradoxus. Next base: position 1,070,269 of record NZ_LR743507.1, read on the forward strand.
GCCGCTTGTATTCGTGGATGCGCTTGACCTGCACGTCGAACATCGCGTCGGTGTCGATGTCGATCTTCAGGTGCTGCTCGACCCAGTTCGCCAGCCGCAGCTTGTTCTCGCGCTTGGCGTGCCGGAACGCGCGCACAAAGGCCGGTTGCTCGGCCATCGGCCTGAGCGCCTCGAGCTGCGACAGGTCGCGCCGCCAGCCCTTGCCGATGCGCTGGTCGAGCAGCGACGCCAGCGGCGGGTTAGCCTGCGCCAGCCAGCGGCGCGGCGTGACGCCGTTGGTCTTGTTGTTGAAGCGTTCGGGAAAGATCCTGGCGAAGTCGGCAAAGATCGACTGCTTCATCAGCTCCGAGTGCAGCCCCGACACGCCGTTGACCGAGTGGCTCGCCAGCACCGCCACGTAGGCCATGCGCACGCGGCGCTCGCCGGCCTCGTCGACCAGCGACAGGCGGCGCATCAGCTCGACGTCGTTGCCGGCCTTCTGCGCCACGGTGGCCAGGAATTTCGCGTTGATGTCGTAGATGATCTGCAGGTGGCGCGGCAGGATGCGCCCGAGCATCTCGACCGGCCAGGTCTCCAGCGCCTCGTGCATCAGCGTGTGGTTGGTGTAGCTGAACACCTTCTGCGTGTGCGCCCAGGCTTCGTCCCACGACAGGCCGTGCTCGTCGAGCAGCAGCCGCATCAGCTCGGGCACCGCCAGCACGGGGTGCGTGTCGTTGAGATGGATGCTGACCTTCTCCGACAGGTGCTCGAAGGTCTTGTGGTTGCGTAGGTAGCGGCGCAGCAGGTCCTGCACGCTGGCGCTGCAGAAGAAGTATTCCTGGTGCAGGCGCAGTTCGCGCCCCGACGGCGTGGAGTCGTCGGGATAGAGCACGCGCGACACGTTCTCCGACTGGTTCTTGCTCTCGACCGCGCCCATGTAGTTGCCGCGGTTGAAGGCCGACAGGTCGATCTCCTCGGTGGCGCGCGCCGACCACAGCCGCAGCGTGTTGGTGGCCTGCGTGCCGTAGCCCGGGATGATGGTGTCGTAGGCCACGGCGCGCACGTCGTGCGTGTCGACCCAGTCGGCCGCGCCGTAGGGCGCGTTGGCGCTCTCGCGCTTCTGCACGTGCCCGCCGAAGCGCACGCGGTAGTTCACCTCCGGCCGCTGGAATTCCCAGGGGTTGCCGCGCGTGAGCCAGTAGTCAGGCGTCTCGACCTGCTGGCCGTCGACGATGCGTTGGCGGAACATGCCGTACTCGTAGCGGATGCCGTAGCCCATGCCCGGCACGCCGAGCGTGGCCATCGAGTCGAGGAAGCAGGCTGCCAGCCGGCCGAGGCCGCCGTTGCCCAGGGCCGCATCGGGCTCGCGCTCGGCCAGCGCTTCCATGTCGACGCCGAAGTCGGCCAGCGCCTCGCGCACCGTGTCGTACAGGTCGACCGCGAGCAGCGCGTTGGTGAAGGTGCGCCCGATGAGGAATTCCATCGAGAGGTAGTACACGCGCTTGAGGTCCTGCGCGTAGTTGGCGCGCGTGGTCATCATCCAGCGCTCGACGAGCTGGTCGCGCACCGCCTGCGACGTGGCGTTGAGCCAGTCGTCCTGGCTGGCGGCGACCGGGTCCTTGCCGACCGCGTAGATCAGCTTGTTGGCCACCGCGCGCTTGAAGGCCGCGACGTCGCGGTCGGGATGGTCGTAGGCGAAGTCCTTGATCGTCATGGGTGTGGGTCCGTGGAGGTTGAGGGGGCGCCGTGGCGTTCAGGCCGCCGCTTACGGGGCGGTGTCGATGGCCTGCTGGTAAACGGCGATATACCGGGCTGCCGCGGCGGCCCAGTCGGCACTGCGGCGCATGGCATGGCCGCGAACGCGGCGCCAGTCGGGCGCACGCTGGTAGAGGGCGAAGGCGCGGCGCACCGCGCGCTCGTAGTCTGCCACGTCGAAGCGGTCGAACACGAAACCGGTGGCCTCGCCGCTGGCCATGTCCTCGAGCGAGCTGTCGACCACCGTGTCGGCGAGGCCGCCGACGCGGCGCACCAGCGGCAGGCTGCCGTACTTGAGGCCGTACATCTGCGTGAGGCCGCAGGGCTCGAAGAGAGAGGGCACCAGCGTGACGTCGCCCGCGCCGAAGAGCCGGTGCGCCAGCGTCTCGTCGTAGCCGATGGTGACGCTGACCGATTGGGGCGCGGCCGCCGCGCGCTGCCGGAAGGCGTCTTCGAGCCATGCCTCGCCGGCCCCGAGCAGCGCCAGCTGGCCGCCCTGGGCCAGCAGCGCATCGAGCCCGCCCAGCACCAGGTGCAGCCCCTTCTGCTCGGTGAGCCGGCTCACGAGGATGAACAGCGGCGCATCGGGCCGCTCGGCCAGCCCGAGCTGATGCTGCAGCACCGACTTGCAGCGCGCCTTGCCGGCCATGTGCCGACCTTCGGGCGTGTGGAAGCCCTGCACCAGGGCCGCATCGTGCGACGGGTCCCAGACCTTGTCGTCCACCGCGTTGAGGATGCCGCTGAGCACGCCGCTGCGCTGGCGCAGCAGGCCGTCGAGCCCGCAGCCCTGTTCGGGCGTCTGGATCTCCTGCGCGTAGGTCGGGCTCACGGTGGTGAGCCGGTCGGCATAGTTCAGGCCGCCCTTCATGAACGAGACCTGGCCGTGGTACTCGATGCCGTTCATCTGGAACGCCGGTCCGGGCAGGCCCAGCTCGGTGAAGTTCCACGGCGCGAACAGGCCCTGGTAGGCCAGGTTGTGCACGGTGAACACGGTGCCCACGCGGGCGCCTGCAAGCAGGCCCGCCTCGCGCGCGAAGTGCAGGTAAGCCGGCGCGAGCGCCGCGTGCCAGTCGTGCGCGTGCACCACCTCGGGCCGCCACAGCGGATCGAGTCCCTGCGCGAGTCGTGCCGCAGCCCAGCCGAGCAGCGCGAAGCGCCGGTGGTTGTCTCCGTAAGGCTGGCGCGACGCATCCTCGTACGGGTTGCCGGGCCGGTCGTAGAGCGCGGGCGCGTCGATCACGTAGGCCGGAATGGCCGGCGCGCCGTCGATGGCGACGTGTCCGAAACGCAGGCCGAAGCGTTCGCCCCAGGGCGCGTCGAACTCCGCCACGGGCGCGAGGTCGCGAACGCCCGACACGATGGCCGGAAAGCCCGGCAGCAGCACGCGCGCGTCCTGTCCTTCGGTCCTGAGCGCGATCGGCAATGCGCCGGCGACGTCCGCCAGGCCGCCGGTCTTGAGGAGGGGAAAGAGTTCGGCGCTGACCTGGAGGATTCGCATCGTGGAAGCGTCGGACGTGGGCTCAGGCGGTTTCGAGCCGGCGGAGCATCTCGCGCGTGACCAGCACCACGCCGTTCTCGGTGCGCTCGAAGCGTGCGGCGTCCGCCGCCGCGTCCTCGCCGATCACCATGTCGTCGGGGATCACGCAGGCGCGGTCGATCACCACCTTGCTGAGCCGGCAGCCGCGGCCGACTTCCACGTCGGGCAGCAGCACCGCCTCGTTGATCTCGCAGAAGGAATGGATGCGCACGCCGGAAAACAGCACCGAGCTGCTGACCTTGGAGCCCGACACGATGCAGCCGCCCGAGACGATGGTGTTGACGGTCATGCCGTGCTGGCCGTTGCGGTCGAGCACGAACTTGGCCGGCGGCAGCTGCCGCTGGTAGGTCCAGATGGGCCAGTCGGTGTCATAGATGTCGAGCTCCGGGGTGATGGCGGCCAGGTCGAGGTTGGCGGCCCAGAATGCATCGATCGTGCCCACGTCGCGCCAGTAGGTCTTGGCGTCCGGTCCGCGCGAGGCCCGCGTGACGCACGACATGCCGAACGGGTGCGCCAGCGCTCGGCCCTGCGCCACGGCGCGCGGGATGATGTCCTTGCCGAAGTCGTGGCTCGAGTCGGGGTTGACGCTGTCTTCCTCCAGCAGCCGGTAGAGGTACTCGGAGTCGAACACGTAGATGCCCATGCTCGCCAGCGCCGTGTCGGGATGGCCGGGCATGGCGGGCGGATCGGCCGGCTTCTCGAGGAAGTCGGTGATCCGGCGGTCCTCGTCCACCGCCATCACGCCGAAGGCCGTGGCCTCCATGCGCGGCACCTCGATGCAGCCGACGGTGCAGCCCAGGCCGCGCTCGGCGTGGTCCTTCACCATGAGCGAGTAGTCCATCTTGTAGATGTGGTCGCCGGCCAGCACCACCACGTAGTCGTGCTTGGTGGAGCGGGTCTGGATGATGTCCAGGTTCTGGAACACCGCATCGGCGGTGCCGCGGTACCAGTGCTCGTCGCCCACGCGCTGTTGCGCGGGCAGCACGTCGACCATCTCGTTGAGCTCGGCGCGCAGGAAGCTCCAGCCGCGCTGCAGGTGGCGCATGAGCGAGTGCGACTTGTATTGCGTGACCACCGCCATGCGCCGGATGCCTGAATTCAGGCAGTTCGACAGCGCGAAATCGATGATGCGGAACTTGCCGCCGAAGTACACGGCCGGCTTGGCGCGCCGGTCGGTCAGTTGCTTCAGGCGCGAGCCGCGCCCGCCGGCCAGCACCAGGGCGATGGTGCGGCGCACCAGTTGATGGGCCTGCAGCTCGTGCGGAGGCTGGGCTTGCGCCTGGGGTGTGAATTTGTCCATCTTGTGTCTCCGTTCGTTCGTTGGAGTCGGTCTTCAAAGTTTCTGCATCGAGACTAGCACCGCGGTGTGTCCATGGCTTCTACGTTCTTGCAATCCTGAGGCTCGAGAAAGGCACGTGCGCCGGGTCGTCGGCAAGAGGGTGGGCCCCGCCCGCCGGATCGAGCTCGGGGGCGGTGGCCAGGCAGCTGCGCCATGCGCCCGGAGGCAGTGTGAAGGCGACATCCTGCGCGCCCGCGTTCACCATGACCAGCCAGCCGCCGCCGTTGCGCCCGTCGTCCTGCCCGGTGTCGTTCGCCGTCGTTGCCGCATGGGTGAAGAGGACTGCAAGGGCCGTGCCCGTGCGCCAGTCGTCCGGGGTCATCGGCGCGCCGTCGGGGCGGAGCCAGCGGATGCCGGGCGCGCCCTCGGCCGGATCGGCGGGCCACCAGCGGTTGCTGCGCAGTGCAGGTGCCTCGCGCCGCAGCGCTGCGAGGCGCGCCACGAAGGCGCTCAGGCGCGCGGCCTCGCTGTCGGGCGCGGACGCGCCGACCCATGCGAGCCAGGTGGTCTCGTTGTCCTGGCAGTAGGCGTTGTTGTTGCCCTGCTGGCTGTGGCCCAGCTCGTCGCCGGCCAGCAGCATCGGCGTGCCCTGCGAGAGCATGAGCGTGGCGAGCAGCGCGCGCTGCAGGCGGCTGCGCAGGGCGCGCACGGCGGGGTCGTCGCTCGGGCCTTCGACGCCGCAGTTGTTGCTCATGTTGTGGCCGTGGCCGTCGCGGTTGTCCTCGCCATTGGCCTCGTTGTGGCGCTCGTCGTAGCTCACGAGGTCGCGCAGCGTGAAGCCGTCGTGCGCGGTGATGAAGTTGACGCTGGCGGTCGGCGCGCGACCGCTGTGGGCGAATTGCGTACTCGATGCGGTGAAGCGGTGCGCGAACTCGCCGAGGCCGGCCCGGTCGTCGCGGTCCTGCCGCAGCCAGAAGCCGCGCTGCGTGTCGCGGTAGCGGTCGTTCCATTCGAGCCAGCCCGGCGGGAACTCGCCCAGGCGGTAGCCGCCGGGGCCGATGTCCCAGGGCTCGGCGATGAGCAGGGTCCGCGAGAGAACCGGGTCCTGCGCGATGGCGGCGAGGAAGGGCGCGCGCGGGTCGAAGCCGCGTCGGGCATCGCGCGCCAGGATCGGTGCCAGGTCGAAGCGGAAGCCGTCGACGCCCATTTCGCAGGCCCAGAAGCGCAGGCTGTCCATCACGAGCTGGAGCACGCGCGGCTCGCCGAGGTTCAGGCAGTTGCCGGTACCGGTCCAGTTCTCGTAGAGGGCGCGGTCGTCGGGGCGCAGGTGGTAGTACAGCGCGTTGTCGATGCCGCGCATCGACAGGGTGGGGCCGAACTCGTCGGTCTCGGCGCTGTGGTTGTAGACCACGTCGATCACGAGCTCCATCCCGCGCGCGTGGACGGCATCGGCCATCGCCCGGAATTCGCTCGCGGGAGTGGTGCCGGGGCGGCCGCTCCAGTAGCGTGACTCGGGGGCGAACCAGCCGATGGTGGTGTAGCCCCAGTAGTTGCTCAGGCCCATGTGCTGCAGGCGCTGCTCGTCGGCGCGGTGCTGCACGGGCATGAGGCTCAGCGTCGTCACGCCGAGGCGCTGGAGGTGGTCGAGGACGGCGGGTTCGGCGAGGCCGGCGTAGGTGCCGCGCAAGGCGGCGGGCACGCCGGGGTGCAGGCGGGTCTGGCCGCGGACGTGCAGTTCGTAGAGGACGCGCTCTCCTGGCGCAATGCGCGCATGGCCTGCCGGCGTTGCGGCGCTTGCCCTCGCCGTCACACGCGCCTTGAGCGCGACGGGGCCGTTGTCGCGGCTGTCGCGTCGATCGGGATTCGCCGGGTCGTGGCCGAGGAACAGGTCGCTGCCGTCGTAGCGGCCGACGATCTCTTTCGCATACGGATCGAGCAGCAGCTTGGCGGGGTTGAAGCGTTGGCCTTCATGTGGCGCCCACGGGCCGTGGACGCGGTAGGCGTAGACCAGGCCTTCGCGGCCTGCGGGGAGCAGGCCGTGCCAGACGCCGTCTGTGCACGCTGGCAGGCGGAGGCGTTGCTGTTCGTTCTGGCCGGTGCTGTCGAAGAGACAGAGTTCTATGGACTCTGCGGTGGGGGCTGTGATGGCGAAGTTGACGCCGTGGGGGGACAACGTTGCGCCCAGGGGGAATGGAGTGCCTGGGCTCAGCATTCTTTTTGCACTTGGATTGGTTTGTTTTCCGAGGCCGGGTCTCGCCCCGGCGGGCGAGCTACTTTCTTTTGCTTCGCCAAAAGAAAGTAGCCAAAGAAAAGGCGACCCCACTGTCTGCGACCCCTTCGCTGCGCTACGGGGCAACCTGCGGTGCTCGCGTTTCGCGGGGTCTCGCAGAACTCGCTTCGCTCAAACAGCTGCGAGCCCTGATCCGCGAAACGCTGCGCTCCTCGGCGCAGCCAGAGGGGAGGGAAGACGTTCGGGCCTTCGCTTCGCTCGGCCACCAAGGCACGGAAGGCGCTTTGCGCCTGCCGTGCTTGGAAGGGGGTGGCTGTCGTGTTGGGTCTTTGGGTGCGGTTGGTGCCGTCGAGACGGGTTCTGAAACTGTATCCCCGGTCGAGCGAAGCGAAGGCCAGTTCGGGCTGTGGAAAAGGCCGAGCGCAACGATGGCCCGTTTGGTTTCCAGCTCCCTTCTGGCCGCGCCGAGGAGCGCAGACGTAGGAGGGATCAGGGCCGCAGCTGTTTGAGCGAAGCGAGTTCTGCGGGCCCCCTCTTGCGTCGAGCACCGCAGGTTGCCCGAAGCGAAGCGTAGGGACGCAGACAGCAGGGTCGCCTTTTCTTTGCTTACTTTCTTTTGGCGAAGCAAAAGAAAGTAAGTCGCCCGCCGGGGCGAGACCCGGCCTCGGAAAGCAAAACGATTCCAGGCCTGTCAAACAACCACCCACATCACGGTAGCCAGTGGCGGCACGCTGACAACAATCGAGTCCGTCTTCCCATGCCAGGCGGTCGGCGCACTTTCCACGATGCCGTTCCCCACGCCACTTCCCCCATACACCGAACCATCGGTATTGATGATCTCGCGGTAGGCCCCCGCACAAGGCACGCCGAGCCGATACGAATGTCGAGGCAAGGGCGTGAAGTTGCACACCACCACGACAAACGCCCCATCCCGCGCCTTGCGCACAAAGGCAAACACCGACTGGTCCGCATCGTCATGCACGATCCACTCGAACCCGGCCCCGTCGTTGTCCAGCTCATGCAGCGCAGGAAAGTGCCGGTACACGTTGTTCAGGTCTCGCACCAGCCGCCGCACGCCCTGGTGCGACGCGTGCTCCAGCAGGTGCCAGTCCAGTCCCCGGTCCGCATTCCACTCCGCGTGCTGCGCGAACTCGCCGCCCATGAAGAGCAGCTTCTTCCCCGGATACCCCCAGAGGTAGCCGTACAGGTTACGCAGCCCGGCGAACTTCTGCCATTCGTCGCCGGGCATGCGCCCGATCATCGATCCCTTGCCGTGCACCACCTCGTCGTGCGAAAGCGGCAACACGAAGTTCTCGGTGTGGGCGTACATCAGCCCGAAGGTGATCTGCTGGTGATGGTGCTTGCGGTAGACCGGGTCGGTGCCCGCATAGGCGAGCGTGTCGTTCATCCAGCCCATGTTCCACTTGTAGTGAAAGCCCAGCCCGCCGTCTTCCGGCGGCCGCGTCACACCGGGAAAGCTGGTCGATTCCTCCGCGATGGTCACCGTGCCCGGACGCTCGACGCCCACCACCTGGTTCATGCGGCGCAGGAAGTCGATCGCCTCGAGGTTCTCGCGGCCGCCGAGCGCGTTCGGCACCCACTCGCCGGCCTTGCGGCTGTAGTCGCGGTAAAGCATCGAGGCCACTGCGTCGACCCGCAGGCCGTCGACGCCGTAGCGCTCGAGCCAGTACAGCGCATTACCGACCAGATAGTTGCGTACCTCGGTGCGCGCGAAGTTGAAGATCAACGTCTGCCAGTCATTGTGGAAGCCTTCGCGCGGATCGGCGTACTCGTACAGCGCCGTGCCGTCGAAGCGGCCCAGGCCGTGCGCGTCGGTCGGGAAGTGCGCAGGAACCCAGTCGAGGATCACGCCCAGGCCGGCCGCATGCGCGGCTTCCACGAAATGCCGGAAGTCGCCCGGCGTGCCGAAGCGCGAGGTCGGCGCGTACAGGCCGATCGGCTGGTAGCCCCAGGAGCCGTCGAACGGATGCTCGCTGACCGGCAGCAGCTCGATGTGCGTGAAGCCCATGTCGCGCGCGTAGGGCACAAGCGTGTCGGCCAGTTCGCGGTAGTCCAGCCATTCGTGGCCGTTCTTGCGGCGCCATGAGCCGAGGTGGACTTCGTAGATGCTGATGGGCGCGTGGCGCTCGTTGGCCGCTGCGCGGCCTTCGGGCATCGCCACGGGCGCGGGCAGGGGCTGCACCACGCAGGCGGTGTCGGGGCGCAGCTGCGACGAGAAGGCGAAGGGATCGGCCTTGCGCAGCACCTCGCCCTGCGACGACAGGATCTCGAACTCGTAGCTGTCGCCCACCGACACGTGCGGCGCGAAGATCTCCCACACGCCGCATTCGCGGCGCAGCCGCATCGCATGGCGCCGGCCGTCCCAGTTGTTGAAGTTGCCGACCACCGACACCCGCCGCGCGTTCGGTGCCCAGACAGCGAAGGCCACGCCCTTGACGCCGTCGAACTCGCGCAGGTGCGCCCCCAGCCGCTCCCACGGCCGCAGGTGCGTGCCCTCGGCCAGCAGCCACACGTCGGTCTCGCCGAGCACGAACGGAAAGCGGTAAGGGTCTTCGAGCCGCGAGGTGTGCGAGTCCCAGTCAACCTGGAACGAATAGCCCATGCGGGCCTCGGCCGCAGGCACCAGGCCGCTGAACAGGTCGGAACCCTCGTGCCGCGCCAGGATGGCCAGCGGCCAGCCGGTGCGCGAATGCACCACGGCCACGCGCTGTGCGCCGGGCAGCAGCGCGCGCACCACCAGGCCTTCGGGCGTCTCGTGCGGTCCGAGCACGGCGAAGGGGTCGCCATGCTCGGCGTGCATCAGTGCATGGATGTCGGACCGGGGCAACGGTTTCAGGGGCATGGTGGTCAGCTTTGTCTTTCGCCGGCGGGCGCGCCGAGGAAGACGCCATACGGCTCGAGCACCAGCATGCGCCTTTCGCCCGCGCCCTGCACGACAGCGGTGGACGCGAGCGGCTGTCCGACAAGGGGCACCAGGCCGTCGGGCAAGGGCACGGACACCGGCTCGCCGCCAAGGTTGAAGATCGCCTGCAGCGACCGGCCGCCGTCGCGCCGTTCGAAGTGCAGCAACGGTTCGGGCGCGTCGATGAAGGCGATGGCACCGCTGCGCAGCAGCGGCTGCGTGCGACGCCAGTGCAGCAGGCTGCGGCTGAAGGCGAGCATGGATCCGGGGTCGTCGGCCTGCCGCTCGATGGACAGCGGCAGGTGCGCGCCGTCGACGGGCAGCCAGGGCGTGCCGGTGGTGAAGCCGCCGTGCGGCGCCTCAGCGGTCCAGGGAATCGGCGTGCGGCAGCCGTCGCGGCCTTTGAATTCCGGCCAGAAGGCGCGGCCGTACGGGTCCTGCAGCAGCTCGAAGGGCACGTCGGCCTCGGGCAGGCCCAGCTCTTCGCCCTGGTAGATGCTGGCGCTGCCGCGCAGCGTGAGCAGCAACGCGAGCCAGAGCCGGTCGCGCCGCGTGTTGGCGGGCGCACCGCCGCTCCAGCGCGAAGCCACGCGCGGCACGTCGTGATTCGACACCGCCCAGCAGCCCCAGCCGCCGGTGGGTGCGAGCGCGCCGTCGAGCGCCTCGACCTGGTGGCGCAGGTGCTTCGGCGTGTGGTCGGCCGTCAGCAGGCTGAAGCTGTAGGCCAGGTGCAGGCGCTTGCCGAGCTCGGTGTACTGCGCCATGACGGGCGGTGCGTTCTCGTCGCCGACCTCGCCCAGCGCCACCGCGCCGTAGCCGTCGAGCAGGCGGCGCAGGTTTTCGAGGAAGGCCAGGTTCTCGACCTGGCTCTTGTCGTACAGGTGCTGCTGCATCGCGTAGGGGTTCTCGGCGCGCACCGTGCTGACTTCGTCGATGGAGGCCAGCGATGCCGGCGGGTTGTCGCGCAGCAGCGCATCGTGGAACTGGTGGTTGCAGGCGTCGAAGCGGAATCCGTCCACGCCGCGTTCGCACCAGAAGCGCACCTCGCCCAGCAAGGCTTGCTGCACCTCGGCGCAGTGGAAGTTGAGGTCCGGCTGCTCGGCCAGGAAGCTGTGCAGGTAGTACTGTCTGCGGCGCGCGTCCCATTGCCAGGCCGAGCCGCCGAACACCGACAGCCAGTTGGTCGGCGGCGTGCCGTCGGGCTTCGGGTCGGCCCACACGTACCAGTCGGCCTTCGGGTTGTCGCGCGAGCTGCGGCTCTCGGCGAACCAGGCGTGCTGGTCGGAGGTGTGCGAGAGCACCTGGTCGATGATGAGCTTCAGCCCCAGCGCATGCATGCGCGCCAGCATGGCGTCGAAGTCGGCCAGCGTGCCGAAGATCGGATCGACCGCCCGGTAGTCGGACACGTCGTAGCCGAAGTCCTTCATGGGCGAGCGGAAGAAGGGCGAGACCCAGATGGCATCGACGCCGAGGCGGGCCACATGCTCGAGGCGGGAGGTGATGCCCGGCAGGTCGCCGATGCCGTCGCCGTTGCTGTCCATGAAACTGCGGGGGTAGATCTGGTAGATCACCGCGCCGCGCCACCATTCGCTCTTGCTCGTGTTGCCCATGCCGGCCCCTGTGGTCTGAAAATCATTGTGGCATGCGAAATCCGGGCCAGTGGTTCCGGCCTGCATGCGCCCCGGCCGCGCGTCGGCGATCCGCGAAGCTTTCTACACTGGGCGCCGTTGCCGCTTTTTGACATGACCTCAGATTCCGTTTCCCCCCTCGCCGCGCTCGAGGCGCGGCTCGCCCAGGACCTCGAATACCTCGGCTGGCCCGGCCGCAACTGGATGCCGCCCCGGCAGATGAATGGCGAAGCCATGCTCGACGTGGCCATCGTCGGCGGCGGCCAGGCCGGCCTCGCCGCCTCGGTCGCGCTGATGCAGCAAGGCATACGCCCGGTGGTGTTCGACCGCTCGCCCGCAGGCAGCGAGGGCCCGTGGGCGACCACCGCGCGCATGGAGACGCTGCGCTCGCCCAAGGAACTCACCGGTCCCGCGATGGGCCTGCCCGCGCTGACCTTCCGCGCCTGGTTCGAAGCCCAGTTCGGGCGCGAGGCCTGGACGGCGATGGACAAGATCCCGCGCCTGCAGTGGATGGACTACCTGGTCTGGTACCGCCGCGTGATGGGCGTGGACGTGCGCAACGACACCGCCGTGACCGGCATCCACCCGCTGCCCGACGCCAGCGGCGTGCGGCTCGAGCTGCGCACGCCGCAGGGCGAGCGCAGCGTGCTGGCACGGCGCGTGGTGCTGGCCACGGGACGCGACGGGCTCGGCGGGCCGGCGGTGCCGGCCTTCGTCGATGCGCTGCCGCGCGCGAAATGGGCGCATTCGTCCGACGAGATGGACTACGGCCTGCTCAAGGGCTTGCGCGTGGGCGTGATCGGCGCGGGCTCCTCGGCCATGGACAGCGCGGCCACCGCGCTGGAAGCCGGTGCGCGCAGCGTCGAGTTGCTGATCCGCCGTGCCGACCTGCCGCGCGTCAACAAGGGCAAGGGCGCGGGCGTGCCCGGCCTCACGCAGGGGCACTACGACCTGCCGGACGCGCTCAAGTGGCGCGTGCGTCACTACATCAACGTGCTGAACGTGCCGCCGCCGCACGGCAGCACGCTGCGGGTGTCGCGCCATCCGCATGCCTTCTTCAACTTCGGATGCCCCGTGCTGTCGGTCGCGCAGGCGGGCGACGCGATGCGCGTGTCGACGCCGAAGGGCGACTTCGAGTTCGACTTCCTGATCGTCTCGACCGGCTTCAAGGTCGACTGGGCGCACCGGCCGGAATTCGCCGCCATCGCCCCCTTCGTCCGCACCTGGAAGGACCGCTTCACGCCCGCGCCCGGCGACGAAGACCAGGAGCTGGCCGATTCGCCCGACCTCGGGCCGGTGTTCGAGTTCCAGGAGCGCGTGCCGGGCGAATGCCCGGGGCTCGCGCGCATCCATTGCTTCTGCTACCCGGCGGCGCTGTCGCACGGCACGGTGTCGGGCGACATCCCGGCCATCAGCGAAGGCGCGAGGCGCCTGGCGGGCGGCATCGCCAGCCTGTTCTACCGCGAAGACTTCGATCACCACTACGCCAACCTCGAGGCCTATGCCGAGCCCGAACTGTTCGGCGACGAATGGGTCCCCGCGCTGCCGCCCGGCGAACGCGCCTGACCCGCGGCCTTCTTTCTTCTCCAAGGACTTCGCATGACGAATCTTTCCGTGGCGCCGCCGGCCATCGACGTGGTCGATGACGCCGTGCCCCTCTCGCCCGACCAGCCGACCTGGGCGCTGCGGCGGCAGCGCGACAAGGTCGTGGCGGCCACCCAGAGCAGCCACGACGCGATGTTCTCGCACGCGGTCGAAGGGCTGTCGCGCACCGAACACCTGCTGGTCGCCCTGCATGCGTGCCGCGTTTCGAATGCAACCACCCTCGTTGCGCACTACCGCGACCGGCTGGCCGGCGAAAACGCCGATGCCGCCGTGACCGACGCAGTGGAGCGCGGCGAGATCGACTCGCTCGCCGACCCGCGGCTGCGCGCGATGCTGTCCTTCGCGGGCAGGCTCATCGAGCGCCCGATCGAGGGCGACCGCGCCGCCATCGAGGCGCTGGCCGCGCAGGGGCTGTCGACGCCCGCGCTCGTGGCGCTGAGCCAGCTGATCGCCTTCCTGTCCTACCAGGTCCGCGTCGTCGCGGGACTCAAGGCGCTGGCGGGCGCGGAGGCCTCGGCATGACGTTCCCGATCCGCATCAAGGGCTTCACCACCGACGTGCTCAAGTGGAAGCCATGGCTCGACGTGGTGAACGTCGACACCGCCACGCCGGCCCAGCTCGCGGCGCTCGACGAGATGAGCCCGCAGGCGCGCAGCTCGCCGTACTTCCTGGTGCTGGCGCACCAGCCCGAGATCCTGCTGCAGCGCTCCATCGCGTTCAACGCGATCATGTTCGCGCCGGGCGGCATGCCGCGCGCCGAGCGCGAGCTGGGCGCCACGGTCGAGTCCCGCGTGAACGGCTGCGTGTACTGCGCCTCGGTGCATGCACAGCGTTTCGAGCAGCTGGCCAAGCGCGACGACGTGATCTCGCAGGTGTTCGAGGAGCCCGCCACCGCCGGCACCACGCCGCGCGAGAAGGCCATCGTCGAGTTCTCGATCCGCCTGGGCGCGGAGCCCGGCAAGGTGTCGCCGGACGACATCCTTGCGCTGAAGGCGGTGGGGCTCGGCGAACTGGAAATCCTGGACCTGATCCATTCGGTGGCCCTGTTCGCCTGGGCCAACCGCCTGATGCTCAACCTCGGGGAGCCGGTGTTCCCCGAAACTGCCGCGTCATAGGCGAGCGAGCAACCCCGCGACGGTTTCTCGGGCCAGCCCCAGCGGCCCGAGCAGGTCGTTCTGCTGGCGGTAGTCGACGCCGTTGACCAGCGATGCCGCGTCCACGATGGTGCGCGTCGCGGGCGTCGGCACGCCGGCCAGGGCGCCGAGCGCCTCGACGAACACCAGGCCGTAGGGCATGTCCTCGGTCACGTAGCGGGTGTCGACCTGCGTGGGGCCGGGCGGGCCACCGCGCTTGGCGTGCAGTTCGGCGGCGATGTCGGCGAGCTTTTCCGACGCGGTACCGAAGGAGCGCGCGAAGTGCGCCTCGATCGGCCCGACTTCGATGCCGAACGCGGCCGCCACGGCGCGGCGCTCCGTGTCGAGCGCCTCGATGGCGCGCGACACGCCGGGCGTCATGCAGTGGTACTGCGGCCAGTTCTCCGCGCGCTCGATGCGCGTCCAGTTGAACACCGCCAGCGGGCCGTGAGACTGCGGATTGACATTGGCGAGCGCGCTCGCGAGCGCGCTGCCCTGCACCGAGAAACCCTCGCCGAAGAGGTCGGTGCACAGCGCCACGGCCTCGTGGGCGCTCGAAGCGGGCAGGGCGGAAACGCCGACCGCCTTGCGTCGCGTCATCACCTTGACCTGCGTGGCGGATTCGCGCCGCGCGGTCAGCACGGTCGTGCCGAAGCTGGCGACCGTGACCTGCCTGCCGGTGCGGCGGGCGGCCTCGTGCAGATAGAGCGAGGACAGCGACGCCATCGAACTGACGATCACCGCCTGTCCGTCGCGCAGGAAGGGCAGCAGCGAATCCATCACGCGCCGGTGGCCGTTGACCGGCAGGGCGAGCAGCAGCACGTCGGAGGCGGCGCAGAGCGCGGCCGCGTCGTCGGCGACCTCGACCGTCACGGTGCACGGCAGCACGCCGCCGGCTTCCAGCGGCTGCGTGCGCAGGGCCTCGGCGCCCCGGCCGCCCGGCGACCAGAGCGTGACGCCGTGGCCCGCGTGGCGCAGCCATGCGGCGCTGGCCAGCGCGACGGCACCGGTGCCGGCGATGCCGACGCGACGGAGTCGTATCGCGGCAGTCAAGATCGCGCTTCCGTCCAGGAACACCGTGGAACCGGCTCTGCCGGGCCACCGGTGTTGCCCCCGGCGAGGGGGTAGGCGAAGCGACACGAAGTGCGCGAAGCCTGGGGGAGTGCCAGGTCAGTCAACCTTGATTCCGCCCTGCTTGATGACCTTGGCCCAGCGCTGGCTGTCCTCCGTCACGACCTTGCCCAGCGCCGCCGCGCCACCGCAGGTGTTGACCGCGCCCAGCTGGGCGAAGCGCTGCTTCGTTTCCGGCAGGTTGCAGACCTCGACCAGCGCGGCCGACAGCTTGTCGATGCTGGCAGCCGGCATCTTCGCCGGCGCCATCACGCCCACCCAGACCGGCACTTCCATGCCCGGCAGCTTCGTCGCCTCGCCGATGGTCGGGGCCGAGCCCATGCTGGGCAGGGTCGCGTGCGAGAAGGTGCCGAGCACGCGCGCCTTGCCGCTGGCGACCATGGGTTCGATGGACGCCACGCTGGTCACGATGGTGGCCACCTGTCCGCCCAGCAGGTCGGTCATGGCTGGGGCGGCACCCCGGTAGGGCACGTGCAGCAGTTCCACGCCGCCGGCCTGGGCCAGCAGGGCGCCGGTCAGGTGCGAGACGGTGCCGTTGCCGGTCGAGGCGTAGGTCACCTGTCCGGGCCGCGCCTTGGCGTCGCGCAGCACGTCGGCCACGGTCTTGTAGGGGCTTTCGGTGCGCACCGAGAGCGTCATGGGCGTGTCGGCCACCAAGGCCACGGGCACCAGGTCGTGCGCCGGGTCGTAGGGCAGCCTGGCCTGAAGGTGCGGAGCGATGGTGACCGCACCGCCAGTGGCCAGAAGCACCGTGGCCCCGTCGGTCGCCTTGGCCACCGACTCGGCGGCCACGATGCCGCCGGCGCCGGCCTTGTTGTCGATGATGACCGGCTGGCCCAGCCGGTCGGTCAGCTTGGCGCCCAGGTAGCGGGCGATCACGTCCTGCGCGCCGCCGGTGGCGAAGGGCACGACGATGCGCAGGGGCTTGTCGTTCTGCTGGGCCCGCAGCGGCAGGGCGGCGAGGCCGGCTGCCGCCGCGAAGGCCAGTGCGAGGTGTTTCAGGCGCAGTTTCATGGTGTGTTTTCGTCCGCGGCGTTGAACGGGCAGGCATGCATTCTTCGCGAAACACCGCGGAACCGGCTCCGCCGGGCCGCGGGTGTTGCCCCCTGTGGGGAAGGAGAAGCGACACGAAGTACGCGCATCCTGGGGGCAAGTCTAGTCCGGCGCGATAATCCCGCGTTCCCGGCCACTCCGCGCCGGGCTCTTGCCGAACCGCCATGAATCCCAGCTACAAACCCAGCGACGTCGAGTCCGCTGCCCAGGCGCAATGGAGCGCCGCCGATGCCTACCGCGTCACCGAGGACGCGAGCCGCAAGAAGTACTACGCCTGCTCGATGCTGCCGTACCCCAGCGGCAAGCTGCACATGGGCCACGTGCGCAACTACACGATCAACGACATGCTCACGCGCTACCTGCGCATGAGCGGCTACAACGTGCTGATGCCCATGGGCTGGGACGCCTTTGGCCTGCCGGCCGAGAACGCGGCGCTCAAGAACGGCGTGCCGCCGGCCAAGTGGACCTACGAGAACATCGCCTACATGAAGGGCCAGCTCCAAGCCATGGGCCTGGCGATCGACTGGAGCCGCGAGATCGCTACCTGCGACCCGAGCTACTACAAGTGGAACCAGTGGCTGTTCCTGAAGATGCTCGAGAAGGGCATCGCCTACCGCAAGACCCAGGTCGTGAACTGGGACCCGGTCGACCAGACCGTGCTGGCCAACGAGCAGGTGATCGACGGCAAGGGCTGGCGCACCGGCGCCACGGTCGAGCGCCGCGAGATCCCGGGCTATTACCTGAAGATCAGCGACTACGCCGAAGAGCTGCTCGAGCACACCCAGCACAAGCTGCCGGGCTGGCCCGAGCGCGTCAAGCTGATGCAGGAGAACTGGATCGGCAAGAGCGAGGGCGTGCGCTTCGCCTTCACGCATGACATCAAGGATGCGGGCGGCAAGCTCATCCAGGACGGCCGCATGTACGTGTTCACCACGCGCGCCGACACCATCATGGGCGTGACCTTCTGCGCCGTGGCGCCCGAGCATCCGCTGGCCGCGCACGCCGCCACGCTGGACCCGAAGGTCGCGGCCTTCATCGAGGAATGCAAGAGCGGCGGCACCACCGAGGCCGAGCTCGCCACCCAGGAAAAGAAGGGCGTGCCTACCGGCCTCACGGTGACGCACCCGATCACCGAGGAACAGGTGCCGGTGTGGGTCGGCAACTACGTGCTGATCGGCTACGGCGACGGCGCCGTGATGGGCGTGCCCGCGCACGACGAGCGCGACTTCGCCTTCGCCAACAAGTACGGCATCGAGATCGTGCAGGTGGTGCTGGTCGACGACGAGCCGCACTTCGACTATCACAAGTGGCAGGACTGGTACGGCGACAAGCAGCGCGGCGTGACCATCAACTCGGACAACTTCAGCGGCATGACCTACAAGGAGGCCGTGGCCGCCGTGGCGCATGCGTTGGGCCAGAAGGGCCTGGGCGAGCTGCAGACCACCTGGCGCCTGCGCGACTGGGGCGTGAGCCGCCAGCGCTACTGGGGCACGCCGATCCCGATCATCCATTGCGAGGAGCACGGCGCGGTGCCCGTGCCCGAGAAGGACCTGCCGGTGGTGCTGCCCACCGACTGCGTGCCGGACGGCTCGGGCAACCCGCTGAACAAGCACGAGGGCTTCCACGCCGGCGTGACCTGCCCGGTGTGCGGCAAGGCCGCGCGGCGCGAGACCGACACGATGGACACCTTCGTCGATTCGTCGTGGTACTTCATGCGCTATTGCGACCCGAAGAACGACGAGGCCATGGTGGCCGGCGGCGCCGACTACTGGATGCCGATGGACCAGTACATCGGCGGCATCGAGCACGCGATTCTTCACCTGCTGTACGCCCGCTTCTGGACCAAGGTGATGCGCGACCTGGGCCTGGTGAAGGCCGACGAGCCCTTCAGCAAGCTGCTGACGCAGGGCATGGTGCTCAACCACATCTTCTACAAGCGCAACGAGAAGGGCGGCAAGGACTACTTCCCGCCCACCGAGGTGACGACGGTGCTCGACGCGCAGGGCCGCATCGTGGGAGGCACCACCGCCGACGGCACCCGTGTCGAATACGGCGGCGTGGGCAAGATGGGCAAGAGCGAGCGCAATGGCGTCGACCCGCAGGACCTGATCGAGAAGTACGGCGCCGACACCGCGCGCCTGTACACCATGTTCACCGCGCCGCCCGAAGCCACGCTCGAGTGGAACGACGCGGCCGTGGAAGGCAGCTACCGCTTCCTGCGCCGGGTGTGGAACTTCGGCGTGGCGCAGGCCGAGTCCGCGCGCACGGCCATCGCCGGACAGGCTTTCGGCAAGGGCGCCCAGGCGCTGCGCCGCGAGGTGCACACGGTGCTGCGCCAGGTCGACTACGACTACCAGCGCATGCAATACAACACGGTGGTGTCGGGCGCTATGAAGCTGCTCAACGCGCTGGAAGGCTTCAAGCCCGATGGCGGCTCCGGCGACGCCGCGGCGGTGCGAGAGGGCTTCGGCATCCTGCTGCGCTGCCTCTACCCGGCCACGCCGCACATCGCGCAGCAGCTCTGGAGCGAGCTCGGCTACGACGAGGACCTGGGCGGCCTGCTCGACGCGGCCTGGCCCACGGTCGACGTGGGCGCGCTGGTGCAGGACGAGATCGAGCTGATGCTGCAGGTCAACGGCAAGCTGCGCGGCAAGCTCAGCGTGCCGGCCGGCGCATCGAAGGACGAGATCGAGAAGCTCGCGCTGGCCTGCGACGACTTCGTCACTTTTGCCGAAGGCGCGCAACCCAAGCGCGTGATCGTGGTTCCCGGCCGCCTGGTCAACGTGGTCATTTGAACGGCTCAAGCATGAACACTCGCAATGCCTCGCTGCCGCGCCGCGGCTTTCTCCTCGGTCTGACGGCGGCGGGCGCGTCGCTCGGCCTGGCCGGCTGCGGCTTCGAGCTGCGCAAGGCGCCAGTCTTCGCGTTCAAGACGCTGTCGGTGTCGGGCAGCGACGCGCTGCTCAAGTCGGCGATGATCAACCAGATACGGCGCGAACTGCGGGCCACCGGAACGGTGACTGTGTTGTCGGCGGAAGACGCCGCCAAGGCCGATGTGGTGCTGGAAATCCTGGGCGAGGATCGAACCCGCTTTGTGATTTCTACCAATTCGGCAGGCCTGGTGCGCGAAGTCCAGCTTCAGCTGCGTGTCCGATTCCGCCTGCATACACCGGGCGGCAAGGACCTGCTGCCCGCCACCGAGGTCTCGCAGACGCGCGACCTGAGCTTCAACGAAACCAACGCCCTGGCCAAGGAAGGCGAAGCCGACCTGCTGTTCCGCGACATGCAATCGGATATCGCGCAGCAGTTGATGCGCCGCCTGGCCGCGGTCAAGGAACTCTGAGCCCGCGCTCCGGCAACCCGATCTCCATGCAACTTGCCAGTGCCCAACTCGGGGCCCACCTGCAGAAGGGCCTCAAGCCGCTCTACACGATCCATGGCGACGAGCCGCTGCTCGCGCAGGAAGCGGCCGACGCCATCCGCGCCGCGGCGCGCGCGCAGGGCTACACCGAGCGCAGCTCGTACACCGTGGCCGGCGCGCATTTCGACTGGAGCGCGGTGCTCGCCGCGGGCGGCTCGCTCTCGCTGTTCGCCGACAAGCAGATCGTCGAGATACGCATTCCGTCGGGCAAGCCCGGCAAGGACGGCAGCGCGGCATTGCAGCAGCTGGCCGAATCGGCCCCCGGCAACGACAGCACGCTCACGCTGGTGATGCTGCCGAGGCTGGACAAGGCCACGCGAACCGGCGCATGGTTCTCGGCGCTGGAGAACAACGGCGCGAGCATCCAGGTCGACCCGATCGAGCGCAGCGCGCTGCCCCAATGGATCGCGCAGCGCCTGGGCCACCAGGGCCAGCGCGTGATGCCCGGCGACGAAGGCCAGCGCACGCTGCAGTTCTTCGCCGATCGCGTGGAGGGCAACCTGCTGGCCGCGCACCAGGAAATCCAGAAGCTCGCGCTGCTGCACCCGGCGGGCGAGCTGAGCTGGGAGCAGGTCGAGGGCGCGGTCAACAACGTGGCGCGCTACGACGTGTTCAAGCTGTCGGAGGCCGTGCTGGCGGGCAACCCGCAGCGCGTGGCGCGGATGCTCGATGGCCTGCAGGCCGAAGGCGAGGCCGAGGTGCTGGTGCACTACACGATCGCCGAAGACATCCGTGCGCTCAAGCGCGTGAAGGACGCCATGGCCTCCGGCCGCCCGCTGCCGATGGCATTGCGCGAGAACCGCATCTGGGGGCCGCGCGAACGTGCCTTCGAGCGCGTGCTGCCGCGGCTCGACGACCGCATGCTGGCGCGACTGCTGCGTGCGGCGCACCTCGTGGATGGCATCGTGAAGGGCCTCAAGCAACCCGACTGGCCCGCCAGCGGCTGGCAGGCCTTGCAGCGGCTTGCACTGATGCTGTGCCGCGCGTGCAGCAGCGCGGCCCCGCCGCCGCGCAGGGCCTGAGGCTGGAACCCCCGCGAACCGGCTTCGCCGGGCCGTGGGTGTTGCCCTCTGGAAGGAGTTGGAGAGGCGACACGAAATGCGCGAAGCCTGCGGGTCATCCAAATGCAGGAAAATGCCGGGCATGAACGCGTTCAACGTCAGCGAGCACATGCAGACCCTCGGTCTGCAAGCCAAAGCAGCTGCATTCCTCATGGCCCGAGCGGATGCAGCTACCAAAAACATAGCATTGAAGGCGCTTGCCAAGCGTCTTCGCGAAGCCGGCCCTGTGCTGGCGGTCGCCAACCAAAAAGACCTGGAGCGCGCCACGGCCGCGGGCCTGTCGGCGCCGATGGTCGATCGCCTCAAGCTCACGCCCAAGGTCATCGAGACCGTTGCCCTCGGTTGCGAGCAACTGGCCGGCATGGCCGACGTGATCGGCGAGATCATCGGCATGAAGCAGCAGCCCAGCGGCATCCGCGTGGGCCAGATGCGCGTGCCGATCGGCGTGTTCGGGATGATCTACGAGAGCCGGCCCAACGTGACCATCGAGGCCGCTAGCCTGGCCATCAAGAGCGGCAACGCCGCCATCCTGCGCGGCGGTTCGGAAGCCATCGAATCGAACAAGGCGCTGGCGCTGCTGGTGTCCGAGGCACTGGCCGAGGCCGGCCTGCCGGTCGACGCGGTGCAACTGGTGCAGACCACCGACCGCGAAGCCGTCGGCCAGCTCATCGCCATGCCCGAATTCGTCGATGTGATCATTCCGCGCGGCGGCAAGGGCTTGATCGAGCGCATCAGCCGCGACGCCAAGGTGCCCGTCATCAAGCACCTGGACGGCAATTGCCACGTCTACGTGGACGACACGGCCGAGTTCGCCATGGCGCTGCGCATCGTCGACAACGCCAAGACGCAGAAGTACAGCCCGTGCAACGCCGCGGAAGGCCTGCTCGTGTCGGCCGCGGTGGCCGACGATTTCCTGCCTGAGATCGCGGCCATCTTCGCGGCCAAGGGCGTGGAGATGCGCTGCGACCCGGCCGCCGCCGCCATCCTGCGCGCTGAGGGTGCCGCGAGCCCGCAGGCCAAGGTGGTCGATGCCGTCGAGTCCGACTGGTCCGAGGAATACCTCGCGGCGGTCATCAGCATCAAGGTGGTGGCCGGCGTGGACGAGGCCATCGCGCACATCAACCGCTATTCGAGCCACCACACCGACGCGATCGTCACGCGCGACCACGTGCATGCGCAGCGTTTCCTGCGCGAGGTCGATTCGGCCAGCGTGATGGTCAATGCGAGCACGCGCTTCGCGGATGGCTTCGAGTTCGGGCTGGGCGCCGAAATCGGCATCAGCACCGACAAGTTCCACGCCCGCGGACCGGTGGGCATCGAAGGACTGACCTCGCTCAAGTACGTCGTGCTCGGGCAGGGCGAAGTCCGCAGCTGAGGCATTGCCGTGCAAGGCGGACCGGTCGAACCAAGTCTGCCGCGCAGGCCCTGCACGGTCTTGTCATTGGGGCGGCCATCCCCAAATCCTACAATTCCGCTCCACCTTTAAGCACAAAACCAACAAGGCCGCCGCATGGTTCCGCATCTCGTCACCGCCCTGACCGGCCCGATCAACGAACTGGAGCAGCGGGTGCTCGACTCGATGCCTGCCATCGAACGCTGGTTCCGGCTCGAATGGATGGAGCACACGCCGCCTTTCTACAGCGCCGTGGACATCCGCAATGCAGGTTTCAAGCTCGCTCCGGTCGACACCAACCTTTTTCCCGGTGGCTGGAACAACCTCACCAAGGAAATGCTCCCGCTGGCCGTGCAGGCCGCGCAGGCTGCCATTGAGAAGATCTGTCCGGAGGCGCGCAATCTGCTCGTCATTCCGGAAAACCACTCGAAGAACACCTTTTATCTCGCCAACGTCGCGCAACTGGTGCGCATCTTCCACATGGCGGGGCTCAATGTGCGCATCGGGTCGATCGATCCGGCGATCAAGACACCCAAGAAGATCGAGTTGCCGAACGGTGACACCGTCACGCTGGAGCCGGTGGTGCGCACCAAGCGCCGTTTGGGCCTGAAGAATTTCGATCCCTGCACGATTCTCCTCAACAACGAGCTTTCCGCAGGAACGCCCGGCATCCTCGAGGATCTTCACGAACAGTATCTGCTGCCGCCCCTGCACGCGGGGTGGTCGGTGCGCCGCAAGAGCAACCACCTGCACAGCTACGAGGAGCTTTCCAAGCGCTTCGGCAAGTTGCTGGGCATCGACCCGTGGCTCATCAACCCGATCTATGCGCGCGCCGAAGGCGTCGACGTGGCCGGCGGCCGCGGCATCGACGTGCTGACCAGCCACGTGGACGCGGTGCTCACCAAGGTGCGCCGCAAGTACAAGGAATACGGCATCAACGAGAAGCCATTCGTGGTGGTCAAGGGCGGCCACAGCGGCAGCGGCAGCCCCGGCGTGGTGACGGTGCGCGACGCCAAGGATGTCGAGTCGCTGATCGGCAAGCCACGCGGCACCGCGCCCGCGCCCGCCGTGCCGGCCACCAAGGCCAGCCAGTCACGCGAACCGCGCGAGCTGCGCGAGCCCACCGAGCTCATCGTGCAGGAAGGCGTGCTCACCAACGAACGCGTTCACAACGGCATGGCCGAACCGGTCGTCTACATGATGGACCGCTACGTGGTCGGCGGCTTCTACCGGGTGCACGCAGAGCGCGCGGCCGACGAGAACCTGAAGCTGCCGGGTGCGAGCTACGTGCCGCTCGCGTTCTCTGAAAGTGCGCACTTGCCTCAGCCGGGCGCCAAGCCTGGCGCCAGTGCGCCCAACCGCTTCTACATGTATGGCGTGGTCGGCCGGCTCGCGATGGTGGCCGCCAGCTACGAAATGGAAGCGACCGATCCGGACGCCGAAATCTACGAATGATTCCGGGGGCCGTCTTGCGGCGACGGCGGGCGGCGGCAAAATAGCGGCCCCACATCAACGGAAACAAAAGGGCGGGAGGGGTGATGCGAGCGCACGCTGGTGTACTAAAGTTCGCATCCATCGCACCCCGGCGTGTCTGACGCGCCGATACCAGCAGCCTGTCCTTTTCCCATCGACTTCGTGTCAGCCCCCAAATCTCTCTCAGCCGGCCTGATCGTCGGCGCCATCGGCGTCGTCTATGGCGACATCGGCACCAGCGTGCTGTACGCCGTCAAGGAAGTGTTCGGCCACGGCCATGTGCCTTTCACCGTCGAGAACGTCTACGGCATCCTGTCGATGTTCTTCTGGACGCTCACCGTCATCGTCTCCATCAAGTACGTGGTGCTGGTGCTGCGCGCCGACAACGAAGGCGAGGGCGGCCTCGTGGCCATGCTCGCGCTGGCGTCGCGCGCGGTGGCCGACAAGCCCAGGCTGCGCCACCTGCTGCTGGTGGTGGGCATCTTCGGCACCTCGCTCTTCTACGGTGACGGCGTCATCACCCCCGCAATCTCCGTGCTCTCGGCGGTCGAGGGCCTGGAAGTGGTGTCGCCGCACTTCACGCACTACGTCATTCCTCTCACGCTGGTGGTGCTGTTCTGCCTGTTCGTGGTGCAGAAGCGCGGCACGGCGGGCATCGGCAAGTTCTTCGGCCCCGTCACGCTCGCGTGGTTCATGGCGATCGCGGTACTCGGCGTGTCGCAGATCGTGCACCACCCCGAGATCCTGAAGGCGCTGAATCCGTTCTATGCGCTGAAGTTCATGTGGGACAACCCGGGCACCAGCTTCATCCTGCTGGGCGCCACCGTGCTGTGCGTGACAGGCGCCGAGGCGCTGTATGCCGACCTGGGGCACTTCGGCAAGCGCCCGATCCGGCTCGCTTGGTTCTCTGTCGTCATGCCGGCGCTCACGCTCAACTACTTCGGCCAGGGCGCACTGCTGCTGGAGAACCCCGAGGCAGTGAAGAACCCGTTCTTCATGATGGCCCCCGAGTGGGCGCTCGTTCCGCTGGTGCTGCTGGCCACCGCAGCCACGGTGATCGCGTCGCAGGCCCTCATCACCGGCGCCTTCAGCGTCACGCGCCAGGTGATCCAGCTGGGCTACCTGCCGCGCCTGAACATCGAGCACACCAGCGTGCGCACGGCCGGGCAGATCTACATCCCGCTGGTCAACTGGGGCCTGTTCGTGGCCATCGTGCTGGCGGTGGTGATGTTCCGCTCGTCGAGCAGCCTTGCCGCGGCCTACGGCATCGCGGTGACCACGGACATGCTGATCACCACGATCCTGACCTTCTTCGTGATCCGCTACGCATGGAAGCTGCCGCTGGCGCTGTGCATCGTGTCGACTGCGGCCTTCTTCATCGTCGACTTCCTGTTCTTCGCGTCCAACCTGCTCAAGCTGTTCGAAGGCGGCTGGTTCCCGCTGCTGATCGGCGGCTTCGTGTTCACGCTGATGATCACCTGGAAGGAAGGCCGTCGCCTGATGGGAGAGGCGCAGCATGCCGACGCGATTGACCTGAAGTCGTTCCTCGATTCGGTGTTCGTGAGCCCGCCGGTGCGCGTGGAGGGCACCGCCGTGTTCCTCACCGCCGAGCCGGGCACCGTGCCCAATGCGCTGCTGCACAACCTCAAGCACAACAAGGTGCTGCACGAGCAGAACATGTTCGTCACCGTGCGCAACCACGAGGTGCCGTGGATCCCGATGGACAAGCGCATCGAGATCGAGCCGCTCGGCAACCACTGTTGGCAGATCATCGTCCACTACGGTTTCAAGAACGACGTCGAACTGCCGCGCGCGCTCGAGAACGCACGCATGCGCGGCTGCCAGCTGGAGCCCATGACCACCAGCTACTTCCTGTCGCGCGACGTCGTCATTCCCACGCTCGGCAGCGGCATGGCGCCGTGGCGAGAGAAGCTGTTCGCGCAGATGCACCACAACGCGAGCGGCGCAGCGGCCTTCCTCGGCCTGCCGAACAACGCGGTGGTGGAGCTGGGGTCGAAGATCGAGATCTGACGGGGCCGCTGGGGGCCCTGGGCCCTGGGCCCAGGGCTCAGCCCAGCCCCAGCATCTGGCCCAGGCTGCGCTGCGACGCAGGCCGGTCCAGCGCAATGTTCCGCTCGAGCACCAGCAGGTGCTCTTCCATCGCGCGCACCGCGGTGTCCTCGTCCCCGCGTGCGATCGCATCGACCACCGCCGCGTGCTCCTCGTGCTCGCACGACGCATTGCCGGGCGGCTCGTACAGCGCCACGATCAGCGAGCAGCGCGACATGAGTTCGCTCAGGTAGCGCTCCAGAATGGGATTGCGCGCCAGCCGCGCCACCCGCAGGTGGAACGAGCTCGCGAGCCGTGCCCAGTCGGGCTGCGTGTAGCGGTGCATGGCCGCATGCTCTTCCTTCAGGTGCCGGCGCAGTTCGGCCACTTCGGCCTTCGTGGCGTTGCGCACCGCCATGCGCACCAATGCGGCCTCGAGCGCACGGCGCGCCTCGAAGATTTGCCGGGTCTCATCCGGCGAGGGCATCGCGACGATGGCGCCGCGGTTGGGCCGGAGTTCGACGATGTGGTCGTGCGCCAGGCGCTGCAGCACCTTGCGCACCAGTGCGCGGCTCACGCCGAACAGCTCGCACAGCGAGGCTTCGGGCAGCTTGGTGCCCGGCGCCAGGCGCTGCCCGGTCACGCCCTCGAAGACCGATCGGTAAATGCGTTCCTCGATGTCGCCATCCTCGGCTGCCGGTGCGGCGGCTTCGGCTGGGGGCGATGGCTTGCGCCGGGCGGCTGGCTTGGGCGGCGAGGGAGAACGGGCCATGGAGTGAACGGCGGACGGCGCGGTGTGGGGCAACGCGGCCGATTATCGAACGGGCCCGCCGAACCCGTGATCTCAGCCGAATTCTGCCGGCCGCTGCGTTGCGAGCTTCGTCATGTGCGAGGCGACGGCGCCGGGCGTGGTGAACCAGATGTCGCCGCGGTCGCGCGCATGCGCCAGGTGGGCCAGTGCGGTGCGCAGGTGCCGCAGGCGGTAGGGCTGGCCCACGATGTACGGGTGCAGCGCAAGGCCCATCACCAGCGGCTGTGCGCGCGACTGCCCGAGCATCTCCTCGAAGTTGTCGATCACCATCGCGCTGAAGTCCTTCGCGTCCATCATGCGGCCGACGATCATCGGGATGTCGTTGAGTTCCTGCGGATACGGCACCGACCACAGCGCACCGCCGCCACGCGTGCGCATGCGAACCGGCTGGTCGTCGTGGCACCAGTTGAGCGTGTAGCCGTAGCCTGTCTCGGCCAGCAGGTCGGGCGTGACCGCGCTCTCCGAGATCCACGGCGACAGCCACCCCGCGGGCGCCTGCCCGCTTTCGCGCGCCATGCGCTCGCGGCAGCGCAGCAGCAACGCGCGCTCGTGTTCCTCGTCGAGCACGCCCTGGCGCTCGGCGTTGCTGTGGCCGTGGCCGATCAGTTCGTCGCCGCGCGCCACCAATGCCTGCACCAGCTCGGGGCAGTGGTCGTACAGCGCGGTGTTGATGAGCGCACCGGTCGGCAGCGCGAGCGCGTCGAAGAGTTCGAGGCAGCGCCAGGCACCTACGCGGTTGCCGTACTCGCGCCAGCCGTGGTTCAGCACGTCGGGCTGCGGCGAGGCCGGGCCGATGCACGCGCCCAGCCCGTCGCCGAACGCGAAGTGCTCCACGTTGAAGCCCAGGTACACCGCCAGCCTCGCGCCGTTGGGCCACACGTAGTCGGGCCGCCGCGTGATGGGGCGGTAGTCGAAGCGGTCGTGCGAAGGGAGCCGGTCGGGCCAGCGCGTTGTCATGCCCGCAGCCTCACAGCACGGCGAGACCGGCGCGCACCAGCAGCCATTCCGCGCTGTCGTTCCACACGTCCATCTGCACGATGAGCCCGTGGCGAACCACGTAGCGGTCGACATAGCGGTTGCCTTCGAACGCGGTGCCGTCGGGCCATGCGCCATACAGCGTGCCGAGGCTGTAGACCACGGTGTCCTCGGGCGTGCCGCCGGCCACCGTTTCGGTGCGCTCGATCTTCTTCTTGACCCATGCATAGCGCTTCGCATTGAAGGCCGAGGTGTCGCCCGGCGCGCTCATCGGGCGGTTGCCGGTGAAGCGGATGCGGATGTCGGGCGCGGTGAAGCGCGAGGCCGACTGCGGGTCGGGAATCATCACGAGGCGAAGGAATTCGTCGACCACCGCGGCGGGGTCGAGCGTGTGGGGTGCTGGTGCGGCGGGTGTGGTCATGCGGTTCTCCAGTCGTTGTGAGCCATGGCGGTGCACGGCGGTATGTCGTGGCGGAATCGTGCAATTCCTGTGCCCGATCGTCGACACGCTCGAATATAAATTGTCGACAATTTGAATGATGAATTGTCAACTTGGCATGCCGCTTGCATCCGGGCTGGCCAGTCGCTTCGGCGCATTTCGATGCACCTTGTTGGGTGCCTCATCCCTGTCCATCCCCTGCTTCTCTTCGACCCAGGAGTCCGCCATGTCCCGTTCGCCTCGCTTCAACCGCCGCACGTTGTGCCTTGCAGCCGTTGCCGTTGCCGCTGCCTGCCTTTCCCACGGTGCGGCCTTCGCCGCCGAGCCGATCAGGGTCGGCCTGGTCACGGCGCTGTCGGGCCAGTCGGCACTGGCCGGCGAAGCCATCAC
Organism: Variovorax paradoxus; assembly: GCF_902712855.1. NCBI lineage: Bacteria > Pseudomonadati > Pseudomonadota > Betaproteobacteria > Burkholderiales > Comamonadaceae > Variovorax > Variovorax paradoxus. Next base: position 1,098,534 of record NZ_LR743507.1, read on the forward strand.
GCGCGGCCTTACCGTGGCCATCGACGAGATCAACGCCAAGGGCGGCCTGCTGGGCGGGCGCAAGCTCGAGCTGGTGCGCCGCGACGACGAGGCCAACCCCGCCAAGGGCGTGGTGGCCGCGCGCGAACTGATCTTCAAGGAGAAGGTGGCGGTGCTCTTCGGCGGGCTCGACACGCCGGTGTCGATGGCCATCGTGCCCATCGCCAACCAGGAGAAGACCCCTTTCATGGGCCCCTGGGCGGCGGGCACGCCGATCACGAAGAACGGCGCCAATCCCAACTATGCCTTCCGCGTGTCGGCGGTCGACGAGATCGTCAACGTGGGCATGCTCGACTACGCCCAGAAGACCTTCAAGGCCAGCAGGTTCGGCATGATCCTGGTGAACAACCCGTGGGGCGAATCGAACGAGAAGGGCCTGCATGCGGCGCTCGCCGCCAAGGGCCTGAAGGCCGTGGGCGTGGAGAAGTTCGACGGCAACGACGTCGACGTGGTGCCGCAGCTCACGCGCCTGAAGGCCGCTGGCGCCGACACGCTCTTCATGGTCGGCAACGTCGGTCCTTCGGCGCAGGTGGTGAAGTCGCTCGACCGCATGGGCTGGCAGGTGCCCATCGTGTCCCACTGGGGGCCCGCGGGCGGCCGATTCACCGAGCTGGCCGGCCCCAACGGCAAGAACGTGCACTTCGTGCAGACCTACAGCTTCTTCGGCAAGCAGTCGCCGGTGGGCGAGAAGGTGATCGCCGCGCTCAAGGCCAGGTATCCGGCCATCAAGGGCCCGGACGACATCACGCCCGCGGTGGGCGTGGCCAACGCCTACGACGGCATGCAGCTGGCCGCGCTGGCCATTGCCGCGGCCGGCTCGACCGACGGCGATGCGGTGCGCCAGGGGTTCTACAAGATCGGCAGGTACGAAGGCCTCATCAAGACCTACGACAAGCCTTTCTCGCCCGCGGTGCACGACGCCGTCACCGCCGGCGACTACGTGTGGGCGCAGTTCATCGACAACCGCATCCTGCCCGTGGGCCTGGTCGCGTCGAAGTAAGCACGACAGGGACGAAAGAAAAGGACCGCGCGCAATGCTGCTTTCCGCATGGATCAGCGGGTTGGGGCTGGGGAGCATGTACGGGCTGATCGCCCTGGGCTTCTACGTCACCTTCGCCGTTTCGGGCACTGTCAACTTCGCGCAGGGCAGCGCGATGATGTTGGGCGCGGTCTTCACGTTCTGGTTCGCGCAGACGCTGGGCTGGCCGATGCCGCTGGCCATCGTGCTCGCGCTGGCGCTGTGCGGCGTGTACGGGCTGGCGGTCGAGTTCGCGGCGGTGCGGCCCTTTGCGAGCCGCGGGTCCGAGAGCTGGCTGATGGCCACCGTGGCGCTGGGCATCGTGGTCGACAACCTCGTGATGTTCACCTTCGGCAAGGAACCGCGCAGCCTGCCGTCACCGCTGGCGCTCACGCCGCTGCAGGTCGGCGACGTGAGGCTGGGCGTGTACCCGCTGCAGTTGCTGATCCCCCTGGCCGGCCTCGCGCTGGCCGCGGCGCTGCATGTGGTGGCGCGGCGCACGCGCTGGGGCGTGGGCATGCTGGCCGTGGTGCAGAACCCGGCGGCTGCGCGGCTCATGGGCATCCCGATCCGGCGCGCGGTGGCCGCGGCCTTTGCGCTGTCGGCGGTGTTCGCGGGCGTGGCGGGCGTGCTGATCGCGCCGCTGTTCAACGTGCAGGCCGACATGGGCACGCTCTTCGGCCTGAAGGCCTTCGCGGTCGCGATCCTCGGCGGCATCACCAGCGCCTGGGGCGTAATGGGCGCGGGGCTGCTCTTCGGCCTGGCCGAGGCGCTCGTCACCGCCACGCTGGGTTCGGGCTACACGCAGATCCTGACTTTCGGCCTGGTGATCGTGGTGCTCGCGCTGCGGCCGCAGGGGCTCTTCGGCCGCGCGGCGGTGAAGAAGGTATGAGCGCGGCAGGCCTGCGCTGGCCCGCGCTTCTCGGGCTCGTGGTTGCGATGGTGGTGGGCGTCGCGCTCGCGGCCACGGTCAACGGCTACTACGTCTTCGTGCTTGCCAACGTCGCGCTGTTCGCGATCGTGGGCATCGGCCTCAACGTGCTGCTCGGGCTCACGGGCCAGATGTCGTTCGGGCACGTCGGCTTCTATGCGATCGGCGCCTATGCGGTCGCGATCCTCACGAGCAAGGCGGGCTGGAGCTTCTGGGCCGCATGGCCGGTGGGCGCGCTCGTCGCGGGTGCGATGGGCGCCCTGCTCGCATTGCCCGCGCTGCGCGCGAAGGGGCCGTACCTGGCGATGATCACCATCGCCTTCGGCTTCATCGTGGAGCACGCCATCGTCGAGGCGCGCGACCTCACGGGTGGGCAGAACGGCATCATGGGCATCGCGGGGCCATCGCTGTTCGGGCTGGCGCAGGGCGAGCGCGCGGCGGCCATGCTGGCCGTGCTCACGGCCGGCGTGGCGCTTGCGGCCTTCGCGCTGCTGTCGCGCGGCGGCTGGGGCGCGGCGATGCGCGCGGTGCGCGACAGCGAGACGGCCGCCGAGTCGATCGGGCTCGATCCGCTGCGCATCAAGACGGTCGCCTTTGCGCTGTCGGCGCTGTGCGCGGGCGCAGCGGGCGGGCTGTTCGCGCCGCTGTCCGGCTTTGTCACGCCGCACACCTTCGGCTTCGGCCAGTCGATTCTTTTCGTGCTGGTGGTGATGATCGGCGGCGCGGGTTCGGTCGCGGGGCCGTTGGTCGGCGCGCTCGTGGTGGCGCTGCTGCCCGAGGTGCTCGCGAGTCTCGAGGAGTACCGGCTGCTGTTCTTCGGCGTGCTGTTGCTGGTCGTGCTGTGGGCGGCGCCCGACGGTGCCGCGGGTTTGTGGCGCCGCGCGATGGGGCGCTTCGCCGTGCGGCCGATGGCGCCGCCGCTGCAACGCGACGGCGCGGGCCTGGCACCGCGCAAGGTCGGCGCACCGATCCGCACCGACGGCCTCACGATGCAGTTCGGCGGCGTGCGCGCCGTGAGCGGCCTGGCCTTCGGCACGCACGCGGGCGGCATCACCAGCCTGATCGGGCCGAACGGCGCGGGCAAGACGACCGTTCTCAACATGCTCAGCGGCTTCTACAGGCCCACGGGTGGCGGCTTCCGCCTGGGAGACGAGCCGCTGCAGGGGCTGCGCGCCTTTCGCATCGCGCGCGCCGGGGTGGCGCGCACCTACCAGACCTCGCAACTCTTCGGCAGCCTGAGCGTGGAAGACAACGTGGCGCTCGCGCTGGGGCGCGGCACGCTCGGGCCGTTGCTGGCCGCGCGGCGCTACCGGTCGGGCGAAGCGCGCGCGCAGGCCCGCCGGCTGCTGGCCTTCTGCGGTTATGCGGGCTCACCCGACACGCCGGCCGACGGCCTCGCACACGTCGACCGCCGCCTCGTCGAAATCGCACGCGCGCTGGCCACATCACCGCAGGCGCTGCTGCTCGACGAGCCCGCCGCCGGCCTGTCGCGCGAAGACAAGACGCGGCTCGCGGCGCTGCTGCAGCGCATCGCGGCGGCGGGCATCGGCGTGCTGCTGGTCGAGCACGACATGGAACTGGTGATGGACATCTCCGACCACCTCGTGGTGCTCGATGCGGGACAGCGGCTGGCGGTGGGCGATGTCACCGCGATCCAGGCCGACCCGGCGGTGCGCAAGGCGTACCTGGGCGAAGCGCTGACAGCCGATTCATCCACGAAAGCGCCGCGCTCCCCATTGCCGGCGGATGCACCGGAGGTGCTCGGCATCGGCGCACTGGTTGCGGGCTACGGTGCCGAGCCGGTGCTGCACGGCATCGACCTGCGCGTGCGTCGCGGCGAACTGGTGGCGCTGCTGGGCGCCAACGGCGCGGGCAAGTCGACATTGATGCGCTCGCTGGCCGGACTGCACCGGCCGGTGCGCGGCGGCATCCACCTCGAAGGCACGGAGCTCGCGGGCCTGCCGGCCGAGCGCATCGTGGCGCGCGGGCTGGTGCTGGTGCCCGAGGGGCGGCAGGTGTTCCCCGAGCTCAGCGTGCGCGACAACATCCGCCTGGGCGCCTTCCTGGACGGCCGCGACATCGACGCGCGCACCGAAGCCATGCTCGGGCGCTTCCCGCGCCTGCGCGAGCGGCTGCACCAGCGCGCCGGGTTGCTCTCGGGCGGCGAGCAGCAGATGCTGGCCATCGCGCGCGGGCTGATGTCGCGGCCGCGCGTGCTGCTGCTCGACGAGCCTTCGCTGGGACTGGCACCGAAGATCATCGCGGAGCTGTTCGACGCGCTCGACAGCTTGAGGGCCGAAGGGCTCACGGTGCTGCTGGTCGACCAGATGGCTGCGCTGGCGCTGGCGCTGTGCGACCGGGCCTATGTGATGGAAGGCGGGCGCATCGTGTCACAGGGCAGCGCATCGGAGATCGCCGCGGACGGCGCGCTGGCGAAGGCCTACCTGGGCGCGGCCTGAACCTTCGAGGCGGCTGGATGCGGCCGTGCCGGCCTCCCGGCACAATCGCGCGATGCGTTTTTTCAAGGACCTGAGCCTCTCCGCTTTCACCGCGGGCTTCGTCGCCGTGCTCGTGGGTTTCACGAGTTCGGTGGCCATCGTGTTCCAGGCTGCGCAGGCCTTCGGCGCCACGCCCGAGCTGGCGGCTTCTTGGATGTGGGCGCTGGGCCTCGGGATGGGACTGGCGTCCGCGCTGCCGTCGCTGTGGTGGCGCAAGCCGGTGATGATCGCCTGGAGCACGCCCGGCGCGGCCGTGCTGGCAGTGGCCGGCATGGGCCACAGCATGAACGAGGCGGTGGGCGCGTTCATCGTCTGCGCGGTGCTGGTGGTGCTTGCGGGCGCCACCGGCTGGTTCGAGCGCGTGATGAACCGGATTCCGATGGCCATCGCCTCCGCGCTGCTCGCGGGTGTGCTGGCGCGCTTCGGGCTCGGCGCATTCATCGCCGCGCAGACCGCGCTCCCGCTGGTGCTGCTGATGCTCGGCACTTACCTTGCAACCAAGCGGCTGCTGCCGCGCTACGCCGTACCGCTCACGCTGCTGGTGGCCACCGTCTTCGTGGCGGCGCGCGGCCAGCTGGCCTGGTCGGGCGTGCATTTCTCGCTGACCTGGCCGGTGTTCACGATGCCGGTCTTCACGTGGCAGGCCATCGTCAGCCTGGCGCTGCCGCTGTTCGTTGTGACCATGGCCTCGCAGAACCTGCCGGGCGTGGCCGCCATTCGCGCAGCCGGCTACGGCGACCTGCCGGTCAGCAAGCTCATCACCATCAGCGGGCTGACCACGCTGGTGCTGGCCCCGTTCGGCGCCTTCGCGCTCAACCTGAGCGCCATCACCGCGGCCATCTGCATGGGCCGCGAGGCGCACGAAGACCCGGCGCGGCGCTACACGGCGGCAGTGAGCTGCGGCGCCATCTACGTGGTGATCGGGCTGTTCGGAGCGGCTGTCACGGGCCTGCTCACCGCGTTTCCCAAGGAACTGGTCGCGGCCATCGCCGGGCTGGCGCTGCTGGGCACGATCGGCGGCGGTCTGGCGGCCGCGGTGCGCGACGAGTCGCACCGCGAGGCGGCGCTCATCACCTTCCTGGTGACGCTCTCTGGCGTCACGCTGGCAGGCATCGGCTCGGCTTTCTGGGGTGTGGTGGCCGGCGCGGTGGCGCTGGCGGTGCAGCAACTCGGGCGCCGGGCGCCGGCCGTCGAAAAGGCCCCCGCCGGCAAGGACATCGCCGCTTCCGGCAACATCGCGCCCGATACCCCAGAGGCCGCCGCTCCCGGCGCCGGAAAGAACATCTGATGAAAAACATCCTCTTCGTCGCCGATCCGCTCGACCAGTTCAAGATCTACAAGGACACGACCTTCTCGATGATGCGCGAGGCCCAGCGCCGCGGCCATCGCATCGCGGCCTGCCTGCCCCAGGACATCCAGTGGAAGTCGGGCGGCCAGGTGACGGCGACGGTCCGGCAGATCACGCTCACCGGCGATGCCAGGGACTGGTACACGGTCGACATCACCGAAGCCAAGGCGCTGAAGGACTTCGACGCCGTGCTGATGCGCAAGGACCCGCCCTTCGACGCCGAGTACATCTACGCGACGCACCTGCTGCAGCAGGCCGAGCGCGAGGGCGCGCAGGTGGTCAACTCGCCGCGCGCGCTGCGCGACCACCCCGAGAAGCTCGCGATCATGGAGTTTCCGCAGTTCGTCACGCCCACCCTGGTCACGCGCAGCGCGGGGGCCGTGCGCGACTTCCACGCGGAGCACGGCGACATCATCCTGAAGCCGCTCGACGGCATGGGCGGCATGGGCATCTTCCGGGTGAAGCAGGACGCGCTGAACCTCGGCTCCATCGTCGAGACGCTCAACAAGGACGGCGCCGAGACCATCATGGTGCAGCGCTTCGTGCCGGAGGTGGTGCAGGGCGACAAACGCATCCTGATCATCGCGGGCGAGCCGGCGCCCTTCGTGCTGGCGCGCATTCCGCAGGGCACCGAGGTGCGCGGCAACCTCGCGGCCGGTGGCAAGGGCGTGGCCCAGCCGCTCACGCCGCGCAACCGCGAGATCGCCGAAGCCGTGGGCCGCGCCCTGGCGCCGCGCGGACTGCTGCTGATCGGGCTCGACGTGATCGGCGACGCGGTCACCGAGATCAACGTGACCAGCCCGACCTGCTTCCAGGAAATCACCGAGCAGACCGGCTTCGACGTGCCGAAGATGTTCATCGATGCGCTGGAGGCGCATCTGGCGAAGGCCTGACTCAGGCCTTCGCAGCCGTCGGCGGTGCCATTCGCCGCTGCCGCTGCTGCAGCACGCGCGAGCGCCGCTTGCGCGCCCAGATGACGATGCCGGTGACCGACAGCATCGCCACCAGCAGGCCCATCACCGACATCAGGATGCGTCCCGGCAGTCCGAGGATGCGCCCGCCATGCAGCGGCAGTTGCAGCTGCGCGAACACGTCGGCCGCGGTGCCGTGCCATGGCCGGTTGCTGCTGATGACGTGGCCGTCGCGCCCGTCGATGTAGAGGTTCGAAAGACCCATGCCGTCGCTGTCGTCGTGCGTGGCGTGGTCGAAGAACGAGACGTTGTAGAAGCCGCCGCGCGCGTTGTAGAACACGCCGCCCAGCGGCGTGGTCCAGCCGCGGCGCCGCGCTTGCGCATCGGCCTGCGCCACCACCTCGCGGAACCCGATGGTCGGCTCGATGCGCGTGCCCAGCGGCGCGAGCGGCACCAGCGCCGAAGGACCGGGCGTGGTCTTCGAGACCAGCGACAGCACCGGATAGAAAACCTCCTTGTAGAGGTTCAGCGAGAACGAGGTGAAGGCGATCACGACGATCAGCAGCCAGATCCACAGCCCGACCCCGCGGTGCAGATCGAAGTTGAGCTTGTAGCCGCCGGCGGCCCAGCGCACGGTCCAGGCCGGCTTCCAGCGTTGCCACCAGGCGGCAGGCGGGCGGTGTTCCGGCTGCACCGACCGGCGCAACCGTCTCGGCATGGTCAGGTAGAGCGCCACGAAGCTGTCGAGCAGCCACACCAGCGCCACCGTGCCCATGATCCACCAGCCGATGCGGTCGCTGCCCCACATTGCCGGCACGTGCAGCATGTAGTGCAGCTTGCGCAGGAAGGGCATCAGGGTCTCGGGCCTGAGCGACACGGCGCTCGCGTCGCGCTGCCCGCGCACCTCGGCCGTCACCGGGTCGACGAAGACCTGGTTGTAGCCGAGCCTGTAGGGCTTGCCGGTGGCCGGGTCGGTGCGCGGTTGCACGAAGTACCCGGCTGCGTGGCCCTCCTCGAAGCCGAGCGGAAGGTAGGCAACCCGCGCGCGCGGGTCGTGCCGTTCGACGGCGGCGGCCAGTTCGAAGGGGTCCTTGAACGGGCCGCGCGCCGTGGTGTCGTAGAGCTTGCGGTTGAGCCAGCCGTCGATCTCGTGGTCCCACGAGATGACGGCGCCGGTCAGCCCCGAGACGATCAGAAACAACGCGACCGCGAGTCCCGCCCAGCGGTGGACTGCGGTCGCGAAGGCGCGCATCAGAAGTCGATCGTGCCGCTCACCGCGAAGGTGCGCGGTGCACCCAGCACGAGGTAGTTGGAGCCTTGCGTGCCGCCCACCGAGGCCCAGTACGACTTGTTGAACAGGTTGTCGATGCGCGCGCGCAGCGTCAGCGTGCGGCTGTTGCCCAGGTCGACCAGGTAGCGCGCGCCGATGTCCACGCGCGTCCACGACGGCACCGACTGCGTGTTGGTGGCGTTGGCATACTGCTTCGAGGTGTAGAGCACGCGCGCATTCAGCGAGAGGTTGCGCAGGCCGGGCACGTCCCATTCGGCGCCCAGGTTGGCCTGCTGCTTGGCCACACCGATGGCGGTGAGGCCGTCGGTGGCGCCGCCTTGCGTCTGCTTCTGCTTGGCGTCGAGCAGCGTCAGGCCGCCCAGCAGGCGCAGGCCCTTGGTGGGCTGGCCGAACACCGAGAACTCCAGGCCCTGGTTGCGCTGCTTGCCGTACAGGCCGTAGGTCTGGCCCGAGTAGGCGTAGGTGGGCTGGTCGGTGGTGAAGAAAGCAGCGCTCGCGCCGAGCGTGCCGCCGTCGTACTTGACGCCGACTTCCTTCTGCTTGGCCTGGTACGGCGCGAAGATTTCGCCGCTGTTGGTGACCGGGCGGTTGTTCACAGTGCCAGGCGCCACATTGCCCTTGACCAGGCCTTCGATGTAGTTGGCGTACGCCGACACCGTGGGCGTGATCTTGAACACGATGCCGGCCACCGGCGTGGTCTTGCTCTTGTCGTAGGTGCTGGTCTGCCTGAGCGTGGTGTATGCGAAGCTGGTCTGCTCGATGGTCTGGCGGCGCACGCCCAGCGTGACGAGCAGGCGGTCGTCCATGAAGGCCATGGTGTCGGCGACGGCCACGCTCGAGGTGTCGATCTTGTCGGTCAGGCGCGGGTCTGCGAGCGTGTTTCCGACAGAACCGCCGGTGCCGTTGGCCACCGGGTACGGCGAGGGATACGGCGTGTAGATGTTGTTGCGCACGCTGCCGGCCGAGATGGCGTAGGCGTTGTCGCGGTCGTTGCTGTACTTGGCCGCCGAGGCCACCACCGTGTGCTTGACGGGACCGGTGGTGAAGTTGCCGCGCACGCCGATCTCGGCGGTACCGATGCGGTCCTTGCGGGTGTTGCTGAAGCGCGTGTTGCTGGTGTCGCCGAAGACGTTGGTCAGCGTCGGGTTCGACAGCACGTTGTCTTCTTCGCTGCGGCGCACGCCGCCGGCGGCCCAGGCCGTGATGTTGTCGGTGATGTCGACTTCGCCGCGGAAGGTGGCGAACTTGTCCTTTTCCTTGGAGTAGGACCAGGGCTGGGCGAAGTTGGTGCGGGCGTCGGGCGCGCGCGGGATCGGCAGCGTGGAAGAGGGCGTGAGGCTCGGGCGGCCGTCCTTCAGGTCGAAGTCCTGGTAGCCGAAGTCGGCCGACAGGCGCACGTTGCGGTTGTGCCAGTCGAGGCCGATGCCGAAGGCGCTGACCTGCTGGCTCTCGTTCCTGATGCCGGTGCCGCCATCGCGGCGCACCGCATTCACGCGCACGCCCAGGCTGTCGTCGGGACCGAAGCGGCGAGCCAGGTCTAGGTTGACGTAGCCCTGGCCACCGGTCTGCACGCCGAAGCCGACGCGGGTGAGGGGTTCGTTGGGCGCGCGCTTGGGCAGCAGGTTGATGGCGCCGCCGATGCCGGAGCCGCCGGGGGCCGCACCGTTCAGGAAGGTGTTGGCGCCGCGGAAGACCTCGACGCGCTCGAAGAATTCGGAGGTGATGTACTGGCGCGGCAGCATGCCGTACAGGCCGTTGTAGGAGACGTCGTCCGAGTACACGGGGAAGCCGCGCACCACGTAGAGCTCCTGGAAGTTGCCGAAGCCGCGGGCCTGGCGCACCGACGGGTCGTTCAGCAGCACGTCGGCCACGCTCTTGGCCTGCTGGTCCTGGATGAGTTCGTTCGTGTAGTTGGTGCTCGAGAACGGCGTGCTCATCATGTCCTGGTTGCCCAGGATGCCGACTCTGCCGCCACGTGCCACCTGGCCGCCGGCATAGGGCTTGGTCAGGCCCTCGGCCGAGGCGTCGGCGCTGGCCTCGACGGTGACGGTGGACAGCGTGCCGCTCGCGGACGCTTCGGCAGCCGGCTCGGTCGCGGCGGTCTGGGCCAGGGCTGCGACGGCGTGGAACGCGAGCAGCGATGCAGCCACGGTCGGCCGGAGATAGAAGGAAGGAGCAGGCATGGGCAATCGGAAAAGTGCAAATGAGAACCGTTATTGTTCATCTGCTTTCCGCGTTCCACCGATACTTTCTTGCGTTGTTGCGAAAAAGTGTCAGCCAAAAGACCGCACTTTTGTTTACACGTCGAACGCCATCCGTTGCCCGTCCACGAAGACATTCAGCTCGCCCGGGGCGAACTGCGTCCACGTCTCGTTGGTGGTGAGCGGCGCTGTCACGACCACCGCCACGCGGTCGGTGGGCGTGGTGTGCTGCGCAAAATCGATCGCAAGGTCTTCATCGGACAGCTGCGCCGTCACGAACGGATGGCGCCGCTCCACGTACCAGAGGTGGGTGGAGGCGTGCGCCCACAGCGCCTGGCCGTTGGACAGCATGAAGTTGAAGGTGCCGTGGCTCGCGAGTTGCGGCGCGAGTTCGCGCAGCGTGATCGTGAGTTCCTCGATGCTCGGCACGCCCGCATGCGACTTGGCCAGCTCCTGCATGATCCAGCAGAAGGCGTGCTCGCTGTCGGTGTTGCCCACCGGATGGAAGTTGCCGTGCAGCCGCGGGCGGAAGTCCTTCAGGTCGCCGTTGTGGGCGAACACCCAGTAGCGGCCCCACAGTTCGCGCACGAAAGGATGGCAGTTCTGCAGATTGACCTCGCCCTGCGTCGCCTTGCGGATGTGCGCGATGACGTTGCGGCTTTGAATGGGGTAGCGGCGGATCAGCTCCGCCACCGGCGACTCGCACGCCGGCTGGTGGTCGACGAAGTGGCGCAGCCCGCGATCCTCGAAGAACGCGATGCCCCAGCCGTCGGCGTGGTGGTCGGTGCGGCCGCCGCGTTGCGCGAACCCCGTGAAGCTGAAGGTCACGTCGGTCGGCGTGTTGCAGTTCATCCCTAGCAATTGGCACATGGGTGCCATTAGAACGCGATTCGGCGCGCCCCTTGTCCAGCGCGGGCGTTCAGCGCAGGAACTTGCCCTCCTTCGTCACCCGCACCATCTCGATGAAGCGCGAGCCGGTGTTGCTCGCGCCGGTGAAGTCGACCTCCATGTTGCTCACGCGCAGCTTCATGCTCTTGAGCGTGGCGTGCAGCCTGGCGCGCGTGAGGTCGCGCCCGGTGCGGCGCAGCGCCTCGATCATCACCTGCGCATTCACGTAGCCCTCGTAGCTCAGGTAGCCGATGTCGACCTTGGCGCGCTCGGCCAGCTGGCGGTATTCCTTGGTGCCGGCGTCGACCTCGCTCCACGGGTACGGCACGACCTGCGAGATGGCCAGCCCGCTGGTCTTGTCGCCCACCAGCTTCGCGGTGACGTCGCCGGGCACGATCGACATGCCGTAGAACATCTGCCGGCCGCCCGCGGACCAGGCGCTCTTCATGACCTCGCCGCCGATGCCGCCGCCCAGGTACATGATGACGGCCTGCGCCTTGCTCTCGGCCAGCGTCTTGCCCGCGCTCTCGTTGGTCGAGCCGTCGCCCTTCACCGGCACGGCGGCCACGGGCTTGAGCTGCAGCGCGGCCAGCGCCGCATCGACCAGCTTTGCCACTTCCGCGCCACCCGGGTTGTCGAGATAGGCCACCGCGATGCGCGAGACGCCGATGGTCGTCAGGTGCTGCACCAGCGCCTGCGCTTCGCGTGCGAAGGTGGCGCGCACGAAATAGCCCGAACCGGCCACCCTGTCGCGTGCCGAGTCTGACACCGCATAGCCGCCCACCATCGGCGCGCCGCTCTGGTTCAGTACCTTGGCCGCCGCCGCGGTGGTGCCGGAGCCCACGCAGCCGAAGAAGGCGAAGGCGCGATGCTCGCCCAGCAGCTTCTCGTAGTTGGCCACCGCCTTCTCGGGCACCAGTTCGTCGTCGAGCGACACCAGCCTGATCTTGCGGCCCGAGAGCCCGCCCTGTGCATTGGCGGCGTCGAAAGCCAGCCCCGCGCCGGCCATCACCACCTTGATGGGCGCGCCCAGCGGGCCGCTGAGGATGCCGGTGTGGCCGAGCACGATCTCGGTGTCGCTGACGCCGCTCTCTGCGGCGCGAACGGAAGACAGCGGGCCGAAGCCGGCCACGGCCGCAGCGGAGGCGGCGATGAAATTTCTGCGATGCATGGGATGGAAGGGGCGGTCGAGATACAACTGAAAACAATTGAATGCGAAAGCCCTGCCATCCGCCGCCGGGGTTTACCCCGTGTTGCGCGCAGGCTCGTCCGGTGGCTCCGGTTGCTGGCGCAGCTGCCACGCCGCGCAGATCGCCAGCGCGCACAGTCCTGCCAGCATGGCGAACACCTCGTCGAACGCGGCCAGCCGCGCCGGGCTGCTCACCGGGTTGGCCAGCGAATCGCCGTGGGCCGCGAGCCGCCACTCGAGCACGATGGCGCACAGGCTCACGCCCGCCGCGCCGCCGAGCATGCGCACGAAGTTGATGGCGCTCGCGCCCTGCGGAATGAGCGGCTTGGCCAGCGGCCGCATCGATCCCAGGTTGAGCGAGGGCAGGATGAAGCCCAGCCCGATGCGCCCGATGACCGCGAAGGCCACCAGCAGCCAGAGCGCGCTGTCCAGCCGCAGCACCATCATCAGCGCGAACGAGGCCGCCAGCAGCGCGAGGCCGATCGTCACCAGCAGCCACGTCGGCTGCCTGTCGGCGAGACGGCCGACGCCGGCGATGGTAAGTGCGAGCACCAGCCCCGCGGGCAGCAGGATGGTGCCCACGTGCGAGGCCGACAGGCTCAGCCCCACCTGCATGTACACCGGCAGCAGGTAGGTCGATCCGAACAGGGCCGTGCCGTAGATGAAGGCGACCACGCTGCCCATGGCGAACTGCCGGTACTTGAAGAGCGCCAGGTTCATCAGCGGCGTGCCGCCCGAGGCCGCGAGCCGGCGCTGCCACCACACGAAGGCGGTGAACGAGGCCAGCGCACCGGCCAGCAGCAGCCCGGCCTGCAGCGGCGAATCGCCGCGCAGCTCGACCAGGCCGTTCAGCAGGCACAGCGTGCCCACCGTGCCCAGCGCGAGGCCGCGCGCGTCGAGTCCGCTGCCGCGCACCGCGGCCACGCCGCCGGGCGCCGTCCTGGGCACGAACTTGTAGGCGAGCCAGATCGAGGCCAGGCAGAACGGCACCACCATGAAGAAGATCGAGCGCCAGCCGAACAGGTCGACCAGCACCCCGCCGATGCTCGGTCCGATGGCCGGCGCCAGCACCACGCCCATGCCGAAGATGCCGCTCGCGCGCCCCTGCTCGTGCGGCTCGAAGGCGCGCAGGATGATGATGGCCGGAATGGGCTGCACCACGCCCGCCGCCAGCCCTTCGGCCACGCGCGCCAGCAGCACCAGCGAGAAGTCGTTGGCCACGCCGCCCACGATGCCGCCCACCAGCAGCAGGAGCATCGTGCCCACGTAGGTGCGGCGGTAGCCGTAGCGCGACAGCAGCCAGGGCGTGGTGAGCATCGACACCGTCATCGCCACCATGAAGCCCGAGCTCACCCACTGCGCGCGCTCCTGGCCGAGCGAGAAGTGGTGGCTCATGCCGGGGATCGCCACATTGACGATGGTCGAGGACATGATCGACGCCATCGTCCCCACCATGACCGACAGCAGCAGGTACCAGCGGTAGCGTTCGCCATAGCGCTCGCGCAAGGTGCCGATGGTGGGGTGGCCGGCGTGCTCGCGGCTTCGGGGGCTTGTGGGGAGGTCATGGGGCGGCGGAATGTGTCGGGGTCCGTCGTCCTACAAGCATATCGGCGTTTGCGGTGCGGGCGGTGTCCGGGCGCGGAACACAATGCGTCGGCCGTCCCGCCGTGCCAGGAAATCGCAGAACAACCACATGGACACCACAGCCGAACCGAACGAAGCCGCCGCCGCTCCCGTGCCCGAGGAAGGCGCCCCCACGCTCGCGACCGAACTCGCGGCGCCCACCGTCAGCCGTGCCTACCGGTGCCAGTGCGGGCGTCCCGTGTTCCTTCGCAACAGCGAATGCCTCGCCTGCCATACGCCGCTGGGCTACGTGATCGACCGCCTCGGCGTGGTGCCGCTCGCACCGGCCGAGGGCGGTGGTGCGCAGCCCGACACTTTCACCGTGTTCGGCGATCCCGGCGGCCCCACCTACCATCGCTGCGCCAACCTGATGACGGCGGCGGCCTGCAACTGGATGGTGCCCGCCGCGCGCGAGGGCGAGGCGCCGCCAGAAGACGTGCATGGCCTTGCGGCCGGCTATTGCCTCGCGTGCAGCGTGACGCGCACCATTCCCGATCTTTCGGTGGAAAGCAACGGCGAGCTCTGGCGCAAGCTCGAATCCGCCAAGCGGCGGCTGCTGTCGCAACTGCTGGCGCTCGGCCTGCCGGTGGTGAGCCGCCATGCCGACCCGGCGCACGGCCTGACCTTCGATTTCCTCAGCAACATGCCCGGCGGTCCGCACGTCATGACCGGCCACCAGCACGGCGTGATCACCCTCAACGCCGAGGAGGCCGAGGACGCCGTGCGCGAGCGCATCCGCGCCGAGATGCGCGAGCCCTACCGCACGCTGCTGGGGCACTTCCGCCACGAGATCGGCCACTACTACTGGGACCTGCTGGTGCTGCCCACGCCGTGGATCGACGACTTCCGCGCGCTCTTCGGCGACGACCGCGCCGACTATGCCGCGGCGCTGCAGACCCACTACGACCAGGGCCCGCCGCCCGACTGGGCCGACCGCTTCGTGAGCAGCTACGCCAGCACGCACCCCTGGGAAGACTGGGCCGAGACCTGGGCGCACTACCTGCACATGGCCGATACCGCCGACACGGCGATGAGCTTCGGCGTGGATGCCACCAACGTCGAACTCACCAGCGACCTCTTCACGCCCGACGACCTGTGGCAGCCCGACCACGAGGATGCGGGCAAGTTCCTGGACTTCATCAACGGCTGGGTGCGGCTGACCAACGTGCTCAACGAGCTGTCGCGCAGCATGGGGCAGCCCGACTACTACCCCTTCGTGCTGCCGCGCGCGGCGGTAGGCAAGCTGCAGTTCATCCACCAGGTGGTCACGCAGCAGCGGCCCGGCGATGCGCCGAGCATGGTGCTGGCCAGCGAGGTGGCCGCGCCGGCGCCCGACCCCGCCGTGGCGCCCGCGCCGTCGGACGATGCGAACCCGGCGCAGCCGGAGCCGCAGTCGCAGGCGCAATCTCCGCCGCCATCCCCGCCGCAGGCCGCCGCTCAGTCCTGAGGCACCTGCGCGCCCGTCGCGCAGCGCGCGCAGATGCACGCGAGCCCGCGCATCGACTCGGGCAGGTTCGTCAGCGGCGCGTTGCTGAAGTCGACCTGCATGCACCAGCACGGCGGCTGCGCCTGTCCGGTCTCCCGTTCGATCTCCATCGCGCAGCGGTTTTGCTCGCCGCACAGCGGGCAGCGCGTGGCGTCGATCAGGCCGGGGGCCACGCCAGCCATGGTCATGCGATCTCGAAGGCCGGCAGCTTCTTCGGCACGGCCACGTTCTGCAGCGTCACGTACACCGGCAGGCCGCCGCTGTAGGCCGGGTAGTCCTCGCCCTCGATCAGCGGCAGCAGGTAGCGGCGGCACTTCTCGGTGATGCCGTAGCCGTCCTCCGAGATGAAGTCGCGCGGCATCGGCTTCTCGACGTTGGCCACCGCTTCGAGCGGCGCGCTGCCGAGCGTGTAGGCATAGGGGAGGTCGGAGGTGCGCTCGATGGTGGGCATCACCGCGTTGCGGCCTTCGAGCGCCAGTTCGACCGCGCGCCGGCCCAGCTCGTAGGCCTGCTTCACGTCGGTGGCCGAGGCAATGTGGCGCGCCGCGCGCTGCAGGTAGTCGGCCACGGCCCAGTGGAACTTGTGGCCCAGCGCGTCCTTCACCATCTGCGCCACCACCGGCGCCGCGCCGCCGAGCTGCGCATGGCCGAACGCATCGCGCGTGCCCTGCTCGGCCAGGAAGGTGCCGTCGGGGTGATGGCAGCCTTCGGACACCACCACCGAGCAGTAGCCGTGCTGTTTCACCAGCTCGTCGACGCGTGCGATGAAGCGCGCCTTGTCGAACTCGATCTCGGGAAACAGCACCACCACCGGAATGCCCTGGTCCGCCGCGAGCCCGCCTGCCGCCGCGATCCAGCCGGCGTGCCGGCCCATGACCTCGAGCACGAACACCTTCGTGGACGTGGCTGCCATCGAGCGCACGTCGAACGACGCCTCGATGGTCGACACCGCCACGTACTTCGCGACCGAGCCGAAGCCGGGGCAGCAGTCGGTCAGCGGCAGGTCGTTGTCGATGGTCTTCGGCACATGGATGGCCTGCAGCGGATAGCCCATCGACTGCGACAGCTGGCTCACCTTGAAGCAGGTGTCGGCCGAATCGCCGCCGCCGTTGTAGAAGAAGTAGCCGATGCCGTGCGCCTTGAACACCTCGATGAGCCGCTCGTACTCGCGGCGGTTCTTCTCGAGCGACTTGAGCTTGTAGCGGCACGATCCGAACGCGCCCGAAGGCGTGCTGCGCAGCGCCGCGATGGCCTCGGCCGATTCGGCGCCGGTATCGATCAGGTCTTCTGTCAGCGCACCGATGATGCCGTTGCGCCCGGCATAGAGCTTGCCGATGCGTTCCGGGTGCCGGCGCACCGTCTCGATGACGCCGCAGGCCGATGCGTTGATGACCGATGTGACGCCGCCGGACTGGGCGTAGAAGGCATTGAGGATGGGCATGCGGGCATTCTCCCGCAGCCCTCAGGCAGGCGCCAGTGCCGGGGTTTCAGAGTGTCAGCGGCTGTCGAACTGCGGCGCGCGCTTCTGCAGGAACGCGCTCACGCCCTCGCGGAAGCTCGGGCTGTCGATCAGCTCGCGCTGGCGCTCGCTCTCGTAGTGCAGCTGTTCCTTCAACGTGTGCCGTTCCGAGGCGTCGAAGGCTTCGCGCGCCTCGATCACCGCATGCGCGGGCAGGCGCGCCAGCCGCTGCGCGATGCTCCTGGCTTCGTCCATGAGCTGTTCGTCGTCCGCGCAGGCCCAGATCAGCCCCCACTGCACGGCACGCCCCGCGCCCACGCGCTCGTCGAGCAGCGCCATGCCCATCGCGCGCGCCCGGCCGGCGCGTCGCGGAATGGCCCAGGTGCAGCCCAGGTCGGGAACGATGCCGAGCTTGGGCAGGAACGGCAGATAGAAGTAGGCGCTGCGCGCCGCGATGGTCACGTCGGCCGCCAGCGCCAGGCCCACGCCCGCGCCGGCCGCCGGACCGTTCACCGCGGCCACCACGGGCACCGGCAGCGTGCGCAGCGTCTCGATCAGCGGATTGCTGAGCGTCTGCATCCACTCGGCCGTCTGCGTGCCGAGCGACTTGCCTTCCTCGCCGGGCGACATCGCACTCAGGTCCGCGCCCACGCAGAAGGCCTTGCCCGCGCCCGTGAGGATCACGGCGCGCACCGCGCGGTCGTCGCGGATGCGCTCCAGCGCGTCGCGCAGTTCCACCTGCAGGTCGCGCGCGATCGGGTTGAGCTTGGCGGGCAGGTTCAGCGTGAGCGTGGCGATGCCGTCGCTCAGCGCGTACAGGATGAAGGGCGCCTGGTCGCTCATCGTCAGAGCCTCTCGACGATGGTGACGTTGGCCATGCCGCCGCCCTCGCACATGGTCTGCAGGCCGTAGCGCTTGCCGCGCTGGCCGAGCGCATGAACGAGCGTGGTCATCAGCTTGGTGCCCGAGGCGCCCAGTGGATGGCCCAGCGCGATGGCGCCGCCGTTCACGTTCAGCCGCGCCGGGTCGGCGTCCAGCGCCTGCAGCCACGCGATGGGCACCGGCGCGAAGGCCTCGTTCACCTCGTACAGGTCGATGTCGCCGATCTTCATGCCTGCCTTCTTCAACGCTCGCTGCGTGGCCGGCAGCGGCGCCTCCAGCATGATGACCGGGTCGTGCCCCATCACGCTCATGTGATGGATGCGCGCGAGCGGCTTCACGCCCAGCGCCTTCAGCCCACGCTCGTTGACCACCAGCACGCCGCTGGCGCCGTCGCAGATCTGGCTGGCGGTGGCGGCCGTGCAGCGACCGCCCTCGGCGATGAGCTTCACGCCCGCGATGCCTTCCAGCGTGGCGTCGAAGCGGATGCCTTCGTCCACCGTGTGCCGTTCGCCCGCGCCGGTGCCGTCGGCCAACAGGATCTCGATGGGCACGATCTCCTCGTTGAACGCGCCGGCGCGCGTGGCCGCGATCGCACGCTGGTGGCTCTCCAGCGCATAGCGGTCGAGCGCGTCCTTTTCGATGCCGTAGTTCCTCGCGATCATCTCCGCGCCGGTGAACTGGCTGAACTCCACGCCGGGGTAGCGTGCCTTCATCGCGGGGCTCATGTAGGTGCCCAGGCCCGCCTTGGCCGGCAGCGCGTTGGGCGTGAACATGGGCACGCGCGTCATGCTCTCGACGCCGCCGGCGATCACCGCGTCCATCGCGCCCGACATCACGGCCTGCGCCGCGAAGTGCAGGGCCTGCTGCGACGAGCCGCATTGCCGGTCGACCGAGGTGCCCGGCACCGACTCGGGCAGCTTCGACGCCAGCACCGCGTTGCGCGCGATGTTGGTGGCCTGCTCGCCCACCTGGCTCACGCAGCCGAGGATCACGTCCTCCACCGCCGCCGGATCGATGCCGCTGCGTGCCACGAGGGCGTCGATCACCTGCGCGGCGAGGTCCGCCGGGTGCCAGCCCGAGAGCTTGCCGCCGCGCCGGCCGCCGGCCGTGCGTGCGGCGGCAACGATGTATGCCTCTGCCATCTTCATGTCCTTCACGAAAAGTAGATCGGGGAGGTCCGGACGCAAAAAAGCCGCCCGTCACGAACGACGGCGGCCAACGGTGCGAGAGAACTCATGGGCATCGATGGTTCGATGCCCATGGGCCATGGTCAAGCCGGGGACAACCCGTGGGGCAGGAGTCGCCAAGGCGACCGCGCGCGGGGGCGGCGCGCCAGGGGCATCGCGGCCGGTTGCGCGTCCGACACCGTGATGCACGAGGCTTCGAGCGCCGACACCAGCACGCGGCGATGGTCGCTGCTCTCGAAACGTTCGCCCGGCGCCAGCACGATGTCGCGCGGATCGCGGTCGAGCGTGACCCATACCGAGCCGCTGCGGCACTCGATGCCCACACCCGCGCCGTCGGGCACGGCGAAGACGGCACGCACGGGCAGGCTCACATGGAAGCGCGATGCATTCGAGGAAGGATGGGAAGAAGGGTCGGAAAAACGGTGGTCGGCGCTCATGGCAAGCTCCATTGCATTCGTGATGCGAATGAATATAGTGAGCCGACCCTGGCTTTACACGCGGTCATTCGGAACTCGTTGCATGCACCCAGAGAATGCGAAGACGCTTGGCGCGGCGGCTGGCAACGTCAGCGAGCTGCCGCCGCTCGAACTGCTGCGCAGCTTCGAGGCGGCCGCGCGTCGTTTGAGCTTCACGCTGGCGGCAGGCGAACTGCATCTCACGCAGTCGGCCGTCAGCCGGCAGATCCAGCAGCTCGAGGCCCACCTGGGTGTGCCGCTGTTCGAGCGCCGCCACCGCGCGCTGTCGCTCACCGAGGCTGGCGGCGTGCTGCAGCGCGCCGTCACCGACAGCCTGGAGCGGCTGCGCGACGCCACGGCGCGCGTGCGCGCCAGCTCGGCGCCGCGGCAGGTCGCCATCACCACCACGCCGGGCTTCGCCTCGCTGTGGCTCATTCCGCGGCTCGCGCACTTCACCGGCAGCCACCCGCAGGTCGACGTGCGCGTGTCGGCCACGCTCGACGTGCTCGACATGGAGCGCAGCCGCATCGACGTCGCCGTCCGCCTCATGCCCATCGCCAGGGGCGTGGGCCGCGCGTTGTTCGAGGAAACGGTGATGCCGCTGTGCTCGCCCGCGCTCGCCGGTGCGCTGCATGTGCCCGCGGACCTCGCGAAGCTCACGCTGCTCACGGTCGACTACCCCGACCACAGCGAGGCACCCACGGCCGACTGGGAGCCGTGGCTCAAGGTGATGGGGCTGGAAGACCTGCGCATGAAGAGCACGCTGCGCTTCACGCAATACGCCGATGCCGTGGCCGCCGCGGTGGCGGGGCAGGGCGTGGTCATCGGGCGGCTGCCGCTGCTGCACGAGCTGCTGCGCGAAGGGCGCCTGGTGGCGCCGCTGGGCGAAGGGGCGGCGTCGAGGCGCGGCTATTTCGTGGAAACCTCGCGCCGCGCCGCAGGCAACCGCGACGCGCTGGAGTTCGCGCAGTGGCTGCGCGACGAGGCCGAGCAGATGAAAGCGGCGCAGCGGACCTGAAGGTCCGCCACGCCGGTGCCGGTTGCCGGGAGCATCAACCCGGCAGCAGCACCTTGTTCACCACGTGGATCACGCCGTTCGACTGGTACACGTTGGCGATCGTCACCATCGCCGTGCCGCCCTTGGCGTCGGTCACCAGCACGTCCTTGCCGCTCATGGTGGCGGTGAGCGTGCCGCCGCTGGCGGTCTTCAGCACGGCCTTGCCGCCGCCCGCGTTGATGGCACTCATGAGCGCCGGGCCGTCCATCCTGCCGGGCACCACGTGGTAGGTGAGCACCTTGGTCAGCGTGGCCTTGTTCTCCGGCTTGAGCAGCGTGTCGACCGTACCGGCCGGCAGTGCGGCGAAGGCCGCGTTGGTCGGTGCGAACACGGTGAACGGGCCGGGGCTCTTCAGCGTGTCGACCAGGCCGGCGGCCTTGACCGCGGCGACCAGCGTGGTGTGGTCCTTCGAGTTCACCGCGTTGTCGACGATGTCCTTCGTCGGGTACATCGCGGCGCCGCCGACCATCGGGTTCGACGACATGCCGCTGCTGCCGCTGCCGCTCATGCCCATGCCGCCCGCGCAAGCGCCGAGCAGGACCGAAACGCCGAGTGCGATCACGAGTTTTTTCATCGAAAGTCTCCTTGAGGAAATGATTGTTCAAAGGTGTCTGCGGAAACCGCCGTCAGCACGGGGGCGCGATGCGCTTGAGTCGGATACGGGGGCGTTTCGCATTTGGATTCGCATGCGGCTTCGAATCGGTGGCGCGTCGGCTTTGCGCCACAGGCCTGCGCGACGCGCTTGCGCATCGCACACACGCTCGACAGAATCCGCCCTTCGTTTTTCAGCAACAGTTTCTTTTCACCGCGCCCGGCGACGATCGACCTCCCTGGTGCACAACGCAGTCAATGAACCGTTTCCTGAACACCTGACCCGCACACCGACCGCCCCGGCCGGATGTGCATCCATGCATCCGCCGAGGCCCATCGACAAGGGCCCCGCGCAGCCATTCGCCGGGGCTTTCCTGTTTCTGGAGTGTGTGCACATGAGTGCTCAACGAAAGGCCCGCGACGACAAGAAGCGCCTGGGCCGGTTCTACTTTTCGGTGCCCGTCGCGGCACCGCGCAACCCCGTGGTGGCCGCGATGGCTCGCGGCGAATCGAACCAGAGGGCGGGCCGCCACCTGCGCACGCACCGTGCCGAACGGCGTGCGCAAAAGGTGGCGCTGCAGAAGGCGGCGCGCCGCCTGGCGGAGGAATGACGCAGCGGCCGTGGCGGCGGCGTCGTCGTCAGCAGTGCGGGGGAACGGCGGCGCCGGCCTTTCGCGGCAGCACGAGGAACGCGAGCGTGCCCGCGGCCAGCATGCCCGCCACCGTGAGGAACACCGCGCGAAACGGCTCCGCGCCATGCGCCACCGCCCACGACGCGGCCACGCCGGTGGTCCACTGCATCAGCGACACGCCGAGAAACATCGCCATGTTCATCAGCGCCAGGGCGCGGCCCGTCATGGCCGCCGGATAGGCGTTCTTGGTGTACGCGTACTGCAGCACGCTGTAGCCCGAGAGCAAGCCGTAGACGATCGGCAGGCCGATGTCGATGGCGCTCGAATTCGTGAACGCCATGGCCGCGAACATCAGCGCGCCGGCGAGCGCGCAGCCCATCATCCAGCGGGTGCGCGCCACGCCGCCCGGGTCCATGCGGCCGAACAGCGCCGGGCTGATCATGCCGGCCACCGTCATCACCAGCGCCACGTTGCCGCTGGCCACCAGCGAGAGGCCATGGCGCTCGTGAAGCACCGGCCCGAGCCACAGGCCGCGCAGCGTGATGAACGCCGCATAGGACACGCACGCGAAGCACACCAGCCCCAGCGTGTGCGGCATGGCGAACAGCGGCAGCAGTTCGCGCACCGCCTTGCCCAGCGACTGGCGCCCGGCCGGTGCGGCCTGCACGCTGTCCGCAGAGGCTGGCGCACGCGTGGGCTCGCGCACGCGCCAGAAGATGACGATCCACGACAGCACCGCCATGCCCGCCAGCACCGCATAGCCCGCGCGCCACGATGCCGCTTCGATCAGCAGCGCCAGCGGCGTGCCGGTGAAAACGATGCCCAGGCCGGCCATGCTCATCACCATGCCCGACATGGCGGTGAAGCGCGCGGCGTCGAAGTGCCGCGCGATGAACACCGTGCACGCCAGGAACGCCGGTGCGCAGCCGACGCCGATTAGCGCCTGCCCGAGCAGCAGCACGTGGTAGTTCGGCGCCACCGCGCACAGCGCGGCGCCCGCGACCGCGAGCGGAAACGCGGTGAGCACCGTGCGGCGCACGCCGAACATGTCGATCGACACGCCCATCGCGAGCTGCATGATCCCGAAGGCGAAGTGGAAAGTGCCGGCCCATATGCCGAGCTGCTGCGGCGACAGGCCGAAGTGGCCGGACAGCGGCGTGGCCATCATGGCGCCGACCGTGCGGAAGGCCTGGCTCAGTGCGAAGGCCGATGCCAGCGCGACCAGCATCGCGGATGCGGAAGCCGACCAATGGGAAAGACGGGAAAGGCGGGAGGGGCGCGAGCGCGTGGCGGCGTCGCCGTTGCGCTCCGCGGGTTTGGACGCCGCGTTCGGGTTCATGAGGGGAGAGGCCGGGAAGATGAGGCGGCTTGAATGCTAATGGATCGACGCGCGTGATGCGTCGCGGGGCGATCGGTGCATTGCATCCCGGCTGCTGTTGATGCGGCGATTTCCGCGATGGCACCTGGAAATCGGCAAAGCACGTGGCGTCGCCCTTTTCCGCAAGCGCACGACCAAATGAAAACGGCGCCTGAAGGCGCCGTCATTTCATGTGCCGGTCGGACCGGGCATCAAGCCTCGCCCTTCACCTTCAGACGCCAAGCATGCAGCAGCGGCTCGGTGTAGCCGCTGGGCTGCTCGATGCCCTTGAACACCAGGTCCTGCGCCGCCTTGTACGCCGCCGAGGTGTCGAAGTTTCCGGCCATCGGCAGGTACAGCGGGTCGCCGGCATTCTGCTCGTCGACCACCTTGGCCATGCGCTGGAAGGTCTCGTCGACCTGCGCCTTCGTGACCACGCCGTGCAGCAGCCAGTTGGCGATGTGCTGGCTGGAGATGCGCAGCGTGGCGCGGTCTTCCATCAGGCCGACGTTGTGGATGTCGGGCACCTTCGAGCAGCCCACGCCCTGGTCGATCCAGCGCACCACGTAGCCGAGGATGCCCTGCACGTTGTTGTCGATCTCCTGCTGCTTCTCGGCGTCTGTCCACTTGGCTTCGGCGGCGATCGGCACCTGCAGCAGCGCGTTGAGGATGTTGTCGCGCTCCGCGTCGGCGTCGATCTTCTCGAGTTCCTGCTGCACCGCGGTCACGCTGACCTGGTGGTAGTGCAGCGCGTGCAGCGTGGCGGCGGTGGGCGAGGGCACCCAGGCGGTGTTGGCACCGGCCTTGGGATGGCCGATCTTCTGCTCGAGCATCGCGGCCATCAGGTCGGGCATGGCCCACATGCCCTTGCCGATCTGCGCCTTGCCGCGCAGGCCGCACGAGAGGCCGACCAGCACGTTGTTCTTTTCGTAGGCGCCGATCCACGCGCTGGACTTCATGTCGCCCTTGCGGATCATCGCTCCGCCCTGCATGGCGGTGTGCATCTCGTCGCCGGTGCGGTCGAGGAAGCCGGTGTTGATGAAGGCCACGCGCGCAGCCGCTTCGGCGATGCAGGCCTTCAGGTTCACGCTGGTGCGGCGCTCCTCGTCCATGATGCCGAGCTTCACCGTGTTGGCGGGCAGGCCGAGCAGCTGCTC
Source organism: Variovorax paradoxus (assembly GCF_902712855.1). Classification (NCBI taxonomy): domain Bacteria; kingdom Pseudomonadati; phylum Pseudomonadota; class Betaproteobacteria; order Burkholderiales; family Comamonadaceae; genus Variovorax; species Variovorax paradoxus. The sequence goes on from NZ_LR743507.1 coordinate 1,122,734, forward strand.
GACGCGGCCGAACAGCTCGCTCGCGAAGGCCACTTCGGCCGGGCCGTGCATCTTCGGCTTGACGATGTAGATGCTGCCGGTGCGCGAGTTGCCCTTGCGCTTGAGGTCGATGGTGGCGATGGTGGTGGTGACCACGGCATCGAGGATGCCTTCGGGGATTTCCTTGCCGCCCGCATACAGGATGGCCGGGTTGGTCATCAGGTGGCCCACGTTGCGCAGGAACATGAGCGAGCGGCCGTGCAGCTTCACGGGCTTGCCGTCGGCACCGGTGTACTCGCGGTCGGGGTTCAGTCCGCGCGTGAAGGTCTTGCCGCCCTTGGCGACTTCCTCGGTCAGCGTCCCCTGGACGATGCCGAGCCAGTTGGAATAGGCGACGACCTTGTCGGCGGCGTCGACCACGGCCACCGAGTCTTCCAGGTCGAGGATGGTCGAGAGCGCGGCTTCGAGCACCAGGTCGCTCACGCCGGCGGTGTCGGTCTTGCCGATGGGCGTGCTGCGGTCGATGCGGATGTCGAGGTGGATGCCGTTGTGCTTGAGCAGCACCGACGACGGCGCCGCGGCGTCGCCCTGGTAGCCGATGAACTGCGAAGCATCGGCGAGGCCCGTGCTGCTGCTCTGCAGTGCGACGACCAGCTTGCCGTCCTTCACGCTGTAGCCGGTGGCGTTCTTGTGCGAGCCGTTGGCCAGCGGTGCGGCCTGGTCGAGCACGCTGCGCGCGAACTCGATGACCTTGGCGCCGCGCGCGGGGTTGTAGCCCTTGCCCTTCTCGGCGCCGCCGGTCTCGGGGATGGCGTCGGTGCCGTAGAGCGCGTCGTACAGCGAGCCCCAGCGTGCGTTGGCGGCGTTGAGTGCATAGCGCGCGTTCAGGATCGGCACCACCAGTTGCGGGCCGGCCTGCTGGGCGAGTTCGGCGTCGACATTGGCGGTCGTGGCCTTCGTGCCCTTGGGTTGCGGCAGCAGGTAGCCGATCTTTTCCAGGAAGGCGCGGTAGGCCGGCATGTCGGCGATCGGGCCGGGGTTCTTCTTGTGCCAGGCGTCGAGCTCGGTCTGCAGGCGGTCGCGTTCGGCGAGCAGCGCGATGTTCTTCGGCGCGAGGTCGCTCACGATGGTGTCGAAGCCCTTCCAGAAGACGTCGCTGGCCACGCCGGTGGCGGGCAGGACCTTGTCTTCGATGAAGCGGTGGAGTTCGGTCGCGACCTGGAGTCCGTGGGCGGTGGTGCGGGCGGTCATGGGGGTTCTCCTTGAGAAAGATGCAATCCTGGAATGAACTTTATTCGATACCTTGTTGGCAAGTAAGAGCCGGAAGCGGGATTTATCTGTGACAAAAATGAGGGTAATGAGCGGTTGGCAGTGGCATCTCGACGAGGGTAGGCACCAATAAAGGCGCCGAAGGCCGGCGATATATTTAAGTTCTTAAATAAATCCGGCCTGCTTCCATGATCCTCCTGGCTTCCAACGAAAACCCGCTCGGCATGCCCGAATCGGCCCGCCGCGCGGCGGCCGCGGCGCTCGAAGGCGCGGGCAACTATCCCGACAGCAACGGCACGGCGCTGAAGCACGCGCTGGCTGCCCGGCTCGACGTGCCGCCGGACTGGCTCACGCTCGGCAGCGGCTCGAGCGAGATCCTCGAGCTCGCGGCGCAGGTGAGTCTGAAGCCGGGCGAGGGCGTCGTCTACTCCCAGTACGGTTTTGTGGTCTATGCGCAGGCCACGGCGCACGCCCATGCGCGCGCCACCGTGGTGCCGGCGCGCGAGCACGGCCACGACCTCGATGCGATGCGCGCCGCCATCGGCGACGACACGCGGCTGGTGTTCGTCGCCAATCCCAACAACCCGACCGGCACCTTCATCGAAGCCGCGCCGCTGCTGGCCTTCCTGCAGTCGGTGCCTTCGCACGTGACGGTGCTGCTGGACGAGGCCTACACCGAATACCTCTCGCCCGCGCAGCGCTACGACAGCATCGGGTGGGTGCGCCGCCTGCCGAACCTGATCGTGGCACGCACCTTTTCCAAGGCCTTCGGCCTGGCGGGGTTGCGCATCGGCTACGCCGTGTCGCAGCCGGCGCTGGCCCTGCGCATGAACGCGCAGCGCCCGCGCTTCAACGTGACCACGCCGGCGCAGGCCGCGGCGGTGGCCGCGCTGGGCGACGCGGATTTCCTTGCGCGCACCTACCAACTCAACACCGCGGGCCGCGAGCAGCTCGCGGCGGGCTTCGCCGAACTCGGCCTTCCGTACGTGCCGTCGTCGGGCAACTTCCTGATGGTGCAGGTCGGCGACGCGCAGGCCGTGCACGCGCGGCTGCTGGCGGCCGGCATCGAAGTCTCGCTGCTGGGCAACTACGGGCTGCCCGAATGGCTGCGCATCAGCATCGGCCTGCCGGAGCAGAACCGGGCGCTGCTGGCTGCGCTGCGCTGAGATTCGTCGAGATGCGTTGACATGAGCCCAGGCCGCGCCGGCCGGGCCGGTTTTCTTCAGACCACCACCCCGAGGAGACGAAGACGATGAAACGCCGACAGTTCGCAGCGCGCGCCGCTGCTGCCTTTGCCGCCACGGCCGCCGCGCCGTGGGTGTTCGCGCAAGACCGCACGGTCCGGATACTGGTCGGTTTTCCGCCGGGCGGGTCTGTGGACGTGGTGGCGCGCGTGCTCGCCGACAAGATGCGCGTGTCGCTCGGCCAGAACGTGATCATCGACAACAAGCCGGGCGCGGCCGGCCGGCTGGCGCTGGGCGAACTCCGGCGCACCGCGCCGGACGGCTACACGCTGGCCTTCTCGCCGAGCGGCGCGATGGTGATCCACCCGTGGCTCTACCCGAACCTCGGCTACGACCCGGCGAAGGACTTCACGCCGATCTCGCTCGGCAGCACATTCGACTTCGCCGTGACGGCCGGCCCCGGTGCGCCGGCCGGCGACCTGAAGGCGGTGCTGGCCTGGATGAAGGCCAACCCCGCCAAGGCCAACTACGCCACCTCGGGCGCGGGCACCGTGCCGCACTTCGCGGGACAGCTCATCGCGCAGGCGGCCGGCGTGCCGATGACGCACGTGGCCTACCGCGGCGGCGCGCCCGCCGCGCAGGACCTCATCGGCGGGCAGGTGCCGCTGATGGTGGACACGGCCTCCGAGACCATCGAGCACCACCGCGCGGGCAAGGTGCGCATCCTCGCGGTGACGGGCGCTCAGCGCAGCCGCGCGCTGCCCGACGTGCCGACGCTGCAGGAGGCGGGCATCAACGTGACGGCCGATGCCTTCTTCGGGCTGTACGGCCCGCCGGGCATGCCGCCCGAGCTGGTCGCACGCATCGACAGGTCGGTGGCCGACGCGATGCGCATGCCCGACGTGCAGGAGAAGATTTATTCGCTGGGCCTGGTGCCCGCGCATGCCGGGCCGGCGGAGCTCGCGGCCATCCAGGCGGCGCACCTCAAGCGCTGGGAGATGCCGATCAAGAACTCGGGCTTCAAGGCAGAGGCATAAGCTCGCCCCCAGGCTTCGCGCACTTCGTGTCGCTACTCCTTCCCCCTACCGGGGGCAACACCTAAGGCCCGGCGAAGCCGGTTCCTTGGTGTTCTTGGTTCGCCCCCAGGATGCGCGGCACTTCGTGTCCGCTTCTCCTTCCCCCTACCGGGGGCAACACCTAAGGCCCGGCGAAGCCGGTTCCTTGGTGTTCTTGGCTCGCCCCCAGGATGCGCGGCACTTCGTGTCCGCTTCTCCTTCCCCCTACCGGGGGCAACACCGGAGGCCCGGCAGAGCCGGTTCCTCGGTGTTCCTGGACTCGCCCCCGGGCTTCGCGCACTTCGTGTCGCTTCTCGTACCCCCTCCGGGGGCAACACCTTCGGCCCGGCAGAGCCGGTTCGTCGGTGTTTCTGGCCAGGACTGGGCAAGCCGATCAGACCTGCCCGCTGAGCCCCTTCGCCGCGGCGCGCACGGGCTCGACATAAGCCTCGTCGTACCGGTGCGTGGGCATCGTCAGCGTGACTGCCGCGGCGAGGCTGCCGTCCGCATGGAACACCGGCGCCGAGATGCCCGCCAGCTCGGCGGTGCGGTCGCCGACCAAAGCGCACCAGCCCTGCGCGCGGATGCCGTCGTACAGCTTGCGCTCCTTGGCGCCGCGCGGCAGCTCGGCTTCCGGGCCGAAGGCGATCAGCACGCGCGCGCCGGCGCCGCGGTCGTTGGGCAGGAGGTCGCCCGCGCGCACGTGGTCGCGCACCACATGCGATGAATCGACGCGGAACTGGCACAGCCGCACCCAGCTGTCGCCCTGCGCCTGCCGCACGTGGTACGCCGCGCTCTCGCCGGTGGCCGCGACGAGCGCGCGCAGCACCGGCAGCACGATGCGGTCCAGCGACTGCGACGCGGCATAGAGCCCGTGCAGCCTCGCGATCTCCATGCCGAGCGCATAGCGCCCGTCGTCCTGCCGGCGGATCAGCCGCGCATGCTCGAGCGAGGCGAGCAGCCGCAGCACGGTGCTCTTGTACAGCTGCGTGCGCTCGGCGAACTGCGCGAGCGTCAGCGCCTCGTCGCCGGGCTGGAAGGCCGACAGCAGGCTCAGGGCGCGATCGACCGCGGCGGCGCCGCCGGGCGCGGCGTTGAGGTCGGACACGGATTCGGTCTGGGCTTTGCGGGGCATGGGACGGGCCTTGGGTTGACAGCCGGCGGGATCGACGGTCTAATTCTGTTGATTGGAATTTAGTTCTGTCAGATAGAATTGTCAAGCGAAGCATCCGAGCTTCGTCCCAGGAGACACCCTCGATGACATCCCCCGACGTCCTCATCAGCGAGGTGGGCCCGCGCGACGGCCTGCAATCGGTGAAGGCGACCATGCCCACCGCCGACAAGCTGCGCTGGATCGACGCGCTCCACGCCGCTGGCGTGCGCGAGATCGAGGTCGCTTCCTTCGTTCCCGCGAAGCTGCTGCCCCAGATGGCCGACGCCGCCGACGTGGTGCGCCACGCCGTCACGCTGCCCGGCCTCGTGGTGATGGCGCTGGTGCCCAACCGCAAGGGCGCGCAGGCCGCGCTCGAGGCGGGCGTGCACAAGCTCACCATGCCGGTGTCCGCCAGCGTGGCGCATTCGCTGGCCAACGTGCGCAAGACGCCGACAGAAATGGTCGAGGAGGTGCGCGCCATCGCCGAGTTGCGCCGCGCCACCGCGCCGCAGGTGAAGCTCGAAGCGGGCATTTCCACCGCCTTCGGCTGCACGCTGCAGGGGCTGGTGCCCGAGGACGACGTGATCCGCCTGGCCGCGCAGTGCATCGAAGCGGGCGCCGACGAATCGGGCCTGTCCGACACCGTGGGCTACGCCAACCCCGCGCAGGTGCGCCGCCTGTTCAGGCGCCTGCGCGCCGAGCTCGGCCAACACGCGGGCGCCGCGCACATGCACAACACGCGCGGCCTGGGCATCGCGAACTGCCTGGCCGCGTGGGACGAGGGCGTGCGCACCTTCGACGCCTCGCTCGGCGGGCTCGGCGGCTGCCCCTATGCGCCCGGCGCGTCGGGCAACGCCGTGACCGAAGACCTGGTCTTCATGTTCGAGGCCATGGGCGTGCGCACCGGCATCGACATCCAGAAACTCATCGCGGCGCGCGCGCCGCTCATGGCCGGCCTGCCGGGCGAACCGGTCTACGGCATGACGCCCGAAGCCGGCCTGCCGAAGGGCTTCGTCCAAGGTCTTGCCCAGGAACACACCGCACATGTCTGAAGCAAACACAGCCAACGCCGCCCACCCGCTGCCCTACGCCGGCGTGCGCGTCGTCGAGTTCACCCACATGGTCATGGGCCCGACCTGCGGCCTGCTGCTGGCCGACCTCGGCGCCGAGGTCATCAAGGTCGAACCGATCGAGGGCGACAACACGCGCCGCCTGCTGGGCTCGGGCTCGGGCTTCTTCCCGACCTTCAACCGCAACAAGAAGAGCATCGCGCTCGACCTGAAGCAGCCCGAAGGCGTGGAGGCCGCGCTGCGGCTCATCGCCACGGCCGACATCGTGAGCGAGAACTTCAAGCCCGGCACCATGAAGAAGCTGGGGCTCGACCACGAGACGCTGAGCAAGCTCAACCCGCGCCTGATCTACGTGAGCCACAAGGGCTTCCTGCCCGGCCCGTACGACCACCGCACCGCGCTCGACGAGGTGGTGCAGATGATGGGCGGCCTGGCCTACATGACCGGGCGCTCGGGCGACCCGCTGCGCGCGGGCACCAGCGTGAACGACATCATGGGCGGCATGTTCGGCGCCATCGGCGCCATGGCCGCGCTGCGCCAGCGCGAGCTCACGGGCAAGGGCTGCGAGGTGCAGTCGGCGCTGTTCGAGAACAACGTGTTCCTGGTGGCGCAGCACATGATGCAGTTCGCCGCCACCGGCAAGCCCGCCGACCCGATGCCCAGCCGCATCTCGGCCTGGGCCGTGTACGACGTGTTCACGGTGAAGGACGGCGAGCAGATCTTCCTGGCGGCCGTGAGCGACAAGCAGTGGGCCATCTTCTGCAAGGCCTTCGGCCTGGAGGACATGCTGGCCGACCCGCGCCTGAAGACCAACAACGACCGCGTGCGGGCGCGCGAATGGATGATGCCCATCCTGCGCTCGCACCTGGCGAACCACAGCGCGGCCGAGCTCGCGTCGGTGTTCGAGCAGAACGAACTGCCGTTCGCGCCCATCACCAAGCCGCAGGAGCTGTTCGACGATCCGCACCTGAACGCCACCGGCGGCCTCGCGCCGGTGCGCATGAACGACGGCAGCATGGCCAAGGTGCCGCTGGCGCCGTTCACGCTGGACGGCGAACGCCCGGGCATCCGGCTGCAGCCGCCGCACATCGGCGAGCACAGCCGCGAGCTGCTGAAGGAAGTGGGCTACAGCGATGAAGAGATCGCTGCGCTCGAGACACACCACATCACCCTCGGAGACTGACCCCATGAATTCCATCTCACGGCGCGCCTTGCTGGCGTGCGCCGCGGCTGCCGCATGCCTGAACGCCGCGCCCGCCCTCGCCGACGGCGCCTGGCCCGACAAGCCGGTGCGCCTGGTCGTGCCCTACACGCCCGGCGGCGCCACCGACATCGTGGCGCGGCTGATCGCGCAGAAGGTGATCGACGACACGAAGTGGACCTTCATCGTCGACAACCGCGCGGGCGGCAACGGCAACATCGGCATGGACGTGGTCGCCAAGTCCAAGCCCGACGGCTACACCATCGGCCTGGGCCAGACCGCCAACCTGGCGATCAACCCGACGCTGTTTCCCAAGATGCCCTACGACGCGCTGAAGGACCTCGTGCCCGTGGCCGTGGTGGCGTCGCAGCCGGTGGTGCTGGTGGTGCGCGCGGACGCGCCCTACAAGTCGCTGGCCGACCTGATCGCGGCCGCCAAGGCCCATCCGGGCGAGATCAAGCAGGCGCTCGCGGGCACCGGCACGCTGGGCCACATGGCCGGCGAGGTGCTGGCCAAGCGCGCGGGCTTCAAGGTGCTGAACGTGCCCTACAAGGGCGCCGCGCCCGCCATCACCGACCTGCTGGGCGGCCAGACCGACTGCATGTTCGCCACGCCGCAGGGCGCGCTGGCGATGGTGAAGGGCGGCAAGCTGCGCGCGCTGGCCGTCACCTCGGCCAAGCGCCTGCCGGTGATGCCCGAGGTACCGACCGTGGCCGAGAGCTACAAGGGCTTCGAGGCGGTGGACTGGAAGGCCCTGGTCGTGCCGGCAGGCACCAGCCCCGACATCGTGAAGAAGCTGAACGCCGCCGTCGACAAGGCGCTGGCCAAGCCCGCCACCATTTCGCAGCTGCTGGCCGAAGGCAGCACGCCCGTCGGCGGCAGCCCGGAGCAGGCGGCGCAGTACATCAAGGCGGAACACGCGCGCTGGGGCGCGGCGGTGCGCTCGGCCGGCGTTCGCCCGGAATAAGCCCCAAAGTACCGGGCTGGCGCGAACAGGCGGTGCCTGCCCGGCGGGCGGACGGATACAGGACGATGAGGACGATATAGTTTCCGCCCCATGGACCGCTTGAAGCAGCTCGAATCCTTCGTCTCGGTCGCGACCCGGGGCGGGCTCACGGCCGCGGCCAAGGCCGAGGGCGTGGCGCCCGCCATCATGGGCCGCCGGCTCGACGCGCTGGAGGAGCGCCTGGGCGTGAAGCTGATGGTGCGCACCACGCGGCGCATCACGCTCACGCACGAGGGCAGTGCCTTTCTGGAGGACTGCCAACGCCTGCTCACCGAGTTCGCCAACGCCGAAGCCAGCGTCAGCGCAGGTGGCGTCAAGGCCAGCGGGCACCTGCGCGTGACCGCGCCGGCCGGCTTCGGGCGCCGCCACGTCGCGCCGCTGGTGCCGCGCTTCCACGCGCTGCACCCCGAAGTGACGATCTCGCTGAACCTCAGCGACCGCGTGGTCGACGTCACCGGCGAGAGCTTCGACTGCGCGGTGCGCGTGGGTGACCTGCCCGACTCCTCGCTGGTGAGCGTGCGGCTGGCCGACAACCGCCGCCGCTGCGTCGCCACGCCCGAGTTCGTGCGGCGGCACGGCAAGCCGAAGCATCCGGGCGAGCTGTCGCGCTTTGCCTGCCTCACGCTGTCGAGCGACGCCTCGCAGACGCGCGGCTGGGCCTTTCGCATCACCGCCGAGAGCGGCGCGCAGGAGTTGATCCACCTGCGCCCCAGCGGTCCGCTCGACTGCTCCGACGGCCAGGTGCTGCACGACTGGTGCCTGGCCGGCCACGGCATCGCGTGGCGCAGCACCTGGGAGGTCGAGGCCGAGATCGACGCCGGCCTGCTGGTGCCCCTGCTCGACGAGTTCGCCGCCCCGCCCAACGGCATCTACGCCGTGTTCGCCGGCGCCAAGCACCTGCCGCTGCGCGTGCGACTGTGGCTTGATTTCCTCAAGGAGCAGTACGGCAACCCGGAATTCTGGGGCGGAAGGGTGTAGACACAGTAGACGCTGCGTCACAATCTGCCCACATTCCAAAATTCCATAGTCGCTCCCTGAGACGACGGCGCCCGAGTCTTTTCGCAGAACACCGAGGAACCGGTTTTGCCGGGCCTCGGGTGTTGCCCCCGGCAGGGGGTCGGAGAAGCGACACGAGGTGCGCGAAGCCTGGGGCGAGCCAATCTCGATGACCCTCGAAGCCATCCTCGCCTACCTTCACCTGCTGGCCATCCTCACGATGGTCGTGTTCATCTCCAGCGAAGCGGCGCTGTGCCGCGTGCAGTGGCTCAATGCAGCGGTGGTGGAGCGGCTGGCCAGGGTCGACATGGTCTACGGCATCGCCGCCATCGCGGTGCTCGCCACCGGCATCGCGCGCACCTGGTGGGGCGTGAAGGGCACGGCCTGGTACTGGACCAACCCGCTGCTGCACGTGAAGCTGGGGCTCTTCATCATCGTCGGCGTGGTGTCGATCTTTCCGACGCTCACCTACTTCCGCTGGCGCAAGACGCTGCGCGCCACCGGCAAGCTGCCCGCCGAGGACGACGTGAAGAAGACGCGCAAGCTGGTGATGATCCAGGCGCACCTGATCGCGCTGATTCCGCTGGTGGCCGTGTTCCTGGCCCGCGGCTTCGGCAAGTAGGCACGCGCCGCCGTCATGCGACACCCCGGCATCCAGTTCCTGTTTGCCGGCACCATCTTCAGCAGCGCGTTCCTGCTGTTCCTGGTCCAGCCGCTGATCGCGAAACAGATCCTGCCGTGGTTCGGCGGTTCGGCCGCCGTGTGGTCGATCTGCATGGTGTTCTTCCAGGTCGTGCTGCTGGGCGGTTACGCGTACGCCGACTGGGTCACCCGCCGCCTGCGCCTGCGCGCGCAGGCCATGCTGCACGTGGCGCTGCTGCTCGCCAGCCTGGCGTTCCTGCCGATCGTGGTGGGCGCGCAGTGGAAGCCGGCGGGCACCGAAGACCCGGCCTGGCGCATCCTGGGCCTGCTCTTCGGCACCATCGGCCTGCCGTACTTCCTGCTGTCGACCACCGGGCCGCTGGTGCAGTCGTGGGTGGCGCGCACGCCGTGGGGCGCGCAGGTGTACCGTTACTTCTCGCTGTCGAACCTGGCCTCGCTGCTGTCGCTGCTGAGCTATCCGGTGCTGATCGAGCCGCGCAGCTCGCTGCTGCAGCAGGCGCATGGATGGTCGTGGGGCTACGCGGCGTTCGTGCTGCTGTGCGCCGGCACCACGCTGTACATGGCCCGCCAGTGGTCCGCCGACGAGACGCCCCCGCCTTCGCCCACGACGCCCACGACGCCCACGACGTCCGCGCCGGGCCAGTCCGCCATGGCCGGCACGCCGCCCCGCGTCGCCGACCAACTGCTGTGGCTCGCGCTGCCGGCGCTGGCGTCATGGCTGCTGCTGGCCGTGACGAACCACATCACCCAGAACGTGGCCGCGGTGCCGTTCCTGTGGGTGCTGCCGCTGTCGCTGTACCTGCTGACCTTCGTGCTGTGCTTCGAGAGCGACCGCTGGTACCGCCGCGGCGTGTTCCTGCCGCTGGCCGCCGCCATGCTGCTGCTGTGCGCGTTCGGGCTGCAGAACCGCATCGGCGCCGAAGTGCATGTGGCCCTGCCGCTCTACGTCTCGGGCCTGTTCGTGCTGTGCATGTTCCTGCACGGCGAGACCGCGAGGCTGCGGCCGGGCCCGCGCTACCTGACGCGCTTCTACCTGATGCTGTCGCTCGGCGGCGCGCTGGGCGGGGTCGCGGTGGGGCTGGTCGCGCCGCACGTGCTGGCCGCGTACTACGAACTGGGCCTCGGCCTGATGCTGACCGCGCTCGCGGCGGTCGCCGTGCTGCGGCAGCGGGCGTGGCTGCGCGGCTGCTGCGTGGCGCTCGCGGCCTGCTGCACGCTCTTCCTGCTGCTGCAGGTCGGCAGCGACCGCGCCGGTGCGCGCAGCCTGCAGCGCAATTTCTATGGCTCGCTGCTGGCGTACGACACCGCGCGCGATCCGCCGTCCGACAGCGTGCGCCAGCTGGCGCACGGTTCGGTGAAGCACGGCGCGCAGTTCCTCGACCCGGCACGGCGGCGCGTGCCGACCACCTACTACGGCGAGACCTCCGGCATCGGCCGCGCGATCGCCGCCGCGCCGGACGGGCCGCGCCGCGTGGGCCTGATCGGCCTGGGCACCGGCACGCTTGCAGCCTACGGCCGCCGCGGCGACGTCTACCGGGTCTACGAGATCAACCCGCAGGTGTTCGCGCTGGCGGACGAGGAGTTCACCTTCCTGCGCGACAGCGCCGCCCGCATCGAGCGCGTGCTCGGCGACGCCCGTCTGGCGCTGGAGCGCGAACCGGTGCAGGGTTTCGACGTGCTGGCGGTCGACGCCTTCTCGGGCGATTCGGTGCCGGTGCACCTGCTCACGGCCGAGGCGATGGACACCTACCTGCGGCACATGCGGCCCGATGGCGTGATCGCCTTCCACGTGACCAACCGGTTCCTGGCCCTGGCGCCGGTGATCGCGAAGGTGGCCGAGACGCGCGGGCTTCACGCGGTGCTGGTGCACGACGAGGCCGAGCAGGCCGAATGGCTGCGTCGCACCGACTGGGTGCTGGTGGCGCGAAACCCGCAGGTACTGTCGCGCGAGCCGGTGGGCGCGGTAGCGACGCCCATTGCCACCGAAGCAGACCAGCGCCCCTGGACCGACGACTTCAACAACCTGCTGGGCGCGCTGAAATAGACGTACGGACGTCCGGGACAGGCGCGGCCCCCCCCCAAAAAAAAAAAAGAGCCCGCATGCAGCGGGCGTCTTTTCACAAGTGTCAGCAGCGGCGCGGGCTCAGCCCTTGGCGGCGTCGGCTTCGCACTTCTTCATGAAGCTGTTCTTGGCGGCACCGGCCAGGGCCTTGCCGTTCTTGTCCACGGCCTTGGCGGCGCAGGCGGGGGCGGCGGCGGACTTGTTGTCCTTCTCGCACTTCTTGACGAAGCTGGCCTTGGCGGCGCCGGCGAGGGCCTTGCCGTTCTTGTCGACGGCCTTGGCGTCACACGTGGCGCCGGCAGCCGGTGCGGCCATGGCGGGGGCTGCCGCGGGCGCGGCGGCCTTGTCCTGGGCGTAGGCGCTGAAAGACAGGCAGGCGCCGAGGGCGACGGTGGAGGCGACCAGGGAAAGGAGCTTCTTCATGATGGGATGTGTCCTTGCAAGGTTGGTTGTGACAGTTGCCCCGCCCCGGGGCCGACCACCTCAACGGCCGAAGTTGCCGGTTGGATGACGATCGTTAACTGGCCCCGGGTTTGCCCCCGGTAAAATTTGCGCATGCTATTGGTCAAACAGGAGCTGCTCGCGGCGCTCGCGAACACGCTCGAATCCCTCTCGCCCGGCGCCGGCTCCAAGGCCGCGTTCGAGTCGCCCAAGGTGGCTGCCCATGGCGATTTCGCCAGCACGGCCGCCATGCAGCTCGCCAAACCGCTGGGCCAGAAGCCCCGCGAGCTGGCCGAGCGACTGAGCACCGCGCTGCTCGCCACCCCCGCCTTCGCCCAATGGGTCGAGGCGATCGAGATCGCCGGTCCCGGTTTTCTCAACATCCGTCTCAAGACGGCCGCCAAGCAGCAGATCGTGCGCGAGGTGCTGTCGGCGGGCGAGGCCTTCGGCCAGCAGCCGGCCACGGGCGAGAAGGTGCTGGTGGAGTTCGTCTCCGCGAACCCGACCGGCCCGCTGCACGTGGGCCACGGCCGCCAGGCTGCGCTGGGCGACGCCATCTGCAACCTGCGCGCCTCGCAGGGCGAGAGCGTGTGGCGCGAGTACTACTACAACGACGCCGGCGTGCAGATCCAGACGCTGGCCAACAGCACGCAGCTGCGTGCCCGCGGCTTCAAGCCCGGCGACGCCGAATGGCCCAGCGGTGAGAAGGCGCCGGCATACAACGGCGACTACATCGCCGAGATCGCCGCCGACTTCAAGGCGAAGAAGACCGTCAAGTCGGAAGACCGCGAAGTCACCGCGACCGGCGACATCGAGGACATCGAGGCCATCCGCGAATTCGCCGTGGCCTACCTGCGCCGCGAGCAGGACCTGGACCTGCAGGCCTTCCGCGTGCGTTTCGACCAGTACTACCTGGAGTCGAGCCTCTACACCAGCGGCCGCGTCGATGCCGCGGTACGCAAGCTCGTGGCTGCCGGCAAGACCTACGAGCAGGACGGCGCGCTGTGGCTGAAGTCGACCGACTACGGCGACGACAAGGACCGCGTGATGAAGAAGCAGGACGGTACGTACACGTACTTCGTCCCCGACGTGGCGTATCACATCGCCAAGTGGGAGCGCGGCTTCCACAAGGTCATCAACATCCAGGGCACCGACCACCACGGCACCATCGCGCGCGTGCGCGCCGGGCTGCAGGCGGCGGGCGAAGGCATTCCCGAGGGCTATCCCGACTACGTGCTGCACACCATGGTGCGTGTCATGAAGGGCGGCGAGGAGGTCAAGATCAGCAAGCGCGCCGGCAGCTACGTCACGCTGCGCGACCTGATCGAGTGGACCAGCACCGACGCGGTGCGCTTCTTCCTGCTCAGCCGCAAGCCCGACACCGAATACACCTTCGACGTCGACCTCGCCGTCACGAAGAACAACGACAACCCGGTGTACTACGTGCAGTACGCGCATGCGCGCATCTGCTCGGTGCTCGCCGGTTGGGGCGGCGACGCCGCCACGCTGAAAAACGCCGACCTGTCGCCGCTGGAAAGCCCGGCCGCGCAGGCCCTGATGCTGCTGCTGGCCAAGTACCCCGCCATGCTGACCGCCGCGGCACGCGATTTCGCGCCGCACGACGTCACCTTCTACCTGCGCGAACTGGCCGCCAGCTACCACAGCTACTACGACGCCGAGCGCATCCTGGTCGACGACGAGAAGGTCAAGCTGGCCCGCCTGGCGCTGGTCGCCGCCACCGCGCAGGTGCTGCACAATGGCCTCGCGATTCTCGGCGTCAGTGCGCCGAGCAAGATGTGAACCACCTCACCATGAAGAAGACAACCAGACAACGCGGCAACATCGTCATCGGCCTGATCATCGGGCTGGTGCTCGGCCTGGGTGTCGCGCTGGGCATCGCGGTCTACGTGACCAAGGTGCCGATCCCGTTCGTGACCAAGACGCAGCGCGGCGGCGCCGAGCAGGACGAGGCCGAGGCCCGCAAGAACCGCGACTGGGATCCGAACGCGCCGCTGGCCGGCAAGGCGGGGGCTGCCAAGCCGGCGCCCGCCGCGACCGGCCCGGTCAACCCGATCACCGGTGAACCGGCCACCGCCGCCGTCGCCCCCGGCACCCCACCGCCCACCACCGCGGCACCGGTGCCCGTGGTGGTCCGCCCAAGCCGCCGCGCACCGCGCCGGTGCCGGCCGAAGCCAACGCGCTGCCGCCGTCGAACGATCCGCTGGGCGATCTGGCCCGTGCACGCTCCGGCAGCGTGTCCGGCAACAGCGGCGCCACCACCACGGCGTCCGCCGCGCCGAGCGCCAACAGCAATGCGGCCGCCAGTTCCGGCGCCGATCCGTTCATGTACTTCGTGCAGGCCGGCGCCTTCCGCACCACCGACGACGCCGAGGCGCAGCGCGCCAAGCTCTCGCTGATGGGCGTGGAAGCCAAGGTCACCGAGCGCGAGCAGGCGGGCCGCACCGTCTACCGCGTGCGCGCCGGCCCGTTCAACAAGAAGGACGATGCCGACCGCCTGAAGGACCGCCTCGACGGCGGCGGCATGGAATCTGCGCTGGTCCGCGTGCAGCGCTGACCCCCGCAAACGACACGAATAGCCCTTAAGCTCCGCGCGGCGGCGTTTGCCGCCACCATCCATCGCGCTAAGCCTGTGCGCGCCGGGGGCGGGGGAACTCCCCGCCACGCGCCGGCTCAGTCTGCCGTACCAACTGGAGAACCCTTTCAATGAAACGTCGTGACTTTTCGCTGGCCGCCACCTCGCTCGGGCTGCTGTCCCTGGCCGCCAACCCGGCCAACGCCCAGGCGCGCGCGCCCAAGGCCGGCACCGAGTACCTGGTGCTCGACAAGCGCGCACCGGTCGACGCGCCGGCCGGCAAGATCGAAGTGGTCGAGTTCTTCTCTTACAACTGCCCGCATTGCAACGACTTCGAACCGGCCCTCGAAGCCTGGGTCAAGACGCTGCCGAAGGAAGTCGCGTTCCGCCGCATTCCCGTGCCGTTCGTGGGCAACGACGTCGAGGCCAAGCAGCGTCTGTACTACGCGCTGGAAGCCATGGGCAAGGTCGACGAGTTCCAGCCGAAGGTGTTCAACGCGATCCACGCGCAGCGCCAGAACGTGAACGGCGACGCCAACATCATTGCCTGGGCCACCGCCAACGGCCTGGACGGTGCCAAGTTCAAGGAAACCTTCACCTCGTTCAGCGTCGCCAGCAAGGCGAAGCGCGCCACGCAGATGACCGACGCCTACAAGGTGGCGGGCGTCCCCGCCATGGCAGTGGCCGGCCGCTGGTATGTCGATGGCGAGACCGCCGGCAACATGACCAAGGTGCTCCAGGTCGTGAACTACCTGATCGGCGAGGCAAAGAAGGGCTGATCCCCGGACTTCTCATCACTTCGCCAACCCCCGCAGGGGGCGGCACCTGCGGCCCGGCAAAAGCCGGTTCCGCGGTGTTCTGGTAGAAAGCTGGAACGAAAGTCAAGCCCGCCTCGGCGGGCTTTTTCCATCTGTGCGTGCGGGGCTGACGCAATCAGCCGCATACAATGCCGAGCAAGTTTCGTGCCTCTATGACATTGCATTCTTACTCCACCACTCCCCTCCTTCGTCGCATCGGCCGCATGGCCGCCGGCGCTCTCCTGCTGGCCGGTCTCGCTTCGGGCGCGCTGGCCGAGACCGCCGACCGCACCAAGCCGATGAACATCGAGTCGGATGCGATGCGCTACGACGACCTGAAGCAGACCAGCGTGTTCACGGGTAACGTTCTGGTGACGAAGGGCACGATCATCATCCGCGGCGCGCGCCTCGATGTGCGCCAGGACGCCGAGGGCTACCAGTACGGCGTGGTCACCGCGGCACCCGGCAAGCGCGCCTACTACAAGCAGAAGCGCAACGCGCCCGACGAGTGGATCGAGGGCGAATCGGAAGTCATCGAATACGACAGCCGTGCCGACAACGTCAAGTTCATCCGCAACGCCGTCATGCGCCGCCTGCTCGGCGCCACGCCGAACGACGAGAGCCAGGGCGCGCTGATCGTCTACGACCAGAGCAACGACACCTACACCGTCAACGGTTCCACCGTGCCGCCGAACACCGCCGTCAACGCGTCGGGCCCGGGCGGACGCGTCAGGACCATCCTGACCCCCAAGTCGGCGACCCAGCCAGCCCCGGGCGCCCCGGCCGGTGCCAAGGCACCGCCGCCCGCACCCACCCCGGCGCCCGGCAAGGGCCTGCGCCCGAGCAACACGCTCAGTGACGAGGGAGAAACCCGCAAGTGATCGAATCCGCTGGAACGCAGGACGCCAACGGCGCGCCGGGCAGCCGCCTGGTGGCGCGCGGCCTGAAGAAGAGCTACGGCAGCCGCACGGTGGTGAAGGACGTCTCGCTCGACGTGCAGAAGGGCGAAGTCGTCGGGCTGCTCGGCCCCAACGGCGCCGGCAAGACCACCTCGTTCTACATGATCGTCGGGCTGGTGCGTGCCGACGCGGGCGACATCACCATCGACGGCGAGCCCATCGCCCACATGCCGATCCATCGCCGCGCGCGCATGGGCCTGAGTTACCTGCCGCAGGAAGCCTCGATCTTCCGCAAGCTCACGGTCGAGGAAAACGTGCGCGCCGTGCTCGAGCTGCAGCAGGAGCCCGACGCCAACGGCAAGATGGCGCCGTTGTCGAAGGCGCACACCGAGGAGCGCCTGGCCGAGCTGCTGGCCGACCTGCGGGTGGACCACCTGCGCGATTCGCCCGCGCTGGCGCTGTCCGGCGGCGAACGCCGCCGCGTCGAGATCGCGCGTGCGCTGGCCACCCAGCCGCGCTTCATCCTGCTGGACGAGCCCTTCGCCGGCATCGACCCGATCGCGGTGATCGAGATCCAGCGGATCATCAGCTTCCTGAAGGAACGCGGCATCGGCGTGCTCATCACCGACCACAACGTGCGCGAGACGCTGGGCATCTGCGATCACGCATTCATCATCAGCGATGGACACGTGCTGGCACAAGGCACGCCTTCGGAGATCGTCGACAACGCCGAAGTGCGCAGGGTGTACCTCGGCGAGCACTTCCGGATGTGACCATGTTGCGAGGGTCAACGGCAGGCATGGTCGCCATGCGCGCGGGGTCCGCTTGGGAGGGCCGCCGCGCACGGCCGCCCGAAGCGGCCAGCCCGCCCCCGGCAGGGGGTTGGCGCAGCGCGAAGCGCGCAGCCTGGGGGGGAGCCACTTCTTCATGAAGCAAGGGCTGTCCCTTCGCGTCTCGCAGCATCTGGCATTGACGCCCCAACTGCAGCAGTCCATCCGGCTGCTGCAGCTCTCCACGCTCGAGCTGAGCCAGGAGGTCGAGCAGATGCTGGACGAGAACCCGTTCCTCGAGCGCACGGCCGAAGAAGCCGCGCGCGAGGAGTTCGGGCTCGACACGGCCGATGCGCCGGTCCCGCGCGACGACGACGGCGGCGGCAGCATCGACGGCGAGAGCGACTATGCGCCCCCGGCAGCCAGCACCGCCACCGCTTCCACGGAAACCGGCACCGCCGCCACCGATTCCGACGGTCCCGCCGCCGAGATCGCCGAGCGCGAGCCCGACTGGGAAGGCGACGGCACCGTCGACATGGCGCCCGACGACAGCGAATGGGGCAGCGATGCGCCCGCGCGCCAGAACAACCTGGGCGACGACGAACGCGCCGACGCCACCGAGCTCGCGCGCAGCCAGGAATCGCTGCAGTCCTTCCTGCACCGCCAGGCGCTGAGCCTGCGGCTGAACGAGAACGACAACGCCGCGCTGCGCTTCCTGATCGAATCGCTCAACGACGACGGCTACCTCGAAGACTCGCTGCCCGCGCTCGCTTCGGGCCTGGCCGGCGACGACAACGACCAGTTCGACGACCTCGTGCACCACTTCCAGGTGGCGCTCGGCCTGCTGCAGAGCCTGGAGCCCGCCGGTGTCGGCGCGCGCGACCTGGGCGAATGCCTGACCATCCAGCTGCGCGCCATGGCCGGCGAGGACGACACCGAGGAAGACGAACTGGTCCGCAAGACCGCCATGGCGATCTGCAAACAGCCGATGGAACTGCTCGCGCGGCGCGACTTCAAGCGGCTGGCCACGCTCACCCGCAGTTCCGAGGAGCTGGTGCGCTCGGCGCTGCAGGTCATCGCACGGCTGGAGCCCAAGCCTGGACGGCGCTTCGTCGACGTCGAGCGCAACATCGTCATCCCGGACGTTATCGTCACCAAGACGGGCCGCGGCACCAACGTCAAGTTCCGCGTCATGTTGAATCCCGAGGTCATGCCGCGCCTGCGTGTGCACGACATCTACGCCGGCGCGCTCAAGTCGCACAAGGGCGAGGGCAGCCAGGCGCTGTCGCAGCGGCTGCAGGAGGCGCGCTGGTTCATCAAGAACATCCAGCAGCGCTTCGACACCATCCTGCGCGTGAGCAACGCCATCGTCGAGCGGCAGAAGAGCTACTTCGTGCACGGCGAGCTCGCCATGCGCCCGCTGGTGCTGCGCGAGATCGCCGACGAGCTGGGCCTGCACGAATCCACCATCTCGCGCGTGACCACCGCCAAGTACATGGCCACGCCGTACGGCACGGTCGAGCTCAAGTACTTCTTCGGCTCCGCGCTGGGCACGGAGACCGGCGGCAACGCGTCGAGCACCGCGGTGCGCGCGCTCATCAAGCAGTTCGTGAGTTCCGAGAGCATCAAGAAGCCGCTGTCGGACAGCCAGATCTCCGAGATGCTGAAGGAGCAGGGCATCGAGTGCGCGCGCCGTACCGTCGCCAAGTACCGCGAAGCACTGCGCATCGCCCCTGCCAACCTGCGTAAAGCCTTGTAATTGGCACACCCCCAGGCCATGCGCACTTCGTGTCGCTTCGCCAACCCCCTTGCAGGGGGCAACACCCGCGGAGCGGCGGAGCCGGTTCCGCGGTGTTCCTCGAATGGGCTCGCGTGGCATCGGAGCGTGGCTGTGGTGCTTGCCATGCTCGTGCTGCTTGTCAGCGGCTGTGCCACGCTGCCCGACGAGGCCCCGCGCGCGCCCACCAAGGCCATGGCCGTCTCGGCCGACACGGCGCTGGGCAGGATCGCGATGGCCGCCCAGCCAGACCCCGACCTGAGCGGCTTCCGCCTGATGCCCGGTGGCGACTTCGCCTTCGACACCCGCATCCAGCTCGCCCGCCGCGCGCAGCGCACGCTGGACGTCCAGTACTACCAGATCGAGAACGACGAGACCGGCCGCTACCTGCTGCGCACCCTGCGCGACGCCGCGCTGCGCGGCGTGCGCGTGCGGGTGCTGATGGACGACCTCTACACCTCGGGCGAGGACGAGCTGCTGCGCGGTTTCGCCGCCACGCCCAATGTGGAGCTGCGCCTGTTCAACCCGTTCCCGGCCGGGCGCGGCAGCCTGCTGAAGCGCTTCACCGCGTCGCTGTTCGATTTCAGCCGCGTCAACCGCCGCATGCACAACAAGCTGTTCATCGCCGACGGCGCGATGGCGGTGGCGGGCGGGCGGAACATCGGCAACCAGTACTTCCGGCGCACCGCGGGCGAGAACTTCCTCGACCTCGACACCTTCGTCTCCGGTGCGCTGATCCCGCGGCTGGGCAGCCTGTTCGACCAGTACTGGAACAGCGTCTACGTGCGGCCGGTCGAATCGATCGTGGCCATCGACCTGTCGCGCGAGGAACTGCAGCGCCGCTTCGACATCGCCACCGCGCCCGACACCACGCCGCCCCCGCCGCCGCCCGCGCCCAACGACCTGCTGGGCTACAGCCCGATGGCGGACGATCTGGACAGCGGCAAGCTCAACCTGATCTGGACCCTGGCCGAGGCCTATGCCGATTCGCCCGACCGCGTGATCGGCAAGACCGCCTCCTATGGCGGCGTGCCGCTGCTCGACGTGGACAGCGTTCGCTACAACGTGGTCGAGCAGATGCGCCGTGCGCGCTCAGAGGTGACCATCGTTTCGCCCTACCTGATTCCGGGGGCGACCGGGCTGGAGGTGATGCGCGAGATCCGCCGGCGCGACGTGAAGATCAGCGTGGTCACCAATTCGCTGGCCGCCACCGACGAGCCGCTGGTGCACACCGCCTATCGCCGCTATCGCGCGGACATGCTCAAGCTCGGCGCCGACCTGTACGAGCTGAGCTCGACCCGCACTCGGCGCAGCGTGCGCCTGGGGTTGTTCGGCACCTCGGTGGGGCGGTTGCATGCCAAGTCGGCGGTGATCGACCGACGCACGCTGTTCGTCGGCTCCATGAACTTCGATCCGCGCTCGGAGTCGGCCAACACCGAGATCGGGCTGATCATCCACAGCCCCGAGATGGCGCAGCAGGTGCTCAAGCTGCTCGACGTGCTCAAGCAGCAGGGCGCCTACCGGCTGCGTTTTGCGCAGGGGAGCAACGAGTCGCGCCTCGAATGGACCAGCGACGACGCCGGCAAGCTCACCGTGCTGACCGAGGAGCCCGACTCGGGACTGTGGGACCGGATCATGCTCGAGATCCTGGCGCCGCTGACGCCCGAAAGCGTGCTCTGAGCCTGTGCGCGGGCCTCTTTCAGGTCCCGCCGCGCACCGCCGACCACACCAGCCGCAGGCCCAGCAGGCCCATCACACCGCCGGCCATGCGGTCGATCCAGGCCTTGTGGCGCAGGTAGGCCGAGCGCGGTGCCGCCGACGACAGCGCCAGCGCCACCACCGTGTACCAGCCGGTTTCGATGCAGAAGATGACTGCCGGCACCGCCAGCGCCAGCGCGAGCGGCACGTCGTGCGGCAGAAAGGCGGCAAAGATGCTGGCGTAGACCACCGCCGTCTTCGGGTTGCTGACCTGCGTGGCCAGGCCGTACAGGAAGGTGCGCCCGCGCCGGACACCGCTGCGCGCCGGCTGGCCGGGGGAGTTACCCGATTCCTGTGCCACGGACAGCGGCTGGCGCGCGCCGCGCCAGATGCGTACCCCGAGGTACACCAGATAGGCACCGCCGAATCCCTTGATCGCCAGATACAACCCCGGCACCGCCAGAAAAGCCGCCTGCAGGCCGGCCAGCGCCGCGATCGCGAACAGCAGCCCGCCCGCGCCCATGCCGAGTGCGGCTGCCAGTCCCTCGGGGCGGGAAACCATCGCCGTGCGGGCGACCATCACGAAACTGGGGCCCGGGCTCATGGCGCCGACGGCCATCGCTCCGGCAATTCCGAGCAGGGAAAGCGTGTTGTTCATCGGGTTCTGTCTCGCGGTCCTGTTACGAATGGCCGAAGTGCGTGCACAAATGCACGTTCATCAAAGATTGAAAATTAAACTCTAAGTAGTACACAGATAACTTTTGGTTTACATTTTGTCCATCGGAGTAACAACGATGCCAAAAATGAAAAACCTTCTTCTCCTGACCGTCTGGGCAGTAGCGCTGGCGTTTTTGCTCAGTTTCTTCTATTGGGGCGACGCCCCCATCGCCGAGCAACTGCTGTTCGGCGCGCTCATGACGGTCGCCACCGGCGGCTGGATGCTTGCCTTGCTGAACCTCCCGCGCGCCATCACCGCCGCGCGCAACTGGCTGAAATCGCCCAAGGACGGTGCCAAGCACCTCCGCGCCGCAGATTCGCGCAAGCCGGTCGCCCGCTGAGCGCCCGGCCACGGCGGGCCGGGGTCAGGGCTGGATGTTGACCGCCTCGACCTGCACCAGCAGTTTCACCTTGTTCTCGAAGCCGAAGTTCAGGCCCCAGGTGATTCCCCAGTCGCTGCGCTCCACGGTGGTCTCGAAGTCGCCGCCGCACACCTGCCGGTTGATGAGCGGACTCAGGTAGCAGTTGAAGCGCACCGCCTTCAGCGTCACCGGCCGGGTCTGCCCCATCAGCGTGAGTTTGCCGGGCACGTCGACCACCTTGTCGCCGCTGAACTCGATCCTGTCGGCGACGAAGCGCCCGGTCGGAAACTCCGCCACGTTGAAGAAGTCCTTGCTCTGCACGTGCCGGTTGAGCAGGTCGACACCGGTGTTGATGGACGTGATGTCCATCGTGATGTCGACCGACCCGCTGGCGCCCGAGCCGTCGATCTTCACCGTGCCGTCCTTGGTGCTGAAGCGCCCGCGGTTGGTGGTGGTGCCGTAGTGGCCCATCTCGTACATCACGAAGGTGTGGGTGGGATCGACCACGTAGGCGGCATTCTTCGCCGGGCCGCCCGAAGGCTTGGCGGCCACCGCCGGCGCGGTGTACTCCTGGGCCGGGACGCTCGCGCAGGCGAGGGCCGCGGCGGACAGCACGGCGACGGAAAGGAGCTTGTTCATGGCTTGCGTTCTGGAAACTGGAGAAGAGGGCGCCCGGCCGGCACGGCGGCTCACAGCGGGCCCAGCCCGGTGAGCGTGAACCTGAAGCGAACCTGCACGTCGTTGCCGACCACCGAGGTGTCGGTCCACTCGCCGTCGCCCACCTTGTAGTCGAGCCGCTGGATCGTAAAGCTTCCGGTGGCCACCGCGCTGCCGCCCGACGCCGTGATGGCCACCGGCACCGTCACCGGTTTCGTCGTGCCCTTGAGCGTGAGCTTGCCGGCCATCTCGAACCTGCCGTCGCCCAGCGCCTTGATGGCGTCCGACTGGAACCTGGCCTGCGGAAAGTGCGCCGCGTCGAACCAGGGCGCCTTGGGCAACTCGGCGTCGCTCATCGGAATGCCGAAGCCCGCGCTGGCCGTGTCGATCTGCAGCGCGACGGTGCCGCCCTCGGGCTTCTTCGGATCGAATGCGACCTGCGCGTCGAACTTCTTGAACGTGCCTTCCACCGGCACGCCCATCTGTTTGGTGACAAAGACGATCTGGCTCTTGTCGGCCACCAGCTTCGAGGCCGGGGGCTCGGCGAGTGCCGGCAGCGCTGCGGCGAAGGCCAGCGCCGCGAACGGCAGCAGGCGTGAAAAATGCGGATTCATCGGGCGGATTCCTTGCGTGGCGCGGGCCACATGCGTTTGAGCAGACCGTCGCGGTCGATCCAGTGGTGCTTCAGCACGGCGGCCACGTGCAGCAGTGCGACGCCTGCCAGCGTGAAGGCGCAGTTGCGGTGCAGCGGCTGCAGCACCGCTTCGGCGAAGGGCTGGTTCACCGCCACGAAGTCGGGCAGCGCGAGCACGCCGAACCACGCGACCGGCATGCCCATGGCCGAGCTGTAGGCCCAGCCTGAAAGCGGCACTGCGAAGAACAGCAGATACATCAGCGCGTGGCTCACGCGGTAGCCCGCGAGCTGCAGGCGCGACATGCCCGGCGGCAGCGCCGGCGGACGGTGACCCAGCCGCCAGAGCAGCCGCAGCGCCGACAGCGCCAGGATCGTGAGGCCCGCCCACTTGTGCCAGCTGTAGACCTTCAGCCGCAGCGGCGAGAACGGCAGTCCCGTCATGTAGAGCCCGACGCCGAGCGAGCCGACGATCAGCGTCGCGAGCAGCCAGTGCAGGGCCATGGCGAACGGGTCATAGCGCGGGCTGAGCGGCGCAACGGCGGGAGGAAAGGAAGGGGCGTCTGCAGACATCGGGGGCAGGACCTGCGGCCTGTGCGCGGAGCATATCTCTTAAGGCATGACAGGATTGCACGGCGCGTGCCAACCGGGTTCCGGCCCGCCGGGTCGTCAGCCGCGCAGCTGCGCCCGCAGCAGCACGCCGCGCAACTCTTCCGGCTGGACCGGCTTGCGCAATGCATGCCAGCCGCGCTCGACCGCGAGCCGGTGCGTGGCTTCGTTGATGTCCGCCGAGATCAGCGCGATCGCCAGCTCGGGCTTCTGGCGCTGCAGCCGCTCGGCCAGCGCGATACCGTCGAGCGCGCCCGGCAGGCGGATGTCGCACAGCGCCGCGTCGAGCGCGCGCAGGTCGGCCAGCGCCAGGGCCTCCGCCGCGCTGGCGTACACGCGCGGCTCCACCGACCACTGCCGCAGCAGAGCGGAAATGCTGTCGGCCACCACCGCGTTGTCCTCCACCACCAGCACGGCCAGCCCGGGGCGCAGCGTGCCGGTAGCGGCGATCGTGTCGTCGTCGGCGGCGGCCGGTGCCGCGGTGGGCACGGTGGCCAGGAGGCCGGGCGAGACCGCCGGCAGCTCGAAGCCGAAGACCGAGCCGCGCCCCGGCGACGAGCGCAGCGACACCTCGATGCCCAGCTGCGCCGCCAGGCGCCTCACGATCGCCAGCCCCAGCCCGTGGCCGCGCTGAAGGTTGCGCTCGACGTTGCCGATCTGCTCGAAGTCGTCGAACACGCGTGCCTGCGCGTCGGCGGCGATGCCGATGCCGCTGTCGCGCACCTCGACGCGCCAGACCAAGCCGCCGGCGCGCCGGCGCGCGCGCACCGCCAGCAGCACCCGCCCGCGGGGCGTGAACTTGATCGCGTTGTCGACCAGGTTCGCCAGCACGCGGCGCAGCGACACGGTGTCGGTCCAGGCGATGGCGCCCGGCGGGCAGCGCACGCCCACGCGGCCGTCGCCCGCCTGGCGCGCCAGTTCGTGCAGCAGCGGCGCCAGCGCCACCGCCGCGGGGCGCAGCGGATCGACGGCCGCTTCGATGCGGCCGATCTCGAGCAGCTGGTTGGTCAGGCCTTCGAGGGCCTGCTGCGCGCGGGCCAGCGAGCCGACCGTGCGCTGCACCGCCTGCATGTCGGCACCGCCGATCAGCTGCTGGCGCAGCACCTCGGCCTGCAGGCCGATGGCCATCACCGGCTGGCGCAGGTCGTGGTTGGCCGCCGAGAAGAAGCGCAGCCGCTCGGCCTGCGCCTGCTCGGAGGCGCGCAGGCCTGCCAGCGCCTGCTCGCGCAGCGTGCGCTCGTTGAGCCGCAGGCCGATGTTCTCCTCGAGCTGCCGCGAGTGCTCGGCCACCAGCTTCCACATCATGGCCGTGAGCCCGATGCCGATGACCGCCACAGCCATCATCACCGGCGCGCCCAGCCAGAGGCCGGTGACGATGATCGGTGCCAGCAGCAGCGTGATCGCCAGTTGCGTGGCCGGTGTGTAGAACGACACCGAGAAGGCCGACGACAGCGTCATGCCCATGAGGATCAGGCCCAGCAGCAGCTGGAGGTCGACGTTCGCGGGTGCGAACAGCAGCACGCCGGCCAGCCCGTGGGCCAGCTCCCAGATGCCGGTGCGCGTGGTGTGCGTGCGCTGCGCCGCGCGCAGGGTCTCGGGCGTGAACGGTTCCGGCAGGCGCTGGGGAAAGAAGCCGCGCATGAGCGTGACCGCGGTGATGAGCGCGATCCACACCAGCGCACGCGCCGGCGAGTACTGCCAGGCGAACAGCGCCGCCACGCCGCAGTTCAGCAGGTACTGCACCAGCAGCACCGGCCCGATCGGGCGGATCGACAGCCGCAGCACCTCGCACTGGATCTCGAAGCGGTCGCTTCCGGCGGTGGAATGTGCGGGCGTGGAGTTCATCGGCGAATCGACTATATAGAGAAGGTTTGTGACGCGGCGACAATGGAGGTCCTCTGCTCGGGCTTCCCGATGGCGAAATTTCCGTGAACGATCTCTCCTTCTTCCTGCCTTGCGCCGCCGGCGTCGAGGAATTCCTCGCCCAGGAGGTGCACGCCCTGACCGGCCGCGCCGGCCAGGACCTGCTCACGCTGCGTGGCGGCGTGCGCGTGCGCGCCGACTGGCGCGACGCCCTCAAGCTCAACCTGCACAGCCGGCTCGCGCAGCGCGTGCTGGTCGAGCTGGCCCATGGGCCCTATCGCAACGAAAACGACCTCTACGCCATTGCCAGCGGTGTGGCCTGGGAGATCTGGTTCACGCCGAAGCAGACCTTCAAGATCGAGACCACCGCGCAGCACAGCCCGCTGCAGAGCCTGAACTTCGCCACGCTGCGCATCAAGGACGCCGTGGCCGACCGCTTCCGTGCAAAGGCCCATGGCGTGCGCCCGAGCATCGAGACCCAATGGCCCGACTGCCGGGTGTTCGCCCACCTGACCACCGACACCTGCACGCTCTACATCGACACCTCCGGCGAGCCGCTCTTCAAGCGCGGCTGGCGCCAGGACAAGGGCGACGCGCCGCTGAAGGAAACGCTGGCCGCGGCCATGCTGGCCGCCAGCGGCTGGTGGAACCCCGAGACGGGCGAGGTGTCGGCGCAGCCGCTGTACGACCCCTGCTGCGGCAGCGGCACCATCGCCATCGAGGCCGCACAGATCGCGCGCGGCATGGCCGCCGGCGCGTTGCGGCGCTTCGGCTTCGAGAAGCTGCTGCCGTTCCAGGCGCATGTCTGGCACGCCATCCGCCAGGAAGCCGAAGCCGCCGTCGCCGACCGCGGCGTGCGGATATTCGGCTCCGACGTGTCGCACCGCATGGTCGACTTCGCCGAGCGCAATGCCGAGCGTGCCGGCGTGGCACAGGCGGTGGAGTTCCGCGGCGGCGACGCATTGCAGCGCATGCCGCCGGTCGAGTCGGGCGTGATCATGCTCAACCCGCCGTATGGCGAGCGCATCGAGGTGGGCGGCGTGGCCGGCGCTTCAGGTGCCGGGCGGTCGGGTGCGCGCGAATCGGCGCAGTCGGACGAAGGCGGCGGCGGCGAGTTCTTCCCGCAGCTCGCCACCCACTGGAAGAAGAACTACGCCGGCTGGACTGCCTGGGTGCTCACGCCCGACCTCAAGCTTCCCAGGCAGATGCGCCTGAAGGAGTCGCGCCGCGTGCCGATGTGGAACGGCCCGATCGAATGCCGGCTGTTCCGCTTCGACATGGTCGCCGGCTCAGCGCGGAAGTAGCTCGGCCTCCGGCGCGGGCTGCTGCTGCTCCCTGGTGTCCTTCGGCCGCACGCTGCAGGCCGCATTGATGGTGCGTGCCGCGAGTTCGCGCGGCGCGCCGCCCAGTGTCATCGGGCGGACATCGTCCTGTGCGAAGTGCCGAACCGCGATGGGTTCGCCCACGAAGTTCGGCTGCCCGAAGTAGGTGGCGCTCACATAACGCGCGTTGCGCGCAACGCAGTCGACATCGACCTTCGCATCGAAGGAGCGGAACACGATGCCGTCGCGCGAGGTGGTGCGCGGCCGCGCCAGGCTCAGCCGCAGCTTGACGATGCGGTGCGAGCCCTCGGTCTCGACACGGGTCGGATCGACCTGCACGTAGTCGTTGTCGCCGTCGCCGGGCGAGCCTGCGAGCGTCAGCCATTCGGCGCTCGCGCACGTGCAGGCGAAGATGGCAATGCAGAACAGCGGAAGTCGTTTCATGAAGGAAGAGGGCAAGGAGGCTGCGGCATTGTTCCGAAGCCAGCCGACGCGAGCCTGACGAGGACCTGCATGGTGCAACATCGGCGAAATACCCCATGCATCACATGACGTTGACAGAACCCGCAATCCCGGCAGCCGCCGGCCCCGTCGTCATCGACACCAACATCGCGCTCGACCTGCTCGTGTTCGACAACCCCGACTGCGCGCCGCTGGCCGGCGCGCTCGCGGCCGGCGAACTGCGCTGGCTCGCCACCGCGCCGATGCGCAGCGAACTCGCACGCGTGCTCGGCTATCCGCTCATCGCGAAGCGGCTCGCACAGCGGCAGATGGAAGCAGCCGGCGTGCTCGCGGCGTTCGATGCGCGCGTGCACGTCGTGGCCGATGCGCCGCCGCGTGCACCATGCGTGTGCAAGGATCCCGACGACCAGGTCTTCATCGATCTCGCGGTCGCGCAGCGCGCGCGCCTCATCAGCAAGGACCAGGCGGTGCTCACCATGCGCAAACGTTTGGCTTTGCAGGGCGTGGTGGTGCAGGCGGTGTTCGCCGCGATGTGAACCTTCGTTGCCGCGCGAAAAAGGCTTACTTCGCGACGGCATCGCTTCGACTTACAGACAACTTCGTCCATCGGATCTACTCATCGGCAAACCACGGAGGGAGTTGCCGTTGTCTCAGCTGTATAGACAAACCCGGCAGGCATGCCTTGCGCCTGCCCGGGGTGCTTGCCATGCGCGCATATCGTCCGCTGTCGCCCGCATAGGGTCTGGCATTTGCAAGGGCTCCCCACTATCTTCCGGCGCGCCGAAGCGGTTCGCGCGGCCCCCATGCGGGAGCGCCTGAAGCGAGCCATGCCGACTTCGAACACCACGATCGTCCTCCGCCTGCGCGCAACCTGCGTGCGGTGCGGCCGATCGCCGGAAATGCGCCAGTCCTTCAAGCAAAGCCATGCCGAGTTCACATCTGCGATCGCCGCGTCACCTGCTGCCCGAACTGGAGGTCGAGCTCGCACGCTCACCCGACCTCGGCTACGAGCCCGCCGAGGAAGTGGGTCTCGTGCGTTGCCTCGAACACGGATTTCCCACGCCGCTGGCGCGCTGGCATTGCCATGAGGAGTACGAGCTGCATCTCATCGTCGCCACGTCGGGGCAGGCCTTCGTCGGCGACTGGATCGGCTCCTTCGATCCGGGCCATCTCGTGCTGTGCGGTCCGAAGCTGCCGCACAACTGGATCTCGCTCGATGCACCGCCCGAGGGCGTCCCGCAGCGCGACCTGGTGATCCAGTTCCTGCACGATCCGATCTTCGAAGCGGCGCAGCGTATTCCCGAATTGCTCGAAGCGGTGCGCATGCTCGAGCGCGCACGCTTCGGCATCGAGTTCTTCGGCATGGCCGAACGTGCGGAGCAGCACTTCCGCAGCGTGAAGGCCGCGCGCGGACTCAAGCGCTTCAGCCTGTTCTGCGACTTCCTCGCCGACATGGCGCAGTGCGACGACTACCGACTGCTGTCGGGCATGCAGACCGACGGCGACCCGCACCTGGAGAGCATCAACGACGTGGTCACGCGCATTGCCAGCGATCCGTCGAAGGACGTGAGCGCGGGCGACATCGCCGCGGAGCTCGGCATGCACGCCGGGCGCTTCAGCAGGCTCTTCCGCCGCGCCACGGGCCACAGCTTCCTGAGCTACGTGAACCAGGTGCGCGTGAACAAGGCCTGCCTGATGCTGATGCACAGCGATCGCTACGTCACGTCGATCTGCTATGAGGTCGGCTTCAACAACGTCTCCAACTTCAATCGAAAGTTCCTGGAGATCAAGGGTGTCACGCCGACCGAATTTCGAAGGCAGAGCCAGCTGCGATTGGAAGGCGCCGCGAGTTCGGAGAACTAAAGGCCACGCGCTATTGCGACACTGTTATCAGAAAGTCAATTCGTATCGGTAATCGCAAAAAGTGTATCGAACGCAATGCAAGAGCGTCCCTACGATCCGGCTGCTTCTTTCAGCCACCTTTCAGGAACCTCTTTCATGCAAATCAATCGCCTGACCCATCTGAGCCGTCTCGTTGCCTCGCAGATCAAGATTCGCGGACAAGGCATGACGGAGTACCTCGTGATCCTCGGCCTCATCGCCATCGCCGCCATCGCGGTGTTCAGCTTCTTCGGCCAGACCATGCGCAACCAGGTCGCCGGCATGGCGCAGGAAGTGGGCGGCAAGACCGGCTCCGCCGAAGTCACGAAGGCGCAGACCGCCGCCGGCAAGGCATCCACCAACGCCGACGTGAACATGAACATGAGCACCTACACCAAGGGCGGTGCGGACGGCGCGAAGTAAGGCGCACACACATCACGTGCCGAGCCGGATCGCGTGATGCCTCCAGCGGCCGCATCGCTCTCCAGGGCCACTGCCGGTTCGCGCCGGCGCCAGTCGGGCCAGGCGATCGTGTACCTGGTGGCGATGCTGCCGATCATCTTCCTCGCCGTGCTGGTGGTCTACAACACCGCCACCGCCACGCGCGAGAAGATGAAGCTGCAGAACACGGCTGACGCGACCACCTACAGCGCCAGCGTGCTCACGGCGCGCGCCCTCAACTACATGGCCTACACCAACCGCGCGATGGCCGCCAACGAGGCGAGCATCGCGACGCTGGCGAGCGTTCAGACCTCGATGGCCATGCTCATCACGAGCGCGGCCAACATCCAGGAAGGCTTGGTCGTCGCAGAAGCGCTGAAGGGCGTGCGCAACCTGGAGCGCAGCCGCATACCGATCGTGGGGCCCATCTTCTTCCTGCAGTACCTGGGCAACCTCGCCAAGGCGCAGCGGCTGCAGCGCACGGCCGACCGCATCGCCGGTTTCGTCGAGCCCTCCGCAAAGCCGCTGCAGATCGGTGTCGACATCCTTCGCGCGTTCAACCAGGGCATCTCGGCCAGCCAGGTCGCGATGCTCGTGGGCACCACCGCGCAGCTGCCGCAGCTGGTGAAGGACGTCATCAACTCGAACGACCCCGACGCGTCGGTCCCGCCCGCAGAAACTGCGCTCTTCGTCGTGAAGTTCGTGGCCGACATCGGCACCTATCTCAGGACCTACCACCAGTCGGGCAGCCTCTCGTTCGACGACGACGAGTTCAACGAGGTGCTGCGCTTCGCGCACGCCGCGCAGGCCACGCGCGACGACTGGACCAAGAACCGCCGCTTCCTGCCGAACGTGCTCGGCTGGGTCGCCTCGGGCATGTCGGGCGCCCTGCAGGGCATGATCTCCAGCAGTCCGGTCACGCCGCCGGGCTTCGGCGATGTCACCGGCGACATGATGGGCGGGCTGCTCGAGTGGAAGGGCGGCACCGAACTCGTCGCCACCGAGGGCGCCGTGGGCGACGAGACCGGGCGCATCCGCTGGCAGTCGGCCGACTCGATCGAGATCAAGCTGCCCATCGGGGTGCTCTACACCGACCTCATCGGCGGCTGGGACGACATCCTGCGCGGCCGCTTCGGGCTCGGCGCCGGCGCGGCCGCCGCGGGCGGACCCAACTACATGAAGAGCTGGGAAGGCCAGCGCCTCACGCTGCGCAGCTACGCACGCGAAGGCCGCACCTACGGCGGCCTGAACGGCGAGATCGGCGACACCGCGTACATGGAGCGCGAGTCCTTCGAGCGGGCCGCGCGCGACAGCAACGGCGAGATCCTGCTGGCGCCGATGGCGGTGCTGGTGTTCAACGCCAAGCTGCACTACAGCCCGCGCACCGACATCGGCACCGGCCTGACGAAGAACTGGGCGATGCCCCGCTTCACCGAGATCAAGGACCATCCGCCGATGGTGGCCAACGAGTCGGACAACTGGCTCGCGCAGAACGGCTTCAAGGGCGCCAACCCGCTCAAGTGGGGCAAGAACACCGACAAGGGACCAGCCTTCACGCTCGTGGTGCAGAAGGGCGGCGACAAGGTGCGCACCGGCGAGGTCGCCGGCTTCGGCAATTCCGCGGCCGACGGCAAGGCGGGCCTGCGAGACAACTTCCAGGGCCGCGAGATCAAGGCAGTGTCGACCTCGCAGGTCTACTTCCGCCGGCCGCAGGACCGCTGGGCGCGGCGAGACAACGCGGTCGCCGATCCTTCGACGGTCGGAAAGTACAACGTGGGCTTCGCCGGCGGCTACATCGAGCACCGCAGCCTCTTCAGCCCCTACTGGCACGTGCACAACGTGGAGCCCTCGCTGTGGGCACGCGCCATCGCCATGGGTGGCGCGGCCGTCGGCGGATCGGCCGACGAAGACAACGGCAACTGACGAGGAAAGCCCCGCGCATGACACGCCCGCACCGACGCCTTTCCGCACGCCTGCCTCGCGGGCGTGCCGCCGCTGGCGGCCATGCGATGGTCGAGACCCTGCTCATCGCGAGCTTCGCGGCCATCACGCTGGCGGCGATCCCGGCCATTGCCGAATACGGCACCAAGCGCATGCAGACCGTGGCCGCCGCCAGGCTCGTCGCCTGGCAGCGCACCGTGTGGATGCCCGAAAGCCACGGCATCGACGACACGGAAGCCAAGGGTGCGTCGGGCGCCATCAAGAAGACCGATGCGGAAGTCACGCGCGACCTGCGCCGCCACATCTTCCGCGACCGCACCGAGCCCGGCATCTCGATCCACGCCGCCGACATCGCGGAGTTCGAGCCGACGGTGCCGGCGATCGATCCGCGCACCACGGCGGTCACCGCGTCGAGCACGGCCGCGCCCATGCCGTCGCTGCTCAATGCCAGCGACGTGGTGTTCGACGGCATCCGGGTGGCGCAGGCCGCGCTGGGTTCCAACGCGATCACCGGGCCGCTGGGCAAGTTCCAGATGGTGAGCAGCGGCTACCTGCGCCACGAGGTGAAGGTGAGCCAGACCAACACCAAGTTCACGCTGGTGCCTGCGCTGGACATGAGCGAGCAGATGACCATGCTCACCGAAGCGTGGAACGCCGGCGGCACGAACCGCGAGGAATCGAAGATCCAGGGCCTCGTGCCGCTGAAGCTGCTCGACGGCGCCTTCTACCAGCAGCTGCGCGGCGGCATGCACCAGACGGCCTACCAGATCAAGCAGATCTTTCCGGCCTTCGACATGAACAACCTCACCATGGGCTTCACGCCGGGCGATGCCCTCGAGAAGACGCCGCTGGACCGCTTCGAGCGCATCCCGCCCGGAGCCACCGGCGAGACCGGCGGCGACGGCGAGGCGAACGGCGGCAGCGTCAAGGACCACTTCCGCTACTACCGCGCCTTCCCGCCGACCCCCGTGGTCAACACGCTGCCCTGATGACCGTGCCCGCGCCGTTCCTGCGATGGATGCTCGCCGCCTGGCTGTGCCTGTGCGGCGCGCCGCTCGTGCCCCTTGCGGCCGCTGCGGCACCGCCCCAGCTCGACTGGCCGGCGATTCCGTCTCCCTCGGGCGCGAAGACCTTCTGGATCGCCGAGTACATCGAGCAGAACACCATTCCCATGCAGATCCGCGGCATCGAGTCCACGGAGTCCATGGAGGCCGTGTCGCGCTACTACGAGAAATGGCTGGCCGACAAGGCCGGCTATGGCGTGAACACCGTCGGCCCGATGCGCGTGCTCGGCGCGCGATTCGGCAAGTACCAGGTCACTGTGCAGCTGCGCGCACGGCCCGAGGGCACCGCCGGCAGGCTGGTGGCGGCGCTGGTCTACGACGAGCCGCAGAGCGAGCAGCGCATGCAGGAGCGCGCCGAGCGCATCGGCAAGGGCTTTCCGCGCCCGCCCGGCTCGCAGGTGGTCTCGGACACGCTCTCCTTCGACGAGGGCCAGCGCAACCGCACGATCGTGGTCACCAACGGCGTGAGCGTGGAGACCAACGCGCTCTACCTGCGCGAACAGATGATCCGCCTGGGCTGGACCCTGCTGCAGGACCGCACTATCGAGGGCGGCACGCGCTCGGCGCTCGTGTTCCGCCGCAACAGCGAGGAGATGGTCGTGACCATCTCGAGGCGCGACGACGGCTACTTCATCGTCGCCAGCCAGACCACGCCGGAATGAGAGCGACCGCCATGCGTCCACGCCACCGCCGCCTGCAACGTGCTTCTTCCCGCCGGGCCCAGCACGGCCAGGTCATCGCCGAATACGTGATCGTCGCCGGCATCCTCGCGGTGATGCTGTTCGCCACCTTCCCGGGCGCCGACCGCTCCGTGATCGAGCTGCTCATCAAGGCCTTCCGCGATGCGTGGTCGACCTACTCGTACACCCTTTCCTATCCTCTGTAGCGTGGCATGAAATCATCTCCGGGACTTCTCAAGTTCAAGCAAAGCGTCAAACGGCTGTCCCCCCTGATCGGTGCCCTGATGCTCGGCCTGCTGGCCGCCGGCCTCGGCTGGTACTACCTGAGGGCCAGCGAGCGCGAGATCGCCGCCAGCCTCGAGAAGGACGCCGACAGCCAGCGCCGCGACGTGGTGGTCGCGCGCCAGAACATCGCCGACGGCGCCACCGTGCTGCCCGGCATGGTGGCCAAGCGCTCGGTGCCCAACGAGTACGTGCACAACGACGCGCTCACGCCCGAGACCTTCTCGCAGTTCGCGGGCCGGCAGCTCTCCGTGCCGGTGGCCGCCGGCAAGCCGCTGCTGGCCTCGTTCTTCTCGGCGCCGCGCAAGGTGTTCGCGCAGGAGATCGAGCAGGGCGTGCGCGCCATCACCATCCCGGTGGACGAGATCAGCTCCATCTCGGGCATGCTGCGCGCGGGCGACCGCATCGACTTCATGTACATGGTCGACAAGAACGCGGCCAACGACCCGTCGGTGGTGATCCCGCTGCTGCAGGACGTCGAGGTGCGCGCCACCGGCCAGATCACCGCGGAGCAGTTCGCCGCCATGAGGAAGCGCTCCGACGTCTCGGCCGACACCGATCCGTACGCGCAGCAGCGCTACTCCACCGTCACCGTGGCGATCCAGCCGCAGGACGCGCAGAAGCTCATCCTGGCGCAGCGCCTCGGAAAGATCATCGCCACGCTGCGCAATCCGGACGACCGAGCCACCATGACCAGCGGGGTCGACGCGGTCGACCTCGACGCCATCGTGAGCGGCTTCAGGCCGCAGCGCGCGCGCCCGATGGCGGTGTCCACCGCGCCTTCGCGGCCCGGCGTCGAATACATCGTCGGCGGCGCCGGCAACCAGAGCCGGGCCGGCGGTGCGGGCCTGGGCGCCTCGCTGCCGCCGGCGGAACTGCCGGTGCGCTGAAGTCTTCCCGCCCCGACAGGCGCGTGCGTTTTCCTGATCTCCAGAAAAGTTCGATGAATCTCAAGCGATGCACCTTGGCAGCGACGGCGCTGTGTCTTGTTCTCCAGGCCCAGGCGCAGGGCCCGTACCCGGGCGCGGCGGCCTCGCCGGTGCCCTCCGGCACGGTCGGCCCCGCCGGTGCTTCGGCGCTGCCGTCGCGGTCCTCGGCCGCGCCGTCGTTCCCGTCGCCGCCTGCCAACATGCCGGTGTCCCGCGCACCCGAGGCGTCGCCCGGCATCCGCACACCGGCGCAGCCCGCGCCGCAGGCATCCATCACCGAAGGTGAACTGCAGCGCATCGCCGCGCGCGCCACCGTGCTGCAACGGCTGCCCGACACGCTCACGCTCTATGTCGGCCAGATGGTGCTGGTCAAGATGCCGGGCGTGGCTCGCGTGGCGATCGGCAGCGGCAAGGTGCTGGAGGCGCGCGTGCTCGACGGCGCCAACATGCTCATCACCGCGCAGGACGCCGGCGACAGCACGCTGCACGTCTGGGACAAGAACGGCACCGTGCGCAAGCTCAAGGTGCGCGTGAACGTGGTCGACCTCGACCGCATCGCCGACGAGCTGCGCGAGATCACGCACGGCATCTCGGGCGTGAACATCCGCCGCATCGGCGAGCGCATCATCATGGACGGCAACAACCTCGACCCCGCCGCGGTCGAGCGCCTGAACACGGTGGCCCAGCTCTATGCGCCCGCGGTGGTGTCGCTGGCCACGGCCGACCGCATCCGCGTGGACCGCATGGTGGACATCCAGGTGCGCATCGTCGAGTTCAGCAAGACCGCGCTCGACGACCTGGGCGTGCGCTGGCAGAGCTCGGGCGACGGCTTCAACTTCGGCCTGTTCTCGGACATCGCCTCCAGCGGCAACTACCGCGTCCTGCCCGAGGGCTCGCCGTTCAACACCTCCACGCCGCAGGGCGCGGCGCTGCTGAGCCAGAACCGGCGCACACCGCAGGCCTACCTGGGCATCGGCCTCACGCTGGGTTCGCAGATCAACCTGCTGGTGCAGCGCGGCAACGCCTTCCTGCTCGCCTCGCCCAACCTCTCCACGCGCAGCGGCGGCGAGGCCAAGTTCCTCGCCGGCGGCGAGATCCCGCTTCCCGCGCTCAGCACGCAGGGCGCGGGCTCGGTCGAGTTCAAGCCCTACGGCGTGCGGCTGAACATCAAGCCCATCGCGGACGGCGAGGGCAACATCTCGGGCAGCATCCTCACCGAGGTCAGCAGCATCGACCGCAGCGTGGCGGTGCAGGGCATTCCGGGCCTGCTGATCCGCCGCACCGACACCGAGTTCAACGTGAAGGCCGGCGAGACCATCGTGCTGTCGGGCCTGCTGAGCCGCGAGTCCACGCGCGCCAGCGACGGCGTGCCGGGCCTGCGCAAGACGCCGATCATCGGGCGCGCCTTCCGTGCCGACAACGACACCGACAAGGAGCAGGAAGTGGTGGTGTTCATCACGCCGCGCGTGGTCGACCCGGCCTACAGCCAGCCGCGCATCGAGCGTGCGCGCCAGATCGAGCAGGACGTCGGCCGCAACTTCGGCACGCTGACCGAGGACAAGTCCGACCCCGACGGCACGCGCCCGCCGGCGCCTGCCGCCGACATCGGCGGCATCCCCGCGGGCACGCCCGGCCAGCCCGTCGCTCCCTGAGGCAACGCCGCCATGCACAAGGTCTTCGTCAATTCCCCGCAGCAGGCCGTGCGCGAGGTCCCGATCGACGTCGCGGAACTCCAGGTCGGCAAGGACAGCGGCAACCACATCGTGCTGTCGGGATGGAACGTCGCGAAGCTGCACGCCCAGTTCGTGCTGCACGATGAGGAGGTGTTCGTGCAGGACCTGGGCAGCCTGTTCGGCACCTGGGTCGACGGCAACCGCGTCACGCGCTTCGGACCGATGAAGGGCGGCGAGGAGATCATCATCGGCGGCCACACGCTGGTGGTGTCGCTCGACACCGCGCTCAGGCCCGCGGGCGCCGAGCCGCAGGACGCGGCCGAGGCGGCGCAGATGGCCGAGACCTCGCTCGCCATCGAGGACCCGCTGCTGCAATGGCGCCGTTCGCTGCACCGCACGCTGCTGCAGCAGCTGGACAACCGGCGCATCGACACCGCGAACATGAAGGACGAGGAGCTGCGCTCCAACATCCGCGCGCTCATCGCAGAGATCATCCGCGATACGCGCGAGCTGCCGGCCGAGCTCGACCGCGCGCTGCTGAGCCAGCAGCTGCTGGACGAAGCCATCGGCCTGGGCCCGCTCGAGGTGCTGCTGAAGGACGAGAGCGTGACCGAAGTGATGGTCAACCGCTTCGACGAGATCTGGATCGAGCGCGCGGGCCGGCTGGAGCGCACCAACGTCGCCTTCACCAGCAACATCGCGGTGCTCGGCGCCATCGAGCGCATCGTGACGCCTCTGGGCCGGCGCATCGACGAGAGCTCGCCGATGGTGGACGCGCGCCTGAAGGACGGCTCGCGCGTGAACGCGATCATTCCGCCGCTCGCGCTGCGCGGGCCCAGCGTCACGATCCGGAAGTTCCCGAAGAACCGCATGGGCCACGAGGGGATGATCCGCACCGGCTCGATCACCGCGCAGATGGTGGACTTCATGCGCATCGCGGTGGAGGAGAAGCTCAACATCATCGTCTCGGGCGGCACCGGCACCGGCAAGACGACGTTGCTGAACATGGTGTCGAACTTCATTCCGCCGAACGAGCGCATCGTGACCATCGAGGATGCTGCCGAGCTCTCGCTGGGCCAGCCCAACCTGGTGTCGCTGGAATCGCGTCCGGCCAACATCGAGGGCAAGGGCGCCATCGCCATCCGCGACCTGGTGCGCAACTCGCTGCGGATGCGGCCCGACCGCATCGTGGTGGGCGAGTGCCGCGGCGGCGAGGCGCTGGACATGCTGCAGGCCATGAACACCGGCCACGACGGCTCGCTGACCACGCTGCACAGCAACTCGCCGCGCGACGCGATGTCGCGGCTCGAGGTGCTGGTGACCATGGCGGGCATGAACATCCCGGTGGCGGCGATCCGCGAGCAGATCGCCTCGGCGGTCGACCTGATCGTGCAGCTCACGCGCTTTCCGTGCGGCAGCCGCAAGGTCACGCAGATCACCGAGATCACCGGCTTCGCCGACGGCATGATCCAGATGCAGGACGTGTACGCCTTCCGCAAGACCGGCGTGGACGACTCGTTCAAGACCGTGGGCCACTTCACCGCGGCAGGCACCGTGCCCGAATTCTTCACGCGCCTGCAGGAGCACGGCCTGAAGCTCGACCTCGAATACCTCTTCGGGGAGACCGTGCCATGAAGGGCATGATCCTGCTGGCTTCCGTGCTCTGCGGCATGGGCTTCATCACGCTGTGCGGCTACCTGCTGCTGCAGCGCTCGCCGGAGCTGGTCGGCAAGGTGATGGCGAAGCTGCAGGCGAGCGGACGCCGCACGCTGAACCTCTCGGAGTTCCAGGCGCAGCATGCGGTGGCGTTCGCATCGGGCCATGCGTTCCTGGTGGCGCTGTGCGGCGGCATCGGCTGGCTCATCTCCGGCAACCTGATCGGCGGCGTGGTGGCCGCGGTGGTGCTCTACCTGCTGCCCGCGCGCTGGTTCGCGTGGCAGCGCAAGAAGCGCCGGCAGCAGATCGAATCCGAGCTGCCCGATGCGCTGCTCTTCATCGCGAGCGCGCTGCGCGCCGGCAGCGCGCTGTCGGTCGCCATCCAGGTGCTGGTGCGCGACCAGGTCGGGCCGCTGGGCCAGGAATTCGGCCTTGTGCTCAAGGAACAACGCCTGGGCGTGAGCTTCGACGACGCCATCCAGAAGATGTCGCAGCGGCTGGGCATTCCCGACTTCGTGCTGGTGGTGGTGGCGCTGCGCGTGTCCAAGGAAGTCGGCGGCAACCTGTCGGAGCCGCTGCAGGTGCTGGCCGAGACGCTGCGCCGCAAGGCCATCCTCGAGGGCCGCATCAAGGCGCTCACTGCCCAGGGGCGCATCCAGGGGCTGGTGATGACGCTCTTTCCGCTGCTGCTGATGGGCGTGCTGTACCTAATGCAGCCGACCATGGGCCTCCTGTTTTCCACGACGATCGGCTGGATCGTGCTGACCGTGATCGCCATCATGCTGCTGCTGGGCTACGCGATGATCCGCAAGATCGTCGCCATCGACATCTGAGACAGCCATGCGCTCGCTGATCCTCCTGGCCATCATCTTCCTGTGCGCGACCACGGGCGTGATCCTGCTGCTCTACATGATCTCGCTGATCCGCAAGGCGAGGCCTTCGGAGCGCACGCACATGGACCCGCTGCCACGCATGCTGCGGCTGGTGTGGCCGGTGGTGAACATCCTGCAGTTCCACGTGTCGGAGATCGCGCCGACCTCGATGCTGGTCAAGCGCAAGCGGCAGCTGCAGCTGGCAGGACTGGAGTTCGTGCTGAAGGCCGAGGAATTCATCGCGGTGCAGGTGGTGTCGCTGATCGTCGTGGCCGCGCTCGGCCTGTGGACCGCCGGCCTGCTCGATGCGATGGCGGCTACCAAGGTGTGGGTCACGCTTGCGTCGTGCGTGGCGGGGTGGCTGTACCCGGTGATGTGGATGCGCGACCGGCGCAAGCGCCGCGAGAAGGACATCCTGCGCACGCTGCCGGGCTACCTCGACATGATCACGCTGTGCTGCCAGGCCGGCCTGAGCCTCACCGGCGCGATCGCGCAGGCGGTGCAGAAGGGGCCGGGCGGCGCGCTGGGCCAGGAGTTCGACCGCATGATGCGCGAGATGCGCACCGGCGCGAGCCGCATGGACGCTCTCAACGCGCTGGCCGACCGCCTCGACAACAAGCACATCAAGAGCCTCGTGTCGAACCTCACGCAGGCCGAGTCGCTCGGCGCGAGCCTGGCCGACACGCTGTCCGCCATCTCGGACCAGCGCCGCACCGAGCGCTTCCAGATGGCCGAGAAGCTCGCCATGGAGGCACCCGTGAAGATGATCGGGCCGCTGGTGATCTTCATCTTCCCGGTGACCTTCATCATCATCTTCTTCCCGCTGGTGATGCAGTTCCTCGAAACCCAGAACCGCTGAAACCGTCCATGCGCATCGTCTCCCTCCGCTCTTCCCAGGCCCAGCCTTTCGGGCCCGTTCGCGTGGCCGAGCGCGGCTGGGACCGCACGCGCGGCCTGCTCGGCCGGCCGCGGCTGGATGCCAGCGAAGGCCTGCTGATCATGCGGTGCAGCTCGGTGCACACGGTGGGCATGCGCTATCCGATCGATGTCGTCTTTCTCGACCGGCACGGCGGCATCGCGCGCGTGGTCGAGAGCCTGCGCCCGATGCGCATGGCCATGTGCATCGGCGCGGCCAGCGTGCTTGAACTGGCCGCCGGACAGGCGCGCCGATTGGCGCTGCGCCCGGGGTTGCAGCTGTCCGGCTGGTGAGCACACGCAGGAACATCCAGGAGGCGAAGGCCATGCATTCCATTCTTCACAGGCACCGTCCGGCACGGGCGCGGCACCTTGCGGTGCGGGCGCAGCGCGGCGCCTCCATGACCGAGACGATGATCGCGCTGCCGCTGCTGATCCTCTTCGTGATGTGCGTGGTGCAGTTCGGCCTGATCTACCGCGCGCGCCTTACGCTGGAATACGCCGCGCACGAGGCCGCGCGCGCCGGCTCGCTCAACAACGGCATGCCGCTGCCCTTCGTCTTCCGCATCGGCAACTCGACCACGCCGGGCCTGAGCACGCTCAACAGCGCCGCGCTCGAGCTCACCACCAACGCGCTGACGCGCGGCAGCGTGTGGCAGGGGCTGGTGAAGGGCATGATGCCGCTGAACGTGAGGGACGCCAGCGTGGGCGGCATGTTCAAGGGATGGATCGACACCAACACCGACCTGATCGAGTCGGCCTGCATCGAGTACCTGAACCCGACGCAGACCACCTTCGTGGACTGGGGCTTCATCGAGAACTTCGGCGAGAACCGCTGGATCATGCAGATCCCCAACGACACCATGCGCTATCGCAAGCCGCTGCCCTACGACTTCAAGGCCAAGGCCATGAGCACCACCGTGGGCATCGGCGATCCCTTGCCGCCCGACGCGGAGCTGCGCGGCAACGTGTCGAACAAGACGCTCGGCGAGACCAGCGTGCTGCACCTGCGCGTGCACTACGGCTACCGGCTGGGCATTCCGGTGGCCAACAAGATCATCCTCACCGCGCTCAAGGGCTACCAGTTCGCGGGCGAGGCATGGTTCAAGCTGCTGTCGACCGACGGCGCCAGCGCACCGGGCACCGACTTCCGCCTGAACCAGCTCGACGCCTACTACATCGCCAACGGCAAGATCCCGCTGTCGGCCGACGGCGTGGTGGGCATGGAGTCGCCGATGTACTGGCATCCGTTCTATTCCTTCGGCCCGAAGAGCGACCGCAGCATCGAGCTGCAGTGGGACCCTGCGTGGAGCAACAATGAGGGCATCAACGTGCTCGAGAAGCCGCAGGACGCCATGACCAACATCTTCGCCTTCGTGCGAAACAACAGCACCGAGTGGGCCTCGCAGCTGCTGGCCAAGGGCATCGACGCGGCCGCCGACAAGATCGGCGACGGCAATTCCTTCTGCCCTGCCATCTGGGACGGTTCGGTGAAGGGCCAGCTCGACAAGGTGCCGAACCCGGGCACCGCGCCTTGATGCGCAAGGCGGCGAATGGCGCGGGCGCGCTGGCGCTGTGCGCGGCCACGATCTTCGTCTCGGCCTTCCTGCTGTTCCTGGTGCAGCCGCTGATCGCGCGGCAGATCCTGCCGTGGTTCGGCGGCTCCGCCGCGGTGTGGACGCTGTGCCTCGTGTTCTTCCAGGTGGTGCTGCTGCTCGGCTATTTCTATGCCGACCGGCTGTCGCGCCGGCCGCTGCGCACGCAGGCCGCGGTGCATGCGCTGCTGCTGCTCGCGGCGTGCGCGATGCTGCCGGTGATTCCGGATGCGTCATGGAAGCCGACCGGCCAGGGCGATCCGGCGGCGGGCGTGCTCGCGGTGCTGGCGGTCACCGTCGGGCTGCCGTACCTCGCGGTGTGCACCACGGGGCCGCTGGTGCAGAGCTGGGTCGCACGGCTGCACGCGGGTGCCGAGTCGCGGCAGGCAAAGG
This sequence comes from Variovorax paradoxus, assembly GCF_902712855.1. Taxonomy (NCBI): domain Bacteria; kingdom Pseudomonadati; phylum Pseudomonadota; class Betaproteobacteria; order Burkholderiales; family Comamonadaceae; genus Variovorax; species Variovorax paradoxus. Next base: position 1,164,292 of record NZ_LR743507.1, read on the forward strand.
TCTACCGGCTGTTCGCGCTGTCGAACCTCGCGGCGCTGGCGGCGCTCGTGGTGTACCCGTTCGTGCTCGAGCCGGTGTTCGCGTTGCATGCGCAGGCCGTGGCGTGGTCGGCGGGCTTCGGCGCGTTCGCGGTGCTGGCGATCATGTCGGTGCTGACGGTCGCGAAGGCCGCACCCGCGCCGGTGAGCACCGAAACCCCCGCGCAGGCCGCATCGGCATCGCCTGCGCCGCCGCTGTCGTGGCGCGACCAGCTACTGTGGCTGGTGCTGGCCGCGCTCGGCACCGTCGCGCTGCTCGCGGTGTCGGCCTTCATCACGCAGGACATCGCCTCGGTGCCGATGCTGTGGATCGTGCCGCTCGCGCTGTACCTGCTGAGCTTCGTGCTGTGCTTCGACAGCGACTTCTGGTACCGGCGCTGGCTCTTCTGGCCGCTGGTGCTGGTGCTCACGCCGGCGATGGGCTGGTACCTGACCACGCCGCAGCGCTCGCTGCCCATTGCCGCAGCCATCGGGCTCTACTGCGCGGGCCTGTTCGCGATCTGCATGTTCGCGAACGGCGAACTCGCGCGGGCGCGGCCGGGGCCCGCGCGGCTCACGCGGTTCTACCTGCTGCTGGCGCTCGGCGGCGCGGTGGGCGGCCTCTTCGCGGGCGTGTTCGCGCCGCATTTCTTCAACGGCTACTGGGAGCTGCCGGCGAGCCTCGCGGTGCCGGGGCTCGTCATGCTGTGGCTCGTGCGTGCGCGCCAGCAGTGGGTGTGGTTCGTCTTCGCCTTCGCGGCGGTGCTGGGCTTCGGGGCCTTCCTGAAGATGGACGCGGTCGCGGTGTCGCTGAACGTCTTCTACGCGGCGGTGACCGCGATGGCCTGCTTCGCGATCGGCTACACCGCGTGGCGCGCGCGTGCGTGGGCCGCCGCCGCGGGCCTGGCCGGCGCGCTCGCGGCCGTGGCCGTGGCATGGCTCTCGATTTCCAGCGTGCTCGAGGCCGACAACCGCACGACGCTGCGCGTGCGCAATTTCTACGGTGCGTTGCGCGTGGAGCAGTTCGGCATTCCGGGCGCGCTCACTTCGTCGCGCCGGCTGATGCACGGCGTGATCTCGCATGGCGAGCAGGTGATGGGCGCCATCCACCGGCGCCTGCCCACGACCTACTACGGACCCAAGTCGGGCGCCGGCGTGGCGCTTGCCGCGAACCGCGCGGCGCCGCAGCGCGTGGGCGTGATCGGCCTGGGCGTGGGCACGCTCGCGGCCTATGGCCGTGCGGGCGATGCGATGCGCTTCTACGAGATCAACCCGCTGGTGACGGCGGCGGCGCGCGCGCACTTCACCTTCCTGGCGGACTCGGCCGCGAACGTCGAGGTGGTGCCGGGCGATGCGCGGCTGGTGCTGCAGCAGGAGCTCGATGCGCAGGGGCCGCAGCGCTTCGACGTGCTGGTCGTCGATGCGTTCTCCGGCGACGCGATTCCCATGCACCTGATGACCCGCGAAGCGCTGGCACTGTACCTGCGGCACATGAAGCCCACCGGCGTGATCGCCTTCCACATCAGCAACCGGCACCTGGACCTGGCGCCCGTGCTGAAGCGCTTGGGCGACGACGCAGGCCTTCAGGCACTGCGCGTGCGCTTCGAGCCCGAGCGCGGCAACCCCACGCTGGAGCACACCTCGGACTACGTGCTGCTGACGCGAGATGCGCGCTTCATGGCGGACCCGATGGTGCAGGAGCGCGCCGAGCCGATGGCGCCCGACACCGCAGCCCGCGCGGCACTGTGGACGGACGACTTCAGCAACCTGCTGGGCGTGCTGAAGTGGCAGCAGTGAGGCGCAAGCCGGCGTGGATTCAGGCGGCCGGCGCCAGGTGCCAGCGCCCCAGCAGCCGCGCCACGGCGCGCACCCGCTGCGTGTCGCGCCCCCAGCGTCGGCTGGCCGGCAGCTTCTGCGCCCATTTCATGCGCCGTGCCGCGTTCTCGATGCGGTCGCGCACCTCGTCGCTCACGCCGCCCAGCGCGGCATGCCAGTGCTGCCCGGCGGCCTGCGGCGCGGCGGCCTCGAGCATCATGGCCGTGGAGTGCAGGTAGCTGAGCCAGTCGCGTGCCTGGCATTCGGCCAGCGTCATCACCTCGGCCGGGTCGTCCTCGAAATCGATGTAGCCGATCGTGCCGTCGGGGCACTGCACCAGGTTGCGGTCGAAGGCCTGGCTCAGGTGCTGGCCGCGCACATGCACGGCGGCAATGGCCGCAAGCCCTTCGCGCCATACCGAGAGCAGCGCCGCCGGCCCTGCGGCGGCGGCCTGGTCGAGCCGCTCCTGGAGCACCACGGTGGCACGGCCGCTTTCGCCAAGGTCCGAGATGAGCAGGCCGTCGGCCTGCTGCGCCAGCACGGCGGGCACGCGCAGGCCCGCGGCGGCCAGCTGCTTCAGCCGGCGCGCCTCGGTGGCAATTGCGGCCTCGCCGCCCGGGTTGGGCACGGGCTTGATGATGTCCAGCCGCACCATGCGCGCGACCGCCGCCATCACGCGGTAGCCCCACTTGCCGTGGCGCGGGCCGGCCTTCTTGAGCCACACGCGCTCGCTGCCGAAGCGGTGGCTGGCCACGTTCTTCTCCTGGCGCGGCAGCGTGGTGCGCAGGAACTCCGCGTAGTCGCCGGGTGCCGGCGTGCGCGCCAACGTGTCCAGGGGCGCGGGCGCCGAAGCTGCGCCCTTGCGCGATTGCAGGCGCCCGGAGGCGCCTCGTCTCAATGGGTTCATCAGGTCGGTACCTTCGCACTTCGTGCTGCGGTACAAGCTTTCTTGGGGCGGCCCGGCGCTGCGCTCATGCGGCCAATGCGAAGCCCGCCACCAGTCCCTGCGGACCTTGCGTGACGGGCTGGAAACTCTCTGCACTGGCCAGCGGCCAGTAGGTACGGAAGACATTGTGCTGCTCGTCGAGCGGGCCGAGCAAGGCGCCGGGCTGCACCTGCATCACCAGGTTGCTCAACAGGCGCACCTCGGTATCGGAAATGCGGCGCACGATGTGGTGCGCGGTGATCTGCTGTGGATGGTCGAGCCCGGCGGCCTGCACCAGCTCCTGCAGCGCGTGCAGTGTGCTGCGGTGGAAGTTGCGCACGCGGTCGGCCTTGGTGGGCACCACCAGCGCCTGCTGGCGCAGCGGGTCCTGCGTGGTCACGCCGGTGGGGCAGTGGCCGGTGTGGCAGCTCTGCGCCTGGATGCAGCCCAGCGCCATCATGAAGCCGCGCGCCGCGTTGCACCAGTCGGCGCCCAGCGCCATCATGCGGGCCACGTCGAAGGCGGTGATGACCTTGGCGGCGCAGCCGATCTTGATGCGGTGGCGCAGGTTGACGCCCACCAGCGTGTTGTGCACCAGCAGCAGGCCTTCCTGCAGCGGCGCGCCCACATGGTCGCTGAATTCGACCGGCGCCGCGCCGGTGCCGCCCTCGGCGCCGTCGACCACGATGAAGTCGGGTGTGATGCCCGTGGCCTGCATCGCCTTGACGATGCCGAACCACTCCCACGGATGGCCCAGGCAGAACTTGAAGCCGGTCGGCTTGCCGCCCGAGAGCTCGCGCAGCCTCGCGACGAAGTGCATCATCTCGGTCGGCGTGGAGAACGCGCTGTGCGACGAGGGCGAGATGCAGTCCACGCCCACCGGCACGCCGCGCGCCGCCGCGATCTCGGGCGTGACCTTGGGCGCGGGCAGCACGCCGCCGTGCCCCGGCTTGGCGCCCTGGCTCAGCTTGATCTCGATCATCTTCACCTGCGGGTCGCGCGCGTTGGCGGTGAAGCGCTCGGGGCTGAAGCTGCCGTCGTCGTTGCGGCAGCCGAAGTAGCCTGAGCCGATCTCCCAGATCAGGTCGCCGCCGTGCACGCGGTGGTGCTGCGAGATCGAGCCTTCGCCGGTGTCGTGCGCGAAGCCACCCATCTTGGCGCCCTGGTTGAGCGCGAGGATGGCGTTGGCCGACAGCGCGCCGAAGCTCATCGCCGAGATGTTGAACACGCTGGCGCTGTATGGCTGTGTACACACCTGTGCCGGATTCGCATCGGCCGGCTGCGGCGTGCCACCGATCACGATGCGGAAATCGTGGTTGGCGAGCTTCGTCGGCTGCATCGAGTGGTTGATCCACTCGTAACCCGCGATGGTCACGTTCAGCTGGGTGCCGAAGGGGCGGTTGTCGGGGTCGCCCTTGGCGCGCTGGTAGACCAGCGAGCGTTGCGCGCGCGAGAAGGGCGCGGCCTCGGAGTCGCTCTCGATGAAGTACTGCCGCATCTCGGGGCGGATGAACTCCAGCAGGAAGCGCAGGTGGCCGATGACCGGGTAGTTGCGCAGGATGGCGTGCCGCGCCTGCCGCAGGTCGTGCACGCCGGTACCTGAAAGTACCGCGAACACCACCAGGCCCACCCAGGCCAGCCACAGATGGGGCGACACGAGCACGAAGGCGAGGCAGGCCACCAGACCGGCCACGCACAAGGCGAAAGCGCTGTAGCGCGCCGGAAACGGAATAATCGTGGGCATAGAAATAGTGTCGACCGAAGCCTGCTGCATCATAGAGGGCTGCCCCGAACTTGCCATGACGAACTCCCCGACTCCCCAACAGCAGCCCCAGCGCCTCCCCACAGGACCAGCCGCTTGGCCCCGACGATTTCGACGCCCTCGACCAGGCCCTGGACGCCATGCGCGAGCATGACGAGGAAATTCCCCAATGGGAGTTCTGCGAAGGCTTCATGGCCGCGCTGATCTGCACCCGCCGTCCCATTCCGCCTTCCGAATACTGGCCCGTGCTGCTGGGCGACGGCTTCTCGGCGGCCCAGCACATGGAGTTCGTCTGGAACTGGAAGCGCCGCTGGCGCGAGATCGAGGAAGGCCTCGACGCCCCGGTCGAGACGCTCGACGACGAGCGCAGCTGGCAGCCCGAGGTGCTCGACACCCGCGGCGCCATCGCTTCCCTGCCGGAAGAAGAGCGTGCCGAGGTCGCCGGCGAGGAGATTCCCTCGTTCGCGCAGGTCTGGGCGCTGGGCTTCATGTACGCCGTCGAGAACTGGCCCGAGGAATGGGCCACGCCCCGCGACAAGGAAGCCGCCCAGATGCTCGACGACGCGCTCGACAACATCGTTGCGCTCACCGAGGACGACAAGGCCAAGCCCACGCTGTCGATGTACAGCGACGACGCGCCACCCAGCGTGAGCCAGCAGCGGCTCGACGACTTCGGCGCCGCCATCTGGGCCGTGTACGACCTGCGCCAGCTCTGGAAGAGCCTGGGCCCGAAGGTCGAGACGATCCGCAAGGAGGCCGAGCCCGGCCGCAACGACCCGTGCCCCTGCGGCAGCGGCAAGAAGTACAAGAAGTGCCACGGTGCTTGACTGGGCTCGCCCCCAGGATGCGCGCACTTCGTGTCGCTTCTCCTTCCCCCTACCGGGGGCAACACCTGCGGCCCGGCAAAGCCGGTTCCGCGGTGTTCCTGGCTCGCCCCCAGGCTGCGCGGCACTTCGTGTCCGCTTCTCCTTCCCCCTGCCGGGGGCAACACCAGCGGCCCGGCAAAGCCGGTTCCGCAGCGTTCCTGAATGAACTCGCTCCCAAGGCAAGGCGATGACGCGCAGCCACTGACGCTGCGCTCCGCCTGGGTGATGGTGCTGGCGCTGTGCGCCGGCGTCGCCCTCAGCCAGGCCTTCCGCACGGTCGGCGCCATCATGGCGAGTCCGCTGCAGAACGACTTCCATCTCTCCGCTCAAGCCCTCGGGATCTTCTCGGGGGCTTTTCACTTTGCGTTCGGGGCGATGCAGCTCTTCATGGGCATCGGCATCGACCTGCACGGCGTGCGCCGCACGGTGCTGGTGGCGTTTCCGATCGCCATCGCGGGCGCGCTGCTGTCGGCGGTGTCGTCGAGCTACCTCGTGCTGGTGGCCGGGCAGGCACTGATCGGCGTGGGCTGCGCGCCGGCCTTCCTGGTGTGCACGGTGTTCATCGCGCGGCATTTCCCGGCGGCGCGCTTCGCGACGGTGTCGGGCATGGTGCTGGCCATCGGCGGGCTGGGCATGCTGGTCACGGGCACGCCGCTGGCGTGGCTGGTGCAGGCGTATTCATGGCGCGCAGGCTTCCTGGTGCTCGCGGTGGCCGCGGCGCTGGCGTGGCTCGCCATCTGGCGCTGGGTGCACGAGCCCGCTTCGGCCGTGCCGCAGGTCAGGGAGTCGATTCCCGAGGCGATCCGCCAGTTCGGCGCGCTGTTCGCCATGCCGCACACGCTCGGCATCATCGTGCTCGGCGCGGTCACCTATGCGGCGTTCATCTCGCTGCGCGGCCTGTGGCTCGGGCCGCTGATGATGGAACGGCACGGCTACTCGCTGGTGCAGAGCGGCAACGTCGCGCTGGCGGTGTCGGTGATCTCGCTGTTCGGCGCACCGCTGTTCGGCCGCCTCGACCGCGACGGCGCTTCGCGGCGCCGCTGGATCGTGATCTGCGCGCTCGGCTACGCGGCGCTCTTCGCGCTCATCGCTGTGCTGCATTCGGCCTGGCTCGACATCGCCGGCATGCTGGCGATCGGGGTGCTCTCGGGCTTCATCGTGTGGCAATACGCCGACGTGCGCGGCGCCTACCCCGCCACGCTCACCGGCCGCGCGATGGCGGTGTTCACCATGGCCATGTTCCTCGGCGTCGCGCTCATGCAGTGGGGCACCGGCGTGGCCGCCTCCGTGGCCTCCGCGCACGGCAGCGATCCGCTCACCGCGGTGCTGGCCACCATCGCCGTGCTGCTCGTGGCGGGCATCGCTGCCTTCGCCTGGCTCCCCGCACCGAAGACGGCAGCCGCCCGATCAAGCAACGCCGAGGAACCGGTTGAGTTGGGCCACCGGCGTCCCACCGATAGCGACTAGGCGAAGCAACGCGAAGCCTCGGGGCGAGGCCGGAAACACCGAGGAACCGGCTTCGCCGGGCCTCCGGTGTTGCCCCCGGTAGGGGGAAGGAGAGCGACACGAAGTGCGCGGATCCTGGGGGCGAGTCCGGAAACACCGAGGAACCGGCTCTGCCGGGCCTCAGGTGTTGCCCCCGGTAGGGGAAGGAGCAGCGACACGAAGTGCGCAGATCCTGGGGGCGAGCTCTAGATCTTGAAGGCGCGCTGCACGTCGGCGCGCACGAGGTCCGCGTACTCGCGGTGCTTGCGGATGTAGCCGGCGATGAACTGGCACACCGGGATCACGTGCAGGCCCTTTGTGCGCGCGTCGTCGAGCACGTGCCGCGCAATGCCCGAGCCCACGCCCTTGCCTTCGTGCTCGGGCAGCACCTCGGTGTGCGTGAACATGATCGCGTCGGTCAGCAGGTTGTACTCGGCATAGGCTGCGAGCTTGCCGTCGAGCGCGGCTTCGTAGCGGTGCTGCGCTTCGTTGTTGGAAAAGGCGAGGGCGGTGTCGGGGTTGCTCATGGCTGGCGTGCAAGGTAGTTGGCGAGATTGGCTGCCGCGGTGGCGCGCACCTTCTTGCGAAGCATCGGCGTCCAGCCCATCAGCAGGCCCGGCGTGCCGAGCGCCTGGCGCGACCAGGTCCAGAAAGGAAAGCTGTCGCGGTGCGTCGCAATGAGCCCGTCGGGCGTGAAGGTGAAGCGCGCGTCGATGCTGTTGTCGACGATGCGGCCGGTGGAGCTGAAGCGGTAGTGCGCGTCCCAGTGGGCGCTGCCGGTGGTGCCGTCGGCCTTCACGTCGCGCCAGGTCAGGCGCCACACGTCCGCGCCCTTGGCCCTGGTCGCTTCCGACAGCATGCGCCACATGCCGCCGACTTCGCGGCGCCCGCGCAGCGAGAAGGCTTCGTCGTCGAAAACCGCGTCGGGTGCGTAGCAGGATTCCATGGTGGCGGCGTCGAGCTTCGCGAACGCGCTGTAGAAGCGCTCGATGGTCTGGGCGTTGGTGGCTGCTGTCATGAGGCCTCTGGGCTTGTGAAGAAACGGGGCGGGTCAGCGGCCGAGCAGTTCGACCAGCGTCTGCAGGGCATGGCGCACGGTGGCCGCGCGCACCGTGGCGCGGTCGCCGTCGAAGCGGCGGCGCTCGGTGCGCACGTCGCCATCGACCGACCAGCCGAACCACACCGTGCCCACCGGCTTCTCGGCCGTGCCGCCGGTCGGGCCGGCCACGCCGGTGACGGCCAGCGCCACGCGAGACGGGGGCGAATGCGCGATGGCGCCGGTGGCCATCGCGCGGGCCACCGGCTCGCTGACCGCGCCGTGGGCCGCGATGACGGCTGCGTCCACGCCCAGCAGCTCGGTCTTGGCCGCGTTCGAATAGGTGATGAAGCCGCGCTCGAACCACACGCTCGAGCCCGCGAGTTCGGTGCAGGCTGCGCCGATCAGCCCGCCCGTGCAGCTCTCGGCGGTGGACAGCATCCAGCCCTTCTTCTGCAGCAGGGCGGCCAGCGCGACGACGAGGTCGGGTGTGCCCAGGTCGGCCAGGGCAGCAGGGGAGGTGGGGGAGAGCGCGGGCATCGGGGAAAGGGTGTCCATCGTGTTCACCAGGCGCGCCACAGCGCGATCACGAGCAGCGTGCAGAAGGCGGCCACCAGGTCGTCGAGGATGATGCCGAAGCCGGCGTGCCACCAGCGCACCTGCGCCGCGTCGTGCTGCTTGAAGAGGCCGTCGGCCCAGGCCACCGGGCCGGGCTTGGCGGCGTCGAAGTAGCGGAACAGCCCGAAGGCGATGGCCTGGGCCAGCAGCCCGGCCGGCGTGACCAGCCAGAGCACGATCCAGAAGGCGACCACTTCGTCCCACACCACCGCACCGGGGTCTGCGACGTTCATGTCGCGCGCGGTCACGGTGCAGGCCCACCAGCCGATCGGCAGCGATGCAAGGACGATCCAGCCGATGGTGGCGGGCGTGAACCAAAGCTGCATCACCGCGAACGCGGCCCACGCCCACAGCGTGCCCACCGTGCCCGGCGCGACGCGCGGCAGGCCCGAGCCGAAGCCCAGCGCGATGAAGTGCGCCGGGTGGGAGAGCAGGAAGCCGAGCGTGGGGCGGCGCATCGAGGGGCGGAGCGCGGTGCCGGAATCAGCGGAGGCCATGGGCGAAGACGTGGAAGACGAAGCGGCTTGCATCAGGGGCGAGAGTGTCGCGCATTCTGCGGCCGACGCCCCCTGGCGATGGTTTTATTTATCAAAGCAATAACTTGTTTAATTGACGATCGAGGTCTAGCATCCAGGCCTTCTCCGGTTTCGTGCGTGCTGCCATGTCTTCCTCTTCCGCCACCCTTCAATCCCTTCCGCCCACTGCTGCGTGGAGCGAACTCTTCACCGGCCGCAATGGCTGGCGCGCGCTCGCACTGACCGGCGGTGTCGCGCTGCACGCCGTCAACGTGCACATCGTGACCACGGTGCTGCCGTCGGTGGTGCGCGAGATCGGCGGCCTCGACTGGTACGCCTGGAGCACGACGCTGTTCGTGGTCGGCTCGATCCTCGGCGCCACGCTGTCGGTGCGGTTGCTCGCGGTGCTCGGCCCGCGCGGCGCCTGCCTGGCCGCGCTGGCGGTGTTCGGCGCCGGCTCCGTCGGCTGCGCGGTGGCGTCGTCCATGCCCTGGATGCTCGCGGGCCGCACGGTGCAGGGGCTGGGCGGCGGCCTGCTCGCGGCGCTGAGCTACGGGCTGATCCAACTGGTGTTCGCGCAGCGGCTCTGGCCGCGCGCGGTGGCGCTGGTGTCCGGCATGTGGGGTGTCGCCACGCTCTGCGGACCGGCCGTGGGCGGCCTCTTCGCGCAGGCCGGGCACTGGCGCTGGGCCTTCTGGTTCCTGCTGCCGGTGGCTGCCGCGCAAGCGCTGCTGGTGCTTGTGCAGCTGCGGCCCTCGGCCGGCGTCACGCATGTGCGGCCGGCGGTCATGCCCAGCGTGCCGGCCGTGCAGATCGGCCTGCTCGCGTTGTCGGTGCTGGTGATCGCGGCCAGCGGCCTGTGGCCCGGCCTGCGCTGGCAGGCGGCCGGCGTGATGCTCGGACTGGCCATCGGCTTCGCCGCCACGCGCATCGACAGCCGCGCCACCGTGCGCGTGCTGCCGCGCGGCGCCTATTCGATGCGCACGCCGATGGGGGCCATCTACGCGAGCGTGGCGCTGCTGCTCATCGGCACCACCACCGAGATCTTCGTGCCTTACTTCCTGCAGGTGCTGCACGGCCATTCGCCGCTGGCGGCGGGCTACCTCACGGCCGCGATGGCGGGCGGCTGGAGCGTGGGGTCGCTGCTGTCGTCGGGACGCAGCGGCGCCGGCGCCGACCGCATGCTGCGCGCAGGCCCGGTGATCTGCACGCTGGGGCTCGCGCTGCTGGCCTGGCTGCTGCCGTCGCCGGGCGTGCTCGGCGACGCCGCCGAGACCCTGATGGTCGCCGTCGCGCTGGCCGCCGTGGGCCTCGGCGTGGGCATCGGATGGCCGCACCTGCTGACGCGCGTGATGGCGCTTGCGCCGAAGGGCGAGGAGGGGCTGGCCTCCGCGTCGATCACCACCGTGCAGCTCTACGGCATGGCCGTGGGCGCGGCGGTGGCGGGGCTGGTGGCGAATGCGGCCGGGCTCACGACGCCGGGCGGCCCGGCCGGCGCGCAGTCGGCCGCCGCATGGCTGTTCGCGAGCTTCGCGCTGGCACCGGCCGCTGCCGCGTGGCTCGCCCGCCGCGCCGCATCGGGACGCGGCGCATGAAGCCGCAGGCTCAGGCGATCACGCCTTCCCAGGCCAGTGCCCGCCGGCGCGCACGCAGCCGCGGGCCCTCGCCGCGCAGCAGGCCCACCAGGTCGTAGACCTCGGCCGGCAGGTGCGCGCCGCGCCATGCCACATGCTGGTCGGCACGGCACAGCACCAGGGCGTGGGTGTAGGCCTTGGGCACGTCCTCTGTCTCGATGTCGAGCACGGTGAGGGGCATGCTGTAGGCGGTCGCGGCGCGCTCGAGCGGCCGCACGTCCACGCTGCGGTCGAAACGCAGCAGCGTGTAGCCGGGGCCGAAGGCGTCGTAGAGCGAGCGGCCGTCCGCCAGCCAGAAGTGCGGCGCGCGGCAGCCCGGCACGGTCGACGGCGTGAACTCGCCCATCGAATAGGGCGGCGCCGTGTGTTCCCCGTCGGGCACGATGATCGGCGAGCCGCTGTAGAAGTAGCCGAAGTTCAGGCCGCCGCAGCAGAACTGCTGCACGTTGAGCTCGTAGGCCTCGCGCCCGATGTCGGCGCGCAGCGCGTCGCCGTCGGGCCCGGGCTCCTCGATGTTCGGCGGCACCGCGCGGCGCGCGCGGATCATCTTCTGCGCGTGGTCCATCGCGAACTTCGACACCTGCTCGGTGATCGGCTGCCGCTCGGCCTCGTAGGCGTCGAGGATGGCCTCGTCGCCCCAGCCCTGGACCACTGCGCCCAGCAGCCACGAGAGGTTGAGCGCGTCGGCAATGCCGGCGTTCATGCCGTAGCCTGCGTAGGGCACCCAGAGGTGCGCCGCGTCGCCCGCGAGGAACACGCGGCCCTCGCGGAAGCGGTTGGACACCAGGCGGCGGCCGACCCAGTCCTCCTTGCTGATGACCTCGTATTCGAAGTCGGCGCCCACGCCGAGGATGTGGCGCAGCGACTGGTCGCGGTCGACCGAGTCGAACTCGGGCTCCTCCGCGTTCAGGTGGTTGTGCACCAGCCAGGTCTCGTGCCCGTCGATGGCGAACATCGTGCCGCAGCGGCGCGGGTTCATCGCGTAGTACGACCACGCCGGCTTGCCCGGGATCATGGCGCGCAGCTTCGGCGCGCGGATGAAGGTCGACTGCACGCGCTGGATCACCGCCGTGCCCTCGAGCTTCGCGCCGATCTGCTTGCGCACCACCGAGCTGCCGCCGTCGCAGCCCACCATGTAGCGGCAACGGATGGTGCGCATCGTGCTGTCGTCCATGTTGCTCACCACCGCGCAGACGCCGTCGAAGTCCTGCGTGAAGGCCTCGAAGCGCGTGCGGTTGAGCAGCTGCACGCCCGGCAGCGCGGCAGTGTGCTTCAGCAGGATCGGCTCGAGATAGATCTGGTTGATGCGGTGTGGCGGCTCGGGCGTCGGCCACCACGCATCGGGGCCCTCGGTCTCGGTGTAGCGGTCGCGCCGGCACGGAATGGGGATGCGCGTGAGCTCCGTGCCGGTGACGCTGGTGCGGAACACCACGTCGTTCGGATGGTCGGCCGGCAGCCCCGCGTCGCGCAGCTTCTGCGCCACGCCCAGCCGGCGGAACTGCTCCATGGTGCGCGAGGCCACGTGGTTGCACTTGACGTTCGGCGGCTCGGCGAAGCGGCGCGTCTCGCAGATGACCACCGACACGCCGCGCGACGCGAGGTCCATGGCCAGGGTGAGGCCCACGGGGCCGGCGCCGACGATCATCACGTCGGCTTTCAGTGCTGCGGTGTTGTCGGGCATGTCGATGGGCGCAAGGGCAATGAACGGGCGGGTGCGGTCAGTCGAGACGGATGTGCGCCGCCTGGATCACCCTGGCCCACTTCTTCGTCTCGGACTGGATGTACGCCTCGAAGACATCCGCACTGGTCGGCGCGGGTTCGGCGCCGAGGTTGCGGACCGACGCCTTGATCTGCTCGTCGGCCAGTGCGGCGTTGATCTCTGCGTTGAGCCGCATCACGACGGGCGCGGGCGTGCCGGCCGGCGCCACCACGCCGAACCAGCCGGTGGAGTCGTAGCCCGGCAGGCCGGCCTCGGCCACCGTGGGCACGTCCGGCAGCATCGGCACGCGCTGCGCGCTCGTCACCGCGAAGGCCACCAGCTTGCCGGCCTTGATCTGCTGCAGCGAGGCCGGCAGGTCGACCAGCGCCAGCGGTATCTGCCCGGCCATCGCGTCGAGCGCGGCAGGGCCCGAGCCGCGGTAGGGCACCTCGACCAGCTTCACGTCGGCCATCTGCGCGAACAGCGCCGCCGACAGGTGCATGGCCGTGCCGTTGCCGCCGTGGCCGATCGACAGAGAACCCGGCTTCGCCTTGGCCAGCGCGATCAGCTCGCGCTGCGTGCGCGCGGCGATCGACGGATGCCCCACGATCACGAAGGGAATGGCCGCGACCATGCCCACGGGCTTGAAGTCCTTCACCGGGTCGAAAGGCATCTGCGGGTAGAGGCTCACGTTCGCGGTGAGCGCGCCGGCCGCGCCAAGACCCAGCGAGTAGCCGTCCGGCGGCGACTTGGCCACCAGCGAGAGGCCCACGTTGCCACCGGCTCCGGGCTTGTTGTCGATCACTACCGGCTGGCCCAGCTTCTCGTTGAGCCGCGGCACCATCAGGCGCAGCACCGCGTCCGCGCTGCCGCCCGGCGGGAAGGTCACGACGATGCGGATCGGCCTGTTTGGGAAGTCCGCGGCCGACGCCGGCGCCGCGGGCACCTGCGCGAAAGCCGTGCGGCCCAGCAGCGCGCCGGCGGCAGCGAGCGTCAGCTGCCGGCGGCGTGCGTTCGTCCCGCCGGCCAGGGGTGCGGTCATCGCGGCTCCTTGCGTTGTTGTGTTCGGTTCTGCCGCCGGATTGAACGCTTGCGCCATTCATTCGTAAATCAAGAAATTTCGAATGAAATATCATCTTTCCTGATGAATGCGAACTTCAGTCCTACGATACGCCAGCTGCGTGCATTCCTCGCCGTCTACCAGCTGAAGAAGCTCAGCGCGGCGGCGCAGAAGCTGTTCGTCACGCAGTCGGCGGTGAGCATGCTGATCCGCCAGCTCGAGGAAGGGCTCGAGACGCGCCTGTTCGACCGCACCACGCGTTCGCTGAAGGCCACTGCCGCAGGCGAGCAGATGATGGTGACGGTCGAGCGCATCCTGCGCGACGTCGATTCGCTGTCCGCCGACTTCCGCGAACTCGCCACGCTGGAGCGCGGCCGCGTCACGCTGGCCATCACGCCGACGCTCGCGGGTTTCCTGCTGCCCGAGGCGGTGCGCGCGTTCACCGCGCAGCATCCCGGCGTGCGCATCCTGGTGAACGACTGCGCGCCCGACCAGTTCATCGCGCGCATCCTCGGCGAGCATGTCGACTTCGGCATCGGCACGCCGGAGCGGCCTGGCGCCGAGGTGGAGGTGCAGCGGCTCATGCGCGACCACCTCGCGCTGGTCTGCCGTGACGACCATCCCCTGGCCGGTGCCCGCGTGGTGCGCTGGAGCGACCTCGCACACCACCCGCTCATCACCGTGCGACCGGGCTACGGCGTGCGCCCGCTCATCGACGGCACCGCGGCCGAGGCGGGCGTGGCGCTCGACGTGGTGAACGAGGTGTCGTTCCTGTCCACCGCCATCTGGATGACCGCGGCCGGCATGGGCGCGTCGATCATGCCGTCGGCCTTCGCGCGGGCCGAGGCCGACCCGTCGCTGGTCATCAAGATGCTGAGCTCGCCGCGCGTGGCGCGCGACATTTCTATCGTCACCAAGCGCGGCCATTCGCTCTCGGCCGCGGCGCGCGCCTTCATCGAGGCACTGAAGCGCTCCCTATAATTTTTCGCTCAACATACAACAGGGAGCTGCGGCACCATGAGAACCTTCATTCAACGTCTCGGCGCCGTGGCCCTCCTCGCTGTCTTCAGCTTCGCGCTGGCGGGCTGCGGCAACAAGGAAGCCGAGCAGCGCAAGGCCTTCATTTCGTTCCTGCAGACCCGCGTGATCGACAAGCCCGGCCTGCGCGTGCCAACACCCACGGCCGAGGAGAAGGCCTCGTTCGGCGACTACGCGCAGCACTACGCGGTGATCACCGATTTCAACGAAGGCATGAACCAATCGGTGAGCCAGCCCATGACGCAGATCATGGCCAAGGGTGCACTGCGTTCCATCGCCGACCTGTCTTCGCGCCGCGACGACCTCAAGGCCGCGAAGGACGGCATGGGCGGCCTGCGCACCGCGCTCGACCAGCAGACCGCCAAGGCCGACGCCGCGCACGCGCAGCTCAAGCAGCCCGACGACCTGAAGCAGGTCTACGACAAGGCCTACGACAAGACCGTGACCGCGCCGGCCAGCACCTTCAAGGAAGTGTTCCCCGCGCTCGACAGCGTGTTCGACAGCGCGCTGGCCATCGGCGATTTTCTCGAGAAGAACAAGTCGAAGATCCAGATCTCGGGCAGCAGCGTGAGCGTGACCGACCCCGCGGTGCAGGCCGAGCTCAACAAGATGCTGCAGCAGCTGAACAGCCAGTCGGCTGCCATCAATGCCGCGCAGCGCAAGCTGCAGTCGATGGTGCGCGGGTAGCTGAACTCGCCCCCAGGCTTCGCGGCACTTCGTGTCCGCTTCTCCTTCCCCCTACCGGGGGCAACACCAGAGGCCCGGCAGAGCCGGTTCCTCGGTGTTTCTGGCTCGCCCCCAGGATGCGCGCACTTCGTGTCGCTTTCCCTCCCATTGCCAGCGGCACCAGCAGGCTGGCGGGACTCCTTGGGCTTATGGATGGGGCGGGCCTGCGCGAGGGGCGCGGCTTCTCAGAGGAAGTGGTCGAACGAGCCGAAGCGTTGTGACACGGGGGCACCGGCGGCGTCGACGATGCGCAGGCCGGCATCAGGCTCGATGCGGCCGATGCGTGTGACGCGCGTGGCGCTGCGCGATGCGGCTTCCTCGACCGCGTCGCGCGACGAGGCGGGAGCGGTGAAGACCAGTTCGTAGTCGTCGCCGCCCGAGAGCGCGCAGGTGCGCAGGATCTCGGTGCTCAGCCCGGGTGCCTCGGCGGCGATCAGGGTTGCGGCTGCGTCGGCGTCGAGCGTGGCGCCCACGCGGCTCGACGCGAGGATGTGGCCCAGGTCGCCGATCAGTCCGTCGCTCACGTCCACGGCCGACGTGGCAATGCCGCGCAGCGCCTGCCCGAGCGCAACGCGGGGCGTGGGCTGCTCCATGCGGGCGCGCGCCGACTCGAAGGCCTCGGCCGGGAGCGCGATCGTTCCGCGAAACACCTCGAGCGCCAGCCGCGCGTCGCCCAGCGTGCCGCTCACCCAGATGTCGTCGCCCGCGCGTGCGCCGGAGCGCAGCAGCGCCGCGCCGGCCGGCACTTCGCCGAAGACGGTGATGCAGATGTTGAGCGGACCGCGCGTGGTGTCGCCGCCCACCAGTTCGCAACCATGCGCATCGGCCAGTGCGAACAGTCCGCGCGAGAAGCCTTCGAACCAGTGCTCGTCGACGCCCGGCAACGCGAGTGCGAGCGTGAAGGCCAACGGCTTGGCGCCGCACGCGGCGAGGTCGCTGAGGTTCACCGCCAGCGCCTTGTGGCCTAGCCGCGCCGGCTCGACGGTCGAGAGAAAGTGCCGGCCCTCCACGAGCATGTCGGAAGACACGGCGAGCTGCATGCCCGGTGCGGGCGCGAGCAGTGCGCAGTCGTCGCCCACGCCGAGCGGGGAGCGCGTGGCGGGGCGCTTGAAATAGCGTGTGATCAGGTCGAATTCACCCATGGGGGTGGAGCATAAGGGGTGCCGTCTCTCTCCTCCCTTCCGGGGAGGGCGGGGTGGGGGCAAGCGGCGTATCCATTGGGCGCTCTGCCTGCCCCCATCCCAACCTTCCCCGAAGGGGAAGGAGCCGAAACCGTCAGGCCGCGCCGCGGAACCTCAACGCCGCCTGCCGCACCACTTCCGCCAGCAGCCGTTCCTTGCCCTGCTTCTCGCGCAGCCAGCGCGCGTCGTTGCGGTTGGCTTCGACGCTGGTGCGCAGTTCGCCCAGCGCCTGCGTGGCGTTGAGCGCCTCGCTGTGCCATTCGAGCTGGGTCATGGTCATCAGGATGTGGTCGCGCAGCGGCATGTGCTGGCCGGTGGCGGGGTCGACGTACACCGCGTCGAGCCCGAAGCGGCAGGCCTGGAAGCGGTTGTAGGTGTAGACGAGGTAGTCGTCCTCGCTCGGCTCGAAGGGCTGCTCCTGCAGGAACCATGCGGCCAGCGACTGCACGTAGCCCGCGAGCGCGGCGGCGCGCTCCACGGTGAGCGGCGTGTCGAACACGCGGATCTCGATGGTGCCGAACTCGGGCTTGGGGCGGATGTCCCAGTAGAAGTCCTTCATGCTGCGCACGACGCCGGTGCGGGTCATGCGCTCGAAGTAGGCCTCGAACTCCTTCCAGCTGGTGGTGAAGGGCGCGCGGCCCGACAGGGGGAAGGCGAACACCGAGTTCAGCCGCGCCGAGTCGAACTGCGTGTCCTGCCCCTGCACGAAGGGCGAGGACGCCGACAGCGCGATGAAGTGCGGGATGTAGCGCGACATGCGGTGCAGCATGAGCAGCGCCGCATCGGCATCGGGACAGCCGATGTGCACATGCTGGCCGAAGATCGTGAACTGCTTGCTCAGGTAGCCGTACAGCTCCGACAGCTCGCGAAAGCGCGGCTTGTCGTAGATGCGCCGCTCGTGCCATTGCTGGAAGGCGTGCGTGCCGCCGCCGACCACGGCGATGTTGAGCTTGTCGGCATTGCGGATCAGTGCCTCGCGGATCGGCGAGAGCTGCGTGATCACGTCCTGCGCCGAATGGCAGATGTCGGTCGAGATCTCGATCATGCTCGAGGTCATCTCGGGCACAACGCTGCCGGGCAGCGGGGTCTGGGCCATCAGGCGCAGCATGTCCTCGGCGTAGGGGGCCAGGTCGTAGTCGTGCGTGTTGACCAGCTGCAGCTCCAGCTCCACGCCCAGCGACAGCGCCTCCGACTTGTTGAAGGGCTCGAGCTTGACGGTGCGGCTTTCCGGATCGGTCGGCAACGGGGCCGAGCGGACGTCGTCGCTGTCCGGATCAAAGGGGGGTGTGGCTGCGGTGCTCATCGCTGCGTGTCCTCGGTGGTGCTGAATGCCTGGGGCGCCCAGGGCACCGAACTCTCGCCGACCGCGTGGATGGCCACCGTGGCAAGCACCGCGCCCACCACTTCCATCAGCAGGATGGAGGGCAGCGCGACCTGCGTGATCATGGTGCCCAGCAGCGGCGAGGCGGTGGCGAAATTGGAGGCGATGAGCAGCGCGATCGACGACAGCGGCGACATCGCGCAGCCGACCCAGAAGGCCTGCTTCCAGCTGGCGCCGCTGCCCGGATTGGCAATGGCCACGCCCGCGATCTTGGTGACCAGGCGCACGCCGATCACCGCCAGCACCACGCTGGCGACGGGCAAGGTCCAGTCGGCCTGCGCCGCCACGATCGACACCAGCACGAACATCAGCATGGTCAGCAGCGAGGCCGCGGTGCCCAGTTGGCGCTGCCAGGCCCACGGCTTGGGATTGAGCGTCTTGAGCAGCACGCCGCCGATGAGCGCGGCCAGCGGCGCCGAGCCGCCCACGTGCGCGGTGAGCGCGGCGCCCGCCGCGATGATGGCCAGCAGCAGGATGGAGGTGTTCTCGCTGGTCGGGCTCATCACCCGCAGCGCCGACCGCAGGGCCAGCGCCATGATCGCGCCCACCACGAAGGACAGGCCCAGCACCACCGCCACGGGGTAGAGCTTCTGCAGCATCGTCTGCGGCGCACGCTCGATCAGCCCGGCCTGCGCATAACCCAGCGCCAGCGCATAGAAGGTGTTGAGCGTGGCCAGCGTCATCGCGCGCTCGGTGACTGGGCCGGCGGCGCGGGTGTCGATGATCACGCGGCTCAGCACCGCGGGCGAGGCGACGATCGCCATCAGCGCGATCGGGTTGGCCACCGGCTCGGGCAGGCCCAGCAGCGTCAATATCCAGTACACGCCGAAGTAGGTGAGCGTGGCCTCCACCAGGCTCTGCACCAGCACCATCGGGTTGTGGCGGAACCAGCGCAGCGGCAGCCGGCCGCCGGCCTCGAACAGCACCACCGCCACCCCCAGTTCCAGCAGGAAGAGGCTGATGCCGCGCAGCGGCCAGATCGCGCCCTCGAAGCCGGCGAAGCCGACCACCGCACCCACCAGCGAATAGCCGATGACCTTGGGCAGGCCCAGGTAGCGTTGGACGAGATGGCCGGAGGCCGCCGCCGCGGCCAGCAGCAGCGACCACAGCACGGTGGGCAGGCCGGCCGAAGGGCGCACCCATTCGGACCAGAAGCCCAGCAGATCGTTGAAGAAGCTCGTCAGGTTCATGCAGGTAGGAAGAAGCTCACCGGCCGGCTGCGCCAGCGGGCCCAGATCGCGCTGCGGATGCGTGCGCGGTCGCCGAGGCTCACGCTGTGCGCGCGCAGCGCCAGCCGAAAAGCGAAATAGAAACTCACGCCCACATTGAGCGCGCCGATGACCGGGATGGCCGCCACCGCCCACCACAGCGCGGGATGCTCCAGCACCGCCAGGCCCGTGGAGGCCGCGGCCGCGGCGATCTGCCCGGCCGACAGTGTCACGTGCCGTACATCCAGCCCGAGCCCGAAGAAACCCGCGAATGCGGGCAGCAGTCCGAGCATGAGTCCGAGCGAAATGTTGGAGGCGAAGCCTGAGATGTGCGTGCGCATGAAGTCCGCCCAACGACGGGCCCGGGCGGCGCCCAGAAATGCGCCGATGCGGGGGTTGTAACGCATCGCGGAGTCCAGCCGATGCAGGACAAAGGCGTTTTCTGTCCAGCCGGCGACGATGCTGGCCGAAAACAGCAGGATGCCGGTGATTGCCGCGAAAAGCGCGGTCGGGCCGGCGAGCGACAGCGATTTCAGCGTGGCCGCGGCGTTGGCCGCGTCGAGCAGCGGCCGTCCGAGCGCCAGCTGCACCAGCAGCGCCACGCCCAGCATCGCCGGCACCACCACGAGCACGTTGCCCAGCACCGCAGCCACCTGCGAGCGCACGAGGTTCGCGACCTCGTCGACGAAGGCGCCCACCGCGGCGTCCGACTTGATGTCGCGCAGCCGCGCCGCCAAAGCCGGCGCCGTCATGGCCGGCTGCTTGGTGGCCAGCGTCAGGTGCAGCAGCTGGATCGCCACGAAGCTGGCGGCGTACATCAGGCCCGAAGCCAGTCCGCTCCAGAACGCCGAGAGGCCCAGCGCATAGATGCTGAACTTCAGCAGCACGGTGATCGAGGTCAGCGCGCCGCCGCCCGCGGCCTTCTTCACCATCTGCGCGTAGCTGGCGCGGTCGCGGGTGATGTAGTGCTCGCCGGTCTCGGCGCTGCGCTCGGTCACCTTGGCCGCCAGCATCGACGAGTTGGATGCGACCAGCGCGCGAATGCTGTTGCGCTCGCCGCCGGCCAGCACCAGCCGGCCGACCAGCCGCGCCACGCTCGGCCCCGGCTGCGGCGCCATCACGCAGTCGAGCAGTTCGCGGATGCGCAGCACGCGCTCGCGCAACTGGCGCAGCCGGAACACCAGGCCCACCGAGATGCCGTTGTCCTCCAGGTGGGTATAGACCGACGAGGCTACCGCGCGGCAGGCGTCGAGCCGGTCGCGGAAGGCAATGAAGGCCGCCTGCAGCGCCTCTTCGTCGCACGGCTGCGCCAACACCTGCTCGCGGAGGTGGTCCAGGTCGGCCATCAGCGCATGGAAGGGCCGTGCAGCGCCGAGTTCGGCGCTCATGCGCAGGCGCAGCTCGGGCGAGAAGCCGGCCGCCACGACCTGGCTGGCGCAGTAGGTCACTGCGTCCATCACCGTGTGGCGCCAGCGCGGCACGCCGTCGTCGTCGATGGCCGCGCCGGCCAGCAGCGCACCGATGCGCGAGAGCTGTGTTTCGTCGAGCAGCGCGATCCAGCGGGCGTCGAACACGCCAGGCAGCACCATGCGGAACAGGTCCGACGCGTCGGTGGTCTCCGGCGTGCCCGGCAGGATCTTGCGGCGCAGGCGTTCGCCCAGCTCGCTGGCGAAGGCCGTGCGCGGCGCGAAGCCGTAGTCGGCCAGCAGCGTCGTCAGGTCGACCGACTGCGTGAACACGCGCCACCAGGCGCGCATCCGTTCGCGCAGCTCGGGGCGCGCCTCGATGGCGTCGAGCAGCAGCTGCACGCGGCCCATCGCCGCTTGCGGCGAGGCACGGTCGCCGCGCAGCCAGTCGAAGAGATCGATGAGCCAGATGTGGCGCTGCGCCACATCGGCGGTCGGGTCGAGGCCGGCAAGCAGCCCCTGCAGGTCGCGCGAAGCGGCAGCCATGGGAGTCGGGGGTTCAGCGATTCGATGGAAGAGACACCGCGGAACCGGCTTCGCCGGGCCGCAGGTGTCGCCCCCGGCGAGGGGGCAGGATAAGAGACACGAAGTGCGCGAAGCGTGGGGGAGTGCTAATGAAGCACGCGCGAAACCGGCGCGCCGCCGACGTCCGCCTCGAGCACGAACATGGGGATCGGCACGTCGAAGCGCTCGCCTTCCTCGGTCACCACGAAGTAGCTGCCGTGCATCGTGCCGCTGGGGGCCTGCAGCCGGCAGCCGCTCGTGTAACGGAACGATTCGCCGGGCGCGAGCAGCGGCTGCTGCCCGATCACGCCGAGGCCCTTGACCTCCTGCGCATGGCCCGAGGCATCGTTGATGAGCCAGTGGCGGGCAATCAGCTGCGCTGCCACCGACCCCGTGTTCGTGACGGTCACCGTGTACGAAAACGTGTAGATGTGGTCCTTGGCAGAGGATTGGTCGGCCAGGTAGCGCGGCTCGACCTGGACGCTGAAGGGGCTGTTTGACATGGGGCGCATGGTAACGGAGCCCTTTCGTCGGACTTTCGAACGGCTGCGAGAATCCGGGGTTATGAGCACCCCGTTCCGCATCGCGCCCTCCATCCTGTCCGCCGACTTCGCGCACCTCGGCAAAGAACTGACCGACGTGATCGCGGCCGGTGCCGACTGGATCCATTTCGACGTGATGGACAACCACTACGTGCCGAACCTGACCTTTGGCCCCATGATCTGCGAGGCCCTCAAGCCCTACGCCAAGACCGCGGACGGCACGCCGGTGCCGATCGACGTGCACCTGATGATCCATCCGGTGGATGCGCTGGCCGCCTCCTTCGCGCAGGCGGGCGCCGACTACATCAGCTTCCACCCCGATTCCTCGCCCCATACGCACCGCAGCATCCAGGCCATCAAGGCGGCCGGCTGCAAGGCGGGCCTGGTGTTCAATCCGGGGCTGGGGCTGGAAGCACTGGACTGGGCGATCGACGACATCGACCTGATCCTGATCATGAGCGTGAACCCCGGCTTCGGCGGCCAGAGCTTCATCGACTCGGCGCTGCGCAAGATCGAACTCGCGCGCAAGCGCATCGAACAGAGCGGACGCGACATCCGCCTCGAGGTCGATGGCGGCATCAAGGTCGACAACATCGCGCGCGTGGCATCGGCCGGCGCCGATACCTTCGTGGCCGGCAGCGCGATCTTCAACGCGAAGGACTACGGCGCGGTGATCGCCGACATGCGCAAGCAGCTCGCCGGCGTGGCCGGCGCCTGACGCGGCCGGCCCCGCCCGCGCCGTTCAATCCTCACGTTCAGCCGGCACCTTCAGCCGGCACGTTCAGGCGGCACCTTCAGCGCTTCACCTTGTCGTTGTAGACGCGGTCGGCCACCGGCCCGCGGTCGGTGTCCACCATCCCGCGCTCCACGTCGTCGTGCGCCTTGCGTCCCACTTCGGGCGCCTGCCCGTCCTGCGTGTGCTGGCTGTCCGACGACTGGTCGTGCTCGTGCGGCAGGCGCGGCGCCGATTCGCCGTCCTGCTGCACCTTGGTCTTGCCGCCCTCCGCATCCTTGCCCGGTTCCCCGGGTTGTGTCTTGGGCTCGGTCTTCGTGTTCATGGCGGTACTCCTTGTCGTGGAAGGCCAGCGTGCCGCCGCCTCCTGGCTGGCACGGTAGGACATGCAAGCCTGCCCTTGTAGGTGCTCGCTCGAATGCTATGGATCGGATAGCACCTTTGCGTTCGTGGACGCGGCGCCGCAATAATCCGGCCATGTCCTCCGATCCTTTCGACGGCGTCGCCACCGACAGCCTGCGCATCCACACGTTCGCCTCGCTGACCCCCGGACCGCGCCTGCTCGTGGTGGGCGGCGTGCACGGCGACGAGATCTCCGGCACCCTGGGCATCGAGCGCGTGCTTGGCGAATTCGGCAGCGGCGCGTTGCGGCTGCTGCGCGGCGAGCTCACCATGGTGCCGGTCGCGAACCCGCTGGCACGCCGCCGCCTGCAGCGCGAGGGCGAGCGCAACCTCAACCGCCTGTTCCGCCCGAGCGGCGAGCCGGCCGACTACGAAGCCCGCGTCACCAACGTGCTGGCGCCGCTCATCGCGCGCCACGAGGTGCTGCTCGACCTGCATTCCTTCCAGAGCGAAGGTGAGGCTTTCTCGATGATCGGCCCGCGCGACAACACCGGCACGCTGGAGCCCTTCGCCCGCTCGTACGAGGAAGGCCAGCTCGCGCTGCACATCGGCACGCCGGTGGTGGTGGAAGGCTGGCTCGACATCTACGCCGCCGGCCTCTCGCAGCGCGCGGGCGGGGCGCCGGCCGACGAGGCGGCGCTCGATTTCGGCCGCGGCACCAACGAATACATCCGCAGTTGCGGCGGCTACGGCGTCACGCTCGAATGCGGTCAGCACCTGGACCCGCAGGCCCCCGAGGTGGCATGGCGCGCCATCCGCCGCACGCTGGCATTGCTGGGCATGGCTGCGCTGCCCGAGGGCCTGTCGGGCGGGCCTGCGCAGCCGCCGCGGCTGCTGCGCCTGGCGGCCGTCACCGACCGCCTGCACGAGGAAGACAGCTTCGTGCGCGACTGGGCCACCTTCGACGAAGTGCAGCGCGGCGAGCCCGTCGGCATGCGCCACGACGGCACGCTGGTGAGCGCGCCCGACGACGGCTTCATCGTGTTTCCCAACGCGGTGGCGCTGCCCGGCACCGAGTGGTTCTATTTCGCGCGGCCGAGCGAGCGTCGGCTCGGGCCGGTGAGCGGCGCCGCCTGAGCCCGCCCCGAATCCGCTCCATCCGGCGGAAGGGGTTCGGGCCGCTTTCCTACACCGCACGGACGGCAGGCGGCGCACATTCGCAGGCCGAAGGAGTGCGCCCCATGCCTGTCTCTCGAAAAGCCCCCGCACCCCGCGTCCTCTGGAAGGGCGCGATCAGCTTCGGCCTCGTCCACATCCCGGTGGCGCTGTACTCGGCCACCACCAACCATGGCATCGACTTCGACTGGCTCGACAGGCGCACCATGGACCCGGTCGGCTACAAGCGCATCAACAAGAAGACCGGCAAGGAGATCGCGCGCGAGCAGATCGTGAAGGGCGTCGAGTACGAGCCCGGCGAATACGTAGTGCTCAGCGACAAGGAGATCGCGGCGGCCTATCCCAAGACCACGCAGACCATCGAGATCGAGACCTTCGTGCCGGCCAGCGGCATTCCCTTCGTGTACCTGGAGCGGCCCTACTACGTGGCGCCGATCAACCGAGGCGCCAAGGTGTACGCGCTGCTGCGCGAGACCCTGCAGCGCAGCGGCCGGGTGGGCGTGGCGCGCGTGGTGATCCAGACCAAGCAGCATCTCGCGGCGCTGGTGCCGGTGGGACCGGGGCTGGTGCTGAACCTGCTGCGCTGGGGCACCGACATCCGTTCGTGGGACGACCTTCCGCTGCCCGACGAGAACGCGAAGAAGGCGGGGCTGAGCGAGCGCGAGCTGTCCATGGCCGCGCAGCTCGTGGACGACATGAGCGCCGACTGGGACGCCGGCGAATTCAAGGACGAGTTCAAGGACGAGATCCTGCGGCTGGTCGACCGCAAGGTGAAGGCCGGCCAGACCGAGACCGTGACGCAGCCCGAGCCAGCCGAGGACACGTCCGGCGAAGGCCGCGGCGCCAGGATCATCGATCTCACCGAACTGCTGCAGCGCAGCCTGCGCAAGGGCGGCGGCAAGGCCAGGGCGTCCGCCTCTGCCTTCGACGACGAGGAAGCCGAAGACGACGCCGCGCCGCCCGCGCGCAAGGCCGCCGCGAAGAAGCGCAAGCCGCCCGCCAAGGCCGCGCGATCGGCCAAGGCCGTGCCGGCCCGCCGCCGCGCCGCCTGACCGGGGACGATCCGGATGGGCACCACCGCATCGACCGCCGTCTCTGCGCGCCAGGCGCTGGCCCGCTATCACGACAAACGCGACTTCAGCCGCACGCCGGAGCCCAGGGCCGGCGGCAAACGGGGCAAGGGCACGCTGTCCTTCGTCATCCAGAAGCACCACGCGAGCCATCTGCACTATGACTTCCGACTCGAGCTCGACGGCACGCTGAAGAGCTGGGCGGTGCCCAAGGGCCCATGCCTAGACCCCAGCGTGAAGCGCATGGCGGTGCACGTGGAAGACCACCCGATCTCGTACGCCGGTTTCGAGGGCACCATTCCGCCGAAGCAGTACGGCGCCGGCAGCGTGATCGTGTGGGACCGCGGCGACTGGCTGCCCGTCGGCGACGCGCGCGAGTCGCTCGCGGCCGGCAGGCTCAAGTTCGAGTTGCGCGGCGAGAAGCTGCACGGCCACTGGACGCTGGTGCGCATGCGCGGCAAGGACGGCGAATCGCACGAGCCCTGGCTGCTCATCAAGGAGCGCGATGACGAAGCGCGCCCGCTCGATGACTACGACGTGCTCGCGGCACAGCCCGCAAGCGTGATCACCGGGCTGGACGTGGACGAGGTGGGCCAGCCGCCGAAGAAGAGGGCGGAGAGGGCGGCGGGCGGCGCGGCGCAGGCTTCCGGGAAGACTGCAAAGAAGGCCGCGAAGCAGGTCGTGAAGAAGGTCGTGAAGAAGGCCGCCGGCAAAGCCGCTCTGCCCGACGCGTTGCAGCCCCAGCTCGCCACCCTCGCCACGGCACCCCCCGCCGAGGCCGGCGACTGGCTTTATGAACTCAAGTTCGACGGCTACCGCCTGCTCGCGCGCATCGACAAGGGCAAGGTCCGGTGCTTCACCCGCAACGGCCACGACTGGACCGCGAAGCTGCCGGCGCTGGCCGAGGCGCTGGCAAGGCTGCCGGCGGGCGCGGCGTGGCTCGACGGCGAGATCACCGTCGAGGGCGAGCACGGCGCGCCCGACTTCCAGGCGCTGCAGAACGCCTTCGACAGCGGCTCCACGTCGCACATCACCTACTGGCTGTTCGATGCGCCTTTTCTCGACGGCGAGGACCTGCGCGAACGCCCGGTGGAGGAGCGCCGCGCCCGGCTCGCGAAGCTGCTGGGCAAGCGGCCGCCCGCGCCGTTGCGGCTGAGCGAGGCGTTCGAGGCGTCGCCGCGCGACCTGCTGGCCTCTTCTGCCAGCCTCGGCTTCGAGGGCATCGTCGGCAAGCGCAAGGGCTCGCCGTACGTATCGCGCCGCTCGCCCGACTGGATCAAGCTGAAGAACCAGCAGCGGCAGGAGTTCGTGATCGGCGGCTACACCGCGCCCAAGGGTTCGCGCACCGGCTTCGGCGCCTTGCTGCTGGGCGTGCACGACGAGGCCACGGGCCGGCTGCGCTACTGCGGCAACGTGGGCACCGGGTTCGACGCGGACCGGCTCGCCGACATCAAGGCGCGGCTGGACAAGCTCGCCACCGACAAGTGCCCCTTCGAGCCGCGGCCCGCCGGCGTGAAGGCGCAATGGGTCAGGCCCACGCTGGTGGCCGAGGTCTCGTTCGGCGAATGGACGCGCGACGACCGCGTGCGCCATTCGGTGTTCCAGGGCCTGCGCGCCGACAAGCCCGCGCGCGACATCCGCCGTGAGCGGGCGCAGCCGGTCGGCGGCACTGCACCTTCCTCCATGGCGGCGAGTTCAACGGCGAAGACCCAGAAAACCCCGGGAGCAAAGGCAACGATGGCCCTCAAGATCAGCCACGCCGAGCGCGTGATCGACAAGCACAGCGGCATCACCAAGGGCCAGCTCGCGGCCTACTACGACAGCGTGGCCGCGCTCATGCTGCCGCACCTGCGCGGGCGGCCGGTGTCGCTGGTACGCGCGCCCGACGGCGTGGGCGGTGAGCTGTTCTTCCAGAAGCACATCCAGAACCGAGAGATCCCGGGCGTGAAGCTGCTCGACCCCGCGCTCGACCCCGGCCACGAACCGCTGCTGCAGATCGACACGAAGACGGGCCTGCTCGGTGCGGCCCAGATGAACGTGATCGAGCTGCACACCTGGAACGCCACCTCGCGCGCCATCGGCAAGCCCGATCGCATGACCTTCGATCTCGATCCCGGCGAAGGCGTGGCATGGCCGCAGATCCAGGATGCAGCCATGCTGGTGCGCACGCTGCTCGACGAGCTCGGCCTGCCCTCGTTCCTGAAGACCAGCGGCGGCAAGGGCCTGCACGTGGTGGTGCCGGTGCGCCGCCAGTACGACTGGGACACCGTCAAGGGCTTCTCGCAGGCCGTGGTGGTGCACCTGGCGCAGACCATCCCGCAGCGCTTCGTCGCCAAGAGCGGGCCGCGCAACCGTGTGGGCAAGGTCTTCGTGGACTATCTGCGCAACGGCTTCGGCGCGACCACGGTGAGCGCCTGGTCCGCACGGTCGCGGCCGGGGCTCGGCGTGTCGGTGCCGCTGGCGTGGGAAGAGCTGCCGGACCTCACGAGCGCGTCGCAGTGGACCGTTGCGAATGCGGCGGAGCGCTTCGAGGTGGGCAACGAACCGTGGACCGCGATGGAGAGCAGCCGCAAGGGTCTGGCGGCGGCGATGAAGCTGCTCGGCTACGAGCCGTAGCGCGATCCGGTCTTGCTCCCTCCCCCGCTGGGGGAGGGCAG
This sequence comes from Variovorax paradoxus, assembly GCF_902712855.1. Taxonomy (NCBI): domain Bacteria; kingdom Pseudomonadati; phylum Pseudomonadota; class Betaproteobacteria; order Burkholderiales; family Comamonadaceae; genus Variovorax; species Variovorax paradoxus. Next base: position 1,191,748 of record NZ_LR743507.1, read on the forward strand.
GGGTGGGGGCAAGCGGCCTTCGATGAGGCACTGCGCCGGGCATGCGCCGCTTGCCCCCATCCCAGCCTTCCCCCAGAGGGGGAAGGGGCAAGGCATCTCAGGCGAGGCTTGTATTTCTCCCTCCCCCGTTGGGGAAGGGCAAGGGTCGGGGCACGCGGCTTTCGATGAGGCACTGCGCCTGGCATGCGCCGCTTGCCCCCATCCCAGCCTTCCCCCAGAGGGGGAAGGAGCAAGCCATCTCAGGCGAGGCTCGTCTTTCTCCCTGCCCTTCCGGGGGAGGGCAGGGGTGGGGGCACGCGGCTTTCGATGAGGCGCTGCGTCTGGCACGCGCCGCTTACCCCCATCCCAGCCTTCCCCAGAGGGGAAGGAGCAAGGCATCTCAAGAAAGGCTTGTATTTCTCCCTCCCCCGCTGGGGAGGGCAGGGGTGGGGGCACGCGGCGCTCGATGAAGCACGGCGCCTGGCATGCGCCGTTTGCCCCCATCCCAGTCTTCCCCCAGAGGGGGAAGGGGCAAGACCGGGCCCTACTGCATCACTTCTTCCGTCGTAACCTCGAAGCGCTGCAGGCTGTTCTCGCCGAACACCATGGTGATCGGCACATCGGCCGCATCACGGCCGCGGGCGATCACGATGCGGCCGATGCGCGGGATGTTGTGGCGCGCATCGAAGGTATGCCATCTGTTGCCCAGGTACACCTCGAACCACGCGCTGAAATCCATCGGCGAGCGCACTGGCGGAATGCCGATGTCGCCGAGGTAACCGGTCACGTAGCGCGCCGGAATGTTCATGCAGCGGCACAACGTGATCGCGAGGTGCGCGAAGTCCCGGCACACGCCCGTTCTTTCGCGAAAGCCCTCCAAGGCGGTGCGCGTGGCGCGCGCGCTCCCGTAATCGAAGCGCAGGTGCCGGTGCACGAAGTCGCAGATCGCCTGCACCCGCTGCCAGCCCGGCGTGACGTTCAGGAAATTGGCCCAGGCGAACTGCAGCAGCTCGCCGTCGACCTCGCAGTAGCGGCTCGGCAGCAGGAAGGGCAGCGTGGACACCGGCAGGTCGGCCGGTGCATGCTCGATCGCGCCGTGGTCCACCGGGTCGGGCCAGCCGGTGTCGTAGACCACCGCATCGTTGCGCAGGCGCACGCTGCTCACGCCGGGCGGTACATGCACGCGCGCGCACTGGTTGCCGAAGCCGTCGAGGTAGAAGTCGGTGGCCAGCGGCGGGCTGATGGTGATGTTCTCCTCGCCCTGTATGTCGGCTGCGCGCGAAGGGTGGACCTGCAGCATGTAGATCAACGCCGTGGGGGCGGTGACGCCGAGCTCGATGTCGAAGCCGATCCTGATCTGCATGGGTGCTCTTCTTCCCTGGTGATCCGGACAGTGCGGCCGGTGCGCGGAGGCAACAAGCAAGGTGACAAGCACGATGAGTGCCACCCTTCTGGCAATCGTATGGATGAAGGCGCGAATCCCTCGCGGTCAACACGCGCGACCCCGCGTAGGCGGGGGCGTGGCGCTGTCGGCGCGCTCCTACCGCGCACACCTGGGTTCTCCCACAGTCTGGGGAGGGCGGCCACTACGGGTCGGATGCGGCGCGAAACATAACCTTGCATTTCGCTTGCGGCGAGTCTGCGCCCGGTCCGGGTGCGCTGCACCGCAATGCGCCTTCGCCACCTCGCCCAGCCCGTTTCCTTGGAGGGAATCATGGAGTTTTCTTCGCTTTTCGACTCGCTCACCACCGCGTGGGGCGACGAAATCCTCGTGTGGGCCGTGGCCGCCGTTGCCGGCTGCATCTGCCTGGTCGCACTGGTCAATGTGCTCGACATGTTCCTCGACAACAACGAAATGGGCTGAGCGCCCTTCCCATGAAAGATTCCAGGTCCACGATGACGCCGCAGAACAAGGCCGCCGCAGGCCGCCGCACCAGCGCTTCCAAGGCGAGCGACGGCGCCAGCGCCAAGCAGCAGCAGCTGGAGGGCTTTACCGTGGAGCATCCGGCGACCCTGACCACCAACCAGGGCCTGCAGATTCCAGACAACCACAACTCGCTGAAGGCGGGCTTGCGCGGGCCCACGCTGCTCGAAGACTTCATCCTGCGCGAGAAGATCACGCACTTCGACCACGAGCGCATCCCCGAGCGCGCCGTGCATGCGCGCGGTTCCGCGGCGCACGGCTTCTTCCAGGTCTACAAGTCGATGTCGCAGTTCACCTGCGCCGACTTCCTGCAGGACCCCGATGCGAAGACGCCGGTATTCGTGCGCTTCTCGACCGTGGCGGGCTCGCGCGGCTCCGCGGACACCGTGCGCGACGTGCGCGGATTCGCCGTCAAGTTCTACACGCGCGAGGGCAACTACGACCTCGTGGGCAACAACATGCCGGTGTTCTTCATCCAGGACGCGATGAAGTTCCCCGACCTGATCCACGCCGTGAAGCCCGAGCCGCACCACGAGATGCCGCAGGCCGCGAGCGCGCACGACACCTTCTGGGATTTCGCCTCGCTGATGCCCGAGAGCACCCACATGCTGATGTGGGCCATGAGCGACCGCGCCATCCCGCGCAGCCTGCGCATGATGGAAGGCTTCGGCGTCCACACCTTCCGTTTCATCAACAGCCGCGGCGAGAGCCACTTCGTGAAGTTCCACTGGAAGCCCAAGCTCGGCATCCACGGGCTGGTATGGGACGAGGCACAGAAGATCGCCGGCAAGGATGCCGATTTCCACCGCCGCGACCTCTGGGAAGCCATCGAGAACGGCGACTTCCCCGAGTGGGAGCTCGGCGTGCAGATGATCCCGCAGGACAAGGAGCATTCGCTCGGCTTCGATTTGCTGGACCCCACCAAGCTCATTCCCGAGGAGATGGTGCCGGTGCAGAAGATCGGCCGGCTGGTGCTCAACCGCAACCCCGACAACTTCTTCGCCGAGACGGAGCAGGTGGCCTTCCATCCGGGCCACGTGGTGCCTGGCATCGACTTCAGCAACGACCCGCTGCTGCAGGGGCGGCTGTTCTCGTACACCGACACGCAGATCTCCCGCCTGGGTGGCGCCAACTTCCACGAGCTGCCGATCAACAAGGCCGTTTGCCCGTTCCACAACATGCAGCGCGACGGCATGCACCGCCAGACCATCGCGCGCGGACAGGTCGCCTACGAGCCCAACACCCTGGGCAGCGGCGCGGAGTTCCGCGTGGACGGCGGAAGCAACGGCTTCCAGTCGTTTCCCGAGGAGATCGATCCGCCCAAGGTGCGCCGCCGCAGCCCGTCGTTCGACGACCACTTCACGCAGGCGCGGCTGTTCTTCAACAGCCAGAGCGCGGCCGAAAAGGAACACATCATCGCGGCCTTCCGCTTCGAGCTGTCGAAGCTCGAGGTGCCGGCCATCCGCCAGCGCATGGTCGACAACCTCGCGCATGTCGACGAGAAGCTCGCACGCCGCGTGGCCGAGCCGCTGGGCATCGGCGAGCCCGATGCCAGGGCCGCCTCGGGCCGCGCGGGCTTCCGCGAGCATCGCATCCAGCTGCCGATCGACGAGTCGCCGGCGCTGAGCATGGCCGACACCGGCGACGGCTCCATCCGCACGCGCAAGGTCGCGATCCTCGTGGCGGACGGTGTCGACTCGGCCTCGCTCAAGCCGATTCGCGATGCCCTCGAGCAGGCCGGTGCGCAATGCAAGGTGGTCGGCCCGCGCCTGGGCACGGTGGCCAGCGCCTCGAAGCGGCAGATCGACATCGACATGACCTTCGCCAACACCCCCTCGGTGATGTTCGACGCGGTGCTGGTGCCCGCGGGCAGCGACAGCGCGGCGGCCCTGAAGGGCATCGGCGACGCGGTGCACTTCGTGCTGGAAGCCTACAAGCACTGCAAGGCGATATGCACGGTTGGCGAGGGCGTGCAGCTGCTCTCCACGCTGGGCATCGAACCCGGCACGCAGCCGGCCGATGCACCCGCGGGCGTGATCGTGGCGGCCACGCCGGTCACCAACATGGGCGACACGAGCGCGGCCGCGCAGGTGGCCAACGACTTCATCGCCGCCATCGCGAAGCACCGGCACTGGGACCGGGCCAATGTGGATGCGGTGCCCGCCTGAGCGTTCAGGGCCTGCTTACCTCGCTTCCGGCGCCGTGTGGCAGGCCTTCCTTTCGTCGTCCGATGCGACGCCGGAGCTGGTGTGAACACACCCTAGTCCGTTCGCGCTAGACCGTATTGCGAATAGGCGCACGCCACCCCCCGCTCCTAGACTTTCCCCACGAGGCCTGAACGGCGCGCACTTCTGCAGCGCCCACGGCCCGCTTCCGGCGGGCTCCCATGGGCCGCGCGCGGGGGTCCAATGGCTTGGTTTTCGAGATGGGGATGGGAGCGCCCGGCACGCCGTCGTGCGGCTGCGGCAGGAGCGCTCGGTCTTGCAGGCATTCTTCTCCTGGGCTTCGGTCCTTCGGCATCGGCGCAGCAGCGCCAGGCTTCGGCGCAGGCGGAGTCGAACGCCGAAGCCGCGGCCAGCAGGATGGAGCAGGCACGCCTGGACGACACCGACACGCTGCTCGCGTTGACGAGCGAGGGCGCGGTGCTCTACGGGCAGGACGCGGTGAAGCTCTCGGGCTACCAGTACTGCAGCCAGGCCGTGGCGCTGGCCGAGGCCGGCGAGTTTCGCCAGAGCGTGCGCGCCGCCAGCAAGGCGCTGCACCTGGCCAACGCCACCAACGACCCGAACCTGATGGCCATGGCCAACCGCGACCTGGCGATCGTGTACAGCTACTCGGGGCAGCTCGAGAAGGCGGAGGAGTTCGCGCGCGAAGCGTTGCGGCATCCGGCGCGCGACCCCAAGCTGGTGGTCGGCCCGGTGCAGAAGGTGATCGGCGACGTGCGCACGCGCCGCGGCGACTTCGCGGGCGCAGTGCTCAGCTACGACGAGGCGCTCGCCAACAGCTCGGCGCGGTATGCGCCGCTGGTGCAGGCGTCGCTGGTGAATGCGCTGATCGAATCGGGCAACCCCGTGCGGGCGCGCGAGGTGCTCGGCACCATGGCGGCGCCGAAGGACGCGCCGCTCACCGCGCAGCTCGACCGCACCCGCGCGCGGCTGCTGCTGGCCGAGAACAAGCCGGCCGAGGCGCGCGACATGTACCGCGAGCTCACCGCGCGGCAGGTGGGCGCGGACACCGAGTACTACCGCCTCTGGGCCTGGGACGGCGTGGCGCGCAGCGAACTGGCGCTGGGCCAGAAGCAGGCCGCGGCCGAGGCCGTGGGCCGCGCGCTGGGCGACGTCGACAAGGTGCGCGCGCGCTTTCGCAGCGAGGAAGTGAAGATGGGCCTGTTCTCGGACCTGCAGACGGTGTTCGAGCGCGGCGTGGCCATCTACAGCGATGCGGGCGATGCGCGCCAGGCCTTCGAGGTGAGCGAGCACAGCCGGTCGCGCGCATTGCTCGATGCGGTGCGCGGGCGCGCGAAGATCAGCGAACAGGCCGCGAACACCGTCGACCTCGCCACGCTGCAGCGCACGCTGGCGGCGGACGAGCGCGTGGTGCAGTTCCACTCGCTGCCCGACCGCCTCGTGGTGTGGGTGGTGGGCCCCGCCGGCATCGCCGAGAAGACGGTGGCGGTCAGGCGCGACGAGCTCAACGAGCTGGTCGAGACCTTCCGCAATTCCATCGTGCGCGGCCGCCGCACGGCCATCACCAACGCCGACAAGCTCGGCGCGGCGCTGCTCGGACCGCTCGGGCTCGCGCCGGGGCAGCGGCTGGTGATCGTGCCGCACGGCCCCTTGCATTACCTGCCGTTCCAGGCGCTGCGGCTCGACGGCCGCTACATCATCGAGACGCATCCGGTGGCGGTGGCGCCGTCGATCAGCATCGCGGTGCAGCTGGCGCAGCGCACGCCGCGCGTGAACGCCTCGCTGGTGGCCTTCGGCAATCCACGCATCGAGGACAAGTACGACCTGCCCGGCGCCGAGACCGAGGTGAAGCAGCTCGCGCAACTGTTCCCGCGCAACACGCTGTACATGGGCGCGGCCGCCACCAAGACGCAGTTCCGCGACGTGGCCTCGCGCTCGCCGCTGATGCACGTGGCGGCGCACGCAGAGGCCGACGCGGTCGATCCGCTGTACTCGCGCATCCTGCTGGCCAACGAAGGCGGAAAGCAGAACTTCCTGGAGGCGCACGAGATTCTCGGCCTGCCGATGGACGGCACCGCGCTGGTGACGCTGTCGGCCTGCGAGTCGGGCCTGGGGCGCATCGCGCAGGGCGACGAAGTGCTGGGCTTCACGCGCTCGTTCCTGTCGGCCGGCAGCTCGAGCCTGATCGCCTCGCTGTGGCCGGTGTCGGACGACGCCACCGCCGTGCTCATGAGCACGCTCTACAGCGAGCTGGCGAAGGGTCGAGACATCCAGAAGTCGATGCAGGCCGGACAGCTCGCGGTGCTGAAGGACCCCAAGATGTCCCATCCCTTCTTCTGGGCGCCGTTCAACCTGATCGGCAACTGGCGCCTCACGGTCGGAGGCTAGACATGTCGCTGCTCGCCCCCTGTCCTTTCGCACGCCGTGCCGGGCCGCCGTGCGCGGCGTCCCGCATGACAAAGATGAAGAACTGCCATGGTCACTGAGAAGCGCGCCGCTCGACGTCCCACGCCGATCGCCTTCGCGGTCGCGGCCCTGATGGGCGCGACGCTGCTGGTCGCAGCCCAGCGCACGCAGGCCGCCGAAGCCGAAGGCAACGGCACGCAACTGCTGCCGGCCACGGACCCTTGCGGAAGCTGCGACCGTCCGATCGCACAGGCACCCACGGGCGCGGTCGCTCCGCAGAGCCTGCCTGCGCCGCCGCGCGGCACGGGCGGCGCCGCCGGCGCGAGCTTCAGGCTCAACGACCTGCGCCTGAACGGCGTGAAGGCGTTGAGCAACGAGGAGCTGCAGGCGATCACCACGCCCTACATCGGGCGCGACGTGACGCTCGGCGATCTCGAGGAGCTCGCCAAGGCCATCACCGCGCGCTACAAGGAGCGCGGCTACTTCCTCGCGCAGGCCGTGGTGCCGGTGCAGACGGTGCGCGACGGCATCGTCGAGATCAGCGTGATCGAGGGCCGCCTCGGCAAGGTCGACGTGGTGGTCGCACCCGATGCGCCGATCGCCGAGGCGCGCGTGCGCGGCTTCCTGGCGCCGCTGCAGCCCGGTGAGGCGGTGAGCGCACCGGCCTACGAACGCGCCATGCTGCTGCTGTCGGACCAGCCGGGCGTGAAGGTGTCCTCGGGCCTGCAGGAAGGCACGCAGGCCGGCACCACCGACCTCTCGGTCGAGGTGGCGGCCGCGCCGCGCTGGGCCTTCACGGCCGAGGCCGACAACCACGGCACGAAGGAGTCGGGGCGCTACCGCGTGGGCGGCACGGCGCGCTGGCTCAGCCCCTTCGGCATCGGCGACAACCTCGACATGCGCGTGATGGTCTCCGACAGCAACGCGCTGCAGTTCGGCCGCGTGGCCTACGAGGCGCCCATCGGCACCAGCGGCCTGCGCGCGGGCGTCGGCCTGTCGCGCGTGAGCTACGAACTCGGCGGGCAGTTCATCGACCTCGATGCGCGCGGACGTGCCAACGTGCTCGATTTCTCGCTGAACTATCCGCTGATCCGCCAGCGCCAGCAGAACCTGTTCCTGCGCCTGGGCGTCGACGTGAAGGACCTCACCGACGAGCTGCGCGCGGCCGACTTCAGCTCGAAGAAGCGCGTCAACGGGCTGAGCCTGGGCTGGAGCTGGGAGCGGCGCGACGAACTGCTGGGTGGCGGCTACTGGGCCAGCTCGGGCACGCTGTACCACGGCAACCTGTCGATCCGCGACCCCGAGAGCCGCGAGTTCGACCGCGGCGTCGGGGGCCACGACACCGAAGGCGGCTTCACCAAGCTGAGCTTCCAGTTCTCGCGCCTGCAGTCGATCGTGCCGCGCCATTCGCTGTACCTCTCGCTGGGCGGACAGTGGGCGAGCAAGAACCTCGACGCGTCCGAGAAGCTCGCGCTCGGCGGCGCGCGCGCGGTGCGGGCGTACCCCTCGGGCGAGCTGCTGGTCGACCAGGGCCTGATCGGCACGGTCGAGTGGCGCTGGTCGGTGAACGAGGAGCTCACGCCCTTCCTGTTCTACGACGCGGCGCGCGGAAAGATCGTACGCAACCCGACGCCCTATGACGGCATCAACAGCCACAGCCTGCGCGGCTACGGCGTGGGCCTGAGCTGGTCGCGCCCGGGCAACTTCTCGCTCAACGCCACGCTCGCCTGGCGCGACGGCACCGCGCCCGCGCTGACCGACGGGGGCGGCCGCAATCCGCGGCTCTACGTCCAGTTCATCAAGGCATTTTGAGATGGCACTCCCCCAGGCTTCGCGCACTTCGTGTCGCTACTCCTTCCCCCTCGCCGGGGGCGACACCTGCGGCCCGGCGAAGCCGGTTCCGCGGTGTCCCGCGAATGGGTTGCGCCGGTTTCGGACATCGGGGTCACGGTCGAGCATCGCGGTCACGCGGCAGCGTGATGGAGCACTGACATGAAGCAACGCATTCCTTCTTCGCGCGCGTCCTTGCGGCGCCTGCAGCTGCGGCCCATCGCGCTGTCGCTGATCTGCGCAGGCGCGGCGCCGGCCATGGCGCAGGTGCTGCCCGGCGGCTTCATGCCGGTCGCCGGCGGTGTCACGATGACCCAGGGCGGCGGGGTGATGAACATCAACCAGCCGTTCCAGCGCGGCATCGTCAACTGGCAGACCTTCTCGATCGGCGCGGGCGGCACGGTCAACATCGCGCAGCCGAGCACGCGCGCCGTGCTGCTCAACCGCGTGGTGGGCGACGGCAATTCCATCCTCGCCTCGCGCATCGACGGGACGCTGCGGACCTCGCTCGCGGGCAACCCGAACCTGCCGGGCGGCAGCGTGTTCCTAGTCAACCCGAGCGGCATCGTGTTCGGACGCGGCGCGTCGGTCAACGTGGGCGGGCTGGTGGCGTCGACACTCGACATCGCCAACGACAACTTCATGCCGGCCGGCTCGATGGACAAGGTCTTCGGCAAGAACGAGCAGCTGCTGTTCGTCGGCGACGCAGGCAGCGTGGCCCAGGTCAAGGTGGAGGGCGGCGCGACCATCGCCACCACCTCGCCGAACGGCACGGTGGCGCTGCTCGGCGGGTCGGTGCGCAACGAAGGCGACATCAACGTCGCGCGCGGCTCGGCCGGCCTGGTGTCGGCCAGCAAGGTGACGCTGAACCTCGACTTCGAGGGCGACGGGCTCACCACCTTCAAGATCCCGGCCGACGGGCAGACCACCTTCAAGCTCGCGGAGCTGCAGGCCGTGGACAAGACCGCGACCGCGCAGCTCATGAACAGCGGCAGCGTCACGGCCGACGGCGGGCGCGTGGTGTTGATGGCGGCCGCGGCGGACGTCGATGCGCGCCAGCTCGTGGTGAGCCAGACCGGCGTGGTGCGGGCGCGCTCGCTGGCCTCGCGCAACGGCGAGATCGTGCTGGACACCGGCGTGTCGCCGCGCAACAGCAGCGAGATGCTGCTGGGCGGCACGCTCGACGCGAGCGGCGGCGAGGCCGGCGTGGCGGGCGGCTCGATCACCGCGCGCGGCGACTACATCCGCATGGCCGGGCTGAACGCGGACGCCAGCGGCAGCAGCGGCGGCGCGGTGTCGGTGAAGGGCGTCGCCGCCGTGACGATGGCGCCGGACGCGAGGATCAGCGCCAACGCGACAGGTGCCAATGGCGCGGGCGGCGCGGTGGACATCGGTTCGCCGCACACGCACATCTCCGGCGAGATCGCGGCGCGCGGTGCCGGCAGCGGCGCGGGCGGCACCATCGGCACCGCAGGCGACGTGCTCGAGGTGGCCGACGGCGCGCGCATCGACGCGGCGGGCGGCGCCACCGGCGCCAACGGCCAGTGGAACGCGAGCGCGCGCAGCGAGCTGAACGTCGACACCACGGTGCCGGCCTACGACGCCGCCGGCTACGGCAGCACGGTCGACGGCACGCGCGTGAGCGCGGCGGCACTGGGCGATGCGCTCGGCCGCGCCACCGACGTGAGGCTGTCGACCGGCTCCGTCGAGGGCGAGACGAACGACGTGGTGTTCCAGTTCAGCGCCGAGGTGGTCAAGTCGCAGGGGCGCGACGCGCGCCTCACGGTCGATTCGCTGCACGACGTCGTCATGCGGAACGCGTCGTCGATCAGGTCGACGGCGGGCGCGCTGCACGTCGACTTCGACGCCAACGCCGGCAATTCCGAGCTCGGCGGCGCGATCCTGATCGACGCCGCCTCCATCGCCACCAACGGCGGCAACATCCGCTTCTACGGCCAGGGCAAGGCCGACACCGGCTATGCCGAGGGCCGCGTCGTGAGCGCCGAGGGCAGCGATCTCTACAGCGGGCAGGCCGGCATCACGTTGAGCAGCAGTTCGCTCTCCACCTGCGCCACGGGCACCTCGGCCTGCGGCGGCAACGGCTCGATCACCCTGCGCGGGCAGGGCGTGAGCCAGGAGACGGTCGAAGGCCCGAACTACCGGGTCAGCTCGGATGGCGTGGCGGTGCTCGGCAGCACGCTGGCCACCGGCGCGGGAAGCATCGACATCGAGGGGCGCGGCGCCATCCGCGCGAACGGCGTGCTGCTCGGCAGCACCGAAGCGGGCGACTCGGTGCTGAGCACCGGCACCGGCGACGTCCGGATCATCGGCAGCTCGCGAAGCTGGACCACCGACGACCCTGTCGCGGTGTATGCGGACAGCATCGTCTCCAGCAGCATCGGCGCGCCCCAGGTGACCGCCGGGAACGCGGCGGGCATCTCGATGCGCGGTGCCACCATCGCGGCGGGCGGCCGCGTCAGCATCGACGGCACCGGCAGCGACACGCAGGGCCTGCTCGCGAGCACCGCGTTCGTCACCTCGGCGGCAGCGGCCAACAACGGCACCGGCATGGGCTTCAACGCGGGAGACGGCGTGTCCATGACGGGCAGCAGCATCTCTGCGGGGCAGGGGCGCGACGTGAGCATCGCCGGCACGGCCGGCGGCAAGAGCTACGTGGTCAACAACGGCGGCACCGTGCTGCTGGGCGCGGACGCGAACGCGGTGGAAATCCAGGTCGAGGCCGGCCAGGGCGTGCGCGCCGAAAGCGGGCGCGTGGCCATCGACGGGCGCGGCGGCGACGTGCGCGTGGTGCGCGTGAACACCCGCGTCGACCCCCCGGGCCTCGTGGGCCTGGCGCCGAGCCCGTCCGGCGCGGTGCTCGACGTGTCCAGCACCTCCGGCGCAGGCGGCACGGTGTCCATCGCCGCGCGCAACGTGCTGGTGAGCGACGTCTACGACGACCGGCCCACCATCGACGCCGGCGGCGCCGGGCAGTCCGGCACCATCGATGTGCGCGCGAGCAACGCCATCGCCATCGACGCGCAGGCCAGCCTGCGCGCCGACGCGAAGTCGGCCACGGGCAACGGCGGCACGATCAACGTGATCGCGGGCGACACGCTGCGCGGCTACGGCAGCCTGTCGGCGCGCGGCGGCAGCGCGGGCGGCAACGGCGGCACCATCGAGACCTCCGCGCCGCACTTCGCGCTGCTCGGCCTGCGGGTGGACGCGTCGGCGCCGGTCGGCACCGCGGGCAGCTGGCTGATCGACCCGTTCGACGTCAACATCGCGCACGGCGTGGCCTCGGGCAGCCTCACCGGCAACCCCTTCGACCCGCTGGCCGCCTCGACCATCCAGGATGGCGACATCAACAACGCGCTCGACGGCGGCACCAGCGTGACGATCACCACCGGCACGGGCGGCGTCGCGACCGACGGCAACATCACCTTCGCGGCCGATGCGGCCATCGTGCGCAGCAAGGGCGCCTCGCCGCTCACCTTCGAGCTGGATGCGGCGCACAACATCAACGCCTTCAGCAACAACTCGATCCAGTCGAACTCCGGCGCGCTCAACGTGGTGCTCAACGCCGGCGTGGGCGGGCAGAACGGCTCGATCTTCATGAGCGGCGCGAAGATCAACACCAACGGCGGCGACGTCACGATGACGGCCGACACCAGCGGCACGGGCAGCCAGGCCATCTCGATCACCAACACCACCATCGACACGCGCACGACCGCGCTGGGCGACGCCGGCCCCGGCGGCGCGGTGCAGATCACCGGCAAGCGCGGCACGCCCACTTCGGGCTTCGGCGCCACGGTGCAACTGAACGGCGCCACCATCCAGAGCAGCACCGGCGACGTGAGCATCACCGGCACCGCGCCCGGGGGCACCGGCGTGCGCATCGGCGCGGGCACCGGCGCCAGCCAGATCCTCACCACCAGCGGCGACATCGGCATCACCGGCATCGGCAGCGGCGTGACCGACCCGAGCACCGGGCCGATCGCGGTGCAGGCGGTCGACCTGAGCAACGTCACGGTGCGCAGCGTCGACGGCAACATCGGCATCCGCGGCCTGGTGACGCCCGGCGTTGCCAGCGCCACGTCGGGCGGCGTGCTCGTTGCCAACAACGCGCTGGTGACCACGCTGGGCGTGGGCAGCATCGACATCGCCGGCGAGTCGCAGGCCAACGGCACGGGCGTGACCATCGCCACGGGCGGGCGCGTGGATGGCAACAACAACGTCGTGCTGCGCGCCAGCAACAACGGCACCACCGACGCGCTGGCCATCGCCGGCAACGTGCGCGCGGGCAACGTGCTGAACCTGCGCCCCGGGGGCGTGGACGCCGCGGGCAACGCGGTCGACCGCACGGCCAACCCGATCACCCTGGGCGGCACCGCGGCCACCGGCTTCGCGGTGTCGGCCGCCGAGTTCGCGCAACTCGATGCGCCCACCATCGTGGCCGGCAGCAACGCGCATGCGGCCGGCATCGACGTGGTGGGGCCGCTGACCCTGCCCGGCGCGCTGACTCTGCAGAACGGCGGCGGCGGCATCCGGCTCGGCGGCGCGGTCGCGGTGGCGAAGCTCGGCCTGGTCTCGGGCGGCGACATCACGCAGACCGCCGCCGCGCCGATCACCGCCGGCACGCTGCTGGCGCGCTCGACCGGCGGCAGTGTGCTGCTCGACCAGGCGGCCAACAACGTCAGCGCGGCCACCGTCGGCGGCGGCGCGGCGGGCGCGTTCCGTTACGTCGACGTCGACACGGTGCAGCTGGGCTCGGTGTCGGTCACCGGCTACGACGCCGCGGGCAACGCGCCGCAGGCCGTGTCGGCCACCTCGATGGCCGCCGACACGGTGTTCGTGCGCACGCTCAGCGGCGACCTGCTGCTGGGCACCAACGTGAGCAGCACCGGCGGCACGGACCTGGTGGCGGGCTCGCGCTTCCAGAACCTCGGCGGCTACGCGATCACCGGTGCGCCATGGCGCGTATGGGCCGACACCTGGGTGGGCGAGACGCGCGGCGGCCTCGCCGGCTCAGGCCTGTATCCGAACCTCTACCACTGCGCCTATTCGGGCCTGTGCACCGTGGGCATTCCCGCGGGCGCCAACCACTTCATCTATGCGCAGCAGCCGGTGGCCACGGTGCGCATCGGCAACGCGACCCGGCCCTTCGGCTTTCCGAACCCGCTGTTCAGCTACACGCTCGACGGCCTGATCCTGGGCGACACGGGCGCGGGCTTCGCGGGCTTCATGTTCTCGCCGGCGCTGCGCACCAGCCCGTTGGGCGTGTACCCGATCAACGGCACCTTCACCTCGGCCGAGGGCTACGCGGTCAACGTGGTGCCGGGCAACCTGCTCGTCGCCGGCATGCCCGACCTGCCGCGCCCCGACACGCTGCGCGACCTGCCCGTCACCTGGCTGTACGACCGCAACATGGGCCCGCCGCCGATCTGCTTCGCCACCGGGTCGCTCGAAGGCGACCGCGCGGTGCAGGGCGCCGACGTGCTCGCACGCGAATGGTCCCGCGTGCGCTCGCGCCCCAACCTCTCGAGCTGCGTCGACACCGAAAAGCGCAACGGCTGCGCGGACTTCTAGTCCTCGGCAGCCGCCCCGACCCGACCCGGCCTGACTTCAGGCCAGGACTTGAGGCCAGGGATACCGCGGAACCGGCTTTGCCGGGCCGCAGGTATCGCCCCCGGCAGGGGGAGGGAGAAGCGACACGAAGTGCGCGAAGCCTGGGGGGTGCGCGATACCCGCGGAACCGGCTTTGCCGGGCCGCAGGTATCGCCCCCGGCAGGGGGGAGGGAGAAGCGACACGAAGTGCGCGAAGCCTGGGGGGTTACGTCAAGCCTCTTGCACGGCGGTTGGACATCACGACGTTGTCCTTGGGGATCACCTGGCCTTCGCGCATCGCGGAGATCCAGGCGTCGGTCGTGGTCACGGCTGCGAAGTTGCTGTGGAACACCACGCTGAAGACGCGATGGATTTCCTCCGCGCTGACCTTGCCCGCCGCGTTCTCGTAAGGCAGCGCGCCGCTGGCGTCGGCCAGGAACTCCACGCTCAGGCCGCGGTGCATCGCCTCGAACACGGTGGAGGCGTCGCAGTTCTGCGTCATGTAGCCGGCCACGCTGAGCGTGTCGACATGGTGGCTCGCAAGCCAGTCGGCGAAGTCGGTGCCGGTGAAGACGCTGGGCGTGGCCTTGGTCACGAGGTGGTCGCGCGGCCGCTTCGCGATCTCGGGATGCAGCTGGCCGTTGTGGGCGTCGGCCTGGAACACCGGCGCACCCTTCGGCGCATGGTGCTGCACCACGACCACTGGCGTGCCGGCGGCGCGGGCCGCGTCCATGGCCTTGGTGACGTTGGGCAGCGTGCTCGCGATGGGCGGGTGTTCGATCGGCAGGCCGCCGCCTTCGAAGTATTCGTTCTGCACGTCGATCACGACGAGGGCGCGGCGCGGGGCGTTGCTCATGGAGACTCCTTCTCTTCCAGGTTTCGGATGGCCCGATTCTTCTCCCGCGCGCCGCTTGCCGACAGTGGCCCGGAAGCCATTCGTCGATAAGATCGGGCCATGCGAGCACCGGCCGTCGAAACCATCGCCGTCGTCGCCTTCGACGGCATCAGTCCCTTCCACCTGTCCGTGCCCTGCATGGTGTTCGGCGAGGACCGCACCGAAAGCGGCGCGCCGCGCTTCCGGCTGCGGGTGTGTGCGCCGGAGCCCGGCGCGCTGCGAACCAATGCGGGCTTCACGCTCGGCGTGCCGCACGGGCTGGAGGCCATCCGGCGTGCGCAGATCGTGGTGGTGCCGTCATGGCGCGACGACGGCAGCGCCGCGCCGCCGGCGCTGATCCGCGCGCTGCAGGCGGCGCACCGGCGCGGCGCCACCGTGGTCGGACTGTGCCTCGGTGCCTTCGTGCTGGCCGAGGCCGGCCTGCTCGACGGGCGCCCGGCCACCACGCACTGGAAGCTGGCGCCGGCCTTCGCGCGGCAATATCCGCAGGTGCGGCTGCAGCCCGAGGTGCTCTACGTGGAGGACGGTGATGTGCTCACTTCCGCCGGCACGGCCGCGGGCATCGACTGCTGCCTGCACCTGCTGCGCGTGCGCCATGGCGCCGACACCGCCAACCGCGCCGCGCGCCGCATGGTGGTGGCGCCGCACCGGCAGGGTGGGCAGGCGCAGTACATCGAGCAGCCGGTGCCCGTCGCGGCCGAACGCGACCGCCTCGCGCCGCTGCTCGAATGGCTCGGCCGGCATCTCGACGTGCCGCACGAACTCGACGACCTCGCGCGCCGTGCGCTCATGAGCCGGCGCACCTTCACCCGGCGCTTCCGCGAATCGACCGGCACCACCGTCGGCCGGTGGGTGCAGAACCAGCGCCTGGCGCTGGCGCAGCGGCTGCTGGAGACCACCGACCACCCGGTCGAGCAGGTGGCGACGGGCGCGGGCTTCGGCTCGGCGGTGTCGCTGCGCAAGCATTTCATGTCGGCGTTCAAGGTATCGCCCACGGCGTACCGGCGGCAGTTCTCGCGGGCCGACGCCCTGGCCTGACCGAAACCCTCAGCTCACGTGCAGCTGGCGCCGCGTGGTCAGCAGCGCGCGCAGCTTGGCCGGCGCGACCGGCTTGGTCAGCAGCATCACCCCGCCGTGGCGCAGGCGTTGCAGCACCTCGGGCCCGGTGGCGCCCGAGACCAGCACCGCCATCGCGTCCGGCTGCAGGCGCTTGGCCGCATCGATCACGTCGACGCCGTCGCCTTCGCCCGCCAGCTGCAGGTCGCACAGCACGGCGTCGTAGTGCGGGTCGCCGGTGCCCATGCGCGCGATGGCCTCGGCGCCGGTCGACACGCATTCGACCTCGCAGCCCCATTGCGCGAGCAGCGTGCGGCTGCCGTCGAGGATGGCCGGGTCGTCGTCCACCACCAGGCAGCGCAGGCCGGCCAGCGGCGTCGGTGCGAGCGGTGGCGGCTCGGGCGGCACCACGTCGGCCAGGCGTGCGGCCGGCAAGGTGAAGGCGAAGGTGCTGCCCGCCTGCAGCGCCGATCGCACCGTGATGCGCGTGCCCAGCAGCGTGGCGATGCGCGCGCAGATGGCCAGCCCCAGCCCGAAGCCGCGGCGGCGGTCGCGCTCGGTGTTGGCCACCTGGTAGAACTCCTCGAAGATGCGGCCCTGGTGGATGGGCGCGATGCCCACGCCGTTGTCGCGTACCTCGATGCGCACGCCGGACGGGCTGCGCCGCGCGGCCACCAGCACGGTGCCGCCCTCGGGCGCATGACGCAGCGCGTTGGCCACCAGGTTGCCGACGATGCGCTGCAGCATCGCCGCGTCGGTGCGCACCGCCAGGCCGCGGTCGCTCCAGCGCAGGCGCACGCGGGCCTCGACGGCGGTGGCGGCATGCTGTGCGTCCAGCTGATCGAACAGGGTGGCCAGCGACACCTTGGCGATCGAGGGCGTCAGCACCTGCGCGTCGAGCCGCGAGATCTCGAGCAGGTCGTCGAGCAGCACGCCCATGAACTCGGTGCTTTCCTGCAGCCGCAGCACGGCCGGGCGCTGCGCTGGCGATGCGCCCGGCAGCAGGCCGTCGATGAACAGGCCCATCGCGTGCAGCGGCTGGCGCAGGTCGTGGCTGGCCGCCGCGAGAAAGCGCGCCCGCGACAGCGCCGCCTGCTCGGCCTCGGCCATGCGCTGCAGCGCCACGGCGGTGGCCTCGCGCACGCGCTCCTCGCTGATCTGCCGGTTGCTCTGCAGGCGCTCGGCCAGCCGGTCGATGTCGTGCGCGAGCACCGCGAGCTCGTGCGATCCGCGGGTGCCGCCCTCGACCACGTCGCAGCGCATCTCGAAATGGCCGGCTTCCAGCGCGGCCACGGTGCGCGACACGCGCCGCAGCGGCCGCGCCACCGTGCGCGCCATGTGGCGCACCGAGGCCCAGGCCGCCATCAGCGCCACCAGCGCGATGCCGACGCCGGCGAACAGCGAGCGGCTGCGCTCGCGCGTATAGGCGGTGGTGTCGCGGAAGGTCTGGACCAGCCCGATGGGCGTCTCGCCCGCGGCGGTGGAGCCCGCGGGTGCGAAGGCGCTGGCGCGCGAGGCCTCGCGCAGCGTGACCGGCGAGGTGAACATGCGCAGCTGCGCCAGCGAGGTGGTCTTGGGACCGGCCGTCACGTACACGCCCGCGCTGTTGCTGATCTCCACGCGCGTCACCTGCCCGCCGCGCAGCGCGGCGTTGGCCACGTTCTGCAGCGCCGGCAGGTCGCCCGCGTAGAGGCTCAGGTCGGACATGGCCGCCACCTGCCGCGCCACCGCCTGGCCTTCGGCGTCGAAGGCCGCCTCCAGCGTCTGCAGCCGGTTGTGCGTGAACCAGCCGGTGAGCGCCAGCGCCACCGCGGCGCACGGCACCACGCCGAGGCGGAAGAGGTCGCGCTGCAGGTTGCCGCGCACGACGAGGGTGTGGGTGGAAGGCGTCGGCGGCGGCGGTGGCGGCGGCATGGAAGGCTGCAGCGGCATCGGCGACGACACGGGCGCGCCGGTGCCGCTTGCGCCGGCGGGTGCCGGGCTGTGGGAGGGCGCAGCGGTGGTCATCGGGGACCCGCAATCCGGTCGGTCAGCTCCCGTTCCTCCGGCATCCGCAGGCCGAGTCCGCGTGCCACGGTGGCATTGACGCGCACGGTGGCGGGCGTCGCGGCCTCCACCAGCGGTCCGTTGTTGTTGCCGGCGGCGCTCGCCACCTTCTGGCCGAGCAGGCGCGCCTGCTGCGCGAGCTGCGAGGGCGTCGACACCGCCGCGGCCAGGCCGCCCGAGCGCACCAGCCCTTCGCTCGCGCCGAACACCGGCATGCCCGCGCCCGCGCCGGCGCGCAGCACCGACAGGGTGGCCGCCTGGTTGTCGCCGATCAGGTCGGGCAGCACCATCAGCGCATCGCTCTGCGGCACCACCTGGCGCAGCGCGTTGGCCAGCGACCTCGCGTCGGGCGCGTATTCCACGCGGAGGTCCCATGCCGGACTGGCCCCCTGCGCGGCGCGCTGCAGCTCGCGCACCAGCGGCTCCGATTCCGGTGTGGCGACCACGCCGATGCGGTGCTTCTGCGGCAGCACGGCGTTGATCAGCGCCAGCTGGTCGGCCATGGCCGGGTCGCGCAGCAGCACGCCCACGCGGCGGTCGCCGCGGCGCAGCGCGGGGCTGGCGGCCTTCAGCGATTCGTATTCGAGCCGGCTGAGCATCGCCAGCACCAGCGGCTCCTGGCCAGGGCGCTCGACGGCGGCGCGCGCGGCGGCGGGGCCCACGGCCATGGTGATCGGCGCGTCGGGCGCGGGGCGCAGGCTGCGCGTGCGCACGCCTGCGTTGGCGGCGCGCTCGGTGTCGTTGCCGCCGGCCTCGGCCGCCTGCTGCGGATCGGCGCCGCCCGGCGCGAGGCGCACCAGTTCGAACTTGCCGCCGGGTTCCTGGTCGGCGCGCAGCTGCTGCACGAATTCGGACGATGCCGCGGCGTCGTCGCCCATCAGCACCGTGAGGCTGGCCGCCGAGGCGCTGCCGGCCGTGCAAGCCGCCGCTGCTGCGAGCGCCACCAGCGCCACCCTCGCCGACAGCGCGGACGCGGCGTGGCGCAGCCTTCCGGGGAAGGGCTGGCAAGCGGGTTTCGAGGCAAAAGGCATGGACTGCGTCCGCAGCAAGGGGCGATGATCCAATGTAAGGACGGGCCCTGCTTCGCGCGATAAGGCGGAGGGCTTATGTCCGCGTCGGCGATGGCCTGCCTGCGTGACGGATTCCACAAGCCGGCAGTCGCACGGCCTATGCCTGATGGACTACCCAGGGGCTCTACCCCCTGCTTCCGGCGTTGCGAAGGCCTGCCACGGCAGCCCGATCAAGGCGCGCGGCGTTGCAAGTGCGCCTAGGCGCCTACCGCCAGCGCCGCGGCCACCCGCTGCGCCTGGATCGCCTGGCGCAGCACCCGCGGCGACACCGGCTTGTAGAGCACCGTGATGCCCGCGCTCGCCACCTCGCGCAGCCGGTCGGGCTTGGTCTCGCCCGTCACCAGCAGCCGCGCGGTGCCCGCGCCGATGCCGCGCGGATGGCGCTCGAGCGCGCCGATCACGTCCAGCCCGTTGTCGCCGCCCTGCAGCAGCAGGTCGCTGATGACCACGTCGGGCGGCTGCTGCCAGCCGTCGGCCAGCGCCAGCGCCTCGGCGCGCGTCTGCGCGGGCATCACCTCGGCACCCCAGTTGGCGAGCACCACCGTGAGGCCTTCGAGGATGGTGCGCTCGTCGTCGATCACCATGATGCGCACGCCGGCCAGGCTTTCTTCCTCCTCCATCGCGGCCACCGCGTGCGATGCCGAGGGCGCCGGCAGCGCGGCCGGCGCGGAACGCACCAGCACGCGCACGCAGGTGCCCTTGTTGACGCGCGAGCTGAGCTCGACGCGCGTGTTCAGCAGCTCGGCCAGCCGCTGCACCGTGGCCAGGCCCAGGCCCATGCCGCGGGTGCCGCGCGCCGCCTGGCGGCCGGTGGGCTCGACCTGGTAGAACTCCTCGAACACCCGCTCCTGGTGCTGACGGGCGATGCCCACGCCGGTGTCGACCACGTCGATGCGCACGCCCTTGCCGCGCCGCCGCGCGCCGATCAGCACGCCGCCTTCGATGGTGTGCCGCAGCGAGTTCGACACCAGGTTGTTCAGGATGCGCGAGAGCATCACGTAGTCGCAGCGCACCCAGACGTCGGTCTTGCGCACCACCAGCCGAAGTCCCTGCTGCTCGGCCACGGGGCGGAAGTTGCGGCTGATCTCGTCGAACAGGCGGTCCAGCGGAAAGTCGATCCACTGCGGCTGCAGCACGCCGGCGTCGAGCTGCGACAGGTTGAGCAGTTCGGAGAACAGGCGGTCGAGCGAATCGACGCACTCGCGGATGTGGCCGATGCGCTGCAGCTTCACCGGATCGGTCTCGCCGTTGGCCAGCCCGTCGGAGAACAGCGTGAGCGCATGCAGCGGCTGGCGCAGGTCGTGGCTGGCGGCGGCCAGCAGCCGGGTCTTGGCCTGGCTGGCCACTTCGAGCTGGGCGTTCTTGCGCGCCAGTTCGGCCGTGGCCTCGTTGATGCGGCTCTGCAGCAGGCGATGGCTTTCCGCCAGTGCGCGCGCGGCCTGGTTGAAGCCGTGCTGCAGGTGGCGCACCTCCGACGTGCCCTCGATCGCCACGCTGGCGTCCTCGCCTGCGCCGAGGCGGTCGACCGCCTTGCCCAGCGCGCGGATCGGCTCGCTGATGCGCCGTGCCGCCCACCAGCCCGCCAGGCCGACGCCGAACATGCTGATCGCCAGCACCAGCCCCACGTTGAGCCACACGGAGCGGCGCGCGTTCTGCACGGCCGCCAGGCTCATCTCGACCATCACCTTGCCGTTGTGGCGGCCGTCGTCGCTCACGATCGGCACCACCACCTGCAGGCCTTCGTCGCGGGCGCGGTCCATGGTCTCGGAATTGGCCACGATCTCGCCGTCCTCGGTCCAGATCTGCACCTGCTGGACGTTCGGCTGGTAGCTGCCCGACTGCGCGGTGCGCTGCAGCGCCCGGCGGTCCATGCGCGCCAGCGGCGCCTGCGCCACCGTGGCCACCTGCAGCGCCACCGTCTGCGCGTTGGCCCGCATGAGTTCGGTCAGGTTGCCCAGGTGTTGCCGCGTCAGCACCGCGATGGCCGCCAGCGTGGCCAGCGTGGCCGGCACCAGCGCCAGCAGGATCAGCTGTTGCGCAAAGGTCAGGCGGGCCAGGCTGCGAAGGACGCGGAAGTTCCAGTTCATGAGGGCGTCGGGCATGTGGATGCCGAGCTTAGGCGCCCCTTTCCGAACCGGGAAGACAGGAAAAACATCACGAAGTTTGTTAGCAATTGATATCTAATGGCGTCCGCGCCGCCCATGTTAGACCCGCCGATGCGCAACGGCTCTATGTCTTTCGGTTCAACAATGCAGGCTTTCTTGCGCCGATTCGCCGGCTTTCCAGGCTCTTTCCGCGTGGCCGCGATGGTCCTGTTCCTGGGGCTGCCCCTGTGGGCGTCGGCCCAGGGCAACCCGCTGGACGGGCCCGTGCGCTTCGGCATCCTGCCGCTCGGCGGCGCCTTCGAGTCGCGCAGCGACTGGGACCCGCTCCTGACCGAGCTCAGCCGGGCCATCGGCCGGCCGGTGAGCGTGCTGTCGGTCAACTCGTACGAGGCGCTGGAGCAGGCCATTCAGCGCGACGAGGTCGACATGGCCTTCCTCTCCGGCAAGATGGCGCTCGACGCCGTCACCCAGCGCCGCATGAAGGTGGTTGCCCAGGTGGTGCGGCACGACGGCCTTCCGGGCTACCGCGCGCTGCTGCTGGCGCGCAAGGCGCCGCCGCTGAACACGCTGAAGAGCCTGCTGGCGGAGCCGGAGCGCTGGCGGCTGGCGCGCGGCGAGAAGCAGTCGGTGTCGGGGTTCATCGTGCCGCAGCTGCAGCTCTTCCTGCCGAACCACATCGCGATGGAGACGCGCTTCCAGGGCGAGATCGTGGGCACCCACCAGGTCACCGCGCTGGCCGTGGCCAACAGCGAGGCCGACGTGGCCACCAACAACACCGCCGACTTCGAGCGCTTCAAGCTGCGTTTTCCGGCCGAGGCGGAGCGGCTGCAGGTGCTGTGGCAGTCGGAGCTGATCCCGCACGCCCAGATCGTGGTGCGGCGCGAGTATTCGGCCGACCTTCGCAAGCGGGTGCAGGCCTTCCTCACTGGCTACGGGCGCGCCAAGGGTCCGCGCGGCGACGCCGAGCGCGTGGTGCTCAAGTCGCTGCACGACCTGGCCGGCTTCGTCGCCGCCGACAACAGTTCGCTGCAACCCGCCGCCAGGCTGGCCTACCAGCTGGCCAGGCAGAACGCCATGACCGCGCAGTGGGTCAACGATGCCGCGCGCGAAGCCCGCCTGCAGCGCATCGACAGCGGGTATGCCGAGCAGGTCAGCGTGCTGAAGGACGTCTCGCCTTGAAGCGCCCGGCGTGCCTGGCCGCGTGGTTGCCGGCGTTGGCGCTGGCGGCGGGCCTGCTCGCCGGGCACGCGCCGGTGCAGGCGCAGGGCATGGCCGCGGCGAACGAGAAGACCGAGCGGACGGACAGGCCGGACAGGGCCGATCGCGCGGAAAAGCCGGAAAAGCCGGAAAGGGCGGAAAGGGCGGAAAAGACCCCGCCCGCCGCCATCAGGCTGATCCGCTTCGGCGTGCTGCCGCTGGGCGGCACCGTCGAATCGCGCGCGCTGTGGACGCCGCTCATGGCCGACATGAGCCGCGCGCTCGGCATCGCGGTCAGCGCGTACTCGGTGCCGTCGTACGAGGAGCTCGACCGCGCCATCGGCCGTAACGAGATCGACATGGCGTTCCTCTCGGCCAAGATGGCGCTCGACGCCGTCATGCAGCGGCGCATGAAGGTGGTGGCGCAGATCGCTCGGCACCCGAGCGTGCCCGAGCACCGCGCGGTGCTGCTGGCGCGCAAGGCCGGACCGCTGAACACGCTGGAGGGCATGCTCGCGCAGCCCGAGAAATGGCGGCTCGCGCGCGGCGACAGCCGTTCGGTCACCGGCTTCATCGTGCCGCAGAGCCAGCTCTTCCTGCCGAACAACATCGAGATGGAGACGCGCTTCCGCAGCGAGTTCGTCGGCACCCACCAGGCCACCGCGCTCGCCGTGGCCAACGGCGACGCCGACGTCGCCACCAACAACACCACCGACCTCGAGCGCTTTCGCCAGCAGTTCCCCATCGAAGCCGAGCGCCTGCAGGTGATCTGGGAGTCCGAACCGCCGCCCGGCGCGCCGATGGTGGTGCGGCGCGACTACCCGCCCGAGTTCCAGGCGAAGCTGCAGAAGTTCCTCACGGACTACGGCAAGGGCAAGGGCGCGCGCGGCAACGCCGAGCGCGAGGTGCTCAAGACTTTGCGCGCGGCCTACGGCTATGTCGCCGCCGACGACAGTGCCCTGCTGCCGGAAGCGCGGCTCGAGCACCATCTGGGCAAGCAGCGCGCAATGGCGGCGTCGTGGGTCAACGAGGCCGCGCGCGAGCAACGGCTGCAGCGCATCGAGAAGATCTACGCCGAACAGGTCGAGGTCTTGCGCGCGGACCGGTGACCGTCCGGCCCTGACATATCTCCCGATTCGGCGGGCTTTTCTGCGCGCAGCTTGTCGACGATGACCATTGTTTGCAGAGCCATCCGTGACGCCCGCGCAGACTGCCTCGACCACGTTCCTTGCCATGGAAGTCGTCGATGCCGCGCACTCTCTCGGTCAGCTCCTCCGCGATCCCTCAGCGCCAGGGCCGTCCTGCCCTGGAGCCCGTGCGACTGTCGGGCCATGAGGCACTGAACGCCCTCTTCGAATACGAGCTGCTGCTCAAGACGCCCGATGCATCCAACCTCGATGCGTCGATGGCCGCGAACTTCGATCTCGATGCGTTCGTCGGCCGCGAGGCCTGCTGCGAGATCGCCCTGGACGACGGTGCCTCGGGCGTGCGCCAGATCAACGCGCTCATCACCGATGCGGCCCTCTGGGGCGAGGAAGGCCGCCACGTCCAGTACAAGCTCACGCTGCGGCCCTGGCTGCACCTGGCCACGCTGCGCACCGACTGCAGGATCTTCCAGGACCGGACGGTCGTGCAGATCCTCGACGCGCTGCTCGCGGACTACGCATTCCCGGTGGACAAGCGCCTGGTAGAGACCTACCCCGCACGCGACTACCAGACCCAGTTCAACGAGAGCGACTTCGCCTTCTTCAGCCGGCTGTGCCAGGAGTGGGGCATCAGCTACCACTTCGAGCATTCGCACGGCAGGCACCGCCTGGTGCTGTGCGATGCGATGGGGGCCTACGGGCAGGCAGACAGTGCCATGTACCGGGAGGTCGAGTACCACGCCCCGGGCTGGAAGCTCGATGCGGAATACATCCACAGCTTCGTGCCCGCAAGCCATCTCGCGAGCGGGCGGTATGCGACACGGGACTACGACTACACCCGGCCGCGGGCCGACCTGGGTGCGAGCCGGAAGGACCCACGCCCCACGGGCCATGCCGATGCGCAGGTCTACGAATGGCATGCTGGCACGGGTGGCAGCCACTACGCCCAGCCCGGCGCGGGCAATGCAGCCACCCACGACCCTCGCAGCGAAGGCAACCTGCTGGCCCTGCTGCGCATGCAGGCCCTTCGAACCCACGGTGCCAGGGCCGAGGCCAGCGGCAACCTCCGGGGCATGGTGCCCGGGCGCACCTTCAGGCTGACCAGACATCCTCGCGAGAAGGCCAACGCCGAATACCTCGTGCTGGACACCCGCTTCCTCATCGAAGACATCGGCGAGAACAGCCAACCCCGCGAAGCCTCCGGCAGAAAGCAGCAATGGCGGGTCGAGGTCGACTTCACAGCGCATCCGGTCACCGAGCCGCTTCGCCCCGCCCTGACGCAGCGCAAGCCCCGTTGCGACGGCCCGCAGGTCGCGCGGGTCGTCGGCCCCGAAGGACAGAACCTCTGGACCGACGCGCTCGGGCGCATCAAGGTGCAGTTTCCCTGGGACCGCATCGGCGGCAGCGATGCGCACAGCAGTTGCTGGCTGCGCGTGAGCTCACCCTGGGCTGGCAACCAGCTGGGCGGCATCCACCTGCCGCGCATCGGCCAGAAGGTCGTCGTCAGCTTCATCGGTGGCGATGCGGATTTGCCGATCTGCACGGGGCGCGTGCACAACCAGGTCAACATGCCGCCGTGGGCGCTGCCCGGCCAGGGCGCGCTGAGCGGCTTCCGAAGCCGGGAGCTGACGCCCGGTGGCGGCAACGGTGCGGCGGGCCGCTCCAACCACCTGCTGATGGACGACACCGAGGGCCGGATCCAGGCGCAGCTCAAGAGCGACCACCAGAGCTCAAGCCTGAGCCTGGGGTTCATCACGCGCGTGGAAGACAACGCCGGGCGCAAGGAGCCGCGCGGCGAGGGCTTCGAGCTGCGCACCGACGGCCATGGCGTGCTGCGGGCGCAGGACGGACTGCTCATCTCCACCGAAGCGCGCACCGCTGCTGCTCGGCACGCCAAGGACATGGGTGAGACGACCCACCGATTGAAAGCTGCATGCGAGCAGCACGACGCACTGGCCGAAGCGGCGACGACGGCGAAGCTGCAGGACAGCGGACGGGACCAAGCCCTTGTCGCCACCGCACTCAAGGCACAGGCCGGTGCCATCAAGGGCAGCGACGGCAACGCGTCCCAAGGCCATTTCCCCGAACTGGAAGAGCCGCACCTCGTGCTTGCCAGTGCGGCCGGCATCGCCGCCACCACCCCTGGCAGTCTGCATCTGCAAGCCGGAGACCACGTCGCGATCTCCAGCGAAGGCCACACGAGCTTCAGCGCTGCCAGGCGTTTGCTGATAAGCGCCAAGGATGGCATCCGCTTGTTCGCGCTCAAGAACGGCATGAAATGGATTGCCGGCAACGGCAAGGTACAGGTCGAGGCGCACAAGGACCGGATCGATCTGGCGGCAAGGAAGGCCGTGCGGATCACCAGCACCACCGCCGAAATCTGCATCAGCGCACCGGTGAAGGTGGTGGTCAATGGCGGGGGCAGCTTCACCGAGTGGAGCAACGCAGGCATCCTGCATGGCACGACAGGCGCGTGGGTCGAGCATGCGGCCAGCCATGTCAAGGCGGGGCCTGCCAGTTCGCCGTTGAATCCGCAGACTTACGACGGTTGCTCGCCTTCCGACAGCAAGGCCGTGGCCGGCGGCGCGGGACTGATCTGAAGTGCAGGCCCCGCAGACCATCTCGGACGAAGCCTTTCCCGAATGGCCATGGAACGAGGTACCGCAGGCACTGCTGAATGCCCTCGAAACGTCGCTCCGGCAGGAATTGCACGACGGTGCCGTGTATCTTCTGATCGATCCCTTCCTGGGCGACGTGGAACCGCCGATCGACGGCCATCCACGCCATGCGGTACCGGGCGAAGGAACGCAAGTGCCTGCAGCACGATGGCCCTACGTGATCGAGCTCGAGGACGCGCAAGACCCCTTGCTGGCCCGGAGCATCGAGTGGGCAGCGCATGAACATCTGCGTGCCTGCATCAACGGCAGCGGCGCATACCGCATCGGTGGGTGGCTTCAGCCGCATGCCGGGAACGGCGGCTCAGCCCTGTCGCGACAGTTGGGGGCGCTGCTCATTGCAGATGCAAGCTCTCGCACCCGCTATCTGCGACTGGCCGATCGCCGTGTTCTCGCGTTGCTGAACCCGTTCCAACCGCCGGTCGAGACATGCGGCATCGATTGGGCGCAGCAACTGACGGGCATCGCGCGCTGGATCTATCTGGACTCCAACTTCAAGCTGCGTGTGCTGCAAGGTCGGGAGGGGCCGGTCGCCCACAAGTCCCTGCGGCTGGATGTGGCGCACCGGCGACTCGTGGCCGAAGCCGAGGTCGTCAATCGAAGCCTGATGGCATGGCAAGGATTTCGGCATCCGCTGCCGGACGACGCGCTGGCCCAGGTGTCGGCAGTGCTCCAACGCGCCCGCTCTCGCGGCTTGCATGAGCCGGTGGATCTTGCCGCCTATGTGGTCGAGGCACTGCGGTTCCCGGCCTTCGAGCAGTTCCCCGAACTGCAGGGATGCATCGACCGGGCACACCAGACGCAGCAGCTTCTGGCCGACAGGTTGCGAGCGCTTCGCTGCCATTGGTCCTGATTCGAACGATCCATCTCTGCACGCTTTCACCGAACACCATGACCTGCAAGAAATGCCAGAAGAGCGGCCTGTCGATCCTGCTCGTGCGGCCCACAGCCGTTGCTACCGACCCCGAGATTGCACCCCAAGGCAGTGCCGCAATCCGCACCCATGCAGGCACCGTCTCGGCATTCGGCTTGCCCCCTCTCGAGGCGAAATCGAAATATGCCTTGCGCCTGCTGCGCCGCGAGGGCTATGTCTACGTCTTTTTTCCCGGCGAAAAGCCGGAGGGCCAGGTCGGACGCTGGCTTGCTTACCGGGTGCACGACAAGGCAGCGCTGATCCGTCAGGGCGAATTTGTGTTCGAAGACAGCAGCTTCGCCTGCGACAAGAAGGTGACGCACCCGCACGACATGCGAACGATCTGTATCGCGGACCCCGAGCGCATTGCCACGGTGTGGGTCGGTTTCAGCATGAACTGGTGGAGTGACGCGATCAAGGCCCGCGTGGCCAGGAACCTGAAAACGTCGGGCATGGTTGAACTGAGCCTTGGTGGCTTGCCACCGGCGCACGGCTTTGCGGCGGAGGCGCCGATGCTCAATGCGCACGTGGCCGACTATGCGGTGCAGCACCTGAAGCACGGCGGCTTTGAAGAAGAGGCGACGCCGTTCTATCCAGCCGGCCACGTCGCGGCCATGCAGGCAGCCCGCGCCATGGCCGAGGTCATGCGCAAGCAGAGCGATGGCCACCAAGGCCAGCCGATGGTGGTGGCCGTTCCCGATCCGGTTGGCCTTGCGGCCGATCTCAACGGCATCCGGCTGGCGGTCGATCGGGTCCACAAGCAGAGGCTGCTGGCGCCTGAGGTGGCCTGGCCGCTTGCCAGCAACCAGTTGCTCAAGGGCCTCAAGGAGGCATTCGAGGCAGCGGCAGCCACGAGTACGGAAGCCTATGCATACGGCAGCACTTCGGCCAAGAAATGGGATGCGGTCAAGGACAGCACCTATGTCAAGGAGATGGGGTACATCTGGGAAAGCACCGGAGGCGAAGCGGAAGACGGTAGTGCCAATGGTCGCATGCTTCAACCCGACAACCTGAGGCAGCAGGCCGGAATCCACCGAAGCCGCATTGCCAACTTCAACCGCCTTTGGCGAGAGCAGGTGTCAAGTCAGATCGACGAACCGCGACGTGCAGCGTGGGAGGCCGCGTTTCGGAAGGACCGTCATGCCGAAGCCGAAGCGCTCGCTTCCTTCGAGCGTGACTGGCTGGCCGCGATGCGTCGCCGGGATACTCTGACTTACTTCGAACATCACTTCGACGAAGACGCGCCCAACAGGCTGACAGATCCCGTGAGTCATGGGTTGATCTATGCACAGGAAAGCGATCGCATCCATGTGCCGCAGCCGTTGAGCATTCAGGCCTGCATCAATGACTATCGAGATCACACGATGACGCTGCCCATCGTCGATCCGCGTGCTGTTGCCCTGAGAGCCATGGTGGGCAACCAAAAATCGGTCGTCGAGCAGGTGGCGGCCATGCTCGATGGCGAGTGGGACCGCAGCAACGAAAACAACATGCGCGACAAGGTGGTGGACATCTTCAAGGGCATGCTGACGGCGTCATGGGGCCGCAAGCACAGCTGGATGGTGAATATCGTGGTGGGGCTGGCCGCGGGCCATCTTGCCGCCATGGCAGCAGCGGTGTTCCAGGGTGTGGCCGCGCTTCACAGGCAGAAGGTCCTGGATCTCCCTGGCGCGGATGAATTGCGCATGAAGAAGATCGTCAACCTGAGTGTTGTGGAGCAAACCTTGCTCCAGGCCATGAGAACAGCCGTGGACAGCGGACAGGCTTACCTGCCCGTGGTGCTCAGCGAGGTCTGGGACCTTGCCGATGTCGATGCCCACATGCATTCGACGGAGCACCGGGGCTTCTATTCCGATGCGGATCGCCGGTCACTGCTGAAGAACCGGAAGGTGAACGGCAAGGTGATGGTGAAACGTATCTGGCATATCGGTGCGCATGATGGCTTGCTCCATGAAGTACCGAGCGAGCGGGCGCATGCGCCGGGAAGCTCTCCGCGCAGCAAGGGCGGAAAGGAGCTTGCCAGGTTCGACGAGTACGCCAGGTCCGTGAATCTCCAGCAGGTCTCACCACGGAGCCGACGCCATCTTCAAGACCACCTTGCAGCCGGACGAGCCAATGTCGAAGCCGAAATCCAGGCAGACCGCCGGCTCGGTTATGGGGTGGCAATCGTGCAGGCGGCAGGGCTGGTCTGGGCGGTGCGAGACTTCTGGAAGTCCTTCGACAGACCCGACCGGCGAGAGCGCTTTGACCAGGGGCTGAATCTTTTCAGCGGCCTGATGAGCTTCACTGCATCGCTGGTGGAACTGCGCGGTGCGGCAAACAGATCTATGCTCTCGCGCACGCCCAACGTGGTCGACGCGGCTGATCGATCAACCCGCGCCGTCGTCACGGCCAAGCTCGCCAACATCCGCATCGCGCTGGCGATGGCGGGACTGGCGACCGGGGCGATCGATGCATACCTGTCGTACCGCAAGTCAGAAAAGGCACATGCGCAAGGCGACAACATGGCTTACGAGGCGCATCTTGCTTCGTCTGCCGCTTTCGGGATGCAGAGTCTCTTCAACATTGCCGTTGTGGCCGATGCCTTGAGCAGCGGCGCATCCAGTCGTTTCATCGGAGCAGGTGCACAGCGAGTGGCTCAGGTCCTCCTGCAGCGTGGCGTCGAACGTGCCCTTGTCACTGCAATCGTCGGGATGAGCGGTGCGGCCCTTGGTGGTCTTGTGCTGACAACTGTCACAACCCTAGGCTGGGGCATGCTCGTTCTAGGAGTGGTATTCGCGGTGACCGGCGCAGCCTCCGAGCGAAACAACCTTCAGCGATGGGTGAGCCGAAGCTACTTCGGCACAGATCGAAAACTCTCCTACAACAACATGGCTACAGAAACGTGGGAGTTCGACATGATTAACGTGAATTTCGAAGCCATGGAGGCCAATGAGAGAAAGCGCAATGCGAACAGAGTAAATGTGCCCCAGAGCGAGATGCCGCCGTTATTCCTTGATGCCCCGGGCACGTGGGGATGACGCCATGTTCGGGCTCAACGTCAAAGGCAGCAGTACGGAGAAAGACAGATCGGCGAATAAACTCCCCGGCCTTGTGCAGCGTTACAGGAAGAAGGTCGCTGCATCCGGACAGTCCGACCATTGGGGTCGGTTGACCGGCGTGCATGCAAACACCATCGAATTTCAACGCATGCCGTTCCTGGAGGGCGGCGGCTTCTGGGTGACATACGGATTCGCGTCGGGAGTGCTAGGAACAATTTTCTTGCAAACGCTTATTGTTCCCGGCCTTCTCGAACTGAAGGGGTATGTATCTATCGTCTTTTGGCACGCCATCGCATGGGCGCTCTTCGGGCTCTTTGCATACATCGAGCTTTTTTCCCCTGCCGACCAACCACTCTACTTCGACCGCAAGCACCGCAAGGTCTACAAGGTCGTCTCCAAAGGCCAGCGGCGCTGGGGCGGCCTCGGACCGCGCAAGGCCATCCTGACGGCTTATGAATGGCGGCTGATCGACGCCGAGCACCATGTCACCGTACAGGTGTCAAGCGCGGCGGCGCAGCGCAATCACCATCTGGTCTTCCTGGTGCGCAAAAGCAGCACCGACCCCACCATCGTCGACCACTTCGAGTTCACGAACGTCGAAATCGTCCCGGCGCTGTGGGAGTACATCCGCCGCTACATGGAGGAGAAGGCCCCGCCCTTGACGGTGGGTGAGTTCCCGCCGCAGTCGACGATGGGCGTGTACCAGCCATGGAGCGACTTTGGCGCCGTCGTGCCGTTCCTCGACCAGCCGGCACGGCGATGGAAGGAGCAGCCTTGGAAGACGCTCTTGAAGTACATCGGGATGCCGGTGACCGTGCCGCTCTACATCCTCTGGCTCTTCTTCAACCGCTTGACCGTATGGACTGCGCAGAAGGTGGAGTGGCCTCAACACATCGTCGATGCGATCGGCCCCTTGGTCACAGAACTGGATCTGCGCACCGACAAGCACAGCGGATTGCGTCCAGGACCGCCTCCGGAGATGTGATGAAGGATGTTGAATTGGAAAGCAGGACGTCTACGCGAGGATCGCCATCGCCTTGGCTTCATTATTTCTGGCTGTTCGCCCAGGAGCAGCGCCGACGACGGACGGCACCGACGTCAACGGCAGGAGCACCGACAAGCATCGCGACTCAGGAAGTGTCTTTGGTCTGGTCGAGCGCGATGACAGGCGGCGTCACGCGGGGAGCATGGCCAGTCACGAAAGTTGCCTCACGGGCGTGTACCCCAACGTCATCGAATTTCAGCGGATTTGCCTGACGGGTGCTTGGGGACGCGACATGGAAAACCGCAGCGCGCCGCTCGTGGAGGGCGGCTTCCGCCGGCGTCGAACATGGGGGCCCACATGCGATGGAGCGACTTGGGTGCTGTCGTGCCGCTTCTCGATCAGCCGGCTCGCCACTGGAAAGAGCAGCCATGGCGGGCGCTCTTCAAGCACATCGGCCTGCCCATCACCGTGCCGTTGTATGTGAACTGGCTGCTCTTCAGTCGGTTGACCGTGTGGACTGCGCAGAAGGTTGAACCACCGAAGGAGATCAAAGATGCCATCGGGCGACTGATCAACGAACCGGACCTGCGCTCGGACAAGTACGGCGCGCTGCGGCCCGGGCGGCCGCCGCCACTGTGATCCGGGCGTCACGGACAGTCGAACGTTGTCAGTTCTTGGCGCTGGCGGGTGCCAGATCGCCACTTCAAAGAAGGTGGAGTGGCCGCGACACATCGTCGATGCGATCGGCCCCATGGTCACAGAGCTCGATCCGCGCACTGACGCATATCGAAAGCTGCGGTCCGGACCGCCACCTGACTTGAATCGAACGCCATTGCGGCGGAAAGAAAGGAAGGGAAGGGAAGGGAGGTCATCAGGCCAGACGCGCCGATGTGTGTGGGGCGACAGAGATCGCCGAGATCAAGAAAAAGCAGAAATGGGAGTGAAAAAAATGAAGAGCTACAAGATTTTCGAGCACCCTTCGGGTGACGTGGCAGCCATCAAGGAAGAATGGAGCTGGACGGCGTTCCTTTTCGGGTGGATATGGGCGCTGTGCCATGGCGTGTGGCCGCTTGCGCTGGCGCTTCTGGCGCTTGGCATGCTGGTTGCCGGCATCGCGAAGGCAATCGGAGGGGAGGGCGAGGCCACCTTGGGCGCGATTGCCTTGTTCGGCTTCCTGAATAGCATCGTCCTCGGAAGCATCGGCAACTGGTTGCGCGCGCGATGGCAGATCCGCAAAGGGTATGCGTGCATGGGGTCTGTGGAGGCCGGCAGCGCAGCGGCCGCCTTGAAGATCCACGCGGCCGACGCCAAATTCGGGGCGCGCCGGGCGGACTCGCTTCGCGGATGATTCGGGGTGCCGCCGGAGCGCGGCGGCTCCGCTCCGCCGCGCCATCGGCGCCCCTTGCACCGCACCGAACGCCCCGTCTACTCCCTTCGCCGTACCTCCTCTCCCCCTCGCCTAGGCCGTTAGCTAGGCCTTAAGGCGGATTTGCCTCCCGCTCCTGGCGCCGGAAACTTCGTGTTTCTTTCTTCCCGGCACCCTTGCCGTTGACGGAGCGCGGATGAGTTGGCGAACAAAAGTGGTCTGGAGCGAGGGGATGCTGTTGCAGCCTCAGCACCTGCAGCAAAGCGAGCGTCATGCCGACCACGCGCGGCACGTGCTGCTGCGCTCCACCACGCCTTACGCCTGGGGCTTTGCCGAACTCGAGATCGACGCGGCCGCGCTCACGCTGGGCAAGCTGGCGCTGGTGCGCGCGGTCGGCGTCTTCGGCGACGGCACCGTGTTCGACATGCCCGCGGTCGATCCGCTGCCCGACCCGATCGACATTCCTTCTTCCATGCGCGACGAGGCCGTGGTGCTGGCGCTGCCGCTGCGCCGCGCCGGCGCGCGCGAGGCCGATGCCGAGGACTATGAAGAGCTGGTGCGCCACCGCGTGCTCGAGTCCGAAGTGCCCGACTCGAACACCGCCGGCGAACGCACCGCGGTGCTGCAGCTCGGCCAGCTCCACACGCGCCTGATGCGCGCCGGCGAAGCGACCGATGCCTGGACGACCGTGGGCGTGGCACGCGTGGTCGAGCGCCGCGTCGACAACCAGGTGCAGCTCGACCGCGCGATGCTGCCGCCGCTGCTCGACGTGGCGGGCCATGCGGTCATCCGCGCGTGGCTCGACGAACTGCTGGGCTTGCTGCGGCAGCGCGGCGAAGCCCTCGCAGGCCGCATGACGCAAGGCGGCACCGGCGGCGTGGCGGAGATCGCCGACTTCATGCTGCTGCAGGCCGTGAACCGCAACGAGGCCATCTTCGCGCACCTGGCGAAAAGCGCGATGCTGCACCCGCAGCATTTCTTCGAACACGCGCTCGGCCTGGCCGGCGACCTGTCGAGCTTTCGCGACTCGCGCCGCGTGGCGCGCTTCGGCCCCTACATCCACGACGACCTCGCGCTGAGTTTCCGTCCGGTGATGGACGACCTGCGCCGCAGCCTCTCGATGGTGTTCGAGCAGTCGGCCATCCGCATCGACCTGCACGACCGCAAGCACGGCGTGCGCGTGGCGGTGGTGACCGACGTGGAACTGCAGCGCAAGGCCACCTTCGTGCTCGCGGTGAACGCCAACATGCCGAGCGAGGCACTGCGCGCGCGCTTCCCCACGCAGGTGAAGATCGGCCCGGTCGAGCGCATCCGCGACCTCGTGAACCTCGCGCTGCCCGGCGTCACGCTCACGCCGATGCCGGTGGCGCCGCGCCAGATTCCGTTCCACACGGGCGCCAACTATTTCGAACTCGAAACGCGCAACAGCGACCTGTGGCGCCAGCTCGAGCAGTCCGGCGGCATCGCGATGCACATCGCGGGCGACTTCCCCGGGCTGGACCTGGCTTTCTGGGCGATACGCGCATGACCCCCCGTCTTCGCGCGCCTCGTGTCGCCAAGCCAACCCCCTTCCAGGGGGCAACGCCAGCGGTCCGGCCAGGCCGGTTCCGCGGCATTCCACGAACCGGCACCGTCTGCGTGGAGCCATCATGAGCACGCCTCCCGATCCCTTTGCCGCCTTCGAATCCGAGCGCACTGTCATCAAGCCCAAGCCGCGCGCACCGGGCGGCATGCCGCCGGCACCGGCGCCCGCACCGTTCTTCGGCGGCGCCGATCCGGTGCCGGCCGCCGACGTCGGCGAGCTGGGCCTGCTGAACCCGCTGGTCTCTGCCGCCGGCAAGCTGCTGGTGCTGATCGGCAAACTGCGCAACCTCGCGCAGCCGCCCAATGTGCCGGCGCTGCGCGCTTCCACCGCCGAGGCGGTCAACCAGTTCGACCAGGGCGCGCGACGCGCGGGCGTGGGCAACGAGTCGGTGCTGGCCGCGCGCTACGTGCTGTGCACCGCGCTCGACGAGGCCGTGGCCAACACGCCCTGGGGCGTGCAGGCCGGCTGGAACAAGCAGAGCCTGCTGGTGCAGTTCCACAACGAGACATGGGGCGGCGAGAAGGTGTTCCAGCTGCTGGCCAAGCTCGCGCAGGACGTGCCCACGCACCGCCAGCTGCTGGAGCTGATCTACAGCGTGCTCGCGCTCGGCTTCGAAGGCCGCTACCGCGTCGTCGACAACGGCCGCGCGCAGCTCGACTCGGTGCGCCAGCGCCTGGCCGACCTGATCGCGAAGGACCGCCCGGCGGTCGAGCCCGAGCTCTCGCCGCACTGGCGCGGGCAGGGCGCGGGCACGGTGCGGCTGCGCGAGTCGCTGCCGCTGTGGGTGTTCGCGGCCGGCTTCGCGCTGCTGCTCGCGCTCGCCTGGTTCGGGTTGCGGCTCACCCTCAACTACCGCTCCGACACCACCTATGCCGCGGTGTCGGGCCTGCGTGCGCCCCAACTCCAGATCGCGCCGCCGGCATTGCCCGCGAAGACGCCGCGCCTGGCGCGCTTCCTCGAGCCAGAGATCAAGCAGGGCCTGGTCACGGTGACGGACGAGGCCGACCGCAGCGTGGTGCGCCTGCGCGGCGACTCGTTCTTCGGCTCCGGCAGCGCCGAGCCGATGGCGCAGTCGCTGCCGGTGCTGCGCCGCATCGGGCAGGCGCTGGCCGAGGTGAAGGGCGAGGTGCTGATCACCGGCCACTCCGACAACCAGCCGATCCGCTCGCTGCGCTATCCGTCGAACTGGCACCTGTCGGCCGCGCGCGCCGACGCGGTGAAGGGCGCGCTCTCCACGCTGGTCGACCCCGCGCGCATGCGCGCCGACGGCAAGGCCGACGCCGAGCCGGTCGCGGCCAACGACACGCCCGCCAACCGTGCGCGCAACCGGCGCGTCGACATCGTGCTGCTGACCGAACCCGAGCGGCTCACCACGGCCGCGGCGGCGGTGCCGGCACCGGTCGCGCCCGCCACGGGAGCGACGAAATGATCAAGAAAATCTTCGGCTTCCTGTTCAGCCCGCTGCTGCTGACGCTGCTTGCGCTGATCGTCGTCGCGGTGCTGGTCTGGTGGATCGGCCCGCTGGTGAAGATCGGTTCGCTCGCGCCGCTGGAGAGCGAGACGGTGCGCGCCATCGTCATCGGCGTCATCGTGCTGGTCGTGGTGCTGCGCGCGCTGTACCGGCGCTGGCGCGCACGGCGCGCGAGCCGGCACCTGACCGACGGGCTCATGAAGGCGCCCGCCGCCGCCAGGACGGGCGCACCCGTCAGCGGCGAGCAGCAGATCCTCGACACGCGCTTCAGCGAGGCGGTCGCCACGCTCAAGCAGATGCGCCTTCACGCCGCCGGCAAGAAGCCGGGCTGGCGCGACTGGCTCTCCATCTCGGGCGGCAGCTACCTGTACGACCTGCCCTGGTACGTGTTCATCGGCGCGCCCGGTGCGGGCAAGACCACCGCGCTCGTCAATTCGGGCCTGAGCTTTCCGCTGGCCGAGAAGTTCGGCCCCGGCGCCATCCGCGGCGTGGGCGGCACGCGCAACTGCGACTGGTGGTTCACCGACGAGGCCGTGCTCATCGACACCGCCGGCCGCTACACCACGCAGGACAGCCACCAGTCGGAAGACAAGAGCGCATGGGAAGGCTTCCTGGGCCTGCTGAAAAAGGCGCGGCCGCGCCGTCCGCTGAACGGCGTGTTCCTCACCGTGAGCGTGGCCGACCTGCTGAGCCAGGGCCCCGAGGCGCGCACGCAGCTCGCGGCCTCGATCCGCGCGCGCCTGCTCGAACTCGACGGCAAGCTCACCACGCGCCTGCCCGTGTACGTGCTGGTCACCAAGAGCGACCTGCTCTACGGCTTCACCGACTACTTCGACGACCTCGGCAAGGAACAGCGCGCACAGGTCTTCGGCTTCACCCTGCCGGCGGGCGAGAACGTGCAGCTCGAGGAGAAGGGGCTGTCGGCCGCCTTCCACCGCGAGTTCGCGCTGCTGCACGACCGCGTCAACGACGGTCTCATCGCACGCATGCAGCGCGAGACCGACGGCACGCGCCGCGCGGCGATCTTCGGCTTTCCGGCGCAGTTCGGCTCCATCGGGCCGCTGCTGTCCGACCTGCTCGAGCAGGTGTTCACCGGCTCTCGCTTCGCGCAGCCGCCGTGGGTGCGCGGCGTGTACTTCACCAGCGGCACGCAGGAGGGCAGCCCGATCGATCGCGTCATGGGCAGCCTCGCGCGCAGCTTCGGCATCGAGCGCGCGATGCTCGCGCCGCAGAAGAGCAGCGGGCGCAGCTACTTCCTCACCTCGCTGCTGCGCGAGGTGGTGTTCCCCGAGCAGCGCCTGGCCGGCGCGGACGTGAAGCTGGAGCGCCGTCGCCACGCACTGCGCGTCGCCGGCGTCACCACCATGACGCTGGTCACCGTCGGCCTGCTCGCGGCGTGGGGCTACAGCACGCTGCAGAACATGAACTACCTGAAGTCGGTCGAGGCCCGCGTCGAACCCGCGAAGCAGAACCTGGCCGCGCTGCCCGCGCGCGTGCAGAACCTGGTCGAGGTCGCGCCCGTGCTGCAGGGCCTGCGCGACATCTGGAAGACGCCCGAGAACCGGCAGGGCGACGAGCCGCTGTCGATGACGCTGGGGCTCTACCAGGGCGACAAGCTCGACGCCGCCGCCATGCTCACGCACCAGCGCGCGCTCAACGACGCCTTCCTGCCGCAGATCGCCAAGCGCATCGAGGACCAGCTGCGCACCGCGCAGAAGGACAACCTCGAGTTCACCTACGAGGCGCTCAAGAGCTACCTGATGCTCTACCAGCCGGAGCACTTCGACCCCGAGGCGCTGAAGGCCTGGATCACGCTCGACTGGTCGCGCAACCTCGACCGCGGCATTCCCGAGGACCAGCGCAAGGCGCTCGAGGACCAGCTCGACGTGCTCATCGCGCAGGGCCCGCCGCGCTCGCCGCTCAAGATGGACGAGAACCTGGTGCGCAGCGTGCGCGCCGTGCTCGCGAGCTACCCGCTGGAGCAGCGCGTGTTCAGCCGCCTGAAGCGCCAGCGCGCCAGCAAGGACATCCCGGCCTTCAGCGTCGCCCAGGCCACCGGCCCCTCGGGCCCGCTGGTGTTCGAGCGCATCAGCGGCAAGCCGCTCTCCGAAGGCGTGCCGGGCATGTTCACCTACGACGGCTACCACAAGCGCTTCCAGAACGAAGTGGTGGTGCTCACCGGCCTGCTCGCCAACGAGGACCCGTGGGTGCTCGGCCAGGACCGCAACGCCGCCGACCGCCTGCGCGACGTGGCCGCGCTCGGCGCGCTCACCGACCGTGTGCGCCGCCTGTACCTCGAGGAGTACGTCAAGCAGTGGGAGGCGCTGCTGGCCGACGTGCGCCTGATCCGCGTGAGCGGGCTCGACAAGAACATCGAGACCGCGCGCATCCTGTCGGGCGTCGATTCGCCGCTCGCGAACTTCCTGCGCGCGGTGGTCAGGCAGACCACGCTCATTCCCGCGGCCGATGCCAACAAGGACGTCGTCAGCAAGGCGACCGAGACCGTGCGCAACACGCGCAAGGGTCTGGAAGACCTGTTCGGCGCCGACCCCGGCCGCCAGGTGGCGCCGGGCAAGCGCATCGAGAGCATCGTGGACGACCGCTTCGAGTCGCTGCGCCGGCTCGTCACCGCGGGCGGACCGAGCCAGCCCGCGCCCATCGACGATGCGCTGAAGCTCTTCAATGAGGTGTACGTGTACCTCAACGCGGTCGACACGGCCGTGAAGGGCCGCACCTCGCCGCCGCCGGGCGACGTGGCCGGCAAGCTCAAGTCGGACGCGGGCCGCCTGCCCGAGCCGGTGCGCAGCATGATCGAGAACCTGAGCCAGGCCGGCGCCACGCAGGCCCAGGTGGCCGAGCGCGGCAACCTGAGCCAGGACCTGCGCCCGGTGGCCGAGTTCTGCGCGCGCGCCATTGCCGGTCGCTACCCCTTCGTGCAGAGCAGCAAGCGCGACGTGCTGCCCGAGGACTTCGGCCAGATGTTCGGCCCCGGCGGCCTGATGGACGACTTCTTCCAGAAGCGCCTGGCCGCGCTGGTCGACACCAGCACCCGCCCGTGGCGCTACAAGCCCGTGGCCGAGCGCGGTGCCGTCACCACGCAGGCGCTGGCGCAGTTCGAGCGCGCCGCGCGCATCAAGGAGATCTTCTTCCGCGGCGGCGGGCGCGGCCCGTCGATGCGCCTGGACTTCAAGCCGGTGGAGATGGACGCGGGCATCACGCAGTTCATCCTCGACGTCGACGGACAGCTCGTGAAGTACGCGCACGGGCCGGTGGTGCCGATGGCGGTGCAGTGGCCGGGGCCGAAGGGCAGCAACCAGGTGCGCATCCAGGTGAGCCCGCCTTCGACCACCGGCAGTTCGGGATCGGCGGTGGACGGGCCCTGGGCGCTGTTCCGCACGCTGGACGACGGCCAGCTCGAAGCGGGCGACGCGCCGGAGAAGTTCTTCATCACCTTCCAGATCGGTGCGCGCAAGACGCGCTTCGAGGTGACCACGAACAGCGTGCAGCATCCCATTCGCTTGCGCGAGCTGCGCGAGTTTGCCTGTCCGGAGGGGCTGTGAGCCAGGCTTCTTCTTCTGCACCGCTGTTGGCATCGACCGCGCTGCCGGGGTGGTTCGGCAAGCTGCCGGGCATGGGGGACTTCGCGCATAGGCGGTTGCCCGAATCGTTTCGCGCGGTGTGGGACCAGTGGCTGCAGCGCGGCATGTCGCGGCTGCGGGACCGGGCGGATTGGACCGAGCGGTATCTGGAGGCGCCTCTGTGGTGCTTTGCGCTCGGTCGGCAGGTGGCGGGGGAGCAGGCGTGGATCGGCGTGCTGATGCCTTCCGTCGATGGAGTGGGGCGGTACTTTCCGTTTGCTCTGGCCATCGAGCTCGATGATTCGGCACCTGGGTGCTTGCAGGGGGAGGCGCTGGCTGCTGCGTTGCGGTGGTGGGCTCATGCGACGCGGGCTGCGTTGGAAGGGCTCGATGGTGATCTCGACGCTTTGCGGTTCGATGCTGTGTTGCATCGGCTGTTCGTTGAAGGCGCTTCTTCTGGTGTGCCTGAGATTTCGGTCGAATCGCTGGACTTGCCTCTGGCGGGGGCTTCGCTCTGGTTGAGTGATCCTGCCGCTGAGCATGGGATTCGGATGTTGAGTACCGGGCTGCCTCGGGATGAGCAGTTCGATGCTTTGTTCCTTGGGTTTGCGGAGGAGGGGTGATGAAGGCCTCTTCTCGGTTGCTGTTTCGAGGCCGGGTCTCGCCCCGGCAGGCGACTTACTTTCTTTTGCTTCGCCAAAAGAAAGTAAGCAAAGAAAAGGCGACCCTGCTGTCTGCGTCCCTTCGCTTCGCTACGGGCAACCTGCGGTGCTCGGCGCAGGAGGGGGTCCGCAGAACTCGCTTCGCTCAAACAGCTGCGGCCCTTATCCCTCCTACGCCTGCGCTCCTCGGCGCAGCCAGAAGGGATCGACACGCGCCATCGCTTCGCTCGGCCTTTGAGTCGACTGGACAGGCCTTCGCTGCGCTCGGCGATGCGGCAGGGTTCGACTGCTTGAGCGAATACAGCTGCTCGGTCAAAGCACCGTACGCGCAACACGCGCGACAGATGCAACAGGCATCGCAGATGCGGCAGGCACGATGGGCACACCAGCTACAGCACACGCAGCAGGCACTGCACACACTGAAAGCCGTGCAAGCCGTGCAAGCCGTGCAAGCCGTGCAAGCCGTGCAAGCCGTGCAAGCCGTGCAAGCACAGCAAGCACAGCAAGCACAGCAAGCACAGCAAGCACAGC
Organism: Variovorax paradoxus; assembly: GCF_902712855.1. Lineage (NCBI taxonomy): Bacteria > Pseudomonadati > Pseudomonadota > Betaproteobacteria > Burkholderiales > Comamonadaceae > Variovorax > Variovorax paradoxus. Next base: position 1,232,001 of record NZ_LR743507.1, read on the forward strand.
AAGCACAGCAAGCACAGCAAGCACAGCAAGCACAGCAAGCACAGCAAGCACAGCAAGCACAGCAGGCGCTGCGCGCCTGCTGTGCATCAGTGGCCGAGCGAAGCAAAGGCCTGTGTGGTTCCCGCTCCCACCCCCTCTGGCTGCGCCGAGGAGCGCAGTGTTTCGCGGATCAGGGCCGCAGCTGTTTGAGCGAAGCGAGTTCTGCGGACCCCGCGAAACGCGAGCACCGCAGGTTGCCCCGTAGCGAAGCGAAGGGGTCGCAGACAGTGGGGTCGCCTTTCTTTTGCCTACTTTTCTTTGGCGAAGCAAAGAAAAGTAGGTCGCCTGCCGGGGCGAGACCCGGCCCCGGGAAGCAATCAATCGGCAAAACCAAGCAAGGAGCCAGTCAATGACCGACTCCAACGAAGACGACCGCACCCGTGTAGTCCCCAGGTCAAATCCGCCATCGCAGCCAGCGGCGACAGGCGACACGTCAGCCACGGTCATCACGGCCGGCGCCGTGCAGGCCACGACAGGCCCCGTCACCAGCCCCGCCACAGGTGCAACCGAAGCCGGCCTCCTCCCCGTAGGCAGCCGCCTCGCAGAATTCGAAGTCACGCGCGTCATCGGCCAGGGCGGCTTCGGCGTCGTCTACGAAGCCTGGGACCACACACTGGAGCGCGTCGTCGCGATCAAGGAGTACCTCCCGACCTCCCTGTCGACAAGGCAGCACGACGGCACCGTCGTCCCCCTGTCCGAAAGACACCGCGAAACCTTCGACCTCGGCATGCGCAGCTTCATCAACGAAGCCCGCCTGCTCGCCCAGTTCGACCACCCGTCGCTGCTCAAGGTCTACCGCTTCTGGCAGGAAAAGGGCACCACCTACATGGTCATGCCCTTCTACCGGGGCGAAACGCTGCGGGAGGCGCTGGTGGCCATTCCCGCGGGCGTCGACGAGGCCTGGCTCATCCGCATCATGGACGGCATCACGCAGGCGCTCGCGGTGATGCACGGCGCCAACTGCTACCACCGCGACATCGCGCCCGACAACATCATCCTGCTCGAAGGCTCCGGCCGCCCGGTGGTGCTCGACTTCGGCGCCGCGCGCCGCGTGATCACGGACAAGACGCAGGCCATCACGGTCATCCTCAAGCCCGGCTACGCGCCGATCGAGCAGTACGCCGAGATGCCCGACATGTCGCAGGGCGCATGGACCGACGTGTATGCGCTCGCGGCCGTGATGCACGTGGCGGTGTGCGGGCGCGCGCCGCCGCCTTCGGTGGCGCGGCTGCTGTCCGACAGCTACGTGCCGCTCGCGGGCAACGAGATCCTGCGCGGGCGCTACAGCATGCGGCTACTCGAGGCGATCGACGCGGGCCTGGGCGTGCGGCCCGAGCAGCGGCCGCAGTCGATGGCCGAGCTGCGCGCGGCGCTCGACCTCGAGACCGGCCACAGCATCGCGCCGACACCGCGCACCCAGCCGCCACGCAGCGCCGGTACGGCCAACGCCAACGCCGATGCGGCAACGGTCATCGCCGGCACCGGCAAGACCACGAACCGGTCCGCAGGCAATGCCCCGCCGCCTGCGCCCGCGCCTTCGAGCGTCGGCGGAAAGAGCAGCAAGGCCGCCGTCGCCATCGCATCGATCGCAGTGCTCGCGGCCGCGGCCGGCGGCGGCTGGTGGTGGATGCAGGGCCGTGGAGGCAGCGACAACGCCGCCGACAGCGGCGCAAGGCAGGCCACGACGACGACGACCGCAACCGGCACGTCCGCGCCGCCGCCCGACACCAAGGTGGCGGAGGCACCCCAGCGCCCTCCGCCGCCGCCGCCACCACCGCCCCCGGCGCCGCGCACGCCCACCGAGTCGATCCAGTCGCTTGCGGCCGGCGCCGCACCGGGCTTCGACGTGACCGCCGCGCCGAAGAAGCAGGAGGTCGCGATCGGCAAAGACCGCCTCGCCTTCGAGGTCCGCAGCAAGCGCGAAGGCTTCGTCTATGTGTTCCTGCTGTCCAGCGGCGGCGAGATGTTCCTGCTGTTCCCGAACCTGCTGGACAAGTACAACAAGATCAATGCCGGCGGCACGCTCTCCCTGCCGCGCGCCTCGTGGCCGATGGACGCGGGCGGGCCGGCCGGCACCGACCAGTTCGCGGTGCTCGTGAGCGAGCACGAGCGCGACTTCAGCGCCGCCGGCGTGCAGAACGACGGCGTGTTCCCGGTGTTTCCGCTGCCGGTGCTGGCCGCGCTCGAAGCCACGCGCGGCACCGGTCCGTCACCGCTGCTGGGCAAGCCCGTGTGCGCGCCCGGCACCCCTTGCAACGACGCATACGGCGTCGCGAATTTCAAAATCGTCGAGAAGTAATCGTCTGAAGGGAGCGCCGGCCCCTCGGGCCGGCTCTGTCCGGACCAGGAGATTTTCATGACCGCCAACGCCGCACCATCGCAACCGCAACACCTCGCCCCGGCGCTTCGCTGGGCCATCGCCGCCGCCATCGCCTCGCTCGCCGGCTGTGCCGCGCCGCCGCCGTCCGCCACCGGCACGGCTGCTGCCACCACGCCAGACGCATCGGCCACCACGGCGCGCACGCCGCCGCCGGCCGGTGCCAGCGTGGCCGGCCAGGCGCGCACCTTCTCCACGCAGCTCGCGACCTACACCTCGGTGAGCTTCGACGCGGTGCCGGGCTGGTCGCGCGACGACTTCTCCGAGAGCTGGCCCGCCTTCCTCGGCAGCTGCAAGGTGCTGACCGGGCGCGGCGCCGAATGGAAGGACGTCTGCGCCCGCGCGCTGCGCGTGGACGGCAAGAGCACCAATGCCATCCGGGGGTTCTTCGAAAGCGAGTTCTCGGCCTACCAGATCCGCGACGACGACCGCCGCCCCGACGGCGTGGTCACCGGCTACTTCGAGCCCGAGATCGCGGGCGCGCGCCAGTACGGCGCCCCGTTCATCTACCCGGTGTACGGCCAGCCGGAGGACATGCTGTTCGCCGATGCACGCAAGCTGCCCGCGGGCAACGGCACCGTCGCCGCGCGCGTGGAAGGCCGCAACGTGGTCGTGCAGACGGGCCTGAGCACGCGCGACATGGGCGCGCCGGGGCTCTACGTGCTCGATCTCTCGGGCATCGCGCGCGACACGCTCGACCGCAAGGTGCGCCTGCGCGTCGAGGGCAAGCAGCTGCTGCCGTACTACACCCGCGAGGAGATAGAGACCAAGGGCGCGCCCAACGCGAAGGTGCTGGCCTTCGTGAGCAGCGCCACCGCGCTGTACGAGATGCAGATCCAGGGCTCGGGCCGCATCAAGCTGGCCAGCGGCGAGGTCATCCGCGTGGCCTATGCCGAGCAGAACGGCCAGCCCTTCCGCCCGACGCTGGCGCAGGCCGCCAACGGCAAGCCGCGCAGCCCGGTGAAGGTGCGCGGCTCGTCCATCGAACTGCAGCTGGACGACGGCGACGACGACGACATCGGTGCGGCCGGCGCGGTCGACAGCGGTGCGATCCGCACGCGCGGGTTCACGCTCGCGCGGCCGGCGGCCAGCGGACCGGTCGTGGTGCCGGGGCGGCGCGCGGCGGGCGCCGTGGCGGGCTCGGGCATCAAGGACCCGAGCTACGTGTTCTTCAAGGAAGCCACTTCGCCGGTCGGCGGGCCGGTGGGCGCCTTCGGCGTGCCGCTGTCAGCGGGTCGCTCCATCGCGGTCGACCCGCGCAGCACGCCGCTGGGCTACCCGGTGTTCGTGTCCACGCGCACGCCGGGCAGCGGTGCTCCGATGCAGCGCCTCACCATCGCGCAGGACACCGGCGGTGCCATCCGCGGCGCGGTGCGGGCCGACTACTTCTTCGGCAACGGCCAGCAGGCCGCCACCAATGCGCGCCGCATGAAGGAGCGCGGCCAGCTGTGGATCCTGCTGCCGCGCGGCCTCGCCGTGGCCCAGGCCGCCACCTCGTCGGCCATCCGCACCCGCGGCGGCCCCGTGGGCGCCAACCTGCCGCAATGCCTGGTGCCCTCCGAAGGCAGCTGCGTCGACGATTGAAGGATCGAAGGATGCAAGCCCCCGGGCCAATGGTCACCCCGCTGGCCGGCGAAGCGACACGCAGTGCGCGAAGCCTGGGGGTGTGCCAAGGACCACCGCGGAACCGGCTCTGCCGGGCCGCCGGTGTTGCCCCCTGCAAGGGGGAAGGAGAAACGACACGCAGTGCGCGAAGCCTGGGGGTGTGCCAAGGACCACCGCGGAACCGGCTCTGCCGGGCCGCCGGTGGTGCCCCCTGCAAGGGGGAAGGAGAAGCGACACGCAGTGCGCGAAGCCTGGGGGTGTGCCAATGATCGAGACACTGTCGTCCGCTGAAAGCGCCGACCTCGTCCGCCTCTGGCGGTGCAGGCAGACGCTGTCTCCGGACGACATGGGTGCGATGTACCGCATCGTGGGCGAGGCGCTCGGGGCGTGCAACCCGCCCGAGCTGCAGGTGCTGGGCGAAGGCCGCCAGGAGCTGGTGGCGCAGTTCATCTACGTGAAGGTGCTGCGGCTGAACGCCGACCCTGCCGATCCCGGCGAGGCCGAGGAGCGCGCGGGCCACAGCGCACCGTCCACCGCCTTCGCGCTGTGCGCGTACTTCCGCCGCTACCTCATCGACTGCACGCGCGCGAGCGCGTTCCGCCGCAAGCTCTCGATCGGCGACCAGATCACCGAGGCGCAGCTCGAGGACGAGGTTGGCGCCAGCGAAGAGCTCGACGGCTGCCTGGCCGAGCACGGCCTGAGCGTGCAGCGCGTGCAGCTGGCCGCGCGCGCCTTCATCGCGGGGCTGCCCGAGCCCGAGCGGCTGCTGCTGTGCGAAGGCTTCGGCAAGGAGGCCGAGGGCGGGCTGTCGGGCATCGCCTCGCGCCATGCGATCGCGTCGTACCACTACCGCGCGGGCCGGCTGGGCCTCGTCCACAAGCGCGAGGGGCTCACCGCCGACTACGCGAAGACCCGCCTCGGCGGCTGGCTCCAGCAGACGCTGGGCATCGCCATCGAGGCGGACAACATGGCCGCGATCCTGCAGGTCTTCAAAATCCTGGGGGCTGAAGCGTCTTATGTCTGAAGACATAGCCGATTCAGGAACAGACGCCATGACCACCGATCTCTGGCCCCCGCTCGACGTGATCCGCCGCGCGTTCGAAACCGGCCCGCCCGTGCCCGGTTCCCCGGCCGGTGGCGACGGCCACACGGCGGTCGTCACGCCGCCGGGTCTGGCGCCGGCTCCGGCAGCCGAACCCGCACTGCCGCTGCACGACCTGCTGCTGCCGCTCGCCGAACTGGCCCGCCGCCGCGAGGCGGTCGCGCGGCGCGCCTTCACGGCCCGCTGGGCGCCGGGCCGCCTTGTCAGCGTGGTGCACGAAGGGAGGCTGCTCGGCGTGCTGCTCGACCGCTGCATCCAGGGCGAACGCTGGCAAGGCTGGATGGCCGCCGGCGAGCCCGACTGGGCCTCGGCCTTCGACGTGCTGCTGGAGCCCGACGACGAACCCTTCGAGCCGATGTTCGGCGTGATCCAGGCGTGGAACGTGCTCACGCTCGCGCCGGGCGCGCAGTGGTGCGCGCGCGTGCTCGGCGAGGTGTCGGCCACGCGGCTGGCCGCGATCCGCGCGGTGCACGACGAATGGGCTGCGCATGCCGCACCGGCCATCGCGCCCGAGCCGGGGCGCATCGCGTTGCGCAGCGTGGGCGGCGCGTTCTCGGTGCTGTCCGGCACGCCGCTGGGGCCGCTGGACCCGCGCGCCGACCATCAGGCGCTGTACCGCGACGCGGGTCTTGCGCTCAGCCGTGCGCTGGTGCCGCCGCAAGGCGAGATCGCCGCTTCGTTTGCGCCGCCGCGCGCGCAACCGCAGGCGAGGCCCGGCGGCGGGTGGTGGGGCAGCGTGCGCCGCTGGTTCGGCGCGGAAGGCTGGGCACGCCCGGCCTTCGCGGTGCTCGCGCTGTGCGTGGTGATCCAGAACGTCGGGCTGCTCGGCGGACGCGACGCGGCCGAGGACGACGAGGTGCGCTTCCGCGCGGCGCCCGCCGCGCCCGCACCCGCGCGCGCCGACCTGTTCGTGCGCTGGAAGCCGGGCGTTCGCATCGAGGAGGCCGACCGGCTGCTGCAGTCGATCTCTGCCGACGTGGTGAGCGGACCGGGCGGCAGCAGCGCGTGGCGCCTGCGCGTGCCGGAGCCGGTCGATGCGCTGTCGGTGCTGGCGTCATCGCCGCTGGTCGAAGCGGCCGGCCCGGCGACGGAGCAGCGGCCATGAAGCGCGCCGCGCATGCGCCGTCGTTCTCGCTGCCGTTCCGGGGCGGGGAGGAGCGGGGGCGCCCTGCATCTCCACGAGGCGCGCTGCGCGGCCTCGTTCGAGGCTTCTGCGCAAGCAGGCGCTTCCTTTCTCCCTCCCTCTGGGGGAGGGCAGGGTGGGGGCCGACGTCGCATGCGACGGGCGCTCTGCCTGCCCCCATCCCAGCCTTCCCAGAGGGGAAGGAGCAATGCGGACTGGCTCGCGCAAACGGAGCCGGTGTCTTTCTCCTTCCCTTCCGGGGGACGGCAGGGGCGGGGGCGAGCGGCGCATCCAACGGGCGCTCAGCCTGCCCCCATCCCAGCCTTCCCCAGAGGGGGAAGGAGCAATGCGGGACTGGCTCGCGCAAACGGAGCCAATGTCTTTCTCCTCCCTTCCGGGGGAGGGCAGGGTGGGGGCAAGCGGCGCACCATCGCGCGCCGCTCCCCAAGACCCGAAGGCGCACGGCAGCTCCGGCTGTTGCAGGCGCTCCTCGTGCTCTGGCTGCTCGCCTGCGGCAGCCTCGCCTTCGCCACGCAGCGCGCGCTGCTGGTGGGCGTTTCCGAACTCGTCAACCAGCCGCAGGCGCTGTGGCTGCAGGCGCCGCGCAACGACGTGATGCTGATGCGCGACGCGCTGCTCAGGCAGGGCTTCGGCGCTGCCGACATCACGGTGCTCGCCGACGGCGTGAGCGGCGCGGCGCTGCCGGAGTCGCAGGCGATCCACGAGGCGCTGGCCCGCCTGCTTGCGCAATCCAGGAGCGGCGACTTCGTGCTGCTCTACTTCTCCGGCCACGGCACGCGCCTGCGCGACATCGCCAAGCGCTACCAGGAAGCCGATGGCCTGTCCGAGAACTTCCTCGCGCGCGATGTGCGCGGCACGCTCGGCAGCGACACGGTGCTCACCGGCGACCTGCGCGACGCCGACTTCGATGTGTGGATCCAGTCCTTCCTGGCGAAGAACGTGTTCATCGCCTCGGTGTTCGACACCTGCTCCGCCAACTCCATGACACGCGGCACGGCCGATGCGCCCGCCACCGCCGAAGGTCCGCCGGACGACGAAGTGCGCTGGCGCGGCCTGCGCCCCGCGCAGCTGGCGGCCGGTGCGCCGCCCGCGCGCGCACCGGCGTTGCCCGCGCCCGCGGAGGCCGTCCCGCGTGCGCGCTACGTCGCGTTCTTCGCCTCCGAGAGCCACCAGATCACGCCCGAGCTGCGCCTGCCGCGCAAGGCGCGCGACGCCCGCCCGCAAGGCCTGCTCACCTGGGCCGTGGTGGAGGCGCTCGCTCGCAGGCCTGCCACCTGGCGCGACCTGTTCGATGGCGTGCTCGCGCTGTACCCGCCCGTCATCGACGAGCTCGCCCAGCGCTTTCCCACGCGCGAGCTGCCGTCGCCCGTGGCCGAGGGCAACCTCGACGCGCCGCTGTTCGCCAACAGCAACGCGCCCGCTTCCACGCGCCCGGTGTGGCGCGCGCAGCGCAGCGGCGACAGCCTCGCGGTCAAGGCCGGCCTGCTCGACGGCCTTGCCGCGCAGCAGGACGTGCGCGTGCTCGCCACGCTGGACGACGGCAAGGTGCGCAGCGCGCCGGCCACCGTCGCGCAGGTGCGGCTCGGCAACAGCGGATTCGCGGTGCCCGCGCCGCTGCGCGACGTGCCGGGCAGTGCGTTCTGGAGCGTCACGCCAATCGCCGAACCCGCCGCCACGGCCTTGCGCGTGCGCGCCGACAGGCCCCTGCCCGCCGGCCTGAGCCTCGACTACCCGGCCGCGATCCGCATCGCCGACGATCCCGCGACGGCCGACGTGCGATGGACCGACCTGGGCCCCGCGGGCCACCGTCTCGAACCGCTCGCGCCGTTGTTCGGTGCCAGCGTGTCGACCGTCACCGTGCCCGACACCGCCGCGCTGCGCAGGCGCCTGCAGGCGCTCGCGCAACTCAAGTGGCTCGCGCAGCTGCAGGCCTACGGCAGCGGCGGCCAGCTCGACGGCTTCGACGCGGTGCTCGAGACCTGGGCGGGCGACCGGCTCGTGCGCAGCCAGCCGCTCGGCCAGGCGCAGGCCGCCGGCGCACTGCCTTCGCCGGCGCCCGGCGAGCGCGTGCGCCTGAACGTGCGCAACACCAGCGGCCGTTCGATCGATCTCGTGGTTGCCGGCATCGATGCGCGCGGCGCGCTGCAGTCGGTCTATCCCGACGAGCCCGGCGAGACCAACCGCTTCAAGCGCGGCACGCCCGAGCAGCCCTCGGCGCGCCGCTTCGACCTGCCGTGGCTCGACGCCGCCGGCGATGCGCGGCTGCTCGTGATGGCCGTGCCCGCCACGCCGTACAGCGCGCCGCGCCTGTTCGGCGTGGCCTCTGCGCAGGCCGACATGTCCGAGGTGCGCGTGCGTGGTGGGCAGCCGCCCGCAGAGGCCGGCGAACGCCAGGTGTTCGCCGCGCTGCTGCGCCGCTCAGCGACCGCACCGGACGGCGGAGCGCGGCCATGAGCTGCGGCGCGCGCGTTTCCATTTCAGTTGTTTCCCGAACACCGGAGGTGATATGGCATTTGTTGAAGACGGCTCCTGGAGCCCCGAGGACGCGCGGCAGTTCTACGAGCTGATCGGCACCGGCTCGGCCGAGCTCGACCTGGTCATGATGATCGAGAACAAGGGTTCGCCCGTCGAAGGCGAACTCGAGCGCGCGTTCGACGACGGCAAGGCGCGCGTGAGCATCGGCGGCTACTACTGGTCGGTGCAGGTGCCCGAGTCGTCGGCGCAGAACCAGGTGGTGCCGAACAACCTGATCGTCGCGCGGCGCAGCGACGCGGCCACTGCCACCATCGCGAGCCTGCTGCGTGCGCAGGAGAAGGACCTGAAGGTCGTCATCAGTGTCTTCAAGGCCGGCGGCGACCTGCGCTCGACCGAAGCGCAGTCGACCTTCGAGCTGGTGCTGGAGAACGCGCGCATCTGCCGCCTGGTGCTGAACTCCGGCGGCAACTGGGGCGTGCCCTCGGAGCTCATCTCCATCAGCTACCGCACGGCGAAGGTCAAGTCGGCCCCGCAGAAGTCCACCGGCGCGCGCGGCGCGGTGCGCGAATGCCAGTTCACGCGCGCCTGAGCATCTGAGCATGCGCCGCCCGCAACCCTTCAAGGAACACACGCCATGACCACCGCTGCCGAATTTCTCAAGGCCGCCGACCCGGTGTCCGCCCTCAAGGCACTGAGCGACGACGTGCGCGCCAAGCCCTCCGAAAGCAGGCACCGCGTCTTCATGGCGCAGCTGCTGTGCGTGCTCGGGCAATGGGAGCGCGCGCTCAACCAGCTCACCGTCGCGGCCGAGCTCGATGCGCTCGCCGTGCCCATGAAGCAGGTCTACGGCGAGGCGGTGCGCTGCGAAGGCCTGCGCGCCGAAGTGTTCGCCGGCACGCGCACGCCGATGATCTTCGGCCAGCCCGACGAGTGGCTTGCGCTGCTCATCGAGTCGCTGCTGCGCCAGGGCCGCGGCGAGACCGAACTCGCCGAAGACCTGCGGCAGCGGGCCTTCGACGGCGCGCCCGCCATCGGCGGCACCATCGACGGTGCACCCTTCGAATGGCTGGCCGATGCCGACATGCGCCTCGGCCCGGTGCTCGAGGCCTTCGTCAACGGCAAGTACTACTGGATTCCCTATGCGCGCCTGGCGCACATCAGGATCGAGCCGCCCGAGGACCTGCGCGACGCCGTGTGGATGCCCGCGCACCTGCAGTTCGAGAACGGCGGCGAGACGCTCGCGCTGATCCCGACGCGCTACGAAGGCACCGAGAAGACCGAGGACGGCGAGCTGCTGCTGGCGCGCAAGACCGAATGGCGCGAGCTGCGGCCCGAGGTGTGGGCCGGGCGCGGCCAGCGCGTGCTCGGCAGCGACGCAGGCGAGTACGCGCTCATGGACGTGCGCGAGATCGTGTTCGCGCAGGCCGCCGGCACGGCCGATGGAGCCGCCGAAGCGGGCGCGGCCCATGGCTGAACTCACCGCGCAGGAGCGGCTGCAGCCTTCGCTGCTCGACCGCCTCGTCGACAACGCGCCCGACGAGAAACGCGAGGGCGACGACAAGCGGACGCTGACCAAGCAGGCGCTGCGCCAGGCCGTGCTGCGCGACCTCGGCTGGCTCTTCAACGCGACGGGCCACGGCCTGTCGATGGACGACAAGCAATACCCGAACGCAGCGCGCTCGGTCATCAACTACGGATTGCCTATGCTGTCTGGCCAGTTCACCTCGTCGGTGCAGCGTGTCAGCATGGAACAGGCTCTGAAGAACGCGATCCTGCAGTTCGAGCCGCGCATCTTGTCCCGCACCCTCGAAGTTGAACTCGTCATGGAAGGCCCGGCACTGGACTCCCACAACAGCATCGGCCTGCAGATCCGCGGCATGCTGTGGGCGCAGCCCGTGCCGCTCGAATTCCTGATGCGAAGCCGCGTCGACCTCGAAGAGGGACGCATAGAGATCGTGGACATGGCGAAGCTATGAGCCCCCCGGCTTTTCACCGCGCTGCGCTTCGTGCAGTTCGCCACCTACCGAGGGGGAGGCGCGGCTCGCCTTGGGGCGGCCCGGCGGCGGCCGCCTTCCCGGAGTAGTGCCATGGACCCCCGGCTGCTGAGCCTCTACGAACAGGAACTGCGCTACTTCCGCGAAAGCTCCGCCGAGTTCGCGCGCGCGTTCCCGAAGATCGCGCACCGCCTGGGCATCGAGGGCCAGGAAGTGGCCGACCCGTACGTGGAGCGGCTCATCGAGGCCACCGCCTTCCTGTCGGCGCGCGTGGGCCTGAAGCTCGACGCCGAATACCCGCGCTTCACCGGGCACCTGCTCGACATCGTCTATCCGCATTTCCTCGCACCCACCCCGGCGATGGTGGTGGTGTCGTTCGTGCCCGATCCCGAGGACGCCAACCTTGCGGCCGGGCCCACGCTGCCGCGCGGCAGCGGCCTTCGCGCGCGGCAGGCCGTTGGGCAGAACACGCACTGCGAATTCCGCACGGCCAGTGCATTGCGCGTGTGGCCCGTCGAGGTGCAGCGCGCGCAGTACTTCACCTACGCGCCCGACCTGCCGCTGAACACGCACCCGCAATCGCGCGCCATTCGCGGCGGCCTTCGCATCGCACTGCGCGCCACGGCGGGCCTGAACTTCAGCCAGATCGCGCTCGACGAACTCGTGCTGCACTTCGGCGGCGCGGAAGACGTGGCCTGGCAACTGCACGAATGCGCGCTGGGACAACCCGTGGGCGTGCTGGTGCGGCCGCTGTCGCCCGCGGGTGCGCTGCAAGGTGCGGCGCAGAGCCTGCCGGGCAGCGCCATCGGCGAGGTCGGCTTCAGGGACGACGAGGCGCTGCTGCCCGCCACGGCCACCGGCTTCTCGGGCTTCCGCCTGCTGCAGGAGTACTTCGCGTTTCCGCAGCGCTTCCAGTTCGTGCGCATCGGCGGCCTCAAGGCGCTGCTCGCGGCGATGCCGGTGAGCGACGTCGAGATCGTGCTGCTGTTCTCGCGCGGCGACGCGGCGCTCGAGAAGCTCGTGAGCGCCGACAACGTGCAGCTGCACTGCGTGCCTGCCGTCAACCTCTTCACCAAGCGGCTCGACCGCGTGCCCCTGACCGAGGGCGTGAGCCAGTTCCACCTGGTGCCCGACCGCACGCGGCCGCAGGACTTCGAGGTGCACACCGTCACCGAAGTCATCGGCCATGGCGTTCCGGGCCCCGACGCGGCGGCGGCCGAGCAGCCGTTCCGGCCGTTCTACTCGGCCTTCCACGGCAGCCGCACGAGCCACCCGGCCTACTTCACGACCACGCGCGAGCCGCGCATGCTCTCGGTGCGGCAGCGCACCGAAGGCCACCGCAGCAGCCACATCGGCTCCGAGGTCTACATGCAGATCGTCGATCCGCAGCAGGCGCCGTATGCGGCCACGCTGCGGCAGCTGGCGGTGACGGCGCTGTGCACCAACCGCGACCTGCCGCTGCTGATGCCGCTCGGCCGCGAGAACGATTTCGACTGCGTCGATTCCTTCCCCGTGCAGCGCGTGCGCATGGTGCGCGGGCCCTCGCGCCCGGTGTCGCCGGTGGTGAGCCAGGGGCTCGGCTGGCGCGTGGTCGACCACCTCGCGCTCAATTACCTGTCGTTGTCCGACAGCACGCCGGAGCAGGGGGCCGCCGCGCTGCGCGAAACCCTGATGCTCTATGCAGTGCATGCCGACGAGATGCGCCAGGGCCAGGTGCGCGGCCTGCTGTCGGTCAGAAGCAAGCCCGTCGCGCGGCGACTTCCGATGAAGGGCCCGATCGCCTTCGGCCGCGGACTCGAGGTGACGCTGGAAGTCGACAAGGACGCCTTCCACGGCCACAGCGCGTTCCTGTTCGGCGCGGTGCTCGCGCGCTTTCTGTCGCGGCATGTCGAGGTGAACCATTTCGTGGAGACCGTGCTGCGCGTCGCGGGCCGGGGCGAGACCATGCGCTGGAGGCCGCTGTGCGGGACGCGGCAGATCCTGTGAACGGCGCCCGGCCGCCCGAAGGCGCCCGCGAAGCGGCGCGCCCCGGCGAAGCGGTGCAGGCCCGCGTCGATGCCGCGCTGCGCGCATGGACGGCCGAGCCGTGGGCGTTCGACTACTTCGCGGTGATGCGCCGGCTCGAGTCGGTCGCCGCGACCACGCCGCGCTGGGGCCGTGCCCTGCTGCCGGGCGCCGAGCCGGTGCGCGTGGGGCAGGAGCCTTCTCTGTCGTTCGCGCCTGCGAGCTTCAGCCGCTTCGAGCCCGCCACCGCGCATTCGCCGCCGCGCCTGCGCCAGCAATTCTTCGGCTACATCGGGCCCAACGGCCCGCTGCCGGTGCACCTGAGCGACTTCATCCGCGAGCGCAGCCTGAACCATGGCGATCCGACCTGGCTGGCCTTTCTCGACAGCTTCTCGCACCGCTTCTCGCTGCACTTCTACCGCGCGTGGGCGCAGTCGCGCCCGGCCGTGGCGCTCGATCGTCCGGGCGAGGACCGTTTCCGCCTGCAGGTGGGCGCGCTGGTGGGCATCGGCACGCCGGGGCGCACGGGGCGCGACGAGATCCACGACGACGCGCGCCTGCACTTCTCGGGTTGGCTCGCGCGCCGTGTGCACAACGTGGAGAGCGTGGAGTCGGTGCTGTGCAGCTACTTCGGCGTGCCGGTGACGCTCGAGCGCTGGGTCGGCCACTGGATGCGCCTGCCCGCCGGCGAGCTCACGCGCCTGGGGCGCGGCGAGAGCTCGCGGTCGATGGGCATGGGCGCGATGCTCGGCACCTGCGCCTGGGACCGCCAGCACCGCGTGCGGCTGCACCTGGGGCCGCTCTCGTTCGAGCAGTACCGCATGTTCCTGCCGACCGGAAATGCACGCCCCGTGCTGCAGCGCTGGATGCAACAGCTGCTCGGCGACGAGCTCGAGTGGGACGCCGAACTGGTGCTCGAGAAGAAGCAGGTGCCCGCCACGCGCCTGGGCGCCGCGAAGGGCAACGGCCCGCGCCTGGGCTGGGTGTCGTGGCTCGGCGAGCGCGCGCGGTCCGCCGATGCGGCCGACGTGCGCATCGCGAGCCACGGCGCCTTTCAATAAACCCGACGTCATTCGTTCAGAAAAGATACGGAGTCCTCCATGAGTGAAATCAGCCGCACCGCCCTTTTCGGCAAGCTCAACGCGCTGGCCTACAAGGCCATCGAAGGCGCCACGGTGTTCTGCAAGATGCGGGGCAATCCGTACGTCGAGCTGGAGCACTGGTTCGCGCAGTTGCTGCAGGCGCAGGACTCAGACCTGCACCGCGTGATGCAGCACTACGGCCTCGACGTGTCGGTGATTGCCAAGGACATGACGGCCGCGCTCGATCGCCTGCCGCGCGGCGCCACCGCCATCAGCGATTTCTCTCCGCACATCGAGAACGCCATCGAGCGCGCCTGGACCTACGCCACGCTGCAGTTCGGCGAGGCGCAGGTGCGCACCGGCTACCTGCTGGTGGGCATGCTGAAGACGCAGAGCCTGCGCAACCCGCTGTTCGGCCTGTCGAAGCAGTTCGAGAAGGTGAAGGTCGAGGACCTCGCCGACAACTTCGCGAAGATCTGCGATGCCTCGCCCGAGGCGCAGATGCGTGCACAGGACGGCACCGGCATGGGCAGCGGCGCGCCCGGCGAGGAGTCCGGCGCCATGGCGCCGGCCGCCATGGGCAAGGGCGACGCGCTGAAGAAGTTCGCGGTCGACCTCACCGAGAAGGCGAAGAAGGGCGAGATGGACCCGGTGACGGGCCGCGACGAGGAGATCCGCCAGATCGTCGACATCCTCATGCGCCGCCGCCAGAACAACCCGCTGCTCACCGGCGAGGCCGGCGTGGGCAAGACGGCGGTGGTCGAAGGTTTCGCGCAGCGCCTGGCACGCGGCGACGTGCCGCCGCAGCTGAAGGACGTGAAGCTGCTCACGCTCGACATCGGCCTGCTGCAGGCCGGCGCGAGCATGAAGGGCGAGTTCGAGCAGCGGCTGCGCCAGGTGATCGACGAGGTGCAGAGTTCGCCCACGCCCATCATTCTTTTCATCGACGAGATCCACACGCTGGTGGGCGCGGGCGGCGCGGCCGGCACCGGCGACGCGGCCAACCTGCTGAAGCCTGCGCTGGCGCGCGGCAACCTGCGCACCATCGGCGCCACCACGTGGGCCGAGTACAAGAAGTACATCGAGAAGGACCCGGCGCTCACCCGCCGCTTCCAGGTGGTGCAGGTGCCGGAGCCCGACGAGATCAAGGCGATCCTGATGCTGCGCGGGGTGGCCAGCGTGCTCGAGAAGCACCACCGCGTGCAACTGCTGGACGAGGCCATCGAAGCGGCGGTGAAGCTGAGCCACCGCTACATTCCCGCGCGCCAGCTGCCCGACAAGGCGGTGAGCCTGCTCGACACCGCGTGCGCGCGCGTGGCCGTGTCGCAGCACGCCACGCCGCCCGAGGTGGAAGACTGCATGCGCCGCATCGAAGGCCTCACGGTCGAGCAGGAGATCATCGGGCGCGAAGAGGCCATCGGCATCGACGTGACGAAGCGCGCGGCGCAGGTGGCATCGCTGCTGGCCGAGTCGAATGTGCAGCTCGAGACGCTGAATGCGCGGTGGAAGGAAGAGAAGGGGCTGGTCGACCGGCTGCTGGAGCTGCGCAGCAAATTGCGCGCGGGGAACAAGCCGGTGGATTCACAAAAGGCCGAAGGCGATGCCAAGGCCGACGTGCCCCCACCCCAACCCTCCCCCAGCGGGGGAGGGAGCGAAGACCGCGCCGCGCTGCTGGCGGAGCTGCACGAGCTGCAGGCGAAGATCCACGCCGTGCAGGGCGAGTCGCCGCTCATCCTGCCTTCGGTCGATGAACAGGCCGTGGCCTCGGTGGTCGCCGACTGGACCGGCATTCCCGTCGGCCGCATGGTCAAGAACGAAGTGGAAGCGGTGCTCAAGCTCGCCGACACGCTCAACCAGCGCGTCATCGGCCAGAAGCACGGCCTGGAGATGATCGCGCGGCGCATCCAGACCTCGCGTGCGCGGCTGGACAACCCGCAGAAGCCCATCGGCGTGTTCATGCTCTGCGGCACCTCCGGCGTGGGCAAGACCGAGACCGCGCTGGCGCTGGCCGAGGCGCTGTACGGCGGCGAGCAGAACATCATCACCATCAACATGAGCGAGTTCCAGGAGGCGCACACCGTCTCCACGCTCAAGGGCGCCCCCCCGGGCTACGTGGGCTACGGCGAGGGCGGCATCCTGACCGAGGCGGTGCGCCGCCGGCCCTACAGCGTGGTGCTGCTCGACGAAGTGGAGAAGGCCCACCCCGACGTGCACGAGATCTTCTTCCAGGTCTTCGACAAGGGCTGGATGGAGGACGGCGAGGGCCGCATGATCGACTTCAAGAACACGATCATCCTGCTGACCACCAACGCCGGCAGCGAGCTGGTGATGAGCATGTGCCGCGACCCGGAGCTGCTGCCCGACCCCAACGCGCTGGCCGATGCGCTGAAGGCGCCGCTGATGAAGGTGTTCCCGCCTGCGCTGCTGGGCCGCATCGTGACCATTCCCTACTACCCGCTGTCGCCGGACATGATGAAGAAGATCGTGCGGCTGCAGCTGGGCCGCATCAAGAAGCGCGTGGAGACCAACCACGGCGTGCCCTTCGAGTACAGCGACGCTGTGGTGGACCAAGTCGTCGCGCGCTGCCAGGACCCGGAGTCGGGCGGGCGCGTGATCGACGCGATCCTGACCAACACCGTGCTGCCGACGATCTCCGTGGAGTACCTGCAGCGGCTGGCATCGGGCGGCGAGATCCGCCGCGTCGCGCTGGACGTGAAGGACGCCGACTTCACCTACGCGTTCGACTGACATGACGCACACCCCCAGGCTGCGCGCATTTCGTGTCGCTGCTCCTTCCCCCTTGCAGGGGGCAACACCTGCGGCCCGGCAAAGCCGGTTCCGCGGTGTTTCACGAACGGGTCGTGGCGATTGACGCTGCACTGACGCCTCACTGACGCCGCATCCACGCAAGAGACCAAGAAATGGCCGACAACGAGTTCCGCATCGAGAGCGATTCACCTGCCAAGGACGACCTGATGTTCTGGCGCATCGTGGGGCACGAGGCGCTGGCGCGTGCATCGGCCTACGAGCTGACGGTGCTGTCGAAGAACAGGGCGCTCGATGCGAAGGACATCCTCGGGCATGCGTTCGATGTGGTCATCGGCTTCGAGGACGCCGACGGCGGCAAGCACGAACGCCATTGCCAGGGCCACGCGGTGCGCTTCGTGCGCGCGGGCCACATGGGGCGGCACTACGAGTACCGGATCACGCTGCGCTCGTGGTTCTGGCTGCTCACCAAGCGCGCCAACTCGCGCATCCTGCAGGAGAAGAAGGTGCTCGAGGTGCTCGACGCGGTGTTCGAGGACAGCCCCATCAAGCGCTTCAAGAAGACCAGGGCCGACAACGTGATCGGCACCCACGATCCGCGCCGCTACTGCGTGCAGCACCAGGAAAGCGACTACGGCTTCCTGTCGCGCCTGCTGGAGGACGAGGGCATCTACTACTGGTTCGATGCGCACGACGCGCCCGGCACCATGCACCTGTCGGACGCCAGCGACATCGCGCACGAGAAGCTGCCCGCCGCCGACACGCTGCGCCACATGGCCACCAATGCGTCGGAGCCGCGCTTCAACGAGGTCTCGCGCTGGGTGAGCGCGCGCCAGTTCGACACCGGCAAGCATGCGTCGCGCGACAGCGACTTCAAGGCCATCAAGAAGAAGCTGGGGGCCGACATCGACGCGTCGGACAACCACGAGCTGGCCGGCCTCGAGATGTTCGAGTTTCCGGGCGGCTATTTCACCGGCGACGGGAGCGAGACGCGGGCCAAGCTGCGCGGCGACGAACTCAACGCCCGCCGCGACCGCCACTGGGCCGTGACGCCGTGGCCCGACGTGACTGCGGGGCGCAGCTTCAGGTTCGAGGGCGACCCCGACGGCACGCGCAACGGCGACTACGTGATCGCGGCCTGCACCTTCGTCGCCAGCCACCGCGGCTACGAAGGCGTGAGCGCCGGCGCGGCCGCGCAGCCGCTGCAGCAGGCGCTGGCCGAGGTGCTGCGCGACGACGCGGTGAACGCCGGCACGCTGCCGGTGCTCGAGGAACTCATCGCCGCCACGCCCGCGCTGGCCGCACCGCAGCCCGGCAGCACCGTCTTTCTGCTCACGGTGATGCCGGCGGAGCGGCTGTTCCGCGCGCCGCGCCTCACGCCGCGCGTCACCATGCCGGGGCCGCAGACCGCCATCGTGGTCGGTCCGAAGGGCGACGAGCTGCACGTGGACGACCACGGCCGCGTGAAGGTGCACTTCCACTGGGACCGCTACGACGAGAGCAACGAGAAGTCGACCTGCTGGGTGCGCGTGTCGCAGCCGTGGGGCGGCAAGGGCTGGGGCGGCTACTTCATTCCGCGCATCGGCCAGGAGGTGATCGTCGATTTTCTCAACGGCGACCCCGACCGGCCGGTCATCGTGGGCCGCGTGTACAACGACGACCAGCCCATTCCGTACAAGTCGCCCACGCAGAGCGGCTTCAAGACCCGCTCCACGCCCGGCGGCGGTCCTGCGAACTACAACGAGATCATGTTCGAGGACAAGAAGGGCGAGGAGAACATCAACATCCACGCCGAGCTCGACATGAGCCGCAGCGTGGAGCGCGACGACGGCACCACGGTGGACCGCGACCAGTCCGTGACGGTCAAGCGCGACCAGACCAACCACGTGGACCGCGACCGCAAGAGCACGGTGACGCGCAACGACACCAACATGGTGGTGGTCGACCAGAAGAACACCGTCAAGGGCAAGCAGAACAACCAGGTGGTGGGCAACCGCGACAGCTTCGTCGACAGCAACGATTCGCTCAAGGTGAAGGGCACCAGCACGCACGAGGTGGTGGGCGCGCGCAGCGACATCTCGCGCGCCGGCGAAACCCGCAGCGTGACCGGCAACCAGACCATCACGGTGAGCGGCAACCTGACCTACAAGGCCGCGAAGATGAGCTTCGAGGCCGCGCACATCGACTGGCTGGTGACCGGTGCGAGTTCCAAGTACATCACCGTGCCGACCGGCCCGCTGCACCTGATGGCCAACAAGATCAAGATGATGAGCAACACCGGCATCGAGATGATGGCGGTGGGCAACATCGACGCGACCTCGATCGGCTCGAACACCACGGTGCTGGGCCCCAACTCGAGCGGCTACATCGGCATCAACAGCGAGGCCAACCTGGGCATCGCGCGCAGCACCTTCATGGGGTTGAGCATCGACACCGCGCTGGCGCTGAGCATGCAGAACTTCGTGGGCGTCAACATCCAGAACACGGCCGGCCTGGTGCTCGACACGGTGGCGGCCATCCAGATCGAGCAGCACACCAGCAACGTGCGCCAGTCGTCGCTGGAGTGCTTCTCGCCCGGCGCGGGCAGCGCCTTCGTCGACATCAAGGCCACGATCGAGCAGTACGCCACGGCCGAGGAACAACTCAAGACGGCGGCCAAGGAAGCCGCGGCGGCCGGCCTGCCCGGCCTCGCCGGCCGCCTGGCCAGCCTGGCCGCCATCACAGGCATGCGCAAGAACCAGGGGATCATGGGCGCGGTGCCGGTGGTCGGCACCGGGCTGGAGGTGTTCCTGGAGGTGTTCAGCGGCGGCGACGCGACGGGCGCCGACGCGCTGTCGAAGGATGCATCGCGCAACGCCGACGGCACGCCGGCCGCGCCGCCGCCGGAAGAGGGCGAGATCGAGCCGACGCAGGCATGGCAGCCGCCGGCCGATGGAGGCAGCGGCGGTGCGGACGGCGGCGGTGCCGGTGCTTTGGGCGGCTCGGGCGATGCGTCGGGCGGGGCCGGCGGCGCGGGCGGCGCGGGCGGTGCGGGCGGCGCAGGTGACGGTTCGAGCGGCGCGGAAGGCGGCAGCGGAAGCAGCGGCGGCGGCGCGGGAGGTGCGGGGGTGGCTCGGGCGGCGGCGGCGGTGCCGGCGGCAGTTCGGGCGGCGGTGCCGGAGGCGCCGGTGGGGCGTCGGGCGCAGGCCCCGACGGCGGCGCGAGTTCCGCAGCCGGCGGCGGCGCGGGTGGCGCCGGTGGCTCCGAGCAGTCGCAATGGGGCGTTAGCGGTGGTGGCGGCGCAGGCGGTGTTTCTGGCGGCAGCTCCGGCGGTGGCTCGGGCGGCGGTGGTGGTGGTGCGGGTGGTGCGGGCGGTGCCGGTGGCGGCTCCGGCAGCAGCCTTTGACGGTCGCGGCATTCGCAGTCACGCCATGCAAGTCCTCAAACCCCAGGCGCTCGGCCTGTCCACCCGGCCGATCGAATTCCGCAAGCGCTTCGGCCTGAACGTCAGCGCGTACCTGCATCTGCCGTTCGCACAGGGCGAGCGCGGTTGCCTGTGGGCCGAACAGTCGATGTGGGGCTTTCTGTCGCAGGAGATGGCGCAGCCGCTGATCGACGAAGGCGTGGCCAAGCTCACGCCCGAATTCCTCGTGCACGGCAAGGCGTTCGCGCCGAAGGAACGGCCGTCGGCCTGTGCGGTGCGCGCGCGTTTCGGCGACCGCGAGAAGACGCTGCTGGTGTTCGGCGACCGCTACTGGGACGGCAGCCAGCCGAGCGCGCCGCAGGCTTTCGAATCCATGCCGCTGATCTGGCCGGCCGCCTACGGCGGCGCCGGCTTCGCGGCCAACCCGCAGGGCCGGGGCCGCGAGGCCAGCGCCGGCGTGACCTGGCTGCCCAACCTCGAGCTGCCGTCCGACCGGCTGCTGCGTCCCGACCAGGCCATTGCGCCCGCGGGCTTCGGCGCGCTCGACCCGATGCATCCGCAGCGCGCGCAGTACCGCGGCACCTACGATGCCGGCTACCTGCGCGAGCACGCGCCCGGCTTCGCGCCCGATACCGACTGGCGCTGCTTCAACCTCGCACCGCCCGACCAGTGGATGGGTGGCGCGCTCGCCGGCGACGAGGCGTTCTCGTTCGAGAACATGCACCCCGGCAAGCCGCTGCTCGAGGGCCGGCTGCCGGGCATGAAGGTGCGCGTGTTCGCCGGCTATCGCATGCCGGACGCCGAACCCAAGATCCGCGAGGTGCCGCTGCGGCTGACCACCGTGTGGTTCTTCCCTCATGCGGAGCGCTGCATCGCGATCTTCCAGGGGCTGGCCGAGGTCGGCACCGACGACGGCTCCGACGTGCTGAGCCTCATGGGCGCGGTCGAGCGGCTCGGCGAGCCGCGCGACGACCAGCACTACCTCGATGCCGCGGCGAAGCGCGGCGACCCGAAGATGGGGCCGGTCTACGCGCTCGTCGACAGCGACCTGCTGCCTGCGGGCGTCAGCACGCTCGATCCGGCGGTGGAGGCCGCCAAGGCGCCCTTCGCCACCGACAACCTGCAGGCGGACGGGCAGTACCGCCGCGCCAAGGCAGACGTCGCCATCGCGCGCGGCAAGGCCACGCAGGCCGGGCTCGATCCCGACGCGCTCGGCATCCGCATGCCGCCGCGCGAGAAGGTGCCCACCGGCGACGCGCTGCCGCCGTACCTCGAGAAGCAGATGGCGCAGGCGCAGGCGCAGCAGTGGGCCGCCGTCGAGGACGCCGTGGGCGCACTCGAGAAGGCACTGGCCCTGCCGGCCGGGAAGATGGACATCGCGAAGCTGCAGCACCGCGGCCCGCCGGTGTACCGCGCGGAGAAGCACCTGGCCGAGATGCGCGCGCTGGCGGCCTCGGGCACCCGGCCGATCGACCTCGCGCCGGTGCTGCCCAAGCTCTACCAGCTCGAGGATGCGCATCGCCAGGGCTACCTCGATACCGCGCACATGCAGCCGCGCGTCGACCCGATGCCGGCCGCCGAGGCCGCAACATTGCGCGCAGAAATGGCGCGCGCGGTGCCGGCCGGCATCCGCCTGTTCGCGCGCATCGACTTCACCGGCGCCGACCTGTCCGGCCTCGACCTGCGCGAGGTGAACTTCGAGGGTGCATGGCTCGAGGGCGTCGACTTCCGCAACGCCAACCTGTCGGGCGCCGACCTGTCGCGCGCGGTGCTCGCGCATGCGCGCTTCGACGGCGCCATCGCCATCGGCACGCGCCTGTGCAACGCCAACCTCGGCAAGGCGGTGCTGGCCGGCGCGGTGTTCGACGACGCCGATTTCTCGGGCGCGGTGCTCGCCGGCTGCAGCTTCGCCGGCACGCAGATGCGGCGCGCCGTGTTCGTGGGCGCGCAGTTGCTCGACACCACCTGGGGCCGCGCCGACTGGCAGGGCGCCAGGCTCGCGGGCCAGACCTTCCACAAGCGCGACCTGCGGGGCATGCGCTTTCCGGAAGCCGATCTGTCGGGCGCGACCTTCCTGGAGTGCGATCTCTCCGGCGTGGACCTGCACGGCGCCGTGCTCGAGAGCGCGACCTTCGTGGCCAGCGATCTCGATCGTGCCGACCTGAAGATGGCGCGCTGCGCGGGCGCGGTGGCGGTCAGCGGCACGCACATGGTGGAGGCCGACCTGAGCGGTGCCGACCTGCGCCGGTTCAACTTCGGCGCCGGCGACCTGCGCGGCGCCAGGCTGGTGCGCGCGCTGCTCGACGGCGCCAACGTCGGCGAGGCCCGGCTCGACGGCGCCGACCTGCGGCTGGCGAGCGCCAAGGGCGCGCTGATGCGCATGAGCAGCTGCGCCGGCGCGCTGATGTCCGGCGTGAACTTTGCCGACGCCGTGCTGCAGAAGGCCGACCTGCGCGGTGCCGACCTGCGGCGCAGCAACCTCTTCGGCGCCGACCTCGCGCGCGTGCGGCTCGACGGCGACACCCGCCTCGACGGGGCATTGCTCAAGCGTGCGCGCACCTGGCCGCGCCTGACCGCCGAACAGCAGGCCGCGCCATGAGTGCCATGACACCGAAGCTGCTGACCATCGCGGTGCGCATGGGCGAGACCCTGCACCGCCTCGACCTCGGCAAGGGCCGATACGCCGGTGCGGCGCTCGGCGGTGCCGTGTTCTCGCAGGTGCGCCTCGCCGAGGCCGATCTGCGCAATGCCGACCTGCGCGAGGTCGTGTTCGACCAGTGCGACCTGCGCGGCGCCATCGCCTCGGGCGCCAACCTGCGCAAGGCCGTGTTCCATCGCTGCCAGCTCGATCACGCGGACCTGAGGCAGGCCAACCTCCACGGCGCCGTGTTCGCCGAATGCGATGCGATGCATGTCCAGCTCGCCGATGCCGCCTTGGGCATGGCGGCCTTCAACAAGTGCCGGCTCGACCATGCCAACCTGCGCGGCGCCCAGCTCGATTCGGCGGTGCTCACGCAGTCGGTGCTTCTCGACGTGTGCGCCGACGGCACCAGCTGGCGCTACACCACCGTCAGCGAGTGCGATCTCTCGCACCTGACGTGGGCCGGCGCCCGCATGCAGCGCAGCGCCTTCTGCAAGACTTCGCTGAAGGGCATGTCGTTCGCGGGGCTCGCGCTCGACGGCTGCCAGTTCGCGTCGGCCGACCTGAGCGGCACCGACTTCAGCGGCATCGCGCTGCCGCAGTGCAACTTCCAGGGCGCGAAGCTCGACGGCGCGCGCTTCACGAAGGCCGTCGCGCCCGGGGCCATCTTCTGCGAGGCCACCGGCCAGGGCGTCGACTTCTCCGGAGCGGGCCTGCGGCAGGCGCTGTTCACGGGCGCCGTGCTGCCGCAGGCGGGCTTTGCCGGGTGCGACCTCTACCAGACGCACTTCGCCGGCGCCATGCTGCGCGGCGCGAACTTCACGGGCGCGGAGCTGACCTATGCCGACTTGCGCCATGCCGACCTGGGCATGGCCGACCTGCGCCGCGCCACGCTGGTGCGCACCGTGCTGCACGGCGCGAACACCGCGGACGCGCAGATGACCGATCGCACGCGCGCGATCGAGACCGATCCCGAACTGGCCGAGTCCGAGCGGTGGCAGCCGCTGGTGGCCTGAGCTTGCGGACACACGAACACAGACGACAGGAGCACGCCATGAACAACGAAACCTCGAAGCGGCCGGCCACCCGGCGCCGGCCCGCCGCGAAGGCCATCACCGGCGAATGGTGCGTGGGCATCCTCGGCACCGATGCCGTGGGCGCACAGGTCGTGGCCAGCGGCGGACTGCGGCTGCGCGCGCAACGCGCCGCGAGTTGCCTGCTCGAGCCCGCCGCCGGCGACAGCGTGGCCTGCCTGCGCATCGCGCCCGACGAGGTCTGGATCATGGCCGTGCTGCAGCGCGAGGAAGGCACGGCCAACATTGTGGGCTGCCCGGGCCAGATGCGCATCGCCGTGCCGGGCGGCGCGCTCGAGCTGGAGGCCGCGCGCGTCGGCGTGCGCTCGGACGAGCTCGACATCGCCGCGCAGAAGGCCCGCGTGGCGAGCGACACCGCCGACCTCGTCGGCCGCCAGCTCAGCGTGGTGGGCACCAGCCTCAAGCTCGTGGGCTCGATGCTGTCGTCGGTGATGGACCGCGTGCAGCACTTCAGCTCCAGCTACCTGCGCACCACCGACGGCATCGACCGCGTGGCCGCCACGCACGTCGAGGTCGAGGCCATGCAGCTCATGCGGCTCGAGGGCGAGCACACGCTGGTCAACGGCCGCGAGCTCGTCAAGGCGCGCGGTGCGCAGATCCATTTCGGCTGAACGGCGAACAGGAGGCAACATGTTCGCCAACTGCCAGCTGATGGGCACCGACATGGGCTTTCCCGATGTCTGCATCACGCCCGCCGCGCCGTCGCCGATCCCGGTGCCGTACCCCAACATCGCCATGGGACCGATGGCGATCCCCAACTGCCCCACGATCCTGATCATGGGCGGTCCCGTGCACAACCTCGGCACCACCATCCCCATGACCAACGGCGACAACGCCGGCGTGATGCTGGGCGTGGCCTCGGGCACGGTCATGGGGCCGAGCCGCCATCTCACCGGTGCGTTCACCGTGCTGTGGATGGGCATGCCCGCGTCGCGCCTGACCAGCGTGTCGCTGCAGAACAGCACCAACTGCCCCGGCGTGCGCACCGTGCCGAGCCAGCCGCTGGTGCTGTTGCTGGCGCCGTAGCGGCGCTTCGACTGTGCCGCGGCGGCGCCCGTGCGCCGCCGCACCGAAGAGCAAGGGAGAGAGCCATCCATGGCCGAACAGGAGTTCCGCATCGAAAGCGATTCGCCCGCCAGCGGCGACCTGATGTTCTGGCGCATCGTGGGACACGAGGCGCTGGCGCGCCCGTCGGCCTACGAGCTCACGGTGCTGTCGCAGAACAAGGCCATCGACGCGAAGGACATCCTGGGGCGGGCCTTCGACGTGGTCATCGGCTTCGAGGATGCCGACGGCGGCCGCCACGAGCGCCACTGCCAGGGCCATGCGGTGCGCTTCGTGCGCGCGGGCCACGTGGGCCGCTACTTCGAATACCGCTTCACGCTGCGCTCATGGCTGTGGCTGCTCTCCAAGCGCATCAATTCGCGCATCCTGCAGGACAAGCCCGTGCTCGAGGTGCTCGACGCGGTGTTCGAGGACAGCCCCATCAAGCGCTTCAAGAAGACGAAGGCCGACAACGTCATCGGCACCCACAAGCCGCGCCGCTACTGCGTGCAGTACCAGGAAAGCGACTACCGTTTCGTTTCGCGCTTGCTGGAAGACGAGGGCATCTACTGCTGGTTCGACGCGCACGACGCGCCCGGCACCATGCACCTGTCGGACGCCAGCGACATGGCGCACGAGAAGCTGCCCGCCGCCGGCACCCTGCGCTACGTTTCGGGCGATGCGGCCGAGGCGCGCTTCAACGAGGTCTCGCGCTGGGTGAGCGAGCGCCAGCTCGACACCGGCAAGTACGCCTCGACCGACAGCGACTTCAAGGCCATCAAGAAGAAGCTGGAGGCCGCGGGCGGCACGCCCGACGGGCACGAGCTGGCCGAATTCGAGGCCTTCGAGTTCGCGGGCGGCTACTTCAGTGGTGGCGACGCGGACGACAAGGGCAAGCTGCGCGGCGAGGAGATCGGCGCGCGGCGCCAGCGCCACTGGGCGCTCACGTCCTGGCCCGACGTCGCGGCCGGGCGCAGCTTCAGGTTCGAGAACGACCCCGACGGCACGCGCGACAGCGACTACGTGATCGCCGCCTGCACCTTCGTCGCCAGTCATCCCGGCTACGAGGGCGCCGACGCCGGGGAGGCGCGCGTGTCCGTGAGCGAGCTGCTGCGCGAGACGCTCGCGGACGACGCGGTGCTGGCCGACACGCTCGACGCCTTCGAGGCCGTGGTGGCGCGCACGCCGTCGCTGCAGTCGGGACTGCCGGGCGCCGGTGCCTTCCTGCTCACCGTGTTCCCCGTCGACATGCCGTTCCGGCCGCCGCGGCTCGCGCCGCGCGTGGTGATGCCGGGGCCGCAGTCGGCCATCGTCGTCGGGCCCAAGGGCGAGGAGATCCATGCCGACGACTTCGGCCGCGTGAAGGTGCACTTCCACTGGGACCGCTACGACAGGAGCGACGAGAAGTCGACCTGCTGGGTGCGCGTGTCGCAGCCATGGGCCGGCAAGGGCTGGGGCGGCTACTTCTGCCCGCGCATCGGCCAGGAGGTGATCGTCGACTTCCTCAACGGCGACCCCGACCGCCCGCTGGTCACCGGCCGCGTCTACAACGACGACCAGCCCATTCCGTTCGGCACCCACACGCAGAGCGGGTTTCGCACGCGCTCCACGCCCAAGGGCAGCGCGGCCAACTGCAACGAGCTGCGCTTCGAGGACAAGAAGGGTGCCGAGCAGGTGTACCTGCATGCCGAGAAGAACCAGGACATCGAGGTCGAGAACGACGAGACGCACTGGGTCGGCCACGACCGCACCAAGACCATCGACCACGACGAGACCGTGCACGTGAAGCACGACCGCGCCGAGACGGTCGACAACAACGAGACCATCACCGTGCACGGCCAGCGCACGGAAACCGTGGACCGGAATGAGACCATCACGGTCCACATGAACCGCACGGAGACGGTGGACCTCGACGAGACGATCTCCATCGGCCAGAACCGCACGATCACGGTGGGCGCGAGCGAGAGCGCGACGGTGGCGCTGCAGCGCACGCACACCGTGGGTATCAACGAGACCATCACCGTCGGCGCCGCGCAGGAGATCACCGTGGGCGCGATGCAGGCGGTGACGGTGGGCGCGAGCCAGACCATCAGCGTGGGCGCGAACCAGTCGAGCAGCATCGGGGCGAACCGGTCGGTGGACGTGGGAGCGAACCTGTCGACGACCGTCGGCAGCAGCGAATCGCGCAGCGTGGGCGAGGGACGCACGAGCAGCGTGGGCAAGGACGATTCGCTGTCGGTGGGAAAGAACCTCGTCATCACGGCGGGCGACTCGATCTCCATCACCACCGGCAGCGCGAGCATCACGATGAAGAAGGACGGAACCATCGTGATCAAGGGCAAGGACATCACGATCGATGCGTCGGGGAAGATTCACGCGAAGGCGAGCAGCGACATCGTGATGAAGGGTTCCAAGATTCTGCAGAACTGACCGATTGCATTCACGGAGGTGGGCGATGAGCGGAAGAGAAGCAGTCCATGAGCAACTGGCCGAGGCCGCGCCGCCGCTGCCTTCGGCGGTGATCGGCGAGCTGGTGGCGATCTGCGAGGGTGGGTGCACGCCGCTCGTGGTGTACCCGGGGCAGCCGGGAAGCACCGCATTGCGGGCGCGTACCGTCGTCGACCTGCACGGCCCTCACATCGGGCAACCAGTGTTGCTCGCCTTCGAGCAGGGGGATGCGAGCCGGCCCATCGTGACGGGCGTCATCCGTCAGGCCGTGGGTTGGCCTCTCTCGCCGACGCCGGCACAGGTCGAGGTGGACCCGGACGGCGAGCGCATGCTCGTCAGCGCGAGCCGGCAGCTGGTGCTGCGCTGCGGGGAGGCCAGCATCACGCTCACGCGCGCGGGCAAGGTGCTGATCCAGGGAACGCATGTGCTCAGCCGCTCTTCCGGCGTGAACCGGATCAAGGGCGCCTCCGTGCAGGTCAACTAGCCGTGCGGAACGAACGGTGAACCTGGTCAACACGACGCGGCTGGCCGCTGGCTACACCGCGGCCACCGACAAGCACGGCAGGGAGTCGCTGGTGGTGGTGGCCAAGGGTACGTACGGCATGCCTGCGCACGCCGGCGAGGCACCGGCGCTGCTGGACGCGCAGCTTCCCCTCGTGACGACGGACGTTTTCACCGGCGAGCCGGGCTCTTCGGCGCCGCTGCACGAGATCGACTTCGCTCCGTTCAAGCCGCGCTGCGATGTGCTGGTCAACGGCCGCTGCCATGCACCTGCAGGGATGCCCGCGACGCGCGTTCCTGTCGGGATTCGTGTCGGCGCGCTCGTCAAGAAATTCGAGGTGGTGGGTCCTCGCGTTTACGAAGGTGGCCCGCTCGGTGGAAGACCCGGCGCGCCGCGGCCGTTCACCGTGCTGCCGATCGGCTACGACCATGCCTATGGCGGCGTGGACCGCAGTGCTGGCGACGTGGCCGCGCACCGCTGGTATCCGATGAACCACGCCGGCGTGGGATACCACCCCGGCGCGTCGGGGCTGGCGCTGGACGGGCTTGCGTTGCCGCACACGCAGGAGCCCGGCAAGGAGGTGGTGAACGCCGACGGAAACTACATGCCCATGGCGTTCGGCCCGCTCGGGCGAGCCTGGCAGGCGCGTTTGCGCTGGGCGGGGACCTACGACCGGCAATGGCTGGACAACAGGTTTCCCTTCTTGCCCGAGGATTTCGATCCCCGCTATTTCCAGAGCGCTCCGGAGGACCAGCAAATGGACTATCCGCGCGGCGGGGAAGAGGTGGTGCTGATGAACCTGACGCCCGAAGGCCGCACGGCGTTCAGGCTGCCCGCGGATCTCGGTCTGCCGGTGCTGTTCGTTTCGCGCACGGGCGAGGTGACCGAGGTGGCCGGCGTGGTCGACACCTTCTGCATCGAGCCGGAGGAGGCCCGCTTCACGCTGGCGTGGCGCGCCAGCGTCCCGCTGCGGCGGAACGTGCGCGAGATCGCACAGGTCATCCTGGGCCGGCATGCGCAGCAACTGGAGCGCGACCGTGCGCGCGCCCTGCGCATGCGCGGCAAGCAGCACTTCGACTCGCTGGCGGACGTCGTCGCATGGTCGCGCGCGCGGCGCCGTGCGCGGGTGCCGCAGGACGACAGGGTGTAGAGGCGATGTTCATCGGCGCCGTCGCCATGGTCTGCCCGGTCGGGCTGGACGCTGCGAGCGCTTGCGCAGCCAAGCGCGCAGGGATATCGGCCTTCGGCAACCTGCCCTACCGCGACAACGCCGGCGAGCCGGTGGTCGGAGCCATCGTGCCGGGGTTGGACTGGACGCTGCCTCGTGCCTCGCGACTGGGCCGGATGCTGGCGCGATGCGTGGCCGGCCTCGCCGCCGAGCGGCCCGACCTGGCCTGGGAGCGCGTGCCGATCCTGGTGTGCCTCGCCGAGCCCGACAGGCCTGGAGGAAGCGCCGACCTCGCTCCCGTGATCGTCGAGCACCTGCAGGAGGTGCTCGGCATGCGGTTCGATGCCGGAGCCTCCGGTGTGTTCGCTTCGGGCCACGTCGCGGGGTTCCAGGCGCTGCGCGAGGCGCGCCGCCTTGTGCATCAGGGCCTGGCCCCTGCGTGCGTGGTGTGCGGTGCCGATTCGATGCTCAATGCCGCCACGCTGCTCTGGCTCGACCGGCACTACCGGCTCAAGACACCGGCCAACCGTGACGGAGCGATTCCCGGCGAAGCTGCGGCGGCGGTGCTGGTCGAGACGGCGCCGGCGGGCGATGCGGCCGTGGAGGTGGCCGGGCTCGGCTTTGGCCTCGAGGACGCGCCGCTCCTGTCCGAGGCGCCGCTGCTCGGGCGCGGATTGACAGCAGCCGTGCGTTCGGCGCTCGGCGAAGCGTCGCTCGGATTGCACGAGATCGACCTGCGCCTGTCCGACGTCACCGGGGAGCTGTACGGTTTCAAGGAACTGCCTCTCATGGAGGGGCGTCTCATGCGGGTCGTGCGCAAGCAGGCGCAGCCTCTCTGGCACTGGGCCGAGGCCATCGGCGATACCGGCGCCGCATCGGGCATCGCGCAACTGGTGCTCGCGCACCAGGCGTGCCGCAAGCGCTACGCGCCGGGCGACACGGCCCTGTGCCTCTGCAGTTCGCTGGCAGGCGAGCGCGCCGCTGCCGTGTTGCGCAACCTGTTGCCGCCATCGGCCGGTCATGGAGCGCACGGCCATGGGCTGTGAGGTCTACGCCAACGGCGACGAGATCGCCTGCAAGGCCGGCGACGGCAAGGTCATCGCTGCCTTTCCCGACGTGTGCCTGACGCCGCCGCCTCCGCCGGCGGGACCGCTTCCGGTGCCCTACCCGGATACGTCCTTTTCGAAGGACATGAAGGAGGGCAGCAAGACGGTGCAGATCAAGGGCGAGGAGGTGATGCTCAAGGACGCGTCGTACTACAAGACGTCGCCCCTGGGCGATGAGGCCGCCACCAACGGCCAGGGCGCGGGCGTCGTCACGCACGTGATCACCGGCAAGACCTACTTCGTCGCCTGGTCGATGGACGTCCAGTTCGAGGGGCAGAACGTCGACAGGCACACGGACCTGACGACGTCCAACCATGCCAGC
Source organism: Variovorax paradoxus (assembly GCF_902712855.1). NCBI lineage: Bacteria > Pseudomonadati > Pseudomonadota > Betaproteobacteria > Burkholderiales > Comamonadaceae > Variovorax > Variovorax paradoxus. The sequence goes on from NZ_LR743507.1 coordinate 1,262,317, forward strand.
CCGATGGCCAATGCGCAGGTGCCGATGCTCAACGCGGCGTTCATGGCGCCTCCGGACGAGGAGCCGGAAGACGACAAATGCGCGTGTTGCGGCAAGCGGCACGAAGGGCAGAAGGGCGGTGTGCAGGTCAGCGAAGACAAGTGGTACGGGCTGGACGAGGGCCCCGAGATCGACCGCGCGAGCCGGCGGCTGCACAACCATCCGCCGCATCCCGCCAACCGGAGGGAAGTGAAGAAGTGGGAAGACGACCTGGCCGCGCTGGCGGACAGAGGCGACAAGCTCAAGCAGCGCAAGGAGGCCGTGCAGCGTGCGCGCGACCTGGATTGCAAGAGCCTTCCGCAGGCCCCGTGCAACGTGTACTTCGTTTTTCCGCAGACCGCCGCCGACACTGCGAAGGGCGTCAACACCGCTTCCAAGCGATCCAAGCAGATCGAGTCCGCATGGGACGCCCACCGCGCAAAATACAAGCGGCGCAGGCCGCAACTCGCATCCGGCGAGAAGATCAACCATCGCACGCCCAAGGCTGCCGGCGGCTGCCCCACCGGACCCCGGAACCTCGTGCCCGACAGCCGGCTGAGCGACGAGTGCAAGAAGGTCGACGAAGAACTGACCGTGGCGCAGGGCGATGCCGCCTCGCGGTGGCAGAACCGGTGAACCGATGCCTGGGCCGGCAGCAAGCAAAGGACCGCATGAATCACGAAACTCCATCATTCCTTCTCGACGGCGGCGCGCTCGAGTGGGACGCCATGGGCTACCGGTTCGCCGAGCCGCCGGGCGTGGACCTGCTGGCCGCTTCGACGCTGGCGGACGGCAACCCCTGGATCGTTTTTGCGGCGGCGCTCGAACGCGCGAAGCAAGGCCGCTTCGACGGACTTCCGGTGCTCCTGCGTGCGATGCGGTCCTTCAAGGACGATGTGTTCTGGCGCTATTGCGCGGAACTCGTGGGCGATGCGGGCTCATCGGTTCTTCTGAAGGTCTTCGTGCGGGACTTTCGGGACGAACTGCTCGATGCCGGGGAGCCCGCCTACCAGGTCGAGCTCGCACACGCCTTCCAGCAGTCGATGCGGCTCTGGACGGTTCCCCTGACCCTGAAGATGTACCTCGACTCCGGCAAGCGCGAGCAGACGGGCGTGCTGAGCGTCTTCCTTTCGCGCCTGATGGAGCCGGAGCTGGGGCCGATCGGCGTTGCCGCGCTGCCGGACGCCGAGTACCGCGAACTCGTCATGGCGAAGTACGAGGAACTGAAGGTCGCCCACGGCTCGGACGAGGCCGCCGTGCTGCACGGAGAGGCCTTCAGCGTGAGGGCACTGGCGCGGCACCTGCATGCGGGGCTGTCGGCACCTGAGATCGACGAGGACGAGATCATGTTCGAAAGGCATCTGTTCGAAGCGGCCACCGGCATCGACTGCAGCGCCTTCTTCGACGACGGCGACTTGCAGCCCCTGAACGCGATGGCCATCGTCGAAGAGTTCCTGGAGGACAAGACCGACGGTCTGTATGCGCAAGCCGTGCGGTGCTTCTGGGGTCGCGGGCTCCCGGACTGATGACGGCGAGGTCCGCATGTCCCATGTACGCATGCCCATTGCCGACGTGGTGTTCAGGCACACGGAGGAAGCCGCGATGCTGCGCAACACCCGCTCGTTCGTGGTGCGCGCCCCGCACGTCGCGCTGCGCCACCTTGCCCGCCAGGACGAGCGGCTGGCAGCACACCTCGACGGCATGGCAGAGGCGGGGGACTTCGCGGCGCGGGCCGCCGGTGCGGCGCTGGAGCGGGCAGGTGTCGGGGAGGCATTCGCGGCCACGGTCCATGCCATCGGCAACCGGGATGCTGCGGCACTCGAGCGGCTGCTTTCGCTCGCCGAAGCCCTGCCCGACGCGGCACGCGGCGTCATCTCGGCCTTCGGCTGGGTGGATGCATCGAGCCTTCGCGGCATCACTTCGCGGTTGCTCGAGTCGCCGACGCCGTTCCGGCGCGAGGTGGGGCTGGCGTCGTGCGCGATGCACCGCGTCGACGGCAGCACCGCCGCCGCCGATGCGCTGGGCGATGCCGATCCCGGACTGCGCTCGCGTGCCCTGTGCGTGATCGCACAGCAGGGGCGGACCGGCTTGCTCGCCCGGTGCACCGGCGCCATGGCAGACGCAGATCCGGCCTGCGCATGGCATGCGGCGCGCGCGGCGGTGCTGCTCGGCGATCGCCATGGCGCCGTGGCGGCGCTCCACGATGCTGCTTCGGCGCACGGAGACTTGCGTGCGCGCAGCCTGGACCTGGTTCTCAAGCTGTGCGAACCCGGCGAGACCCATGAGCACCTGAAAGCGCTATCGCAGGAACCGGACGCCATGCGCATGCTGGTACGTGGCGTGGGCACGGCCGGCGATCCTCATTACGTGCCTTGGCTTCTCCAGCAGATGGAGGTCCCGGCGCTGGCGCGTCTGGCTGGCGAGTCGCTCAGCCTCATCACCGGCATCGACCTGTCCGACGCCGGATTGGAGCGCAAGCCGCCCGAAGATGCGGAGCCGGGGCCGAGCGAAGATCCGGGCGACGAAGACGTGAGCACCGACGAAGACGACGGTCTGCCGTGGCCCGACCCGCAGCGCGTGAGTGCGTGGTGGTCCGCCAATGCCGATCGATGGCAGCCCGGCGCCCGGTACTTCATGGGAAGTCCGCCTGCGGTCGAGCGCTGCATCGAAGTGCTCCGGGCCGGCTTCCAGCGGCAACGCGGGGCCGCCGCCGAACATCTCTGCCTGCTGCGTCCCGGCACATGGCTGTTCCCGACACGCGCGCCGGCGTGGCGGCAGCAGCGCTGGCTCGATGGTGCGCACTGACGGATGCACGGCATGGCTGCCAGGTACGTCCTCTCCGCGCTGGCCGCCGTCTTCCTGCTCGCCGCCGCGCGGCGCTGGACGCGCAACGCCCGCCGCATCGACTCCGCCACCCGCATCTGGCTCCTCGTCGCCTTCATCTTCACCGCCGTCGCCGCCTGGCTGCAATGGCATACCTCTTAAGGCGAGATTGCCAACATGTCCCACGGAATGAATACTCCCTGCGAGTTTGTTCGGGCGCATTCAGGCACAGAGCCTTCGGGGGCCGTTTCATGATCCATATCGCTGTCATCACCCGGCAAGGCGCTCCGGCGGGGCAGTCCATCGCCGCGGACTTCGGGCCCAACGGCGGCACCATCGGCCGCGCCGACACCAACACGCTGGTGCTCGACGATCCCGACCGCACGGTGTCGCGCGTGCACGCGCAGGTGCTGTGCCGCGACGGGCAGTACTTCGTCATCGACCGCGGCAGCAATCCGATGCAGTGCAACGGCGTGTCGCTCGGCTCCGGCAAGGAAGCCGCGCTGGGCGATGGCGCGCGGCTGGTCATCGGCAGCTTCGAACTCACGGTGCGCGCAAAGGCCGCAGGCGCACCGGCTTCTGGGGCCGCTGCGGCTGGTTCCGTGCCGATCATTCCGAACACGGTGCTGGGCACGCCGGGTGCGGCCGCCGCCGCGCCGTCGAGCGACGATCCCTTCGCCGACCTGCTGGCGGGGCTCGCGCCGCCTGCTGCACCGTCCATGGCGCCTGCGCGGTCGCCCGCCGCGGCGCCGGCCGATCCGCTGCTGTTCCCCGACCCGATGCAGAGCGGCTCGCGCAACGCGCAGGCCGCCAGCATCGACCCGTTCGCGAACCTGCTCGGGCCCACGCCTTCGCCGGCGGCCGCTTCGCCTGCCGGCGGGCTTGGCGCGCTCGACGACTTCTCCGACCTCGGTGCGCCCGCGCACGGCAAGGCGACAGGCATCGACGAGCTGTTCGGCGGCATGAACAGCGGCACGGGTGGCGGCATCGGCGGCGATCCGCTGGCGCTGTCGCCGCTCGCCGACCCGCTGCTGCAGCCCAACACCGCCTCGGACACCGATCCGCTGGCCGCGCTGCAGCGCGCCGCGCCCGCCACACCCACGCCGCGCGCGGACCACCTGCCGATCGACCAGTTCGGCTTCACGCCGCCGAAGGCCGTCGCGCCGCCCGTGCCGGCGCCTGCATCCGCACCGGCGAACCCACCGGCACACGCACCGGCACACGCACCGGCACCCGGCAACTTCGACGACATGACGGGCCAGCCGATCCGCATCAGCGGGCCCGAGGTATCGGGACGCGCCATCGACCCGCCACCGCCGCCCGTCCACGTGCCACCGCTCGCACCGGCTCCCGCGCCGCGCGCCGCACCGGCCGAGCGCACAGCGACCGACGACGAGCTGCTGGCCGCATTCCTGCGCGGGCTCGCCAGCACGCACCAGCCGCCCGAGATGCTCACGCCCGGCCTGATGGAGCGTGTCGGCGCGATGCTGCGCAGCGCCACCGAAGGCACGCTGCAACTGCTGCTCACGCGCCAGGAGTTCAAGCGCGAGGTGCGTGCAGAGGTCACGATGATCGCGGCGCAGGCCAACAACCCGCTGAAGTTCTCGCCCACGGTCGAGGTGGCGCTCGCGCACCTGCTGGGGCCGGGCGTGCGCGGCTTCATGCCGCCCGAGGCCGCGATGCGCGACGCCTTCAACGACCTGCGCGCCCACCAGTTCGGCGTGATGGTCGGCATGCGCGCGGCGCTGGCCCACGTCATCGCGCGCTTCGAGCCGGGTGAACTCGAGAAGAAGATCAGCGCGAAGACGGCGCTCGACTCGCTGTTCACCGCCAACCGCAAGGCCAAGCTGTGGGACCAGTTCGTGTCGCTGTACGGCGGCATCGCGAGCGAGGCGGAGGACGACTTCCACAGCCTCTTCGGCAAGGCCTTCCTCGAGGCCTACGAGGAGCAGATGGCGCGCCTGAAGTCCGACGCCTGACCCTCCACGAGAACGACAACGGCAGCAGCAGAAGCACACGCGAGGCACACCGCTTGGAAATCGAAATCGTCACGCTCTCCCGGCAGGGCGGCCGCAACTACAACGAGGACGTCCACGGCCACTGGTACGACGAGCGCTACGTCGCCTGCCTGGTGGCCGACGGCGCTGGCGGGCATGGCGGGGGCGACGTGGCCGCGGCCACCGCGCGCAGCAGCATGCTCGGCGGCTTCTCGGCCGCGCCGGGGCTGGACGAGCCCACGCTGCGGCGGCTGGTGGAGCAGGCCAACCTCGACGTGGTGGCGCGCCAGGCCGAAGGCGGAAAGCTCGCGGGCATGCGCTCGACCGTCGTCTTCGCGGCCATCGATCTCGAGAGCCAGGCCCTGGCCTGGGTGCACAGCGGCGACAGCCGCGCCTACCTGTTCCGCGGCGGCGCGATCGTGGCGCGCACCACCGACCACAGCCTGGTGCAGCAGATGGTGGCCGGCGGCATGCTCGACGAGGAGGGTGCGCGGCTGCATCCGCAGCGCAACATGCTGCTGTCGGCGCTCGGCTCGATCGAGGAAGCGCCGGACATCGCGGTGTCCGACCGCATGCGCCTGCTGCCCGGCGACGTGCTGCTGCTGTGCAGCGACGGCGTGTGGGAGCCGCTGGGCGACGAGCGGCTGATCGACACGCTGCACGCCTCGCGCACGCCGAGCCAGTGGACCGAACTGATCGACGCGCAGGTCAAGGCCAACGCCAAGCCCGGCCACGACAACTACACCGCGCTCACGCTCTGGGTGATCGACGAGGACGCCGATGCCACCCGGCTGATGGAGCCCATCGCCGAGCCGCCGCCGGCCACCTGAGCCCGAAGCCGCGGCGCCCGGCGCCCGGCACGCGAGGGCGCGTGCACGCGGGCGTCAGGAGCTCACCAGCAGATGCGCGTTCAGATCGAACGGAATGCCGGCCGCATCGAAGGCGTGCTGCGCGTAGCAGTCGGCGTTGTGGGTGCGCTGCCAGGGCAGCAGCTTCTGGTATTTGCCGTCCTTGCGGTGTGCGTAGCCGTAGTCGGTGATGCTGTTCTGCGTTTCCGCCACCGGACCGACGTAGTGCGCCGTCTCGTGGATCAGCACGTACGAGAACGCATCGCTGTCGAGGTTCTGCATGCGGGCGCACAGGTAGATGCTGCCGCGGGGAATCCCGTTCCACTCGCGGTTGCGCTGCGAGAGGTCGTAGCCGCCGGCGAAGGTGAAGGCATAGGCGCCTTCGTTGCTGGTGAGCGGCTCGTCCGTCGCCAGCACCAGACCGCGCGGCACGTAGCCCAGCGCCGTCTGCATGTTGAGGTAGATGCTGTCCACGAAACCCAGCGCGGTGCTCCAGCCGCTGGCGCCCGGAAACTTGTCGATCTGGAAGTGCCGGGTGGCCTTCTCCCAGTCGGACTTGCCGATGCCCCAGGTGTTGGGCTTGCCGGTCTTGAAGTAGCGCGCCCGGTCGACCGACATGCGCGCCAGGTTGATGATGTGCATCGCGCGTGCGCGGTGCTTCTGCATCTCGGCGGGCAGGTCGGGATAGGTTCCGGCGGCGGCGCACAGCGCCTTGTCGGTGCGCTTGCCCGGATCGACCACGCCGTCGGCGCCTTCGACGCCGAAGTGCTTCTTCTGGAAACCGGTGACACCCTTCAGCGTCAGCGGCCCGAACTTTCCGTCCGGCACCAGCGCGGGGCTGGGGCCGCCCTCGAGCGGCGTGAAGCGGTTGAGCGCGTCCTGCACCTTGCGCACGTCGGCCGGCATGTTGCGGCAGCGCGCCGCGGACCCGACCGGGGCGCCCAGTCCGAGCACGGTGCCGCCGGCGCTGCCGAGCTTCTCGAACTTCCTGCAGCCGTCGATGCCGCAGAAGGCCGTCATGCCTGTGTCGCTCATGGTCAGATCCTTTCTGCGGTGAGTGCACCGCCGCGGTTGGAGCTGCCGGTCAGCGCACTGCCGGAGCCCTTGAACGATTCGACCGTGCCGACGTTCGAGGTCAACGGCGTCCAGCTGATCTTCATGTCGCCGGCGTTGCCGAAGGTGCAGCTGCCGCCGTTCTGCCGGTTGCTCATGGGCGTGGTCTGCGACACGGGACGCGTGTAGGTCCAGCTCGCCCCGCTGGTGTCGTCGATCAGGTAGTAGTAGGTCTGTCCTTCCTGCTGCACCTTCCACCAGCCGCGGGCCCACGCGGGCGTGGGCTTCTTCGGCGCGCTCACGGGCATGCTGGCAAACATGGTGTCGACGATGCCGTCGACCTCGGCGTCCGTCGCCGTCTTCAGGAAGATCTTGAGCGCCGCCTCGAAGCCCACCAGCTGCGACGAGGGCGGCTGCCTGTACGGGTTGACGGCATAGGTGGCGCCGGTGTTCTTCATGCTGAAGTTCACCCAGTCGATGTGGATGTGGTCCTCGTGGCGCGTGTCGGCGGTGTATTTGCCGGCCTCCAGCTTGCGCCCGCCGTAGCCGGTGCCGTCGGCGCCGCGCACCCAGAAGTGCACGGGTGCGTTGGTGGTCGCGTTGCGCACGGTGAAGATGAACGCCGACCACTGCATGGCCTCGAAGTTCTTGACCAGGCCGGCCATGATGCGTCTGCCGATGCGCGCATCGGCGTCCTTCTTGTAGTTCAGCATGATGTCCAGCGCGATGCCGGAGGTGTGCCGCGTGCCGGGCTGGATGTTGTTGCCCGCATCGAGCTTGACGCCCGGGAACTCGTCCTTCAGCACGGTCATCAGCGTGGCGATGGCGGGCGAGATGTCGGCCATGGTGGGTTCTCCTTGTCCTTGCGGAAACTGTGGCGGGCGCTCAGGGCGCCGCGCCCTTGCGGCTGTTGTGCACCGGTTCCCACACGTAGTCCCAGGGCACGGTGTTGCCGCTGCAGGTGCACGAGCACTCGCACTTCGGGCGGTTCGGCGGTGCCGATGCCGGTGTGGCGCGCGGGCCGCCGTTGAAGGTGGCCTCGGTCCAGGCCACGGGCAGCGCTGCGGCCTCCGGGTCGTGGCCGAAGCGCTTGTAGGCGCGGATCAGCATCACCGCCCAGCTCAGCGAGTACACCGCGCGCACCACGGGGTTGAAGCGCAGCCGCAGGTCGCTGCCCGCGAAGTCGCTGCACAGCCGCACCATGACGCCGAAGGTGCCGTAGTTGACGGTGCCGTTGAGCCAGCACTTGCCCGCGACCTGCACGGTGTTCGAGCAGACGTCGGGGCTCTCGTGCAGCGGGTCGAAGGGGTTCGCCTGATCGGCGCCGGGAAGCGTGTCCGAGGACGGCGTGGCGCACGGCCCTTTCAGCGCCGGGTCGTACACCGGCGGCGAGCGCAGCCAGGCCGATGCGCCCTGGAACAGCGGCAGCGTGTCCCAGCCGTTGATGTCGGCGAACATCTGCGCCTTCTGCTTGAGCGAATCCAGGTCGAGCGGGATGCCGCCTTCGAACGGGTTGTCGGGCATCTGCACCGGAATCAGGATGGTGTTGCAGGCCTTGACCTTCTGGTCGCGGTTCAGTGCGCGGAAGTCGCTCTGGATCTTCATCCAGGTGGCGGCGACCTGGTCGGTCACGTCGGGCCCGCAGACGAACTTCACCGCGGCCGGCGCCGGCTGCGGCGCGGGCGATTTCAGGTGCTCGTCCATCTGGGTGATGGTGCCGCGGCCCACGATGGTGTCCAGCGGCTGCCCCGGGCGCACGATGCCGAAGTGCGCCTTGTACTTGCCCACCGCCTTCTCGGTGGAGGGGCCGAAGGTGCCGCGCGCGTCGGTGATCTCTTCGAGGCCGATGCCGGGCATGCGCTTGCGGATGGCCTCGAGCGCCTCCTGGATCGCCTTGACATGATCGCCTCCGGTGCGGGGGCGGATGTTGTGCGCGTCCGATGCCAGGCACAGGCTCAGGCGCTGCTGCACGGCGGCCGGCTGCTGGCTCGTGAGCTCGGGCGACTCCAGGCGCGTCTTGATGGGGGGTGTCGTAGCCATTTCAACCTCGGCGGCCTGGGCGGCCTCGTCACCGGACAACGGGACCACCGCGCAGGTGCCCGAAGGAGAGGAAGCGCACCGCCGGGGCTGGTGCCGCCGGCGATGCCTTGCGCGCTCAGCGCGTCTCGGTGGTGCGCGTGTCCCAGCCGAACTTGATGTCGCCGCCCATCGTGCCGTCGGCCTTCTGCGGCTTGTAGGCGAACTCGATGTCGCCGTACGAGACGGCCACGCTCTCGTGCACTTCGCCGCCCTGCGCCGCGCTCACGTTGAAGTCGGCGATGCGCACTTCCTTGAAGGTGACGGTCATGAAGGTCTGCTGGCCTTCGCCCGACTTGGCCATCACGAGCGTGGCCTTGTCGAAGTGCTTGCCGTTGGCGCAGGCCTTGGCGAGCGTGGGCGAGGCACTGTCGAACTTCTTGGTCAGGGTGACCATGCCGGGCGAGCCCTTGCCGACCGACGAGCCGCCGCCGACCGTGCAGGTGGCGTTGTGCACGTTCCAGCTCCAGCTCATGAGCTCGATCTCTTCCTTGTGGTCCTTGTGCACGGCTTCGCCCTTGACGCCGTCGATCTTGAAATGGCAGTCGATCATGTTCTTTCTCCTGAGTGGCCTTGCGATGCGGCCGGGTGGTTGAAAAAGCGCTCCGGGCCTCCCCGGACTCTTGCCTGTGGGTGCCGGGCGACGTCCTGTCGCCGGCTGTCTCTAGAACGAAGAGGCCACGCGGGTTTCAAAGTCTTCGTGGCGGTTCTTCGGAAAAAATTTCGCCTACTTGCCGCCCTTGGCCGACGGCAGCTTCGACACCAGCCGCAGCGAGACCGTGAGGCCTTCGAGCTGGTAGTGCGGGCGCAGGAAGAACTTGGAGGTGTAGTAGCCGGGGTTGCCCTCGACCTCTTCCACCACCACCTCGGCGGCGGCCAGCGGCTTCTGCGCCTTGGTGGTCTCCGACGAGTTGACGGGGTCGCCGTCCACGTAGTTCATGATCCACTTGTTGAGCCAGCGCTGCATTTCCTCGCGCTCCTTGAAGCTGCCGATCTTGTCGCGCACGATGCACTTGAGGTAGTGCGCGAAGCGGTTGCAGGCGAACAGGTAGGGCAGGCGCGCCGCCAGGTTGGCGTTGGCCGTGGCGTCGGGGTCGTCGTACTCGGCCGGCTTGTGCAGCGACTGCGCGCCGATGAAGGCCGCGAAGTCGGAGTTCTTGCGGTGGATGAGCGACAGCAGCCCGGCCTTCGACAGCTCGGCCTCGCGCCGGTCGCTGATGGCGATCTCGGTGGGGCACTTCTGGTCCACGCCGCCGTCGTCGCTCGGGAAGGTGTGCAGCGGCAGGTTCTCGACCGCGCCGCCCGACTCGATCCCGCGGATGCGCGATCCCCACCCGTACAGCTTGTACGAGCGGTTGATGTTGGTGGCCATGGCGTAGGCCGCGTTGGCCCAGGCGTACTTGCCGTGGTCGGCGCCGGCGGTGTCCTCCTCGAAGTCGAACTCCTCCACCGGGTTGGTGTTGGCGCCATAGGGCGTGCGCGCCAGGAAGCGCGGCATGCACAGCCCGAGGTACTTGGCATCGTCCGATTCGCGCAGCGAACGCCATGCGGCGTACTCGGGCGTGAGGAAGATCTTGGTCAGGTCGCGCGGGTTGGCGAGTTCCTGCCACGACTCCATCTGCATCAGGTTCGGGCTTGCGCCGGTGATGAAGGGCGCATGCGCGGAGGCCGCGATCTTGGCCATCTCGCCGAGCAGCTCCACGTCGGGCGGGCTCTGGTCGAAGTGGTAGTCGCCCACCAGCGCGCCGAAGGGCTCGCCGCCGAACTGGCCGTACTCCTGCTCGTAGATCTTCTTGAACATCGGGCTCTGGTCCCAGGCCGCGCCCTTGAACTTCTTCAGGCTCTTGGCCAGCTCCTGCTTGGAGATGTCCATCACGCGGATCTTCAGGTGCTCGTCGGTCTCGGTGTTGTTCACCATGTAGTGCAGGCCGCGCCATGCACTCTCGAGCTTCTGGTAGTCGGGGTGGTGGATGATCTTGTTGACCTGGTCGGTGAGCTTGGCGTCGATCGCGGCGATCATGGCCTGGATCGACTTGGTGACGTCCTTGCCGATGACGGTGCTGTTGCTCAGCGCCTGCTGCGCCAGCGTGAGCACGGCGGCTTCGACGGCGCTCTTGGCTTCGTCGCTGCGCGGCTTGAATTCCTTCTGCAGCAGCGACGAAAAGTCGCTGCCCGCGTACGCGACATCTTTCAGCGCGCTCTGTTCGAGTGCTTCGGCCATGGTGGTTACTCCTCGTGTACCGGTGGTTCTGGCGAATGGGTTGGCGGCGCTCAGGCAGCCGGCGTGCCGCCGTCTTCGGGCTTCTTGCTCGCGGCGAGCGTCTGCAGCAGGGCCGGGTCTTCCAGCACCTTGGCCAGCAGCTCCTCGGCGCCGCCCTTGCCGTCCATGTAGGTCACCAGGTTCGACAGCTGGGTGCGCGCCTCGAGCAGCTTGTTGAGCGCGCCCACCTTGCGGGCCACGGCGGCGGGCGAGAAGTCGTCCATGTTCTCGAAGGTGAGCTCGACCTTCAGGTCGCCTTCGCCGGTGAGCGAGTTCTCCACCGCGAACGCCGCACGCGGCTTCATGGCCTTCATGCGCGAGTCGAAGTTGTCGACGTCGATCTCCAGGAACTTGCGGTCGGCCACCGGCGCGAGCGGATCGGCCGGCTTGCCCGAGAGGTCGGCCAGCACGCCCGTCACGAAGGGCAGCTGCACCTTCTTCTCGGCACCGTACAGCTCCACGTCGTACTCGATCTGGACCCGGGGCGCCCGGTTGCGGGCGATGAATTTCTGACTGCTCTTGGCCATGGAGATGCTCCTTGCGGGGGTGAAAGGGGACAGGTGTCTGGAAGGGGTGGACTCAGTCGGACGGGCGTCTGCCCGTGACCGTCTCGATCGTGTCCATCGCGTTGGGCGCGAGGTTGGCCATGATCTCGAGGAAGCTCACGCCGATGAGCTTCTTGGCGCGCTCGATCAGCAGCGGCGCGGGGTTGCCGGGCTCGGCCTGCTCGAGATAGCGGATCACGCGGTCGAGCATCTGCACGGCGTCCTGCCGGTTCTGGATCTCGCCGCGCATCGCGGCGGGGCGCGCGGCCGCAGCGCCTGCGGACTGCACGTCGGCGCCGGCGTCGCCTGCAGCTTCGTCCGCATCGGCGGGCGAGCCGCCGGCCGATGCGCAGGCCTTGTGGAGCACGCGGCCGATGGCGCGCAGCGGATCGAGATCGACGGCATCGGCGCGGCCGGTGCGATCGACGATGAGCCTGTGCAACCCGTCGATCAGCGCGAGCAGTTCCACTGCCGCCTGGATGGACTCGGGCCGCTCGTCCCGGATCGCCTCGAGGCCGCCCTGCACCTGCGCGATCGAATAGGTGGGCTCGCCGCCGACGGCGGTGAGCGTGTTGTGCGCGATGGCGATGTCGCGCACGCGGATGGCTCCCACGCCGCGCGCGATGCCGACCTGCGCCTCGTACAGGTCGCGCAGGCCCATCGTCTCGTCGGTGAGCGGCGCGAGCGCGTTGAGGCGCATCGTCGGGTCGTTGTCGTCGTCGGCATCCAGCTTTGGATGTATGCCCTCCCAGAAAGTGTCGAGCAGTCCGTTGAGCAGCTGCATGCCGGCGGCGAAGCCGGCCACGCCCTGCGTGCGTGCCGATGCGCGCAGCAGCAGCACGGCGGCGCGCACGTCCTTGCTGCGGCGAAGGATCGACTCCGCCTGCTCGCCCACTTCGCGCCACTCGGGCTCGACCGCGGGGATCACGGTGTCGCCGAACTGCTGCTCGGGCTTGCCTTGCGCTGCTGCGACCAGGGCCATGAAGTCCGCGTCGTATTCGAGATCGTCGCCGCATGGCGAGGCCTCGCCGATGGGCGCGAGCAATGTGGCTGCAAGTTCGTTGGTCAGCATGTTGCCTGTTCGAGTTGGCTGGTGATAATCAAAGAAGCACCTGAACCGGTCAATGCAACGAAGGGAATAGCATGCGCACGCTGGGTACACACCATTCGTCCTATGAAGCCTCCTGCAACGTCGCCGATGAAGGCCCTGCTGCCGAAGCGACGCGGCGCCGCTTCACCGTCCTTGGCCTTGCTGCAGCGGGTCTTCTGTTCACGGGGTGCGCGGCCAAGCCGGTGGTCACCACGGCGTCGGTCAATCTCGTGGCCGGCGCCGACGCCAACCCCGACGCACGCGGACGCGCATCGCCGCTCACGGTGCGCGTGTATGCGCTGAAGTCGCCGGGCCCGTTCGAAGGCGCCGACTTCTTCTCGCTGTTCGAGAAGGACCAGGCCACGCTCGGCGCCGAACTCGTGCAGCGCGAAGAGGTGCTGCTGCGTCCCGGCGAGAGCAAGCGGCTCGAGTTCAACCTGCCGCCCGACGCGAAGGCCATCGGCGTGATGGCAGCGTTTCGCGACCTCGACCGCGCGCGCTGGCGCGAGGTACGGCCGGTCACCACCGGCAAGGCGCACACGTTCGACGTGAACTTCGGCGCGCGGCAGATCCGCATCGACAGCAAGTAGCGCAACGCGGGGGCTCACTGCAGCGCGGGCGGCCCGTTCGACGATGGACGGCCCGGCCGCACCAGCGGCTGGTCGGCCGGCAGGAAGCGCGTGAACAGGTCGTCGACGAAGGCGCCTTCGACATGGCGCCCATCCTGAGACGCGGAAGCGGTGAGGTACAGGCCGCGCCATCGCGGCATGCGCGTGCCCCTGCCGTGGCTTTCGAACAGCACCTCGGCGAACTGCCGCAGGCCCGGCTGCAGCGCACGCACTTCCTCCACGAACGAATGGACCGCCAGGCGCCCGGCCGCATCGGGTCCTTCGCGCAGCAGGGCCATGCGCAGCCGGTGCAGCTGCTGCGCGATGGGGTCGAACACCGCATCGAAGCGCTCGGTGGCCGGTGTGTCGATGAAGGCCGACGGGTCCGTCAAGCGGTGGCCGATGGCCTGCTTGAGCACCTGGTCCGGCAGCGCCGCACGCAGTGCCGCATAGCCGGTGAGCTGCTCCAGGCCGGTCACCAGCAGGTAGGTGGGCATCTGCAGCCGCAGCGTATCGCCGGTCTCGTCGATGAGCTGGCGCAGGCGCGCGGCCCGCGGCCTGAGTTCGGTCGCATCGTCGTGCAGCAGCTCGCGCACGCCCACGCACACCACGAGGCCGTTGAGGGGCAGGCGGTCGCGCCGCTCTGCCAGTGCGAGCAGCGACTGCAGCCACAGGCCGCGCATCGCCGGCGTGCCGCCGGTGTCGCCCGCCAGGCCCGGATGGGTTTCCACCGCCACGGTCGTGCCGGTGAGCCACCAGTGCCACCATGCGCCGCCGAACGGATCGCCGGTGGCAAGGCGGGCCATGCCGTCGCCGCCGGCCGGTGCGCGTTCGCCGCGCGCGGCGGCCAGCAGCGCCGGCACACCGGCGTCCTTGCTTCCGAAGAACAGGAACCACGGCACCGGTGCCGCGGCCTTCGAGCGCTGGCTGCGACGCAGGGCCTGCTGCGCCTGCGACATGCCCTCGCGCAGCGCGTCGACCGCGAGCTGGTCCGCCTCGGCGGCCGGCGTTCCGAGTGCCGCGATGCGCCGCATCAGGCCGCGCCTGCGCGCGCCGCAGCCGGCATCGCGCACCACCGCGTACAGCAGGCCGAAGCCGAGCAGGCACAGCGACAGCAGCAGCCAGAAGCGGAGGGCGGGGGAGAGCAGGGCGTTCATGTCAGCGCGGGACGGTCTCGAGGAAGACGAAGTCGGCAATCAGCCGCTCGCTGTTCTTGCTGGCCGCGAGCGCTTCGCGAAGCCGCAGCATGTAGGCCGATGCGAGTTCGAACGGTGGCCGGTCGGAGGTCTCGCTGAACGGCATCGGCGCCGACAGCACCGTGACCAGCACGCTGCCGAAGGGCGGGCTGACGAGCCAGCTCGACGGGATGTCGCGCCCCAGTTCCAGCGTCTGGCCGGCGCGCAGCGCCAGCGGCGCATGGCCCGGGTTGAGGTGCATCACCGAGCCGTCGACCGTGTAGTAGTCGACCCAGATGTAGCTGTCGTGGCGCGGCGCCACCACCTGCACGCGCACGCTGTCGCCCTCGCGCAGCTTGCCGTCGACCGCCGAGGGCGCTTCCACGTCGAGGCCGTAGGCCTTCTCGACATTGCGCACCTGGTAGGGCTTGAGGATGGAGAACACCTCGCAGTGCGGCCACACGCGCAGGCCGATGTCGAACTGCGGCGCGCGCACGCCGGGCATGGCGCTCACTTCCGCCTCGACGCGCGGCAGGTCGCCGGGCTGCGAGACGAAGCCCCCCACGCGCGTGCGACCGTCCGGCTCCACCGTGACGGTGAGGTCGGCGCAAGCGAAGCTCTGCAGGTGCTGCTCCACGCGCTGGCTCAGGCCGGTGGGCATGGCGGGCGGCCCGGTCGACCACAGCCACAGCAGGTAGAGCAGCGGCAGCATCAGCGCGAGCGCGGCGCTGCTGCGCAGCAGCGTGCGGTCGCGCCGGCGCGTGTCGTTGGGGCCGCGCGGGTCGGCCACGCCGTAGGGTTGCGGCGTGATGCGTTCCTGCGCGAGGCTTGCAGCGGCCATCAGGCGCGTGCGCAGCTGCTGGCCGTGCAGGTCCTTCAGCTTGCCGAGCTCGCCCTGGTCGCCTTCCTCGAAGTAGTACTGGCCCTTGAACCCGAGCGCCATCGCATGCCAGTAGACCTCGCGCACGTCGTCGTCGCCGGAGCCCAGGGCCGAGAGGTGATGGAAGAACTCGCTGTGCGCGTTGTTGGAGTTGAAGAGCTGCACCTGCAGCGGCGCGGTGCCGTTGGCGCCGGGGTGGCGCGCCAGGATCTCGTCGATCCAGGCCACCATGGCGAAAGCCGCGGATTCCACCTGCGCGGCGGGCGTGCCTGCGGCGTCGGCGGCGGCGCGCGCGTGATCGATCAGCCGGCGTGCTTCATGCTGGGCCGCCTCGTGCGGACGCATCGGCGCGCCGGCCGCGATCGACGCGTCCAGCGCCAGGCCGAACGAGACGAGGGCGGAAAAGCAGTCGAAAAGGCGGGCCATGGGCGGGCCCGCTCAGTCGTGGGTGGCGAAGGATGCCTTGCACCGGCGTCTGCAGCGATGGCACATGCCCATGTCCCCGGTTCCTTCGAGTGGGCGTTCATTGTTTCAAACGAGGCCGCGCGTGCGCCATACCGCTTGGGGTCTATGCCGTTGGTGGGGCCGCCGGCCTTGCTGTGCCGGGCTTTCGCCGGTATCTTCAGCGTCTGCAAAGATCTCTGCATGCTGGGACACGGGGAAATGCCATGAAAATCCTGATCGCCGACGACCACCGGCTCGTCATCGAGGCGGTCAAAGCCAAGTTGTCGGAGCTGGAGCCTGGCATCGAATTCGTACTGGCGATGAGCGTCGACGAATTGCTGGCCGGGGCGACCGACGATCTCGACCTGGCCCTGATCGACCTCAACATGCCCGGCGCCGACGGGCAGGCCCACATCGACGACATCCGCCGCCGCCATCCGGCCGTGCCGGTCATCGTGCTGTCGGGCTACGAAGACCCCGCCATCATGCGCAGCGCGCTCGAGCGCGGCGTGCTGGGCTTCATTCCCAAGGCCTATTCCCCCGACGTGATGCTCTCGGCCGTGCGGCTGGTGCTGGCCGGCGGCGTGTATGTGCCGCCGATGATGCTCACCGCGCTGCCGCCGGGCATCGTGGCGGGCGTGTCGCCGCAGGCGGCACCCGAGGCGTTCGCGCGCGGCGGCAACGGCAGCGGCGCCGGCGGCACCCAGACGCTGGAGCACCTGCGCAGCGTGCTGACCGAGCGCCAGGTCGAGGTGCTGCAGCTGCTGTCGCAGGGCAAGCCCAACAAGCTGATCGGGCGCAGCCTGGGCATCAGCGAAGGCACCGTGAAGATTCACCTTGCCGCGATCTTCCGGGCGCTCAACGTGCGCAACCGCACCGAGGCGGTGGTGGCGGCGCAGGCGCTGACCGAAGCGCAGGCCTGAGGAGGCCTGCCGCGCTTGCCGTGGTCAGGCGGCGCGCAGGACCTGCAACGCTTCGGCCGCTTCGCCATCGGCGGTGTTGCGCGCTCCCTCCTTCTTCTTCTGCGCGATGGCTTGTGCCAGAAACTCCGCGTCGCGCGCCACGCCAGAGAAGCGCCCCGACCCCCAGGTGTGCAGCCATGGCAGGCCCAGGAAGTAGAGGCCCGGCTCGTTCGTCACGCCGCGCAGGTGCACCGGCGCGCCGCGCCCGTTGAACACCGGCGCATCGACCCACGCGAAGTCCGGCGAGAAGCCGATGCACCACACCACGCTGGCGATGCCGGCGGCGGCGAGGTCGAGCCGCGTGCGCTCCTGCGCCGGTTCCCACACCGGTGTGTAGACCGAGGGCGGCGGCGCCTCGATGCCGAGGGCCGCGATGTGCCTGTCGATCGACGCGTTGATGCGGTTGTAGGTGGCGTCGGCCTGGTCGAGGTTGTCGCGCAGGTTGGGCTGCAGCTCGAAGTGGCCCTCGTCGAAGCCGCTCAGCAGGCCGTAGAGCTCCATGCCTTCGAGCGCGAAGCGCCGCAGGTCGATGTCGCGTCCGCCGTCGCGGCCGGTCACGTAGTGGTTGGTGTTGTCGCGCACGCCTTCGCGCAGCGGATGCTCGGTGACGGGCATGTCGTAGTACTTCATGTCGGCCAGCCAGTCGACCACCTCGCGCCCCCGGTAGAAGCGCGCGCAGCGCGGCGCGTTGCCGGTGGCCAGGTGCACCTTGCGGCCGGCCAGGTGCAGGTCTTCGGCGATCTGCGCACCCGACTGGCCGCAGCCGACGACCAGCACCGGGCCTTCGGGCAACTGCGCGGGGTTGCGGTACTGCGCCGAGTGGAACTGCGCCACGTGCGCCGGCAGCTTCTCGGCCAGGCGCGGCACGATGGGGCGGTGGTAGCCGCCCGAGGCCACCACCACCTGGTCGGCGGTGTAGATGCCGACATCCGTCTGCACGCAGAAGCGGTCGCGCTCGCCCGCGGCGGGAACGCGCGAGACGCGCTCCACGGTCACGCCCTCGATGGCCGGCGCATTCACGTGCTGCACGAAGCCCGCGAGCCATTCGTTGATCTGTTCCTTGACCATGAAGCCGTGCGGATCGGCGCCGGTGTAGCCCCAGCCGGGGAGCTGGCACTGCCAGTTGGGCGTGACCAGGCAGAACGAGTCCCAGCGCTGCGTGCGCCAGGTGTGCACGAGGCTGCGCTTCTCGATCACCAGGTGGTCGATGCCGCGCTGCTGCAGGCAGTGGCTCAGCGACAGGCCGGCCTGGCCGCCGCCGACGATGACGACGCTGTAGTGGCTGCGTCCGCCGTAGGGGTATGACATAGGGGTGCTTCTTTCTCTGTCTGGATGCGGGATGTCAGTCGAAGGCGACGACGGTGACTTCGGGGGCGGGTTCGCCGGGCGCCGCGGCAAAGCGCGCGGCGATGTGCTCGATCTCGGCGAGCTGGTCCATCGCCTGCGAACAGGCGAAGCCGTACTTGGCGCGCACGCGCTCCGAGGCCATGCCCAGGGCCTCGCGCGTGCGCTGCATGAAGTCGTGGAGCGCATAGCGCCGTCCGGGCTCGAGGTAGTCGCGCACCACGCTGGAGGGCGAGTAGCAGCGGGTCTCGCTGCCATCGGGCCAGCGCGTGTGGAAGTGGGTCACCGGCATGGCAAGGCCTCCCCGGCCACCAGGGCCGGCGGCTGGATGAAGGTGTCGCTGCCGAAGTCCCACAGCAGCGCTTCCTCGCCGGCGGCACGCAGGCGCACCTGGCGCGTGGCGTCCACCTCGCCGATCACGCCGCAGGCGATGTCCCGCGCGACGAAGCGCGCCAGCACGGCGGCCACCTGAGCCGGCGCCACGCTGAGCACGAAGCCGTAGCTGGGGAAGGACGACAGCCAGCGCATCAGCGGCACGCCGTCGGGCCTCGGCAGCGCGTCGAGATCGATGCGCGCGCCCACACCCGAGCATTCGAGCAGCATCATGGCGGTGCCCACGGCGCCGGCCATGCTGATGTCCTTGCCCGCGCGGCACAGGCCGTCTTCGGCCAGCAGGGGCAGCACTTCGAGGTCAGCGCGCAGTCGCGAGGCGGGCGCGCTGGTCGAGGCGTTCCAGTACGGAAAGGGCTCCTGGTATTCGCCGCGCAGGTCGGCGGCCATCACCAGCAGGTCGCCCGGCCTGGCGTCGAAGCTGGTGAGCAGTTTGCGCGCGTGGCCAAGGATCGCGACCGCGAGTTGCGGCCGGTCGCTCCGGTTGTTGCTGTGCCCGCCGACGATGGGCACGCCGTAGCGCACGGCGGCCTCGGCGAGGCCGCGCAGTACGTCGTCAGCCGGGAACATTGAAAAACCTCCGCCTTCGGCGGCGGTGCGAGCGCCTTCGGGCGGCCGGGCGGCGCTCATGCCCGTGCTCCACAGCGCATCGACCACGGCGGTGGGGCGCCCGCCCATGGCGTAGATGTCGCTCACGTTGACCATCACGCCGCAGTAGCCTGCGAACCATGGCATGCGAACGATGAAGTCTTCCACCAGTCCTTCAATGGCGAACAGCAGGTAGCCGCCGTGGCCGTCGGGAATGGCGGCGCAGTCGTCGCCGATGGGCACTGCCTGCGCCAGCGCGGCGTGGCCGCCGGGCAGCGACCGGCCGAGCGCGGACACCACGTCGCTGATGTCTCGTTTGTGGGCGAAGCCGCGCGTGGCGCGCAGCGCTTCGGCAACGGCATGGACGTCGGTGGTCCCTGTCATGCCGCCACCACCTTCGCGCGCGTGACGAAGCCGCTCACCGGATCGTGGCAGGGCGCGTACCAGCCGAGGTCGGCCTGCATGCGCGCGTGCGGCCGGCCATGCACGCTGGTTTCCTCGAGCATCCGCCACCCGAGCTTCCTGAACAGCGGCACGTTCTGCATCTGCACCTGTGCCAGGAAGGTGTCGCAGCCCAGCGCGTGGGCGCGCGAAACGGCCAGCCGGATCAGCGTGGCGCCCAGGTGGCCCTGGCTGCGGAACGCGGGGTGCACGGCCAGGCGCGACCCCCACCATTCGCCCGGCACGTCGCTGCGATGGATGCGCACCGTGCCCACCACCTGCTCCGGCATGCCGGCGTTGCACGACATGGCCACCAGCAGCCTTGCATGGCCGTCGATGGCATCACGGTCGTCGCGCGCGAAGATGCCCTGCTCGATGCAGAACACCGCGCGGCGCAACGCCATGGCTTCGTCGAGCTCCCATTGCTGCGCGGCTTCGCGCACCAGGTACTCGACGGGCGCGTAGTGATCCGCCATTTCGCAGAGGTCGTCGATGCACAGCATGGTCAGCTTTCGTAGATGGACAGCGACGAGCAGGCGCCGCACTTGCCGCAGCCGGCCTTGATGTCGGCCGAGCGCAGGCCGGCCGCCACCACGCGCTCGCCCAGCGGTGCGAGCAGCGACTTCATGAACTCGGGCGAGGGCGCGGGGTGGTCCTCGAGCGGCGTGCCGCTGATCGGCACGAAGGGCACCACGAACGGGTACACGCCGCGCGCGAGCAGCTGGTCGCAGGTGTCGAGGATGGCCTCGCGCGTGTCGCCCAGCCCGGCCAGGATGTAGGTGCTGACCTGCCCGCGCCCGAACACGCCCACGGCCGCCTCGAAGGCGCTCATGTAGCGCGAGACGGGCACGCCGGCCTTGCCCGGCATGATGCGTTCGCGCACGTCCGGCGTGACCACTTCCAGGTGCATGCCCAGCGTGTCGATGCCCGCGGCCTTCATGCGGTGGAACCACTGGTCGTCGTCGGGCGGCTCGCACTGGCCCTGGATGGGGATGTCGACCGCCGCCTTGATGGCGAAGGCGCTCTCGCAGAGGATGGCCGCGCCGCGGTCGGTGGCGTTGGGCGTGCCGGTGGTCATGACCATGTGCTTCACGCCGTCGAGCAGCACGGCGGCGCGCGCCACTTCGGCGAGCTGCTCGGGCGTCTTGCGCGCCACGGTACGACCGGCCGCGAGCGACTGGCCGATCGCGCAGAACTTGCAGCTCTTCCTGCGGCTCTCGTAGCGGATGCAGGTCTGCAGCACGGTGGTGGCGAGCACATCGCTGCCGTGCAGCGTGGCGATGTGCGAATAGGGAACGCCGTCGAAGGTCTGCATCGCATAGAAGCGCGGCTGCTTCGGAAAGCTGATGCTCGCGATGGGGATGCTGCCGCGCATCACGCGGCTCATGCCGCTGGCGTCGGGCGCCTCGGCGGTGAAGGGCGAGTGCCACGCGGTGGAGGTGTGAACCGGCACCATGATCGTGTGGCCGTCCACCGTGACGGCCTTGTGGTCCGACGGGCCCGCGCCGCCGCGCCGGCTGGCGACGCCTGCGGAAGGGTCAACCAGCCGCAACCCGAAGGACTGGAGCTCGGTCATCAGTTGCCGGCTGTGGATGCGTGTCGTCGTGCTCATGTTCGGGGCTCCTGGAGGCGAAGGGTTGCGTGGGGTGCATCGGCACGGTGGTCTGCGCCGGCCGGTCGTTGATGGCGAGCGACAGCAGCTCGGGCCTCGCGTAGTGGCCGACCGAATCCATCATTCGCTTGCGCTTGGCGATGAGTGCCATGTCGAGGTCGGCGACCACCATGCCTTCGCCCTCGGTGAGCGGCGGCGCGAGATGCTTGCCCTCGGGCGAGACGATGGCGGTGTGGCAGCCGCCGCGCAGCGCCTTCTGCAGCTGCGCATCGGGCGTGACCGAGCGGATCTGCTCGTCGGTGAGCCAGCCGGTGGCATTGACCACGAAGCAGCCCGACTCCAGCGCGTGGTGGCGGATGGTGACTTCCATCTGTTCCGCAAAGACCGGCCCCACCAGCGAGCCGGGGAACTGCGCACAATGAATCTCTTCGTGCTGTGCCATGAGGGCATAGCGCGCGAGCGGGTTGTAGTGCTCCCAGCAGGCCAGCGCGCCGACGCGGCCGACGGCCGTGTCCACCACCTTCAGGCCGGCGCCGTCGCCCATGCCCCAGACCATGCGCTCGTGGTACGTGGGCGTGATCTTGCGGCGCTTGAGCGCGAGCGTGCCGTCGGCGTCGAACACCAGTTGCGTGTTGTAGAGGCTGCCGTGGTCGCGCTCGTTCACGCCGAGCACCACCACCATGCTGCGTGCGCGTGCCCGCTCGGCCACTGCCTGCGTGACCGGGCCGGGCACGACCACCGCGCGCTCGGCCAGCTTCAGGTGCGGCGCGCCCTGCAGCATCGGCGGCAGCACGAAGCTGAAGTAGGGGTAGTAGGGCACGAAGGTCTCGGGAAAGACCGCGATCTGCGCGCCCCTGGCCGCGGCCTCGTCGATCGCGCTGCACACCCGGTCGAGCGTGCCGTCGGGGCGCTCGAAGTCGGGCGCGATCTGGATCGCCGCGGCTCGAACGGTGCGGCTCGGCGATGCATTCATGACCCCCTCCTGTGCGCAGCGGCGAGCGAGGCGAAGCCAATTCGGGGAACACCGCAGAACCGGCTCTGCCGGGCTGCCGGTGTTGCCCCCGGCCAGGGGGGTGGCGAAGCGACACGAAGTGCGCGAAGCCTGGGGGCGTGCATGCTCAGAGGGTCCAGGTATCGAGGATCACGGCGCCGGCCTTCTTGTGCAGCAGCACGAGGTCCAGCACGTCGAGCGGGTTGATCGGCGTGATGCCTTCGATGAGCGCGCCCTCGCCGTGGCCGTACAGCGCCTGCAGCGCGAAGCGGCAGGCATACACCTTGCCGCCTTCTTCCATGAACTTGACGATCTGCTTGTTGAAGTTCTGGTGTCCCGGAAAGGCCTCGTCGCCCAGCGTGGGAAAGCCGCGCTGCACGCCCAGCGTCACGCCGGGGCCGTACAGCAGCACCGAGGTCTCGTAGCCCTTGCGGCGCAGTCGGGTGGCCTGCAGCAGGTTGACGAAGCCGATCGAGCCTTCGAAGGCCACGGTGTGGAAGGTGACGAGCGCCTTCTCGCCGGGCTCGGCCTTGACGTCTTCGAACACCTTCTCTTCGTAGTCGACGAGGAACTCGCCTTTCTCGTTGCGGGGGCGGGTGACTTTGGGCATGGGGTACTCCGGTTGGGTGATGGGCACGCAGGGTGTTGCGTGCCTTCCTCTTCGCAGGCGATGTGCCAGCGCCGGCCGGTGTGCGTGCGATCAAGTCGCGATCAATGCGCAGCGGCGCGGGCCGCGTGGCACGAAATTTTTTTCTGCTGCTCGCAAAGGCGGATCGGCGGGGCGGTCAACCGGCCGGTTCTGCACCGCGACGACGCAGGCGGCATGCGATCAATGCACCCGATCAACGGGGCCGGCCGCACCTGATCGAAGCATCGGGAAGCCTTGGCACAGGCGCGATTCCTGCGTGTTGATTGGCGGCCCGATGCAATCAATGGATGCGATCAACTTCGCCCGGAGTGCCCCATGACCACGATCACCGCCCACTGGCGCAAGCAGCTGCGCAGCACCGCCAAGCCGGCCTACCTGCTGCTGGCCGACCTGATCGCCGACGACATCAAAACCGGACGCCTGGGCGTGCGCGACCGCCTGCCCACGCTGCGCGAGCTGGCCGCCGATCTCGCGCTGAACTACACGACAGTGGCGCGCGGCTATGCGGAAGCGCGCAAGCGCGGGCTGATCGACTCGCGCGCGGGCACCGGCACATTCATCCGCTCGGGCAGCCCCAGCCTGCGGTTGCGCGGCGGCAGCGGCGCCGAGATGACGATGAACATGCCGCCCGAGCCCGACGACGAGCACCTGATGGCGCGGCTGCACGACAGCGCCAGCCGCGCCTTCGCGCAGGCCGACTTCCACGACTTGCTGCGCTACCAGGACTTCGGCGGCACCGCGCACGACCGCGCCGCCGCCATGCACTGGCTGCGGCCCTTCGTGCCCGACGCCGGCATCGACCGCATCCTGGTGTGCCCGGGCATCCACGGCGTGCTGACCGCGCTGTTCTCGCAACTGGCACGGCCCGGCGAGCTGGTGTGCGTGGAGTCGCTCACCTACCCCGGCGTGAAGGCCATCGCGGCGCAGCTGGGCGTGCAACTGCACGCGCTGCAGATGGACGACGACGGGCCCATCGCCGATGCCTTCGAGCACGCCTGCAGGACGCTCAAGCCCAAGGCGCTGTATTGCAATCCGACGCTGCTGAATCCGACGGCGGCCACCGTCTCGCGCGCGCGCCGCGAGGCGCTGGCCGATGTGGCGCTGCGCTATGCGGTGCCGATCATCGAGGACGATGCCTACGGCATGCTGCCGCGCCAGACGCCGGCTTCACTGGCCACGCTGGCGCCGGGGCTGACCTACTACGTGAGCGGATTCTCGAAATGCTTCGGCGCAGGGCTGCGCAGTGCGTACGTGTGCTCGCCCACGGTGGTGCAGTCGCAGCGGCTGGCAGGGGCGATGCGCGCGACCACGGTGATGGCGTCGCCGATCACCAATGCGCTGACCACGTTGTGGGTGGAGGACGGCACCACCGAGGAGATGCTGCAGGCCGTGCGGGCCGAATCGACGGCACGCCAGGCGCTCGCGCAGCGTTACCTGGGCGACCGCGGCCTGCAGGCGCATCCCGAGGGCTTTCATGCCTGGCTGCCGCTCACGCCGGGCTGGAGCCCGGTGGAATTCGCGTCCTACCTGCGCGCCCAGAACGTGGGCGTGGTGGCGAGCGCCGCGTTCTCGACCGACGGCGACCCGCCCGATGCCGTGCGCATCTGCCTGGGCGGGCCGATGTCGCGCGAGCAATGCGACCAGGCGTTGCGGCTGATCGCGGACACGCTGGCGCATCCGCTGCATCCGCACGCCACGCTGCGTTGAAGCGGCGGCCGGGGCTGCTTCAGAGCACCCCGACGACCGCGCCCGCGGCGCCCGCAAGGCCGGCGACGGTGGCGGCGCCGGCAAGCAGGCGCGCATCGCGGTGGTTGGTGGCGACGCGTTCGCGCCAGGCGAGGTACAGGAGCAGCAGGGCGAAGCCGAGAAGAGACCAGGTGATTTCGATCATGGCGAAGAGGGTGCGAAGTGATTGGCGCACCCGCGCGCCGTCAATCGGCACGCACGGGTGCGTGGTTCGTCGAAAAGGAAAGAGAGAGGAAGCGCGGCGCAGTCAGGTTGCGCGCGCCGCGGCCGGCGTCAGGCGGCCAGCGCTGCGTGCCGGGGCGGCCTGCGGGGAACCTGCAGCACACGTGAGGTGAGCATGCGCTCACTGTTTGCAGGCTTGGCGCCGATGGGCGCAAAGTGTCCCGGTGCGACGCATGGCAGGCCGCAGATCTCCGAGAGGTCGGGTGCCAGCTCGCCGGGATGGGGCCGTTCGGAGGCCGAGGAGGGCGGCGTCGTCGGGGCGTCGCCGGTCGCCAGCGCGGTGGTCGCGCTCGCGAGATGCAGCGGTTCACTGCCGTGCGGCTGCGCCTTCGCGAGCGCGCCGAAGCCATGGCAGAGCAGGGCGACGGCCAGGGCGAAGCTCAGCAGCCAGCGGGGCGCGGCGAACACGGGTCGGAGAGCGGGGCTGGGCGTCGGTCAGCGTTTGGCGAACACGCCGTTCCACGCGAACACGGAATTCGGCGCGTTCACATGGCGCAGGCTCGCGCTGGGGCGCAGCGCGGGTTCCTTCCTGCGCACCGGGGCGTCGTCGACGCGCACGCCCTTGGCGAGTTGATCGTCGACCAGGCTCTGAAGAGTGACGGAGCCCAGGAATTCCATCACGTGGTGCTTGGCGGAAGCCCAGAGCGCCTCGGTGGAATAGCAGCCGATCTCGGTGCCGTCCTTGTTGCGCGCAGAGGCGGGAGCGGTGTCCGCCTCGGGTTCGGAAGCCGCCTGGCCGTCGACCGAGGCCAGGATGTCCGCCACAGTGATCTCGGACGCCTTGCGGGTCAGCGTGTAGCCGCCGCCCGGTCCGCGCGTGGCCTTGATCAGCGCATGCTGGCGCAGCTTGCTGAAAAGCAGTTCGAGAGACGAACGTGCGATGTGCTGGCGCTTGCTGATCGACGCCAGGGGCACGGGGCCATCCTGTTCGCGCAGCGCGACATCGATCATGGCGGTCAGGGCGAAGCCGCCCTTCGTCGTCAGACGCATTTGGAGTTGTTCCTCGTGAACGTGCATTGCCGGGCAATGCAGATATGAAGGCTGCCCGGCGGCTGGCGCGGGGCAGGGACCGGATGTGAGTGTCCAAAAGGCCACCAAAAGTTTCCGGCGCGGGTTTCGGCGGGTTTGCGACATCTTGAATCCGCAGCGAATGAAAGCCCGGAAACCTTGTGCAAGCGGGTGAAAACAGCCTTCGAACGAAATTTATTGTTGAAAAAGTCCGCGCGGATACAGAGCGATACGGACGGCCGGCCAGCGGGCGATCCCGCCGCGAAGATCCGGTCCGCCAGTCGCCCACGGCTGCACCGATCACCCTCTTCAACCTCTGCCCCACCCGATTCGCAAGGAGATTCCCATGTCTGACCCAGTCCAAATGCCCCGCCGGTCGTTCCTCGGCACCGCGGCCATCGGCGTCGCGGCCGCGCAGTTCGCCGCGGTGATTCCCGCCTTCGCACAGTCCGGCGGTTCGTCCGGATCGGGCGCCGGCGGCGCGCGCGGGGCGGGCCCGCTGCGGCGCCTGGAGCCGCTCAAGCAGATCAATGCCGGCGTGCTCAACGTGGCCTATTACGAAGCCGGTCCCGCCAACGGCGCCCCGGTCATCCTGCTGCACGGCTGGCCCTATGACGTGCACATGTTCGTCGACGTGGCACCCCAGCTTGCCGCCGCGGGCTACCGCGTGATCGTGCCGTACCTGCGCGGCTACGGCGCCACCCGCTTCCTCTCGGCCGACACCCCCCGCAACGGCCAGCAGGCGGCCATCGCCGTGGACATCATCGCGCTGATGGACGCGCTGAAGATCCAGAGCGCCACCGTCGCGGGCTGCGACTGGGGCGCGCGAACCGCCTGCATCATGGCCGCGCTGTGGCCCCAGCGCGTGAAGGCGCTGGTGTCGGTCAGCGGCTACCTCATCGGCAGCCAGGAAGCGGGCAAGGTGCCGCTGCCGCCGCAGGCCGAGCTGCAGTGGTGGTACCAGTACTACTTCGCCACCGAGCGCGGCCGCCTGGGCTACGAGAAGAACCGCCACGACTTCGCCAAGCTCATCTGGCAGCTCGCCTCGCCCAAGTGGAACTTCGACGCGGCCACCTACGAGCGCAGCGCCATGGCCTTCGAGAACCCCGACCACGTCGCGATCACGGTGCACAACTACCGCTGGCGCCTGGGCCTGGCCGAGGGCGAGGCAAAGTACCAGGACCTGGAGACGCAACTGGCCAAGGCGCCGGTGATCACCGTGCCCACCATCACGATGGAAGGCGACGCCAACGGGGCACCGCATCCGGAGCCCAGCGCCTACGCGAAGAAGTTCTCGGGTCCCTACGAGCACCGCCTGGCCAGCGGCGGCATCGGGCACAACCTGCCGCAGGAAGCGCCAGAGGCATTCGCCGCCGCCGTGGTGGACGTTTCGCGCCGCTGACACTGCGCACCGGGCCTTCCGGGAGAATCGACCGATCTCCCGGAAGGCTTGTCTTGACCACTTTCAGTTTCGATCCAACCCGCTTCGACGCGGCCATCGTCGACCTCGACGGCACGATGGTCGACACGCTCGGCGACTTCGCCGAGGCCCTGAACCGCATGCTGCGCGACCTGTCGCTGCCGAGCGTGGCGCCCGCCGCCATCGAGGTGATGGTGGGCAAGGGCTCCGAACACCTCATCCATTCGGCGCTGGTGCACGTGATGGCGCCGGCCGAGGGCGCCGGCGCCGAGGCCAGTGCGCGCGCCCTGTTCGACCGTGCCTGGGAGCGCTACCAGCACCATTACCTCGCCATCAACGGGCAGCACTCCGCGGTGTATGCCGGCGTGGCACAGGGGCTGGAGGCGCTGCGCGCATGCGGCCTGCGGCTGGCCTGCCTCACCAACAAGCCCGGCTCGTTCGCGAAGCCGCTGCTGGCCGCCAAGGGGCTCGACGGCTTCTTCGAGCTGGTGTTCGGCGGCGACGCCTTCGAGCGCAAGAAGCCCGACCCGTTGCCGCTGCTGAAGACCTGCGAGGCACTGGGCACGTCGCCCGCGCGCACGCTGATGATCGGCGACTCGAGCAACGATGCGCGCGCCGCGCGAGCCGCAGGCTGCCCGGTGGTGCTGGTGAGCTACGGCTACAACCACGGCGAGCCGGTGCGCGGCGTGGATGCCGACGGCTTCGTCGATTCGCTGGCCGAACTGGCGCCGGCCGCCTGACGGCTGACTGCTGAGTCCTACTGCCTGCCGAGCAGCGCGTCCTTCAGTTTCCAGTCGGCCGGGGCCGGTCCGAGCCAGATGCGCAGCAGCGCATTGAAGAAGGCGGGCTCCTTCACCGGGTCGGGCTGCGGCACCCCGCGCACCGTGACGAGCGTGCCCGTGCCGGGCAGCCAGTCGATGGTGAAGGTGTCTCCGGTCTTAAGCTGCTTCTGGTCCGCGAACATCTGGCCCATGCGCAGCAGCCCAGGAATGAGGTTGACCAGCTCGCTCTTGGGGGAGTTGTCCTCCACGCCCTTGGTGAAGAGCTTGCCGAGCTCGTTGGCGTCGATGTCGCGCAGCATCGTGATCGTCACGCGCTTCGGGCCGGGCGCGGCCAGGGCCTCTTCGGGCGTCGACACTTTCTGTCCCACGTACAGCCCGGCGGTGTAGACCTTGAAGATCGCCTTGTAGCGGATGCCCGCGCCGTTCAGCTGCAGCGCGGTGCCGCGAAGGTCCATGCGGTCCTCGAGCTTGACGCCGCCCACGTCGACCTGCGCGGCCGAGGCGCCGAAGGTGGCGGCCAGGCCGGCCACCAGGGCCAGACGAGCCAGAAGGGCGTACACGGGCAGGGGCGTTGGAGCGGGCACGGATGTCTCCTCGGGGATTTTGCGAACGGTCGTGCGAATGTATCTTTTCGTTTTATGCGCGAGCCTTCGGGGGAACCCTGAAGAACATCGTTGGCGGCCGCATTGCACGCGCTGCGCGTTTTCGTGGGCTAAACTCCGCGCTCCATGTTCGTTCATCACATCATTCAAACAGGTGAAGGCAGCCGGGGAGCCTGGCCCTGGCGTCGCCATACATCGCTGACTGTTTGATTGCGCGGCGCACGCCGTGCGCCCGAGGTTCCGAGTCGACACGCACGCCGACGCCGGACCACCCGTGAATGACCTTGCCACCGGCCGAAGGAGCGCCGGCAGGCAATTGGAGAACGAATCCGTGATCACCGAACTTGAATTCAAGAGCCTCAGCGCCCAGGGCTACAACCGCATTCCGCTGATGGCCGAGGCCTTTGCCGACCTCGAGACGCCCCTCTCCCTCTACCTCAAGCTGGCCCACTCGCAAGGCGGCGGCAAGCACAGCTTTCTGCTCGAATCCGTCGTCGGTGGCGAGCGCTTCGGGCGCTACAGCTTCATCGGCCTGCCGGCCCGCACGCTGCTTCGCGCTTCGGGCTTCGGCGCCGAGGCCGTCACCGAAGTGGTCACCGACGGCCAGGTCGTCGAAACCGCAAAGGGCAATCCGCTCGACTTCGTGGCCGAGTACCAGAAGCGCTTCAAGGTCGCGCTGCGACCGGGCCTGCCGCGCTTCTGCGGCGGCCTTGCGGGCTACTTCGGCTACGACACCGTCCGCCACATCGAACGCAAGCTCGAGAACAGCTGCCCGCCCGACGCGCTGGGCTGCCCCGACATCCTGCTGCTGCAGTGCGAGGAACTGGCCGTCATCGACAACCTGTCGGGCAAGCTCTACCTCATCGTCTATGCCGACCCGAAGCAGGCCGAGGCGTATGCCACCGGCAAGCGCCGCCTGCGCGAACTGAAGGAGAAGCTCAAGTACTCGGTGAGCGCCCCGATCGTGAAGCCCACGCAGGCGCATCCGCCGGAGCGCAGCTTCGCCAAGGCCGATTACCTCGCGGCCGTGGAGCGTGCCAAGGAACTGATCGCCGCCGGCGACTTCATGCAGGTGCAAGTGGGCCAGCGCATCAGCAAGCGGTACACCGAGTCGCCGCTGTCGCTGTATCGCGCGTTGCGCTCGCTCAATCCGTCGCCCTACATGTACTACTACCACCTGGGCGACTTCCACGTGGTGGGCGCCTCGCCCGAGATCCTGGTGCGCCAGGAGAACACGGGCGAAGGCGAGCAGAAGATCACCATCCGCCCGCTCGCCGGCACGCGTCCGCGCGGCGCGTCGATCGAGCTCGACAAGGCGGCCGAGGTGGAACTCATCAACGACCCGAAGGAACGGGCCGAGCACGTGATGCTGATCGACCTGGCGCGCAACGACATCGGCCGCATCGCCAAGACCGGCACCGTGAAGGTGACCGAGGCCTTCGCGGTGGAACGCTACAGCCACGTGATGCACATCGTGAGCAATGTCGAAGGCACGCTGAAGGACGGCATGACCGCCATCGACGTGCTCAAGGCCACGTTTCCCGCCGGCACGCTCACCGGAGCGCCCAAGGTTCACGCGATGGAACTCATCGACCAGCTGGAGCCCACCAAGCGCGGTCTGTATGGAGGCGCCTGCGGCTACATCAGCTATGCGGGCGACATGGACGTGGCCATCGCCATCCGCACCGGGATCGTGAAGGACCAGATGCTGCATGTGCAGGCTGCGGCCGGCGTGGTGGCGGATTCGGTGCCCGAGCTGGAATGGAAGGAGACCGAGGCCAAGGCGCGGGCGCTGCTGCGCGCGGCCGAGCTGGTCGAGGAAGGCCTGGAGTGAACATGAGCACAGCACCCGATATCCAGAACGACTTCTCGCACGAGATCATCGGCGCGGCCGTGGAAGTGCAGCGCGTGCTCGGCACAGGGCTCGACGAAGGAGCCTACGCCGCTGCGCTGGCCATCGAGCTGGCCGAGCGCGAGATCGGCTTCACGCGCGACGTGGCGCTGACGGCCAGCTACAAGGGCCGTTCGCTGGGCGAGGTCTACCGCGCGGGCTTCGTGATCGAGCAGTCGGTCATCGTCGAGCTCAAGGCGGTCGACGTGCTGACCGATCTGCACCGCGCGCAGGTGCTGGCCGCGCTGCGGCTGTCCGGGCTCAAGCTGGGCCTGCTGATCAACTTCAACGTGTTCCCCGTCGTGAAGGGCGTGCACCGGATTGTGAGCAAGCCATGAAACTGCTGATGATCGACAACTACGACAGCTTCACCTACAACATCGTCCAGTACTTCGGCGAGCTGGGTGCGGATGTGCAGGTGCACCGCAACGACGAGATCTCGGTGGCACAGGTCGGCGAGCTCATCGCCGGTGGCGTCGCGCGGCTCGTGATCTCCCCGGGGCCGTGTTCGCCGGCAGAGGCCGGCGTGTCGGTGGCGGCCATCGAGGCGTTCGCGGGCAAGCTGCCCATCCTGGGCGTGTGCCTGGGTCACCAGGCCATCGGCGCGGCCTTCGGCGGCAGGATCGTGCGTGCACAGCAACTCATGCACGGCAAGACCAGCGAGATCACGACCACCCAGGAGGGCGTCTTCGCGGGCCTGCCGGCGCGCTTCGTCGTCAACCGCTACCACTCGCTCTCGATCGAGCGCGAGAGCTGCCCGAAGGCATTGGCTGTCACGGCATGGACCGACGACGGCGAGATCATGGGAGTGCGGCACACCGGGTATGCGCACGAGGTGCGCATCGAAGGCGTGCAGTTCCACCCCGAATCGATCCTCACCGAGCACGGCCACGCCATGCTCAAGAACTTCCTGGACTGAAAGCCATGACCGACCGCTCCGCCATCGTCGACCTTCGCAGCGACACCGTCACCCAGCCCACGCCCGCGATGCGCGAAGCCATGATGGCGGCGCCCCTGGGCGACGACGTCTTCGGCACCGATCCGAGCGCGAACGCGCTGCAGGAAAAGATCGCGGCCATGCTGGGCTTCGAGGCGGCGATGTTCGTGCCCACCGGCACGCAGAGCAACCTGTGCGCGATCCTCGCCCACTGTGGCCGCGGCGACGAATACATCGTCGGCCAGCAGGCGCATTGCTATCGGTGGGAAGGCGGCGGCGCCGCGGTGTTCGGCAGCGTGCAGCCGCAACCGCTCGACCATGCACCCGACGGCACGCTGCCGCTCGCGCAGATCGAGGCGTCCATCAAGCCCGACGACGCGCACTTCGCACGCACCCGCCTGCTCGCGCTGGAGAACACGCTGGGCGGCAAGCTGCTGCCGTTCGACTACGTGCAGGCCGCGACCGAACTGGCCAGGAGCAAGGGCCTGCAGCGCCACCTCGACGGCGCCCGGCTCTTCAATGCGGCCACCGCGCAGGCGGCGCTGCACAAGCGCAGCGACATCCGCGCGGAAGCGCGCCGCATCGCGCAGTGCTTCGACAGCGTGTCGGTGTGCTTCAGCAAGGGGCTCGGCGCGCCGATCGGATCGGCGCTCGTCGGTTCGCGCGAGTTCATCGCGCGCGCGCATCGCATCCGCAAGATGGCGGGCGGCGGAATGCGGCAGTCAGGCCTGCTGGCCGCAGCCGCATCGCATGCGCTCGATCACCACATCGACCGGCTGGCCGACGACCATGCGCTCGCGCAAAGGCTGGCACAAGGGCTCGAAGGCATCGAAGGGCTGAAGGTCGAGGCGCCGCACACCAACATCGTGTTCGTCGACCTCACCGGTGCCGCGCAGGCGCGCTCGGCGGAGCTGATCGCAAGCCTCAACGAGCAAGGCATTCTGGCGACCGGGCTCTACCGGCTGCGTTTCGTGACGCACCTCGATGTCGATGCCGCCGGCGTCGATCGGGCGGTTGCAGCGATCCGCGCTTTCTTCAGCGCCTGAGTCCTGCGAGGACGCGATGCCCGATCTCCCGCATCTGCTCGCCTTCATCGCCGCCGGCTGGCTGCTGAACCTCACGCCCGGGCCCGACGTTCTGTACGTGGTGACGAATTCGCTTCGGACCGGCGCGCGCGCGGGCATCGTCGCGGGGCTCGGCATCACGACGGGCTGTTTCGTGCACATCTTCGCGGCAGCGGTGGGCGTGGGCACGCTGATGGCGACATCGGCGGCGGCGTTCACGGTCCTCAAGTACATCGGCGCGGCGTATCTGCTGTACCTGGGCGTGCGCATGGTGCTGTCGCGCGCGCCACCGCCAGCCGAGCTGGAAGAGAGCCGCGGTGCGGCCACCGCGGTCGGCGATCACAGCCTGAAGGCGATCTTTCTCGGCGGCTTCTGGACCAATGTGCTGAACCCCAAGGTCGCGTTGTTCTTCCTGGCCTTCGTGCCGCAGTTCATTGCAGCCGGCAGCGAACACGCGGCCCTGTACTTCGTGTTGCTGGGCGTGCTGTTCAACCTCAACGCCATTCCCGTCAACGTCGGCTGGGCCCTGGCCGCGGGCTGGATGGCACGCCGAGGCGCCGTGCGCAAGGGCATGCACTGGCTCGACCGTGCCGCCGGCGTCCTGTTCATCGGCTTCGGCCTCAAGCTCGCGTTCACCGACGCACCTACCGTTCGCATCGGCCGTTGACGCGCCGTCGATTCACTCTCGAGGAGACCCTTCATGATCACCCCCCAGGAAGCGCTGCAGCGCACCATCGAGCACCGCGAGGTCTTCCACGACGAAATGCTGCACATCGTGCGGCTCATCATGAGCGGCGAGTGCTCGCCCGTGATGATGGCCGCGCTGATCACCGGACTGCGCGTGAAGAAGGAGACCATCGGCGAGATCACCGCCGCTGCCCAGGTGATGCGCGAGGTGTCGACCAAGGTGCCCGTGACCGACACCACGCATCTGGTGGACATCGTCGGCACCGGCGGCGATGGCTCGCACACCTTCAACATCTCGACCTGCTCGATGTTCGTGGCGGCCGCTGCGGGCGCCAAGGTCAGCAAGCACGGCGGGCGCAGCGTGTCGAGCAAGTCGGGCAGCGCTGACGTGCTGGAGTCGCTGGGCGTCAACATCAACCTGAAGCCGGAGCAGATCGCGCGCTCCATCGAGCAGTGCGGCATCGGCTTCATGTTCGCGCCGAACCATCATCCCGCCATGAAGAACGTGGCGCCGGTGCGCAAGGAGCTCGGCATCAAGACGATCTTCAACATCCTCGGGCCGCTGACCAACCCGGCGGGTGCGCCGAACATCCTGATGGGCGTGTTCCACGCCGACCTCGTGGGCATCCAGGTGCGCGCGTTGCAGCGCCTCGGCGCGGAGCATGCGGTGGTGGTCTATGGCCGCGACGGCATGGACGAGATCTCGCTCGGCGCGTCCACGATGGTGGGCGAACTGAAGGACGGCGAGATCCGCGAGTACGAACTGCACCCGGAAGACTTCGGCTTCCAGATGTCGAGCAACCGCACGCTGCGCGTGGAGACGCCGGAGCAGTCGAAGGCGATGCTGCTGGGGGTGCTCGACAATCAGGCCGGCCCGGCGCTCGACATCGTGCTGCTGAACGCCGGCGCTGCGCTGTATGCGGCCAACGTGGTCGACTCCATCGCTGCGGGCGTGGAGCGCTCGCGCGGTGTCATCGCGTCGGGCGCGGCCAAGGCCAAGCTGGCCGAACTGGTCAAGGCCTCCGCGACCGTCTGAACTCACGCAAACCGGAACACCAGAAACTCATGTCCGACATCCTCGACAAGATCGTTGCCGTCAAGCGCCAGGAAGTGGCTGCTGCCTTGAAGCGCACGCCGCTCGAAGCCGTTCGCTTCGATGCCGAGAGCCGCGTGCTGACACGCGACTTCGAAGGCGCGTTGCGCGCGAAGATCGCGGCCGGCCAAGCCGCCGTGATCGCGGAAGTGAAGAAGGCGAGCCCGAGCAAGGGCGTTCTGCGCGCGGACTTCATTCCGGCCGACATCGCACAGAGCTATGCGGAGGGCGACGGCACCGTCAGCGCGGCCTGTCTCTCGGTGCTCACCGACAAGCAGTTCTTCCAGGGCGGTGTGGACTACCTCAAGCAGGCGCGCGCCTCCTGCGACCTGCCGGTGCTGCGCAAGGACTTCATCGTCGATGCGTACCAGGTGTACGAATCGCGCGCGATGGGCGCGGATGCCATCCTGCTGATCGCCGCCTGCCTCGACGACGCGCAGATGAAGGACTACGAAGCCATGGCGCTCGGGCTGGGCATGGCGGTGCTGGTGGAGGTTCACGACGCGGAAGAACTCGATCGCGCACTCAGGCTGAAGACGGCGCTGATCGGCGTCAACAACCGCAACCTGCGCAACTTCGAGGTGTCGATCCAGGCGACGATCGACCTGTTGCCGAAGCTGCCTGCCGACCGCCTGCCGGTAACCGAATCGGGTATCGGCACGCGCGAGGACGTGGCCACGCTGCGCGCGGCTGGCGTCAATGCCTTCCTTGTCGGCGAAGCTTTCATGCGCGCCAAGGAACCCGGCGAGGCCCTCGCTGCGTTGTTCAAATGAGCCGGCCCGATCAGCTGTCGAGCAGTGATCCTGCCGACTGGCCGGTGGCGCCGGGATGGCAGCCGCTGGCCGATGAATTTTTCGGGGGAGCGGTGGGGAAGAAGCTGTTGGGTTTCCTGCGCGAGCGGCTCGACGCGGGCGCCGTGATCTTTCCGCCGCAGCCGCTGAGGGCGCTGGAGCTCACGCCGCCGGAGGATGTGCGCGTGGTGATCCTGGGGCAAGACCCGTATCACGGGCGCGGCCAGGCCGAGGGGCTTGCGTTTTCCGTGGCGCCGGGCGTGGCGCTGCCGCCATCGCTGCGGAACATCTTCAAGGAAATCCAGCGCGATCTGGGTGTTGCGCCGCCGCAGTTTCCCGAACCGGGGGGCAGCCTTGTGAAATGGGCGACGCATGGGGTTCTGCTGCTCAACACCTGCCTGACGGTCGAAGAATCCCAGCCGGCCAGCCATTCAGGCAAGGGCTGGGAAGTGTTGACCGATGCCGTCATCCGCCATGTTTCGAATGGCGTGAAACCTGTTGTTTTTATGCTATGGGGTTCGCATGCTCAAAGTAAGCGCGCGTTGATCGACGTTGGCCGCCATAAGGTGCTGATGTCGAATCATCCGTCGCCGCTTTCTGCGCTGCGTCCGCCCGTTCCGTTCATCGGCTGCGGACATTTCGGCGAAGCGCGTGCTTGGCGTGAGGCGCAGCGGGCCGAGGGCTGAAGTTGTTGGATAATCGATGGATTCGCTCCTCGAGCAGTTCTTCCGCATCATCGTGATGCGGAATTTCTGAGTAGTCACAAAACCGTGCTATATTTCGAGGTTCGCCGGAGAGGTGGCCGAGTGGTTAATGGCAGCAGACTGTAAATCTGCCCTCTTACGAGTACGCTGGTTCGAATCCAGCCCTCTCCACCAGCGATGAATTTGGTTTCTAAGAGCGATTGGATTTCGCGCTTTGGGTGCCTTGGTTGCCCTCGAATGCGGGAGTAGTTCAATGGTAGAACCCCAGCCTTCCAAGCTGATGACGCGGGTTCGATTCCCGTCTCCCGCTCCAGAGACTTCGTTCATTGTTGAGGCGATGTGAATTCGTAACTTTGTTACAAAAAGCCCTTTTGGCTCAGTGGTAGAGCACTCCCTTGGTAAGGGAGAGGTCGCGGGTCCGATTCCCGCAAAGGGCACCAGTTTTTGGGGGTTGCAACGGCAGCATTGCAACCCATCTGCATACGTTGGAAACGTTTTTTTCGGAGTCGAAAAATGGCAAAAGGTAAATTCACCCGCACCAAGCCGCACGTGAACGTGGGCACGATCGGTCACGTCGACCACGGCAAGACCACGCTGACGGCTGCGATCGCCACGGTGCTGTCGGCGAAGTTCGGCGGCGAAGCCAAGGCTTACGACCAGATCGACGCTGCGCCTGAAGAAAAGGCCCGCGGCATCACGATCAACACCGCGCACGTCGAGTACGAAACGGCCAACCGCCACTACGCACACGTCGACTGCCCCGGCCACGCCGACTACGTGAAGAACATGATCACGGGTGCCGCCCAGATGGACGGCGCGATCCTGGTGTGCTCGGCCGCCGACGGCCCGATGCCCCAGACCCGTGAGCACATCCTGCTGGCTCGCCAGGTGGGTGTGGGCTACATCATCGTGTTCCTGAACAAGTGCGACATGGTCGACGACAAGGAACTGCTCGAGCTGGTCGAAATGGAAGTCCGCGAACTCCTCGACAAGTACGAATTCCCCGGCGACGACACGCCCATCATCCACGGCTCGGCCAAGCTCGCCCTTGAAGGCGACAAGGGCGACCTGGGCGAAGGCGCAATCATGAAGCTGGCCGAAGCGCTGGACACGTACATCCCGACGCCCGAGCGCGCCGTGGACGGCACGTTCCTGATGCCCGTGGAAGACGTGTTCTCGATCTCGGGTCGCGGCACGGTGGTGACCGGCGCCGTTGAGCGCGGCGTGATCAAGGTCGGTGAAGAAATCGAAATCGTGGGCATCCGCCCGACGGTCAAGACCACCTGCACCGGCGTGGAAATGTTCCGCAAGCTGCTGGACCAGGGTCAGGCTGGCGACAACGTCGGCGTGCTGCTGCGCGGCACGAAGCGCGAAGAAGTCGAACGCGGCCAAGTGTTGTGCAAGCCCGGCTCGATCAAGCCGCACGTGCACTTCACCGCCGAGGTGTATGTCCTGTCGAAGGACGAAGGCGGCCGTCACACGCCGTTCTTCAACAACTACCGTCCGCAGTTCTACTTCCGCACGACGGACGTGACCGGCGCGATCGAGCTGCCCAAGGACAAGGAAATGGTCATGCCTGGCGACAACGTCAGCATCACCGTGAAGCTGATCAACCCGATTGCGATGGAAGAAGGCCTGCGCTTCGCCATCCGTGAAGGCGGCCGCACCGTGGGTTCGGGCGTCGTGGCAAAGATCCTCGACATCTGAGTCGGACGCAAAAGAGTACCGGAGGGGTATAGCTCAATTGGCAGAGCGTCGGTCTCCAAAACCGAAGGTTGTAGGTTCGATTCCTACTGCCCCTGCCACCTAGGTGGCGCCCCGAAAAGCCCGTCGTGTCCCGACGGGCTTCGGCGTCTGAAGAAGGCGCATTGAATTGAAGGCCTCAGGGTCACAGGAAATCAGCCGAACATGGCCACATCTCAAGTCGAAACAGTGAGTACCGGCGCCGACAAGGCCAAGCTGGCCGTGGCAGTCGTGCTGGCTGTGGGTGCCATCGTGGCGTTCTATCTGCTGTCGCGCCAGGGTTCGCTGGTGCAATGGGCTGCGCTGCTGGTTGGCATGGCTGCCGCCGTGGCTGCCTTTGGCAGTTCGGAAAATGGCCGCCAGCTGTGGGCCTTCGGCCGTGACTCGTGGCGCGAGGTCAAGAAGGTTGTCTGGCCGACCCGCAAGGAAGCGATGCAGATGACGGCTTACGTGTTCGCCTTTGTGGCGATCATGTCCGTCTTCCTCTGGCTCACCGACAAGACGCTCGAATGGGTGTTTTTCGACCTCATTCTGGGCTGGAGAAAATAATGACCGACGACGCAGTTGAAACAATGCCGGGCACGCCAGAGGAAGAAAATGCCTCCGTGCTGGCTCCCGCCGCCAACCCTGATCTGCGTTGGTATGTGGTCCATGCCTATTCGGGCATGGAGAAGGCCGTCGAGCGCAACATCACCGAACGCATCAACCGCGCCGGTATGCAGGACAAGTTCGGTCGCATCCTGGTCCCGACCGAGGAAGTGGTCGAGATCAAGAACGGCCAGAAGCGCACCACCGAGCGCCGTTTCTTTCCGGGCTACGTGCTGGTCGAAATGATCATGGACGACGAAAGCTGGCACCTGGTGAAGCACACCAACAAAGTGACGGGTTTCGTGGGTGGCGCCAAGAACCGCCCGGCTCCGATTTCGCAGAAAGAGGTCGAGGACATCGTCAGCCAGATGCAACAGGGCACCGAGAAGCCGCGTCACAAGGTCGAGTTCACCGTTGGCGAATTCGTGCGCGTCAAGGAAGGTCCGTTCACCGACTTCAACGGCACCGTCGAGGAAGTCAACTACGAGAAGAGCAAGGTCAGCGTGTCGGTCATGATTTTCGGCCGCGCAACGCCTGTGGAGCTCGAATTCAGCCAGGTCGAGAAGACCTGAGCTCCGGGCCGCAAGGCCCGCACTCATTTCGGTTGCGCGTTATCCGACTCGGCGCGCGGCCCTGATCTCGAAGAGTCGTTCAACCCCGGGGAGCCTTGGCTGCAAGCCAAGGCGATATCACCCGCAAGGAGCAAAGCATGGCGAAGAAAATCGTCGGCTTCATCAAGCTGCAAGTCCCAGCTGGTAAGGCCAACCCGTCCCCCCCGATCGGTCCCGCACTCGGTCAGCGCGGTCTGAACATCATGGAATTCTGCAAGGCGTTCAACGCCCAGACGCAGAGCTATGAGCCGGGCCTGGCACTGCCGGTGGTCATCACCGCTTTCGCCGACAAGAGCTTCACCTTCATCATCAAGTCGCCGCCGGCTGGCGTGCTGATCAAGAAGGCGATCAAGCTCGAGAAGGGTTCTGCCCGCCCGCACACCGACAAGGTCGGCAAGATCACGCGTGCTCAGCTCGAAGAAATCGCGAAGACCAAGATGAAGGACCTGACTGCAGCCGACATGGACGCAGCGGTTCGCACCATCGCAGGTACGGCCCGTTCCATGGGCGTGAATGTGGAGGGCGTGTAAATGTCCAAGATCACCAAGAAGCAGAAGTCGCTCGAAGGCAAGGTTGACAGCAACAAGCTGTACCCGCTGGCTGACGCGATCACCATCGTCAAGGACGCCGCAACTGCCAAGTTCGACGAGTCCATCGACGTGGCCGTTCAGCTCGGCATCGATGCGAAGAAGTCGGACCAGGTCGTGCGGGGCGCTGTCGTGCTGCCGAACGGCACCGGCAAGACCAAGCGCGTCGCCGTGTTCGCCCAGGGCGCCAAGGCAGAAGAAGCCAAGGCCGCCGGCGCCGACATCGTCGGCATGGACGATCTGGCTGCCATGGTCAAGGCTGGCGACATGCCTTTCGACGTCGTGATCGCCGCACCGGACGCCATGCGCGTCGTCGGTACGCTGGGTCAGATCCTCGGCCCGCGCGGCCTGATGCCTAACCCGAAGGTCGGTACCGTGACCCCGGACGTTGCCACGGCTGTGAAGAACGCCAAGGCTGGCCAGGTCCAGTTCCGCGTCGACAAGGCCGGCATCGTGCACGGCACGATCGGCCGTCGTTCGTTCGACAACGACAAGCTGCAGGGCAACCTCGCTGCGCTGATCGACGCTCTGGTCAAGGCCAAGCCCGCGACCAGCAAAGGCGTGTACCTGCGCAAGGTGGCCGTGTCGTCGACCATGGGTCTGGGTGTCCGCGTGGACACGCAAACCATCGCGGCGAGCTGATGAGATTGGCCTTGCTCGTTCCCGCAAGGGAATGGGCGAGGCGAATGTGGTGGGTCGTGGCAGCTTCGGTTGCCTCGGGCCATCCAAGACCGCTGGTGTGCAGGGTGCTGCACCTAATCGCCGGGCCTTCCCGCCCGGCAGCCAGCGCAGATGGCGATCCCGCTGCAAGGAATTTGATTTTTGTTCCGAAACAGTTGGTCGCTGCATGAAGCGCGATCCGAGGCCCCGGCCGGAGGTCGCATTAAAAGGAGTAGACCTTGAGTCTGAATCGCAGTGAGAAAGAAGCGGTCATCAGTGATGTGACCAGCCTCGCCGCAAAAGCTCAAACGCTCGTGATGGCGGAATACCGTGGCATCACGGTGGCCGATATGACCAAACTGCGCAACGAAGCGCGCAGCAAGGGTGTGACCCTGAGTGTTCTGAAGAACACCCTGGCACGCCGTGCTGTCGCAGGTAGCGCGTTTGAGATCGTCGGCGACCAGATGACCGGTCCGCTGATCTACGGCTTCTCCGAAGACGCTGTGGCCGCCGCCAAGGTGGTGGCCGATTTCGCGAAGACCAACGACAAGCTGGTCATTCGCGGCGGCGCCTTCGGTGGCAAGGCCCTGGACGTCAACGGCGTGAAGCAACTGGCCAACATTCCTTCGAAGGAAGTTCTGTTGGCGCAGCTGCTGGGCTTGATGCAATCGCCGATCTCTCGCACCGCCCGCGTTCTCGCGGCGCTGGCCGAGAAGCGCGGTGGTGGCGAAGCTGCACCCGCCGATGCACCGGCAGAAGCGCAGGCCGCCTGAGCCTTGCGTTTGAAATATTCAACCCAATTGTTAGGAAACAAAAATGGCATTCGATAAAGACGCATTTCTGACCGCGCTCGACAGCATGACGGTCCTGGAACTCAACGACCTGGTCAAGGCCATCGAAGAGAAGTTCGGCGTGAGCGCCGCTGCAATGGCCGCTCCGGCTGCTGGTGGTGGCGGTGCCGCTGCTGCTGCAGTCGAAGAAAAGACCGAGTTCAACGTCATGCTGATGGACGCTGGCGCGAACAAGGTTTCGGCGATCAAGGCAGTGCGCGAAATCACCGGCCTGGGCCTCAAGGAAGCCAAGGACCTGGTGGAAGCCGCTCCCAAGGCTGTCAAGGAAGGCCTGTCGAAGGCTGACGCTGAAGCCGCCAAGAAGAAGCTGGAAGATGCCGGCGCCAAGGTGGAACTGAAGTAATTCAGACCCCCTAGAGGGCTGGAGGTGCCTGAAAAGGCCCTCCAGCCTTTGCCGCTTTCAGAGCGCACCCGAAAGTCGGCTTGATTGCCGGCTTCCCGGAAGACCTTCAGGTCGACGGGAAAGCCGAGATCAAGCGGATTTCCGAGTGTCTTCTGACCCCGACTGCAGAAGACCCCTTGGTTCGGGCGATGTGCAACGCATCGCTGTCCGCCAACGGCTGGTAGTGGCCAGCCGCCAAGCAGTGGTGCCTCGGCACTGCTGACAAGTCGCTGAAGATCTCAAGCACCGGAGCTCTCATGGCCCAATCGTCCGCGTACAGTTACACCGAACGCAAGCGCATCCGAAAAAGTTTCGGCAATCGCGACAGCGTCGTCGAAATCCCCTACCTGCTGCAGATGCAGAAGGACGCCTACACCGCGTTCCTGCAAGCCGGCATCGCCCCCAAACAGCGCACCGTCGAAGGCCTTCAGGCCGCGTTCGACGCCGCCTTCCCGATCGTCTCGCACAACGGTTTCGTCGAGATGAAGTTCCTCGAGTACAACCTGGCGAAGCCGGCGTTCGACGTGCGCGAGTGCCAGACCCGCGGCCTGACGTTCGCCTCGGCCGTGCGCGCCAAGGTCCAGCTCATCATCTATGACCGCGAGTCGTCGACGTCGCAGTCGAAGGTGGTCAAGGAAGTGAAGGAACAAGAGGTCTACATGGGCGAAGTGCCGCTCATGACCGACAAGGGTTCGTTCATCATCAACGGCACCGAACGCGTGATCGTGTCCCAGCTGCACCGTTCGCCGGGCGTGTTCTTCGAGCACGACAAGGGCAAGACGCACAGCTCGGGCAAGCTGCTGTTCTCGGCCCGCGTGATTCCCTACCGCGGCTCGTGGCTCGACTTCGAGTTCGACCCGAAGGACATGCTGTACTTCCGCGTGGACCGTCGCCGCAAGATGCCGGTCACGATCCTGCTGAAGGCCATCGGCCTGAATCCGGAATCGATCCTCGCGAACTTCTTCGTCAACGACAACTTCCGCCTGATGGACAGCGGTGCGCAGATGGAATTCGTTCCTGAGCGCCTGCGCGGCGAAGTCGCGCGCTTCGACATCACCGACAAGTCGGGCAAGGTCGTGGTCGCCAAGGACAAGCGCGTCACTGCGCGCCACACGCGTGAGCTCGAGCAGGGCGGCACCACGCACATCAGCGTGCCGGAAGACTTCCTGGTCGGCCGCGTCATCGCTCGCAACATCGTCGACGCCGACTCCGGCGAAATCCTGGCCAAGGCCAACGACGAGCTGACCGAAGCGCTGCTGAAGAAGCTGCGCAGCGCCGGCGTGCAGGACGTGCAGGTCATCTACACGAACGAACTCGACCAGGGCGCGTACATCTCGCAGACCCTGCGCATCGACGAGACCGTGGACGAGTTCGCCGCGCGCGTGGCCATCTACCGCATGATGCGCCCCGGCGAGCCGCCGACGGAAGACGCGGTGCAGGCCCTGTTCCAGCGCCTGTTCTACAACCCGGACACGTACGACCTGTCGCGCGTGGGCCGCATGAAGTTCAACGCCAAGGTCGGCCGCGACGAATCGACCGGCCCGATGGTGCTGACCAACGAAGACATCCTGGCCGTGGTCAAGATCCTCGTGGACCTGCG
The DNA here is from genome assembly GCF_902712855.1 of Variovorax paradoxus. Taxonomy (NCBI): domain Bacteria; kingdom Pseudomonadati; phylum Pseudomonadota; class Betaproteobacteria; order Burkholderiales; family Comamonadaceae; genus Variovorax; species Variovorax paradoxus. The sequence goes on from NZ_LR743507.1 coordinate 1,305,080, forward strand.
CAACGGCAATGGCGAGGTCGACGACATCGATCACCTGGGCAACCGCCGCGTGCGTTGCGTCGGCGAACTGGCCGAAAACCAGTACCGCACCGGCCTGGCACGTATCGAGAAGGCCGTGAAGGAACGTCTGGGCCAGGCGGAGCAAGAGCCGCTGATGCCGCACGACCTGATCAACAGCAAGCCGATCTCGGCCGCGCTGAAGGAATTCTTCGGCGCCTCGCAGCTGTCGCAGTTCATGGACCAGACGAACCCGCTGTCCGAGATCACCCACAAGCGCCGCGTGTCGGCCCTTGGCCCGGGCGGTCTGACGCGCGAACGTGCCGGCTTCGAAGTGCGCGACGTGCACGTGACCCACTATGGCCGCGTGTGCCCGATCGAAACGCCTGAAGGCCCGAACATCGGTCTGATCAACTCGCTGGCCCTGTACGCCCGCCTGAACGAATACGGCTTCATCGAGACGCCGTACCGTCGTGTGGTGGACAGCAAGGTCACGAACGAGATCGACTACCTGTCGGCCATCGAGGAAGGCAAGTACGTCATCGCCCAGGCCAATGCGGCTCTGGACAAGGACGGCGTGCTGACCGGCGACCTGGTCTCCGCGCGTGAAGCCGGCGAATCGATCCTGGTCGGTGCCGAACGTATCCAGTACATGGACGTGTCGCCCGCGCAGATCGTGTCGGTGGCCGCCTCGCTCGTGCCGTTCCTCGAGCACGACGACGCGAACCGCGCGCTGATGGGCGCCAACATGCAGCGTCAGGCCGTGCCCGTGCTGCGCCCCGAGAAGCCGATGGTCGGTACCGGTATCGAACGCGTCTCCGCGGTCGACTCGGGCACCGTGGTCACGGCCACCCGCGGCGGTATCGTCGACTACGTCGACGCGACCCGTGTCGTGGTGCGCGTGAACGACGCCGAAGCGGCTGCCGGTGAAGTCGGTGTGGACATCTACAACCTGATCAAGTATCAGCGTTCGAACCAGAACACCAACATCCACCAGCGCCCCATCGTCAAGCGCGGCGACAAGATCGCCAAGGGCGACGTGGTGGCCGACGGTGCATCGACCGACCTCGGCGAACTGGCTCTCGGCCAGAACATGCTGATCGCGTTCATGCCCTGGAACGGTTACAACTTCGAAGACTCGATCCTGATCTCGGAACGCGTCGTCGCCGAAGACCGCTACACCTCGATCCACATCGAGGAACTGGTGGTGATGGCCCGCGACACGAAGCTGGGCGCCGAAGAAATCACGCGCGACATCCCGAACCTGGCCGAGCAGCAGCTCAACCGCCTCGACGAGTCCGGCATCATCTATGTCGGCGCCGAAGTGCAGCCGGGCGACACGCTGGTGGGCAAGGTCACGCCGAAGGGCGAGACCACGCTGACGCCGGAAGAGAAGCTGCTTCGCGCCATCTTCGGCGAGAAGGCTTCCGACGTGAAGGACACCTCGCTGCGCGTGGACCAGGGTTCGCAAGGCACCGTGATCGACGTGCAGGTGTTCACCCGCGAAGGCATCACGCGCGACAAGCGCGCCCAGCAGATCATCGACGACGAACTCAAGCGCTTCCGCCTCGACCTGAACGACCAGCTTCGCATCGTCGAAGCCGACGCGTTCGACCGTATCGAGAAGCTGCTGACCGGCAAGGTCGCCAACGGCGGCCCGAACAAGCTGGCCAAGGGCACCAAGCTCGACAAGGCCTACCTGTCGTCCGTCGAGAAGTTCCACTGGTTCGACATCCGCCCGGCGGAAGACGAAGTGGCGACGCAGCTCGAGTCGATCAAGAACTCGCTGGAGCAGACCCGCCACAGCTTCGACCTCGCGTTCGAAGAAAAGCGCAAGAAGCTCACGCAGGGCGACGAGCTGCCCGCGGGCGTGCTCAAGATGGTCAAGGTCTACCTGGCCGTCAAGCGCCGCCTGCAACCCGGCGACAAGATGGCCGGCCGTCACGGCAACAAGGGTGTGGTGTCGAAGATCGTTCCGGTCGAAGACATGCCCCACATGGCCGACGGCACGCCGTGCGACATCTGCCTGAACCCGCTGGGCGTGCCCTCGCGGATGAACGTGGGCCAGGTTCTCGAAGTGCATCTGGGCTGGGCCGGCAAGGGCGTGGGCCAGCGCATCGGCGACCTGCTGCAGCAGGAGGCCAAGGTGGCCGAGCTGCGCAAGTTCATGGAGCAGCTGTACAACGGCTCCGGCCGTTCGGAAGACCTCGGTACGCTGAGCGACACCGAACTGCTCGAGATGGCTGCCAACCTGCAGAACGGCGCGACCTTCGCGACGCCCGTGTTCGACGGTGCCTCGGAAGAGGAAATCCGCGGCATGCTGAAGCTCGCCTACCCGGACGACATCGCCAAGGCCAAGGGCCTGACCGATACGCGCACGCAGGCCTACCTGTTCGACGGCCGCACCGGCGACCAGTTCGAGCGTCCCGTCACCGTCGGCTACATGCACTTCCTGAAGCTGCATCACCTGGTGGACGACAAGATGCACGCCCGTTCGACCGGCCCGTACTCGCTGGTCACGCAGCAGCCCCTGGGCGGCAAGGCGCAGTTCGGCGGCCAGCGTTTCGGGGAAATGGAAGTGTGGGCGCTGGAAGCTTACGGCGCCGCCTACGTCCTGCAGGAAATGCTGACCGTGAAGTCCGACGACGTGCAAGGCCGTACCAAGGTGTACGAAAGCATCGTCAAGGGCGAGCACTCGATCGAAGCCGGCATGCCGGAATCGTTCAACGTGCTGGTCAAGGAAATTCGTTCGCTGGGCCTCGACATCGAGCTCGAGCGTTCTTAATTTGAAAAGGGAAAGAGTCTTATGAAATCGCTACTCGACCTGTTCAAGCAATTCACGCCCGATGAGCATTTCGATGCCATCAAGATCGGCATGGCTTCGCCCGAGAAGATCCGTTCGTGGTCTTTCGGTGAAGTGAAGAAGCCCGAGACGATCAACTACCGCACGTTCAAGCCCGAGCGCGACGGTCTGTTCTGCGCGAAGATCTTCGGCCCTATCAAGGACTACGAGTGCCTGTGCGGCAAGTACAAGCGCCTGAAGCACCGCGGCGTGATCTGCGAGAAGTGCGGCGTCGAAGTCACGCAGACCAAGGTGCGGCGCGAGCGCATGGGCCACATCGACCTGGCCGCGCCCTGCGCGCACATCTGGTTCCTGAAGTCGCTGCCGTCGCGCCTGGGCCTCGTGCTCGACATGACGCTGCGCGACATCGAGCGCGTGCTGTACTTCGAAGCCTACGTGATCACCGACCCCGGCATGACCCCGCTGAAGAAGTTCGGCATCATGTCCGAGGACGACTACGACGCGAAGCGCAAGGAATACGGCGATGAATTCGTCGCCAAGATGGGCGCCGAAGGCATCAAGGACCTGCTGGAAGGCATCGAGCTCGACAGCGAGATCGAACGCCTGCGCGGCGACCTGACCGGTTCCGAAGTCAAGGTCAAGAAGAACTCCAAGCGCCTGAAGGTGCTGGAAGCTTTCCGCAAGTCGGGCATCAAGCCCGAGTGGATGGTGCTCGACGTGCTGCCCGTGCTGCCGCCGGACCTGCGTCCGCTGGTGCCGCTGGATGGCGGCCGCTTCGCGACCTCCGACCTGAACGACCTGTACCGCCGCGTCATCAACCGCAACTCGCGCCTGCGCCGCCTGCTGGAGCTGAAGGCTCCGGAAATCATCGCGCGCAACGAGAAGCGGATGCTGCAAGAGGCTGTCGACTCGCTGCTGGACAACGGCCGCCGCGGCAAGGCCATGACGGGCGCCAACAAGCGTGCGCTGAAGTCGCTGGCCGACATGATCAAGGGCAAGAGCGGCCGCTTCCGCCAGAATCTGCTGGGCAAGCGCGTCGACTACTCGGGCCGTTCGGTCATCGTGGTGGGCCCGACGCTCAAGCTGCACCAGTGCGGCCTGCCGAAGCTGATGGCGCTCGAACTGTTCAAGCCCTTCATCTTCTCGCGCCTCGAAGCCATGGGCATCGCGACCACGATCAAGGCTGCCAAGAAGGAAGTCGAATCGGGCACGCCGGTGGTCTGGGACATCCTGGAAGAGGTCATCAAGGAGCACCCGGTCATGCTGAACCGCGCTCCGACGCTGCACCGCCTGGGCATCCAGGCCTTCGAGCCGATCCTGATCGAAGGCAAGGCCATCCAGCTGCACCCGCTCGTTTGCGCGGCCTTCAACGCCGACTTCGACGGCGACCAGATGGCTGTTCACGTGCCGCTGTCGGTGGAAGCGCAGATGGAAGCCCGCACGCTGATGCTGGCCTCCAACAACGTGCTGTTCCCGGCTTCGGGCGAACCGTCGATCGTTCCTTCGCAGGACGTGGTGCTGGGTCTGTACTACACGACCCGCGACCGCATCAACGGCAAGGGCGAGGGCCTGATCTTCTCCGACATCGGTGAAGTGCAGCGCGCGCTCGACGCCAACGAGGTCGAGCTGACCGCCCGCGTGGCAGTGCGCATCACGGAGTACACCAAGAACAAGGAAACCGGCGAATTCACGCCGTCGACCTCGCTCGTGGACACCACCGTGGGCCGTGCCCTGCTGTCCGAGATCCTGCCGAAGGGCCTGCCGTTCTCGAACATCAACAAGGCGCTGAAGAAGAAGGAAATCTCCAAGCTCATCAACGTCTCGTTCCGCAAGTGCGGCCTGAAGGAGACCGTGGTCTTCGCAGACAAGCTGCTGCAGAACGGCTTCCGCCTGGCGACCAAGGCCGGTATCTCGATCGCCATCGACGACATGCTGGTGCCCGCCGAGAAGCACGGCATCATCGAGCGCTCCGCCAAGGAAGTGAAGGAGATCGAGCAGCAGTACGTCTCGGGTCTCGTGACCTCCGGCGAACGCTACAACAAGGTGGTGGACATCTGGGGCAAGGCCGGCGACGAAGTGTCGAAGGTGATGATGGCCAAGCTGTCGAAGCAGAAGGTCATCGACCGCCACGGCAAGGAAGTCGAGCAGGAGTCCTTCAACTCGATCTACATGATGGCCGACTCCGGCGCCCGCGGTTCCGCAGCGCAGATTCGCCAGGTGGCCGGTATGCGGGGCCTGATGGCCAAGCCCGACGGCTCGATCATCGAGACGCCCATTACCGCGAACTTCCGCGAAGGCCTGAACGTGCTGGAGTACTTCATCTCCACCCACGGTGCCCGCAAGGGTCTGGCCGACACGGCGCTGAAGACGGCGAACTCGGGTTACCTCACCCGTCGTCTGGTCGACGTGACGCAAGACTTGGTGGTGACCGAGCAGGACTGCGGCACGCACGGCGGCTACCTGATGCGCGCGATTGTCGAAGGCGGTGAAGTGATCGAGTCGCTGCGCGACCGTATCCTCGGCCGTACGGCTGCGGACGACGTGCTGCACCCCGAGAACCGCGCCGTGCTGCTGAAGGCCGGCGAGATGTTCGACGAGGACACTATCGAGGCTCTCGAGGCGCAAGGCGTCGACGAGGTCAAGGTGCGTACCGCGCTGACCTGCGAAACCCGCTTCGGCATCTGCGCGACCTGCTACGGCCGCGACCTGGGCCGTGGCGGCCTGATCAACATCGGCGAAGCCGTCGGTGTGATCGCCGCCCAGTCCATCGGCGAACCCGGCACGCAGCTGACGATGCGTACCTTCCACATCGGCGGTGCCGCTTCGCGTGCAGCCATCGCCTCGAGCGTGGAAGCCAAGTCGAACGGCTCGATCGGCTTCAATGCCACGATGCGCTACGTGACCAACAGCAAGGGCGAGCTGGTCGTGATTTCGCGTTCGGGCGAGATCGTCATCCATGACGAGCACGGCCGCGAGCGCGAACGTCACAAGGTGCCGTACGGCGCCACGCTGACGGTCAAGGCCGACCAGCAGATCAAGGCCGGCCACGTGCTCGCCAACTGGGACCCGCTGACCCGCCCGATCATTACCGAGTTCGCCGGCAAGGCGCAGTTCGAGAACGTCGAGGAAGGCCTGACGGTCGCCAAGCAGGTGGACGAAGTGACCGGTCTGTCGACCCTGGTCGTGATCGACCCGAAGCGCCGCGGCGCTGCCAAGGTCGTTCGCCCGCAGGTGAAGCTGATCGACGCGCAAGGCCAGGAAGTGAAGATCCCCGGCACCGACCACTCGGTGACGATCGGCTTCCCGATCGGCGCGCTGGTCCAGATCCGCGACGGCCAGGACGTGGGCCCCGGCGAAGTGCTGGCGCGTATTCCGGTCGAAGGCCAGAAGACCCGCGACATCACCGGCGGTCTGCCGCGCGTTGCCGAGCTGTTCGAAGCCCGTTCGCCGAAGGACAAGGGCATGCTGGCCGAAATGACCGGTACCGTGTCGTTCGGCAAGGAAACGAAGGGCAAGATTCGCCTGCAGATCACTGATCCGGAAGGCACGGTCTGGGAAGACCTGGTGCCGAAGGAAAAGAACATCCTGGTGCACGAAGGCCAGGTGGTGAACAAGGGCGAAAGCGTGGTCGACGGTCCGGCGGATCCGCAGGACATCCTGCGCCTGCTGGGTTCGGAAGAACTGGCGCGCTACATCGTGGACGAAGTGCAGGACGTGTACCGCCTGCAGGGTGTGAAGATCAACGACAAGCACATCGAGGTGATCGTTCGCCAGATGCTGCGCCGCGTCGTGGTCGACAACATCGGCGACACGAGCTACATCTCCGGCGAACAGGTCGAACGCAGCGAAATGCTCAACACCAACGACGCCCTGCGCGCCGAAGGCAAGATCCCCGCGACGTTCACCAACCTGCTGCTGGGTATCACGAAGGCGTCGCTGTCGACCGACTCGTTCATCTCGGCCGCTTCGTTCCAGGAAACGACCCGCGTGCTGACCGAAGCCGCGATCATGGGCAAGCGCGACGAACTGCGCGGCCTGAAGGAAAACGTCATCGTCGGCCGCCTGATTCCTGCGGGCACCGGCATGGCGTACCACCAGGCACGCAAGGTCAAGGACGCCATGGACGAAGCCGAGCGCCGCGCCATTGCCGAATCGGAAGCCGCCGAAATGGCAGCGTCCGGCGAAAGCAGCGATGCAGCCACCACGGCGGACGCCAGCGAAGGCGCAGCGACCGAATAACTGGTTAGCATCACCGGCCATGACCGGTACCCACGCCCCCCGACCGCTCCCGGTCGGGGGGCGTTTTTCTTTGTGTTTCCCTTGAGGCCTTGTCGTCGATGAGTCTGTTGCCCGAGTCGCTGGCCAGCTGGATCGTGATTGCCGTGCTGCTGTTCTGGTTCGTCGGCGCCTACAACCGGCTGGTGCGCCTGCGCGCCACCGTGCTGCAGGCCTACGGTGCGCTCGACGCGGCACTGGGCAAGCAGCTGGATTTCGTGCAGGCCAGCATCACCGCCGGGCCGCCGCCGGAGGCCGCGCCGACCGGTGAGTCGCTGTCGTCCATCGCTCCGCTGCAGGCGGCCACCACGCAGCTGGCCACCTTGCTGGGGGCCACGCGTGCGCGCCCGCTCGACGCCGGCGTGATGGCCGCGCTGGCCACCGCGCTGCAGGTGTGGATCGGCGCCTGGCGGCGCCAGCATCCCGATGACGTGACGGTGTTCGACGCCGACGGGACGCTGTCGCGGCCAGCGCAGCTGCTGCCCGGCAGCCTGATCGGCATCGGCGCTTCGGCGGGCGCGGTCGAGCCGATCGCGTGGCCCGAGCCCTCGGCGGCTGCCGAGATCGCGCGCAACCAGTTCAACCAGGCTGTCGGGCACTACAACGCCGCGATCGCACAGTTTCCTGCGCTGCTGGTGGCATGGGCCGTGCGTCTGCGTCCGGCCGCGCCGCTGCTTTGAGTTGCACACGAACTCCGGCGGGCCTCTTTTCTCCTATTCATTGCAGGGCGACCGGCTTTGTGGCCGCCCGTTACCATCGCCCCCAACTTGTCAGAACTACATTCCGATTCCTTGAGCAGCAGCGGCGCATCGCCGCAGCAGCCTCCGCTCTGGCGCCAACTGCAATTGACTGCGGCAGCGCTGGCGTCGATCCGCGCCGGTACGTCCGGCTCGGTCGCCTTCGAGACGGTCGAGCCCGCGATGCGGCCCGGCGTCCAGGCGCTCGGCTTCCAGGTGCTGCGCTGGCTGGGCCGCGCCGAGGCCTTGCGCCGCCACCTGGCCAAGCGCACGCCGCCGCCGCTACCTGACGCCCTGCTGTGCACCGCGCTGGCTCTTGCATGGGACAGCGAACGCGCGCCCTACGAGCCCTTCACCCTGGTCGACCAGGCTGTCGAGGCTGCCAAGCGCAATCCCGCGACGCGGGCGCAGGCCAGTTTCATCAACGCCTGCCTGCGGCGTTTCCTGCGCGAGCGCGATGAACTCGTGGCCGCGACCGATGCCGAACCCGTCGCGCAATGGAACCACCCGCGCTGGTGGATCGAGCGCCTGAAGCGCGACCATCCGCGTGAGTGGCAGCGGGTGCTCGGCGCGGACAACGCGCAGGCGCCGATGACGCTGCGTGTCAACGCCCGCAAATCGACCGCAGCCTCGTACCAGGTCGAGCTGGAGGCGGCCGGCCTGGCAGCGACCCGCGTCGGCCCTTTCGGGCTGCAGCTGGCGCGCGCCCGCCCGGTGCAGCAGCTGCCGGGCTTCGCCGACGGCGCCTGTTCGGTGCAGGACGCCGCCGCGCAGATGGCCGCGCCGCTGCTGCTCGACGGCCTGCTGCCTGACCATGTCAACGGCGTGCCGCTGCGCGTGCTCGATGCCTGCGCCGCGCCCGGCGGCAAGACCGCGCACCTGCTCGAGCTGGCCGGCCCGGATGCGGTCGACGTGACCGCGCTCGAGGTCGATGCCACGCGCGCCCGGCGCATCGACGAGACCCTGGCACGCATCGGCCTGCCGGCGAAGGTGCTGGTGGCCGACGCTTCGCGTCCTGCCCAGTGGTGGGACGGCCAGCCGTTCAACGCCATCCTGCTCGATGCGCCATGCACCGCCTCGGGCATCGTGCGCCGCCACCCCGACGTCCGCTGGCTGCGCCGCGAAAGCGATACCGCGCAACTGGCGGTACAGCAGGCTGCGCTGCTGGCAGCCCTGTGGCCGCTCGTGCGTCCGGGCGGACGCCTTCTCTACTGCACCTGCTCCGTGTTTCGCGAAGAAGGTTCGCAACAAATTGACGCGTTTCTTGTACACAACACCGACGCGCGATTGCTGCCGTCGCCAGGCCATTTGCTGCCCCAAACCGAGTCGAATGCCCGTGGCGTCCCGGAGAATCCCTCAGGTGACCATGACGGCTTCTTCTACGCCCTGCTCGAAAAACGCCCGCGTTGAGCGCCACCGGCCCGTCCTGCTGGCCGTGCTGCTCTGGATGTGGGTCGTGTGGATGGCGTGGCTGCCGGCACCGGCGCTGGCCGACGGCCGCAGCGGCACCTCGATTTCCCAGATGCGCCTCGAACAGGCCGATGACGGCTTGTACTTCAGCGCCGCCGTGCAGTTCGAGCTGCCCTCGCTGGTCGAGGAAGTGCTCGACAAGGGCATCGCCATCTATTTCGTGGCCGAGGCCGAAGTCTTCCAGGAACGCTGGTACTGGACCGACCGCAAGGTCGCCCAGGTCACGCGTCACATGCGCCTGGCCTACCAGCCGCTGACCCGGCGCTGGCGCCTCAATGTGTCGGCGGCACCCATCACCGGGGCTGCGGGGCTGGGCATCTCGCTGAACCAGAACTTCGACACCTTGGCCGACGCACTCGACGCGATCAAGCGCGTCGGCCGGCTGCGGCTCGGCGACCTCGCCGAGATCGGCGACGACCCGCAGCACCAGGTCACCTTCCGCTTCCGGCTCGACACCTCGCAGCTGCCGCGTCCGTTCCAGATCGGCGTGGTCGGGCAGAACGACTGGAACATTGCCGCCGAGCGCACCGCCAAGCTCACGGTGGAGAAGCAGAAGTGAGCACCGCCGGGCGCAGCGGCGCAGCGGCCACGCCGGCCGCGCGCCGCGCGCGGGCCACGCGCTGGGCCGTCGGCGTCGGTGCGGCCCTGGTCACCGCCATCGGCCTGGTGCTGATGTTCCTGCTCGCGCAGGCCACCAACAACCGCGCGCTCTACGAGCGCTACTACGTGCGCCTGTTCGGCATCAACGTGGTGGTGGCCGTGCTGCTGGTGCTGGTGATCGGATGGGTCGCGTTCCGCCTGTTGCGCCGGCTGCGCCAGGGCAAGTTCGGCAGCCGCCTGCTGATCAAGCTGGCGGCCATCTTCGCGCTGGTGGGCGTGGTGCCCGGCGCGCTGGTGTATGTGGTGTCCTACCAGTTCGTTGCGCGCTCGATCGAGAGCTGGTTCGACGTCAAGGTCGAGGGCGCGCTCGACGCCGGCCTGAACCTCGGGCGGGCCACGCTCGATTCGCTGTCCGACGATCTGGCCGTCAAGACCCGCAGCGCCAGTTCGCAGCTTGCCCAGGTGTCCGATGCCAGCGCGGGCCTGGCGCTCGAACGCATCCGCGACCAGCTCGAGGCCAGCGATGTGGTGCTCTGGACCGGCAGCGGGCAACTGGTGGCCAGCGCCGGCACGTCGCGGTTCCAGCTCAGTCCCGACCGGCCGACCGCCCAGCAGTTCCGGCAGGTCCGCCCCGAGCGCGCGGTGGCGCACGTCGAAGGGCTGGACGAAACCGCCGTGCCGGGTGCAGCCCCGCCGGTGGCCAGCGTCCGTGCGCTGGCCATGGTGCAGCGTCCCGGCTTCGATTTCGACACCGCACCCCGCTACCTGCAGGTCACGCGGCCGCTTCCGCCGGCAGTGGTTGCCAACGCGCTCGCCGTGCAGGAGGCCAACCGCGAATACCAGGAACGGGCGCTGGCGCGCGAGGGTTTGCGCCGCATGTACATCGGCACGCTCACGCTGAGCCTGTTCCTCGCCGTGTTCGGCGCGGTGCTGCTGGCCGTGCTGTTCGGCAATCAGCTCGCACGGCCGTTGCTCGTGCTGGCCGACGGCGTGCGCCAGGTGGCGGCCGGCGACCTGCGGCCCACCGCCGTGCTGCAGGGCAAGGACGAACTGGGCGGCCTCACGCGTTCGTTCGCCGTCATGACGCAGCAGCTGGCCGACGCCCGCGGCGCGGTCGAGAAGACGATGGGGCAGCTCGACGCCGCGCGCGCCAACCTGCAGACCATCCTGGACAACCTCACTTCGGGCGTGATCGTGCTCGACGCCCGGGGCACCGTGCTGTCGACCAATCCCGGCGCCACCCGCGTGCTGCGCGCGCCGCTCGCGGCCTACGAGGGACAGGCGCTGGTCGACGTACCCGGGCTGGCCGAGTTCGGCGCCAAGGTGCAGCAGCAGTTCGACGACTTCCTCGTCGAGCGGATGCAGCATGGTCTGGACCACTGGCAGCATGCCTTCGAGCTGCACGCATCGGGCAACGACCTGCCGCAGCAGGACGGCGTGATCAACATCGTGGCGCGTGGGGCCGAGCTGCCCGGCGCCGCGCGGCTGCTCGTGTTCGACGACATCTCCGAGATCGTCTCTGCGCAGCGGGCGCAGGCCTGGGGCGAGGTGGCACGCCGCCTCGCGCACGAGATCAAGAATCCGCTGACGCCGATCCAGTTGTCGGCGGAGCGGCTCGAGATGAAGCTCTCGGGCAAGGTGCAGCCGCCCGAGCAGGCAGTGCTCGTGAAGTCGGTGAAGACCATCGTCGACCAGGTCGACGCGATGAAGCGGCTGGTCAACGAGTTCCGCGACTATGCGCGGCTGCCCGCGGCCGACCTGAAGCCGGTCGATCTCAATGCGCTGCTGACCGATGTGCTGCAGCTCTATCACGCGGAGAGCCTGCCGATCACCCTGCGCTCCGAGCTCGACGAACGTTGCCCGCCGGTGCGAGGCGACGCGCAGCAGATCCGCCAGGTGATTCACAACCTGTTGCAAAACGCGCAGGACGCTGCGGAGGCTGCCGCCAGCGGCACCGGCCGGACGGGCGAGGTGGTCATCCGCACGCGGCTCGGCGATTCGGGCCAGCGCGTGCGCATGACGGTGCAGGACAGCGGTCCGGGCTTTGCCGAAAATATCCTGAAGCGCGCGTTCGAGCCCTACGTCACCACGAAAACAAAAGGTACCGGTTTGGGCCTCGCTGTCGTCAAGAAGATCGCGGACGAGCACGGTGCGCGCATCGAGCTTTCCAACCGCGTCGTGGGCGGGGCTGTGGCGGGGGCGCAAGTCTCGCTATCATTCGCGCTGGCAAGCGAGCCGCGGGCAGCGGTCGCTCACACCGAAGATCCGAAGTCTTCTGCCGCCTGAGCGCACGCGAATCCGTCGCACAGGCGATGGATGGGCCGGCGGACCTCCACACATCTTGCAGACACCAGCGCACACAACAAGCAGCACTCATGGCAAACATTCTCGTGGTCGATGACGAGCTGGGCATCCGGGACCTGCTCTTCGAAATTCTCAATGACGAAGGGCATAACGTGGAGCTCGCGGAAAACGCCGCCGAAGCACGCGCTGCGCGCCAACGCGCACGGCCCGACCTCGTGCTGCTCGACATCTGGATGCCCGACACCGACGGCGTCACGCTGCTCAAGGAGTGGTCGACCTCGGGCCTGCTCAGCATGCCGGTGATCATGATGAGTGGCCATGCCACCATCGACACGGCGGTCGACGCGACGCGCATCGGCGCCTTCGCCTTCCTCGAAAAGCCGATCACCATGCAGAAGCTGCTCAAGGCAGTGGAGCAGGGCCTGGCACGCGAAAGCGCCCGCCGCGCAGCCGCAGGCGTGGTGCCCGCGCCGGTCACCGGCACACAGGCCGCGGCGATCACCACCACGGGCGACAGCCTGCTGATGGCGTCGCTGGCATCGGTGCCTGTCGCCGAGACGGGTCCCCAATCGACGCAAAGCTTCGATCTCGACCGCCCGCTGCGCGACGCACGTGACGGTTTCGAGAAGGCCTATTTCGAGTTCCATCTGGCGATGGAGAACGGTTCGATGACGCGCGTGGCTGAGAAAACTGGCCTCGAACGAACCCATCTCTACAGAAAACTCAAACAACTTGGTGTGGATCTTTCACGAGGCCGCAGAAGCGCTGTATAATTTAAGGCTGCACACAAATGCAATGGCCCGGTAGCTCAGTTGGTAGAGCAGCGGATTGAAAATCCGCGTGTCGGTGGTTCGATTCCGCCCCAGGCCACCATATCCCGCAAGGCGCTACAGCTATCAAAGTTGTAGCGCCTTTTGCTTTTTATTCCCATCGTGGGAATTTAGCGAAATCGACATACTCAATCGACCATCAGTCGGATTGAGGCAATGCCCCATTGATTAGGTCTTCCATATTCGATACCCTCCGGGCACTCGGCTGTGGATAAGTCTGTGGGCAGCCAGTTAATAAATACATTTTTGGGGTGACATCAAATGACCTACTTCCCAGAGGCGGCGGCCTATGGTTGAACTTCGGGCCGAGCTCCAAACTTTTTGGAACCGATTGCCAAACATGGTCAGCCGGCACAACGGTCAGTATGTCGTGATCAAGGGTGCGAAGGTTGAGCACTTTGATCCCACTTACGAAGGCGCTCTGTCTTGGGCATACGACAAGTTCGGGCTCGAGCAGTTCTTCGTCAAGAAGGTTTCTGAGGAAGAGGCAGTAGCCCACTTCAGTCGCGATGTGGGCCCGTGCCGTCCATAAGAGGAACATACGGTCTTCGCGGTCCTATCGTCCACGTTCTTGTGGGTGTAAGCGCGCCGATGGCAGCTTTGCTGCGGCGCCAAGGTAAGGAAGTCCCGGAGCGTATTGAGCTGGAGTTGTTGCTCGATACGGGCGCGGACACGACGACTATCAAAGAAATGCACATGCGATCGCTGGGAGTGCCGGTGCGTGGCGCGACCGAGGTTCGAGGTGCGACTACAGATGCCGGCGCCACGGAGTGCAACACCTACGACTTGAGTTTGGAATTTATCAACTCGGCAGGTGATCGACCGTTGACGCTGACATCTGTCGAAGTCATTGGAAGACCTTTTCATAACGAGATGATCGACGGAGTCGTCGGTCGTGACGTGATGAGCAATATGGTCCTCACTATCGAAGGCCATCTACGGCAGTTCTCTGTCGTCTATTAGGGTCAGCTGAGGCCCTTGCGTTCCGAAACTCTCGACCGGTCATACACCCGCGCAGTGGTCTTCACGTCAGCATGCAACTCCGGCAGTTCGCCGTACTGAGCCTTGTGCTGTGTCGTGTAGTAGGCCCGCAGATCGCGGAACGTGAAGCGGCGAGTGATCACCTTTTCTTCCAAGGCCTTAGCCATTGAGCGCTGCCAGGTCGATGCGAAGCCAGTGTCGGTGTACGGATTGCCGTCGCGCGTCGTGAAGACGTGAAGGCAGGTGTCCGGTCGCGGCAATGCGCGCAACCGGCGCACCAGGTCCTCCATCTTCGGCGTGATGCTGATGCTCTCGACGCGAGTGCTTCCGCCGTGCTGCTTCGCGCGCGTGGTCCGGATCTCGCCGGCGATGCTGTCGATCTGCGGCAGCGTCAGATGCAGGAACTCAATGCGTCGCGAGCCTGCCATCGCGGCGAACTCGGCCATCAGCGCGATTACCTGGCGCTGCGAACCCTGGGCTGTCAACCACGCGATGAATGCCGCGAAGGACTCGGGCTCTGGCGCCTCGGTGCGCAGACGCTCGAGATTGCGTTTCACCTGCTTGCATGGGTTCACGTCGATGTCGCCGCGCTCGACAGCTACGGTCATCAGGTTGGAGAGCAATGCGACTTCACGGTTGGCGCGCACTGGCGCATCAGCACGCTCGACGCGCAGATACCGTGCGATGTCCGCTGGCCGCACCAGACGTGCCGACACCTTCCCCATGACAGCGAGCAGCGGCACACTGTACTTCGCATAGTCCTCCTTGGTGCGCTCGCCCAGTCGCTTCCATTGCGGCATGGTCTGGTACGTGCGCCACAGCTCCTCGATAGTGCCGGCGTCATTGCTCGCGCCGTTCAGGTCGAGCACCTTCTGGATTGCCGCGCGCTTGTCCTGGCCCAGGTTGATCGGCTTTGCACCGATGGGGTGATAGCGGTACGTCACCTTGTCGCTGCTGGCGTGTGGGCGCGCCTCCATCCTGGGCAGGAGGCCGAAGCCCGATGCCCGCTCTCTTTTTCTCCCCATCACTTACTCCAGTTGAAGCCGCTCGGTGCGGTGTACTCGCTTCCGCCGTTGAGGCGTTCTTCGACCATGCGTCGGCCAACAAGCGGAAGACCATCAGGTCGTCGCGGTAGCTCACGCACGCCAAGCAGCAGGCAAAGGTGACGGATCTGTGCATGGCGCTGCTTGAGCGGCGCGCAGAGTTCGTCTACTTCGACGGCAGAGAGGAACGGTGTTGCGAGAACGTCGGCCACGGTATCAATCACCCTTGCCGGACGTGGAAGCGTCGTTCGTGTCACGCGGCTCCTTCCTACGTTGACCAGCTGTGGGCGCGGTTCTGCTGTTCGTCGTCAACAGGGGATCAGCATGACGGCGTGATTGGGGCCCAGACCATCGGCTCTGCTCGAACTTCGGGGCCTCTGATCGCAGCGCACTTCAACGGCGAACGGCTTCAGTTCTACACGGACCTCGGCACGTGGCCGAGCTACGGCAAGGGCTGGGCTCGTCGCATTGCCACTAACCTGAAGAACCTAGAGGCCTGAAATGGAGTTCGACTGGAAAGCAACCATCGGTGCCGTGGCACCCGGCTTGGCAACGGCTCTCGGTGGTCCGCTCGCCGGCGCCGCGGTGAAGGTCATCGCCGACAAGGTCTTCGGCAATCCAAATGCCACCGAGGCGGACGTAGCCGCGGCGCTCGCGTCGGGCTCGCTGACCGGCGACCAAGTCCGCGCACTGAAGCAGGCCGAGATGGAAATGCAGGTCGAGATGGCCCGCATCAATCAGGTCGCGGATGCAGCTTACCTCGCCGATACCGACAGCGCGCGCAAGCAGACAGTCGCTCTGGCGCAGGCGGGCAGCGGCATCGCGTGGGCGCCCGTGATCATCAGCGCGATTATCACGATCGGCTTCTTCGCATGCATTTTTCTGCTGTTCCTGTTCGAGCGCGAGTGGACAGAGCGCAGGCTGGACTGCTGAACACGTTGTTCGGCGCCTTGATTCTCGGCTTTGGCCAGGTTGGGAACTACTGGCTCGGCTCGTCGGCGGGCTCGCGCCGGGCGGGCGACTCGGTCCGCAAGATTGCTGAGCAGGTAACACGGTGAGCGACTCGTGCAAAAGTTGACCATGCGTCAAAAATCCCTACTTGTGTCTTTTGAAGTTGAGTAGGCGTATGGTCCGAAGTACTTGCTGCTCGCGCCAATCTTCAATCCCGGGGCCACGCCTGTACTGAGTACTGGAGTCGATCAGGCCGATGGGTCTCCACGATCACCCGCGGCCACGCTGCCGATGGCAGCTTTTCCGCTTCCGCGGACATCAGCTGCAAGGGTCGACAGCGATGCAAGCTGGTCTACTGCGTCCCGAACATCGCCGAGGCGGATGCTTACGATCAGCTCAAGCAGAAGTGCATCGAGTGGATCGAGAAAGCAGATTCCGCGGCGAGCGTCTAGCGCATATTGCTTGCAAGCGTGACCTCGAAGTTCTGCGCGTCGGGTTGGCTAAGCCAGCGCCGCGCTGCGACGTCGGCCATATGGTGCGCGTTCACCCAACGTCGGATTAGGCTGTTCTGTTCGTCAGGGACATTGCCTGGCCGCAGCGGGCCGCCGTTTTCCCATGCTCGGAGGCAACGCAAGACATCTGCTGCGCTGTCGAACTGTTCCTCCAGCACGCGAAGGTAATGGGGCGCGGCAACCATGGTGTCTGCAAGCGTCACGCGAGGGCCTTGAACGGTCACGGTGAACAGGCGCCCACCGGAGGTTGAAAGCTTCTGCATGTACATCAGTATCGCAGCGGGCCATTGTCTGTGCTTCGTGGCATGCACCTGCAAAGCGACGACTAAGGGCGTTGCCAATCATTGCGTGGGAGGCCCGATCTCTGCGCGCAGCAAGTTTCGCTGCTGGATCACGTCCACCAAGTTCGTGTGGAAGCCCTCAACATCAGGGAAGCCGGAACCCGATCCAGCCTAGGCCGGGATGACGGAGGTTGAGGACCAAGCTGCCGTCGCCTTGGAAGGACCATTGCCAGGCCGGGCCGTTAACTTGCGGTGGATCTTTAATGACCAGCGGGAGCTTCGGCGGAAACGCAGGCTCCATCGTCTTCCTAGTCTCGGCCAATACCCGAATGAGCCTGTCGAAGGCTTCAGCGGGCGTGATTTCTCCGGTGGTGGACCAGCAGCGAGGTCTGTTCCATCCTCGTGGGTCATCTCTACGGTCAGCAACTTCGTAGTCATAGCGTTTCCAACGGGAGGGTGTTTTGCCCGGATGTTCACCTGAACCGTGCACGGTGGCAACTTGCCGCTCGAACTCTGGGCCCGCTAATTCGGCTCAGATCCTTGCCTTTCAATGAATGACGACCGTCCGCGCGACGAGCGTTCGGTGCGCATACTCACATCCAGCTTCCGCGGACGCCAGCTTCGCCTGAACGTGCACGGAACCCTATTGCAGTACACCGGGATGTGAACTGACTGTTCCATCATCCGATATCCCGCTCGAACTCCGCCCAAGCCTATCAATCGCCACGCCGCCGAGTTGCGGTAATAACTACGAAGTAGCCTTTCGACTCACAAGGTCCAAGCTCAACAGTTGACATTCACACCTCTGTCAGTTTGCGCGAGGTTGATCGTTTTTTCTGAACTGTATTGCGAAAACTACCAAATTTGATAGGTCTCGACCATTTTCATGGCGGTAAAGCTATGTATTGGGGAATCCAAGATGTTCAAGAATTGTTTTGGCCATGAATTGATGTTCCCCTGACCAAGAGCCGACCAAAACTTTGTCCAAATTGACGCCGTAGACCCTCAAACGGTGTAGCAAGGTGACAAGGTTTTTTCCTTGAGGAAAGTAGTGGCCGCTTGCGTTGTTGACGAAAGTAATTTGTCCGTTTTTGACTTCCATCTTTCCTGCGCACAGCACATAGTCTTTCTCTGTGAAAGCGCTATGAAAGAACGCAACATCTTTCCGGTAGCCGATGTAAATGCGCCCCCGCATATCCATCGCATAGTGAACCAGACCATCATTGGACTCGGCTTCGTTGCAAGTTGTCGAATCATAGACGGTGAATTCGACCTCATCCTTCGGAAACAGGGATTTGCTACGCCATAGAAGGCCGTGTCGAAACCTCGCTTTGTATCTAACTCTTGTTGCCTTTTCTGAAAACTTTGGCATCCCTCCCAGGTATGCGCGGTCGTCTATTCCGTCTTCTGATTTGTTTGAAACTCCAATCGCTAGGTCCTCTTCATAAATGAGTCCCCAGAGATAGCTGTTGTCGGCCAATTCTTCTTCTTTGATTTCCATTGAAAATTTGAGAAATTTTGTCCATTTTTCGATGGACTGTTTGCGCAACGTGGTGATAGGTGCTGTCAGTTTTGATGTTGATCTAATTCGAGTCTGTCCAACAAAGTGAGTTGGTCCTGTCTTGAATTTTGTATCCTGCTTCCTGAGCCAAAAGTTGGTGGCAAAAGTTATGTGCAAAGCGATCAAGGCTTTTGTAAGTTTGTGATCTTCAATGTCTGCGTGACGCAAAGAATTGAACTGTTCAACGAGAAAATCGAGCGATTCAATTACGGCTATTTCTTGTGAAGAAAGGGGTGGGTCGCCCAGAGAAATTTCTCGGGCGAGCTTCCATTCCTGAAGGGTCGGAATAGCTGACATGTAGATCCTTTTATGTAGTGTGCGGTACGAATTGGTGCGCCTGAAGGGTGGACAATACGTCAACTTACAAGTTGTTTCAATGCGCAGACGTCGTCTTTCAGATGCTGGCATCCCTCGAAAGGACCACTTTCTTGCTGGAGCTACAACTGTCGGATTCGGCGGGAATTACAGGCCGCGAGCCAGCGGCCCGTTGCTCACTTTGCGACGTGACAGTTCCCATAGATCCGGTGAAGACCGCACTGGCGCTGGATTGCCATGTGGATTGAAAATCCGCGTGTCGGTGGTTCGATTCCGCCCCAGGCCACCAATCCGAAGCCCCTGATTCTGAAAAGAGTCAGGGGCTTTTCACTTGGCGGCTGCCATTGCTGCTTGGCCCCAGCACTGGCCCCAGCACTGGCCCCAGCACTGGCACTGGCATTGGCATCGGCCCGCCTGCCCGCCCTCCCGCATGACTTTCGTCACTTACGCACGAAGCACGCGCTGGCTAGCATCGGCGATTGCCCGGCGAGGAGTCGGTCTGTCATCCGATCACGCCACCCGCCCGCCATGCCGGCCCCTTGTTCAGACCCGCCCTTGAATACCTCAGCGTGGAGCACAGCGTGCCGGCCAGGTTTCGGGCGCGCGTGTCGTACCAGGGAAAGATCGGCGTCATCACGCGTTCCAGCGGCGATTGCGTGCGGGTCAAGTTCGAAGGTTCGCGCTACGGCGTGCCGATCCATCCCACCGAACTGATCTATCTGGACGCCGACACCGATGGTGCCGGCAGTAGCTCCAAGCCCGGCGTCTGAATTCGCCGCCGCGAGCGGCTATGGCAAATGTCCTGCACCCGCCATCGTCCAAGGATGGCGATCCGCCGGTGCCGGACGCCGAAGACTCTGTCTTTCCACATAGACCGAGGAGCCGCCCATGTCCAAGTCGTCCCCCGCCACGCAGGCGCCCCATGAAGAACCCGAAGTGACCCAGGAAGAGGCCGTGCCCAGCGACGGCCGCGACACCGAGGGCGAACGGCTGATGAAGGACGTGAGCAACAGCAAGCTCCACGAAAAGGACGAAGCCGGAACCAGAACGACCGGCAAAGACAGCAGGTCCGACAAGTCGTCATGAGCCTTCAGGCCGCCCACGCGGCTGGTCTTTCCGAGGCGGCGCCCGCCGAATCAGGTCATGTCTCGCTCTGGCAGCGCTGCCGCCGATGGATGCTGCCGCTGCTCGGCGTCGCCGTGCTGGGGCTGCTGCTGTCGCACGCGCACAAGGTCGACTGGGCCGGCGCGTGGCAGGCGCTGCAGCGTTACTCGCCGTGGCTTCTGCTTGCCGTGCTCGGGCTCTGCACGGCCAGCCATGTGCTCTACGGCTGCTTCGACCTGGTGGGCCGCCGTCACCTGCGCCATCGCCTGCCCTGGTGGCGCACGTGGGCCATTGCCGTCACGAGCTATGCCTTCAATCTCAATCTCGGTTCGCTGGTCGGCGGCATTGCGATGCGCGCGAGGCTCTACGCCCGCGCCGGTCTCGACGAGGCGACGGTCGCGCAGATCGTCGGCCTGAGCCTCACCACCAACTGGCTCGGCTACGGCTTGCTCGCGGGCGGCCTGTTCGCCGCAGGCGTCATCGAGCCGCCGCACCAGGCGCACATCAGGCACGGCGCATTGCGCGTGCTCGGCGTCGCGATGATCCTGCTCGCGCTGGGCTACGTGGCGGCCTGTGCGGTCTCACGCAGGCGCGAATGGGTCGTGAAGGGCAGGCGGCTTCACCTGCCGAGCGCGCGCATCGCGGTGACGCAGCTCGCGCTCTCCGCCGCCAACTGGGCGCTGATGGGCTCGGCGATGTACCTGCTGCTGGGCCAGCAGGTGCCGTACGCGACCACGCTGAGCGTGCTGCTTGCCGCTTCGATCGTCGGCGTGATCACGCCCATTCCGGCCGGGCTGGGTGTGCTCGAGGCGGTGTACCTCGCGCTGCTGTCGGGCACGGTGAAGCAGGGCGCGCTGATGGGCGCGGTGCTTGCCTACCGCGCGCTGTATTACCTGCTGCCGCTGGCGGGCGGCCTGGTGCTGTACCTGTTCCTCGAGCGCTACGCTGCAGAAGCCGAAGAGCTCACGCCGCCTGAAGCACCAGTTGCGTCTGCGTGACCACTGCGCAGAGCTTGCCCTCGGCGTTGGTGACCGAGGTCTGCCAGACGTGCGTGGTGCGCCCGCGGTGCAGTGCCACGCAGGTGCCCGTGACGGTGCTGCCGAGCTTGGCGCCCGCGATGAACTTGGTGCTCGAATCCGTGGTGGTGGTGCGCAGGCCTTCGCCGAGATTGACGATGGTGCCGACGGCGCCCAGGGTGTCCGCGAAGGCCATGAAGGCGCCGCCGTGCAGGATGCCGCCGGCCGTGCACAGGTCGGCGCGCACCACCATCTGCGCGACCACCCGGTCGGGTGCGAGTTCCGCGAGCTTCAATCCCATCAAGCCGGGGAAGAGCGTATCGAGCAGCTTCTGAAGTGCGGCGATGTCGTGCATGGGGTTTCCTCGTGATCGGGGTGTCGATGCTAGTTCCTGCCAGGCACCGTGCAAGAGGGCGGCGGGCTCGATGCGGGCACCGCCCTTGGGCGTGCGCCACCCTCAGGCAAGACACCGCGACGTCATGAACCCGTGTTCGGCGTGGCGCGCGCCAGCAGACGGATGTGCTCGAAGTCGAGGCGGTCGAGTGCGTTGCGCACCGCATCGACCAGCACCGCGTGCTGCATGTCCGCGGCCAGCCGGTCTGCCCATTCGTGCAGGTCGCTCCAGCGGCCGTCGCGCGCGAGCACTTCGAGTTCGTCGCGCACCCCGGCGGGCAGCGGCGCGATCGCGCGCGGCGGCGTGCGGCCGGTCCGGGGCGCGGGCAACGGCGGCGGCGACGCAAGCTGCGGCTTCGCGGGAACCGGCAGCAGTTCCTTCGGCGCGTCCTTCACGATCACGGAGAAGCGCACGCGCGTGCCCAGGTTGCGATGGCTTTCCAGCAGCAGCCGGCCTCCCATGTGCTGCACGATGCGCCGCGCAATGGCCAACCCCAGGCCGTGCCCGTCGGTGCTCGATGCGCCCTGCACGAAGGCCTGCATGATGCGCGCCTGGTCTTGCGCGTCGATGCCGACGCCGCTGTCCCACACTTCGAACTTCAGCCGCCACGAATCCGCGCGGGGGCGCGCCTGCACGCGCAGGCCGATCTTGCCGTCGCGCGTGTACTTGGCGGCGTTCGACAGGAGGTTCAGCAGCACCTGCTGGAAGCGCTTGCTGTCGAGGTGCACGCCGACCGGCAGCGCGCCCTGCACATCGAGCTCGAAGCGGTTGTGCTGGCGTTGGGCGAGCGTGTCGGCGTACTGCGCGATGTCGTCGATCAGCGCGCGCAGCCGCACCGGCGTGGGCTCCACGGCAAAAGGCAAAAGCTCGCTCCTGGCGTAGTCGAGCAGGTCGTCGATCAGCGCGAGCTGGTAGGCCACGCTGCGCTCGATGGCCTGCAGCCGTTCGGGCGGCGGCGAGCTGTCGTCGCGCAGCAGGCGCACGTTGCCGATGATGGTCGACAGCGGCGCGCGCAGGTCGTGGCTGATGTAGGCCATGAGGCGCGTCTGCTCGCGCGCCTGGTGTTCGGCCTGCTCGAGCGCTGCATTCAGCGCGTGCGTCTTGCGTTTCACTTCCTCCTGCAGCCGCTGTTGTTCCTCGGCCTGCCAGTGCACCAGCGTGCGCTGCGCGCTGTGCTGCTGCCGCGAGAGGTGGTGCGTCCATGCGGCCAGTGCCACCAGTCCCACCAGCATGCCCGGGAAGCCCAGCGCGTAGGCATCGAAGCCGGGCAGCATGTGCGCGGGCAGCGCGAGTTCGGTGAGCCGCAGGCACACGCCGATGGCCACGATGCTCATCACCGGGAACGCGAGGCGCCCGCCCGGGCCGGCGCGCCGCATGTAGATGAAGGTGCTGGCGGTCAGCGCAAGCACCACCAGCGGCGCGCTCGCCGTGCCGAGCTTGGCGAACGGCGCATACGGGCCGAACAGCGTGCCCAGCACGACCACGCACTGCGCCGCGGCAAGCATCACCAGCACCGGCAGGCCGGGTGGACGCACCGGGCTGCGCCGCGACACGGCATACAGATACGCCATCAGCGTCAGCACGCAGCAACCTGCGGTGACGCCGGCCGCGCGGTAGCTCCACTCGAGGCTGTCGGGCCACAGCGCGAGCCGTGCGTGGCCGCGGTAGGCACTCTCGTAGAGCGCCGCCGCTGCGAAGCCCAGGCTCTGGAAAGCCATCGACAGGCGGCAAGAAATGGCCCACAGCGCGAGCGAATACACCGCGAGCACGAGCAGGCCGCCGATCAGGAGGCCATCGATCAGTGCGTGGTTGCTCTCGGCCTCGCGCCAGGCGTCGGCCGAATACAGGCGCGGCGTGAGCTTCACGCTGCTGCGCGTCTGCACCCGCACCAGCACGCGTGCCTGCTCGCCGGGACGCAGGTCGAGCGACAGCGTGGGCACGCGCTCGCCGTCGTGCCCGGCGGCCGTGGGCACCGAGACGCCGGCGCGCTCGTGCGTCCAGGTGGCCCAGCCTGCGAGTTCGCGGCGCGCATGGAAATCCACATGCTGCAGCCAGGTGGCGTCGAGCACCAGCCGCAGCGGCTGGATCGTGCCGGTGTCGTTCACGACCTCGAACCTCAGCCAGAAGGCCGAACTCGAGAAGCCCGGCCGCATGCGCGCCGGCGTGCCGGGCTGGAAGCCGTCGGGCCCGCCGGTGCCCAGCGCGTCGACCTCGTCGAGCGACATCTGCGCGCCGGTGTCCTCGAACACCTCCGCCTGCGCATCGAGCACCACGGGCCAGCGCGTCGCGTCATTCACCTGCAGCGCGGCGGCCCCCGCGGCGGGCAGGCCCGCCAGCCAGAGGGCGGCGCACAGCATGAACGCGCAGAAGCTGCGCAGCGTCGCGGCGGTCACCGCCTTGTCAGGCCGGCGCCATCGGCGGCGGACACGGCGCGTGCGGCGGCTGCGGCGCCTGCCGGTACGCCGTCGGCGTGCGGCCGAAGCGTTCGCGGAAGGCCGTCGAGAAGTTGCCCGCACTGGAGAAACCCACCGCCAGCGCCACTTCCTCCACGCTCAGCGCCGAGGCCGCGAGCAGGCGCTGCGCCTCGGCCAGCCGCGTCTCGCGCACGAACTCGAACACGGTGCGGCCGGTCTGCTCGCGGAACACGCGCGACAGGCGCTTCTCGTGCGTGCCCACGCGCGCTGCCAGCGCGGGCAGGGCGGGGACGTCGCTCAGGTTCGCACGCACCACGCGCTCGGCCGCGCGGGCCAGCACCATGTCGGCATGCGCGGCGGCCGGCACGCTGCCCGCGCGCTCGCCCCGCGCGTTGTCGAGCGCTGTCTCGGCCTGCGCCATGCACGCCTGCGCATGCTGCCGGCTGGCGGACAGCGCCAGGTGCACGGCCACGCGCGCCAGCACTTCCGCCGGCTCGAAAGGCTTGAGGATGTAGTCGACCGCGCCCTCGTGCAGCCCCGTGAGCCGCTCTTCGACCGAGCTCGAGGAGGTCACGAAGATCACCGGGATGTGCGCCGTCGAAGCGTCGGCCTTCAGCAGCCGGCAGGTGGCATAGCCGTCGGTGGCGCCCATGTGCACATCCAGCAGCACCAGGTCGGGCTGAAGCGCCGTCGCCCTGCGGTAGCCCTGCAGCGCGTCGAACGCCAGGCTGATGCGGTGGCCGGCTTCGCGCAGCGCGCTCAGCAGCAGGTGCAGCTCTTCGATGTTGTCGTCGATGACGAGGATGTGCGCGCGCCGCGGCGGCGTGGTCGACCAGTAGGACATGCGGTCGAGGGTAGGGGAGCCGTCGCGAAACACAGTGTGATTAAGTTCACATTACGTTGCAATCGTAAACATTTGTCTG
This sequence comes from Variovorax paradoxus, assembly GCF_902712855.1. Lineage (NCBI taxonomy): Bacteria > Pseudomonadati > Pseudomonadota > Betaproteobacteria > Burkholderiales > Comamonadaceae > Variovorax > Variovorax paradoxus. Next base: position 1,329,591 of record NZ_LR743507.1, read on the forward strand.
CCAAAGCAAACGTTTTGTCCTGAATCGCAAAGGGCGGCCGGGTGGTGGGGTCCAAGAATCCCGCCTTTTCCGGAGCACCCCCCGCCGCCTCCAGCGGCGACATAGCGAGAAATCGGTGCCCGGTCCATCAGAGCCATCACGAGGGACGGGATGTCCAGGACTCCAAATCTGCCGGGCGCGTCGGCGCAACGCGAGGTGTTTTCCAGCGCGGCCGAAACGCCGCTTTCGCTTGCATCGTCGTCTTCGGCGCGCCGCCCGTGGCGGCAGCGCCTGCGCCGGCTCGCGCTGCCGCTGGCCGGCCTGCTGTTCGCCGCGGCCGCGCACGCGGTGCCGCAGGTGTCGGGCCTGGTGCACAGCCCCGACATCCTGCCGGCCGGCGGCACGGTGACCAGCACCGTCACCATCGCCGAGACCGACAGCCTCGCGATCGGCGCGCCCGGCGCGTCGTTCACCTTCACGATTCCGGCCAACGCCGTCTACATGGGCACCGAGCCCGTGCCGGTGGGCAGTTGCACGTCCGACGTGCCCGTGGGCAGCGCCGGTCAGGGCACGCTCACCTGCTCGGGCATCACGCTCGCGGCGAACGAGGTGCGCAACTTCAAGGTGCTGCTGCGCACGACCACGCAGGGCAGCTTGACCGTCACGGCGGCGATCGCCGGTGGGAGTTCCAGCGAAACCAAGATCATCACGGTGAACCAGGGCGCCGACGTCGGCGTGACCATCGCCGCTCCGGCCAGCGCGGGCAGCGGCACCACTGTGCCGGTCGTCTTCACGCTCACCAACAACGGCCCCGACGCCAGTTCGGGTTCGACGCTGACCTATCCGATCCCCACCGGCCTCGCGCTTTCCGGCGCTCCGCCTGCCGGGTGTTCCGTGTCCGGCACCTCGCTCGTGTGCAACGTGGCATCGATCGGCGTCAACGGCACGCGCACGATCACCGTCAACGCAACGGTCACGGCCGGCGCGGGCTCCACCGTCACCCATCAGCCGGCCATCGTGGCCGCGGGCGCGATCGGCGACGGCGTCTCCACCAACAACTCGGCCACCGCCAACACCACGGTCACGGCGGGCTACGTGCTCGCGCTCGCCAAGAGCCACGACGGCGGCCAGCTGCTCGTGGGCCAGCGTTTCAACTTCAGGCTGAGCCCGAGCTACAGCGGCAGCGCGCCCACGGGCGTCACGCTGAGCGACACGCTGCCGGCCAATTTCGCGATCCAGTCCGTGCCCACCGCGCCCGGCTGGACCTGCTCGGTCGCCGGCCAGACGGTGAGCTGCTCGCGCAGCGACATCGGCGGCACCGGCGGCGCCAACGTGCCGCTGGGCGACATCTTGGTCCCGGTGATGGCAATGAACCCCGGCACGGGCATCGTCAACACGGCCACAGTGAGCGCCACCGGCCCCATCGCCAGCTCGGCCACCGGCAGCGTGCCGGCCGACGTGGCGGTGTCCGCCACCGACTTCCGCGCCGACAAGCGCCGCAGCTGGCCGCAGGACAACGTGCCGCTGGGCCAGGCCTTTGACTACCAGGTCGGCAGCACCAACCTCGGCAGCACGCGGCTGCTGGCGGGCAGCACCATCCAGCTGGTCGACAACCTGCCGGCCGGCGTTCAGATCAACAGCGTCACGCAGCGCGACGGCTACACCTGCACCGTGACCAAGGGCGGCGCCACCGTCACGCCGACACCGGCAGTCCCGGTGCCCGGCCCCGCGACCGTGACCTGCCTGCGCACGCTCGCCGCCGACATCGGCGTGGACACGTCCAACGGCAGTGGTGCCCGCAACGGCGGCTATGTCATCGTGAATGCCACCATTCCAGCGGCTACGGGCGGCCAGATCGTCAACAGCATGTGCGTGAACGTGGCGCTGCCCGTGGCCGCTCCCACGCTGGGCGCCGATCCCGACGCCAACACCGGCAACGATTGCGTGAGCCTGGGCACCGGCTCCAACGACGGCGCCACCGCCGCCGACGTGAAGGTGTTCAAGCGCGTGGTCGGCATCGGCAACGCGCCGGGCAACCGGCAGATCGCGGGCCAGGACGTCACCTGGCAGATCGAGGTGGTCAACGCCGGCCCCTCCGAGGCGCAGAACGTGGTCGTCACCGACGCCTTCGCCCAGGTGATCGGCGCCGGTACCGTCACGCAGACCCCCAACGGCGGCACTTTCTCCGGCACCTGTGCGCTGCCGGCCAGCGGCGCCGGATTCGGCACCGCCTCGCTCGCGGGCTGCACGCTGTCGACCCTCCCGGTGTGCCGCGCGAGCACCGACGCGCCAAGCGCGCTGCCGCTGTGCCCGGTCATCCAGGTCGTCGCAAAGCACTATGGCGACGGTGCCTCGGCCACCGACCACGGTTTCCAGATCGGCAACACCGCGCATGCCGTGGCCGCCACGCCGGCCGACCCCGACCTGGCCAACAACGACGGCAGCACCACCGCCTACCTGCTGGCGCGCACCGACGTCACGGTCACCAAGTCGGCCAGCCCGGCCTCGGTGCCGGTCGGCCAGATGCTCACCTACACGCTCACGGCCATCAACCGCAACGTGCCGCAGAGCCTGAGCCGCGCCTACACCGTGAAGCTGACCGACACGCTGCCGGCCAACCTGATGTTCATCTCGGCCACCGCGTCGAGCGGCGGTAGCTGCGACACCAAGCCAAGCACCACGCAGGCCACCGGCAGCGGCAGCAACAACCAGCTCCAGTGCACATGGAGCACGCTCGATCGCAATGTGCAGCAGACCGTCACGGTGCGCGTGCGGCCGCTGTACGCGCTCAACGGCAGCTCGGTGACCAATGGCGTGCACATAGACACCGCCACGCCCGAGCTCGACACCACCAACAATGACGCGAGCGCGCCGGCGACGATCACCGCGCCCGAATACGACCTCGTCGTCACCAAACACGACGACGTCGACCCGGTGAACGTGGGCGACGACGTCGGCTACACCATCACCGTGTCGAACAACAGCGCGTCGACGGCGGAAGACGTGCGCCTGGTCGATCTGCTGCCGCTGCCGCTTGCCACCGGCGAAGCCGCACCCACGCTGGTGTCGGTGACCGAGCCCTCGGGCACCACCTTCGCGCTGGGCAACGGCGCCGCGATCGGCTCGGCCGGCGGCGATATCACCTTCTCCATCCCGACGCTGGGCGGCACCGGTTCCACCTCCACCGGCGAGCCCAACACGCTGCAGTTCCGCGTGGTGCTCAAGGGGGTGTCGCGCGGCACCTTCCAGAACAGGGCAAAGGTCGACTTCGTCGACGCCGCGCGCAACGCCTACGACCCCAATCAGGTCAACAACACGGTGGCCGAGAACACCACGTTCCGCTACAAGGCCGACGTGCAGGTGGTCTCCAAGGCCGCCGTGTCGACTGGCACCACCACGCCGCTCGCAACCGCGTCGACGACGCAGACCTTCGACTGGCTCGTGAGCCTGCGCAACAACGGCCCCGACCCGGCCGAGACCACCACCTTCACCGACACGCTGCCCGCACCGCTGGTGCTGACCGGCACGCCGGTGTTCACCGTCACGGGCGGTAGCTTCACCCCCGCCGCGCCCACCTGCACCGGCGCGGCCGGCGGCACCGCCGTGAGTTGCGCCATCACCTCGATGCCCGCCAACGGCACGGCCACCGTGCGCATTCCGGTGCGCTTCAGCGGCGCGGCGCCGGCCAACGGCACCGTGCTCACCAACCGCGCGCACATCGTCACGACCGGCTCGGCCGACACCAACGGCGGCACCGATCCGGACGGCGGCAACAACTTCAACGACGGCCAGGTGACGGTGCAGAACAGCGCGCTGTCGGGCCGCGTGTACGAAGACCTGAACGGCAGCGGCGCGATCGACGCCGGCGAGCCCGGCATCGCCGGCGTCACGATGCAGCTGAGCGGTACCGACACGCTGGGCAATGCCGTCACGCGCACGACCACCACCGACGCCAACGGCAACTGGTCCTTCACCGTGCAGGCCGGCACGTACTCGGTGGTCGAGATCCAGCCGGCCGCCTACCTGCCGGGCATCACCAAGGCCGGCACCGTCAGCGGCGCGGGCAGCACGCCCGGCACCGTGCCCCCCGGCACCTCGAACGGCCCCAAGGGCTCCAACGCCAACCGCATCGACAACATCGTGCTGGGCGCGGGCGGCGCCTCCATCGACAACAACTTCGGCGAAGTGCGCGCCGCGAGCCTGGCCGGCCGCGTCTACCGGGACGCCGACTACAACGACGCCGCCAGCGCGGGCGACCCCGGCATCGCCGGCGTGACCGTCACGCTCACCGGCACCGACATGTTCGGCAACCCGGTGTCGTTGACCACCACGACCGCCGCGTCCACCGGCAACTACGCCTTCAACAACCTCACGCCGGGCAGCTACACGCTGACCGAAACGCAACCCGCGGCCTTTGCCGACGGCCGCGACGCGGCCGGCACCGAGGGCGGCACCGTGGGCAACGACGTGGTGAGCGCCATCGCGCTGGCGTCCGGCAAGGCCGGCACGGGCTACGACTTCGGCGAACTGCTCACCCGCATCTCTGTGTTCGTGTTCGCTGACCCCAACAACAACGCCACGGTCGACGCGGGCGACGCCGGCATCCCGAACGTCGAGCTGCGCCTCACAGGGACCGATGCCGCGGGCAACGCGGTGAACATCCTCGCGGCGGCCACCGGCACGGTGGGCAGCTACGAGTTCCGCAACGTGCCTCCCTCGTCCGCGGGCGGCTACACCATCACCGAGACGCAACCGGCCGGGTACGCGCCCGGCAAGGCCAACAACAACGGCCATCCCGGCACGCCGCAGGGCGGCGGCAACGTCATCAGCGGCGTGACCGTGTCGGGCACCACCGTGCCGCTCACGCAAGGCGACTACCTCTTCGGCGAGTTGCTGCCCGGCGGCATCTCGGGGCGCGTGTACTACGACCGCGACGGCAACGGCGTGCAGGGCGCGCCGGCCACCGAGCAGGGCCTCGCGGGCGTGACGATCTCGCTCACGGGTACCGACGTCAACAACCAGTCCGTGTCGCTCACCACCACCACCGATGCCAGCGGCGACTACAGCTTCCCGACCCTCGCGCCGGGCAGATACACCGTGACCGAGACGCGGCCCGCAGGCTATCTGCCGGGCATCACGCGCGCCGGCACGGTCAGCGGTACCGGCAGCGCGCCGGGCACCGTGCCCACCGGCGGAAGCGGCGTGGCCAGCGGCCCCAACGGCTCGACCGCCAACGTCATCCAGACCATCGTGCTCGGCGCCGCGGGCGCGGGCTCGACAGGCAACAACTTCTCGGCCGTGAAACCGGCCAGCCTCTCGGGCTACGTGTACGCCGACGTGGCGCCGTCCAACGGCACCCGCGACAGCGGCGAGCCCGGCATCGGCAACACCACCGTGCGCGTCACCGGCACCGACTTCCTGGGCAACGCCGTCACGCACACGGTGCAGACCGCTGCCGACGGCCGCTACCTGCTCGACGCGCTGACCCCCGGCATCTACCAGATCGACGAGACCCAGCCGGCCGGCATGGCCGACGGTCCCGAGTCGCTCGGCACCGTGGGCGGCGCGCCGCGCGGCACCGCCAACCCCGGCGGCACCAACGACCGCTTCGGCGGCCTCGCGCTGGTGTCGGAAGACGTGGGCATCGACTTCAACTTCGGTGAACGCGGCGGCCAGATCGCCGGCTGGGTGTATGTCGACACCAACAACGACGGCATCCGCCAGCCCACCGAGACCGGCATCGTGGGCGTGACCATCACGCTCACCGGCCGCACGGCCGGCGGCCAGGCGGTGAACGCCACCGCCGTCACCGACGCCAGCGGCCGCTACGTCTTCACCGGCCTGCTGCCGGCCGACGCCGCGGGCTACACGCTGCGCGAGACGCAGCCCGCCACCTATGCCGACGGCCTCGACGCCGTGGGCACGCTCGACGGCACGCCGAGCGGCACGCTCGGCAACGACGTCCTCAGCGCCATCGCCTACCGCGGCGGCAACGGCGAGAACTACAACTTCGGCGAACGCGGCGCATCGCTGGCGGGCACCGTCTACAACGACGCCAACCGCAACGGCACGCGCGAGCCGCAGGACCTGCCGATCGCGGGCGTGACCATCACGCTGACCGGCACCGACGCGGCGGGCCAGCCGGTGACGCGCACCGCCGTCACCGACAGCAACGGCCGCTACGAGCTGCCCGGCCTGCCGCTGCCCGGCAGCGGCGGCTACACCCTCACCGAGACGCAGCCCGCCGGCTACGACGAAGGCATCGCCGTGCCCGGCACGCTGGGCGGCACCGCGGCCGGCCCGAACCAGATCCGCGTGAACTTCACCGGCCTGGACGCCAACGGCACCGGCTACGACTTCAACGAGCACAGCAACCAGCCCGCGTCGCTCACCGGCACCGTGTGGTTCGACCAGAACCACAACCGCTCGCGCGAATCGGGCGAAGGCCAGGGCGAAGGCTGGACCGCGGAACTGCTGCGCTGCGCCGACGGCGGCAACGCATGCCCGGAAAACGCGGCCACCGTGCTCTACACCGTGGCCACCGGCGCCGACGGCAGCTACCGCTTCGGCGACCTCACGCCCGGCGAATACCGCGTGCGCTTCCGCTCGCCCGACGGGCGCGTGGTGGGCGGCGTGTGGCCGACCGACCCGACGCAGAACGGCGCCGGCGGACCGTACCCCACCCCGGCCGCGAGCGACCCGCGCTTCACCATCAAGGTGCGCGTGAACCCCGGCGCCAACGTGCAGAAGCAGGACCTGCCCTACGACCCGGGCGGCGTGGTGTACGACAGCGTGAGCGGCACGCCCGTGCCCGGCGCCGTGGTGCGCCTGGTGGGGCCGGGCGGCTTCGACCCCGCGCAGCACCTCTTCGACGGGCGCGACAGCTACACCACCGGCCCCAACGGCTACTACGACTTCTTCGTGCTGCCGGGCGCGCCGGCCGGCGAATACCGCCTGGTCGTCACGCCGCCGGGCGCCTACCTGCCGTCGTCCATGTACCCGGCCGCGGCCGGCGCTTTGGCCACGCAGTCGTGCGCGGCACCGGCCAACGGCCCGGCGCCCGCGCAGAGCAACCCCTGCGTGGTGAGCCCCGGCGCGGCCCTGGTGGCGGGCGCCGGCTACTACCTGGTGTTCCAGATGCCGGGCGGCGGCGGCATGCACGTGGTGGCCAACAACATCCCGCTCGACCCCTCGGACGCCACGCTCATCGAGCTGCGCAAGACCACCTCCAAGCTCACCGTGAAGAAGGGCGAGCTGCTGCCGTACCGCATCACGGCGCGCAACACGCGCGGCAATGCCGTGCCGGGCGTGGCCGTGGTCGACACGCTGCCGCCGGGCTTCCGCTACATCCAGGGCTCGCTCACCGTGCGCACGCTGCCCGGCGGCGTGGCGCTGCCGGTGGTGCCGCAGATCAGCGGCCGCCAGGTCGTGGTGCCCGGCCAGGACTTCGCGCCTAACGAGACCAAGGAATACCTGATGGTCGCGGGGGTGGGTGTCGGCGTGGGCGAGGGCGAGTTCGTCAACCAGGTCGTCGCGCTGCAGGGCGTGGGCGGCCGCACTCTGTCGAATCTGGCCACCGCCACCGTTCGCGTGGTGCCGGACGCGCTGTTCGACTGCACCGACGTGATCGGCAAGGTCTACGACGACCGCAACGCCAACGGCTACCAGGACGACGGCGAGCCGGGCCTGGCCAACGTGCGCATCGCCACCGTCAACGGCGTGCTGGCCACCACCGACGCCGAGGGCCGCTACCACATCGCCTGCGCCGCCATCCCGAAGGAAGGCACCGGCAGCAACCTGGTGCTCAAGCTCGACGAGCGCACGCTGCCCTCGGGCTACCGCACCACCAGCGAGAACCCGGCCGCCGAGCGCGCCACGCGCGGCAAGGTGCTGAAGATCAACTTCGGCGCCACCGTGCACCGCGTGGTGCGCCTCGCGCTGCAGGGCGCGGCCTTCGACGACGGCGCCGACACGCTGCGCGCCGGTTTCGCGGGCGAACTCGACCGCACCGTCGCCGTGCTGGCCGGGAAGACCTCGGTGCTGCGCCTGGCCTACAAGGCCGCGCCCGGCGAGCCGGCATCGCTGGGCCGCCAGCGCACCGACGCGGTGAAGGCCGCGGTGCTCGCGCGCTGGAAGCAGCTGGGCGCACAGCGTGCGGCGCGCAACGAAGCGCCGCTGTTCAACCTGGACATCGAGGTCGAACTCGTGCCCGCCCAGGCCGCTTCGGACGAGGTGAAGCCATGACGCGAGGACACAGCACCACCGCCACGACCCGCCCCCGTACACCGAATCCGATCCAGCGAGCCGACATGAGAAGAAGAAAGCTCCCCCAGCGCATGACCCTGGCGGGCGCCGTCACCGCCGCCTGCCTGAGCATGGGCATGGCCGCCGCGCAGGACGCGGCGCCGCAGCACGACGCCGTGCGCGGCCGCATGCTCGACCGCGCCGCCGCCGATCCGCGCGCGGTGGAGATCGATGGCGCGCGCCACCTGCCGCGCAGCAGCGAGCGCGAGTTGCCCAAGGCCACCTTCGTGCTCGGCGACGATCGCGCGCCGGTGGCTGCCGCTCCAGCCGCGGCCGTGGCCGCACCTGCTGTGCTTGCCGAACACAGCGACGCCGGCACCCCGCATTTCGGTTCCGGCACCGACAGCCTCGCGCCTGCCGACCGTGCGCAGCTCGACCGGATCGCCGACCAGGTGAAGGGCCATGCGGGCCTGCGCTTCGAGATCGTCGGCCACACCGACACGCAGCCGCTGAGCGCCAGGTCGCGCGAGCGCTTCGCCGACAACCATGCGCTGGGCCTGGCCCGCGCGCAGCAGGCCGCGCGCTACCTCACGCAGCGCCTGGGCCTGCCCGAAGCGGCCGCCTCCGCCACCTCGCGCGGCCCCGACGCACCCGTGGCCGTGCCCGCCGCCGACCCCGCCAACTGGGCCGCCAACCGGCGCGTGGAAGTGCGCGTGTTCTGGCGCGACGCACCGGTTGCCACGGCCGCCGTGGCGCCCGCCGCCGAGCCCGGCATCTGCCGCACCTTCACCGCCTTCGGTACCGACGCCGCGCCGCTGCGCCTGAGCGTGGACGGCGAGCTGGTCACGGGCGACGGCGCCGCCGGCACCACCAGCGCCGACCGCCAGCGCTGCGTCGACGTGCAGCTCGAGCGCAACCAGCTGCGCCTGCAGTACGACAACCTCTCGCAGCCGCGCCGCCTCAGCGCCAGCGCCTGGCCCACCACCGTGGTGGCGGGCGACACCGTGCGTTTCGCCGGCTACAGCAACTACCTGCTGTTCACCGCCAAGGCCGAGCTGCGCGTGTACACCGCCAACGACGTGATGCAGCGCCGCCTGCTGTCGACCGTGCCGCTGGACGCCGGCCTGCGCGGCGAGTGGCAGGTGCCCGAGGGCCTGGCGGAGCGCCTCGCCGAGGGCGCCACCGGCAAGCTGTACTACCGCGTGCGCGTGTACGACCGCCAGGGCCGCTTCGACGAGACCGACGACCTGTCGCTCACGCTCGCGAAGCGCCACAAGCCCGAGACCGGCACGCCGCCCGATGCGGCGCGCGAGCTGCTGCGCGGCTACGGCAACAACAACATCGCCATCGCCAACATCCCGTTGAGCGCGGGCACCGTCACCGCCAGCGGCGCGGCCATCCGGCCCGGCGAGAGCGTGCGGGCGCTCGGCTTCGCGGTGCCGGTCGACGAGAGCGGCCGCTTCGTGTTCCAGCAGCTGGTGCCGCGCCGCGTGCAGACCGGCGAGATCGCCGTCACCGACGCGCAGGGCGCCACGCGCGCCTACCGCCGCGACTTCGACCTGCCCACCAGCGACTGGTTCTTCGTCGGCCAGGCCGACCTGACGGTGGGCAGCAACAGCGTGAGCGGCCCGGCCGCGATCATGACCAACGACAAGAACCGCTACGGCGGCGGAGGCTGGAGCGAAGGCCGCATCGCCGGCTACGCCAAGGGCCAGCTGAACGACCGCTGGACCCTCACCGCCAGCGTCGACACCGAGGAACGTCCGCTGAAGGAGCTGTTCCGCAACCTCGACCGCAAGGACCCGACCTCGCTGTTCCGGCGCTTCGATCCCGAGGACTCGTGGAGCACCTTCGGCGACGACTCCACCACCGTCGAGGACGCGCCCACGCAGGGCCGCTTCTACCTGCGCGTGGACGACGGGCGCTCGCAGGCGATGTGGGGCAACTTCAAGCTCAACTTCGGCGACACCGAACTCACCCGCGTGAGCCGCGGCCTCTACGGTTTCCACGGCCGCTACCTGGGCGAGGAATCGACCGCCTTCGGCGAGGCGCGCCTGAAGATCGACGCCTTCGCGGCCGAGCCGGGCACGCTGGCCGCGCGCGAGGAGTTCCGCGGCACCGGCGGCTCGCTGTACTACCTGCGCAACCAGGACATCACGCGCGGCGCCGAGCGCGTGTCGCTCGAGATCCGCGACCGCGACTCCGGCTTCGTGCTCAAGCGCACGCAGCTCGTGCCGAGTTCCGACTACGAGATCGACTACCTGCAGGGCCGCGTGCTGCTGTCCGCACCGCTGCCCAGCCTCTCGGACGACGGCTCGCTGGTGCGCGCCGGCGGGCTCACCGGCATGCCGACCTACCTGGTGGTGGACTACGAATACACGCCGCTGGCCACCTCGCTCGACACGCTCGCGGTGGGCGGCCGCGTGTCGTGGTGGGCCAACGACCACGTGGGCGTGGGCGTCACCGCGTCGCGGCAGGACCAGATCGGCGGCGACCAGCGCCTGGCCGGCGCCGACATCACGCTGCGCAAGACCGAGAACACCTACTTCAAGGGCGAGTTCGCGCGCAGCAAGGGGCCTGGCACGAGCCAGCTCGACTCGACGGACGGCGGCTTCAGCTTCACCGGCCGCAACGGCGCGCTGACCAGCGGCCTCGGCAACGGACCCACCGGCAACGCCAACGCCTGGCGCCTCGAAGGCCAGGCCGACCTTGGCGACTTCGACATCCGCGGCGGCGGGCGCGTGAGCGCCTATGCGCAGTCGCGCGACGCGGGCTTCTCCGCGCCCGGCCAGTACGCCAGCAACGCCACGCGCCAGGTGGGCGTGCAGGCCACCGTGCCCTTCGGCGAGAAGGGAGAGAACGGCGAGCTGCGCCTGAAGGCCGACCGCCGCGACGAGCGCGACGGCTACAACAGCAGCGTGCTCGACGCGCAGTACGCCGTGGCCCTGTCGCCGAGCTGGAAGCTCGGCCTGGGCATGCGCTACGACGACAAGACCGGCGACGCGCTCATCACCAGCCCGTCGCTGCCGACCACGCAGGCGGTGTCGGGCGAGCGCGCCGACGCCACCGTGCAGCTCGAGTACACCGGCAGCGACAGCTGGAGCGCCTACGGCTTCGCGCAGAAGACGCTGCGGCGCACCGGCACGCGGCTGGAGAACGACCGGCTGGGCCTGGGCGGGCGCTACCGCATCAACGACAAGCTCGCGCTGCGCGGCGAGCTGTCCACCGGCGACGGCGGCCTGGCCGGCAAGGCCGGCGTCGACTACCAGTACGACGACCGCTCCAGCCTCTACATGACCTACGTGGCGGACACCGGCCGCACCGACGAGAACCTCATCGGCCGCGGCGGCAGCCTCGTGACCGGCGTGCGCTCTCGCGTGGGCGACGGCCTCACGCTGTTCACCGAGCACCGCCAGGCCACCGGCACGCAGCCGGGCCTCACGCATGCCTACGGCGTGCAGTACGCGCCCGACACGCGCTGGACCTTCGGCGTGAACTTCGAGAACGGCTGGATCGGCGCCGAGACGCTCGGCGCCACGCGCCGCGAGGCGGTGGCGTTCACCACCGGCTATTCGAGCGAACGGCTGAAGTACAGCGGCGGCCTCGAGTACCGCAAGGACCGCACCACCGCCGAGACCCGCACCAGCTGGCTCGTGAAGAACTCCTTCAGCTGGAAGGTGGACGACGACGCGCGCTGGATCGGCAAATTCAACTGGGCCGACAGCGACAGCACCACCGGCACGCTGGCCGCGGCCAAGTACACCGAAGCCATGCTCGGCTACGCGCTGCGCCCCGCGCTGAACGACCGGCTGAACCTGCTCTTCAAGTACACCTACCTGTACGACCTGTCGTCGCCGGGGCAGGTGGTGTCGGGCGGTGTCGACTCCACGCTCGGCACCGTCTCGACCACCGGCATCGACTACCAGCAGCGCAGCCATGTGTTTGCCATCGACGCCACCTGGGACCTCAGCGAGCGCTGGACGCTGGGCGGCAAATATGCCTGGCGCCGCGGCGAGCTGCGCGCCAGCCGCGACAACTCGTCGCCGTGGTTCAAGAGCTCGGCCGAACTCGCGGTGCTGCGCGTCGACTGGAAGCTGGTGCGCAACTGGGACTGGATGCTCGAGTGGCGCTCGCTGCGCGCCAAGGAGCTGCAGGACCGCAAGAACGGCTGGGTCACCGCCGCGTACTACCACGTCAACGAGAACCTGAAGGTGGGCGTGGGCTACAACTTCACCGACTACTCCGACAACCTCACCGACATGAGCTACCGCAGCAAGGGCTGGTTCCTGAACGTGCTCGGCAAGTTCTGAACGCAGCCGCCATGCCCGAACGACGCCACATCGCCATGACGGTTCCGCTGGTCGACATCGCGCAGGCGCTGGCGGCGGCGGAGTGCCCGAACGGCCAGCACGACCGCTACCGCCTCTACGAGGAATGGGCCCGCGACTTCCAGGCCGACTTCGAGGCCCGCGCCGCGGCCGGCCGCAAGCCGGGGCGCACCTACATGCGCGACGTGACCGCGTTCGCGCTGCGCCGCGCGGCGGCCTACGGCTTCGAGGCGCGCAGCGAAGACTTCGGCGCGCGCCTGTGCAGCGAGGCGCGGCTGCTGAGCGGCGCGCGCTGAAGCCCTTCGGTGCGCCTGCGCCAGCGGCGCTTCAGGCGGCGGCCATGGCGCGCCGCAGCGCGGCACGCGCGAGGAGGCGCGTGGAGTCGAGGGTGGGCAGTGCCGAGTTGCCGTCGTGCAGCACCAGCGGCAGCTCGGTGCAGCCCAGCGCGACGGCGTCGCAGCCGCGCGCCTTCAGGCCTTCGATCATGCGTTGCAGCGCGGCGGTCGATGCGGGCAGCGTCACGCCGCGCACCAGCTCGTCCATGATGATGCGGCCCAGCTCGGCGCGCTCCGGTGCGTCGGGCTTCACCGCCTCCAGCCCCGCCGCGGAGAGCGCCTGCGGATAGACCTCGCTGTCGACCAGCCAGCGCGTGCCGAGCACGCCGACGCGGCGGAAGCCGCGCGACGCGGCCTCGTCCGCCACCACCTGCGCGATGTGCAGCCACGGCAGCGGCGAGCGCGGCAGCACCAGGTGCATCGCCTGGTGGATGGTGTTGTCGGGGCACACCAGCAGCTGCGCGCCCGCCGCGGCCAGCTTGCCTGCCGACGACAGCATCAGTTGCGCCACGCCTTCGAGGTCGCCGCGATCGAGGCAGTCCACGTAGGCGGCCAGCGAATGCGTGTGCATCGACACCTCGGGATGCGCATGCGGCACGCCCAGCAGGGCGCCGGCTTCGGTGCAGATGGTGCGGTAGCACAGCGCCGCGCCTTCGGCCGAGCAGCCCACCACGCCGATGTGAAGTGCCATGTCTGCTTCTCCAGGTGTGTGCGGATTCATGCGGCCGCCTCGGTGCCGAAGCCGAACAGCCGCGCCGGCGTGTCGAACAGGATCGCCTGGCGATCGGCCGGCGCTGGCACGCTGCGCGCGAACGTGGCCAGCAGGGTGCCGTAGTCCAGCCGCCGCGTGGCGCGCACGTGCGGCCAGTCGGAACCCCAGAGGCAGTTCGCCGGGCCGAAGGCGTCGAGCAGCGCCCGGGTGAATGGCCGCGCGTCGTCGCACGGCAGCGCTTCGCGCGAGAACTTGTCGTAGCCCGAGAGCTTCACCGCGCAGCGGCCGCTGCCGGCCATGCCGAGCAGGGCCTGGAAGCCGGGGGCCGAGAGGCCGCGCGCCACGTCGGGGCGGCCATGGTGGTCGACCACGATCTGCGCGCCGCTGCCGAGCAGGCGCGGTGCCAGCGCGGCCATCTGGTCGCCCTCGACCTGGATCTGCGCGCACAGGCCCAGCCCCGCGAGCCGCTCCCACAGCGCGTCCGCGCCGGCGTAGTGGTCGAGGCCGAGCAGCGCCATGTTGAACGCGACGCCCACCACGCCCTGCGCCTGCAGCTCCTGCAGCTGTGCCTTCGATGCGTTGTTGCCCACCACCGCGATGCCCTTGAAGCGGCCCTGGCCGTGGCGGATCGCGTCGAGCATGCAGCGGTTGTCTTCGCCGTAGCCCGAGTTGGGGCCCACCAGCAGCGCATGGCGCACGCCGTAGGCGTCCATCACTTCCTTGAAGTACGCGGCGGTGGCGATCTCGCCGCCCGCGGGTTCGTAGAACACGCCCGGCGCGTACGGGAAGGCGGCCGGGTCGAACAGGTGGCAGTGGCAGTCGATCTTGCGGGCGGTGAAAAGCAAGGCGTCCATGGCGCGGATTGTCACTGCCTGCTCGACACCGCCAGCCCGGCCTCGGGCTCCAGCCGCAGGCACATCAGCGTGGCGATCGCCATCAGCGCGGCCACCGCGTACCAGGCATGGCGGAAGTCCACCAGCTGCACGGCCGGCGCACCGCGCAGCGCCCGGGAGGCGCCGAGCACCATCGCGCCCAGCGCCACGCCGAGCGCGAGCGACACCTGCTGCAGCATGGTGCCCAGCGTGCTCGCGCCGGCGCGCGCGGTGTCGGGCACGTCGGCGAAGGCCAGGGTGTTGATGGCGGTGTAGTTCATCGAGCGCGTCATGCCCGCCACGAACAGCAGCACGCACATCGCCGGCAGCGGGTCGCCGGGCGAGAGCAGGCCGCAGGCGAGCAGCAGCGCGGCACAGAGCGCGCCGTTCACCGTCAGCACGCGGCGGAAGCCGAAGCGGCGCAGCACGGCGGTGGTGGCGCTCTTCATCACGAGGTTGCCGCCCATGTAGACCAGCAGCATCGCGCCGGCCTGGAAGGGCGTCATGCCGAAGCCGATCTGGAACATCAGCGGCAGCAGGAAGGGCGAGGCGTTGATCGCCACGCGCGAGACGAAGCCGGCCGTGGCGGTGGCGATGGCATAGGTCGGCACGCCCAGCGCGCGCAGGTCGAGCATGGGCGCCGCGGCCCGGCGCGCATGCCGTACCGCGGCGGCCGCGGCCACGGCGCCGGTGGCCAGCAGGCCCAGCGTGGCGGGCGAGCCGGGGTGCGCGCCGCCCAGGCGCGTGAGGCCCTCGACCAGCGCGGCCAGCGCCACCGCGGTGAGCACGAAGCCCGGGGCGTCGAAGCGGGTGCGGGCCACGTCGGTGCGGCGCGGAAAGAGCCGCAGGATCAGCAGCAGCCCGATCAGCCCCAGCGGCACGTTGAGCAGGAAGATCCAGCGCCACGACGCGTGCGTGGCGATGAGTCCGCCCAGCGGCGGCCCCAGCACCGGTGCGATGAGGCCCGGCCAGGTGATGGTGCCGATGGCCTCGATCAGCCGGTGCCTTGGCGTCTCGCGCAGCACCACCAGCCGGCCCACCGGCGACATGAACGCCGCCGCCGCGCCCTGCAGCAGCCGGGCGGCCACCAGCGCGTGGAAGCTGGGCGCCAGCCCGCACAGCAGAGAGGCCACGGTGAAGGTGCCCACCGCCAGCGCGAACACCCGCCGCGCACCGAAGCGCGCGGCGCACCAGCCGGCGGCCGGCACCAGCGCCGCCATGGCGATGAGGTAGACCGTGACCGCCAGGCTCGCGTCCAGCGCGCCGATGCCGAAGCCCGCGCCGATGGCCGGCAGTGCCGTGACGATCACGGTGGCGTCCAGCGACTCCATGAAGAAGGCGGCCGCCACGGTGAGGGCGATGCGCCGCGAGGCGCTGCCCTCGCCGTCGGCCTTGTCCACGTTGACGTTCATGCGGCGAGTCTGACAGCGGCCGCTTACCTAGGGTTTCCCCTCGGGCATTGGTCCGGCGGATCGGACGGCGGCCGCGCGCGCCATCCGGATCGTCGGCGGGCCGGGCCAGGGGCCGCGCATGCAAAGCGCATGAAATCAACGACTTAGCGCGCCCGCCGGACCTTTTGGGCGGTGGCATATCGATTGCTCAGTTTCCAGCCCGGCCGCATCCCCCGATGCGGGGCCCGGCCCTGCGACTGGAGACATACCGATGAGCGCCACCGTGCAACACCTACCCGTACCCCAACCCTTCTACAAGTCCCTGTACTTCCAGGTCATCACCGCCATCGTGCTGGGGGTGCTCCTGGGGCACTTCTGGCCCGACACCGGCGCCTCGATGAAACCGCTGGGCGACGGCTTCATCAAGCTGATCAAGATGATCATCGCGCCGATCATCTTCTGCACGGTGGTGGTGGGCATCGCCGGCATGGAGGACATGAAGAAGGTCGGCAAGACCGGCGGCCTGGCGCTGCTGTACTTCGAGATCGTCAGCAGCGTCGCGCTGGTGGTGGGCCTGGTCATCATCAACATCGTGCGGCCCGGCGCGGGCATGAACGTCGACGTGACGCAGCTCGACACCAAGGGCATCGCGGCCTACACCGGCCCGGGAAAGATGCAGGGCACCACCGACTTCATCCTGAACATCATTCCCAACACGGTGGTCGACGCCTTCGCTAAGGGCGAGATCCTGCAGGTGCTGCTGATCGCGGTGCTGTTCGGCTTCGCGCTGCACCGCTTCGGCGGCCGCGGCACGCTGGTGTTCGACGTGATCGAGAAGGGCTCGCACGTGCTGTTCGTGATCGTGGGCTACATCATGAAGCTGGCGCCCATCGGCGCCTTCGGCGCCATGGCCTTCACCATCGGCAAGTACGGCGTGAGCTCGCTCGTGCAGCTCGGCCAGCTCATGGCCACGTTCTATGCCACCTGCCTGCTGTTCATCTTCGTGGTGCTGGGGCTCATCGCGCGCTTCCACGGCTTCAGCATCTGGAAGTTCGTCAGGTACATCAAGGAAGAGCTGCTGATCGTGCTGGGCACGTCGTCCAGCGAATCGGTGCTGCCGCGCATGATGGCCAAGATGGAGAACCTGGGCGCGAAGAAATCGGTGGTCGGCCTGGTGATCCCCACGGGCTACTCGTTCAACCTCGACGGCACCTCGATCTACCTGACGATGGCGGCCGTGTTCATCGCGCAGGCCACCAACACCGACATGACGCTCACGCAGCAGCTCACGCTGCTGGCCGTGCTGCTGCTGACCTCGAAGGGCGCGGCCGGCGTCACCGGCAGCGGCTTCATCGTGCTGGCGGCCACGCTGTCGGCCGTGGGCCACGTGCCGGTGGCGGGGCTCGCGCTCATCCTCGGCATCGACCGCTTCATGTCCGAGGCGCGCGCGCTGACCAACCTCATCGGCAACGGCGTGGCCACCATTGTGGTGGCCAAGTGGACCGGCGACCTCGACACCATGCGCATGCACCAGCACCTGAACCAGGAAAGCGCGGCCGAGGCCGACGAGCCCGAACGCGTGCTCGACGCCACCGACGCGCACATGCCGCGCCAGGCCTGAGCCTGCGCTTTCCGGCCTGCGCAGGCAGGCCGCGCGGGGTCATCGGGCTGCCACCGATGCGGGCAGCCGGGCCTTGTGCAATAACGCTCCCATGATTTCAAGGGAGCCGGTCCGCCGCAGCGACGTACCCGCCGAACCTCCGCGGGGCTGGCGCGGGCTGACGCGCTGGTCCGGCGCGCTGGCGCTGGTGGCGGTGGCCGCCTTCTGCGGCCACCAGCTCGCCATGCAGGCCGGCCTGGCGCGCCTGCGCGAGGCGGCCGAGCACCGGCTCGACATGCTGGCCACCGGCCTCGACGCCGACCTCGCGCGCTTCGACTACCTGCCCGCGCTGCTCGAGATGACGCCCATCGTGCCGGCGCTGCTCGGCACGCCCACCGACACGCACCTGCGCGACGCGGTCAACCGCTACCTCGACGGCGTCAACGCCACCGCAGGCGCCGAGATGCTCTACGTGCTCGACGCCTCGGGCACCTCGCTGGCCGCGTCCGACTGGGACAAGCCCGGCACCACGCTGGGCCAGGACCTGTCGTTCCGCCCCTACGTGATCGACGCGCTGGGGCAGGGACGCGGCCGTTTCTACGGCGTGGGCATCACCAGCAAGCGCCCCGGCTACTACCTGTCGTATGCGCTGCGGCGCGGCCAGCCGCAGCGCGGCGTGGTGGCGGTGAAGGTCAACCTGGAGGACGCCGAGCGCGCCTGGCGCAAGCTGCCCGGCGACGTGGCGCTGATCGACCAGCGCGGCGTGGTCATCCTCGCCACGCGCGAGGAACTGAAATTCCGCCCGCTGCTGCCGCTGGACGCGCAGCAGCGCGCCGAGGTGCAGCGCTCGCGTCCCTACGGCGAGGCCAGCCTGCAGCCGCTGCAATGGCGGCAGAAGGAATCGCTCGACCGCGACGTGCAGGTGATCTCGCTCGACGGCCGCGACCAGCTCGCCTCGGCCCGCACCCTGCGCGGCGCGCCGTGGCAGCTGGTGGTGTTCGACGACCTCGCGCCGGTGCGGCTGGCGGCGCGCAACGCGGCCATCACCGCCACGCTGGCCATGGCGGTGCTGCTGCTCGTGGCCGTGGCGCTGTGGCAGCGGCGCCGCGCGGTGCGCCAGAAGCTGGCCAACCAGGCGGCGCTGCAGGCGGCGCACGACACGCTCGAATCGACCGTGGTGGCGCGCACCGCGCAGCTGCGCGCCGCGCAGGGCGAGCTGGTGCACGCCGGCAAGATGGCTGCGCTGGGCCAGATGTCGGCCGGCGTGGTGCACGAGCTCAACCAGCCGCTCACCGCCATGCGCACGCTGTCGGAGAGCGCCGGCATCCTGCTCGAGCGCAACCGGCTCGACGACGTGCGCGGCAACCTCGAGCGCATCCGCAACATGGTCGACCGGCTCGCGCGGCTGACGACGCAGCTCAAGACCTTCGCGCACAAGAGCGAGCTTCCGGTGGCGCCGCTGCCGGTGGCGCAGGCCATTGCCGATGCGCAGGCGATCGTGGCCGACGCCGCGCGCAGGCAGCGCGTGACGATCGAGGTCGATGTGCAGCCCGCCGGGCTCGGTGTGGTGGCCGAGGAGGCCGCGCTCGGCAGCGTGCTCGCCAATCTGATGCGCAACGCCATCGACGCGATGCAGGACGCACCGCTGCGCACACTGCGGCTGGAGGCGCGGCAGAAGGGCAGCGGCGCAGACGCCCGCGTGATGCTCGACGTGCGCGACACCGGCCCCGGCATCCACCCCGACATCCTGCCGCGGCTGTTCGAGCCCTTCGTGACCCGCAAGCCCGCCGGGTCGGGCCTGGGGCTGGGGCTCGTCATCTCGGCACAATTGGTGCGGGCCATGGACGGCACGCTGCGCGCGGCCAACCTGGAGACCGGCGGGGCATGCTTCGTGGTCGACCTGCCCGCGGCCCCGGCCGCGGTGTACGGCCCGCCGGATGCGCCCGCTGCGGCGCATGCTCCCCTTTCCACCGCACAACAGGAGTGATCCCCACGTGAGCGAAGCCCCCGCCGTCCGGGTGCTGCTGGTCGAGGACGACGAAGACGTCCGCGCCAGCACCACCCAGGTGCTGACCCTGGCCGGGTTCGAGGTCGAGTCCTTTCCCAGCGCCGAGCGCGCGCGTGCGCACATCGGCAGCGGCGTGCCCGCCATCGTCATCAGCGACGTGCGCCTGCCCGGCCTGAGCGGCACCGAGTGGCTGCCCGAGCTGCACGAGACCGACCCGGAACTGCCGGTGATCCTCGTCACCGGCCACGGCCACATCGCCATGGCCGTCCAGGCCATGCGCGAAGGCGCCTACGACTTCATCGAGAAACCCTTCAGCTCCGACCGGCTGGTGGCCACCGTGCGCCGCGCCATCGAGCGGCGCCAGCTCACGCTGCAGGTGCGCGCGCTGCGCGAGGCGCTGGAGAACTGGCAGGGCATCCAGTCGGTGCTGATCGGGCGCTCGGCCCAGATGCAGCAGGTGCGCCAGACCGTGAAGACGCTCGCCGAGACCTCGGCCGATGTGCTGGTCTACGGCGAGACCGGCACCGGCAAGGAACTGGTGGCGCGCTGCCTGCACGACCACAGCGCGCGCCGGCGCCAGCATTTCGTGCCGCTCAACTGCGGCGGCCTGCCCGAGGCGCTGGCCGAGAGCGAACTGTTCGGCCACGAGGCCGGTGCCTTCACCGGCGCCAACCGCGCGCGCGTCGGCAAGTTCGAATACGCCAGCGGCGGCACGCTGTTCCTCGACGAGATCGAGAGCATGCCGATGGCGGTGCAGATCAAGCTGCTGCGCGCGCTGCAGGAGCGCAGCATCGAGCGCATCGGCTCCAACAAGACCATTCCCTTCGATTGCCGCGTGGTGGCCGCGAGCAAGGAAGACCTGAAGGACATGAGCGACCGCAAGCAGTTCCGGGCCGACCTCTACTACCGCCTGGGCGTCGCCTTCATCGAGCTGCCGCCGCTGCGCGAGCGGCGCGAGGACATTCCGCTGCTGTTCGAGCACTTCACGCTGCAGGCCGCCAGCCGCTACGAGCGCCCCGCGCCGCTGCTGAGCAACGCGCAGCTGGCCGACCTGATGGCCTATGCATGGCCCGGCAACGTGCGCGAGCTGCGCAACGTGGCCGACCGCTTCGTGCTGGGCCTGCTGGGCGAGCGGCTCACGCAGGCGCGTGGCGGTGGAGGCGGCGGTGCGGACGGCGTGCCGGCCCTGCCGCGCGGGCTGCCGCAGCAGGTGGAATCGTTCGAGCGCGCGGTGATCGTCGAGGAGCTGCGCCGCCAGCGCGGCGACCAGCCGGCCACCGCCGCCGCGCTGGGCATCGCACGGCAGACGCTGCATGACAAAGTGCGCAAGCTGGGCGTGGCGGTCGACGAGTTCAAGTGAAACGCAAGGCCCCAGACATCGACGCGTTATTCCGGCACGCAATTCCAATTCAGGTGTTGCCGCGACGTCGAATGCATGCAATTGGGTTTCGGCGATTGCATTTCTTACAAATAAGTTTTTGGTAATTCTTGTCGGACAAACACTGACAGGTATTGTAAAAAAGTATTAATCTATTCCAAATTTCGCCGAATTCTCAAGGAAATCTAAGACTTAGCGTCACGTTGCATATTTCGTCATCATTGTTAGATTGTGTTTTCAACGGCGCTTTCGGGTGCTCGGGAAATAGATTGATCTGACATCGGGGGGCGGAATGGTCTCGTTGGAAATAATCGAAAAGCGGGGTGGTGCGGTCAACAAGATTGCATCCGCAAGCGAAATTTCCCTGACGGAGGCCTCCGTGGTCCGTCTCGATCTGTCGAGGGCCCAGGTCGCCGGCATGCGCCGGGTGGGCAACGACCTGGTGGTGAGCACCACCGCCGGCGAGACGATCACGGTGCACGGTTTCTTCACCCCTGCCGGCCAGCCGCGCAGCGACCTGGTGCTCAACGGCGAAGGCGGCGAGTGGCTGGCCAACATCGGCGACACGCCGGGCCCGCAGGGCGAACTGGCGGTCGGCTACAGCAGCATCGATTCGGTCGAACCCCTGCTTCTTCAGCAGGGCGTGGATCTCGGCGCGCTGCCTTGGGTGGTGGGTGCCGGTCTTGCGGTCGGCGCGCTGGCCAGCGGCGGCGGAGGGGGCGGCGACGGCCCCGTCTTCGGCGGCTTTCCGCCGCCCACCGGCCCCGGCGACACCACCCCTCCGGGCGCGCCCACCGTGCGGCCGACCAACGGCGGCGCGATCACCGGCACGGCCGAACCGGGCGCGGTGGTCACCGTCATCGACGCCAGCGGCCGCGTGATCGGCAGCGCCACCGCGGGCGCGGATGGCAGCTACAGCATCACCCCCGCCACGCCGCCGGCCGACGGCAGCGTGCTGCAGGTGGTGGCCACCGACCCGGCCGGCAACGCCAGCCCGCCGGCCACCGTCGTCGTCGACAGCACGCCCCCGGCGGCGCCCACGGTGAAACCGACCGACGGCAGCCCGATCACCGGCACCGCCGAGCCCGGTTCGCTGGTGACCGTGACCGACGGCAATGGCCATGTGATCGGCAGCGCCACCGCCGGTGCGGACGGCACGTACAGCATCACCCCCGCCACCGTGCCGCCGGACGGCACCGTGCTGCACGTGAGCGCCACCGACGCGGCCGGCAACACCGGCGCCGAGACCACCGCCACGGTCGACAGCACCCCACCCGCGGCGCCCGTGCTCAACCCGACCGACGGCCAGCCGATCACCGGCACGGCCGAACCCGGCGCGGTGGTCACGCTCAGCACCGCCGGCGGCGCGGTGATCGGCAGCGTCACCGCCGGACCCGACGGCACCTTCAGCTTCGCGCCCGTCACGCCGCCCGCGCAGGGCACGGTGATCGTCGCCGTGGCCACCGACGCCGCCGGCAACGCCAGCGCGCCCGCCACGGCCACCGTGGACGCCACCTCGCCGACGCCCACGGTCGACCCGACCGACGGCAGCCCGATCACCGGCACGGCCGAGCCCGGCTCAGTGGTGACCGTGACCGACGACAACGGCGCCGTGGTCGGCAGCGCCACCGTCGCGCCCAACGGCGCCTACACCATCACCCCCGCCGTCGTGCCGCCCAACGGCACGGTGCTGCACGTGAGCGCCACCGACGCGGCCGGCAACACCAGCGCCGAGGCCACCGTCACGGTCGACAGCGTGGCGCCCGCCGCGCCCGTCGTGCAGCTCACCGACGGCAGCCCCATCACCGGCACCGCCGAGCCGGGCTCGGTGGTCAAGGTGACCGACGGCAACGGCACGCCGATCGGCAGCGCCACCGCGGCGCCCGACGGCAGCTACAGCATCGTGCCGGCCACCGTGCCGCCCAACGGCACCGTGCTGCACGTCACGGCGACGGACGCCTCCGGCAACACCAGCGCGGAGGCCACCGTCACGGTCGACAGCGTGGCGCCGGGCACGCCCACGGTGAACCCGACGGACGGCAGTCCCATCACCGGCACCGCCGAGCCGGGCTCGCTGGTCACCGTGACCGACGCCGGCGGCACCGTGATCGGCAGCGCCACCGCCGGGCCGGGCGGCGCGTACACCATCGTGCCGGCCGTCACGCCGGCCAACGGCACCGTGCTGCACGTGCGTGCGAGCGATGCCACCGGCAACACCAGCCCCGATGCGACCACCACCGTCGACAGCGTGGCGCCCGGCGCGCCCACCGTGAACCCGACCGACGGCAGCCCGATCACCGGCACGGCCGAACCCGGCGCGGTGGTCGCCGTCACCGACGGCGGCGGCACCGTGATCGGCAGCGCCACCGCCGGCGTCGACGGGCGCTACAGCATCACGCCCTCGGCGCCGCCGCCCAACGGCACGGTGCTGCACGCCACGGCCACCGACGCTGCCGGCAACACCGGTCCCGAGGGCACCGCCACGGTCGACAGCGTGGCGCCGGGCACGCCCACGGTGAACCCGACCGACGGCAGCCCGATCACCGGCAAGGCCGAGCCGGGCGCGACCGTCACTGTCACCGACAACGGCGGCAACGTGGTCGGCAGCGCCACCGCCGGGCCCGACGGCAGCTACAGCGTGGTGCCCGCCACCGTGCCGCCCCACGGCACCGTGCTGCACGTCACCGCCAGCGACGCGGCCGGCAACGCCAGTTCGGACGCGACGGTCACGGTCGACAGCGTGGCCCCGGCCGCGCCCACGGTGAACCCGACCGACGGCAGCCCCATCACCGGCACGGCCGAGCCGGGCGCGCTGGTCACCATCACGGACGGCGCGGGCAACGTCATCGGCAGCGTCACCGCCGGGCCGGGCGGCGGCTACAGCCTCGTGCCCGCCACCGTGCCGCCCAACGGCACGGTGCTCAACGTCACCGCCACCGACGCGGCCGGCAACACCAGCGCGCCGGGCACGGCCACGGTCGACAGCGTGGCGCCGGTGATCGCCGTCGCCATCGTGAACGACGCCAACAACGACGGCTTCATCAACGCCGCCGAGAAGGGCCCCAACGTGACCGTGAAGGTCTCGCTGGTGTCCGGCGCGGCGGCGGGCGACGTGATCGACGTCAGCGACGGCACGAACGTGGTGAGCGTCACGCTGGGTGCGGCGGACGTGGCCAACGGGTTCATCAACGTCGCCTTCGCCAACCCGGCCGAAGGCGGCACGCTCGCGGTGAGCGCCACCAGCCGCGACCTGGCGGGCAACGTGTCGGCGCCGGCCACCGACAGCGCCACGCTCGACACCACCCTGGCCACGCCGGTGCTCACGGTCGGGCCGGTCACGGCGGACAACGTGGTCAACGCCGTCGAGGCCGGCGGCACGGTGGCCGTGAGCGGCACCGCCACCGGCACCAAGGCCGGCGACGTGGTCACGCTGGTGATCAACGGCGTGAGCTACAGCGGCACCGTGGACGCGGGCGGCCAGTGGAGCATCGCGGTGGCGGGCAGCGACCTGGTGGCCGACGCCGACCACACCGTGGCCGCCAGCGTGGTCACCCGCGATGCGGCGGGCAACACCGCCACCGGCACCGACAACCACGCCTACGCCACCAGCACCGCGGCGCCGGCCATCGCCATCGGCACGCCGGTGGCCGGCGACGACCGGGTCAACGCGGCGGAAGACCATGCGCTGGTGGTCAGCGGCACCACGCAGAACGTGCAGAACGGCCAGACCGTCACCGTGACCTTCAGCGACGGCACGAACAGCGTGACGGTCACCGCCGTCGTCGCGGGCAATGCCTGGACCGCCACCGCGGCCGACATCAGCGGCCTCACCAACGGACCGGTGACGATCCGCGCCGACGTGCAGGACCTTGCGCTCAACGCCGCCACCGACACCCGCACCGTGACGCTGGACAACGTGGCGCCCACCCAGGCGGCCGCCGTCGTCACCTACACCGACAACGCGGGCGCAGACCAGGGCAACCTGGCGGGCGGCACCGTCACCGACGACACCACGCCGGTGCTCAACGGCACGCTGGGCGCGGCGCTCGGCTCGGGCGACGTGGTGCGCATCTACGACGGCGGCGTGCTGGTCGGCACGGCCACCGTCACGGGCACCACGTGGACCTTCGCCACGCCCGCGCTGGCCAACGGCAGCACGCACACCTACACCGCCGTGGTGGCCGACGCCGCCGGCAACGAGGGCACGCCCTCGGCCGGCTTCACGCTCACGGTGGACACCACCGCGCCCACGCAGGTGGCGGGCATCGGCGGCTACATCGACGATGCCGGCACGGTGCAGGGCACCTTCGGCAGCGGCACCAGCACCGACGACACCACGCCTACGCTCACCGGCACGCTGAACGCGCCGCTGGCCGCGGGCGACACGGTGCGCATCTACGACGGCACCACCTTCGTCGGCACGGCCACGGTCACTGGCGGCAGCTGGACCTTCACGCCGCCCGCGCTCGCGGACGGCAGCACGCACAGCTACACGGCCGTGGTCGCCGACGCGGCGGGCAACCTCGGCACGCCGTCGAGCGCCATCGCGATCACGATCGACACCACCGCACCGACGCAGACAGCCACCGTCGGCGGCTACACCGACAACGTCGGCACCAGCCAGGGCACGTTCGGCAGCGGCGTGCCGACCGACGACACGACGCCGACGCTGAACGGCACCTTGAGTGCGGCACTCGGCACGGGCGACGTGGTGCGCATCTACGACGGCGCGACGCTGGTGGGTACGGCCACGGTCACCGGCACCAGCTGGACGTTCACGCCGCCCGCGCTTGCCGACGGCAGCACGCACACGTACACCGCAGTCGTCACCGACGCCGCAGGCAACGAGGGCACACCTTCGGCCGGCATCGTCATCGACATCGATACCACCGCGCCCACGCAGACCGCGACCATCGGCGGCTACACCGACAACGTCGGCACCGTGCAGGGCAGCTTCAACAGCGGCACGAGCACCGACGACACGACGCCGACGCTGAACGGCACGCTGAGCGCGGCGCTCGGCACGGGCGACGTGGTGCGCATCTACGACGGCGCCACGCTGGTCGGCACGGCGACCGTCACCGGCACCACCTGGACCTTCACACCACCGGCACTGGCCGACGGCAGCACCCACAGCTACACGGCCGTGGTCACCGACGCCGCAGGCAACCAGGGCACCGCATCCGCACCCATCACCCTCACCATCGACACCACCGCGCCCGCGCAGACCGCGACCATCGGCGGCTACACCGACGACGTGGGCACGCTGCAGGGCAGCTTCGGCAGCGGCACCACCGACGACCCCACGCCCACGCTCACGGGCACGCTGAGCGCTGCACTCGGCACGGGCGACGTGGTGCGCATCTACGACGGCACCACGCTGCTGGGCACGGCCACCGTCACCGGCACCGGCTGGAGCTTCGTTCCGCCGACCCTCGCCGAAGGCGTGGCCCACAGCTACACAGCGGTGGTCGCCGATGCCGCGGGCAACGAGAGCGCGGCATCGCCCGCCTTGACGCTCACGCTGGACACCACCGCGCCCGCACAGGCGGCGGCGATCGCCACTTACACCGACAACGCCGGCGCCGCGCAGGGCGACTTCGGCAGCGGCACCACCACCGACGACACCACGCCGGTGCTCAACGGCACGCTGACGGCCGCACTGGCGGTGGGCGACACGGTGCGCATCTACGACGGCGCCACGCTCATCGGCACCGCCACGGTCACCGGCACGAGCTGGACCTTCGCCACGCCGGGCCTGCTGAACGGCAGCACGCACACCTACACCGCGGTGGTGGCCGATGCCGCGGGCAACGAAGGCACGCGCTCGGCGGACTTCACGCTGAGCGTGACGACCAACGGCCCGTCGCAGCTCGCCACGGTGGTGTCGTACACCGACGACGTGGGCACCAACCAGGGCAGCTTCGGCAGCGGCGTGCCCACGGACGACACCACGCCGGTGCTCAACGGCACGCTGAGCGCGGGCCTGGCGGCGGGCGAGTTCGTGCGCATCTACGACGGCGCCACGCTGGTGGGCACCGCCACGGTCACGGGCACGACGTGGAGCTTCGCGCTTCCCGCGCTGGCCAACGGCAGCACGCACAGCTACACGGCGGTGGTGACGGATGCGGCGGGCAACGAGAGCACGCCGTCGCCTGCCTTCGCGCTCGCGGTGGACACCACGGTGCCTGTGCAGACCACCACCATCGGCGGCTATGTCGACGACGTGGGCGCCAACCAGGGTACGTTCGGCAGCGGTGTGCCGACCGACGACACCACGCCGGTGCTGACGGGCACGCTGGGCAGCCCGCTTGCTGCGGGCGACGTGGTGCGCATCTACGAGGGCACGACCCTCATCGGCACGGCCACGGTCAGCGGCACGAGCTGGAGCTTCGCCACGCCGGTGCTGGCCGGCGGCAGCACGCACACGTACACCGCGGTGGTGGCCGATGCCGCGGGCAACGAGGGTGCGCGCTCGGCGGGCTTCACGCTCACGGTGGACACCACCGCGCCTGCGCAGACCGCGGGCATCGGCAGCGTCACCGACAACGTGGGCACGGTGCAAGGCGGCCTGGCCAGCGGCAGCGTCACCGACGACACCACCCCCACGCTCAACGGCACGCTGAGTGGCCCGCTGGCCGCGGGCGACACGGTGCGCATCTACGACGGCGCGACCTTCCTCGGCACCGCCACCGTCACGGGCAACGCCTGGACCTTCTCGACGACGGCGCTGGCCAACGGCAGCACGCACAGCTTTACCGCGGTGGTGGCCGACGCCGCGGGCAACCTCGGCACGGCGTCGCCGCCGTTCACGCTCACGGTGGACACCACCGCGCCCGTGCAGACCGCCGCCATCTCGAACTACACCGACGACACCGGCACGCTGGAGGGCAACTTCGGCAGCGGCACGAGCACCGACGACACCACGCCGACATTGAACGGCACGCTGAGCGCGCCGCTGGGCACGGGCGACGTGGTGCGCATCTACGACGGTGCCACACTGGTCGGCACCGCCACGGTGAACGGCGCGAGCTGGAGCTTCACGCCGGGCGCGCTCGCCAACGGCACCACGCACAGCTACACGGCCGTGGTCGCCGACGTGGCGGGCAACGAGAGCGCGGCGTCCGCGCCCCTGGTGCTCACCGTCGACACCACGCCGCCCTCGCAGACCGCCGGCGTCGGCGGCTACATCGACAACGTCGGGACGGTGCAGGGCAGCTTCGGCAGCGGCGTGCCCACTGACGACACCACGCCGACACTGAGCGGCATCCTGAGCGCCCCGCTCAGCACGGGCGACACGGTGCGCATCTACGACGGCGCCACGCTGGTGGGCACGGCCACCGTCACCGGCACGGGCTGGACCTTCACGCCGGGCCCGCTGGCCGACGGCAGCACCCACAGCTACACGGTCCTGGTCGCCGACGCGGCGGGCAACGAAGGCGCGGCCTCCGCGCCGGTGGTCGTCACGATCGACACCACGGCGCCCACGCTGGGCGCGGGCATCGTCTCGTACACCGACAACGCCGGCGCCAACCAGGGGGCGTTCCCGTCCGGCACGCCCACGGACGACACCACCCCGGTGCTCAACGGAACGCTCACCGGGCCGCTCGCCACGGGCGACACGGTGCGCATCTACGACGGCGCCACGCTGGTGGGCACCGCCACCGTCAGCGGCACCGCGTGGACCTTCGCGCCGCCGGCCCTGGCCAACGGCACCACCCACACCTACACCGCGGTGGTGGCCGACGCGGCCGGCAACGAAGGCACGCCCTCGGCCGGCTTCGCGCTCACCGTGGACACCGTCGCGCCGGTGCAGACCGTCGCCATCGCGAGCTACGCCGACAACGCGGGCGGCACGGTCGGCAACTTCGGCAGCGGCGTGCCCACCGACGACACCACGCCGGTGCTCAACGGCACGCTCAGCGCGCCCCTGGGCGCGGGCGAGGTGGTGCGCATCTACGAGGGCAGCACGCTGGTGGGCACGGCCACCGTCAACGGCAACACCTGGAGCTTCGCCACGCCGGTGCTGGCCGACGGCAGCATCCACACCTACACGGCTGTGGTGGCCGACGCGGCCGGCAACCAGGGCACGGCCTCGGGCGGCTTCACCGTGGTGGTGGACACCACGCCGCCCGCGCAGACCGTGCTCATCGCGAGCTATGCGGACGACGCAGGCACCAACCAGGGCAACTTCGGCAGCGGCACCACCACCGACGACATCATGCCGGTGCTCAACGGCACGCTCAGCGGCCCGATCGGCCCCGGCGACACGGTGCGCATCTACGAGGGCGCGACGCTGCTGGGCACGGCCACCGTCACCGGCGCGACCTGGACCTTCGCGCCGGGCGCGCTGGCCGATGGCAGCACGCACAGCTACACCGCGGTGGTGACCGACGCGGTCGGCAACCAGGGCACGGCCTCGCCGGCCTTCACGCTCACGGTGGACCTCACGCCGCCGACGCAGTCCGCGGCCATCGTCTCGTTCACCGACAACGTCGGTATCGTGCAGGGCGCGTCCGGCAGCGGCAGCGTCACCGACGACACCACGCCGGTGCTCAACGGCACGCTGGGCGCTGCGCTCGGCACCGGCGACACGGTGCGCATCTACGACGGCGCCACGCTGGTCGGCACGGCCACGGTGAGCGGCACCACGTGGACCTTCGCGCCGCCCACGCTGGCCGACGGCAGCACGCACACCTACACCGCGGTGGTGGCCGACGCGGCCGGCAACGAGGGCACGGCCTCGGCCGGCTTCACCCTCACCGTCGACACCACGGCGCCCGCGCAGACCGCCACCTTCATCGCCTACACGGACGACGTGGGGACGGTGCAGGGCACGTTCGGCAGCGGCGTGCCGACCGACGACACCGCGCCGGTGCTCACCGGCACGCTGAGCGCGGCGCTGGCCACGGGCGACACGGTGCGCATCTACGACGGCGCCACCTTCGTGGGCACCGCGACGGTGAGCGGCACGACCTGGAGCTTCGCCACGCCGGTGCTGGCCGACGGCAGCACCCACAGCTACACGGCCGTGGTGGCCGACGCCGCGGGCAACCTCGGCGCGGCCTCCGCGCCGCTGGTGCTCGCGGTGGACACCACCGCGCCCACGCAGACCGCCACCATCGGCGGCTACACCGACGATGTCGGCACCAACCAGGGCACGTTCGGCAGCGGCACGAGCACCGACGACACCACACCCACGCTGAACGGCACGCTGAGCGCGGCGCTCGGCACGGGCGACACGGTGCGCATCTACGACGGCGCCACGCTGGTCGGCACCGCGACAGTCACCGGCACCACCTGGACCTTCACGCCGCCGGCATTGGCCGGCGGCAGCACGCACACCTACACCGCGGTCGTGGCCGATGCGGCGGGCAACCAGGGCACGGCTTCGCCGGCCGTCACGCTCACGGTCGACACCACCGCGCCCGCGCAGACCGCCACCATCGGCGGCTACACCGACAACGTCGGCGCCAGCCAGGGCACGTTCGGCAGCGGCACCAGCACCGACGACACCACGCCGACATTGAACGGCACGCTGAGTGCGGCATTGGGCACGGGCGACGTGGTGCGCATCTACGACGGCGCCACGCTGGTGGGCACGGCCACGGTCACCGGATCGACCTGGACCTTCACGCCCGGCGCACTCGCCAACGGCAGCACGCACAGCTACACGGCGGTCGTCGCCGATGCCGCCGGCAACGAGGGCACGGCCTCGCCGGCGGTCACGCTCACCATCGACACCACGCCGCCCACACAGACCGCCAGCTTCATCGGCTACACCGACGACGTGGGCACGGTGCAGGGCACGTTCGGCAGCGGCGTGCCGACCGACGACACCGCGCCGGTGCTCACCGGCACGCTGAGCGCGGCGCTCGGCATGGGCGATGTGGTGCGCATCTACGACGGCGCCACCTTCATCGGCACGGCGACGGTGAACGGCACCGCATGGAGCTTCGCCACGCCGGTGCTGGCCGACGGCAGCAGCCACAGCTACACGGCCGTGATCGCCGATGCCGCGGGCAACCTCGGCACGGCCTCGGCGCCGCTGGTGCTCGCCGTGGACACCACCGCGCCTGTGCAGACGGCCGCCATCGGCGGCTACACCGACAACGTCGGCACCAACCAGGGTACGTTCGGCAGCGGCACGACCACCGACGACACCACGCCCACGCTCACGGGCTCGCTGAGCGCTGCACTCGGCACGGGCGACGTGGTGCGCATCTACGACGGCGCCACGCTGGTCGGCACCGCGACGGTCACAGGCACCACCTGGACCTTCACGCCGCCGGCGCTGGCCAACGGCAGCACGCACAGCTACACGGCGGTGGTGACGGACGCGGCCGGCAACGAGGGCACGCCCTCGGCCGGTCTCTCGCTCACGGTGGACACCGCCGCGCCCGCGCAGACCGCGAGCCTCGACGGCTACACCGACAACACCGGCATCCTCCAGGGCAGCTTCGGCAGCGGCACCCGCACCGACGACACCACTCCCACGCTGAACGGCACGCTCAGCGCCGCGCTGGGCACGGGCGATGTGGTGCGCATCTACGACGGTGCGACGCTGGTCGGCACCGCGACGGTCACGGGCACCACCTGGAGCTTCACGCCGCCGGCGCTGGCCGACGGCAGCACGCACACGTACACCGCGGTCGTGGCCGATGCGGCAGGCAACCAGGGCACGCCCTCGACCGGGCTCGTGCTCACGATCGACACCACGGCGCCGGCGCAGACGGCCACCGTCGGCGGCTACGCCGACAACGCGGGCACCGTGCAGGGCACCTTCGGCAGCGGCACCCGCACCGACGACACCACACCCACGCTGAATGGCACCCTGAGCGCCGCGCTGGGCGCGGGCGACACCGTGCGCATCTACGACGGCGTCACCTTCGTCGGCACCGCCACGGTCAACGGCACGGCCTGGAGCTTCACGCCCCCCGCGCTGGCCGACGGCAGCACGCACACCTACACCGCGGTGGTGACCGACGCGGCGGGCAACCTTGGCACGGCATCCGCCGGGCTGACGCTCACGGTGGACACCACCGCGCCGGCGCAGACCGCGGCCATCGCCAGCTATGCCGACGACGTGGGCACCAACCAGGGCAATTTCGGCAGCGGCACGACGACGGACGACACCGCGCCGGTGCTCAACGGCACGCTGGGCGCCGCGCTGGGCACTGGCGACGTGGTGCGCATCTACGACGGCACGACGCTGGTCGGCACGGCCACGGTCACCGGCACGAACTGGACCTTCGCGCCGGGAGCCCTCGCCAACGGCAGCACCCACAGCTACACCGCCGTGGTGGCGGACGCCGCCGGCAACGAGGGCACGCCTTCGGCCGGCTTCACGCTCACCATCGACACCACCGCGCCCACGCAGACCGCAAGCCTCGACGGCTATGCGGACAACGCCGGCACGGTGCAGGGCAGCTTCGGCAGCGGCACCAGCACGGACGACACCACGCCCACGCTGAACGGCACGCTCAGTGCGGCGCTCGGCACGGGCGACGTGGTGCGCGTCTACGACGGCACGACGCTGGTCGGCACCGCCACGGTCACCGGCACGACCTGGACCTTCACGCCTAGCGCGCTAGCCGACGGCAGCACCCACACCTACACGGTGGTCGTGGCCGATGCCGCGGGCAACGAAGGCACGCCCTCGACCGGGCTCGTGCTCACCGTCGACACCACGGCGCCGACACAGACGGCCACCGTCGGCGGCTACACCGACGACGTGGGCACTAGCCAGGGCACGTTCGGCAGCGGCATTCCGACCGATGACACGACGCCGACGCTGAACGGCACGCTCAGTGCGCCGCTGGCCGCGGGCGACACGGTGCGCATCTACGACGGCACCACCTTCGTCGGCACGGCCACGGTCACTGGCGGCAGCTGGACCTTCACGCCGCCCGCGCTCGCGGACGGCAGCACGCACAGCTACACGGCCGTGGTCGCCGATGCGGCGGGCAACGAGAACACAGCCTCCGCGCCGCTGGTGCTCACGGTGGACACCACCGCGCCCGCGCAGACCGCGACCATCGGCGGCTACACCGACAACGTCGGCACCGTGCAGGGCAGCTTCGGCAGCGGCGAGCCGACCGACGACACGACGCCGACGCTGAACGGCACGCTGAGTGCGGCGCTCGGCACGGGCGACGTGGTGCGCATCTACGACGGCACCACGCTGGTCGGCACGGCCACGGTCACCGGCACCAGCTGGACCTTCACGCCGCCCGCGCTCGCCGACGGCAGCACGCACAGCTACACGGCCGTGGTCACCGACGCCGCAGGCAACGAGGGCACACCTTCGGCCGGCATCGTCATCGACATCGATACCACCGCGCCCGCGCAGACCGCGACCATCGGCGGCTACACCGACAACGTCGGCACCGTGCAGGGCAGCTTCAACAGCGGCACGAGCACCGACGACACGACGCCGACGCTGAACGGCACGCTGAGCGCGGCGCTCGGCACGGGCGACGTGGTGCGCATCTACGACGGCGCCACGCTGGTCGGCACGGCGACCGTCACCGGCACCACCTGGACCTTCACACCACCGGCACTGGCCGACGGCAGCACCCACAGCTACACGGCCGTGGTCACCGACGCCGCAGGCAACCAGGGCACCGCATCCGCACCCATCACCCTCACCATCGACACCACCGCGCCCGCGCAGACCGCGACCATCGGCGGCTACACCGACGACGTGGGCACGCTGCAGGGCAGCTTCGGCAGCGGCACCACCGACGACCCCACGCCCACGCTCACGGGCACGCTGAGCGCTGCACTCGGCACGGGCGACGTGGTGCGCATCTACGACGGCACCACGCTGCTGGGCACGGCCACCGTCACCGGCACCGGCTGGAGCTTCGTTCCGCCGACCCTCGCCGAAGGCGTGGCCCACAGCTACACAGCGGTGGTCGCCGATGCCGCGGGCAACGAGAGCGCGGCATCGCCCGCCTTGACGCTCACGCTGGACACCACCGCGCCCGCACAGGCGGCGGCGATCGCCACTTACACCGACAACGCCGGCGCCGCGCAGGGCGACTTCGGCAGCGGCGTGCCCACCGACGACACCACGCCGGTGCTCAACGGCACGCTGAGGGCGGCCCTGGCGGCGGGCGACTTGGTGCGCATCTACGACGGCGCCACGCTCATCGGCACCGCCACGGTCACCGGCACGAGCTGGAGCTTCGCCACGCCGGGCCTGCCGAACGGCAGCACGCACACCTACACCGCGGTGGTGGCCGATGCCGCGGGCAACGAAGGCACGCGCTCGGCGGACTTCACGCTGAGCGTGACGACCAACGGCCCGTCGCAGCTCGCCACGGTGGTGTCGTACACCGACGACGTGGGCACCAACCAGGGCAGCTTCGGCAGCGGCGTGCCCACGGACGACACCACGCCGGTGCTCAACGGCACGCTGAGCGCGGGCCTGGCGGCGGGCGAGTTCGTGCGCATCTACGACGGCGCCACGCTGGTGGGCACCGCCACGGTCACGGGCACGACGTGGAGCTTCGCGCTTCCCGCGCTGGCCAACGGCAGCACGCACAGCTACACGGCGGTGGTGACGGATGCGGCGGGCAACGAGAGCACGCCGTCGCCTGCCTTCGCGCTCGCGGTGGACACCACGGTGCCTGCCGTCTCCGCGGCCATCGGCGGCTATGTCGACGACGTGGGTGCCAACCAGGGCACGTTCGGCAGCGGTGTGCCGACCGACGACACCACGCCGGTGCTGACGGGCACGCTGGGCAGCCCGCTCGCTGCGGGCGACGTGGTGCGCATCTACGAAGGCACGACCCTCATCGGCACGGCCACGGTCAGCGGCACGAGCTGGAGCTTCGCCACGCCGGTGCTGGCCGGCGGCAGCACGCACACGTACACCGCGGTGGTGGCCGATGCCGCGGGCAACGAGGGCGCACGGTCGGCGGGCTTCACGCTCACGGTGGACACCACCGCGCCTGCGCAGACCGCCGTCGTCACGGGCTACATCGACGACGTCGGCACGGTGCAGGGCACCTTCGGCAGCGGCACCAGCACCGACGACACCACGCCCACGCTCTCGGGCACCCTGAGCGCGCCATTGGCCGCGGGCGACACGGTGCACATCTACGACGGCGCGACGCTGGTGGGCACCGC
Source organism: Variovorax paradoxus (assembly GCF_902712855.1). Classification (NCBI taxonomy): domain Bacteria; kingdom Pseudomonadati; phylum Pseudomonadota; class Betaproteobacteria; order Burkholderiales; family Comamonadaceae; genus Variovorax; species Variovorax paradoxus. Next base: position 1,364,577 of record NZ_LR743507.1, read on the forward strand.
CACGGTCACCGGATCGAGCTGGATCTTCACGCTTGGCGCGCTCGCCAACGGCAGCACGCACAGCTATACGGCGGTGGTCGCCGATGCGGCGGGCAACGAAGGAGCGGCCTCCGCGCCGCTGGTGCTTACGATCGACACGACCGCACCGGCGCAGACCGCCACCATCGGCGGCTACACCGACGATGTCGGAACCAACCAGGGCGCGTTCGGCAGCGGCACGAGCACCGACGACACCACGCCGACATTGAACGGCACACTGAGCGCGGCGCTGGGCACGGGCGATGCGGTGCGCATCTACGACGGCGCCACGCTGGTCGGCACCGCGACGGTCACCGGCACCACCTGGACCTTCACACCGCCCGCGCTCGCGGACGGCAGCACGCACAGCTATACCGCGGTGGTCGCCGATGCGGCGGGCAACGAGGCTGCGGCCTCCGCGCCGCTGGTGCTCACGGTGGACACGACCGCGCCGCTGCAGACGGCCATCGTCGGCGGCTACACCGACAACGCCGGCACGGTGCAGGGCAGCTTCGGCAGCGGCACCAGCACCGACGACACCACGCCGACGCTGAACGGCACGCTGAGCGCCGCATTGGGTACGGGCGACGTGGTACGCATCTACGACGGCGCCACGCTGGTCGGCACCGCGACGGTCACAGGCACCACCTGGACCTTCACTCCGCCGGCCCTCTCCGACGGTAGCACTCACAGCTACACGGCGGTGGTCGCCGATGCGGCGGGCAATCAAGGCACGGCTTCTGCGCCGCTGGTGCTCACGGTGGACACCACCGCGCCCGCACAGACCGCCACCATCGGCGGCTACACCGACGATGTCGGCACGAACCAGGGCGCATTCGGCAGCGGCACGAGCACCGACGACACCACGCCGACACTGAACGGCACGTTGAGCGCGGCGCTCGGCACGGGCGACGTGGTGCGCATCTACGACGGTGCGACGCTGGTCGGCACCGCCACGGTCACCGGCACGACGTGGATCTTCACGCCGCCCGCACTGGCGAACGGCAGCACGCACAGCTACACGGCCGTGGTCGCCGACGCGGCGGGCAACGAGAACACAGCGTCCGCACCGCTGGTGCTCGCGGTGGACACGACGGCGCCACTGCAGAGCGCCACCATCGGCGGCTACACCGACGACGTGGGCGCCAACCAGGGCGCCTTCGGCACCGGCACCAGCACCGACGACACCACGCCCACGCTGAACGGCACGCTCAGCGCAGCGCTCGGCACGGGCGACGTGGTGCGCATCTACGACGGCGCCACGCTGGTCGGCACCGCCACGGTCACCGGCACGACGTGGACCTTCACGCCGCCCGCGCTGGCGAACGGCAGCACGCACAGCTACACGGCCGTGGTCGCCGACGTGGCGGGCAACGAGAACACAGCGTCCGCGCCGCTGGTGCTCACGGTGGACACCACCGCGCCTGCGCAGACGGCCACCATCGGCGGCTACACCGACAACGTCGGCACCGTTCAGGGCAGCTTCGGCACCGGCACGAGCACCGACGACACCACGCCGACACTGAACGGCACCTTGAGTGCCGCTTTGGCCACCGGCGACGTGGTGCGCATCTACGACGGCGCCACGCTGGTCGGCACGGCGACCGTCACGGGCACGAACTGGACCTTCACGCCGCCGGCCCTGGCCGACGGCAGCACGCACAGCTACACGGCCGTCGTCACCGATGCGGCGGGCAACCAGGGCACGGCGTCTGCGGCCGTCGTGCTCACCATCGACACCACCGCGCCCGCGCAGACCGCCACCATCGGCGGCTACACCGACGATGTCGGCACCAACCAGGGCGGCTTCGGCAGCGGCACGAGCACCGACGACACCACGCCGACACTGAACGGCACGCTGAGCGCGACGCTCGGCACGGGCGACACGGTGCGCATCTACGACGGCGCCACGCTGGTCGGCACGGCCACGGTGACCGGATCGACCTGGACCTTCACGCCCGGCGCACTCGCCAACGGCAGCACGCACAGCTACACCGCGGTCGTCGCCGATGCCGCCGGCAACGAAGGCACGGCCTCCGCGCCGCTGGTGCTTACGGTGGACACGACCGCGCCACTGCAGAGCGCCACCATCGGTAGCTACACCGACGACGTGGGCACCAACCAGGGCGCCTTCGGCAGCGGCACGAGCACCGACGACCCCACGCCGACGCTGAACGGCACCTTGAGTGCGGCACTCGGCACGGGCGACGTGGTGCGCATCTACGACGGCGCCACGCTGGTCGGCACCGCGACGGTCACCGGCACGACGTGGACCTTCACGCCACCCGCACTGGCCAACGGCAGCACGCAGAGCTACACGGCCGTCGTCGCCGATGCGGCGGGCAACCAGGGCGCGGCATCGGCGGCCCTCGTGCTCACGGTCGACACCACCGCGCCGGTGCTGGCCGCGACCATCGGCGGCTACACCGACAACGTGGGCACCGTGCAGGGCAGCTTCGGCAGCGGCACGAGCACCGACGACACCACGCCCACGCTCACCGGCACGCTGGGTGCCGCGCCGGCCGCGGGCGACGTGGTGCGGATCTACGACGGCGCCACGCTGGTCGGCACGGCCACGGTCACCGGCACCACCTGGAGCTTCACGCCGCCGGCGCTGGCCGACGGCAGCACCCACAGCTACACGGCCCTGGTGGCCGACGCGGCGGGCAACGAAGGCCCGCGCTCGGCGGCCTTCACGCTCACCATCGACACCACCGCGCCCGCGCAGACCGCCGCCATCGGCGGCTACACCGACGACGCGGGCCTGCTGCAGGGCAGCTTCGGCAGCGGCACCAGCACCGACGACACCACGCCGGTGCTCACCGGCACGCTCAGCGCGGCGCTGGCCGCGGGCGACGTGGTGCGCATCTACGATGGCGCGACGCTGGTCGGCACCGCCACGGTCACCGGCACCACCTGGACCTTCGCCACGCCGGCGCTGGCCAACGGCAGCACCCACACCTACACGGCGGTGGTGGCCGACGTGGCGGGCAACCAGGGCGCGCCCTCGGCCGGCCTCACGCTCACCGTCGACACCACGCCGCCCGCGCAGACCGCGGTGGTGGCGAGCTTCACCGACGACACCGGCGTCCTGCAAGGCAGCTTCGGCAGCGGCACCGCGACCGACGACACCACGCCGGTGCTCAACGGCACGCTGAGCGCGCCGCTGGCCGCGGGCGACACGGTGCGCATCTACGACGGCGCCACCTTCCTCGGCACCGCCACGGTCAGCGGCACCGGCTGGACCTTCGCCACCGCCGTCCTGGCCAATGGCAGCACGCACAGCTTCACCGCCGTGGTGGCCGATGCGGCGGGCAACCTCGGCACAGCCTCGGCGGGCTTCACGCTCACCATCGACACCACGCCGCCGGCACAGACCGCGGCCATCTCCAGCTTCACCGACAACGTCGGCACCATCCAGGGCAACCTGCCCGGCGGCAGCGTCACCGACGACACCACGCCGGTGCTCAACGGCACGTTGAGCGCGGCACTGGCCACGGGCGACACGGTGCGCATCTACGACGGTGCCACCTACCTCGGCAATGCCACCGTCACCGGCACCACCTGGACCTTCGCGCCCAGCGCGCTGGCCGGCAGCGGCAGCCACAGCTACACGGCGGTGGTGGCCGACGCGGCGGGCAACCTCGGCACGGCGTCGCCGGCCTTCACGCTCACGGTGGACACCACGCCGCCCGCGCAGACCGTCGCCATCGGCGGCTACACCGACGACGCGGGCCTGCTGCAGGGCAGCTTCGGCAGCGGCACCAGCACCGACGACACCACGCCGGTGCTCACCGGCACGCTGAGCGCGGCGCTGGCCGCGGGCGACACGGTGCGCATCTACGACGGCGCCACGCTGGTCGGCACGGCCACCGTCACCGGCACCACCTGGAGCTTCGCCACGCCGGTGCTGGCCAACGGCAGCACCCACACCTACACGGCGGTGGTGGCCGATGCGGCCGGCAACGAAGGCACCGCCTCCGCGCCGCTGGCGCTCACCGTCGACACCACGCCGCCCGCGCAGACCGCGGCCATCGCCGCCTACCTGGACGACGCGGGCACCAACCAGGGCAGCTTCGGCAGCGGCACCACCACCGACGACACCACGCCGGTGCTCAGCGGCACGCTGAGCGCGGCGCTGGCCGCGGGCGACACGGTGCGCATCTACGAAGGCGCCACCTTCCTGGGCACCGCCACCGTCACCGGCACGACCTGGACCTTCGCCACGCCCGCGCTGGCCAGCGGCAGCACGCACACCTACACGGCGGCGATCGCCGACGCGGCGGGCAACCAGGGCACGGTGTCGGCGGGCTTCACGCTTACCATCGACACCACGCCGCCGGTGCAGACGGCCGCCATCGCCAACTTCACCGACAACGTCGGCATCTTCCAGGGCAACCTCGCCAGCGGCACCGTCACCGACGACACCACGCCGGTGCTCAACGGCACGCTGAGCGCGGCGCTGGCCGCGGGCGACACGGTGCGCATCTACGACGGCGCGACGCTGGTCGGCACGGCCACCGTCACCGGTACCAGCTGGACCTTCGCCACGCCGGTGCTGGCCAACGGCACCACCCACACCTACACGGCCGTGGTGGCCGACGCGGCGGGCAACCAGGGCACGGCCTCGGCCGGCTTCTCGCTCACGGTGGACACCACGCCGCCGCCGCAGACCACGGCCATCGCGAGCTTCACCGACGACGTGGGCATCAACATCGGCAACTTCGGCAGCGGCACCGCCACCGACGACACCACGCCGGTGCTCAACGGCACGCTGAGCGCCGCGCTGGCCGCGGGCGACACGGTGCGCATCTACGACGGCGCCACCTACCTCGGCAACGCCACCGTCAGCGGCACCGGCTGGACCTTCGCCACGCCGGTGCTGGCCAACGGCAGCACGCACATCTACACCGCGGTGGTGACGGACGCGGCAGGCAACCAGGCGGCGGCCTCGGCCGGCTTCACGCTCACGGTGGACACCACGCCGCCCACGGCGCCCATCCGCATCGTCTCGATCAGCGACGACACCGGCGTCAGCGCCACCGACTTCCTGACCAACGACACCACGCTCACCGTCAACGGCACCGTGGGCACGCTGGGCACCGGCGAGCGGGCGCAGATCAGCATCAACGGCACCACCTGGGTCGACCTCGTGGTGGTCGGCGGCGCGTGGTCCTTCGCCGATGCGCGCGTGCTAGCCGGCGGCACCTACACCTACCAGGTGCGCGTGGTCGACGCGGCCGGCAACATCGGGGCGACCGGCTCGCAGGCCGTGACGGTGGACGTCACGCCGCCCGCGCAGGTCGCGGGCGTGGCCAGCTTCGTCGACAACGTCGGCGCGGTCACCGGCACGCTGCTGAACGGCGCCATCACCGACGACAGCACGCCCGTGCTCAACGGCACGATCACGGCGGGCGTCGCGGCCGGCGACCGGCTGCGCATCTACCAGGACGGCGTGCTGGTGCAGACCCTGGTGCTCACCGCCGGGCAGACCAGCTGGACCTACGCGCCGCCGGTGCTGGGCTTCGGGCTGCACACCTACGTGGCGACGCTGGTCGACGCGGCCGGCAACGAGACCACGCCCGGCGCGGCCTTCACGCTCACGGTGGACGCGCTCGCCACGCTCACCGCGCTGGCCACCGACACCGGCGTGACGGTGTCGGGCGGCTTCTCGAACAGCTCCGCGGTGAACACCGACCTCGTCACGCGCGACAGCACGCCGCTGCTCACCGGCACCATCGCGCGCCCGCTGGACGCCAACGAGGTGGTGCGCATCAGCCTGGACGGCGGGCTCACCTGGACCACGGTGCAGAGCACGGTGGGCGCCACCACCTGGAGCTACGCCACGCCCGCGTACGCCGCCTCGGCCACGGTGGCCGCGCAGGTGCGCATCGACAACACCGCCAACGGCACGCACGGCACGGCCAGCACGGTGACCTACACCGTGGACCTGGTCGCGCCCACGCTCAGCCTCACGGCACCCGCGCTGGCCAACGCGGCGGCCATCGACGCCGACGGCGACCGTACCATCGCCGCCGGCACGGCGGTCTTCGGCAGCGCGACGAACGGCACCGCCGAGGTGGGCACCACGGTGGCGCTCATCAACGACGTGAACCACGACGGCATCTACACCGAAGGCGTGGACGTGGTGCTCGGCACGGCCGTGGTCGGCGCGGGCGGCGCGTGGTCGATCTCCACGGGGCTCACCACCGCCGTGGGCTCCTACCACCTGGGCTACGTGGTGTGGGACGCGGCGGGCAACCAGAGCCGCATGACCTCCACCACGCAGGTCGACGTGGTGCCCGTGCTCGACCACCTGCCCGCGGCGGCCGGCTCGCACGGCACCAGCAACAGCACCGGCTTCGGCGGCGCGATGGCGATCAACCTGCAGGGCAACTGGAGCTTCGCCGGCGACCAGGCCGCCTACAACGGCACCTCGCGCACCAGCTACGTCACCAGCGACCTCGCGGTGCAGGTGCTGTCGGGCGGCGGGTCGACCTCGTACTCGTTCTTCGACTACAACATGGACGGCATCCTCGACATCATCGGGACCGACAACAACGCGGCGCTGAACAGCACGCCGTTGTGGACCGGGGCGCTCGGCCTGGGCTACGCGCCCACGTCGGTGGGCACCGGCCTGACCGGCGTGTCGTACGGCGGCGTCGCGGTGATCGACATGGATGGCGACGGCTTCCTGGACGCCATCGTCGGCGACGGTGCGGCCGACTCCGCCTCGTTCATCAAGAACACCGCGGGCATCCTTGGCACCTACGGCAACAGCACCGGCCTCGTCCCGCCCGCCGCGGGCATCGCCAACCTGCAGACCGGCCGCGAGGTCTCGGGCGTGGACCTGAACAACGACGGGCGCGTCGACCTGGCGCTGCACAGCACCACCACCACCACGCTGGGCAACAACAACGACTTCACGCTCACGCTGCTGACCAACAACGGCAAGACGGGCATCAACGGAGCGAACTGGACCGAGTCGCAGGCCATCAACGACGTGTTCGCCACCAACGCGAACACGCTGAACTCCACCGACCCGGTGTCGCTCACCTGGGCCGACTTCAACAACGACGGCTGGCTCGACCTGTACGTCAACAGCAGCAGGGCCGGCACCGCGAGCCGGGTCTACCTGAACAACGCGGGCACGCTGTCGACCACCGGCATCGCGGTGGCCAACGACACGCTGGCCGGCGACGCCTCGGTGGCGGTGGACTGGAACGGCGACGGGCGCATGGACGCCATCGAGCTCGACTACGCCACCGGCGTGGCCAACCTCTACACCAACAGCGGCAACGTGGCCGCGGGCGGCTGGGCCACGCGCCAGCTCGCCAGCCTGGGCGCCAACAACATCAACAGCATCGCCGCGGCCGACTACGACTGGGACGGCGACGTCGACCTGCTGGTGGGCATGAACGGCAGCACCGCCACGCAGCTCGTCGCCAACACCAACCAGGTGAAGGACGGCACCGCGCTGCACCTGCGCATCCTGAACGCGCAGGGCTACAACGTGTACTTCGGCAACACGGTGCAGGTGTTCAACGCGCAGGGCACGCTGGTGGCCACGCAGATCCTCAACCCGCAGTCGGGCAGCTGGGGCAACGACAGCTCGGGCATCGTCAACGTGTTCGGGCTGGACCCCACGCAGACCTACACGGTGAAGCTGCTGGCCAACAGCAACGGCGCCTCGTCCACCTTCAGCTGGACCGTGACGCCGGGCGAAGCCACCAGCGCGCAGGTGCTGAGCACCACCGACACGGCCGTGCTGCTGCCCAACGTGATGACCGGCACCGGCTACAACGACGTCTACGTGGTGAACAACGTGCTGGGCGGCAGCGGGGTCTACAACGGCGGCGGGGGCTGGAGCACGCCGCTGCTGCCGGGCGAGACCAAGACCTGGTCGGCCACCGGCGGCATGGACATCGTGGACTTCCGCAACGCCGTGGCCGGCGTGGGCGTGGACCTCACGACCAACCTGGTCACCGGCTGGGGCGTGCTGGGCACGGTCAACAACGTGGAAGGCGTGCGCGGCAGCGCGCTGGCCGACAGCTTCGTGGGCAGCGTGGAAGACAACATGTTCGAAGGCCGCGGCGGCAACGACGTGTACTTCCTGGGCGGGCCGCTGGGCGTGAGCGGCGGCAACGACCGGCTGGTCTACAACCTGCTGAACACGGCCGACAGGGCCACCGGCGGCAACGGCAGCGACGTGGCCAACGGCTTCACGCTCGGCAGCATGGCCAATGCCGCCAGCACCGACGCCGACCTGATCGACATGGGCGGGCTGCTCGCGGGCTACACCGGCACCGCGCACGTGTACTTCGACGCCGCCAGCGGCAGCTACGTGCTCGACCCGTCCTCGGCCGGGCTGCTGAACTACATCCACGTGACCAACGTGGGCGGCAACACGGTGATCTCGGTCGACCTGAACGGCACCGGCAACTTCAGCACGCCGCTGCTCACGCTCACCGGCGTGACCACCTCGCTCGAGACGCTGCTGGGCAACGGGCAGCTGCTGGTGGGCAACGCGGGCAGCACGGGCATCCAGTCGCTCGCGTCCTTCGCCGAGTCGCAGGACACGGCGGAGCCCGCGGCCGCCGCGAAGACGGCGGTCGCGGCGGTGGCGGACACGGGCCACACCACGGAGCCGGCGGCCACGGCGCAGACCGTGGACCTCGCCGCCAACGGCCAGCAGGGCCACGAGACGCTGCTCTACAAGCTGCTGTCGGCCGCCAGCGCCACCGGCGGCAACGGCTTCGACGAGGTGAACGGCTTCAAGGTGGGCGCCTTCGAGTCGAGCGCGGATGCCGACCGCATCGACCTTTCGGCGCTGCTGACCGACCATGCCGCCCACAGCGGCGACCCGATCGGCAACTACCTGCAGCTGACCCAGTCCAACGGCAACACCGTGCTGAGCATCGACCGCGACGGCGCGGGCGGCGCGCACGCGATGACGCCGCTGCTTTCGCTCAACGGCGTGAGCGTCGACCTGGCCACGCTGCTGGCCAACCATCAGCTGGTGGTGGTCTGAGAAGGGTGAAGGCGCGCACCGCCCTCCATGCGCTCGCATGGCTGGCGCTGGCCGGCCAGGCCGGCCTGCCGGTCCTCGCGCAGGCCGACGACGGCGGCCTGAAGGTCGCGCGTCGGCTCGCTCCGAGTTCGCTGGCGAAGGAGCTCGACCTGCGCCCCGCGCGGCCGCTGCCCGAGGCGCCGCCCAGCACCCAACCACTGGAACTGAACGAGGCAGTGCGACAGGCGGTGGCGCGCCACCCGTCGATCTCCGACGCCATCGCCACGCTGGCGCAGCAGGCCGGCGGGGTGGACGTGGCGCGCGCGGGCTACTACCCGCAGGTGCGTGTGGGCGTGGGCGGCGGCACCAGCAACGCGCCGGCCGCGCAGGGCGGCAGCACCGGCACGGTGGCCTCGGCCTCCGTCTCGCAGATGCTCTACGACTTCGGCAAGGTCGACGGCGCGGTGGCGCAGTCGCAGGCGCTTGTGCGGCGCCAGCAGGCGGGCATCCTCAAGCAGATCGACGCGGTGGCGCAGCAGGCGGCCGAGGCCGTGGTGATGGCGCACCGCTACCAGTCGCTGCTGCAGATCGCGCAGGACCAGGTGCGCGCGGTGGAGGCGGTGCTCGAGACCGCGCGGCTGCGCGCCAACGCCGGGCTCAGCACGAAGGCCGATCCGATCCAGGCCGAGTCGCGCGTGGACAGCGCGCGCGCCAACATGCTGCAGGTGAAGTCGCAGCTCGCGCAGTGGCGCGAGCGCCTGGGCACGCTGCTCGGCCCCGGCGTGCCGCCGACGGTGGCGGCGCTGCCCGACGGCCTGGCGCGCACGCTGAGCGTGGAGGCGCCGACCGACACCAGCCTGCTGCCCGACGTGCTCGCGGCCGAGGCCGAGCGGCGCGCCGCCTCGGCGCAACTGGAGATCGCGCGGGCCAACCGCTATCCCACGCTCAGCGTGGACGCCTCCGTCAACAAGGCCATGGGCGGCATCAACCCCGCCACGCTGGAGCGCAACGGCACGTACCACACGGTCATGCTCAACCTCACCAGCGTGATCTACCAGGGCGGCGCGCTCGACGCGCAGGTGCGCGCCGCCAGCGCCGCCGAGGACGCGGCGCGCATGCGCATCGAGACCGCGCGGCTCAATGCCGTGGACCAGGCGCGCAACTACCGCGAGCAGGTCATCGGTGCGCAGGCGCGCCTGGGCGTGCTGGCCGACCGCCGCCGCAGCATCGTGGAGGCGCGCGACCTCTACCGCGAGCAGTACACGCTGGGCACGCGCTCCATCCTCGACCTGCTCAACGCCGAGCAGGAGATCTACCAGGCCGCCGCCGAGCAGGAGGCCGTGCTGCACGACCTCTGGGCCAGCCGCGTCGGCTACATCGGCGCCACGGGCCAGGCCCGCGCCTTCTACGGGCTGGACAACACCACGGTCCAGGGCATGGAGCTGCTGCCATGAACGCAAGGGAGCTTCCGCGCGCATACACGAGCTGGCTCGACGCCATGGTCTACGTGGCGCGGCACTACGGCATCGGCGCCTCGGAGGAAAGCGCGCGCGTCTCGCTGGCCTGGGAGCGCGGCGCCCCGCTGGACACGCTGCTCGACCACATGGCCCGCCAGCTCGGCCTGGCGCTGCGGCTGGACGCGTTCTCCGACGCGCAGCTCGATCCGTGGCGGCTGCCGCTGGTGGTGGAGTTCGACGACGGCGAGGTCGGCGTGGTGCGCACCGCCGACGGCAAGGGCCAGCTGGGCGTGCTGCTCGGCGGCGACCACGGCCTGGAGACCGCGGTGCCGGTGGAAGAGCTGCGCCGGCGTGCGCGGCGCGTGGCCATCCTGCGGCCGGAGACGGCGGTGCCGGACTCGCGGGTGGACGACTACATCAAGCCCTACGAGGCCAACTGGTTCTGGTCGATCGCGCTGCGCGACTGGCGCCGCTACGGCGACATCGTGCTGGCCTCGGTGTTCGCCAACGTGCTGGCGCTGTCGAGCATGGTGTTCTCGATGCAGATCTACGACCGCGTGGTGCCCGCGCAGTCGGAGTCCACGCTGTGGGTGCTGTTCGGCGGGGTGATGCTGGCGGTGGCCTTCGAGTTCGTGCTGCGCATGTCGCGCACCCACATCTCCGACGTGATCGGCAAGCGCGCCGACCTGAAGGTGTCCGACCTGGTGTTCGGCCATGCGCTGCGCGTGCGCAACGACGCGCGCTCCAGGTCCACCGGCTCGTTCATCGCGCAGGTGCGCGAGGTGGAGCAGGTGCGCGAGCTGCTCACCTCCACCACCATCGGCGCGGTGGCCGACCTGCCGTTCTTCGTGCTGTTCCTGGTGGTGCTGTGGATGGTGGCCGGCCCGCTGGCATGGGTGGCGCTGGCAGCGGTGCCGCTGCTGGTGATTCCGGGCCTGCTGGTGCAGAAGCCGCTCGCGCGCCTGGCCAACGAGGGCATGCGCGAGTCGGCGCTGCGCAACGCATTGCTGGTGGAGGCCGTCGAAGGCATCGAGGACATCAAGCTGATGCGGGCCGAGCCGCGCTTCCAGAACCAGTGGAACCACGCCAACGACGTGGCCGCCAGCGTGAGCATGCGCCAGCGCTTCCTCACCGGACTGCTCATGACGTGGACGCAGGAAGTGCAGGGCATCGTCTACGCGGTGGTGCTGCTGGCGGGCTGCTTCCTGGTGATGAAGGGCGACATGACCACCGGCGCGCTGGTGGGCTCGTCGATCCTCGCCTCGCGCATGATCTCGCCGCTGGCGCAGCTGTCGGGCGTGTTCGCGCGCTGGCAGCAGGCCAAGGTGGCGCGCGCCGGGCTCGACCAGCTCATGCAGCGCCCCGTGGACCAGCCCGAGCATGCGCGCCGCGTGCACGTGCCGGCGCTGAACGGCCACTACGCGCTCGCCAACGTGGAGTTCCGCTACGGCAAGGACGACAAGGCCCCGGCGCTCGCGCTGGCGCAGCTGCAGATCAAGGCTGGCGAGAAGATCGCGCTGCTCGGGCGCATGGGCGCGGGCAAGTCGACCCTGCTGCAGCTGCTCGCCGGGCTGCACGCGCCGCAGCGCGGCCATGTGTCGCTCGACGCGCTCGACCTGCGGCTGATCGACCCGGCCGACCTGCGGCGCGACATGGGCCTGCTCACGCAGAACGCGCGGCTGTTCCACGGCTCGATCCGCGAGAACGTCACCCTCGGCATGCCGATGGCCACCGACACGCAGGTGCTCGAGGCCATCGCGATGGCCGGCGCGTTGCCCTTCGTGCATTCGCGCGCCGAGGGACTCGACGACCTGATCCACGAGGGCGGGCTGGGCCTGTCGGGCGGCCAGCGCCAGGCGCTGCTGCTGGCGCGCACGCTGATCCGCCAGCCTTCCATCGTGCTGCTCGACGAGCCGACCGCGCATTTCGACGAGGTCACCGAGCGGCAGGTGATCGATGCTGTGGGTGAGTGGCTCGCGCCGCGCACGCTGGTGGTGGCCACGCACCGCATGCCGGTGCTGCAGTGGGTGGACCGCATCGTGGTGGTCGAGGGCGGCCGCATCGTGATGGACGGCTCGAAGGACCAGATTCTCGGAAAGCTCTCCCATGGCCACGCCTGACCTCGCGCACCAGCCTCCTGCCGCCGGCCCGCGCAGCGGCGCGAAGGCGGCCCGCGCCGACCAGCGCCGCTACGCGCCGGTGGAGCCGCCGCTGCCCCGCGCCTCGCTGGTGGTGTGGATCGTGGCGGCGCTGCTGGCCGCCATGCTCGCCTGGGCCTGGTACTTCAGGCTCGACGAGGTGTCCACCGGCACCGGCAAGGTGGTGCCGTCGTCGCGCGAGCAGATGATCCAGTCGCTGGAAGGCGGCATCCTGGTCGACCTCAAGGTGCGCGAGGGCGACATCGTCGCGGCGGGCCAGGTGCTCGCGCAGCTGGACCGCACCAAGACCGAGTCGACGGTGCAGGAAAGCGCCTCGCGCGTGCGCGCGGCGCTGGCCATGTCGGCGCGGCTCACGGCCGAGGTGGGCGGCACGCCGCTGGTGTTTCCGGCCGAGGTGCGCACCGAGCCCGACCTGGTGCGCACCGAGACGGCGCTCTACCAGTCGCGCCGCGAGCAGCTCGCCAGCAGCCTGGCCGGCGTGACGCAGGCGCTGGTGCTGATGCGCCGCGAACTCGCGCTGACCGAGCCGCTGGTGGCGCGCGGCGCGGCCAGCGACGTGGAGGTGCTGCGGCTGAAGCGGCAGATCAACGAGGCCGAGACCAAGGCCGCCGACCTGAAGAGCCAGTACTACGTGAAGGCGCGCGAGGACCTCGCCAAGGCCAATGCCGAGATCGAGGCGCAGCGCTCGGTGACGCGCGGGCGCTCCGATTCGCTCACGCGGCTGACCTTCGCCTCGCCGGTGCGCGGCATCGTGAAGGACATCGTCGTGACCACCGTGGGCGGCGTGCTGCCGCCCGGCGGCAAGCTCATGGAGATCGTGCCGCTGGACGAGAAGCTGCTGGTGGAGGCGCGCATCTCGCCGCGCGACGTGGCCTTCATCCACCCGGGGCAGGACGCCACGGTGAAGGTGACGGCCTACGACTATTCGATCTTCGGCGGCCTGCCGGGCAAGGTGACCACCATTTCGCCCGACACCATCCAGGACGACGTGAAGCGCGACGTGTACTACTACCGCGTGTACATCCGCACGGACGCGGACCACCTGAAGAACAAGGCCGGCGAGAACTTCCCGATCGTGCCCGGCATGATCGCCACGGTGGACATCCACACCGGCAGCAAGACCGTGCTCGACTACCTGCTGAAGCCGCTGAACAAGGCGCGCGAGGCACTGCGCGAAAGATGACGCGCATGGCGGCCCCCCACATTCGCGGCATCCAGCATCTTCCGCGGCGTGCGCCGGGCGTCACGCAGCAGGCGCTGGACTTCATGGGCCAGCGTTTCCGGGCCGCGTTCGCGCAGGGCGACTACGCGCAGGCGCTGAAGTTCGCCATGCAGGCCTGGCATGCCACGCACAGCCCGCAGCCGCTGGCCGACGTGGCGCTATGCCAGATGCGCCTGGGCCAGCCCCAGGAGGCCTACGACACCTACCGCCGCGCCATCCAGCACCTCAAGACCGCCAACACCTTCGACGGACTCGCGGAAGCGGCCGGACAGCTGGGCAAGCGCGAGGACGTGCGCGAGTACGGCACCGCGTCGCTGCGGCTGAAGATGCAGGAGGCCGCGCGCGAGCCCGCCGCCGCCGCCGCCACGTGCGACGGGCCGGTGCCTCCGCCGCCGTTCGACCCGGCCGCGCGCGAACGCAACCTGATCGCCTTCAGCCTGTTCGGCCGCGACCCGCGCTATTGCGAGATGGCGGTGCTGAACGTGCGCGCGGCGCGCACGCTGTTCCCGCAGTGGACCTGCCGTTTCTACGTCGACGGCTCCGTGCCGCCGCCCGTGCGCGAGCGGCTGCTGAAGGAGGGCGCGGCCGTCGTCGATGCGCAGGCCGCCGGCGGCGAGGGCCTGCCGGGCACCATGTGGCGCTTCCTGGCGCTGGATGACCCGGCGGTCGACCGCGTGCAGTTCCGCGACGCCGATGCGCTGCTGTCCACGCGCGACCAGGCGGCCGTGCAGGCCTGGTGCGCCTCGGGTTGCTGGTTCCACCTGATGCGCGACTACCCCTCGCACTCCGAACTGATGCTCGCCGGCCTGTGGGGCGCCTGCGGCGGCATGCTGGTGGACGTGGCGGGCGAGATGCGGGCCTACCTGGCGAGCAGGCCGTTCTCGGCGCGTTTCGCCGACCAGCACTTCCTGCGGCACCGCGTCTGGCAGGTGGCGCAGGCCAGCCTGCTGGCGCACGACGAGTGGTTCGACCTGCCCGGCAGCCAACCCTTTCCCGCGCATGCGCCGATGGCCGTGGACGCGCGCTACGCCCACGTGGGCGCGAACGTCGGCGCGCCCTCGATGCATGTGGCGCACGCCGCGCCCGACGGCACGCCCGTGAGCTGGACCCTGTACGACGCGCAGGGGCAGCCCGTGTGCGCCTACGACGCCGTCATTGCCGACAACGGCTTCACCGTGGGCATCCCTGCGCCGTATGCGGCCGAACTCGGTGCGGGCCGCTGGAAGGTCGTGACGCGGCGGGTGGGCTAACTGCCGGGCGCGGCGTGGCTCGGCCCTGTTGCTGTCGGGCCATCGCCGCTGGAGAGGTCTGCCACGTGATCGGCGGTTTGCGGCGACGTGCGGACAACACTTCGCAGCAGTTGGATCGTCGCGTCGGCTGCATCGATGCGGCGGTGCAGTTCATCGTTGACGAGCCGCATCAGCGCGCCCAGCTCCGAGCGCGTGGGAGGCATCTCTTCGGTGTCGTTCACATGCTGAGGAAGAACGAGTTTCTCGATGCATGCACTCACACAGTGGAGATTGCGCAGGTGCTCGATGTCGTCGCTCGCTTGCAAGGCAAGGGACTCGGGGTCGAGGTAAGAGGGGGCATGCTTCGACGTCGCGTCGGCGGCAGCGCTGGCGGCTTGAGGGAATGACGGGGCAAGAGCGGGGCTGGCCATGAGAGCCTCCAGAGGTTTCGGTTTGCAGAAACCGCCGCCTCCAACGCCAATCGAGGGCGGCAGCTCGACGGGTTGGCGTACCGGGAAACCACTTGCGTGAAACCGGCAGGGCGCGAGCCCTCCCGTCGAGCCGCCAAAAACTGGAGGCACGAACGACAAAGCCGCGGACCATGCGGGGTGACTGCGGCTTGTGTCGCAGTGATTTCAGCGGGACGCCAATCCCGATCACGTCGTGTCCGGACGTGACGGCTCAGTATATCGAGGGCCCCGGCCCGAGACCTGGCTAACGCAGCAGCAGCTTCATCATCCGCGCGAAGGTCTTGCCGTAGGGCGGGCGAAAGAGGCCGACGCCGTTGAAGGCCGACTGCCGGAAGATCGGCTTCATCTTCGAGAAGGTCTGGAAGCCGTGCTCGCCGTGGTACGAGCCCATGCCGCTCGCGCCGACGCCGCCGAAGGGCAGGTCGTCCTGCGCGACGTGCATCAGGGTCTCGTTGATCGACACGCCGCCGGCCACCGTGTCGTGCATCACGCGCTCGATGATGGCGCCGTCCTTCTCGAACAGGTAGAGCGCCAGGGGGCGCGGCCGTGCATTGACGTAGGCGATGGCTTCGCCGATATCGGCGTAGCCGAGCACCGGCAGCAGCGGGCCGAAGATTTCTTCCTGCATCACGCGCATGCCGTCGTTCATGCCGGTCAGCAGCACCGGCGGATAGCAGCGCGTGGCGGCGTCGGGCGGCGCGTCGGTCAAGGGGAGCGCCACGGCGCCCTGTTGCCGGGCCGCGGCTTCGAGTTCCTGCAGCCGCGCGAAGTGGCGCGGGCTCACGATGCTCGTGTAGTCTGCGTTGCCTGCCACGCCCGGGTACATCGCGGAGAACAGGCGGCGTGCGGTGTCCGCGAAGCGCTGCTGCTGGCCTTCGGGCAGCAGCACGTAGTCGGGCGCGATGCAGGTCTGGCCCGCGTTGAGCGTCTTGCCCACGAGGATGCGCTCGACGGCCTTCTCGAAGTTCGCGCCGGGGCCGATGATCGCGGGCGACTTGCCGCCGAGCTCCAGCGTCACCGGCGTGAGGTTCTCGCTGGCCGCGCGCATCACCTGGTGGCCGACGGCGGTCGAGCCGGTGAACAGCAGGTGGTCGAAGGGCAGGGCGGAGAAGGCGCGCGCGGCCTCGGCGTCGCCGTTGACCACCACGATCTCGTCGGCCGCGAAGGCCTTGCGCACCAGCGCGGCGAACAGCTCGGCGAAGCGCGGCGTGAACTCCGACTGCTTGACCATCACGCGGTTGCCCGCAGCCAGTGCGGCGGTCATCGGCCCCACGGCCAGGTAGAGCGGGTAGTTCCACGGCACCACGATGCCGACCACGCCCAGCGGCTGCGGCATGAGCCTCGACGACGCCGGCTTGAACCACAGGCCGGTGCTGCGGCGCTTCACGCGCATCCAGCGCCTGCCGTGGCGCAGCGCATGGTCGATGCCTTCGACCGAGGGGAACAGCTCGGCGAGCTCGGTCTCCTGCACCGCGCGGTTGTGGAAGTCGGCGCTGATGGCCGCGGCGATCGCCGCGCGGTTCGCCAGCATGAGCGCGCGCAGCCGCTCGAGCCGGTCGGCGCGCTCGGGCCAGGGCGGCGTGGGTGCGCGCAGGTTCGCGGCGCGCAGGGCATCGAAGCCCTGGCGCATGTCCTGTTGCGTCATGGCTTCGGGCGTCATGGGCTTCAGCCCGCGGTGCCGGGGGGCGCGGGTTCGACGGGCAGCGCGCGCTTGTGCGCGCTCTTGCGGTGCGTCGACAGGATGATCTCGCGGGCCCGCGCCGACACCGGCTTGCCCTCGAGGAAGTCGTCGATCTGCTCGTAGGTGACGCCGAACGCGTCCTCGTCGGGCTTGCCCGGCACCAGCGACTCGAGGTCGGCGGTAGGCACCTTGTAGACCAGTGCGTCGGGTGCGCCGAGCAGCTGCGCCACCGCGCGCACGCGGCGCTTGTTGAGGCCGGTGAGCGGCGTGATGTCGGCCGCGCCGTCGCCGAACTTGGTGAAAAAACCCATCAGCGCCTCGGCCGCATGGTCGGTGCCGATGACGATGCCGTCGTGCGCGCCGGCCACCGCGAACTGCGCGATCATGCGTTCGCGCGCCTTGATGTTGCCCAGCACGAAGTCCTCGTGCGCCGCGTCGCGGAACTTCAGGTCGCCGGCCTTCAGCGCGGCCAGCATGCCGTCGGCCGCAGGGCGGATGTCGACGGTGATCGTGCGGTCGGGCTTCATCACCGCGAGCGATGCCTGCGCCTCGGCCTCGTCCTTCTGCACGCCGTACGGCAGGCGCATCGCGATGAAGGTCGCCTCGTAGCCGGTGGCGCGCAGCTTCTCGACCGCGCGCTGCGCGAGGCAGCCGGCGGTGAGCGAATCGACGCCGCCGCTGATGCCGAGCACCAGCGTCTTCAGGCCGGTGCGCTTCAGGTAGTCGGCAAGGAAGTCGACGCGGCGCGCCAGCTCTTTCGCGGCGTCGAAGACGGGTGCGACATGCAGCGCCGCGATGATCTCGCGCTGCGTGTCGTCGGCGGGGGTGAGGGTGTCTTGGCTCATGAGAAGACCATTCTGCGTTCGATGGAGTCCCGCATCCTAGGCCAGAAACGCCGGGGAGCCGGGCTGCCGGGCCTCAGGTGCTGCCCCGGCAGGGCAAGGAGAAGCGACACGAAGTGCGCGAAGCCTGGGGGCGAGTCCAGGAACACCGAGGAACCGGCTTCGCCGGGCCTCGGGTGTTGCCCCCGGTAGGGGGAAGGAGCAGCGACACGAAGTGCGCGAATCCTGGGGGCGAGTCCAGGGACACCGAGGAACCGGCTTCGCCGGGCCTCGGGTGTTGCCCCCGGTAGGGGGAAGGAGCAGCGGACACGAAGTGCCGCGAAGCCTGGGGGCGAGCCTAGAAATCCACGAGGCTCAGGCCGATGCTCAGGACGGTGCGCTTGCGGTTGTAGTCGACCAGCGTATCGCCGTAGCCCGAGAACAGCTGCGTGTGGAAGCGCAGGTTGCTCTTGGTCGGGTCGCCGATGGCCTTGAGCCATTCGAGGCGGATCGAGCCGCGGCCGCTGTCGCGCAGGTTGTTGCGCACCGTCACGGCAAGCTGGTTCTCGCGGTTGAGGTTCCAGCGGCCGGTGACTTCCGCGCGGCCGATGTAGTCGGCGATGTCGGGGTTGTCGTCCTTCGCGGCATTCTCGGAAATCCGCTTCCAGATGCGGCCGGTGATGGTGAAGCGGTCGTCGAGCTCGGCGCCGCCCATCAGGTACACGCGGTTCCAGCTGCGCGACAGCGGCAGCGTCTGGCCGTTCGACTGGTGCACGATGCCCAGGCCCGCGTAGCGCCAGCGCCAGCCGCCCGGCAGCTTGAAGTCGGTCGGGTAGACATACATCAGCTCGGGTTCGTGGTCGGTGGTGCGGAAGGGCCGCGAGATCGCACCGTTGAACAGCTGCCAGGTCGACTGCTGGCTGTAGGCGAACCACAGCGAGTCCTTCTTGACCGGGTCGTTCTGCGTGAGCAGGCCCTGCGCCAGCTTGGTGCGCACCGACAGGCCGATGCGCATCTCGTTGGCCTGGTAGGCCACGGGGTCGGCGGTGTGGTCGGCCGAGGGCGAGGTGGGGGTGTCGGGCCGCTTCGTGGCGGCCGACACCGACACGTTGAGCGGGCGATAGCCGCGGAAGCCGAAGGTGCCGCAGTCGGTGGCGTTCTCGAGTTCCCAGAAGCGCGAGAGCGTCGAGTACTGGCGGTCGCGGCAGCCTTCGGTGGTGGCCACCGAGACCACGCGCGTGGCCGGAACGGCGCCGTCCACGGGCGGGGCCTGGGTGCTCGCGAGCACCGGCGGCGCCACCGGCACCGACACCGAAGGCAGCGTCTGCTGCTGCGCCCAGCGGTCGAAGCAGGCCAGCCGCGCCTCGTTGTTGGCGCCGAGCGCGGTGCACTGCTGCCAGGTGAGCTGCGCGTCGGCCAGCGGGCTCGCGGGCTTGTCGACGGCCTGCGCGTGCGCCGTGGCCGCGCCGCCCAGGCAGGCGGCCATGGCCGCCAGCGTGCCGAACCCGAAGTGATGAGGTCGTGTGCTCTTCATTGCTTTCCTTCCTGTGAGGCTGCCTTGCTCAGGACGAACGGGTGGACGCTCTCGTCCGCCGCGTTGCGCCATGTGCCCCTGAACTCCCGGCCGCACGAGCCGGCCTGGAGCTTGCCCGACCAGACGCCGCTGATGGCGCGCCCGTCGAGCGATTCGTCGATGGAGAGGGCGCCTTCGTCGTCGACGTCGCCGGCGAGCTGCGCCACGGTGGCCTTGCCCGCGCGGGACGCGTCGGGCGCGCCCCGGGTGATGGTGCCGCGCACGCCTTCGTAGTCGGGGTGCTTGCCGAGCTGCACCGCGGACACGGCGGGCAGACCGTCGAAGCGGGCTTCCCAGCGGCCGTAGAGCGCCTGCGGGGGCAGGTCGCGTGCGTCGGTGGGGCAGTCGGGGTTGCTGCCGCGAACGCCGCCGGGGCCGGCGGCACAGCCGGCCAGCAGTGCCGCACCGGCGAGCAGCGCGGCGGCGAGCGGGAGGCGGGCCGCGCTCATGGCGCTGCCGCGGCAGCCGCGGCCTTGGCCGCGCTGTCCTGCGCCTTGCGTGCGAACTCGGCGCGCAGCGCCTTGAGCTTCTCGCGCGGGTCTTCCTTGATGGTGGCCTTGTCCAGGCCCATCTCGGCGATGAAGCGGCTCGGCACGCAGGGCACCATCTCCCGGCCCTGCTTGCGCTTCTTGGTCCAGCTCACGGCCAGGCTGCGCTGCGCACGCGTGATGCCCACGTACATCAGGCGACGCTCTTCCTGAAGGCGCTGCAGCGTGTCGTCGCTCACCTTCTGCTGTCGTCCGTTGTCGTCGTCGAGCTTGAAGGGCAGCAGCCCTTCGCTCACGCCGATCAGCATCACGTGCGGCCACTCGAGGCCCTTGGAGGCGTGCAGCGTGGACAGCGTGACCACGTTCTGGTCCTGCTCGCGCTCGCTGATGGTCGACAGCAGCGAGATGGTCTGCGCCACCTCAAGCAGGCTCTTGCGCTCGGTCTCGATGTTGCTGTCGGCGCCCGATGTGTCGTCGAGCGCACCGCCGGCGCGCTGCGACATCCAGTCGACGAACTCCAGCACGTTCGACCAGCGCGATGCCGCGGCGGCCTCGCTGTCCTCGCCGTCGTACAGGTGCTTCTCGTAGTCGATCTCCTTCAGCCAGTCGAGCATGAAGGCGCGCGAGTCTTCCGCGCCCATGGTGCGGCGCGCGCGGTATTCGAGATCGTTGATGTAGCGGCCGAACTCGTGGATGCCCTCGAGCGTGCGCTTGGGCATCACGCTCGGCAGCGAGGGGCTGAACAGCGCCTCGAACAGGCTGAGCTTGTACTGGCTCGCGAAGGTGCCGAGGCTCGCCAGCGTGGTGTGGCCGATGCCGCGCTTGGGCGTGGTGATGGCGCGCAGGAACGCCGGGTCGTCGTCGTTGTTGACCCACAGCCGGAACCAGCCGCAGAGGTCCTTGATCTCGGCGCGGTCGAAGAAGCTCTGCCCGCCCGACACCTTGTACGGGATCTGCGCCTTGCGCAGCGCCTGCTCGAACACGCGCGCCTGGTGGTTGGCGCGGTACAGGATGGCGAAGTCGCGGAACTCCTTGTACTGCTTGCCCTGCGTGAGCGCGTCGCCCGCGCGGATGCTGACGATGCGCGCCACCGCGCGCTCGGCCTCGTGCACCTCGCTGTCGGCATCGACGATGCGCACCGGTTCGCCTTCGCCGAGCTCGGAGAACAGCGTCTTCGGGAACAGCTTGGGGTTGGGGCCGATCACGTTGTTGGCCGCGCGCAGGATGGCGCTGGTGGAGCGGTAGTTCTGCTCGAGCTTGATGACCTTCAGCGTCGGGTAGTCGACCGGCAGCTTGCGCAGGTTGTCGAGCGTGGCGCCCCGCCAGCCGTAGATCGACTGGTCGTCGTCGCCCACCGCGGTGAACTGGCCCTTCTCGCCGGCCAGCGCCTTCAGCACTTCGTACTGGGTGGCGTTGGTGTCCTGGTATTCGTCCACCAGGATGTGGCCCAGCGCGGCCTGCCACTTGGCGCGCACCTCGGGAAAATCGTGAAGCAGCTTCAGCGGCATGCCGATCAGGTCGTCGAAGTCGACGCTCTGGTAGGCCTGCAGGCGCTCTTCGTAGCGCGCCATGATCTTGGCCGTGATGCGCTCGTTGTCGTCGGCGGCCTGGGCCTCGGCCTGCGCTGCGTTCAGGCCCATGTTCTTCCACTTGCTGATGGTCCACTGCCAGATGCGCGCGGTCGCCGCGTCGGTGGTGCCGCCGGCGTCCTTCAGGATCTTGGTGACGTCGTCGGCATCGAGGATGCTGAATGCGGGCTTCAGACCGAGCACTCCGCCGTCTTCGCGCATCATGCGCACGCCCAGCGCGTGGAAGGTGCAGACGACGACCTTGCGCGCGTCCTTGCCGATCAGGTCCTTGGCGCGCTCGCGCATTTCCGCGGCGGCCTTGTTGGTGAAGGTGATGGCCGCGATGCGCTGCGGCGCAAGACCGGCCTGGATGAGGCGGCCGATCTTGTGAGTGATCACCCGCGTCTTGCCCGAGCCTGCGCCTGCAAGCACCAGGCAGGGACCGTGCATGTAGTTGACAGCTTCCTGCTGCGCGAGATTGAGACCGTGAGACATGGGGGATGGCGAAACCGGAAGTCGCCGCGCGGAACCGCGGGCGAAAAAGCGTGAAAGCGCGCAATGATACGGGGACGGCTCGAGCCGGCGATGTAGGCCGTGCACCCCTCCATGCGGCTTCTGCAGCCCCTGCGTGGCCGGCGGGTCGCCTCGGCGAGACCCTGCCGGAAACACGACAATCGGCAGGTGCTGCCTGTATTCCTTGTTACCTTCCCTTTCTTCGCGTTAATCGCCGCAGGGTACGCCGCCGCACGTGGGCGCATCCTCCCGCTGGACGCGATTCCCGGTCTCAATACCTTCGTGCTGTATTTCGCGCTGCCGTGCATGCTGCTGCGCTTCGGCGCGGGCACGCCCATCGGCCAGCTGCTGGACGGCAGCGTCGCACTGGTCTGGGGCGTGTGCGCGCTGGCGGTGGTGGCGGGCGTAGTGATGTTCACGCGCAATGCGCGCGTCGGCTGGAACGACGCCGCCTTCGGCGCGCTGGTGGCCGCATTTCCGAACACCGGCTTCATGGGCGTGCCGCTGCTGGTGGCCATTCTCGGGGCGCAGGCCGCGGGTCCGATGATCATCGCGATCGCCTTCGACATGGTGGTGACCTCGTCGCTGTGCATCGCGCTGTCCCGGCTCGACGGCGCCGCCGGCGCGGGGCGGCAGGGCGCCTCGTTGGCGGCGCGCAAGGCGCTGCGCGGCATCCTGGTGAACCCGATGCCGTGGTCGATCCTGCTGGGCGTGCTGCTGTCGGCTGCGCGCTGGCCACTGCCGGGCCCGATCGAAAAAACCATCGCCATGCTGGCCGATGCCGCCTCGCCGGTGGCGCTCTTCACCATCGGCGCGGTGCTGGCGCGTTCGGCACTGCTGGCGCGCGAGCACGGCGCCAGCGAGGCGGTGGCGCAGGCGATGGGCACCGGTTTGAAGGCTGCGCCCCGGGCGCCTTGGGCCGACGTGCTGCCGGTGGTGGCCGTGAAGCTGCTTGTGCATCCGCTGCTGGTGTGGGGCCTCGGGCTCGGCGCCATCGCGGCGGGGCTGGCGCTGTCGCATGCCGCGCTGGCGACGATCGTGCTGGTCGCCGCATTGCCCAGCGCGAGCAACGTGTCGATGCTGGCCGAGCGCTTCGGCGCGGACAACGGGCGCATCGCCCGCATCATTCTCTGGACGACCGCGGTGGCCTTCTTCAGCTTCCCGCTGGCGGTGGGACTGCTGAAGTGAGCGGGCCGGGCCGGCGACGCGGCTGGGTCAGGGCGTGAGCACGCCGAGCTTGTAGGGGTCCGCGTCGGGCAGGCGCTCGCACTTGGAGAAGTCGCGGCCCTGCGTGCCGTCGCAGTAGTAGGTGTTGTAGACGCGGCCGAAGAGCGTCGGGCTCGCGGTGAAGAGAACGCCGTGGTCGGGTTGCCAGTTGTCCTTCATCAGTTCCCGGGATGCCGGCGCGGCGCCGGCTTCGGCCGGCTTGGCGGCGGCCAGCGTCGTCGCGCCGGAGGCGGAACCGGGCGAGGGTGTGAAGTCGGCCAGCGTCTTGTGCGCCTCGTCGCCGCGCCAGCGCACCGCGAGCTCGGCCGCCGTGGGTCGCGCCGCCACCGGCAGCAGGATGCCGTTGACCTGTCCGCCGTAGCCGAAGCGGTGCGTCCGCCCCGCGAGGAAGGCATAGGCGCAGGCGGCCATGCACTGGCCGCGCACCTCGGTCTGCACGCCGCTCGCGCGAATGGCGTCTGCGTAGGCGCCCGCCGCCTCGGCGGTGCCGCCGAACGAATCCTCGAAAACCACCGTGTGCACAGTGCCGCTGGAAAGCTGTTCGGTGAACTCCTTGACGGCGCTGCCGTCGAGCATGCCCGAGACCAGCAGCCGGCTGCCTTGCACCGCCAGCTCGGCCGCGCGAGCCGGTGGTACGGCAGCAATGCCCGCGACCGCGCAGAGCATTGCTGCGACGGACAGAACCCAACCAGACACGAACGGCGGTTTCATGGCGACCTTTGCAAAGCTGGACTCGCGGCACCCGAAGGATGGCGTGCGAGCAGGCTTGGAACGCGAAACCCGCGGCGAGTTCGCGCCGTTACAGCTTGTGCAGCGGCAGGGGATGCGTCAACTGTTTTTTCACAAAATTTCGGGTAGGCCGGGCAGGCCGTACGGCATAGGGGCCGCTACCACTTCAGGTGAATGCTTGTGTTTGCAGAACCGCTGGTACAGTAGTCCCAAGTCAAAGATGTGAATGGGGCGCGCGATGGCAATTCTGGTTCGCATCCTGGTGTGGGTGACCTGGCTCGCAGGAGTCGGGTGGTTGTGGCAAGCCGGCAAGTTCGGCACGGCCACTGCGATAGCGCTCGGGGCGCTGAGTCTCGTGGTGTTCGCCTGGCCGGCGAGCGTGGCGCGGCGAAGGCACAACGAACTGCGCTATGTCGACATGGGCAAGGAGCCCACGGGCTACCACTGATAGATATCGCGGTGTCCTGTAGAGGCACGGCTCCGGGCCGGTCCGGTCATGAGCCCGGCTTTTCCTGCAGGCGCTGGAATTCGTGGCGCTTCATCGTGATGTATTCGGCGCGGTCCATCTCGTGCAGCTGCTGCGCGTACTGCTCGGTGGCATCGAACCACGCGCCCAGGCGCTGCTCGAGCTGGCCCGGCGCGGGCGCATCGAGGTAGCTGTCGATCGCGAGGTAGTACCGCATGGTGTTGCGCTCGACCACGCCGCGCACGCCGCCGATGTAACCCTCGCCCTGGTCCTTGCGAGTGAACCCGACCTTGTCGCTGCCCAGCGTCGCCAGGTAGCCCTTCATCGCGATTTGCGCGGCCACGCCGTAGGCGTAGGCATAGCCCAGGTGCACGGCGGTCTTGCCGCCCTCGGCCGGCGTGGCCTCGAGCCTGATGCTGTAGTCGCGCGTGGACAGCGGGCCGGTGGCCGCGCTCAGGCGCACGTCGAGGTAGTCCGCTTCGGCTTTCGAGAGCATGAATGCGAAATCGATCTTCTGCGCGTCGGACAGCGGCTGGTCGAACTTGCGGCCTACCGCCAACGCGACCGTTGCGCCGCCGTTCGTGACGGCGCAGTGCTTGGTGTTGAGGTGCAGCATCAGCACCTGGCACCATGCGGCGGGCTCGCGCAGCGCGCCGCTCACGCGTGCGAAGGGATGGTCGACCAGCGCATACACATCGCCGCTCAGGCGGTCTGCCGCTTCCCTCGATTCGAGCGTCAGCGGTCGCCTGAACGCATTGCGCGCCAGCTGCGGCTTGAGGGTCTCGAGCTTGGCGCGCAGCGCGTCGGCATCGCCGGACGATGGCGCCGGCTGTTGCGCTAGCGCCGCGAAGGACGCAAGCACCGCAGCCACGGCCAGCAGCCAGCCGAGGCCGGTGCGATGAAAAGTGCGAGCGAACCTGGCGGAACTGGCGGAACGGATTTCCATGGTGCGGACCATGATCGTCCTCTTCGCGCCGCCGTGCAGGACAACCGGCTCAGATGCTGTGCGGATCGACGTCGACGAGCCAGCGGATCACGCCCTTGCCCTCGGGCGTGCGTCGCAGTTCGTGCAGCAGCGGCTGCCAGCCTGCGAGCAGCCGCTGAAGGGCCGCGCGGGAGGGGCTTTCGATGAGCATCTGCGCGCGCTCGACGTTGGCCACGCGCTGGATCGCCAGGGGCACGGCGGGGTAGCGCGTTACCACGTCGGCGCCGGGCAGCGCCTCGGCCTGGTCGGCGGCGATGTTCAGGAAGGCCTGCGCCACCGACTGCTCGCGGGCGTCGGCGCGCAGCAGCGCCTGGAATGCGAAGGGCGGCATGGCCGCGGCACGGCGCTCGTCGAGCTGCTGCTGCGCGAAGGCGGCGTAGTCGTGCTTGCGCAGTGCCATGAACAGCGGGTGCTGCGCATGGTGCGTCTGGATCCACATCTCGGCCTTGGCGCCTTGCGCCGCCAGGTAGGCGGCGTCGCGGCCCGCGCGGCCGGCCGATTGCATCAGCAGGCTGAACAGGCGCTCGGGCGCGCGGAAGTCGCTCGAGAACAGCGCGCCGTCGGGATTCACCGCCGCCACCAGCGTGATGCGACGGAAGTCGTGACCCTTGGCGATCATCTGCGTGCCGACCAGCACGTCGACCTCGCCAGCGTGCACCGCCGCGAGCTGCGACTCGAGCGCACCCTGCTTCTTCGTGCTGTCGGCATCGATGCGCGCGATGCGCACCGGGCTGCCGTCCGGGTGCTTCACCGTGGCGAAGAGTTCGGCCAGGTGTTCCTCCAGCCGCTCGGTGCCGCGGCCCACGGGCGCGATGTCGGGGTTGCCGCAGGCGGGACAGGCGCGCGGCACGCGTTCCGTGAAACCGCAATGGTGGCAGCGCAAGGTGCGGTCGATCTTGTGGAACACGCGGTAGGCGCTGCAGTGCGGGCACTCGCTCTTCCAGCCGCAGTCGCCGCAGGCCAGCACTGGCGCATAGCCGCGCCGGTTCAGGAAGATCATGCTCTGCTCGCCGCGCGCGATGCGCTGGCCGATGGCATCGAGCAGCGCGCCCGAAATCACGGTCTTGGGCGGCTGCAGGTTCATGTCGACCAGGCGCACCGCCGGCAGTTCGCCCGCACCGATGCGCGACGGCATGGCCAGCCGCACGTAGCGCCCGCCCGGGTCTTCGCCCTCGGCGGGCCGGCTCTGGTGCCAGCTCTCGAGCGACGGCGTGGCGGAGCCGAGGATCACCTTGGCCTTTTCGCGCTGGCCGCGCCACACGGCGAGGTCGCGCGCGGAATAACGGGCGCCTTCCTGCTGCTTGTAGCTCGGGTCGTGTTCCTCGTCGACCACGATCAGCTTCAGCGCCGGGATCGACGCGAACACCGCCATGCGGGTGCCCAGCACGATGCGCGCTGCGCCGCCGTGCGCCGCCAGCCAGCTCGCCAGCCGCTGCGGGTTGGTCATGCCGCTGTGCAGCGACACCACCGCCTCGTCGCCGAACCGGGCCTTGAAGCGGGCCTCGAGCTGCGGCGTGAGGTTGATCTCGGGCACCATCACCAGCGCCTGGGCGTCGGGATCGCGCGCCAGCAGGTCGGCCACGCAGCGCAGGTACACCTCGGTCTTGCCGCTGCCGGTGCTGCCGACCAGCAGGAAGGTGCCGGTTTCAGCGTCGATCCGCGCCAACGCCGCCGTTTGCTCTGCGCTGAGTGCTATCAGGTTCGACGATTCGGCGGTCTCGGCCACCGGCCCCGCCGTCGTCCTGCGCTTGAGCCGGCGAGCCAGTTGGGTGGTCGTCAGGTCGCGCAACTGCGGCGGCAGCGCGGCCAGCGCGATCTCGCCGATCGAGCGCTGGTAATAGCGCGCGGCAAAGGCCACGAGGTTGCGCCAGGCCTCGCCGAGCGGGTCGAGCGCATCCAGCGCGGACCCCACGGGCCTGAGGGCCATGTCGGGCTCGGCGCCCTCCAGCGACACAGGCTCGTTCCACACCACGCCCAGCACCTCGCGCTTGCCGAGCGGCACCCGCACCAACGTGCCGGGCGGCATCGGCTCGGCGCTGGCGTAGCTCAGCAGGTCGCCCAACGCGGCATGCGCGGGCGTCTGCACCGCGATGTCGAGACGCCAGGGAAGCGCCGGCGGACGACCGTTCGTCGGCTGGGACGGCTCGTCGAGGGGAAGGGCGGCGGTGGAAATGGTTGACCTTCTTGGCAAGGGTTGTTAATGCGACTTGGAGCAAGGCCACTTAAGTCGTTGATTTTCCAGAGCTTTGAAATCGATCCAGAGTTTCTGTGGATAACTTTGTTGACAAGCGGGCCTCGCAGGCCGCGAAGCCTTGAAAATCAAGGCTTCCGCTGAAATGCCCGGAAAAAAAGCAAAGTTCAAATCCTATATAAATCAACGACTTAGCGGCGCTATTGCTTTGTGAGCAAACGAGGCGGTGGCCTTGACAATCTTGCGCAGTGCAGCACGTGTTTTGTGCATAAGTCGGGACCGATATACCGTTTTTGCACTTGACAAACCGCCGAGGACCGGTTTTTCGGCGGCGGCGCGCGGCGCCCGGCCGGCGCCCGCCAGCCCGCTGCAGGTGACAGTTTTGAATCAGCTGCGCGCGGTGCGCATCGCGCGCGAACGGTCGTGCACCGCCTGCACCAGCGCCGCCACATGGTCGGGCGGCGTGAACTGGCTGATGCCGTGGCCCAGGTTGAAGATGTGGGTTGGCCCCGACGTCGTGCGGTCGGCGTGCGGCGCGCCGAAGGCCTGCAGCACCTTGGCGACTTCGGCCTCGATCTGCGCGGGCGGCGCGAACAGCACGTTCGGGTCGATGTTGCCCTGCAGCGCTTTCGCCTTGCCGTCGGTGCCCTCGGCGACCTGTCTGCGTGCCGATGCCAGGTTCACGGTCCAGTCGACGCCGAGCACCTCGCAGTCGAGTGCGCGCATGGCGTCGAGCCACAGCCCGCCGCCCTTGGTGAACACGATGCGCGGCACCGGCTGGCCGTCGGCGCCGTTGCGCTTCAGGCCTGCCAGCACGCGGGCCGTGTAGGCGAGGCTGAATTCCTGGAATGCGCCATCGGCCAGCACGCCGCCCCAGCTGTCGAAGATCATCACGGCCTGTGCGCCGGCGTCGATCTGCGCGTTGAGGTACGCGGCCACCGAGTCGGCATTCACCGCGAGCACGCGGTGCATGAGGTCAGGGCGGCCGTACAGCATGCTCTTCACCAGCCGGTAGTCGCTGGAGCCTGCGCCCTCGACCATGTAGCAGGCCAGCGTCCATGGGCTGCCGGAGAAGCCGATCAGCGGCACGCGGCCGTCGAGCGCCTTGCGGATCGAGGCCACCGCGTCGAACACGTATCGCAGCTTCTGCATGTCCGGGATTTCCAGCGCCGCCACGGCCGCTTCGTCGCGCACCGGACGTGCAAAGCGCGGGCCTTCACCGGCTTCGAACGACAGGCCCAGGCCCATCGCGTCCGGCACGGTCAGGATGTCGGAAAACAGGATCGCCGCGTCGAGGGGGTAGCGCGCGAGCGGCTGCAGCGTGACCTCGGTGGCGTAGTCGGTGTTGGTCGCCAGCCCCATGAAGCTTCCGGCATTGGCGCGGGTGGCCACGTATTCAGGAAGGTAGCGGCCGGCCTGTCGCATCAGCCAGACGGGCGTGTGATCGGTGGCCTGGCGCCAGCAGGCTCGCAGGAAGGTGTCGTTTTCAGGGGGCGAAGGGCATCGCGCGATTGTCGCAGGGGTGTGTCCGGCGGGCTGTTTCCGGACGCAGCGGTCGGCGCGGCGGGGAGGCGGCGGGCTGATCGCAGAGTGCCCAGGTCATCAGCCTCGCCATTGGCAATCGTGATGAGGCCGCGATGCCAAGACAGCACGAGCGACGCACTCATCCTCAGCGAGCCCGAGCACGGTCCACGCGTATCTTGGCGCCGGCCGCAGCTCAGTCCACGAACTCGATGCTGCGAAGAGCGTCGAGCGTACGGGCGGTGCGATCGCCTCTGGGACCGTCCTGCTTCTTGCCCATGAGTCCCTCGCCGCAAAGGGCCGTTGGCGGATGGACGACGCAAAACGACAAGAGGATGGGGCCCCTGCCTTGCGCGCTCCTGGCGGACTCGCTCGGGATGTAGCCGTCGTCCGTTTGTGTGCGATCGACGATGGCAAAGCCGTCCGCGTTGCGGGTCGCCAGTTGGATCAGCTTGTACTGTGCGTGGTACCAGCGGTCAAGCCAACGTTGCGCACTTGAGGTTTCCGCATTTTCGAATATTCGACTCCAATCCAGGACCCACCGCTTGGTGTATGGCTGCACTGTCGCGATGCCGTAGAACCCGACGCGGCTGTCTTCGCTTGAAATGCAGCTTAACTTCAGGCCGTCCAATGGATTTGCGTGGTGAGCGGAGGAGGCAGTGCTGCTGCCGTCAGGCAGTCCTGCAATCCGGATCCTGCAACCGGGTCCGGCATCGACCTCATGAAATACCACAGGCTGAGCTGCGGCCGTGCTCGCCATCGAGAGCGCGGAAAAAGTGAGAAGGAGCAACCTGACCGTAAGGCGTATCCGCCGAACAGATCGTTCGCATGGCCGGCGTTTCATCCGCTACCTTCTTGGCACGTTGGTATCCGGAAACTCAAGCGCGACATGGCCTGTCGAATCCTCGAATTTCGCTTCTGTCAGCACTGCCAATGCGTAGCCGTAGGCGATGCATCGGGCATCGAATCCGTTGATGCCCGTGTAGTTCGTTCTGTTCATTGCACCTGGCAGGTTGATTGCAGCCGACGCTCTCCAGAACGTAGGACTGCGGTAGTACGCCTTGGCGCCTTGGTCGGTTTGAATCGGAACTCGCGTCAGCACGTGGGCGGCATCGGCTTCCCGGGACATATTGTTCTTGGCCCAGTAGTAGCCTGCGCTGTCGGATGGCGCGAGGTTGTCTTCCGCTGTTTGCGAACCGGGCGCCGAGCCTGCCTCGACGTTTGAGCGCCAACCCAGCATTTCCTGAGTGAGTGCCGTAAAGCAAGCATCCTGAAGGCCTGCGTTGCTGCGAGCTGCGACAGATGTGCCCGCGACTGCCTGGTATGCCGACACGAGAGCGGCCCGCAAGGGCTCTGGGACGGAGCGTCCCCGATACCTCCAGTAGTCGATGTAGTTGCCCGGATTGGTTAGCTGCAGGAAGCCGCGTCCGTACCAAGGTGCATACCAGAGCGTCGAACCCGCAGCTTCTCCCAGAAGGGCCCACCACTGTGTTTCCTGTACTGAGTTGCCGAAGAATGTTGCTCTTCGCAAGGGGTTGTCGATTCCCCACTTGCGCATTGCAACGTTTAACGGATGCCGGTGATTGGCGATGATGGTGTTTCTTGCACCGTTGAGCCGAATCGGTTCCCAAAGCAGGCCGCGTTTCCTGTCAAGCCGCATGGCATTTTGTGGAAGCAGTTGCTTGAACTCCTTCTCGCTGAGCCAGGCACACTTTCTGAATTGCCTGATGAACTCGCGCGGATGAAAGTGCCAGTGCTTGATGGTCAACCTCGCCTTGTCCTCATCGGGCAGTTCTTCCCAGAAGCAAAGCTTTTGCGCAAAGTCTGTCATCTCGGTGAAGTCGGTTTCATCCTCCAAGGGATACGGCATATAGGGATTGCCAGTCTTTCGTGTCCATAGCCAGCGGGTCCGCACCTCGCTCCTGGCCCATTCCGTCGGGAACTTGCAGATGGTCTTGGCCAGGTTCTCCTGGACAACTGGATCGCAAAGATTTCGCATGCGTTCAACTGCCCGGACCTTAGGCATTGGTTCTGCCGTTGCGCTTGCTGGGGCATTCGCCTGCGGTGGTGGGGCAAGAATTTTGTCGATCAACCTGGAGTCGCAGCGGCTGTCGTCGTCGCCAATGTCGTCATCGATCAGTTTCCATCCTCGCCAATGAGGAAAGTCTGCGTCGCTGAACTTCAGCGAGACTGACGAGTTCAGATCGATCCAAACCCCACCGGGCTGGCCGGGCAGGATTGCTTTTCTCCAGTGAGGTGCATAAGGTGGGAGCGGATCAACACCCAAATTGCGTCCAAAGCGCAACAACTCGATCCATCCGCTGGGGCTTGAACCGGTTGGCGCGCGCTGGTGACGTACCCCAGCCTCGAGATACAGGTTGTATTCGGCATTCGCCTCGACGACGCGGCCGACCTCCTTGCCATCAAGCAGACACGTTGTCACGATGGCATCGCCGGCATACTGAATTTCGATGATCAGGTCATCCGCCCCCGAATATCCAGCGGGCGCAGGAGGTACGCCGACGGGCTGCACGCTGTAGTACGGGCTTCTTGCAGGCACGAGCACATGGAGGTTTCCGAAGACCGCATCGCTTCGACCGTCGCGGCTCAGGTCGAGGTTGCCCGTGCTTCGCCCCACGAGATTCCGGACGTCCGCATCGCCCGCGACGATCTCCAGGTGGATGCGGTCGCCCTGTCCGTGAATGAAGCCCGCCAACCCCAGGCGGTCCTTGCGGTGGATCGGGCTGCCGACGGCCGGCAGGCCGGCGTCGTGCCGCAGGTGCTGGGTGATGGAGTAGTACACGACGGTGACCGGTGTGGTTCCCTGGGCGCCGATTTCCGTCGTGTGGCGGATCACGACGCAGCCCGTCGAATGATCTTCGTTGTCGTAGCGGGCGATGCCGCTGCCGGCCTTGCCCGCGACGGCACCGTCACGCCTGAAGATGACGACGCCATCGGCGATGGCACGCACGGGTTCGGTGTTCGTGGGGGCATGAATGTGGATGCCGCCATGCCACGCCATGGCCTGGCTCACGGGGTATGCGCCGCTGCCGACGATGCCGCCGGGCATGACATTGCGGATGCATGTGTCATCGTAGACAGGAATCTCGGCCAACGAGAGAAAGGGAGGGCTGATGATCATTCGAAAGCCCTCAGGCGGAGAAACGAAACCTGCCGTGCGGTGGCAAGGCGTTGGGTGTGTCGAACGACACGGTGGGAACCGGCCGGCTCGCCGGCCCGACCTGCGCATGCAGCGCGGCGTGCTCCTGCCAGGTGCCCGCGGTGCCATGCCTGATGCCCAGCGCACTCCACTCGGTGTAGCTGCCGCCGCCGATGATCACGACCTTCTTGCTCGCGGTGATGTGCAGCTCGCCCTCGACGCTTTTCATCACGAGGTCCTTGTGCGCGACCAGCACCAGCTCGTCCTTGTGCGCCTGGACTTCGATCGGACCTTCGCTCGCGACGAGCCTGATGCCCTGCCTGTGCGTGAAGGCCCTGATGCCGTCGGCGGCGCTTGCGAGCCAGCGCTTCGCGGCGCTGATGGAGACGTGGCCCTGGCTGGTGATAGCCGCGTGCTTGCCCGTGTGCAGGTGGATGCTGCCGGGCGTCGACGCCTCGATGCCCGCCGGGCTTGCGAGCACCAAATGGGGCTCGTCCAGTTCGGGGAAGGGTCGGCCCTTGCCTTGGATCGCGTCGTTCTGGGCAGCGAGCGATTTCTGAACCTCGTCCTGATCCGCTCCCCTGTCCTGTGCCCTGTGCACCTGCGCAGCTTCGGCCAGCGCTTCATGCTGGTCCTGTGCCGACGTCAGGCGGGCGACGGTTTCTCCCATGTCCTTGGCGTGGTTTGCCGCATGGCTCCTCGCTTCGGCGCTGATGAGCATCCCGTCTCGCGCCCTCAGCACGCCGTGGCCGTCCGTGCGCAGTTCGAAGCCTTCGCCTCTCGGGTCCCTGCGCCCGGCGTTGTCCTCGATCCGCGTGATCGCGCCGAGGCTGAGCTGGCTGTGCCGGTGATCGCTCCTGAGCTGCGCCTGGATCCCGCCTTCCGTGTCGTCGAGGATCAGGTGATTGCTGCGCCCCATCGCGGCGTTGCCGCCTTCGCTCGTGAGTTCCCTGGACCGGAAGCCGCTCAGCGCGCCTTGGCCGGGCAGCGCCCATGGCGGCATGTTGACCTGGTTGTGCACGCGCCCCGTGCAGATCGGCAGGTCCGCATCGCCACCGATGAAGCTGACGACGACCTCCTGGCCGATGCGCGGCAGGTGGATGCCGCCCAGCTGGTTACCCGCCCAGGGTGAGCTCACGCGCAGCCAGCAGCTGCTGTGCGCATCGCTGCCGCCGATGCGGTCCCAGGGAAACTGCACCTTGATGCGCCCGAGCGCGTCGGTCCAGAGGTTCTGTCCTTCGGGGCCGACGACCCGCGCGACCTGCGGGCCGTCGCAACGGGGCTTGCGCTGCGTCAGGGCGGGGCGAAGCGGCTCGGTGACTGGATGCGCGGTGAAGTCGACCTCGACCCGCCATTGCTGCTTTCTGCCGGAGGCTTCGCGGGGCTGGCTGTTCTCGCCGATGTCTTCGATGAGGAAGCGGGTGTCCAGCACGAGGTATTCGGTGTTGGCC
The DNA here is from genome assembly GCF_902712855.1 of Variovorax paradoxus. NCBI lineage: Bacteria > Pseudomonadati > Pseudomonadota > Betaproteobacteria > Burkholderiales > Comamonadaceae > Variovorax > Variovorax paradoxus. The sequence goes on from NZ_LR743507.1 coordinate 1,398,516, forward strand.
TTCTCGCGAGGATGCCTGTTCAGCCTGAAGGTGCGCCCGGGCACCATGCCCCGGAGGTTGCCGCTGGCCTCGGCCCTGGCACCGTGGGTTCGAAGGGCCTGCATGCGCAGCAGGGCCAGCAGGCTGCCTTCGCTGCGAGGGTCGCGGGTGGCTGCATTGCCAGCGCCGGGCTGGGCGTAGTGGCTGCCGCCGGCCTCCGCATGCCATTCGTAGACCTCGGCATCGGCATGGCCCGTGGGGCGGGGGTCCTTCCGGCTCGCACCCAGGTCGGCCCGCGGCCGGGTGTAGTCGTAGTCCCGTGTCGCATACCGCCCGCTCGCGAGATGGCTCGCGGGCACGAAGCTGTGGATGTACTCCGCATCGAGCTTCCAGCCCGGGGCGTGGTACTCGACCTCCCTGTAAGCCGCACTGTCTGCCTGCCCGTAGGCCCCTATCGCATCGCACAGCACCAGGCGGTGCCTGCCGTGCGAATGCTCGAAGTGGTAGCTGATGCCCCACTCCTGGCACAGCCGGCTGAAGAAGGCGAAGTCGCTCTCGTTGAACTGGGTCTGGTAGTCGCGTGCGGGGTAGGTCTCGACCAGGCGCTTGTCCACCGGGAATGCGTAGTCCGCGAGCAGCGCGTCGAGGATCTGCACGACCGTCCGGTCCTGGAAGATCCTGCAGTCGGTGCGCAGCGTGGCCAGGTGCAGCCAGGGCCGCAGCGTGAGCTTGTACTGGACGTGGCGGCCTTCCTCGCCCCAGAGGGCCGCATCGGTGATGAGCGCGTTGATCTGGCGCACGCCCGAGGCGCCGTCGTCCAGGGCGATCTCGCAGCAGGCCTCGCGGCCGACGAACGCATCGAGATCGAAGTTCGCGGCCATCGACGCATCGAGGTTCGATGCATCGGGCGTCTTGAGCAGCAGCTCGTATTCGAAGAGGGCGTTCAGTGCCTCATGGCCCGACAGCCGCACGGGCTCCAATGCGGGACATTCGCGAACGACAGGAATGGCGGGAGACGAAACAGACAGCGTGCGCGGCATCGGCGACTTCCTTGGCGGGACAAGAGGTCGCGGCAGTTTGCGAGGACTGCCTGGCTCACACTGCTAACAATGGTCACGTTCGAAGGGGGCGGCCGCCAGTGCCCTGACCGATCCGTGAAAGGCGCCACACCCGGGGCGTTGCGCCGGCCCCGCGTTCAGACCACCGGCACGCGTCCCGCGTCCGCGGGGCTCACGTTGCGCCGGTACAGCACCAGCGTGGCAATCAGCCCGCAGACGGCGGCTGCCGTCATCCACAACCCCGGTGCACCCTTGTCGCCGGTCATCTCGATCAGCCCGGTCGCCACGGCCGGCGTGAAGCCGCCGAACAGCGCCGTGGCCAGGCTGTACGCGAGCGAGAAACCGGCCGTGCGCACGTTCACCGGCATCACTTCGGTCAGCGCCACCACCATCGCGCCGTTGTAGCTCGCATAGAGGAACGACAGCCACAGCTCCACCTCGAGCATGCGCGCGAAGCTCGGCGCGCCGACCAGCCACTTGAGCGACGGGTACGCGGTGAGGATGGTCAGCACCGTGAACAGGATGAGCAGCGGTTTGCGGCCCACGCGGTCCGACAGCGCACCCATCACCGGCAGCCAGATGAAGTTGGAGATGGCCACGCACAGCGTGACGACGAGCGCGTCGGTGGTGCTCAGGTGCAGCACGGCCTTGCCGAAGGTCGGCGTGTAGACGGTGATCAGGTAGAACGACACGGTGGTCATCGACACCAGCATCATCCCGGCCACCACCAGGCCCCAGTTGGCCACCGTCGACCGGAAGATCTCTCGTGCGTCGGGGCGGTGCTTGCGCGCCATGAACTCCTCGGTCTCCTGCAGCGAGCGGCGGATGACGAACAGCACCGGCACGATCAGGCAGCCCACGAAGAAGGGCACGCGCCAGTAGAAGTCGCCGATCTCCTGCGGGGTGAAGCTCACGTTGAGCCAGTAGCCGAGCGCGGCCGCCACCACGATGGCCACCTGCTGGCTGGCCGACTGCCAGCTCACGTAGAAGCCCTTGCGGCCCGGAGTGGCCATCTCCGACAGGTAGACCGACACGCCCCCCAGCTCCACGCCGGCCGAGAAGCCCTGCAGCAGGCGCCCGATCAGCACCAGCAGCGGCGCGGCGAAGCCGATGGTGGCGTAAGACGGCACGCAGGCGATGAGCAGCGTGCCCACGGCCATCAGTGCGAGCGTGACGATCAGGCCCTTGCGGCGGCCGACGCGGTCGACATACGCGCCGAGAAAGATCGCCCCCAGCGGCCGCATCAGGAAGCCGGCGCCGAAGGTCATGAACGTGAGCATCAGCGAGGCGAACTCGTTGCCCGCGGGAAAGAACGCCTTCGAGATCTGCGTGGCGTAGAAGCCGAACAGGAAGAAGTCGAACATCTCCATGAAGTTGCCGCCGGTCACGCGCAGGACGGTGGCGAACTTGGAGGCGGACGCGGCGGCGCCCGGTTGCGCGTCGATGGGCGCGTGGTTCATCTGGTGTCCCCTTGAGCGATGTGTGCCGCCAAGGGTAGGCCGGGCTCCCCGACCGCTGGCTGACGCGGCGAGTCAGGTAGCTGTCGTTGCGTCTTTCGGGGAGCGCCGCAGAGCCGGCCCTGCCGGGGCTGCCGGTGCAGCGCCCGGCAGCGGGTCGGGGAAGCGACGCGCAGTGCGCGAAGCCTGCGGCGGGAACTACGTCTTGTATTTGATCGAGCAGCCGTAGGGCCGCGTGCTGGCCGTCGATATCGGCTTGCCGCCGAAGGCCTCGCCCAGTGCCTGGTTCACGTAGTTGGTGGCGGTCTTGATGTCGTCGACCCGCGCCGAGGCGATGCTGTCGATGCCGCCCGCATACACGAGCGTGCCCTTGGGATCGATGATGAAGATGTGCGGCGTGGTGCGCGCGCCGTAGACCTGGCCGATCACTCCGTCCTCGTCCATGAGCACGGCGGTGGGCGCGGCCTTCTGCGACTTCATCCAGGCGTCGAGCGCGTCGGCCTTCAGGTAGTCGGTGGCTGCGCGCTCAGTGGAATTGATGGCCAGCCACACGACGCCCTTGTCGGTCGCTGCCTTCTGGGTGGCGGGCATGTTGCCGCTGCCGTAGTGCTTGCGCACGAAGGGACAGCCGGGGTTGGTCCACTCGAGCACCACGAACTTGCCGGCGAAGTCTGAAAGCTTGTGCTGGGCGCCGGTGGTGTCGACGGCGACGAAATCGGGCGCCTGCTGGCCCACTGCAGGGGCGGCGGCGGCATTGGTGCCCATGAGGAAGGTGGCGCCCAGCGCCACTGCGGCGGCGACGACGGCACGGCGGGAGGCCCGGCTCAGGGCGGCGCGGGCATGGCGCGCGGCGCGCAGGGAACGCGAGTCGGCGGTTGGCGAGAGAGACATGGCCAGCTTGAACTCCAAAGAAAAATTCCAAACAACAACTGCAGCTTAGAACGGTTTCTTCAAGTGCTTGTGACAACCCATGTCATTGTTCAGCGCTGCGTGCAAGAAAGATCGTCGTCTTTTCGTGGAACACCGCGGAACCGGCTTTGCCGGGCTGCTGGTGTTGCCCCCGGTAGGGGGTTGGAGAAGCGGCACGAAGTGCGCGCGGCCTGCGGGCGAGTCATAGGCTCGCGAGCGCGGCGCGGACTTCGTCCTTGCCCAGTATTTCCGTCAGCACCACGGGCGGCTTGCCCGGCGCCTGCAGCACGTACACCGGCACGCCGCTGCGGCCCAGCGCCATGAGCGCGGCGGTGATGGCCGGATCGCGGCGGGTCCAGTCGGCGCGCAGCATGGCGACCTTCTTGGCGTCGAAGTCGGCCAGCACCTGCGCGTCGGCCAGGGTGCTCTTCTTGTTGAACTGGCAGGTCACGCACCAGGCGGCGGTGAAGTCGATGAACACCGGCTGGCCGGCGCCCGAAAGTTCGGCCACGCGCTCGGCCGACCACGGCTGCCAGCGCTGGCCCGCCGCATCCTTGCCCGCGGCTGTCGCCAGCTGCGCCGGCTCTACGACTTGCAACACATTGCGCCCGATGGCGGCGGTGAGCACGGCGGTGAAGGCGATCAGCAGGCCGGCGATGACCACGCGCGTGCGCCCGCTCAGCGTGAGCGCCCAGACGACGGCCGCCATGCACACCAGCAGCGCCAGCAGCGTGCCCGCGCCGTCGATGCCGCTTTGCTGGCCCAGCACCCACACCAGCCACGCCACGGTGGCGAACATCGGGAAGGCCAGCAGGCGGCGCAGCGTGTGCATCCAGGGTCCCGGCTTCGGCAGCAGCCGCGCGATGGCGGGCACGAAGCCGGCCACGAGGTAGGGCAGTGCCAGGCCGAAGCCCAGCGCGGCGAACAGCAGCAGCGCCTGCGCGGCCGGCAGGCCGATGGCGAAGCCGAGCGACACGCCCATGAACGGCGCGGTGCAGGGCGAGGCGATGACCACGGCCAGCACGCCCGACAGGAAGTCGTTGGCCAGCGGATGCTTGGCCTGCGCGCTGCACACCGACGACGGCGCGGCGCGGCCGAACTCGAACACGCCGACCAGGTTGAGGCCGATCAGCGTGAACAGCGCCGCCAGCGCAGCGACGACGCCCGGCGACTGCAGCTGGAAGCCCCAGCCCAGCTGGGCGCCGGCCGCGCGCAGCGCCAGCATGGCGCCGCCGAGCGCGAGGAACGACAGCATCACGCCGCCCGTGTAGGCCAGTCCGGCCTTGCGGTGCGCGCTGTCGTTGCCCGCCTGTCGCGCGAAGCCCAGCACCTTGATCGCCAGGATCGGGAACACGCAGGGCATCAGGTTGAGCAACAGGCCGCCGAGCAGGGCGCCGAAGAGCGCAGCCAGGAAGGTGGTGGAGGAAGGGGCCGGGAGTTCGGTGGATGCTGCCGCGGCCGAGGTGGCGCCGGCGGCGTTCGCGGTCAGTGCGGCCTGCAGCGCCGGCGACACCTGGGCGCGCGGCGCCGTGGAGGGCCAGTCGCCCGTCACGGGCGGCTCGGCGCGCCAGGCCACCGGCTGGCCGGCCTGCCGGTCGGCCGCTGCCAGCGCCACCACCACGGGCATGACCGTCGGGCTCGCGCTGCGCTGGTCGGCCAGCGGGATCGACGCGGTCCACACGCCGTTGTCCCACGATTGGGTCCAGTCCTTGCCGGAAACGGCCGCGGTGCGGATCACCTCGGGAGTCTCGGGGAAGAAGCCCAACGTCTTGCCCTGCGCGGCGGCCGGCAGGCCTTCGAGGCGCACCTTCAGGTTGTGGCCGTCGACCTGAACGGAGCCCACCTGCTCGAGCGCCTGGGGCTGGGCCGCAGCGGCGGCGTCGAACTCGGCCTTGTGCAGCGCGGTCGAGCCTTGCAAAGGCAGCGACAGCGAGAACGTGCCTTCTTCCGGAATGCACTCCTTGCGGCACACCAGCCAGGAGGCCTTGAGCTGGATGTCCATGGCCGGCGTGCTGCCCAGGGCGACCGGCGGCTTATACAGCGTGGACACCTCCAGCGGCACCGGCAGCAGCACGGTGTTCTCGTAGCCGTAGTTGGCGAGGTTGCCGACCGGGAGCTTCTCGGGCACCGGCCAGGCGATCTCGCCGGTCGAGACGCCGGCCGGCAGTGTCCAGGTCATCTCGGTGGGCAGGCCCGAATCGCCGGCGTTCTTCCAATAGGTGTGCCACTCGGGCTGGTGCGTGATCTGCAGGCCCACCCACACCGGGGCGCCGGGCGTGACGCCGTCGGGCGCATGCGCGATCAGTTCGGCGCGCACGTGGGGTGTGGTGACCACGGCGCCGGGCTTGCTGCCCAATTCGGCGGTCGATTGCGCGGCAGCCGGCATGCAGGCTGCGGTGGTTGCTATCAGAAGCGTAGCGAATTGGATGCGCGAGAAGATCATGCCTGCAGTCGGAGCGCTCGATGGGGGCGAAGTTCCTGGATGTTCCCGGATGTTTCAGGCGGCAGTGGGGGCAACGGCCGGTGCCCAGCCGAGCACCACGCGGCGGCTGTTGGCGCTCTTCTTCTCGATCTTGGTGACCACCACCGCGCCGATCTCCGACGTGTTCGCAACATGCGTGCCGCCGCAGGGCTGGAGGTCGATCTGCACCTCGCCCTCGCCGGTTCCGCCGATGCGGATGGTGCGCACCGTGCCCGTGCCGCGAGGGGGCTGCACGCTCATGCTCTTGACCAGCGCCGGGTTGGCATCGAGTTCCTCGTCGGTGATGGCGCCCACGGTCAGCGGGTGGGCCGCCTCGACCAGCCGGGCGAGGCCGGCCGTCAGCGCGTCCTTGTCGAGCGGCTCGGTCATGTGGAAATCGAGCCGTGCGTACTCGGGGGTGATCGAGCAGCCGTTCACCGGCTGCGGCACCAGGTGGCACAGCAGGTGGGTGGCGGTGTGGAAGCGCATCAGCCGGTGGCGGCGCTCCCAGTCGAGGCGTGCGGTCACGGTGGCACCGGGCGCCAGTGCCGCCAGCAGGTCGGCCTGGCCGGGCGCGGGCACGTGCACGAACTCGCTGGTCGGCTGGCCCTCTTCGTTCTTCGCCTTGCGCGTGTCGGCAATGACGAGCTCGCGCCCGTCGGCCATGACCAGCACGCCGCTGTCTCCGGCCTGTCCGCCGCCCAGCGGGTAGAACACGGTGCGGTCGAGCACGATGCCGGCATCGTCGATGCGCAGGATGCGGGCCTCGCAGCTGCGCAGGTAGGCGTCGGCGCGGAACAGGTCGTCGGTCATGCGGCGATGGTAGCGGCGATGCGCGAATGGGGTGCGCCCACGCCAGAAAGCGCCCACGACCGACAACCCCGCACCGGCCCGCCGTGGATCATCCGCCCGGTATGCGGCATCCGGCCGCGCAAGGAATACGCATGAAAGCACCGCAGCAAGCACCCACCCGCGTGGCATCCGCATGGCAGGCCGGCGCCTCGGCCCTGGCCGTCGCGCTGCTCGTGGCAGGCTGCGGCGAGGCGGCCAAGCTGGCCCCCGAGCTCACCACCGGCCCGCGCCCGCAGCTCGCCCCCCCGAACAAGACACTGATTCCCACCGTCAACGTCGCTCCCGCCGTCGGCTGGACCGACACCGCCACGCCGACCCCCGCCGAAGGCCTCCAGGTGACGGCGCTGGCACGCGGCCTCGATCACCCGCGCTGGGTCTACACGCTGCCCAACGGCGACATCCTGGTGGCCGAGAGCAACAAGCCGCCCAAGCCCGGCGGCAGCAGCGACGGCGGCAGCGGCCTGTTCGCCAAGGTGCGCAACTGGGTCATGGGCAAGGTCATGGGACGCGCCGGCGCGGGCGTGCCCAGCGCCAACCGCATCACGCTGCTGCGCGACGCCAACGGCGACGGCCTGGCCGAGGTGAAGCAGGTGTTCATGACCAACCTGATGTCGCCCTACGGCATGGTGCTGGTCGGCAACGAACTCTTCATCGCCAACGCCGACGCGCTGGTGAAGGTGCCCTACACCGAGGGCCAGACCTCGATCAGCGCCAACCCCACGCTGGTGACGCAGCTGCCCGCGGGCATCAACCACCACTGGACCAAGAACGTCATCGCCAGCGAAGACGGCAGCAAGCTCTACGTGACGGTGGGTTCGAACAGCAACATCGGCGAGAACGGCCTCGCCGCGGAAGAGGGGCGCGCCGCCATCTGGGAGGTCGACACCAAGACCGGCGAGAAGCGCCTCTACGCCAGCGGCCTGCGCAACCCCAACGGCATGGGCTGGGAGCCCGAGTCGAAGGCGCTGTGGACCGTGGTGAACGAGCGCGACGAGATCGGCAGCGACCTCGTGCCCGACTACCTCACCTCGGTGAAGGACGGCGCCTTCTACGGCTGGCCGTGGAGCTACTACGGCGGCATCGTCGATGCGCGCGTGACGCCGCAGAACCCCGAGATGGCAGCCAAGGCCATTGCGCCCGACTACGCACTCGGCTCGCACGTCGCGCCGCTGGGCATGGCCTTCTCGCGCGCCGGACTCATGCCCGAGCAGTACGCCAGCGGCGCCTTCATCGGCGAGCACGGCTCGTGGAACCGCAAGCCCAAGTCGGGCTACAAGGTGGTGTTCGTGCCCTTCATCGGCGGCAAGCCCAGCGGCCCGCCGGTCGATGTGCTGACCGGCTTCCTGACCGCCGACGAGAAAGCGCAGGGCCGGCCGGTGGGCGTGGCGCTCGACAAGGGCGGTGCGCTGATCGTGGCCGACGACGTGGGCAACGCCGTGTGGCGGGTGACGAAGGCGAAGTAGCCTTGCCGCCCGCTCCGCCCGCTCCGCCCGCTCCGCCCGCTCTGCCGGTTCAGCCCTTCGGCCGGGCGATGCGGTAGAGCCGGTGCCGGCGCAGCGCGTGCCCTTCGGGCACCAGCGGATGGTCGAAGGCGCCGGCCATGTCTTCCTTCATGCCGATGCGCTCCATCACCGCCGCCGAACGGACGTTGTTCCATGCGGTGAAGGCGACGATCTCGTCGAGCCCGAGCTGCTCGAAGCCGACCTGAAGCGCGCCGCGTGCCGCTTCGCTCGCGAAGCCCTGGCCCCACCATTCGCGCGCCAGGCGCCAGCCGATTTCCACGCATGGCGAGAACGGCAGCGCGACCGCCGGTGAATTCAGCCCGGTGAATCCCATGAACGCGCCGGACGCCTTGTGCTCCACCGCCCAGAAGCCCCAGCCGTTCTCGGCGAAGCGCTGCCGCAGCCGCTCGACCATGGCGTCGCTGTCGGCGCGCGTGGGCAGCGGAAGCAGGAACTCCATCACCTGCGGGTCGCAGGCGAGCGCGAAGAACGGAGCGAGATCGCTCTCGCGCCAGGCACGCAGCCGCAGCCGCGCGGTGTCGAATTCGATGGGTGAGGTCGTCATGCCGCAGATTCTGGCGTAACGCATTTATGTCATGACGTGATATATTTGCGGCCGTTTCAGACGCATCACACACGCCACCCGGGCGATGTTCCATGGCCTCCACACCCCGCAAGCTCGCGAAGAAAGACTTCGAGTCGCTGTCCCAGTTCCGCTACCAGATGCGCCGCTTCGAGCGCTTCTCCGAGCGCGCCGCGCAGGCCGAAGGCCTCACGCCGCAGCAGTACCTGGTGCTGCTGCACATCAAGGGCGTGCCGGGGCGCGACTGGGCCTCGGTCGGCGAGATCGCCGAGCGTCTCCAGCTGCAGCCGCACGGCGCGGTGGCGCTGGTCACGCGCTGCGAGGCGCTCGAGCTGGTGCAGCGCCGGTCCAGCGAAACCGACCGCCGCCAAGTTGAGGTGCACCTGCTCGCCAAGGGCGAGAAGCTGCTGCTGCGGCTGGCCGAACTCCACCGTGCGGAACTGCGCTCGCTCAAGGGCGTGTTCGACGTGCCGCAGATCGATCTTCCCGACATGCCATGACATGAACTCCAGGAAAAGCACCTCCCATCCGCCGCGCGGCGACTTCGCGCTCAACACGCGCCTCATGCGCATCACCGTCATGGCGGCCGTCATCGGCGCCATCGGCACCGTGGCCGCGCGCGTGCTGCTCGACCTGATCCGCTTCTTCACCAACCTGTTCTTCTTCCAGACCTTCTCGCTGGCCGAGCATTCGCCCGCGCAGCACACGCTGGGCGCATGGGTGATCGTGGTGCCCGTCGTCGGCGGGCTCATCGTCGGCCTGGTCGCGCGCTATGGTTCCGACAAGATCCGCGGCCACGGCATTCCCGAGGCCATCGAGGCGATCCTGTTCGGCAAGAGCAAGATGTCGCCGAAGGTCGCGCTGCTCAAGCCGCTGTCCTCGGGCATCGTCATCGGCAGCGGCGGGCCGTTCGGCGCCGAGGGGCCGATCATCATGACCGGCGGTGCCATCGGCTCGCTGATCGCGCAGCACTTCCATCTCACCGCAGCCGAGCGCAAGGCGCTGCTGGTGGCCGGCGCCACCGCCGGCATGACGGCGGTGTTCGGCACGCCGGTGGCGGCCGTGCTGCTGGCCGTCGAACTGCTGCTGTTCGAGCTGCGTCCCCGCAGCCTGTTGCCGGTGGCCGTGGCCTGCGCGGTGGCGGGCTTCGCGCGGCCGCTGCTGATGGACCCCGGCCCGCTGTTCCCGCTGCAGACGGCCGTGCCCGGCCCGCTCGCCATGCTGTCGTGCGTGATCGCCGGCGTGCTGTGCGGCGCGCTGTCGGCGTCGCTGTCGCTCTCGCTCTACAAGGTGGAGGACTGGTTCGGCAAGCTGCCGCTGCACTGGATGTGGTGGCCGGCCATCGGCGGGCTGGCCGTGGGCATCGGCGGCTATTTCCAGCCGCGTGCGCTGGGCGTGGGCTACGACGTCATCGGCGACCTGCTGCACGGGCATCTCGCGCTCGGCGTGGTGGCCGCGCTGCTGGCCGTGAAGGCGGTCATCTGGGTCATCTCGCTGGGCTCGGGCACCTCCGGCGGCGTGCTCGCGCCGCTGCTGATGATGGGCGCCGGCCTGGGCGCGGTGCTGTCGCACGTGCTGCCGGGCAACGACCCGTTGCTGTGGCCGCTGGTGTGCATGGCGGCCACGCTCGGCGGCGTGATGCGCGCACCGCTCACCGCCACCATCTTCGCCTTCGGACTCACGCACGACAGCAACGCGCTGCTGCCGCTGCTGGCCACCTCGGCCGTGGCCTACGGCTTCACGGTGCTGACCATGCGGCGCTCGATCCTCACCGAGAAGATCGCGCGCCGCGGCTATCACATCTACCGCGAGTACGGCATCGATCCGCTCGAGCGGCATTCGGTGGACGAGGTGATGACGCGGGACGTGCGCAGCATCGACGCCGCCATGCCGGTGGCGCAGGCGCTGCACGCGCATTTCGGCGAAGGGCAGTCGCACCGTGCGTTCCCGGTGCTGCGCAACGGCGCGGTGATCGGCGTGGCCGATCGCGCGATGCTGGCCGCACGCGGCGCCAGCGACCCGATCGCGACGGTGGGCGACGCCTGCGCCGACGCACCGCTGTACTACGCGCTGCCGGGCGAGAACTGCCGCACGGTCGCCACGCGGCTTGCGCGCCACCGGCTCGAACGGCTGCCGGTGGTGAAGGATGCGCACACGCTCGCGCTGGTCGGCCTTGTGGCGCGCAGCGACCTCATCAAGCCGTCGCTCGCGCACTTCGACGAGGAAGAGAAGCGCGAGCGCATGCGCGGGCTGCCCTGGCAGTCCACCTAGCGGCTGCTGCCCGCAGGGTCAGAACCCCGCCAGCACCACCTTGCCCTGCGCCTTGCCGCTCTCGATGAGCGCATGCGCCTTCCTGAGGTTGGCCGCGTTGATGGTGCCGAAGGCCGCATTCGCCGTGGTGCGGATGCGGCCGGCGTCGACCAGCGCCGCCACCTCGGCCAGCAGCGCGCCCTGCTCGGCCATGTCGGGCGTCTCGAAGCGCGAGCGCGCAAACATCATTTCCCAGTGCAGCGAAAGGCTCTTGGTCTTCAGCGGCATGGCGTCGAGCAGCTTCATGTCGTCGATCACCGCGAGCTGGCCCTGGGGCTTGAGGCTTTCGATGATCTGCGCGTAGTGCTGCTCGGTCTGCGTGAGGCTGGCGACCATGTCGACCTCGCCGATGCCGGCGGCCTTGAGTTCGGCGGCGAGCGGCTTCGAGTGGTCGATGACCGCGTGCGCGCCCAGCGACAGGCACCACGCGCGGGTTTCGGCGCGCGAGGCGGTGGCAATGACGCGCAGCTTCGTCAGCTGGCGCGCGAGCTGGATCAGGATGGAGCCCACGCCGCCCGCGCCGCCGGTGATCAGCAGGGTCTGGCCTTCGCCACCGTCCTTCGGCACCTGCAGGCGGTCGAACAGCAGTTCGTAGGCGGTGATGGTGGTCAGCGGCAGCGCGGCGGCCTGCGAATCGTCGAGGCTCTTCGGTGCGAGCGCGACGATGCGCTCGTCCACCGCGTGCAGCTCGGCGTTGGCGCCGGGGCGGACGATGGAGCCGGCGTAGTACACGCGGTCGCCCACCTTGAAGTTCGTCACGCCGCCGCCGATGGCCTCGACGGTGCCGACGGCGTCCCAGCCGAGCACCTTGGCCTGGCCGGCCTCGGGCGCGGCGTTCTTGCGGACCTTGGTGTCCACCGGATTGACCGACACCGCCTTCACGCGCACCAGCAGGTCGCGCGCGCCGGGCACGGGCGCGGGCAGCTCGATGTCCTGCAGCGATTCGGGGTTGTCGATGGGGAGGGGCTGGTAGTAACCGATGGCTTTCATGGCGAGGACCTTTGATGCGCTCGGAGCGCGTTCTTTCAATGACGATGCCTCGAATGTAGGATCGCAATCAGAATTTGATAAGACGGGCGTGAAAAGCAACACTTTCAAATGAAGATTGAAAATGTCTCCGACCTGCAGGTGCTGGTGCACACCGCGCGCGGCGGCACGCTCACCGCGGCGGCGCATGCCTTGGGCATCACGCCGGCAGCGGCCAGCGCCACCCTGAAGCGGTTGGAGGCCCAGCTCGGCGCGCGGCTGTTCGAACGCTCCACCCGCGCCATGCGCCTCACGCCGCAGGGCCAGACGCTGCTCGAGTACGCGGTGCGGGCCTTCGAATTGCTGGACGAGGGGGAGTCGCTGGTCACGGCCGATCGCGGCGACCTGGTGGGCACGCTGCGCGTGGCCTCGCCGTCGGACCTCACGCGCAGCACGCTGCTGCCTTGGTTCGACGAGTTCCTGGCGCTGCATCCGGGGGTGCAGCTGTCGCTGTCGGTGGGCGACCGGCCGCTCGACGTGATGCGCGACGAGGTGGACGTGGCGCTGCGCTACGGCGCACTGGCCGATTCGCGGCTGGTGGCTCGGCCGTTCGCGATGACGAATCCGGTGCTGACGGCATCGCCTGATTACCTGCGCCGCCATGGGGCGCCGAAGGTGCCGCAGGACCTGGTGCAGCACAACTGCCTGACTTTCAATCGTTCGGGGCGCCGCCATCGCGTGTGGCGCTTCGCACTCAACGGCCAGTGGACTGAAGTGCGCGTCAACGGCAACCGCAGCGTGGACGACGCCTCGCTGGCGCGGGAGTGGACGGTGGCGGGGTACGGGATCTCGCTGAAGTCGGCGCTGGATGTGCGCAACGACATCCGGGAAGGACGACTGGTGCGGCTGCTTTCCGAATGGGAGACGGAGCCCTATCCGTTGCATGCGTTGCTGCCGAGCGGGCGGTTTGTGCCTGCCCGGGTTCGGGCGTTTGTGGATTTTCTGGGGATGAAGTTTGAGGGGCTGCGGGTGGCGGATTAATGAGGGTTTGAGGCTGCTGGCCGGGTCTCGGCCCGGCGGCCGACCTGCTTTTCTTTGCTTCGCCAAAGAAAAGTAGGCAAAAGAAAGGCGACCCCACTGTCTGCGACCCTCCGCTTCGCTGCGGGCAACCTGCGGTGCTCGCGTTTCGCGGGGTCCGCAGAACTCGCTTCGCTCAGACAGCTGCGGCCCTGATCCGCGAAACGCTGCGCTCCTCGGCGCAGCCAGAGGGGAGGGCGCGGGAACACACGGGCCATCGCTTCGCTCGGCCTCCAAGCGCCTTCCTTACCGTCGCTGCGCTCGGCCTTCGGATTTACTCCCTCTCCCTCCGGGAGAGGGTGCGGGTGAGGGCATCGGCCGTCGATACCGCCACAGCGTTGCCCGCGACCCTTCCCCTCAGATCATCGGCGTCACGGCCCCATCCATCGCCACGATCGCACCCGTCACATAGCTCGCCTTCGCGGACGCCAGGAACACGACCATGTTGGCGATCTCGTCGGGGGTGGCGATGCGTCCGAGCGGCAGGCCGGCGGTGGCGCGTTTCAAGGCCTCGTCGGTGCCGATGCCGGCGAGCTTGGCGTCGGCCTTCATGCCTTCCTGCAGCCGCTCGGTCAGGGTGAGGCCGGGGTTCACGGCGTTCACGCGGACGCCCTTGGCCGCATAGGCCGCGGCCATGCCGGCGCTCACGAGCATCAAGGCGGCGTTGGCGGCGCCGCCGGCCATGTGGACGGGGCTGGCGACCTTGCCGCCCTTGCCGATGACATTGACGATGGCGCCGCTGCCGCGCTCGCCCATGCGCTGGACGACGGGATGGAGCATGTGGATGTAGGTGAAGTACTTGGCGTCCATCGCCTCGTGCCAGGACGCGGCGGTGAGTTCGGCGGGCGTGGTGCGGCGCGCGGCACCGGCGGAGTTGACGAGCACGTCGACAGGGCCGAAGGCCTGCTCCGCCGCGTCGAGCGCAGCCACGGCGCCGAGCGGGTCCTTGAGGTCGGCGGCGTGGAGCGAGACGCGGCCCTCCGCCTGCGCGAAGGCTTCGACCAGGCTCTGCTGGCCGCGCTGCAGGTTGGAGAGGTCGCGCGAGACGAGGCTCACGCGCGCGCCTTCGCGCAGGAAGCCCAGCGCGCAGGCCAGGCCGATGCCCTTGCTGCCGCCGGTGATGAGTACGTGCTGGTCCTGGAGCTGGAGGTCCATGAAAGAGTCCTTGCCGTGATGGCGTGATGGATGAACGAGGTACGGCGGCGATTGAAGCACCGCCGCGAAATTCCTGCTCGGCGCCGATCGGGCGTGGGCCGGCCCACGGGCGGGCCCAGTCAGTAAGATCGCGCGATGAACGCTCCGACGGCTCCCTTGCCCCGCTTCTGGTCCCAGCTCACCACGCGCGACTTCGCTTCGCTCGACGCGGACGCCACGGTCGCGGTGCTGCCGCTGGGGGCCACGGAGCAGCACGGGCCGCACCTGCCGCTGGGCGTGGACACCGTGCTGGCCGACGGCATCGTGGCCGCGTCGCTGCCGCTGCTGCCGGCCGGGCTGCCCGTGCTGTTCCTGCCGACCCAGCAGATCGGCCTGAGCCCCGAGCACGCGCGCTTCGCGGGCACGCTCACGCTGTCGGCCGAGACGCTGATCCGCGTCTGGAACGAGATCGGCGCGGGCGTGGCGCGCGCGGGCGTGAAGAAGCTGGTGCTGTTCAACGCGCATGGCGGACACGTGGGCGCGATGGACATCGTGGCGCGCGAACTGCGTGCGGCGCACGGGCTCATCGTCTACAGCGTGAGCTGGTTCAACCTGCCGCTGGGCGACGCGGGCTCGCGCTTCAGCGCGCAGGAACATCGCTTCGGCGTGCACGCGGGCGAGATCGAGACCTCGATGATGCTGGCGCTCGCGCCCCAGCAGGTTCGCATGGACGAGGCAAGGGATTTCGCTTCCACCTCGCAGCAGCGCGCGGCCGACTACGCCATCCTGGGCAACGGAAAGAGCGCCAAGCTCGGCTGGGCGATGGAGGACTACAACGTCCACGGCGCCGCGGGAAACGCGGCGGCGGCAACGGCCGGGAACGGCCAGGCGGTGGTGGATGCGGCCGCGCAGCAACTGGCGCTGCTGCTGGCGGAAGTGTCGCGGCTGCCGTTGAGCACCGCCAACACGCAGCCCTTGCCCTGAGGCCCGCCGCTCAGGCCGCCGCCAGCACCGCGGCGAACACGTCGGAGTCGACGTTGCCGCCGCTCACGCTGATGCCGACGGTCCTGCCGCGCCAGCGCTCCTGCTGCTGGAGCGCCGCTGCCAGCGCCGCGGCGCCTGCGCCCTCGGCCACGTTGTGGGTGTCGGCGAAGAGAACGCGCATGGCGTTCGCGATCTCGTCGTCGGTGACCATGACCACGTCGTCGGCCTCGCGCAGGATCACCTCGACCGATTCGGGCACCGGCGTGCGGCAGGCCATGCCGTCGGCCAGCTTCGTGGTGACGGGCGACTCGACCGGCTTGCCGGCGCGGAAGGAATCGCGGTACGCCGTGGCGTGCGCCGAGACCACGCCGATGAGCTTCGTCGACACGCCGCAATGCGCGCGCGCAGCAGCCGCGGCCGCGAAGCCCGAGCCGAGCCCGATAGGCACGAACAGCACGTCGGGCGGCGTGGCCGACAGCGCCTCGAAATACTCGACGTAGGCCGTCGACACGCCGCGCACCAGCTCGCGATGGAACGAGGGCACGCGGTGCAGGCCGTCGCGCCCGGCGAGCAGCGCCGCATGCTCGGACGCGGCCTGGAAGTCGTCGCCGTGCTCGACCAGTGTCACGCCGAGCGCGCGCATGGCGGCGTTCTTCTCGATCGAGTTGCCGTGCGGCACCACGATCGTGGCGGCCAGGCCGTGGCGCCTCGTGGCGAAGCCGACCGACTGGCCGTGGTTGCCGCGCGTGGCGCTGATGGCGTGGCGCACCTCGGGGTGCTCGCGTGCCAGCGTCTCGAAGTAGGTGAGGCCGCCGCGGATCTTGAAGGCGCCGGCCGGCGTGTGGTTCTCGTGCTTGGCCCACACGGTGGCGCCGAGGCGCCGGGACAGCAGCGGCCAGGCGTACTGCGGCGTGGGCGGCATGGCCGCGCGCACGGTGCGCTGTGCGGCTTCGATTTCTTCGCGGGTGAAACGCATCGGGTGGTCCTGCGGTGGATCGGCTTTACTTGCGTTCGGTGAGCGCCACGCGCACGGCCAGTGCCGCAAGCACGCTGCCCATGATGTAGCGCTGCGCGCGCAGCCAGCCGGCGCTCTGCGACAGCACGGCCGTGATGCTGGCGGCGCCGACGATCATCACCGTGTTGACCGCGGCGCTGGCCGTCATCTGCGCGATGCCCAGTTGCATGCTCTGCAGCAGCACCGAGCCGCGCTCGGGGTGGATGAACTGCGGAAAGAACGAAAGATAGAACATCGCCACCTTCGGGTTCAGCAGGTTGGTGAGGAAGCCCATGCGGAACAGCTTGCCCGGCGGATCGGCCGGCAATGCGCGCGCCTCGAACGGCGCATTGCCTCCCGGCCTGACCGCCTGCCACGCGAGCCACAGCAGGTAGGCCGCGCCGGCCACGCGGATCGCGTCGAAGGCCAGCGGCACCGCCAGCAGCAGCGCCGTGAGGCCCAGCGCCGCCGCGAACAGGTGCACCAGGAAGGCCAGCAGCACGCCGCCCAGCGAGATGAGGCCGGCGCGGCGGCCCTGGATCAGCGTGCGCGAGACGCAATAGATCATGTTCGGCCCGGGCGTGAGCGCCAGCAGCAGCGAGGCGAGGGCGAACCAGGCGATTTCGGTGAGGCTCAGCATGGTCAGAGTCCTTGGGATTCGAGCGTGACGGGACCGCGCGGCGTGTCGAGCACGGCCACGAGGTTCGGCGGGCCGGCATCGACCGGCATGCCGCCCATGCCGATGGCGGCGAGCGCGGCCGACAGCGCCGGCGCGCGCGGGTGCGTGGCGCGCAGCGCGCGCATCGCCAGGCCCGACTTCGGCATGGCGTCGGTGGGGTGCACCGGGCCCCACTGGATCAGCGTGGGCAGCGCGCCGTAGAACAGCCGCTGGCCGTCGTCGCGCAGGGTGATCTGCCATTCGAGCCGGCCGGCCGGCGTGTCGCGCGACGCTGCGACGAGGTGCCCCCGGTCGATGTGCGCATGCTCCTCGTGCGCGAGGGCGTGCGTGGCCGCATGCGCGTCGGGCACGCGGGCCACGAAATGAATGAGCCGCGGGCCGCGCTGCCTCAGCGCCGCCTGCAGCGCGCTGTCGTCGAGGTCGAACCAGCGGCGCGTCTTCGGGCGCGACGGCTTCCTGCCGGGCTCGATGGCGATGATCTCGAGGTAGGCCGCCGGGAAGGTATCGCTCGCGACGTTCAGCAGCCGGTTGTGCGTACCCATCAGCGGGTGCGTTCCGCCCGGGCCCGGCGCCACGCCGAGGGTGGCTTCGCACCAGGCCACGCCCTCGTCGAGGGAGGCGGCGGCAATCACGAGGTGGTCGAGCTGCGCTTGCATGGTGCGGTGGTCTCCTTCCGTGGCGCGGTGGCGGCTTGCCTGCTTTCCTTCTTACAGCGTGACGCTGCCGTCGACGCAGGTCACGGCATCGCCGCCGACCCAGATGCGTCCCGCGGCGTCGCGCTCGATGTACACCCGGCCCGCGCGGCCCAGGCACTGGCCCTGCGCGGCGAGGTAGCGCTCGGGCATGTGGCCGTCCGCGATCAGCCACTCGGCCAGGCTCGCGTTGAGGCTGCCGGTGACGGGGTCTTCCTGCACGCCGATGGGTTCGGCGAAGGCGCGCACCTCGAGGTCGATCTTCGCGCCGTCGTCGTTCGGCGTTGCGGGCCGGTTGCCGAAGGCGCGCGCCTCGCGGTTCGAACGGCCGATGAGCAGCGAGGTGTCGTGCGCCGCGGGCACGCCCGCCACGCCGGCCTTCACGCCGAGTTCCTTCAGCGCGCGGTGGTCGGGCTGCAGCGCCAGCACGGCATCGGCGTCGTTCACCAGCAGGCCGAACCAGACCGGGCCGTTGTCCAGCACCTGCGCCGCGATCACCTGCTGCGCCTTCAGGCCGAGCGCGCCGGCCACCTTGGCCAGCAGCGCGGGGCTCGGGGCGCTGCGCCTGAGCGGCGGTGCCGCGAACGCCAGCCGGCTGCCTTCGCGACGCAGCGGCACCAGGCCCGCGCCGCACTGCTGCACCACCTGGCCCGCGGCCTTGGGCTTGCCGCCGGCCTGCAGCCAGGCATGGCAGCTGCCGATGGTCGGGTGGCCGGCGAACGGCAGTTCGCCGCCGGGCGTGAAGATGCGCACGCGGTAGTCGGCCGCCGGGTCGGTCGGCGGCAGCAGGAAGGTGGTCTCCGACAGGTTGGTCCATTGCGCGAAGCGCTGCATCGCAGCGTCGTCGAGGTCCTGGCCGTCGATCACGACTGCGAGCGGGTTGCCGTAGTAGGCGGTCGCGGTGAAGACGTCGACTTGCTTGAAGGGGCGGGATTTCATTGGGGACTCAGCAGGATCGGATCAAGGGGCGATGTCAGTCGGGATAACACCGTGGAGCCGGCTTTGCCGGGCCACAGGTGTTGCCCCCTGGAAGGGGGGTGGCGAAGCGACACGAAGTGCGCGAAGCCTGGGGGTCATTCCAGCCCCAGGTCGAGCACGCCGCGCGTGCCCGGACGGGAAAGCAGGTCGGCGTACCAGCGCTCGACGTTCGGCCAGCCCGGCCGGCGGTATTCGGCGGCGGGCAGTCCGAACCAGCGGTGCGCCTCGCAGCCGACGGGAATGTCGGCCATGGTGAAGCGCTCGCCGCCGATGTAGGCTCGCCTGGCGAGGTGCGCGTCGAGCATCGCGAACAGCGCCTCGCTCTCGCGCACCGATGCGTCGATGAGCGCGAACTGGCGCTCCGACGGCGGCGTGCGCACCCACTGGATGAAGGCATCGCGGCTCGCACGGTTGAGCGTGGTCTGCTGCCAGTCCATCCAGCGCTCGGCGTCGAAGCGCGCGGGCAGCTCGCTCGGATAGAGATTGCCGTGCGAGTGCCTGGCGCACAGGTAGCGCACGATCACGTTCGACTCCCACAGCGTCACCCGCTCGGCACCTTCGCCGTCGTCGATGGCCGGCACCATGGCGTTCGGATTCAGCGCGAGGTACTCGGGCGTCTGCACGACGCCGAACTTGCCGCCGGCCTCGGTGCGCTGGAAGTCGAGCCCGAGCTCCTGCGCGCACCACACCACCTTGCGGACGTTGATCGAGCTGATGCGGCCCCAGATGTTGAGCATGTCTGTCAGTGTCCTTGTAGGGAAAGGGAGGCCACGGGCGTGGCCGGTCGGTCGAGGAACAGCAGGCGCAGCGCCAGCCCGGCCATCACGAGCGCGAGCAGCGTGCGCTGGAATCTTTCGGCGCTGGGGCGGCGCTGCAGCCAGCGGCCGACCTGTCCGCCGCATGCGCCGAGCAAGGTATTGAACGCCAGCGCCGCCGCCGACAGCACCGCGCCGAGCTGCACCAGCTGCAGCGGCACGCTGCCGCGCGCGGGATCGGCGAACTGCGGCAGGAACACCATGAAGAACAGCAGCGCCTTCGGGTTGACCAGGTTGTTCAGCAGCGCCATGCGCACGATGCGGCCAAAGGCGACCGGCGCGACCGGCCCGGCATGCGCGCCGGCGTGCAGCCTGCCGCCGCCGCGCAGCGCCTGCACCGCGAGCCACAGCAGGTACAGCGCGCCCGCCAGGCGCAGCACGTCGAACGACGGCGGCCACGCCGCCACCAGCGCCGTGACGCCGGTGGCCGCGAACAGCGTGTGCACCAGGTCGGCCGCGGAGATGCCGAGCGCCGCCGCGAAGCCGCCGCGCGGCCCATGGGCCACGCCGTGCGACAGCACGAACGCCATGTTCGGGCCCGGGGACAGGAACAGCGCCAGGACCGCGAGCAGGAACAGCGACAGCGTGGCGAGGCCGATCATGGCGCGGGCCGGCTCAGATCTGCGCGGCGGCGAGCGTCTTGTCGCCGAGCAGCACCAGCTCTTCGCGCAGCGTCTGCGCGAGCGCGGCAATGGCCGTGTCGATCTGCTCGACGCTGGCCGTCACGAACGACAGGCGCAGCGTGCGCGGGTCGCCCTCGCCGGCGTAGAACGGTGCGCCGGGCACGAAGGCCACGTTGCGCTCCACCGCCTTGGGCAGCAGCGTGACGGTGTCGATGCCCTCGGGCAGGCGCGCCCACAGGAACATGCCGCCCTTGGGCGCGTTGAACTTCACGTCCAGGCCCTTCATCTCGCGCGTGAGCGCGGCCATCATGGCGTCGCGCTGGCTCTTGTAGAGCGCGCGGATGGTGGGCACGTGGGTGTCGAGGAAACCGTCCTTCATCACTGCGGAGACCATGCGCTGCGTGAAGATCGGCGTGTGCAGGTCGACCGCCTGCTTGGCCTGCAGCAGCTTCGGATAGATCGACTTGGGTGCCACCAGGAAGCCGAGGCGCAGGCCCGGTGCCAGCACCTTCGAGAAGGAGCCCAGGTAGATCACGCCTTCGGGGTTGCGCGCGGCCAGCGGCAGCGGAGGGGCTTCGTCGAACCAGAGTTCGCCGTAGGGGTTGTCCTCGACGATCGGCAGGCCGGCGGCGGCGGCCGCGGCGGACACCGCGGCGCGGCGCTCCTCGGTCATGGTGCGGCCGGTGGGGTTCTGGAAGTTGGGCAGCAGGTAGATGAAGCGCGCGTCCTTCGCCTTGGCCACCAGGTCGTCGACCACCACGCCGTCGTCGTCGCTGGCCACGCCCACCGGATGGGGTTCCATCGGACCGAAGGCCTGCAGCGCGCCGAGGTAGGTGGGGGTCTCGACCAGCACCTTGCTGCCCGGGTCGATCAGCACCTTGGCCACCAGGTCGAGGCCTTGCTGCGAACCGGTGGTGATGAGCACCTGCGAGGGGTCGACCTCCCACGGCAGCATGTCGGCCACGGCCTGGCGCAGCGGGCCGTAGCCTTCGCTGGCGGCGTACTGCAGGGCCGCCTGGCCGTCGTTGTGCAGCACTTCGGCGCATGCATCGGCGAAGGCCTGGATCGGGAAGGTCTTGGGCGAGGGCAGGCCGCCGGCCAGGCTGATGATGCCGGGGCGTTCGGTGACCTTGAGGATTTCACGCAGCACCGAGGGGTTCATCTTTGCGGCGCGAGCGGCGAGTTTCCAGTTCATGGGGATCTTCTTTCAGGCGGTGAGGGTGAGATTCGGGTGGGGAGCGTACAGGCGGACCGGAGGGCCGCGCGGGGGACAGGGGGCATTTTGTTGCCGTCCGGGTCGCGCGGACAGGCGCCGCAATAGCCCTGGCCGCAGCGTGGGTGCGGGCGAGGGCCCGGCGCGCCTTCGTCGAGGCCGCCGTGGCGCAGGGCCGCCTCGTGGGCGGCGTCGATGGCGTCGGTGCCGGGCGCGTCGCGCGCGACCCTGCTGCCGTTGCCGGCGCTGGCGGGTTCACCGTCCAGCGCGATGTACATGTTTGGGAAGCGCGGACCGGACATCAGCCTCTCCTCGGCGCGGGAGCGGTCGGGGGAACGGCGCCCGTGCCCGCACTTGCCGGCTGCGACAGCCGCTTGCCGATCACCACCGTGGCCACCACCGCGACGGCGAAGCCCAGCGTCACCAGGTCGAGCGGCTCGCCCAGGATCGGGATCGATGCCAGGATCGACAGGAACGGCTGCAGCAGCTGGGTCTGGCTCACGCGCAGCGCGCCGCCCAGGGCCAGGCCGCGGTACCACGCGAAGAAGCCGATCCACATCGAGAACATGCCCACGTACACGAAGCCCAGCCACGACGAGGTGGCGACCGGCTGCGTCGGCCACAGCAGGAGCGTGGCCGGCAGGGTGACAGGCAACGCCATCACGCAGACCCAGCAGATCACCCGCTCGGCGCCCAGCGACGGCGTGACCTGCGCGCCGTAGATGTAGCCGAACGAGGCTGCGATCACCGCGCCGACCAGCAGCAGGTCGGCCCATTCGAAGCCGAAGCCGTGGCCCGTCTGGCTCGCGCGCAGCACCGAGAACACCACCACCAGCAGACTGCCCGCGACCGCGCAGAGCCAGAAGCCGAGCCGCGCGCGCTGGTGCAGCACCCAGGCCGCGACCGCCGCCGTGACCAGCGGCAGCAGCGCCGTCACCACTGCCGCATGGCTGGCCGTGACCACGCGCAGCGCATAGGCCAGCAGCAGCGGAAACCCGATGCAGTTGCCCAGCACCGCGACCCCCAGCGACTTCCACTGGTGCGCCGCCGGCCGCGCCGAGCGCGTGACCAGCAGGAAGATCGCCGACAGCACGCCCGCCAGCGCCGCGCGTCCGAGC
This sequence comes from Variovorax paradoxus, assembly GCF_902712855.1. Taxonomy (NCBI): domain Bacteria; kingdom Pseudomonadati; phylum Pseudomonadota; class Betaproteobacteria; order Burkholderiales; family Comamonadaceae; genus Variovorax; species Variovorax paradoxus. The sequence goes on from NZ_LR743507.1 coordinate 1,420,900, forward strand.
GTCACGAACCAGGGCGACAGCTGCGGCGCGTCCTGCGGGCCGGTGGCCAGGCGCGTCATCGGCAGTGTGATGGCGAACATCGCCACACCCAGCACGCCCAGCCACATGCCCAGCGTCTCGTCCTTGATGCTCTTCATGCGCACGCACCCAAAGAAAGAAACGCCGCCAAAAAGGGGCGGCATTCCTTCGCGAAATGCCGTGGAACCGGCTTCGCCGGGCCACAGGCATTGCCCCCTGCAAGGGGGGAGGAGAAGCGACACGAAGTGCGCGAAGCCTGAGGGTTGGCCAACCTCATACCGTCACCATCCACCAGGCCGTGAGCACCAGCACCAGGCCCATCGCGCGGTTGAACCACAACAGGCGTGCGCCCTTGGCAAGCCACTCGCGCAGGAGCGCGCCGACCAGCGCATAGGCGAAGTTGCTGGCGAAGGCGTAGACCAGCATCACCGGCGCGACGATGACGAAGCGTCCGAACGCGTCGGGCTGGCCGGCGATCCAGCCCGCCACCAGCGTGAGCGCGAGCAACCAGGCCTTGATGTTCACGAACTGCAGCATCACGCCCTGGCCGAAGCCGACCGTCAGGTTCGCGCCGTCGGCCTTGCCGAGGGTGCCGCTGCCGCTGAGCTTGTACGCCAGCCACAGCAGGTAGCCGATGCCCAGCGCCTTGATCGCCAGCCGCAGCGAGGGCATGGCCACCACCAGCGCGCCGATGCCGGCGGCGCTCAGCGCCAGCAGCAGCGTCCAGCCGACAGGCACTGCCATCACGAACCGCATCGCGCGCGGCAGGCCGCCGTTGGCCGCCAGTGCGGTCGAAAGCGTGGTGTTGGGACCGGGCGAGAAACTCATCGCCGTGGCCAGCACCAGCAGCGCGGTGAATTCTTGCCAGTTCATGGCACACACTCTAAACTTGAGACCATTACAGTTGCAGTACAGTTGATCAAACAAACCTGCAATCTGTATTGGTCAACCCTTCGACACAGAAGCCGCTCCGCCCGGCCCCGTGTCTCCCGAAAAACGCATGCTGACACGCACCTCCACACAGTCGCTGACGGGGCAGTTGGCCGACCGCCTGGCCGAGCGCATCCGCACCCGCCTGCTGCCGCCCGGCGCCCGCCTGCCCTCGGTGCGCGAGTGCGCGCGGCAGCAGGGCGTGAGCCCGTACACCGTGGTCGCCGCCTACGACCAGCTGCTGGCGCAGGGCCTGGTGGAGGCCCGACGGCAGCGCGGCTTCTACGTGCGCGACTCCGCGCCCGTGCAGGACACCCGTCCGGGCAAGGGCTCGGACGCAGGCGGCGTGAGCGGCATGCCGGCCGCACTGGCTGTGCAGATGATGGCCTCGCGCGTGCCGGCCGACGCCAGCTCGCTCATCCGCAGCATGTTCCACCGGCCGAGCGACAAGCCGCAGCCGGGCATGGGCGTGTTCCCGCCGGACTGGATGTCGTCCACCTTCATGGCCACGGCCGTGCGCCGCATGACCAATACAGCCTCGCTGCAGGAGCTGTCGCTGCAGTACGGCGAGCCCGCCGGCGACATGAGCCTGCGGCGCAGCCTGTCGCAGAAGCTGGTGGGCATCAACGTGCCGGCCGCGCCCGACCAGATCGTGACCACCATCGGCGCCACGCATGCGCTGGACATCGTGAGCCGCACGTTGCTGCGCGCCGGCGACCCGGTGATGGTCGAGGAGCCGGGCTGGGCGCTGGAGTTCGCGCGGCTCGAGGCGCTGGGCATGCGCATCCTGCCGGTGCCGCGGCGTGCCGACGGGCCCGACCTGGACGTGATGGCGCAGTACTGCAAGCTGCACAGCCCGAAGCTGTTCGTGAGCGTGAGCGTGCTGCACAACCCGACCGGCTACAGCCTCACCCCCGGCAGCGCGCACCGCGTGCTGCAACTGGCCAACGAGCACGGCTTCCACATCGTCGAGGACGACACCTACAGCCACCTCGCGCCCGAGCACGCCACCCGGCTGAGCGCGCTCGACGGGCTGCAGCGCACCATCTACGTGAGCGGCTTCGCCAAGATCCTGGCGCCCAACTGGCGCATCGGCTTCCTGGCCGCGCCGCCCGCGCTGAAGGAGCGGCTGCTCGAGACCAAGCTGCTGGCCACGCTGACTTCGCCCACGCTGTTCGAGCGGGCCCTGTCGTGGTGCATCGACCAGGGGCAACTGCGCCGGCACTCGGAGCGCGTGCGCATCCGGCTCGACGGGGCGCGCGGACGCGCGGTGAAGCTGGCGATGGCGCACGGCTGCCGCTTCGCCTCGGAGCCGGCCGGGCTCTTCGGCTGGGTCGACACCGGCGTGGACACCGACGCACTCACCCAGCGCATGCTCGACCAGGGCTACCTGCTGGCGCCGGGCTCGCTCTTTCACGCACGGCGGCCGCCCAGCACGATGATGCGGATCAACTTCGCCACCTCGCAGGACGCCACGTTCTGGAAGGTGTTCAGCAAGGCGCGCAGCGAACTCTGACGGCCGCGAAAACCCCGGGGCCTTGGAGTAAGCTGGCAACACAAGAAAACCCACCCCGGAGACCTGCCGCATGAGCAATACCAGCAAGCCCTTCGACTTCAGCCAGTTCGTTCCCGGATTCGACTTCCTGAAGAACCTTGCCGGCGGTGCCGCCGCTGGCGGCGGTTCGGTGCCCGGCATTCCAAGCCTGGCGAGCTGGGTGGCGCCCACGCTGAGCGTGGAAGAAGTCGACAAGCGCATCCAGGAGCTCAAGACGGTGCAGTACTGGCTCGAGCAGAACGGCCATGCGCTCAAGGCCACGATCCAGGCGCTCGAGGTGCAGAAGATGACGCTGTCGACGTTGCGCGGCATGAACGTGCGGATGGAAGACATCGCCAGCGCCTTCACCAGGCAGGCGGGCGCGATGGCGCCCGCACCGGCGCCTGCCGCCGCGGCACCCGAGCCCGAGCCCGAGGACGTCGAAGAGATCGAGGACGAAGCGCCTGAAGAAGAGGAGACGCCGGTACCGAAGAAGCCGCGCGCCAGGGCGTCGGCCGGTGCGAAGGCTGACGCCAAGGCCGGCGCCGCCGGCGTGGTCGACCCGATGCAATGGTGGGGCTCGCTCACCGAGCAGTTCCAGCAGATCGCCACGTCCGCACTGCAGGATGCGGCCCAGCTGAAGGTGCCCGCCATGGCGCAGCCGCTGGCCGACGCGGTCGGCAAGGCGATGGGCGGCAAGCCCGCTGCCGCCGCCGCCCGCAAGCCGGCGCCCGCCAGGAAGGCCGCTGCGCCGGCTGCGAAGAAGAAGACCTCCACCACCGCAGCGCGCAAGCGAACCTCCGCGCGGCGCTGACGTCATACACATCTATCTTTCGAAGAGAACGGGTTGGCACGCATCATGAAGTTGTTTCCCTCCGGCCATGCCACCCATCCGCAATGGCGCATGGCGGCCGGCCTCGTGCTGGCCCAGTTGCGCGCGCAGATGGCCCTGCCCGACTACGCATCGTCGCCGACGCTCGGCCTGCTCTACATCACCGACCACTACGCGAGCGACGCGCAGGACATCCTCGACCACCTGAGCGCCGAGTTGCCAGAGGTGACCGACTGGTCGGGCACCGTGGGCGTCGGCGTATCGGCTAACAACGCCGAGTATTTCGACGAGCCCGGCATCAGCCTGATGCTGTGCGCGCTGCCCAGCGACCAGTACCGGGTGTTCTCGGGCGTGGCGCCGCTGGGCAGTTCCGAAATGAGCGGTTTCGAGGCGCACACCGCACTGGTGCATGCCGACCCCGCCACGCCCGACCTGGCCGAGTTGATCGGCGAGATGGCCGGGCGCACCGACACCGGCTACCTGTTCGGCGGCCTGTCCTCGAGCCGCCACGGCGCGCTGCAGTTCGCCATTGGCGGCAACGGCAACATCCGCGGCCAGGGCGCGGCGGGCGGCGTTTTCTCGGGCGGGTTGTCGGGCGTGGTGTTCGGCGAGGGCGTGCGGCTGGTGTCGCGCGTCACGCAGGGCTGCCAGCCGCTGCGCTCGAGCGCGGGGCGCCAGCGCGAGATCACCGAAGCCGACGGCAACCTGCTGCTCAGGCTCGACGGCGAGCCGGCGCTCGACGTGTTGCTCGCCGACCTGCAGGTGTCGCTCGACCGGCCGCAGGAAGCCATCGACGCGGTGCGCAACACCCTGGTCGGCCTGGCCGACGCAGGCAGCGACGGCATCCGCCGCACCGGCGACCTGGGCGCCGACGTGCTGGTGCGACACATCATCGGACTCGATCCCACCCGCCGCGGCATTGCCATCGCCGACACCGCCGAAGCCGGCATGCGGCTGACCTTCTGCCGCCGCAACGCGCAGGCCGCGCGCGCCGACCTGATGCGCATCTGCGCGGAAATCCGCGAGGAGCTCGAGCCCGAGGAGCAGACGCTGGCCACCGCGCGCGCCGTGGCCGCCGGCGAAGCCGAGGCCGCACCGCACCCGGCAAGGCGCATCGCGGGTGCGGTGTACGTGAGCTGCTCCGGCCGCGGCGGTCCGCACTTCGGCGCGCCAGGCGCCGAATTGCAGATCGTGCGGCATGCCCTCGGCGACGTGCCGCTGGTCGGTTTCTTCGCCGCGGGCGAGATTGCCCGGCATCACCTGTATGGCTATACCGGGGTGCTCACGGTGTTCACCAGCGACGACTGAGCGAACGCCGCGGCCAGGCTGTCAGGCCGGCTGCAGTGCGCCCTGCTGCGGCGCCGGCATGCCGGTGAACGCGAAATCCACCTCGGGCGCCAAGCCGCTCACGATCCGCGCGATCGACTTGCCCGAGCCGCAGGCGTGCGTCCAGCCCAGCGTGCCGTGGCCCGTGTTCAGAAACAGGTTCGGCAGCTTCGTCTTGCCGATCAGCGGCACATTGCTCGGCGTGGCCGGGCGCAGGCCGGTCCAGAACTGGGCCTGCGTGGTGTCGCCGGCGCCCGGGAACAGCTCTTCGACACGGCGCACGATGGCTTCGCAGCGAATCCGGTTCAGGTCGCGGTCGTAGCCGTTGAGTTCGGCTGTTCCGGCGATGCGCAGGCGGTCGCCGGACTCCGACGTGTAGCGCGAGAACACCAGCTTGAACTCGTCGTCGGTCAGCGAGACCTGATGGGCTTTCGAGGCGTCCTTCACGGGCAGCGTGACCGAATAGCCCTTGGCCGGATAGATCGGCAGGCGGATGCCCAGCGGTGCCGCGAGCAGCGGGCTCAGCGAGCCCATCGCCATCACGAAGGCATCGCCGCGGATGCGCTGGAAGCGGCCTTCGCTGTCGGTGGCCTCGACATGGTCGATCTTGCCGCCGGCTTCGCGCAGGGCGGTGATGGTGTGGCTCATCAGGAACTTCACGCCGGCCGCGGCCGCAAGCTTCGAGAGTTCGCGCGCGAAGCGGTTGGCGTCGCCCGACTCGTCTTCTGCGGTGAAGGTGGCGCCGGCCAGCTTCGGACGGATGTGGGCGAGCGCGGACTCGATCTTCACCGCCTCGTCGGCCGAGATGACCTGCCGCTCGCAGCCCAGCGCGCGCATCTGCTCGGCAGGGGCGAGGGCAGCATCGAATTCCTTCTGCGTCGTGTAGAAGTGCAGGATGCCCTGCGTGCGCTGGTCGTAGGCCAGATTGGTGTCGCGGCGCAATTGCTGCAACATCGCGCGGCTGTATGTACCCAAACGAACGATCTGCTCGATGTTGTGCCGGGTTCGCGCCGGTGTGCATTCGCGCAGGAATTGCAGGCCCCAGAGCCACTGGCGCATGTCGGCGCGAATGCGAAAGAGCAGCGGCGCGTCCTCCTTGCCCAGCCATTGCAGCACCTTGAGCGGCGCGCTCGGGTTGGCCCAGGGTTCGGCGTGGCTGACCGAGATCTGCCCGCCGTTGGCGAAGCTGGTCTCGGCGGCCGGCGTGGCTTGCCGGTCGATCACGGTCACTTCGTGGCCGAGTTGCTGGAGGTAATAAGCCGAGGTCACGCCGAGCAGGCCGGCGCCAAGAACGATCACGCGCATTTCAAATACCTTTGAGGTTGCAGCGCTTGAACGGCGGGCGTGGTGTGCTATTGAATAAATAGCAGGCAACCGGACGACCGAAGTCCAAGTTGCCGCTCCCCCTGTCCTCGGTACCTGAGAGATTCACCGGCTGCGCCCGCAGCGGGTTTGCTCCTTCGGTGCGTCACGGCCATGTGTTGGCGTGACGGCTCTCCAGACGGCGTTTCAGTTGGTGCAGTACTGACCCCTTGCCGAAGTCCGTGTCGTGGATTTCGTCGGGCCGACCTGAGCGTTTATGGGAGTTTGCGCCTTCGGTAGGGCCACCGGGGTGGCCCGCTCTCCTGCAGTGGGCGCGATTGTAGAAGGCGCGCACGCGGTTGCCAATCTGTGACTTTTTCGCGTCAAGGCGATGGGATAATCGCCGGTTCATTTGCCTCGGGGCGAATTTTTCAAAACAAGCAGGGGACCCCATGATCCTGGTTACCGGCGGCGCCGGCTTCATCGGCGCCAATTTCGTTCTCGACTGGATCGCCAACACCGACGAGCCGGTCGTGAACCTCGACAAGCTGACCTACGCGGGCAACCTCGAGACACTCGCGTCGCTCAAGGACAACCCGAAGCACATCTTCGTGCAGGGCGACATCGGCGACAGCGCGCTGGTCGACAAGCTGCTGGCCGAGCACAAGCCGCGCGGCGTCGTGAACTTCGCCGCCGAGTCGCATGTCGACCGTTCGATCCACGGCCCTGAGGATTTCGTGCAGACCAACGTGCTCGGCACCTTCCGGCTGCTCGAATCCGTGCGCGGCTTCTGGACCGCGCTGCCGGCCGACGAAAAGACCGCCTTCCGCTTCCTGCACGTGTCGACCGACGAGGTCTACGGCTCGCTGTCCAAGACCGACCCGGCCTTCACCGAGGAAAACAAGTACGAGCCCAACAGCCCGTACTCGGCCAGCAAGGCCGCCAGCGACCATCTCGTGCGCGCCTGGCACCACACCTACGGTCTGCCGGTGCTCACCACCAACTGCTCGAACAACTACGGCCCGTTCCACTTCCCCGAGAAGCTGATTCCGCTGATGATCGTCAACGCGCTGGCCGGCAAGAACCTGCCCGTGTACGGCGACGGAATGCAGGTGCGCGACTGGCTCTACGTGAAGGACCACTGCAGCGCCATCCGCCGCGTGCTCGAGGCCGGCCGGCTCGGCGAGACCTACAACGTGGGCGGCTGGAACGAGAAGCCCAACATCGAGATCGTCAACACCGTGTGTGCGCTGCTCGATGAACTGCGCCCCCGCGCCGACGGCAAGCCGTACAAGGAGCAGGTCACCTACGTCACCGACCGTCCCGGCCATGACCGCCGCTACGCCATCGATGCGCGCAAGCTCGAAGCCGAACTCGGCTGGAAGCCCGCCGAAACCTTCGATACCGGCATCCGCAAGACGGTCGAGTGGTACCTCGCGAACAGCGAATGGGTGCGCAACGTGCAAAGCGGCGCCTACCGCGAGTGGGTCGAGAAGCAATACGACGCAGCGCCGGCGGCATCTGCAAAGGCCGTGGCATGAAGCTGCTGCTGCTGGGCAAGGGCGGACAGGTCGGCTGGGAACTGCAGCGCAGCCTGGCGCCGCTCGGTGAGGTGGTCGCACTCGATTTCGACAGCACCGATTTCCACGCCGACTTCAGCCGCCCCGAGCAGCTGGCCGACACGGTGCTGAAAGTGCGCCCCGACGTCATCGTGAATGCCGCTGCGCACACGGCCGTCGACAAGGCCGAGAGCGAGCCCGAGTTCGCTCGCAAGCTCAACGCCACGTCGCCCGGCGTCGTGGCCGAGGCTGCCCAGCAGATCGGTGCGCTGATGGTGCACTACTCGACCGACTATGTCTTCGACGGCAGCGGCAGCAAACCCTGGAAGGAAGACGACGCCACCGGCCCGCTCAGCGTGTATGGCCAGACCAAGCTCGAAGGCGAGCAACTGGTGGCGCAGAACTGCGCGAAGCATCTGATCTTCCGCACCAGCTGGGTGTATGCCGCGCGCGGCGGGAACTTCGCCAAGACCATGCTGCGGCTGGCCAAGGAGCGCGACAAGCTGACCGTGATCGACGACCAGTTCGGCGCGCCCACCGGCGCCGAACTGCTGGCTGACGTGACGGCACATGCCATTCGTGCGACCTTGCAGGATCCTGCCAAGGCGGGCCTGTATCACGCGATCGCTGGCGGTGAAACCACGTGGTACGGCTATGCGCGCTTCGTGCTCGAGATGGCACAGCAATCGGGCATCGAACTCAAGGCCGGGCCGCAGGCCGTCGAACCGGTGCCGACCAGTGCATTCCCCACGCCGGCGAAGCGGCCGCACAACTCGCGCCTGGACACCACCAGATTGCAGACCACTTTCGGCCTGCGCCTGCCCCCGTGGCAGGAGGGCGTCTCGCGCATGCTGCGCGAGACTTTGTGAACGCTCACGAGAAGAACAACATGACCACGACAACGCAACGCAAGGGCATCATCCTGGCCGGTGGCTCGGGCACCCGCCTGCATCCCGCCACGCTGGCGATGAGCAAGCAGCTCCTGCCGGTGTACGACAAACCGATGATCTACTACCCGCTCAGCACGCTGATGCTCGGCGGCATGCGCGACATCCTCATCATCAGCACGCCGCAGGACACGCCGCGCTTCCAGCAGCTTCTAGGCGACGGCAGCCAGTGGGGCATCAACCTGCAGTACGCGGTGCAGCCCAGCCCGGACGGGCTCGCGCAGGCGTTCATCATCGGTGACAGGTTCGTGGGCAATTCGCCGAGCGCGCTGGTGCTGGGCGACAACATCTTCTATGGGCACGACCTGGTGAACCTGCTCTCGGCCGCCGATGCGAAGCAATCGGGTGCGACCGTGTTCGCATACCACGTGCACGATCCCGAGCGCTATGGCGTCGTCGCATTCGACGGCAAAGGCAAAGCCAGCAGCATCGAAGAGAAGCCGGTGAAGCCGAAGAGCAGCTACGCGGTGACGGGCCTGTACTTCTACGACAACCAGGTGGTCGACATCGCCAAGGCCGTGAAGCCGAGCGCGCGCGGCGAACTCGAGATTACCGCGGTGAATCAGGCATACCTCGACCTCGACCAGTTGAATGTGCAGATCATGCAGCGCGGCTACGCGTGGCTGGACACGGGCACGCACGAGAGCCTTCTGGAGGCGGGGCAGTTCATTGCGACGCTGGAGCATCGGCAGGGGTTGAAGATTGCCTGTCCTGAAGAGATTTCGTGGCGCAACGGATTCATCCAGAGCGAGCAACTCGAGAAACTCGCCAAGCCCCTGGAAAAGAGCGGCTACGGCAAGTACCTGCGGCAACTCTTGAACGACGAGGTGCGCTCATGAAGGCCACGCCCACGGCTATTCCCGACGTGCTGGTGATCGAGCCCAAGGTGTTCGGCGACAGCCGGGGCTTTTTCTTCGAGAGCTTCAACCAAAAAGCTTTCGACGAAGCAGTGGGCGCGCATGTCGATTTTGTTCAGGACAACCACTCCCGTTCCGTCAAGGGCGTTCTGAGGGGCTTGCACTACCAGATTCAACAACCGCAGGGCAAGCTGGTGCGGGTGGTGCGCGGCGCGGTGCTCGATGTGGCCGTTGACATCCGGCGCAAGTCGCCGACCTTCGGGCAATGGGTGTCTCAGGAGCTGAGCGAGGAGAATCACAAGCAGTTGTGGGTTCCCGCAGGTTTTGCGCATGGTTTCCTCGTGCTGAGCGATACGGCTGACTTTCTGTACAAGACGACGGACTACTACTCGCCAGCCAGCGAACGATGCATTGCCTGGAACGACCCGAAGATCGCGATTGCCTGGCCAGATCTTCAAACCGACTTCGTGCTGTCCACCAAGGACCAAGCCGGCAAGCTACTGGACGAAGCTGAAGTATTCGAATGACGTTGCACGCAACGCGGCAGCACCAGCAAGTTCGGGCGCAAGACGCTATCTCTCCCTGCATGTGAATTGCCTTTGGCGATTCACTTGCGCATGGCCGGTTTTGACGACGGCGAATGAATGAACAAATCGCCGTCTCGCATTTTTCTGATCGCTGCCCAATGACTTTTAGATGGACCGCCGTGCTTGTCTTGCTCCTCGCGGGCATCGTGGCAACGGTGACAGGGTTGCAGCAACTGAGCTGGCATTCGATCGCAGCCCTGCGGTGGGATGCGTTGAGGCCCTATGCCGTCGTGCTGGCGGGCGGCATGTTGTTTGTCGAGGTAGGTTCGCGCTGGCTCAGCATCCACCGCATCGCGGTCGGCGCGATCGCGGCCGCCGCGATCGCTCTCGCCACAGGCACCGCGGGCGCGTCGCTGGTAGTGGCGTGGATTGCACTTTCGAGCTACGTTCTGGGCTCGACGGTCCTCACTGTATGGACCAAACACCCAGACAACAAGCCTTCGGCTTTGATCGCCATGCTTGTCGGGGCTGTCATCTATGGTTCGCTGATCGGCCTCGCTGCACATCGGCCAGTCAACTATCCCGGCGTTTATGCGTTTGCCCTGGCTTTGCCAGTCGCGCTAGGGTGGCGGCACGTTTGCGCGGCTCTGATGTCGATGAGGACTTTCGCGCGCAGCAAGTCGACATCCTGGTTGGACCTGCTGATCGTTGGTGTAGCGCTGCTTCATTTCGTCGTGGGGCTGATGCCGGAAACCGGCCACGATGCGCTTGCGTCGCATCTGTTCATTCCCGCTCATCTAGCGGCGCGCCATGCCTGGGGCTTCGATGTCAGTCTTTATGCGTGGGCGGTGATGCCGATGATGGGGGACTGGCTGTTCTCCCTAGGTTACATGCTGGCGGGCGAAGAGGGTGCGCGACTTGTCAATGTCGGCTTTGTTTTGGCAACCTGCTTTTTGGTTCGCGAACTTGTGCTGTGGGCTGGCGGCAGCCGAGCCGGGGCGAAATGGGGCGCGTTGCTCTTGCTTACGACGCCTTTGACGCTGCTGGAAAGCAGCAGCTTGTACATCGAATCTGTATGGGCCGCATTTGCCGTCGCTGGCTCGCTCTCTCTTTTCAGAGCATTGCAACGCGACGGGCAGCGTGCCGCTGACATTCGCTCGGCAGCGATTCTGCTAGGAGGCGCGCTGGCTGCGAAAGCGATCACTCTGGCAATCCTGCCCGGATTGCTCATCGTGTTCCTGTTGCGCTTTCGTGCGTGGACATCGAAGGCGTCGGCAGGGCGATTTGCGCGCGCCCTGGGGCTCTTCGCGATGGTGGGTTGTATTCCTTATTTCGCCGCGTGGGTGATCACCAGGAATCCGCTGTTTCCCTACTTCAACGAAATCTTCCGTTCGAAGCTTTGGCCCCTCTCCAACTTTCAGGACTCGCGTTGGACAAAGGGCTTCAAGTGGGACACGCTCTACCAAGCGACCTTCCACACAGAGACTTTTCTGGAGAGCTGGCCTGGCGCGAGTGGTTTCCAGTGGTTGCTGCTTCTGCTGCCCGCAGTCGTGCTGGTGGCCCGCAAAGGAAAACAGCGCGCGCTGGCGATTCTCTTCGTAGGTGCTGCTTCGGCGGTGATTACGTTTCAGTCCATCGCCTACCTTCGCTACATCTTCCCAGCCTTCGTGTTGATGGTCGCGTTGATCGCAGCCGCGTTCTCCCAATCGGAGATCGCTTGGCCGACCGGCAGGAGGGTGCTCTGGATCGCTGGCGCCTTCGTCGTGCTGCTGAACCTCCTTTTCCTGAAGTCGGGCACCCATTACGCGGACATCTTGGCGCAGCCGCTGCTCAGTCAGACCGGCAGGGAAGCCTTCTTGCGCGAGCGGCTTCCCATTCGCAGCGCCGTCGACGTAGTGAACAAGCTCAACCTCGACGATTCGCGGGTCGCGGTGTTCTCCTCACCGCTGGGCGCAGGCCTTCACGCCGATGCGCTGTACCCCAGTTGGTACAACCCGAACTTCGAGCGCGCCGTGACCGCTGCCGATTCAGCCGACTCGATGGCTAAGGCGCTGGTGCTTGCCGGTGGCGACTATCTCATTCTCGACAGCAGTTGGGGCACATCCGCGCAGAGAAAACTGATCGAGGAGGTGAGCGACCCGGTCACCGCGTTCTCGCCCATTGCGGTGCGTCGCGTCAAGGATCAATATCGGTTCGCGCAGGAACTGCTGCGCAACCCTGAATTCGCCACGGACGACGGCTGGTATCTGCCTCCTGGCATGTCGAGCAGGCGCGCGGACGGCATTTCGGTCAATGTGACGGCCGTGGCTACGCAGCAGGTTCCCGTGGTTGCCGGACGTCGCTATAAGAACAGCGCGAGGAGCGTCTGCGAAACGCAGCCGACGCAGGGGCGCCTGCAGGTGAACTGGATGGATGCGAAGGGCCGATTTATCGGGACGAACATCCAAGTCTTTGAATGCGTTGCCCAGGCGACGACCTATTCCATGGAAGTCAGGGCGCCCCGAAAAGCAGCCACTGCCGTTATCTATGCCTCGGGCCAGACCGACATCCCCGTCACCTTCAGTGAAGTATCTTTCAAACAATGACCTCCACCAGCTACGAAACGCAGATGTCGAGTGCCCGGATCGCGGTCGTGATCCCGTCCTACAAAGTCACCCGGCACATCGCGCCGCTGATTGCATCTATCCCGTCGTACGTGTGGAAAATCTACGTAGTGGACGACGCCTGTCCCGACCAATCGGGTAATTTTGTCAAGGCCAATTGTTCCGATCCGCGAATCACCGTCGTTTTTCATGAAGTCAACCAAGGCGTCGGCGGTGCGGTAATGACCGGTTACCGCGCCGCCATAAAGGACGGGGCCCAGGTCATCGTGAAGATCGATGGCGACGGGCAGATGGACCCGGCGCTCATTCCGAATTTTGTAGACCCCATTCTTTCGGGGGAGGCCGATTACACCAAGGGAAACCGGTTCTTCGACCTGGAGAAGGTCCGCGCCATGCCGAAGGTCCGCCTCTTCGGCAATGCGGTTCTCTCGTTGATGACCAAGCTCTCATCCGGCTATTGGGATCTCTTCGATCCGACGAACGGCTACACGGCCATTCACGCGCGTGTGGCTGAACACTTGCCCATGGAAAAATTGAGCCGGCGCTACTTTTTTGAAACTGATGTGCTTTTTCGGCTCAATACGTTGCGTGCGGTGGTCATGGATGTGCCTATGGAAGCGCAATACGGCGACGAGGTGAGCAATTTGAAAATATCCAAAATCGTGACTGAGTTTCTTTTCAAGCACGCCAGAAATTTCATGAAGCGAATCGGCTATAACTACTATCTACGCGATATGTCGCTCGGTTCGCTCGAGTTGCCGGTTGGACTATTGCTGTTTTGTGGTGGCGGTGTTTTCGGTATTTACCACTGGGCCAATTCGATGCGCGCCGGCGTTGAAACCTCGTCAGGCACGGTAATGCTCGCTGCACTTCCCATCCTGATGGGAATTCAACTGATTCTTTCATTTTTTGGTCAAGACATTGCCGCGGTTCCGCGCACACCTTTGCACAAGAAGATTTCACGGCATGTGCTGTGACTGATTCACCGAAAATTATTTATCTAAACAACGGACGAAGCGGTCAAATGATTAATGTCATGCTGACATTGCTGTTTGCAATGATCATGGGTTCAGGGCAGCTGGTGCTGTCTCAGGCTTCCAAGGAAGTTTTTTCTCTGGGAGGCTTGTCGATCAATGCGCTGATCACCAGTAAATGGCTTTGGCTCGGAATCTTCATTTATGGTTTTGCCATGATCTTCTGGGTCTATATCCTGTCGCGTTTCGACGTGAAGTACGCGTACCCTATTTCCTCAACCGCCATATTCTTCACCGCCATTTTCCAGGCCATCATTCAGCGCAACATGCCCAGCGGAAGTTATTGGCTGGGCTTGGCGCTGGTCGTAGCGGGCCTCGTCGTTCTTTCGATCGACAAGAAGATCTGAGTGCTGGCGTCGCAACACCGATGAACAAGATTCGACTGGAGGCGCTGCAGGCGGACGGACTCGACGAGCAGATCGCTGTCGGTGCTGCGGTGTATTCGACTCCCGAAGTCACCGACCGCGAGCATCTTCGCTGGAAGCACCTGGGCAACCCGGCCGGCGTATCCACAAGCATCAGCGCACGAAACCCGCAAGGTGACCTGGTGGGGCGCTCGTTCCTGCAGCCGCGACGAGTATCGCTAGACGCGGCAGAGTCGTGCACAGGAGCCACTGTCACCGACCTCGTGGTGAAGCCTGGAGAGCGCAATGCCGCCACCATGATCTCGATGACCCGTGCGGTGCGGGCGCCCGAGGGAGTCGACGTCGTGTTTCACACCTCGAACGAGGTGAGCGACATCTTCTATCGCAAGCTGTTCAAGTTCCCGGTGGCGTTTACCTTGCAGGCTGCGGGCTTGCCGATCGGCGTCGCTGGTGCGATCGGGCGCTTCGTGTCGAACCGTGCGCTCATCGCGTTCGGCAATTCCCTGGCGTCGCCTTGGCGGTTGCTGATCCGCGTGGGCGCGGGAGTTTGCGCATGGGGCACCCGGCTGGCGTTCGGTCCGGTGCCGCAGGAAGTCGAAAGGGCCGAGGTGTTTCGGCGCTTCCGGAACTATGCAGGGCCGCACCTCGCGCGAGACGATGCGTTTGTCGACTGGCGGTTTTCTAAAGGCACTTTGTTCCGCGGCGACGTCAAGTGGCTCTGGAAAAAACAGGAATGCCTGGGCTATCTGGCGTTCAAGCAGGTCGAACTGGCCGGGCTGAAGATCATGGTCATCATGGACTCGGTGTTGTTGAGGCCGCTGTCGGGCGGAGAATCGGTGCACTTGAAGCTTATGGCGGCGCGCATGGCGGCGGACGCCGGTTGTGATGCGGTGTTCACCATCGCAAACCTGCAGAACCCGGCCTTGAAATGGATGGGCGGTTTTCCGTTCCTCGGCATTCCCGACCGCCATCTGCCGCATCCGACACCAATATTCGTTCATGCTGTCGAGGGCAGGCGCGGCGCCATGGCGCGAGCGGACCTGTTCTTTTCGCTGGCAGACCTAGACTATTTTTAAACTAGAAGGAACATCATGAGTGATTTGGCAAAACAGATCGTCGACGAGGCGATCCTCGAAGTGAACGCGGACCAAGACGCCGACGCGCAGATCGCGAACGAGCCGAACACCGCGCTGCTCAGCGAAGGCAGCAACGTCGATTCGCTCGCGCTGGTGCGCCTGCTGCTTGCCGTCGAGCGACTCATCGAAGAGAAAACTGGCAAGGCCATCACCGTGGTGGACGATACCGCCTTCGAGACCGAGCAGAGCCCGTTCGCTACCGTCGGCACGCTGCTGCAGCACGTGACCCACCTTCTGGCTTGAACATGCAGGACGGCCGCATTCTGATCACCGGTGCCAGCAGAGGCCTGGGCCGTGGGCTGGTCGAGCGGCTTCTCGCGGCCGGTGCGATCGTGTCGGGTTGCTCGCGGCAGTCGTCCGACATCGAGCACCCGAATTACACCCATTTCATCGTCGACATCAGCGACGAGCCGAGTGTCGTCGCCATGTTCAAGGACATCGCGGCGCTCAAGGTGCCGTTGACGCTGCTGGTCAACAACGCGGGCGTTTCGCAGGCCAGCCTGGGCATCCTGACGCGAGCGGCCAATGCCGAGGCCATCATCCGCACCAACCTTCTTGGAACCTTTTTTGTTTCCCGCGAAGCGCTCAAGCTGATGCAGCGTCAAAAGTACGGCCGCGTCGTGAACTTCTCTTCCATCAACGTCCCGCTGGGCAGCGCCGGCAGTTCCCTCTACAACGCCAGCAAGGCCGGGGTGGAGGCGTTCTCAAGCGTCCTCGCCAGGGAGTGCGGCAACGCCGACATCACGATCAACACGCTGGGCCTGTCGCTCGTGAACAATTCAGGCATGCTCGACGCGCTCGGCGAGAAGGCCGTGTCCGCCAAGCAGTCGAACATGCTGAAGCCGACGGTCCTCGATGTGGACGAGATCCTGCATGCGGTGAATTTCTTCGCTTCCCCGCTGGCGCGCAACATGACGTGCCAGACCCTCTATTTTGGGGGACTCTGATGACCGCCAGCACGAGCCACGTCGCCAGCAACACGGGCACCGACAGCGTTTCGACTTTCACCAACGGCAAATGGCGGCAGAACTGCTATGTGGTCGGCAACGCGCAGCACAAGGCGCTGATCGTCGACCCGGGCAGTGACGCCGAAGGCCTCGTCGCGCTGATCGACGCCCTCGGCGTGACGCCGGTGGCTATCGTCAACACGCACGCGCACTACGACCACATTGGCGCGGTGGTCGCGTTGCAAGAAAAGTTCAGCATTCCGTTCTACCTGCACGGTGACGATGCCAAGCTGATGAAGCAGGCCAACATCTACAAGATCCTGTTCGAGAGCAAGACCAGCATCAAGGTGCCGGAGTTCGACCGAAATCTGGCTGAGATTGAGGGCAACGAACTGGCGCTCGACGGGTTCGTCGTACGCATCGTGCGTACGCCAGGCCACACGCCCGGGAGCATCTGCCTGATCGTCGGCAATAACCTGTTCAGCGGTGACACGCTGCTGCCGGGAGCACCCGGCAGGACCGATCTGCCTGGTGGCGACAAAATGAAGCTGGCGCAAACGCTGGAAAGTCTGCGCCAGCTGGACGCTGGCTATCTCGTGCATCCGGGCCACGGCAAGCCGTTCGCCCTGGGCGAGTTCTGGAGCAAATTCGATGACAAATAACGCCGGTGTCGGCATCGAGGGCATCGGCTACAGCCTCGGCGCCCTGACCGTGACCAATGACCAGTTGCAGGCCGAGAACCCGCACTGGGACATGTCCAAGACCATCGAGCGAACCGGTGTGTCCTCCAGGCCGATCGCAGCCGAAGGAGAAACTGCGCTCGACCTCGCGATGCAAGCGAGCGTCGACGTGTTTCAGCGCCTCGATATCGGCGCGGCCGACATCGACGCGCTGATCTTCTGCACGCAGACACCGGACCATGTGCTCCCGCCCAACTCGGTACTGCTGCATGGCCGGCTCGGCATGCAGCCCTCGGTCATGGCCTTCGACATCACGCATGCCTGCTCGGGATTCGTCTATGCGCTGGGCATTGCGCGCAGCCTCGTGATCAGCGGCACCGCACGCCGCGTGCTGGTCGTCACCGCGGACACCTATTCGCGCCTGGTGCATCCGCTGGACCGGTCGATCCGGCCGTTGTTCGGCGACGGCGCCGCAGCCACGGTGGTTTCCGCGCAGCAGCCGAAGCTGCGTGTGATCGACGCAAGCTTCGGCACGTCCGGAAAGAATGCCGAGCGCTTTATCGTGAAGAACGGCGGCGCCCGCTATGCGTCGACCGCCGGCGGTGCGCCCGCCGAACCCGACCGCAGCGGCCGCATCTACAGCGACGATCACATCCGCATGGACGGCATCGGCCTGCTGAGCTTCTTCAACAACGCCGTGCCGACGGCGGTGCGCGACATGCTCGGCAAGCATGCGCTCGCCGTTTCCGACATCTCGCTGTTCGTGTTTCACCAGGCCAGCCGGCTGGCGCTCGACGGCATCTCGCGTGCGCTGCAGATACCCGAGCAGAAGATGGTCGTCGACATGGAGAACACGGGCAATCTCGTCTCGGCCTCCATTCCCGTGGTGCTGGCCAAGCTCATCGACAAGGGTGTCGTTGCCGAAGGCCAGACCATCGTTCTTTGCGGCTTTGGCGTGGGTTTGTCCTGGGCCACCGTTCTCATTCAAGTTTGAAGGCCAGACCGTGAGCCAGATCCAATTTCTTCTCGACCGATTCGCGTCGAAGCCAGAAGCTCCGGCGGTTGTCTTCCGTGGCGCTTCCGTCAATTACGGCGAACTGTCCGCCGCCATTGCGCAGCAGCAGCAAGCGCTGGAAGCTGCAGGCGTGCAACCCGGCGTGCCGGTGATCCTGCGTGGCGACTACTCGGCGCTGGCCGTGAGCATGCTGCTCGCACTCATCGAGCGTTGCTGCATCATCATTCCGCTGACGCCCGAGGCCTACGACAGCCTCGGCGCTTCGATCGACGACGTGGCGCCCGAATGGTTGATCGACGTGTCGAAGACCGAGGCCAGCTTCGAGAAGCTCGCCGCGAGGCCGTTGCCTGATCTGTACAAGATCGTGATCGAGCGCGCCGCGCCCGGCTTGGTGCTCTTCACTTCCGGCTCGTCGGGTAAGCCCAAGGCCGTGGTGCACGATTTCTCCAAGCTCATGGAGAAGTTCCACGCGGTTCGCCCCGCGATGATCACCCTGAACTTCCTGCTGTTCGACCATTGGGGCGGCCTCAACACGTTGCTGCATTGCCTGTCGAACCTGTGCCTCATCGTCGTGCCAGCCGGCCGCTCGCCCGAGCAGGTGTGCGCGCTGGTGGCGGCACACCGCATTGAACTGCTGCCCGCCACGCCGAGCTTTCTGAGCATGCTGCTGATCAGCAAGGCCTACCTGGGGCACGACCTCGGCTCGTTGAAGCTCATCACCTACGGCGCCGAACCGATGCCCGAGACGACGCTGAGGAACCTGCGCAAGGTGTTCCCCGGCATCGAGCTGCGCCAGACCTACGGCATGATCGAACTGGGTGTCTTGCGCGCAAAGTCGCGTTCGCCCGATTCGCTGTGGGTCAAGCTTGGCGGCGAAGGCTACAACGTGCGCGTGGTCGACGGCATGCTGCAGATTCGCGCCGATTCCGCGATGCTGGGCTACATCAATGCGCCGAGCCCCTTCACGGATGACGGTTTCCTCATGACGGGCGATTTGGTCGAAACCGACGGCGAATGGATCCGCGTGCTGGGGCGGCAGTCCGACATCATCAATGTCGGTGGCCAGAAGGTGTACCCGGCCGAAGTCGAGGCCGTGCTGCTCGATTGCCCCGAAGTGGCGGATGCCGTGGTGTACGGCGAGCCCAACCCGCTGCTGGGCAAGATCGTCTGCGCGCAGGTCATCCTGCGCGAGGGCTTCGACGAGGCCGCGGCGCGCAGCGGCATCCGCAAGCTGGGCAAGGAACGGCTCCAACCGTTCATGATCCCGGCAAAGATCAAGTTCGTGACCGAGATCGCCCAGTCGCACAGGCTCAAGCGCGTACGCGCCAAGTCTTGAACGCCAACTGTCGTGGCATGACCGCAAGCACCGCACTTTTTCTCTTTGCGCACCAGGACGACGAGTTCGGTGTGTTCCAGAAGATCCTCGATGAACGGGTCGCCGGCGCGCGGGTGGTCTGCGCGTTCATGACCACGGGCACGGTGGGCGATGCGTCTCCCGAGGCGCGCAATCGCGAGTCGCTTGCCGTCCTGGAAAAGCTCGGCGTTGGCGCGGGCGACGTGTTGTTCGTGGGGCAGCAGCTCCAGATCGACGACGGCGCATTGATGTATCGCCTCGGCGATGCTGCTGCCTGGTTGCGCGGCTGGATCGACGGCTGCCCATCGCTGTGCGGGCTGTACCTGCCAGCGTGGGAGGGCGGTCATCCCGACCATGACTCGTTGCACGCTGTAGGCGTCACCGTGGCTCGGCAAGCAGGGCTGCTGCATCTTGCACGGCAATCCTCTCTCTACAACGGCTACAAGCGCCCGGGTCAACTCTTCAATGTCATGCGCCCGCTACCCATGAATGGGCCGGTGGAGCCTGTTGCGGTCCCATGGAGAAACCGTATCGCGTTCATGCGCCATTGCCTCAGCTATCCGACGCAGCGCAAGACCTGGATCGGGCTGTTTCCGTTCGTGCTGCTGCACTATGTGTTTGGCGGGCGGGATGCGATGCAGCCGGTGTTTCCCGAGCGGCTGGCCTCGAGGCCGCATGAAGGGGCGCTTTACTATGAGCGGCGGCAATTCACTACTTGGGCGGAGCTCAGCGGGCGCGTTGCTGCGTTTACGGACTCGAACACTTGACCGACTGGATGTCGGGCACCCACACCTCAAGGGCAATCATGTCGGCGCTTAGCAAGATTCCATCGCAGTCCTACGGCATTCTGCAACGCGGGGCGGCGTCGACGATGCTGGACCAAGCCGTCGAGCAGGTTCGGGTCCTGGGCTATGCCACGCTCGACGCCGGGTATGCCGACAGCGAGCTGGACGCCATCTCGAAGACATTCGACGCTTCGCTCGCGAGCTATCAGAGCGAACACGGCCTGCCGTTTCTCAAGGACCTTGACGAGCACAACAACATTAGGCTGATGTCCACGCGAGGCGACGGCATGTTTCTGCGCCTGGCCCTCAACCCGAACCTGCTGCAGGTCCTGGGAAAACTGATCACTGGGAAGTTCATACTCAACCAGCAGAACGGCATCGTCAATCCGCCGAAAGAAGATTACAACCAGGGCGCGTGGCACCGTGACCTGCCGTACCAGCACTTCACCTCGTCGACGCCTTTGGCGATCAATGCACTCTTCTGCGTTGACGATTTCACGTTCGAGAACGGCGCGACATTCGTGCTGCCGGCTTCGCACAAGAGCGCCGAGTTTCCGTCCGATGCCTACGTACAGAAGAATGCGGTGCAAATCCCGGCGAAGGCCGGCCAGTTCATCCTGTTGGATTGCATGACGTTCCACTCGGGCGGCTACAACGCCAGCAACAAGGTACGGCGGGCGGTCAACCACCTTTACAACATCCCGTACTTCAAGCAGCAGATCAATATCCCTGCGAGCGTCGATGGCGCCGGTTTGTCGCCACAAGCGCGAGAGATTCTCGGATTCGATTTTCAGGAACCCAAAACTCTCGGCGAATTTTTCGGTACGCGAAAGAAATAACTCGGACCCAGCAGTCCGTTCAAGAGATGACAAAGAACTCACCACTTCTTCAAGCCTTCTGCGATCCCGTGACGCATGAGCCATTGATGCAGGCTGAAAAAGGTCTTTCAAGCCGCTCGGGCGTGTCGTTCGAATTCCTGGATGACGAGTGCCGGGTCGTCGATTTCATTGCGCCCTCCATCGTCTCCGCGGCCGACGACGTCAACCTGCAGATGTACAACGACGAGCAGTCGACGGAAAAGTATCGCAACTTTCTGAACTGGCTGTTCGCGACCTTCAATGTCGAGGAAGCAAACTTCCGTGCCGATCTGACGCGAAGGTTGAACCTGAATCGCGGCATGAAGGTTCTCGTCGTCGGATGCGGGCTAGGCGAAGACATCCCCGCCATCCTGGAAGCCATCGGTCCCGAGGGCGAGTTGCATGCACAGGACATCAGCAAGTCGATGGTCCAGAACGCGAGCACGCATCTGAGGGCTGACAACGCCAGCTTCTCGGTGTCCAATGCCACCCAACTGCCCTACCGGTCGCGCTACTTCGACGTGGTGTTTCACTTCGGCGGCATCAATCTGTTCGGCGATATGAAGAAAGCGATTGCCGAGCTTGAACGCGTCTGCAAGATCGGTGGACGTGTCATGTTTGGCGACGAGGGCATCGCGCCGCACCTCAGAGGCACCGAATATGCCGACGTGCTGATCAACAACAACGGCCTATGGGCCCTGCATGCGCCAGTCGATTCCTTGCCGCACAACGCGGAGGACATCCACGTCAGCTACGTCCTGGGAAATTGCTTCTATCTGATTTCCTTCGCTCCGACCGAAGGACTACCGAAGGTCGATCTGGACATTCCCCACATCGGCACGCGCGGCGGCTCCGCCCGCACGCGGTACTTTGGAAAGATCGAGGGCGTCACCGAGAAAACCAAGCTCAAGCTGGCGGCCGCTGCAAAGCGGCGTGGCATCTCCGTCCATGATCTGCTCGAAGCGCTCATCAACGAGAATACCGAGAGCGAAGATGGAACGCTGGGTTAAGCAGGGTCTGCTGTACTCGCTGCCCGAGGGTGGCCTGCATCCGAAGCTGATGTCGCATGCGGCCAACCCGCTGGCTGTACACCTCGAAGGAGACGTGTACAGGATCTTCTACAGCGCCAGAGATGCTCAGAATCGCTCATCGGTGGGTGCTGTGGACATGGACATACGCCAGAGAAGAGTGGTTCAAGAGCACACCGAACCCTTCTTCGAATTTGGCGCACCCGGCAGCTTCTATGCGGACGGCGTGAGCATCGGCAACTGCTACGAAGCCAACGGGCGGCATTACATGCTTTTCATGGGTTGGCAGGCTCCGCCTGGCCAACATTGGCGCGGCGACATCGGACGCCTCGTGGTGCGCGACGACCTGACCCTCGAGCTCGACAGCCCCGGGCCTTTCATGGGCTCGGACGCCACGGACCCCATCAGTCTCTCGTATCCCTGGGTAATGAAGGTGGGTGACGGCTACCGAATGTGGTATCCGTCGACCATCGCTTGGGAAGCCGGCAACGGCGAGATGCTCGCGGTGCTCTACGGCGCCGAATCAGCGGACGGCGATCATTGGGAACGCAAGGGATTGGCGGTTCCCTATGCGCTCGGCAAGGCCCAGGCGTTTTCACGGCCGAACGTCCTGCGCGGACGGGATGCAGGATACGAGATGTGGTTCTCGTACCGCAGCGGCACGGGCCAGAGTTACCGCATCGGATATGCAAGGAGCCCGGATTGCGACCATTGGGAACTGGCACTCTCCGATGCAGGCATCGATGTGTCGGCAAGCGGATGGGATTCGGACATGATCGAGTACCCGTTTGTTTTCGAGCACGGCGCTCAGCGCTACATGCTCTACAACGGCAACGGGTACGGAAAGACCGGGTTCGGTATTGCGGTGTGGTCGGAATCTTGAGCGCCGAATTCAACCTCGCGCGATCACGACGGTGCCCGCTGCAATCATCGCAACGCCGATCAACTTGGCCGCGGTCAGTGGTTCGTTGAGAAACCAGACGCTCAGGACCAGCACCACCACGAAGTTCAAACTCATGTAGGGATAAGCCTCGCTGAGCTCGAACTTCGACATGGCGGCGATCCAGGCCAGCGAGGCGAGAAAGGCGGCGAAAAGGCTCGACAGCACCCATGGGTCGAAAAGCACGCCGAAGACAAACTGAAGCTTGCCCATGAGGTCGGCCGGAAGGCTTCCGAATTTGCCCACACGCCATTTGAGAATGAGTTGACCGTAAACGGTGAATCCGATGGTGGCGGCGATATAGATGTAGTCGGCCAGGCGTGAAAACATGGGTTCTGCTGTACGTAAAAGTTAGGAAAAATTGATCTTGGTGCTCGATTTTGGTTCGAGCCCAGCGAATCGCATTTTAGAATAATTCAAGATATTTGGCGGGGAAATTATGAATGTGTCTGATTCGCGAGGGGGGCGCGAAAAAAATCTTAGCCCCATGTTGATTCTCGTCGCGCTGGCTGGCGCACTGATGTTCTCCATGCCGATGACTCCTTATCTGGAGCAGGGCAGCGATATCAATCTTCATATTGAATATGCAAGAACCATTCATCAGGCCTCCGACATTGTTTCGCCTCATTTTCTATTCCAGATCCTGCTGATTGGCATTGCCCAGGCAACAGGTCTTGATTTCGAGAGGGGAACAATTTTTTTGATGGCCGCGTGCTATGCCGGAATGGCTGCAATCATTGCCCAGAGAATTCGCAACTCTGCGAGCGAATCCGGTGTTGGCGTGGTTTTCATGGTCACGCTGGGTGTGTTGGTTGCATCGCACATCTTTGCGCAAACATTTTTCAAATACAATTTTCTGTATGGCTATATCGCCCCGGTTGTCTATCACAATCCAACGCAGGTGTTGTGCAAAATATTGGCAGTAATTTCAATTTACGCCTATTTTGCGCTTGCGTTTGATTCGAGAGAAGATTTTTATCTCAAGTTGATGTTGCCGCTGAGCATCGTTCTTTCGGCAATCGCAAAGCCTTCTTTTCTCATTGCATTTCTTCCATGCGCTTGCTTGGTCGAATTGATAAGAGTCGTTCGTGGGTCATGGCGACCGGCATTGCGCAACATTGTCTTGATTGCGGGGCCTGCCATCGTCGCACTTGCACTCCAGTTCCGTATGACCTACGAAGGGACCGGTTCGGGCTTGGGGTTCGCGCCGTTCAAGGTTTATGGTGGGGCTATTGAGGTTTTGACAAAGCTACCGGCATCTCTTTTGTTTCCTGTTGCGGCCCTGATCGTGCTAGCAGCCGCCGGCAAGGTTTCAGATAAATTGAAATTTTCCTGGTTCCTTTATGCCGTGGGGATGCTCATCAGTCTGTGCGTGATAGAGACCGGCCCGCGTTTGATGCACGGAAATTTTGCTTGGACCGGGCAGGCGGTGACTTTCATTCTCTATGTAGAAAGCGCGATTGCGCTGGTCGCGATTTCTTGGAGGAAATCAATTCTGGCGTGGATCGCCTTTGCAATTCACGTGATATTTGGTGCGATCTGGTTTGCGACACCCTACTTCATGCTCGTCGGTACTTACTGGTGAGCAAGAGGAAGGGCATCGTTATGGACGCGAAGGAGAATCTTCCTGCCAGCTTTCCCTCGACAGAGCAGGGCCGGCTTCTGTTTCTCGACGGCCTTCGCGGCTGGGGTGCATTGATCGTTCTGGTTTATCATGTATTTCTGGATGCATTTCCAATAAATTCGGACGTGACCATCGCGCTTCGGAAATTTTTTTTCTTCAATGGGGTGCTGGCCGTCTGGATATTTTTTCTGGTGTCGGGCTTGTCGCTTTCCGTCGAATTCTGTCGTCGGCGCGATCAGCAGTCACTGACAAAAATTGCTCTAGGGCGCTATGTGCGGCTGGCAGTTCCAATTCTGTGCGCGACTTTCATCCTTTATCTTTTCTTCGTCACCGGTCTTATTCTTCCCGCTGAACAGCGCCTTCCCAATTTTCAGGGCTTCCTGCCTGTCGCACCGTCGCTTTGGGATGTCGTCAGATCTTCCTTATTCGATACGTTTTTTGACTACAGCTTCAGCAAGGCGTTGATCGGGCCGCTGTGGACCATGCGCTTCGAGCTATGGGGATCGTGCCTTGTTCTCGGCGCGCTGTATGTCGCAGGTCGGCTCGAGCGGCGCATGCTCGTCTATGGGGCGTTGGCGGTCGTGGCGTACTTCATTCATCCCATCTACACGGCATTTGTTTTTGGCCTTGTGCTTGCCGAGATTCATGTGTCGACCCCTCGGTCACCCAGCGCGAGCCTGTGGTCCAAGGCCTCGTTGCTGCTCTTGGTGCCAGGGATCTATGGCGCCAGTCTCCTGCCCCGGGCCGGAAACGATCCGTTCGGCGCCTGCCTGACGGTCGCGACGCTTCTGATCATTCCGTGCATCTTCAACGCGACCCTGGCCAAGATGCTTTCGGGCCCCGTGAGTCGCTATCTGGGCCGGATCTCGTTCCCTCTCTACCTCATACACGGACCGTTGTTGCTCGCCTATGGCAACCGCGCGTACCAATGGATCGACCAGCCGACCGATCTGGAAAAACTCTGGCTGAATCTCTCGATTGCCGCGGTCAGCATCGCCTCTGCAACGATGCTGACGCCCATCGATCGATGGGGAATTCGCGCCGCGAAGGAGCTCAGGGACTTCTTGTTGGCTCGCAAAAAGCCTGCGAGTGTCTTCCTGCCGGAAAAGCCGTGACTACCGCGAGGCGCGCGCCTGCAGCAGTTCGATGGAGTGCGTGACATCCGTCTTGTCAGCAAAGGCAAGCAGCGCAGCCTGCTGTACTTCGATGAACTGCACCGTGACCCACCGGGCATCCGAAGGTATGGCCGAGGTGATCGCCGACAGGCGCAAGCCCTCGCCCCAGCGCAAACGGTAAGACGACTCGAAATACGCCGCCATGCCATTGCGCATCCATGCGTCCATGAAGCTGTCGCCCACGAACAGAACTGGGTGCAGCAAACCTTGACTGCCGGGAGCGACGTGGCTGACGTCGGTATACGGCGCCGGCCCGGACACGCTGGTGAATCCCCTTGGCCATTGCCACGACGGCGTCACGAAGAGAGACTTTTCGGACGGCGAACGCAGTAGCGGCATGAAGCGGGCAATGCCGCCGCTGTAAGACTGCGTTTCGTAGCGCAGCGGATGCGTCCACGTGCTGCCCGCAAGCCCCTCAGCGTGGCTCATCGCGTCGACAACACTCTTGGCCACCGGATAGGCCGCGGGGTCGTTCCAGTGAAAGTCGGTGCGATGGAAGATCGGACGCGTTTTCTCGACTTCCTTCAGGATGGCCGTGCTGTCGATGAAGGTCAGGTTGGGCACCTGCTTCAGCCTGTCGAGCAGGCTGTCGATGCGCCGCAGCGATGGCCGCTCTGCAACCGAGGCCGGCAATTTGTCGGGCAGGAACCGGTCGCCCAGCAGGTTGACGACCATCACCATGCCGATGCCCTTTTGCTGCAGGGCTTCGGCATAGCGCCGCACGCCGTCGACCACTGCGGCCTCGTGCGTGCCGAGGTAGGCGTCGACGGCCGGCTTTTCGACGTCGAGCGTGCTGCGGTAGAACAGGTAGCCGTCCTGGCCCACGTGAACCTTGTCGGACACGCGGAACAGGCGGTAGTCGACCGTGGCCTTGAGCCGGATCAGCAGCGCGCGAAACCCGAAGTGGTCCGAGAACCAGCTGTTGGCCTGCTGCAGGTAGCGATCGGGGTGCGCCATGCTCGGCGGGGCCGCAAGCGTGCGCTGCTCGTCGATGGTCATCTCCGGCAGCCATCGCGTGGCCATCTGCAGGCCCGGCAGCAGCGTCAGGACGAGGAAGGCCGCTATGAAGATCCGGCGTGTGGCGGTGGAGCGCATCTCAGAAGCGGAAATAGATGAACGGATTGAATCCGTTGGCTGCGATCAGCATGGCCGAGTAGGCGAAGAGCACGAGGGCGCCCAGCGATAGCACCGGCGCGGCGATCGAGTCGCCTGCACGTTGCCAGGCGGAGAGCCGCCAGTTTTCGGGCACCAGCACCGCCACGCTGCCGATCACCAGAAAGAGCAGCTTGTCGGATGTCAGCACAGACCATGCGGCTGCAGGCGTCTCGCCTGCGGTCACGCCGGCCATTGCCATCAGGTAGTGCCCGGCCACGCCGGCCGACGGCGCCCTGAACAGCACCCAGCCGACCATCACCAGCAGCAGCGTGGTCAGCCAGCCGCTGAAGCCGCGCGGCGTCCAGCCGAACCGGTTCAGCGCCAGCCGCTCGATGACCAGCAGCACGCCATGGAACAGCCCCCACAGCAAGAAGGTGTAGGCCGCTCCGTGCCACAGGCCGCACAGCACGAACACGATGAGCAGGTTGAGGTACGTGCGCACCGGCCCCGCGCGGTTGCCGCCCAGCGGGATGTACAGGTAGTCGCGGAACCAGCGCGACAGCGTCATGTGCCAGCGCCGCCAGAACTCGGTGATGCTGTGCGACCGGTAGGGCTGGTTGAAGTTTTCCGGAAACTTGAATCCCAGCATCCGGCCCATGCCGATCGCCATGTCGGAGTAGCCCGAGAAGTCGAACAGGATCTGCAGCGTGTACGCCAGGATGCCGATCCAGGCGGCGGCGGTGCCGAGCTGGTCGGCCGGCAGTCCGAACATGCGGTCGGCGACCACGCCCACGTTGTCCGCAATGACGATCTTCTTGGCCAGGCCGAGGCAGAAGCGCAGCAGCCCGGCATGCACGTCTTCCAGGCGAACGGGGCGGTGCTGGATGCGGCTCACCAGCTCGCTGTAGCGCACGATGGGCCCTGCGATGAGCTGGGGGAACAGCGTGTGGTACATGCCAAAGTCGACCAGCGTGGTCGCTGGCGGCGCGTCGCGCCGGTAGATGTCGACGATGTACGAGATGCCCTGAAACGTGAAAAACGAAATGCCCGCAGGGAGCACGATGTCGCTGAGCGTCCATGAAGCGGGCATGTGGAGTGCAGCGGCCGCGTCCAGTGCTGCGCGCTGCATGAAGTTCCAGTACTTGTAATAGATCAGCGGTACCAGGTTGGCGACCACGCCGACCGCCAGCAAGGCACGGGCTCGGCCGTCGGCGGGCATGCGGTAGAGCGCGTTGCCGATGATCGCGTTAACGACCACCGACCCCAGCAGGACCACCGACACCAGCCCGGCGTCCACGAAATAGAACGCAAAGCTCGCCAACATCAGGAACGCGTTGCGCGAGCGGGCGGGGAGAACGAAATACAGCAGGAACACGATCGGCATGAAGCCGAACAGGAAGCCGGGCGAACTGAAAGTCACTTTGCGTTCTAGCCCTTGAACATTCGACGCGCGGCGCGCAGCGGCTTTGTGATGCGCCAAGACAACGAATTCTCGACCCCGCCGCGTGCGGCTTCGCTGCGGGCGAGTTCGCTGCTCAGCGCTTCATTGCGAGCGTGGGTCTCCTTGATGGTGCGGTCGTACTGTTCCAGCAGGCTGGCCGCGCGGAGGTGGTCTTTCTGCAGCGTGCTCAGTTCCTTGTCGACATTGGCCAACTGAGCGAGCACTCGCTCGACGTCCGAGGCCTTGGAGGCCAGTTCCTGGCGCGTACTCTCGAGCTCCCAGCGGCGTAGCGTGGATTCGCCCAAGCTGGAGAAGACTTCCTTGACCGCCTTGGCGTGGGCCTGCTCCTTGGGCAGGTTCAGAAGCTTGCGCACTTCCGCCGGCTGATTGGGGCCGACGGCCAGCACGCCCAGGCCTGCCGAGTGATCGAACTCGAAGCCGGGATACTTCTTCGTGATCTCGGCCCAGTATTGCCAGACCCCGAAGTCGCGCTCGCGCACGTTGGTGTCGTGGAACAGCACAATGGCGCGGTCCGACAACTTGGGCAGCCAGCTCTCGAAGTCATGCTTCACGGCCTCGTAGGTATGGAGCCCGTCGATGTGCAGCAAGTCGACCGAGCCGTCCTCGAAATAGGTCGTGGCCTCGTCGAAGGTCATGCGCATGAGACGCGAAAAGCCCGCGAAATGCTTGTCGTTGAACGCCGCCAGGTCGTTGTAGACGCTGTCGCCATAGAAGCCCGCGTGTTCGTCGCCCTGCCAGGTGTCGACCGCATAGCACTTGGTGGTGAGGCCCTCGTTCTGCACGGTCTGGCAGAACGCCGCATACGACATGCCGAAGTGTGAGCCCAGCTCGACCAGCACGCGAGGCTGCTGCACGGCGGTGAGCCATGCGCCGAAGGGCACATGCCCGGTCCAGCCGCTGGAGACCAACCGGAGCGGGCGGATGAACATGGCCAGGTTGGGCTGGATAGCGTCGAGGATCATTGGGTTTCTGGCTTGTGTGTGGCTGGAAAAAGCGGGCTCGATTGTGCAGCAGGCCTGGCAAGCGCTATTTCGGTGTTACTGAGAAGCGGCCGACCTTGATCACGGTGCCCGTGAAAAGCTGCTCGATGGCGATTTCATGCTCGCCTTCGCTGAAAAGCGCCGGGGCGAAAGCTGCCGTGATGGCGGCCGGGGAGATGCCGGTCGACGACGCGGGTTTGCCGTCCAGAGTCATCCGGACGTCACCGATGTCGTCCGCGTCAGCGACCTGCACCCAGATGCCGGCGCTGCCGTTCGGCTGCGCGTTCGGCACCGTACCGGCAGTTGCCGAGCGCGGTCCCCAATTCAGGATGCGCATCCTTGCGGCACCGGCGGCCAGCTTGGCGAGTTCCTCAGTACTCTTCTGCAGGAATTCGGGCTTGCTGGCGAGCCCGGGGTTGCCCTTAGCAACGAAGAGCTCGAGTTCGGGCTTGAGCGGATTGGGCACGCGCTGAAAGTTTTCGGCAAAGTACCGGTAGGTCAGCGGATGCGAGTTCTTGAAGCGCAACTGTTCGTCGCCATCGAGTGCCAGGTCGTAAATCAGCGCAAAGCCCGGGTCGGCGGCCTTGATTCGCGCGATTTCCACCTCCTCGAACTCAGCGGGGCGGGGGAACAGCGCATAGATCTCCCACACCGGCGACTTCTGGTCCAGCAGCGCGTAGGCCCCGGGCCAGAGCGGCGCAGCGACGAAGTTTCGTCCCCCGGCCGCGTACTGTCTGGCAATCCGGCGGAGGACGTCCACTTCCTTGGCAGTGATCGGGTCCACGCGCATGCGGCTGGCGGACACTTCGACGTCCACGCAGCGTTCGCTGGAGCGGCATTCCCAGCCTGCGTGATAGCCATACATCGTCAAGACACTGGCCGCGAGCAGCGCGCCCGCGACCCCCCAGCGGGTTCTTGCGCCCGGCTTTGCAAGTGCGAGCGCGAAACAGCCAACGAGCAGCGGGAAAATCCCGAAAGCCAGGTGATAGAAGTCTGCGCGCGAGAAGGCGTAGTGCGCATACGGCAGTGCAAGGAACGCGGATGCGGCAAACGCAGGCACCACCGGCTTGCGCTGCCAGCGGCTCCAGACCACCAAGATCAGCGCAACGATGCCGAACACGAGCGTCGCGAGGAAGAACACGCCGAGCATCACGTCGCGCACAATGGCCACCACCGGGCCTGAAAAGTTGGCGCGCCAAGGCCAGGGCACGGGCAGGCCGATGTTGGTCGCCTTGATTTCGAACAGGAAGCGAATGCCCTCCCAGTACGCCGATGCGAACCCGGGAATCATTAGCAGCATCGCGACAACGGGCAAAAAACCGAGGGCGACGCCGGCGGCGAACAGCAGCGCTGCGCGCACGACCGCGGGGCCCTGCGTGCGGTGGAGATTCAGCCAGAGGATGGTCGCGCCCGCCGCGGCAAGTCCGTACATGCCGTGGTTGCGGCCCATGATGGCCGAAAAGCCCACGCACACGCCCGTCAGAACGTAGCGGCGCGCGGTGGGGGCCTCGATCAGCATCGTCAGCGCGCCGATCAGCAGGATCGACGCGCACATGTCCGCCATCTTGAAGTGCGGAATCATCCAGACAGCCATTGCGACGGACGCGGTGACGAGATACAGGAGCTTCCGGTCTGGTCGTGCATCTCGGGCGATGACCAACAGAGCGCAGAAAAGTCCTGCCGCCTGCAGGATGGCGCCCGAGGCGCGCAACCCGAGCATGCCTGTGTCGCCGCCCCAGAGCCCCATCAGCGCGGCGGACCAGTAGTAGCGGAACGGGTCATAGGCCTGGAAGTCGCGCAGCGGGACCTCGCCGTGCATGACGCGCTGCACGCCGTACCAGAAGAAGCCTTCGTCCCACAGATTCAGTCCCTTGGCGCCTTCCAAAAGAAAAAGCGCGAGCGCCGTCATGACGGAGATAGCGAGGATCGGAAGCTGCCGGGCTTTGGCGGAAGGAATGGATGCGTGCATCTGTGGCGGCTGGCTAGGTCGTGTAACCGCGTGGAGGCCAGGCGCCTCCCGAGGTTTAAAAGTGTCTCCAAATTGTGTCCGATAATCCCTGCGGGGACTTCGGGGTTGACCTTCCGACGTACGGCCCCGTACCAGGGCAACAACGAAGAAGGGCCAGAGCATTGAAAAAGGTAGCGATCCTGCAGTCGAACTACATTCCGTGGAAGGGCTACTTCGACCTGATTGGCGCAGTGGATGAATTCATCCTCTACGACGACATGCAGTACACACGCCGCGACTGGCGCAACCGCAACCAGATCAAGACGCCACAGGGCGTGCAGTGGCTCACGGTGCCGGTGCGTGTCAAGGGCAAGTACGAGCAGAAGATCAGGGACACGGAGATCGACGGCAGCGATTGGGCCGTTGCGCATTGGAAGGCGCTCGTGCAGAACTACGCGCGCGCACCGCACTTCGCCGAAATCGCCGCTTGGCTGGAGCCGCTCTACCTGAGCGGCTCCTACCCCCTCCTGTCCGATCTCAATCGCCGATTCATCCAGGCGATCTGCGCTTATCTGCACATCGATACGGTCATCAGCGATTCGCGCGATTACGTGTTGATCGATGGCAAGACGGAGCGCCTGGCCGACCTTTGCGCACAGGCTGGCGGCACCGAGTACGTGTCGGGGCCGTCTGCCCGCGACTACGTGGACGAAAGCGTCTTCGAACGCAGCGGCATCAAGCTCACGTGGTTCGACTACGCCGGCTATCCCGAGTACCCGCAGTTGTGGGGTGACTTCGCGCACGGAGTGACCGTGCTCGACCTGCTGTTCAATTGCGGGAGGGACGCAGGTCGCTTCATGAGGTACGCCGGGTCATGAAGCTGTCGATCGTTGCAACCCTTTATCAATCCGCGGCCTACATCAACGAGTTCTGCCTTCGTGCGGGAACTGCCGCGCAGCAGATCGCTGGCGACGACTACGAGATCGTGCTCGTCAACGACGGGTCGCCAGACAACAGCCTCGATGTCGCCGTGCAGCTCACACAGGTCGACAGCCATGTGGTGGTGGTCGACCTGTCGCGCAATTTCGGGCACCACAAGGCCATGATGACCGGCTTGGCCGCAGCGCATGGCGAGCGCGTGTTCCTGATCGACAGCGACCTCGAGGAAGAGCCGGAATGGCTGACCTCGTTCGCGGCGCAGATGGAAGCCGATGAGTCGGACGTGGTTTACGGCGTGCAGGCCGAGCGCCGTGGTGGCTTCATCGAGCAGATCACCGGCACGTTGTTCTACAAGCTCTTTCGCACGCTGACCGGAATCGTTCAGCCGAGCAACATCGTCACCGCGCGGTTGATGACGCGGCGCTATGTCGATGCCCTGCTGTTGCACGAAGAGCGTGAGTTGAACATCGGTGGCTTGTGGGTCATCACCGGTTTCGGGCAGTCGCAACAGGTCGTTCGCAAGCATGCGACCAGTCCAACGACCTATTCGCTGTCGCGAAAGTTCAGCCACTTGGTCAACGCGATCACGTCGTTCAGCAGCCTGCCGCTGGTTTTCACGTTCTATTCGGGGCTGTTGATTTCCCTTTCGGCGCTTGTTTACATCATGTATCTGGCGCTTCGCTACTTCTTCGGTGCTTCGGCACCGAGCGGATACACGTCGATTATTGCGTCGATCTGGTTCTTCTCGGGCCTGATCGTCTTCTTTCTGGGTGTCCAGGGCATCTACATCGCAAAAATCTTCTCCGAGGTGAAACGCAGGCCTTACACGATCGTACGGCAGGTCTATGCGCATCCCAAGGCTCAGCGTTAACCGTCCCATGACCATGAAACAAGACCCACGGCAAACGCTGCTCTCCGAAGTGGCGGATTACTACACCGGCAAGCTCGCCGAATTCGGCGAGAGTCCGCGCGGCGTGGATTGGAATGGCGAAGAGGGGCAAATGCTGCGCTTCAAGCAACTGTGCAAGGTGATCGACGCCGACGCCCCCTTTTCGCTGAATGATTTGGGCTGTGGTTATGGCGCTCTCTGCGATTTTTTAGTGCCGCGTTTCAAGTCGTTCGAATATATAGGTATCGATGTGTCCGAGGCCATGGTGCGTGCGGCCGAACAGAGGCATCTCAGCAAGCCGAATGCGCGCTTCGTCATCGCGAGCGAAGCTGATAAGGTTGCAGACTACAGTGTTGCCAGCGGCATCTTCAATGTTCGGCTGGGCCGCTCCGACGCCGAGTGGCAAGCCTATGCAGAGGCCACGCTTGACGCGTTGCACCGCACGAGCGCCAAAGGCTTCGCATTCAACTGTCTGACTTCCTATTCGGACAAGGACAGGATGCGAGCCGATCTCTATTACGCAGACCCGCTTGCATTGTTCGACCTGTGTAAGTGCCGATATTCACGCAACGTCGCCTTGATGCACGACTACGGCCTGTACGAGTTCACGATGATCGTGCGAAAGATGCCATGAAAACGAAGAAGTTGGTCATTTTCGGCTGCGGAGATATCGGTCAGCTCGCGCACTACTATTTCAGTTCGGATTCCGACTACGAGGTCGTGGCCTTCACGGTCGATGCGGCCTTCGTGCCCGGGCCGGAATTCTGCGGTCTGCCTGTGGTGCCGTTCGAAGAACTCGCTGCCCGCCATCCCTCCGCGGAGGTCGAGGTGTTCGTGGCACTCAGTTACTCGAAGCTCAACGCGGTGCGAAAAGAAAAGTACCTTGGCGTCAAAGCGCTGGGGTATTCGCTCGCGAGCTTCGTCAGTTCCTATGCGACTGTGCTCAACCAGGGGCGCATCGGCGAGAACTGCTTCATCTTCGAGGACAACA
The DNA here is from genome assembly GCF_902712855.1 of Variovorax paradoxus. NCBI lineage: Bacteria > Pseudomonadati > Pseudomonadota > Betaproteobacteria > Burkholderiales > Comamonadaceae > Variovorax > Variovorax paradoxus. The sequence continues at coordinate 1,454,579 of NZ_LR743507.1, forward strand.
CGATCCAGCCCTTCGTCACGATAGGCAACAACGTGACCTTGTGGAGCGGTAATCACATCGGCCATCACTCGACGATTGGCGATCACTGCTTCATTGCTTCCCATGCGGTTGTATCAGGCGGCGTCGAGATCGCTGAACAGTGCTTCATTGGCGTGAATGCCACTCTGCGCGATCACATCAAGGTCGGTGCGCGCTGCGTGGTAGGTGCCGGTGCATTGCTGTTGTCCGACGCCGAGCCCGAAGGGGTCTACATCGGCGCGGCAACGGAGCGCTCCAAAGTGCCAAGCACCAGGCTGCGGGGCATCTGATCTGAAATGGCACTGCTGCCCAAATATTCGCAATCAATGCAAACGGGTGGAAAAAGAAGCCCTGTGGCACAAAGGAGCCTGACCCTGTGAACGACCAACGCATCCCCTTCAACTGGCCGCACATGACCGGCAAGGAACTCTTCTATATCGCGGAGGCCCACTTCAACGGTCGCCTTGCTGGAGACGGCCCGTTCACCAAGCGTTGCCACGCCTGGCTCGAAGAGCGTACCGGCTGCTCGAAGGCGCTGCTCACGCACTCGTGCACCGCGGCGTTGGAAATGGGCGCATTGCTGTTGGACATCAAGCCCGGCGACGAAATCATCATGCCGTCCTATACCTTCGTGTCGACGGCCAATGCGTTCGTGCTACGCGGCGGGGTGCCGGTGTTCGTCGACATCCGCGAGGATACGCTGAACCTTGACGAAAAGCTCATCGAGTCGGCCATCACGCCGCGCACCAAGGCGATCGCACCGGTGCACTATGCCGGCGTCGCCTGTGAAATGGACACGATCATGGCCATCGCCGCGCGGCATGACCTCAAGGTCGTGGAGGATGCGGCCCAAGGCGTGATGTCGACCTACAAAGGCCGCGCGTTGGGTTCCATCGGGCACTTTGGCGCGTACAGCTTCCACGAGACCAAGAACGTGATTGCGGGTGAGGGCGGTGCGCTGCTCGTGAACGATCCGGCGGCCGCGCTGCGGGCGGAGGTCATCCGTGAAAAGGGCACCGATCGCAGCCGTTTCTTTCGCGGCGAGGTCGACAAGTACACGTGGCAGGAGGTGGGGTCGTCATTCCTGCCGGGTGAACTGATCGCCGCATTCCTGTGGGCCCAGCTTGAAGAAGCCGACCGTGTCACGCATGCGCGCCTCGCCGCATGGGACCGCTACAACACGATGCTGGAGCCGCTTGAGCGCCGCGGCATGCTCCGACGGCCAATCATTCCGGAAGAATGCGTTCATAACGGACACATGTATTACGTACTGCTTGCAGACGGTTTCGACCGGCAGCGACTTCTGGACGAATTCAAGGCAAACGACATCAATTCGGTGTTCCACTACGTACCTCTGCACTCGTCGCCTGCCGGCCGGCGCTATGGACGGGCCCATGGCGACACGTTGAGCATCACCGATTCGCAGTCGGAGCGTCTGGTTCGCCTTCCATTGTGGGTAGGCCTGACCGAGCAGCAGCAGGACAGGGTGCTTGCCGTGTTGGAAGCTACGCTGAAGTGACGCCGTCTGCCAAGCGTCGCGGACAAGTGTGGCAGAAACGCCCATTGCGGGTTTTTTTAGGCGCCCGCCATAAAAAGTCGATTGGTTCATTGCGGCACAATTACGCCGAACGTTTTCCATATAGAGAAATTTCCAACTACCCATGAAGAAAATCGCAGTTGTCACCGGTATCACTGGTCAGGACGGTGCCTACTTGGCCCAACTCCTGCTGAATAAGGGCTATGTGGTCCATGGCACGTTCCGTCGCACCAGCTCGGTCAACTTCTGGCGGATGGAAGAGTTGGGGATCCAGGATCACCCCGATCTCAAGTTGGTCGAACATGATCTGACCGACCTTGGCAGTTCGCTCACCCTGATCAAGGACGCCAAGCCGCATGAGGTCTACAACCTCGCCGCGCAGAGCTTCGTGGGCGTGAGCTTCAACCAGCCCGATGCCACGGCTCAGATCACAGGCATGGGCGCACTCCATCTGCTGGAGGCCATTCGCCTGACCGACCGGAGCATTCGTTTTTACCAGGCGTCGACTTCCGAGATGTTCGGGAAGGTGCAGGCGATTCCGCAGGTCGAGGACACTCCGTTCTATCCGCGTAGCCCCTACGGCGTTGCCAAGCTGTTCGCGCACTGGATGACGATTAACTACCGCGAGAGCTACGACATCTTCGGTGCGAGCGGAATTCTGTTCAACCACGAAAGCCCGCTGCGCGGACGCGAGTTCGTCACACGCAAGATCACCGACGCGGTTGCCAAGATCAAGCTAGGCAAACTGGACGTGCTCGAACTCGGCAACCTGGGCGCCAAGCGCGATTGGGGTTTTGCTCAGGAATATGTCGAGGGTATGTGGCGCATGTTGCAGGCTGATGAGGCCGACACCTTCATTCTTGCGACCAACCGTACCGAGACGGTGCGGAGTTTCGTCGATATGGCGTTCAAAGCCGCGGGTTATGAGCTTCGGTTCGAAGGAGAAGAACACACCGAGGTGGGCATCGATGTCGCCACCGGCAAGACACTGGTGCGGGTGAATTCCAAGTTCTATAGACCTGCTGAAGTCGAGTTGCTGATTGGCAACCCAGCACGTGCCAAAGAAAAGCTCGGATGGGAACCCAAGACCACGCTCGAGGAACTGTGCGCGATGATGGTTGAAGCGGATCTTCGCCGTAACAAGCAGGGCTACTCTTTCTGACTGCTTTGCAGCCGATCGTGCCTCTTCGAGTTTTTACAGCGCGGAGCAGGCGCATCAAGACGCCCACAGTGGAGAAGATTTGATCAACGAATTCAAGCAGGCTGTCCGGCTTTCCAAGAAGGCGCTGCGCGTCCTCGGAATCAGCGCACGTCACACCGCATCGGATGTCCGTGCGATTCAGGAAGGCGGCTTTTTCGATGCCGACTTCTATCTAAAAGAGTACCCGGCGGTGGCCTCCAGCGGCAAGGATCCGCTCAAGCACTATCTGGTGCACGGCTGGAAAGACGGCCTGGAGCCGTCGCCTAACTTCTCTGTGCGGGCCTACATGGCCGAGAACCCTGATCTACGCAAGGTAAACCTGAATCCTCTCGTGCATTGGGTGCGTTTTGGTCGCCATGAGGGCCGAGTTCTGCCTACCGCACCACATGCAGAGCCGCTTTGGTCAGATGAGGAAGGCCGACGCTATCCTCTGCCGGATGACGTGGTGCAGTACGCGCTGATGGCTGGCAAGGCGTATTTCGCAGGAGCCGGTTTTGATTTCGCGCAGCGAGAAGCGGGTGACACCGTGCAGGCCGCAGCCAAGGCAATGGCTGCGAAAACACCGCTATTGCAGGTGACGACGGCTGCACCCAAGGTGTCGATCATCATTCCGGTCTACGGGCAAACGCATTTCGTGCTCAATTGCCTCGACTCGCTCGCGAAGCTGCGTTCGAAACACTCGGTTGAAATCATCGTCGCCGACGACGCCTCGCCGGTGGCGTCGCGCGTGGACGTACTGAAGGTCATTCCGTGGATCCGCTATGAGCGGCGCGCCGAGAACGGCGGTTTTCTTGAGTGCTGCAACTCCGCGGTGCAACTGGCGAACGGTGAATTCGTAGTTCTCCTGAACAGCGATACCCGCGTGGTTGAGGGCTGGCTCGACGAATTGGTCGACGCCTTCATGCTCTTCCCTAAAGCCGGCATGGTTGGCTCTAAGCTCTTCAACGACGACGGAACGTTGCAAGAGGCGGGTGGCATCTTCTGGCGCGACGGGTCGGCCCACAACTACGGTCGGAACCAAGATCCCAACTTGCCGCAGTACTGCTTTGCGCGGCAGGCCGATTTCATTTCTGGCGCGTCGATCGCGTTGCGCAAGTCGGTGTGGAACGAACTCGGCGGCTTCGACCCGGAATACAAGCCGGCGTACTGCGAGGACGCCGACTTGGCGTTTCGTTTACGCCGCGTTGGCTACGAGGTCTGGTTCGTGCCGACCTCGCGTGCCATTCACTACGAAGGCATCACCCACGGGCGCGACACCACCAAGGGCATCAAAGCCTATCAGGTGACGAATTTGGAGAAATTCGCCAAGCGTTTCAGCACCGAACTCAAGGCACACCCGCAGCCGGGCACGAGCTCGATGCGCGCCGCCAGCTGGCGTGTGCGCCGCAACATCCTTGTGGTGGACGCACTCACGCCAACACCGGACCAAGACTCCGGCTCCATCGTGACCGATGAAGTGATGAGCGCATACAGGGAATGCGGCTTCGGTGAAAGTTTTTTCCCGGAGCATTCACCTTATTGGTCCAAGAAATACACCGGCGCGCTGCAGCGTCGAGGGGTTTGCTGCTACTACATGCCCTTTGCATCCGGCATTCCTGCGCTACTCGATATCGACAGCAAATTCGACTACGCGCTGCTGTATCGCTACAACGTTGCGAGTTCGGTTTATTCGCATCTGCGCAAAAAGGCGCCCAGCACCCGAATTCTGTTTGCCAACGTCGATCTGCATTTCCTGCGAGAAACGCGTGCGGCGGAAACCTCAAACACGCCGGAAGCATTGTTTTCCGCCAAGGTCACAAAGAAGCTGGAGCTTGAGATGTTCGCGCAGGCTGATGCCTCGTTCGTTCATACCGAGATCGAGCGCGAGGTGATCCAGCAGTCGTTGCCGGCACCGCTTGGCAATATGGTCGTGTTGCCATGGATTGCTGACGTATATCGCGACACGCCCGGTTTTGCGAGTCGGTCGGACATCATGTTCTTGGGCAACTTTCCACATGCGCCCAATGTCGATTCGGTTCTCTATTTCGTCAAGGCGATATGGCCTGCGCTGGAAAGAGAATTGCCGCCCGAGGCCAAACTGCTCGTCGTTGGTAACAAGCCGCCGCCTGAAGTCGTGGCCTTGGCGTCGGATCGCATCGTGGTCACGGGTTTTGTGGAAGAGCTTGCGCCGTATTTTCAGACCTCACGCGTCTTTGTTGCACCGCTGCGTTATGGGGCGGGCATCAAGGGCAAGATCGTCACCGCATTGGCGCATGGTGTGCCCAGCGTGGCAACGGCCGTTGCAGCAGAGGGTATTGCGAATCCGGAAGATGGCCATTTGTCGACGACGGATGACCCTCAACAATTCGCCAGCGAGGTTTTGCGGTTGTATCGTGACGAGGCTGCATGGCAGGCCATGCGAGAAGCAGGATTGTCGTACGTAGAAGAAAACTACTCGCGTCTCGCGACGTCGAAGATTTGCATGCGCGCGATGGAGGTGGCCGATCAGACGTGGTTGACCCGGCAGGAACTCAGGTGCCGACGGTCACTTGAGCAGATCATGGCGGAAAATGGTGATTTCGGGCGAATAACACCCGCCTGAGGCGATCGGGTTTTTCTCTCGATTGGCCACGGTGAGTCCCATGAATAACAACAGATCCGGTACGGATCGCCCCACGACCGATATTGAGCCCGCCACAGACAAGCCGGCAGTCTCGGAAGAAGGCAATACATCCGCCTTCGAAATCCTGCTCGAAGCGGCCAATCAACGCGCTGAAGCTGCGTTGGATCGTGAGCGCGCCATGCGCGCATCGATGTCCTGGCGCGTCACGGCGCCCCTTCGCAAGGCCGCCTCCACCGTGTCGCCGCAGGTGCGCGCCAACCTGCGGCGCGTCGCAAAGGCTGCATGGTGGGCGATGACGCCGTGGCGAATGCCTGCGCGGTTGCGGGCCATGCGATTTCGGCCACTCAAGGAAGTGGTTCTGCGCGGCACCACGGACGCTTCGGATGCGTACGGCGTGTGGATTGCGACCAATGAGATGCGTTCACCTCTGTTGCCTGATCGCGTTGCCGGGCAGCATGTTTCGTTTCTGCTGACGGCAGGCGCGAGTCCTGAAAAGTTACAGCAGACGCTGAAGTCTTTGCTTTCGCAGTCCGTCGGGCATTGGGACGCTCTGGTGGCCGTCTCGAATGACGCGCCAGACGACATTCAAACGTTACTTGAAGGTCTTTCGAAGGACAAGCGAATTACCCGCATACCGGTGTCGAGCGACTCTCGTGCGCCCGGTCTGGCTGCTTGCCTCGCATCGGCCAGCGGAGACCTCGTTGCTTTGTTGGACGCGGGTGACATGCTGGCTGCAGGGGCGTTGAACGAACTGGCTCACTCGCTTCGACGGGCGCCGCGGAGCGACATCCTGTACGGTGATGAAGATCAGCTTTCCCAGGAGGGCTTGCGCCAGAACCCGTACTTCAAGCCGGGATGGTCGCCCGATCTTCTCTATGCCTTCAACTACTTTGGCCGCCTGACGTTGTTGCGGCGTGAGTTGGTCGCTCAGGTCGGGGGTGTCGATGCCACCATGGGCGCAGGCGTGGAGTGGGATCTCAACCTTCGAGCATGTGAAAAGGCCGGCATCGTCACACGCATTCCCAAGGTGCTTTGTCATCGGGGCGGCAATGGCGAGTCCGAGCGGCCTGCGCCTGCATCCGAGGCGGCAGCAGACCAGCGCAAGGCCCTGCGGAACCGGTGGGCACGCGCTGGCATTGCTGCCAACATCGAAACGCAGCCCGACGGTACGCAGCGCAGTGTCTGGCAGTTGCAGGCACCACCGCTGGTGTCGATCGTCATTCCTACCAAAGACAAGGCAGACCTGTTGCAGGTGTGCCTGGACGGACTGCTGCAAGGTACCGACTATCCAAACAAGGAAATCATTCTTGTAGATACAGGTTCCACCGAAGAATCCACGCTGGCCTACTACGAGAGGCTTCGTGCTTTTCCGGAGGTGTCGATCGTCCATTTCGGCAGGAAGTTCAACTACTCGGCTGCGTGCAATTTCGGCGCTGGATTTGCGCGTGGCGACTTGATGCTGTTTCTCAACAACGACGTCGAGATCGTCACGGCGGACTGGTTGCAGGAGTTGGTGCGATTCGCGCAGCGGCCGGGTGTGGGTGTGGTCGGTACCCAACTGCGCTACCCAGGCGGTGAATTGCAGCACGGAGGTGTCGGTGTGGGCGTGACGCTCTGTGGACTCATGTACCACTCCGATCGCAACAATGGCTGGGGTATCTTCGGCTCGGCAGATCATCCACGCAACTGGATGGCCGTGATGGGCGCATGCCAGATGGTGGTGCGCGAAGCCTTCGAGCGAGCAGGCGGATTCGACGAGGCCTATGCCGTTGCCTTCAGCGACGTTGCACTCTGCCTTCGGGTTTGGCGCCTAGGGTATCGAACTGCCTACGCCCCGCACGCCCGCCTGTTGCACCATGAGGGCGCAACGCGCGGGGTCGTTAACCCCACTGCAGATCTTCAACGCTTTGCCGATGATGTTCGTCTCCTGGGCATCGACGAGGATCCTTATCTGCATCCCGAGTTGGATGCAAATCAGCCGATTCCCTCGCTGCGCATAGGCGAGGCGCGGTCCCCGCGTGAGAGCCTGCAGATCGATACACGGGCGCTCGGATCGATGATGCTGCCGTCCTTGACGTTAGACCTCCAGGTCGAACGTTCGAGCCTTGAGGCGGCGGGCTTGCCACGCGAAGATGTACTGTGGCTGCCGCAGCCAGCGTACGGCGTGACCGATGTGTGGTCCGCGGCGCGTTGGTGTCTGGATCTCCTGCGCACTTGTCCGGAGGTCGTCCGGCGCTTTCCCACTGCCTTGTCAGAAGGCCCGCAAGGGCGCTTCGGCGCTTGGATTGCGGGTGAAGGTGGCGTCGCGCTGGGGCTGTCCGGCAGCGCAAGATCATGGATCGTCCAGTGCCTGGGCGAGCGTCTGGGAGCGCGAGCGAGGCAGGCGTATCTGTTCGATGAAGACGTCAAGACCAGGCTGCCGCATGGTTTGCTTCCGATGGGGCAGCATGCGCTGTTCCGTTGGTTCATGCGCGAGGGCCGCCACGTTGCGGATCTGAGGCTCGAAGAGATCTGGTGGCTATTTCATGAGGCGGTTGAGCGGCCCGCCGCCGAACTGGTACGAGCCTATGCTTTCTCGCCTGCTTGGCAGGCGCTCTATCCGGACGGGCTCACGGTTTTCGGCCGCCGCGCGTTCGCAGGTTGGCTTGCAGCGACATACCGAGTGAGGGACCCCTGGATCGATCCGGCATGCTGGCCCTTGGACATCACCCCTGCACGCCAGATCCGTGCGGCCTACTGGGCACGTGAAGACTGGCGCCTGCTTCATCCCTGTGCGCTGGACGATCAGCGCCATGCGACTGCTTTGGTCGAGTGGTTGGCAACACCGGCCTCAGCGCAGCCGCCGGATGTCGTCGAATGGTGTGCTGCGCTCGACGTACAGCAGGTCGCGGCGGAATTGGTCGCGCCAGGATTGAACGTGATCGGCCATTTCGCTTACCCCTCGGGTCTGCGGGTGTCGATCGAGGCCCTGGTCGAGGGGGCGCAGGGCGCTGGCGTCCAAACGTCGCTGCGCGATCTGAAGACCGACCGCAAGGACGACCCGCTGCATGCGGACTTCCAGGGGTTCGAAGATTTTGAAACCACGCTGATCCACGTGCAGCCCGAGCCGTTCTTCGACAAGGTCTATAGCCGAAGCGATCTTTTCGAGCGTTTGCCACGCACCTATCGCATCGGCTACTGGTATTGGGAGTTCGACGTCATTCCGGATTCTTGGCTTTCGCACATCGATGAGGTCGACGAGATATGGGTCGCGACGGAGTTTGTGGCGCGCGGGCTTCGCGCGAAGGTTTCCAAGCCTGTACATACGATTTTTCCAGGCGTGAAGCTCGGGTCTTTTGACCGGCGCACACGAGCTCATTTTGGACTCGAGACAGCGCCTTATACATTCCTGTTCACGTTCCACATGATGAGCGTGATGGAGCGCAAGAACCCGCTTGGCTTGATCCGAGCCTTTGCCAGTGCTTTCAAACCAGAAGAGTCTGTGCAGTTGGTGCTCAAAACTTCTTTTGCAGAACGCCACCCGGAGCAATTCAAGGCGCTGAAGGATGCTGCAGCCAGCGCAGGAAATGTGAAGATCATCAACGAGGTCTATAGTCCTGGTGATGTGCTGGCGCTGATGGATGTATGCGACGCATATGTGTCGCTGCATCGCAGCGAAGGCCTTGGACTGACAATGGCCGAAGCCATGTTGATGGGCAAGCCAGTCATCGCCACCGATTTCTCCGGTAACGTCGACTTCATGAACGAGAGCAACAGCCTGCCGGTGCGTCATGAGATCGTGAAGCTAGGTAAGGCAATTCCTCCTTACGAGGCGAATTTTGAATGGGCACAGCCTTCGGAATCTCACGCGGCCGAGCTGATGCGTCGCGTATATGACGATCAGGCGTGGGCTGCCGAGTTGGGAGAGAAGGGCAGGGCCAGCGCAGAGGCTGCGCTGTCACTTGAGGTCGCAGGCGCCAAGGTTGCGCAGCGACTCAACGAGATTCAAGCGTTACGACGCAGCAAGCGCAGTAACTGCGCCTGATCAGGAAACTTCGACGATCCGTCCGTGCTCAAGGTGGATCACACGGTTGCACTCCTTGGCGATCAATTCGGGGGAGTGCGACGCCAATACCAGGATGCCCGATTTGGAAACCACATCGCGCATGCGTTGCTCGGCTTTCTCCGTGAACTCCGCATCGCCCACGGACAGCCATTCGTCCATGAGCAGGATGTCGGCTTCGACGCTGGTCGAGATCGAGAATGCCAGACGCATCATCATGCCGGTCGAATAGGTGCGCACAGGCATGTTGACATACTCGCCAAGCCCGCTGAACTCGCAAATATCCGGTGTCAGGCGGTCGAGCTCCTTCTTGCTCATGCCCATCACAAGTCCCCGCAGCATGATGTTCTCGACACCCGTGGCATCCATCTCGATGCCCAGCGATGGGTCGATCAGGCTTGCAACCGTTCCTTGTCTCACGAACTCGCCCGATGACGGCTCGTAGACTCCTGCGAGCGTGCGCAGCAGCGTCGACTTGCCCGCGCCGTTGTGCCCTATCAAGCCAAGCCGATCCCCGCTTTTCAATTCGAGGTTGATTCCGCTGAGAGCCTGGACGACGGTCACACCGGTTTCCTTGCCGAAGCGTCCACCAGTGACGGATGCCGCCAGCGTCTTCTTGAGTGAGGAAGCTCCGGCACCGTAGATCGGAAAATTGACGGCGACGTCTTTGAGTGAAATGGAAGCCATGAATCAGAGCCAGTAAACGACGCGGCGGCGGTACTTCGAGAACAGAAAGGCGGCAATTACCAGACACAGCCCAGTCCAGACCAAGATGCCGATCCAGCTGTGCACATGTGCGACGCCGCCCATCAGTGGCGTGCGAAGCAGATCGAGCATTTGCGCAAACGGATTCCAGAGGACGTACTTGGCACGCCCCGGGAGGCTTTCGGGCAGCCAGAACACGGGTGTCAGGAACATCAGCATCTGCATCACGCTGGTCACGATTTGTGTGACGTCGCGGTAGCGCGTGCAGATCAGGCCCAGCAACAGTCCCAGTGCGTGCGCGTTGATGATCAGAATTGCGAAGGCCGGCAAGATGAGCAGCGTCGACCACGAAAGAGAAATGCCGGCCCAGATTGCGACTGGGATGTAGAGCACGATCTGGTGGGCGAACTGGATCAGGTTGCGCGCCAGGCTGCGCCAGACGAACAGGCTGATCGGAAAATAGCCCTGCTTCAGGTAGTTGGACGATCCCACGAACGCGTTGCACGCATCGGTCACGATACTCGAGAAGAGCGCCCAGAAGATGATGCCAAGCGCCAGATGAGGAAAGAATCGCGACAATTCGGTGCCGAACAACGAACTGTAGAGCGGCCCCATGCCGGCGATCATGACGCCCATGCTCAGCGTGAGCCATAGTGGTCCGAGCATCGAGCGCCGATAGCGCAGCACGATATCGAACCATGCAAGGGTAAGCCAGATGTCTGTGCGGCGGGTTCCCTGCCACCAGTCTGACAAGGCGTTTCGATGTAGGTTGGAATGGACTTGGCTCATGTACGCCCGTAAGTGTCCGCGAGGCGAACGATGTCGTCCTCGCCGAGATAGCCGCCGCATTGGACTTCGATCAGTACGAGTTCCTCTTCGCCGGTGTTGGTGAGGCGGTGTTTTTCCTTCAAGGGAATGTAGCGATACTGTCCCGGGAATGTCTCGTGTTCGACGTCTCCGATCTGCACCATTCCTTGACCCTGTACCACCACCCAGTGTTCCGCACGTTGGTGGTGATATTGCAGGGAGAGCGCTTCACCGGGTCTGACCGTGATGCGCTTGACCTTGTAGCCCTCTTCCTGCTTGAGCGAAGTGTACGTGCCCCACGGACGGTGAACCAGCGTGGGCTGATGGACCGTGTCGTGCTTCCGGGTCTTGAGCGCGTTGACCACTTGCTTCACTTTCTGCGCACTGTCCTTGTGAAGTACCAGCAGAGCGTCCGGCGTGTCGACGATGACCAGGTCGTGCACGCCCACGGTGGCGACCACCTTGGGCCCGAAACTCTCGACTTGCACGTGCGTGCCCGTCGTGTCGATCGCCACAACATCATCGGGCAAGGTGTTGCCGCTGGCGTCCGGAATGAGCGCGTTGGACACCGCAGGCCATGAACCCACGTCGCTCCAACTGAATTTGGCCGGGACCACGTGAACGTTCGAGGCGCGTTCCATCACTGCGTAGTCGATGCTGATATCCGGTTGCAGGCCGAAGGTATGCAAGTCGAAATTGATGCAGTTGCCCGTGGCTTTGGATGTACCCAGCGCAGCCCTTGCAGCCCGGATGACCTCGGGCGCATGTTCTTCAAGCGCCGCGATGATGGTGTCCGCGGTGAAGGCGAACATGCCACTGTTCCAGTAGTAGCGGCCCGTCGCCAGGTAGCTCTGCGCCGTTTCGAGGTCGGGCTTCTCCACAAAGCGCTTGACACCTTGGCTTTCCCGCGAGACGTGCTCGACCTCGATGTAGCCGAATCCGGTGTCGGGGCTGGTTGGGCTCACGCCAAATACCACGAGATTGCCGTTCTGCGCCAAGCGGAACGCTTCACTTGCACTGGCCACGAAGGCGTGCACATCGGGTACGAGGTGGTCGGCGGACAGGACCAGCATCACCGTGTCACCGCTGAACTCGCGCGCGCACTGCAGAGCGGCCAAGGCGATTGCAGGACCTGTGTTGCGACCTTTGGGCTCGAGCAGTAGTGAGGTGACCGGTGGATCGGCCATTTGCTGAAGAACGTCGCGGGTCAGGAACAGATGTTCCTTGTTAGTCACGATCATCAGGTCGCCCGTGCCGCAGGCCTGACCGCGTTCGATCGCTTGCTGCAGCAACGTGGAGTCGCCGATCTTCATGAATGGCTTGGGAAAAGCCTGGCGCGAAGCAGGCCACAGCCTGGAGCCGGCGCCTCCCGAGAGCACCACTGAGAGCAGCCTCATTGTTTTCCTTTGCGTGTTAACCGGCCAATTTTACGGGCAGCCCCTGTGCCGGACCGGCACTGCAGATTCGGCCGACGCGCGTCCCTAAGGGCGGCCGATGACGGGTGGGAAGATAATCGCCCGGGCGGCGACCGCCCCTGTGCTCCGCCGTCGGCTCGTTCCCCGCCTCCCAAGTTTTCGTTCTGCCCGCTTGCGGGTCTGCAATCTATGCATGCTGTCTATCGGTTTCTTCTTGCTTTGGTCTCTTTCGCGCGGGGTCCCGGATTGACCGGGCGTGTCCAGCGGGCGTGGCGGATGTTCAAGAAGTCGGGCTGGCCAGGCATCCGCTGGGAAATGGGGCGCCGCATAGGCGGCTACAACAACTATTCGACCTGGGTGCGCCGCTACGACACGTTGACCCCGGAGATTCGCGAAAAGATTGCGCAACGCGTATCGGGCATGAAAGGCTCGCCGCTGATCTCGGTCGTGATGCCGACATACAACCCGAACCCCGGTTGGCTGCGCGAGGCCATCGAGTCGGTCCGTGCGCAGATATACCCGCACTGGGAACTCTGTATCGCAGACGACGCATCGCCGTCGGCAGAGGTGCGCGACATTCTCAAGTCGTACAGCGAGAGTGATTCCCGTATCAAAGTCGTGTTTCGTCCGAAGAACGGGCACATCTCCGCGGCTTCCAACAGCGCGCTGGAACTGGTGTCGGGGCCTTGGGTCGCGCTCATGGACCACGACGACCTGTTGCCCGCCGACGCATTGTTCTGGGTGGCCGATTGCATCGTCAGGAACCCCGGCGCGAAGCTGATCTATTCGGACGAAGACAAGGCTGACGAGACGGGCTTCCGTTTCGGCCCGTATTTCAAATCCGACTGGAACGTTGATCTCTTCCGCTCGCAGAACATGTTCAGCCATCTGGGTGTGCTGTCGACCCAACTGATGCGGTCGGTTGGCGGCTTTCGGGTTGGAATGGAGGGCTCCCAGGATTGGGATCTCGTGCTGCGCTGCATCGAGCAAGTCGATCCGTCGCAGATTCATCACATCCCGCGCGTGCTGTACCACTGGCGCGTTCATGTCGAAAGTACGGCGCGCTCGATGAACGCGAAGCCCTACGCGGCCGTCGCCGGCGAGCGCGCATTGAATGAGCATTTCCAGCGCACAGGCGTGCGGGCCACGGCCGAACATCTCGACTTCGGCTATCGAGTGCGTTACGCGCTGCCCGAGGTTTTACCTCTGGTATCGATCATCATCCCGACGCGCAACGCCTTGCAGCTGACGCGGCAATGCGTGGATTCGATCTTGGCGAAGACCACGTATTCGAACTACGAAATCATCATCGTGGACAACGGCTCCGACGATCCGGCGACACTGGCGTGGTTCAAGCAAATTTCAGCGCAAAGGTCGAATGTTCGCGTGCTGCGTGACGATCGGGATTTCAATTATTCAGCGCTGAACAATGGCGCGATGCCCTCGGCCACTGGCGAGATACTCGCACTGGTCAACAACGACATTGAAGTCATCACCCCGGACTGGCTCAGCGAAATGGTGAGCCTCGCCGTGCAGCCAGGCGTGGGTGCGGTGGGTGCGCGGCTCTGGTATCCAAACAAGACACTCCAGCACGCGGGAGTGATCCTGGGCATCGGTGGTATCGCGGCGCATGCGCATCGCGGCATGCCGATGGGGCGCGAAGGCTATGGCGGCCGGGCTGCATTGATTCAATCGTTCTCTGCCGTCACGGCGGCCTGCCTGGTGATCCAGAAGCGCCACTATCTGGCGGTAGGCGGACTCGATGAAGTGCACCTCAAGGAGTCCTTCAACGATATCGACTTCTGTCTCCGGTTGCGCGAGGCGGGCTTGCGCAACGTCTGGACACCCTACGCAGAGCTCTATCACTACGAGTCCGCAACGCGCTCCAAGAACATGTCGCCCAAAAGGCAGGCGCAGTTCCAGGAAGAGTCCGCCTACATGCACCAGCGCTGGGGCGACCTCATCCAGAACGACCCCGCCTACAGCCCCAACCTCATGCTCGCCCGCGAAGACTTCAGCTACGCCTGGCCCCCCCGGCTGCCGCCTGTCTGATGACTCTCACCGTCTCCGTCGCCCTCTGCACCCGCAACGGCGCGCGCTACCTTCCCGATCAGATCCGCAGCATCTGCGCGCAGACGCCCCTTCCGCGGGAGATCGTGGTGTCCGACGACGGCTCCACCGACGACACGCTGGCGGTGGTGCGCGACACGCTTGCGCAGTGCGGCATGGCCGACCAGATCGAACTGCGCGTGTTCAGCAACGTGCCGCCGCTGGGCGTCACGCGCAATTTCGAACAGGCGGCGCGGGCCTGCAGCCATGAACTTGTCGCGCTGTGCGACCAGGACGATGTCTGGCATCCGGGACGGCTCGCGCGCATGGTGGCGCAGTTCGAGGCGCGGCCCGACCTGCTGCTGCTCCACACCGACGCACGCCTGGTCGATGGCGACCTGAAGCCCCTGGGCTCCACGCTGTTCCACGCGCTGGAAGTGCAGCCCGTCGAGCTCTCGGCCATCGGGCGAGGCGAGGCTTTCGGTGTGCTGCTGCGCCGCAATCTGGTGACAGGCGCCACCACGATGTTCCGCAGGGCGCTGCTCGACACGGCCTTGCCGTTCGCGCCCGAGTGGGTGCACGACGAGTGGCTGGCAGCCGTGGCAGCCGCCATCGGGCGGATGGACGTGCTGCCCGAACCGACCATCGACTACCGCCAGCACGCCAGCAACCAGATCGGGGCGCGGCGGCTCACGCTGTCCGAGAAGATCGCCAAGGCCTTCGCCGAGCGCGGCGACAAGCACGTGGCGCGGCTGCGCCGGGCCGAGGCGCTGCTGCAGCGCCTGCAGCAGCTTGGCGATCGGGTGCCGGCGCGCTACCTCGAGGCGCAGCACGCCAAGGTGGCGCACCAGCGCTTCCGTGCGCAACTGCCGGCGGCGCGCCCGTTGCGGCTGTTGCCGATCCTGGTGGAAGCGTTGCGCGGGCGCTATGCGCGCTTCGGGCGCGGCGGCCATGCCGTCGCGCAGGACCTGCTCGAGCGCGGCTAGCCGCGAAGGCGCCGGTAGCGCCAGAACGACCCCGACAGCCATACCTTCAGCAGGCTGGTCACGTGCCAGTACAGGTACTTCCTGCTGCGATGGCTTTCGCGCTGGGCGTCGTGTCGGGCGACGAGGTCTTCGCCGACCTGCAGCTTCCAGCCTGCGAGACGGGTGCGGGCGCAGATGTCGAAATCCTCGCCGTACATGAAGAACCGTTCGTCGAAGCCGCCGACCTGCCGGTAGGCCTCGCTGCGGAACAGCATGAACAGGCCGGGAATCCACGCCGGCACCTTCGGCTGCACGTAGCCGGGCTTCTTGCGTCCGACGATCTCGAACGGCGTGAGCAGCGCGCGGTGCGGCTCAGGCGCGGCCTTGCCCGGCTCGAGGATGCGCGGCGTCAGCAGGCCGGCATCGGCCGTGGCCTGGGCAAGCAGCGGCCCCAGCACGTCGCTGTCGAAGCGGATGTCGGGGTTCAGCACCAGGAACCAGGGGGTGCCGCAGCGTTCGAACGCCTGGTTGTGATTGGCACCGAAGCCCTTGGGGCTCGCATTCTCGATCCGCTCCACCTCGAAGCCCCACGTCCGGCCCGCGAGCAGGTCGGCCTCCGGAATGTTCAGCGTGAGCACGACCTTGGCGGTGGCGGCGCGACTGTGGCGATCCAGCTGCTCGAGCAGCGGCAATACCAGCGCGAGCTGGCCGTGGCTCACGATGGAAATCGTGATCGGGGCAAACGGTGGGGAAGAGGAAGAGGGGGGCGTGGGCATGGTCTAATTTCGCTCGGGAATTCTAGGGTTCCCGAACCCCCACACATGATTGCTCTGATCGTCATCAGTTTCTTCGTCGCCGCCTTCTCGGTCCAGGTGTTCATGCGCCGTGCGCGCAGGCATGCCCGTCTCTATGGCGCAGACATGCCGCAACGCTTCCACAAGGGCCACGTGCCACGCCTGGGCGGTGCGGGCATCCTGCTGGGCATGGGCGTGGCCTGGCTCGCCGCCGGCATCACCGGTACCGATCCGTTCAACGTCTCCTGGCCGGTGAAGACCTCGATGCTCACGCTGCTGTGCATCGCGCCGGCCGTGCTGGGCGGCATCGTCGAGGACGTCACGCAGCGCGTGAAGGTGCGCTACCGGTTGGGGTTGACCATCGGCTCCGCGCTGCTGGTGTGCTGGCTGCTGGGCCTGGGCGTGTCGCGCACCGGCTTCGAGGTGGTCGACGGCTGGCTGGTCGCCATTCCGTTCGCCACGGTGCTGTTCGCGGCGCTGGCCATCGGAGGACTGCCGCACGCGTTCAACATCATCGACGGCTACAACGGCCTGGCGGGCACCGTCGCGGTGCTGGTCTGCCTGGCCATCTCGCACGTGGCGCTGCAGGTGGGCGACCGGCAACTTGCGGCCATGATGGTCTGCCTCGTCGGCGCCACCTTCGGCTTCCTGGTGTGGAACTATCCGCGCGGCAAGATCTTCGCCGGCGACGGCGGAGCCTACGTCTGGGGCATGGTGATCGCCGTGGCCGTGGTCACGCTGGTGCAGCGGCATCGCGTGGTGTCGCCCTGGTTTCCGATGCTGCTGCTGATCTACCCGGTGTGGGAGACGCTGTTCTCCATCTACCGCAAGCTGGCCCGCGGGCAGTCGCCCGGCACGGCCGATGCGCTGCATTTCCACCAGCTGATCTTCCGCCGCATCGTGCGCGTGGCGCTGGCCGACGACGAGGCCCGCCAGCTGCTGGCGCGCAACAACCGCACTTCCCCCTATCTCTGGATGTTCGCCGCGCTGTCGGTGGTGCCGGCGGTGCTGTTCTGGAACAACACCATCGTGCTGATGTTCTTCTGTCTTCTCTTCGTCACGACCTACGTGGGCGCCTACCTGATGATCGTTCGCTTCAAGGTCCCGCGCTGGCTGCGCCCGTGAACCACGCATCCTTGCGAGAATTTCGTTTTTCCGTCCACCGCTTTGGAGCCTGACCGCCCATGACCGACCCCGTCCTCAACATTCCCCCGCGCGACAAGGCCGAGATCCTGGCCCAGGCGCTGCCGTACATCCGCAAGTTCCACGGCAAGACCATCGTCATCAAGTACGGCGGCAACGCCATGACCGACCCGGCGCTGCAGGCCGACTTCGCCGAAGACGTGGTGCTGCTGAAGCTGGTCGGCATGAACCCGGTGGTGGTGCACGGCGGCGGCCCGCAGATCGAGGCCGCGCTCAACCGCCTGGGCAAGAAGGGCAGCTTCATCCAGGGCATGCGCGTGACCGACGCCGAGACCATGGAGGTCGTCGAATGGGTGCTGGCCGGCGAGGTGCAGCAGGACATCGTGGGCCTGATCAACCAGGCCGGCGGCAAGGCCGTGGGCCTGACGGGGCGCGACGGCGGCCTCATTCGCGCACAGAAGCTCAAGCTGGCCGACCGCGCCGACCCCAACCTGCACCACGACGTGGGGCAGGTTGGCGACATCGTGTCCATCGACCCGAGCGTGGTGAAGGCGCTGCAGGACGACGCCTTCATTCCCGTCGTGAGCCCGATCGGCTTCGGCGAGGAGAACGAGAGCTACAACATCAACGCCGACGTGGTGGCCGGCAAGCTGGCCACCGTGCTCAAGGCCGAGAAGCTCATGCTGCTCACCAACACGCCCGGCGTTCTCGACAAGGACGGCAAGCTGCTCACCAACCTGAGCGCGCGCGAAATCGACGACCTGTTCGCCGACGGCACCATCTCGGGCGGCATGCTGCCCAAGATCGAAGGCGCACTGGACGCGGCCAAGAGCGGCGTGAACGCGGTGCACATCATCGACGGCCGCGTGCCGCACGCGATGCTGCTCGAGATCCTGACCGACCAGGCCTACGGGACGATGATCCGGGCCCGCTGAGCCCCGTCCATGCGCGGGAGGCGCGTGCTCACTGCCCTGTGCGAGAATCAATTGATTACATCTTTGCACGCGCTCCCATGCAGAACGAAGAGACGACCAGTGCTTCCGGCGTAGAGACCCCCGGGAGTTCCACCCCCCCTCCGGCGCGCAAGCGCCCGAAACCGGGCGAGCGGCGCGTGCAGATCCTGCAGGCGCTCGCCGCCATGCTCGAGCAGCCCGGTGGAGAACGGGTGACCACCGCCGCCCTGGCCGCCCGGCTCGAGGTGAGCGAGGCGGCGCTGTACCGCCACTTCGCCAGCAAGGCCCAGATGTTCGAGGGCCTGATCGACTTCATCGAGCAGAGCGTTTTCACGCTGGTCAACCAGATCCTCGAGCGCGAGGGCGCCACCGGCGCCCAGCAGGCCGCCAAGATCCTCGCGCTGCTGGTCCAGTTCGCCGAGCGCAACCCCGGCATGACCCGCGTCATGGTGGGCGACGCGCTGGTCTACGAAAACGAGCGCCTGCAGCAGCGCATGAACCAGTTCTTCGACAAGATCGAAGCCACGTTGCGCCAGGTGCTGCGTGGCGCCGCCGCGGCCGAAGGCTCGGCCACGCCCAGCGTCGACGCCCAGGTGCGTGCCGCCGCGCTCACGGCCTTCGTGGTCGGGCAGTTGCAGCGATTTGCGCGTTCGGGTTTCCGCCGCGCGCCCTCCGAGCATCTCGAAGCGACGATCGCGCTGATCGTCTGAGGGTACCCTCCAGGCCGTCGGGCCGGCTCGCCCTGCGTCATCGAGCGGCGTAGCATCGCCCGGGCCTCCCGCCGCCGGCCTCCGGCGGCATGCCGATGTCGGCGCGGGGTCTCCATGGAGAACGCATGAGCCAGGGCACGGTCGGTCGTCTTATAGAAGCCCGCTTGCCGCGGGTGCCCTTGCATGCCTGATGCGGCTCGCGGCCATGGCCTGCGAACCGTGCTCCTCACGGCAGTGGCCATGCTCGCGTTCGCGGCCAATTCGTTGCTGTGCCGGCTCGCGCTCCAGCACGGCGGCATCGACCCGGCGAGTTTCGGCAGCGTCAGGCTCGTGGCGGGAGCGCTCATGCTGGGGCTCATCGTGCGCTCCAGGGGGCGGCCGGCGGCGTCGCCGCCACGCGTCGACTGGCTGGCGGCCGTCATGCTGTTCGGCTATGTCGCTTTCTTCTCGTTTGCCTATCTCAGCCTGCCGGCGGGAACGGGCGCGCTGATCCTGTTCGGTGCGGTCCAGCTGACGATGTTCGGCGTGGGCCTTCGATCCGGCAGCGAACGCTTCGGGACACTCTCCTGGATCGGCTTCGTCCTGGCGCTGGTTGGGCTCGTCTACCTCGTGTCGCCCGGTATCGCCGCACCGCCGTTGCCGGGCGCCGCGCTGATGGCGGTCGCAGGCGTGGCATGGGGCGTGTACTCGCTGCGCGGCTGTGGCGTGGCCGATCCGCTGGCCGCCACCGCGCGCAACTTCACCCGGGCGGTGCCGCTGGCACTCGCGCTGAGCCTGGTGTTCGCGGCCAGCGCCCATGCGGACGGGACCGGCCTCGCGCTCGCCGTCGCGTCCGGGGCGCTGACCTCGGGGCTCGGCTACGTGGTCTGGTACGCGGCGCTGGGCCGCCTCGGGGCCATGCGGGCCGCGACCGTGCAGCTGTCGGTGCCGCTGCTGGCCGCGTTCGGTGGCGTGCTGTTCCTGTCGGAGCCGATCACGCCGCGCCTGGCGGCCGCCTCGGTCGCGATCCTGGGCGGCATCGCGCTCGTGCTGGGCCGGAAGTCGCAGGGCAGCGCTCGCCGATAGGCGCGCGCCAGCACCTCAAGCCACGGCCACGCCCACCTTGGCACCCGCCGCGACGATCTCGCCCCAGGTCGCGTCGTCGACCCAGATCCCGTCCCTGCGCCGCGCCGCGCGTGCTGCGCGCTCCGGCTCGCCCGCGATCTGCACCCCGTCGAAGCCCTGCCCTGCAGGGCTCTGCCGCAGCCAGTCGATGAACTCGCGCGCTTCCTCGTCGAAGGCCTTGTCCGTTCCGAGCTTCACCGGGTCGATCAGCACCGTCAGCATGCCGTTGAGCACCGTGCGCGCGGTGTCTGCCGGCCGGTGCCAGGTGCCGCCGCCCGTGAGCGCGCCGCCCAGCAGTTCGCAGGCCACCGCCATGCCGTAGCCCTTGTGCTCGCCGAAGGTCATCAATGCGCCGAACAGGCCGTTGCCCTGCGGCACCACCACCACGCCCGGGTCGTTGGTCGGCGCGCCGTTCTCGTCGATCAGGTAGCCGTCGGGCACGCGCTCGCCCTTGTTGTGCGCGACGCGCATCTTTCCCTGCGCCACGCGGCTGGTGGCGTAGTCGAGCACGAAGGGCTCCGCGCCCGCCAGCGGAATGCCGATGCAGCAGGGGTTGGTGCCGAAGCGCCCGTCGCCGCCGCCCCAGGGCGCGACCACCGGCCGCGACAGCACGTTGACGAAGTGCATCGACACCAGCCCCTGCGCCGTCGCCATTTCCGCGAAGTGCCCGATGCGGCCCAGGTGGTGCGCATGCGAGAGCGTGAAGATGCAGCTGCCGTGCTGCTTCGCGCGCGCAATGCCGAGCTCCATGGCCTGCACGCCGACGATCTGGCCGTAGCCGTGCTGGCCGTCCAGGCCCATCAGCGTGCCGATGTCGAGGTTGATCTTCACGGCCGCGTTCGGCTTCAGTCCGCCTTCGGCCACCGCATCGATGTAGCGCGGCAGCATGCCCACGCCGTGCGAATCGTGGCCGCTGAGGTTGGCCAGCACGAGGTTGGCTGCGACCTGCTGCGCTTCGGCGGGTGCGCTGCCCGCGGCTTCGAGGATGCGGGCGACATCGGATTGCAGGCTGTCGGCCGGCAGTGTTCTGGACATGGATCAGGCTCCCTTCGCGTTGACGGTGATGGCATAGAGCGACGACGTCGCGCAGATGAAAAGGCGGTTGCG
The DNA here is from genome assembly GCF_902712855.1 of Variovorax paradoxus. Classification (NCBI taxonomy): domain Bacteria; kingdom Pseudomonadati; phylum Pseudomonadota; class Betaproteobacteria; order Burkholderiales; family Comamonadaceae; genus Variovorax; species Variovorax paradoxus. The sequence goes on from NZ_LR743507.1 coordinate 1,475,731, forward strand.
TTTCGGTCCGCCGAAGCACACGTTGGCCGCGCGCTCGGGCAGCAGGATCTTGCCGAGCAGCGTGCCATCGGGGTGGTAGACGTGCACGCCGTCGAGCGCGCTGGTCCAGATGCGGCCTTCGGTGTCGAGCCGGAAGCCGTCGAAGAGGCCGCTGGTGCATTCGGCGAACACCTCGCCGCCGCGCAGGCTGCGGCCGTCGGCGCCCACGCTGAAGCGGCGGATGTGCCGGGGTCCATCGGGTGCATGACTCGCGCCGGTGTCCGCGATGTAGAGCAGCGATTCGTCGGGCGAGAACGCCAGCCCGTTGGGCTTCACGAAGTCGTCGGTCATGCGCTCGACCTCGCCGCTCGCGGGGTCGATGCGATAGACATGGCAGGCGCCGATCTCGCTGTCGGCGCGCAGGCCCTCGTAGTCCGAGAGGATGCCGTAGCTCGGATCGGTGAACCACACGGCGCCGTCCGAGTGCACGACCACGTCGTTCGGCGAATTCAGCCGCTTGCCCTGCCAGTGCGAGGCCAGCACGGTGACCGTGCTGTCGTGCTCGGTGCGCGTCACGCGGCGCGCGAGGTGCTCGCAGCTCACCAGCCGCCCCTGGCGGTCGACCGTGTTGCCGTTCGTGTTGTTCGACGGCTCGCGGAAGACGCCGACCGTTCCGTTCACTTCGTCGTAGCGCAGCATGCGGTTGTTCGGAATGTCCGACCACACCAGCGTGCGGTGCGCGCCGAACCACGCGGGGCCTTCGCACCAGCGCGCGCCGGTCCACAGGCGCTGCACGCGCTCGGGGCCGGGAATGCAGCCCTTGAAGCGCGGATCGAGCTGCTCGAAGCCGGTGCCTTCCAGGAAGCCAAAGGGGAGGGAACTCATGCGGGTCCTTGGTCGTCGGGTTTACATCACTGCGCCGACCTGCCACGGAACGAACTCGTTCTGTCCGTAGCCGTGCTGCTCGCTCTTCGAATGCGCGCCCGAGGCCGTGGCCAGCACCAGCTCGAAGATGCGCTGGCCCATCTCCTGGATCGACGCCGTGCCGTCCACGATCTCGCCGCAGTTGATGTCCATGTCCTCTTCCTGCCGCTGCCAGAGCGCCGAGTTGGTCGCCAGCTTGAGCGAGGGAGACGGCGCGCAGCCGTAGGCCGAGCCGCGGCCCGTGGTGAAGCAGATCAGGTTGGCGCCACCGGCCACCTGGCCCGTGGCGCTCACCGGGTCGTAGCCCGGCGTGTCCATGTAGACGAAGCCGTGCGCGGTGACGGGCTCGGCGTATTCGTACACCGCCTCCAGGTTGCTGGTGCCGCCCTTGGCCACCGCGCCCAGCGACTTCTCGAGGATGGTGGTGAGCCCGCCGGCCTTGTTGCCGGGCGAGGGGTTGTTGTTCATCTCGCCCTGGTTGATCTCCGTGTAGTGCTCCCACCACTTGATGCGGTCCACCAGCTTCTGGCCGACCTCGCGCTTCACGGCTCGTCGCGTCAGCAGATGCTCCGCGCCGTACACCTCGGGCGTTTCGCTGAGGATGGCCGTGCCGCCGTGCGCCACCAGCAGGTCGACCGCCGCGCCCAGCGCCGGGTTGGCGCTGATGCCCGAGTAGCCGTCCGAGCCGCCGCACTGCAGCCCGATGGTGATGTGTGCCGCGCTGCAGGGCTCGCGCTTCACCGCGTTGGCGCGCGGCAGCATCTCGTTGATGAGCGCCACGCCCTTCTCGACCGTCTTGCGCGTGCCGCCTGTGTCCTGGATGTTGAAGGTGCGGAAGTTCTCGCCCTCGGCCAGGTGGCCCGTGGCCAGCCAGGCGTTGATCTGGTTGGCCTCGCAGCCCAGGCCCACCACCAGCACGCCCGCGAAGTTCGGGTGCGTGGCGTAGCCCGTGAGCGTGCGCTCCAGGATCTGCATGCCCATGCCCTCGGTGTCCATGCCGCAGCCCGTGCCGTGCGTGAGCGCCACGATGCCGTCGACGTTCGGGTAGTCGGCCAGCGCCTGCGGGTTGGTCTTGCGCGAGAAGTGGTCGGCGATGGCGCGCGCGGCCGTGGCCGAGCAGTTCACGCTGGTCAGCACGCCGATGTAGTTGCGCGTGGCCACGCGGCCGTCCGCACGCCTGATGCCCATGAAGGTCGCCTCGCGCCTTGCGGGCGTGGGCTTCACGTCGACGCCGAAGGCATAGTCGCGCTCAAAACCTTTTGTGACGGCGCCCTTGTCCGGGCCCATGTCCAGGTTCTGCGTGTGCACGTGCTCGCCGGCGCCGATGGGCTTGCTCGCGAAACCGATGATCTGGTTGTAGCGGCGCACCGGCTCGCCCTGCGCGATGTCACGCATCGCGATCTTGTGGCCCGGCGGAATGAGGCCGCGCACGGCCACGCCTTCGACGGCGGTGCCGCCGAGCAGTTGGGAGCGCGCGATGACGACGTCGTCGGCGGGATGGAGTCGGATGTAGGGGGTCATGGTGATCGGCTGGCTGTGTGCTGGCTGGTGTGCGGGAAGAGGGATGCTGGTGCGCCCGGCTTCAGGCCGTCCTTGTGCGGCGCCAGCTTGCGCTGAATCGCTGGTGGAACTTGTCCATGTGCTGGTGCATGGCATCGCGCGCCGCGCCGGGGTCGCGCGCCGCAATCGCTTCCAGGATGGCCTCGTGCTCGCCGATGGCGGCCTGCCACGAGTCCATGGTCTCGAAGTAGTCGATCATGCGCGCGAAGATCGGCCCCTGCCGCGACTCCCAGAAGCCCTGTACCGTCTCGGTCAGCACCACGTTGTCGCAGGCATTGACGACGGCCAGGTGGAAGGCGCGGTCGCCCTCGTGCGGCACTTCGTTGCGGGCGGCGAGCTCGCGCATCATTCGGATCGCGCGGCGCATGGCGTCCACGTCCTTTCGCTTGCCGTGCTGCGCGGCGGTGGCGGCGGTCTCGCCTTCGACCAGCCGGCGCGCGCGGATGATCTCGAGCGGTCCCCATTCGGCCCCGGCCCCGGCGCCGTTCACCGGCACCGCCGTGCGGTGCGAGCGGTCGAGCACGTAAACGCCCGAGCCGGTGCGGATCTCCACCCAGCCTTCCACCTCGAGCGCGATCAGCGCCTCTCGTACCGACGGCCGGCTCACGCCCAGCTGCTTCGCCAGGTCGCGCTCGGCGGGAATGCGTGCCCCCACCGCGAACTCGCCCTGGCCGATGAGCACGCGCAGCTGCTCGGCGATCTGGCGGTAGAGGCGTTGGGGTTCGAGGGTCTGGATCGGCACGGATGTGGCGGCAATGAAGTGCTGAAGCGTTTTGGCAGGCTTAAGGGTTGTCCTGAATTGGACAAGTGGTAAGGCCAATTCAGAATACGCCACACCGCCCGCTTCACCATCGGGCCTAACCCGAGGAATTCCCAGGAGACCCCGATGAGACTGAAGGGAAAGACCGCACTGGTCACCGCCGCAGGGCAGGGCATCGGCCATGCCAGCGTGCTCGCCATGGCCGCCGAGGGCGCGCAGGTGTGGGCCACCGACGTCAACGAGGCGCTGCTGGAGCGCTACGCCGGCATGCCCAACGTCACCGCGCTCAAGCTCGACGTGCTCGACAAGGCGGCCATCGGCGCTGTGGTGGGCAAGCTGCCCGCGCTCGACATCCTCTTCAACTGCGCGGGCGTGGTGCACAACGGCACCATCGAGCAAGCCACCGACGACGACCTGCTGTTTGCCTTCAGCCTCAACGTGCGGGCGCAGATGTGGACCATCCAGGCCGTGCTGCCCGGCATGCTGGCGGCAGGACGCGGCAGCATCATCAACATGGCGAGCGTGTGCTCGAGCATGAAGGGCCTGCCCAACCGCTTCGTCTACGGCACCACCAAGGCGGCCGTGCTCGGCCTCACCAAGAGCGTGGCGGCCGACTACGTGGCCCGCGGCATCCGCTGCAATGCGGTGTGTCCCGGCACGGTCGATACGCCGTCCCTCGGCGATCGCATCAACGCCAACGCCGACCCCGACGCGGCGCGCAAGGCCTTCATCGCGCGCCAGCCCATGGGCCGGCTCGCGCAGGCGGAGGAAATCGCGCCGGTGGTGGTGTTCCTGGCCAGCGACGAATCGGTCTTCGCCACCGGCCAGGCCTTCACGGTCGACGGCGGCATCACCATATGAACCAGCTCGACTTCCATGGCCGCCACGCCGTGGTGACCGGTGGCGCCACGGGGCTCGGCTTCGGCATCGCGCAACGGCTGGTTGCATCGGGCGGCAGCGTCACGCTGTGGGACCGCGACGAGGAGGCGGCCCTGAAGGCGGCCCGCTCGCTCGGCGACAAGGCGTTCGCGCTGCACGTCGACGTGTCGCAGCAGGCCTCGGTGGCCAAGGCGGTGGCCGCCACGCTGGCGCATGCGCCGCGCATCGACGCGCTGGTCAACAGCGCCGGCATCACCGGCCCCAACACGAAGCTGTGGGACTACCCGGTCGACGACTGGCGCCAGGTGATGGACGTCAACATCAACGGCGTGTTCCTGTGCTGCCGCGAGGTGGTCGCCCAGATGCGCAGGCAGGGCGACCATGGATACGGACGCATCGTCAACATCGCCTCGGTGGCGGGGAAGGACGGCAATCCCAACGCGAGCGCCTACAGCGCGAGCAAGGCGGCGGTCATCGGCATCACCAAGTCGCTCGGCAAGGAACTGGCCGACACCGGCATCCGCGTGAACTGCGTGACGCCCGCGGCGGTGAAGACGGCCATCTTCGACCAGATGACGCCCGACCACATCGCCTTCATGCTCTCGAAGATTCCGATGGGCCGCTTCGGCACGGTGGAGGAGGTGGCCGCGATGGTCGGCTGGCTCTGCACCGAAGATTGCTCGTTCTCCACCGGCGCGGTCTTCGACCTGTCCGGCGGCCGGTCCACTTACTGATGCTCGCCCCCAGGCTTCGCGCACTTCGTGTCGCTTCTCCTTCCCCCGACCAGGGGCGGCCGTGCGCGGCGGCCCTCTGGAACTGCCCCACACACCATTCTTGTACGTTCATCTGAAAGGAAAACATGAAACTCGTCCGCTACGGCAACCCCGGCAAGGAAAAGCCCGGCCTCATCGACAACGACGGCAGGCTGCGCGACCTGAGCGCCATCGTCAAGGACATCGGACCCGACCAGCTGGGCGACGCCGCCATTGCCAAGCTGCGCAAGACCAAGCTCGACAAGCTGCCGCTGGTCAAGGGCAAGCCGCGCTTCGGCAGCCCGGTGGCCAACGTCGGCAAGTTCATCGCCATCGGCCTGAACTACGCGGACCACGCGGCCGAATCGGGCCTGCCTGTGCCCAAGGAACCCGTGGTCTTCATGAAGGCCAACAGCTGCATCCAGGGCCCGAACGACCCGGTGATGCTGCCCAAGGGATCGGTCAAGTCCGACTGGGAGGTCGAACTGGGCGTGGTCATCGGCACGCGCGCACGCTATGTGTCGCAGAAGAGCGCGCTGGACTACGTGGCCGGCTACTGCACCATCAACGACATCAGCGAGCGCGAGTACCAGATCGAACGCGGCGGCACCTGGGACAAGGGCAAGGGCTGCGACACCTTCGGCCCCATCGGCCCCTGGCTGGTGACGCGCGACGAGATCGAGAACCCCCAGAAGCTCGCGATGTGGCTCGACCTGAACGGCCAGCGCGTGCAGACCGGCAGCACGAAGACCATGATCTTCAGCGTGGCCAAGATCGTGAGCTACGTGAGCCAGTTCATGACGCTGATGCCCGGTGACGTCATCACCACCGGCACCCCGCCGGGCGTGGGCATGGGCATGAAGCCGCCGCTGTTCCTGAAGAAGGGCGACGTCATGACCCTGGGCATCGAGGGCCTGGGCGAGCAGCGCCAGGAAGTGGTGCCCTTCAAGCTCTGAGCGGATTGCCGCTTTTGCGAAGGCGCCTGCGGGCGCCTTTTTCTTGGGCATCAAATGTCCCATTGACAGAACATTGAAACTGCAAAAACATCAAGGGCATGTCGCAGATGCCTTTGCCGAAATACCACCAGATCTATCTGGTGTTGCGTGAGCAGCTGCACGAAGGCCGCTTTGCAGAGGGCCTGCCCGGCGAACTCGCGCTGATGGGGCAATTCGGCGTGGCCCGAGTCACGGTGCGCCGCGCCCTGGAGCAGCTGGCTTCCGAAGGGCTCATCGAGCGCAATCCGGGCCGCCGCACGCGCGCGCTTCCGCCGCCCGTCACCGGCGAAGGCCTCGGCACCCGAAGCATGGAGCGCGCCAACCTGCGCGGCCTGCTCGAGAACCTCGTCACCATGGGCCTGCACACCTCGGTCAGGGTGATCGAGGTGGCGACCATCACGGCGTCGACCCAGGTGGCCGAGGCGCTCGAACTCCAGCTCGGCGACGCGGTGCAGAAGGCCGTGCGTGTGCGTTCCACCAAGGAAGGTCCGCTCTCGCACATCACCACCTACGTGCCCGACACCATCGCGCGCCGGTTCGGCCGTCGCGAGCTGTCGAAGAAGCCCATCCTGGTGCTGCTCGAGGAGTCGGGCGTCAAGGTGGGGCGCGCGCACCAGACCATCTCCGCGCGGCTGGCCGACAACGTGCTGGCGCAGCACCTCGACGTGTCCGTCGGCTCGGCCCTGCTGGCGGTGCGCCGCCTGATCTACGACGAAGACGAGCGGCCCGTGCAGTGGCTGCACGGCTTCTACCGACCCGACCGCTACACCTACGAGATGCAGCTTTCCCGCGTGGGCAGCATCGACGCCAAGGTGTGGGTCAGCAAAGACGTGTCAGCCCAGTTCAACTGAAGAGAAAAAGGAAAGCCCCATGCAGAACCGCCGCAGTTTCGTCTCGCAGTCCGCCGCCCTGGCCACCGCCGTCGCCTTTCCGCTCGTCGCCGGCGCGCAGCCGAAGACCGTCAAGGTCGGCGTGCTGCATCCGGTCACCGGCGCGCTGGCCTATTCGGGCCAGCAGTGCCGCCTCGGCGCGCTCATGGCGATCGAGGACATCAACGCGGCGGGCGGCATCAAGTCGCTCGGCGGCGCGAAGCTCGAGGCGCTGCTGGGCGATGCACAGTCGCAGCCGCAGGCCGGCGCCGCCGAGGTCGAGAAGATGAACGAGGCCGGCGTGTCGGCCATCGTGGGCGCGTTCGCCTCGGCCATCTGCCTGGCCACCACGCAGGCCGCCGCCAAGTACAACCTGCCGCATGTGGTCGACGTGGGCGTGGCCGACCAGATCGTCGAGCGCGGCCTGAAGAACACCTTCCGCTTCGGCCCCGGCTACAAGAAGTCGACCGAGGTGGCCATGGCCAACCTGCTGGTGCTCAACAAGGCCGCGGGCAGCCCCGCCAAGACGGTGATGATCGTGCACGAGGAATCGCTCTTCGGCGCCGGCACCGCGCAGCTGCTGTCGCGCGAACTGCCCGGCTACGGCTTCGAGGTGAAAGAAGTGGTGAAGCACGCCAACCCCACGCGCGACTTCAACAACATCGTGCTGCGCATGAAGTCGGTCAACCCCGACATCGTCATTCCCGCCAACTACTACAACGAGTACGCGCTGCTGGTGCGCACCATGCAGCAGCAGAAGGTGGTGCCCAAGGCGATCTTCTCGGTGCTGGGCGGCGCCGCGTCGAGCTACAAGTTCGTGAAGGAATTTCCGGACGCGGCCAACGGCATCATCGACTGCAACCACTGGTTCAATCCGAAGGACAAGCGTTCGCAGGAGCTGCGCAAGCGTGTGGAGGCCAAGGGCCAGTTCTTCAGCTACGAGGTCTTCATGACCTACACCTCGATGTGGCTGCTGGCCGATGCCATCGAGCGCGCCAGGTCGACCGAGCGCGCCGCCATCGTCGATGCGCTGGAGAAGAGCACCTTCTCGAACCACATCATGCCGTACGGCCCGACGAAGTTCGTCAACGGCCAGAACGAGGGCGCGCAGCCGCTCATGACGCAGGTGGTGAAGAACGACATCAAGGTGATCATTCCGCGCGACTACCGCGAGGTCGATCCCATCTTCCCGCTCAAGGCCTGAGCCGGACAGCGGGAAGCCACATCCCATGAAGCGATTCGACGGATTCCGGATACACGCGGAGTCCGGTGGAGTCGCACGCCCCTAGAACAGCGCACAGAGAGACAAGCAGCCAAGCACCTGCCAGCCCATGCCAGACATCAACATCCTCTTCCCGTCGATCCTCAACGGACTGACGACAGGCGCCGTGTATGCGCTGATCGCGGTCGGCCTCACGCTGATCTACGGCGTGCTGCACATCATCAACTTCGCGCACGGCGCGAGCCTGATGCTGGCGCTGTACGCCGTGTACTTCCTCAAGGAGCGCCTGGGCATCGACCCCTACCTGGCGCTGCCCATCGCGATCGCCGGGATGTTCGTGCTCGGCTATGCGCTGCAGCGCGTCGTCATCAACCGCGCCGGCCACGGCAAGGACGAGAACATCCTGCTCGCCACGCTGGGCATCGCCATCGTCATGGAGAACCTCGCGCTGCTGTTCTTCAAGTCGGACACGCGCAGCATCGACACCGCGTATTCGCTGAGCACCGTGGCCATCGGCCCCGCCATGATCGCGGTGCCCAAGCTCGTCGCCTTCGCGGGCGCGCTGGTGGTCTCGGGTGTGCTGTTCTGGATCATGGGGCGCACCGACCTGGGCCGCGCCATCCGCGCGGTGGCCAAGGAGAAGGAGGGCGCCAAGCTCATGGGCATCGACGTCGACCACGTGTACGCGATGAGCTTCGGCATCGGCCTCGCATGCCTCGGTGCGGCGGCGTGCTTCCTGCTGCCGGCCTACTACGTCAACCCGCAGGTGGGCGGCGGCTTCGTGCTGGTCGCCTTCACCATCGTCGTGCTCGGCGGCATGGGCAGCTTCGTGGGTGCGCTCATCGGCGGCTTCCTGATCGGGGTGGTCGAGTCGCTCGGCGGCCTGTACCTGGGCGAGTCGCTCGGCCAGCTGGGCATCTTCGCGATCTTCATCGGTGTCGTGCTGTTCCGGCCGCAGGGCATGTTCGGAGCCAGAGCATGAAGGCCGGGCGCAATCAACTTCTCTGCATCGCGCTCTTCGCCGTGGTCATCGGCTGCGTGCCGCTGTTCACCCGGTCGGGCGTGATGCTCAACTTCGTGATGATGGCGCTCTACGCCACGCTCATCGCGCAGGCCTGGAACATCCTCGGCGGCTTCGGCGGGCAGTTTTCGTTCGGGCATGCGCTGTTCTTCGGCACGGGTGCCTACATCCAGGCGATCGCGCAGCTGCAGGGCGGCATCAATGCCTGGGTGGCATTGCCGATGGCCATTGCCGGCGCGGCGCTGGTGGGCCTGTTCGTCGGCGCGCTCACCTTCCGCTACGGCCTCAAGGGTTCGTACTTCGCGCTGGTCACGCTGGCCTTTGCCGAAGTGTTCCGCATCGTCGCGACCTCGGTGCCGTTCACCGGCGGCGGCGTCGGCCTGATGGTGCCGCTGCGCGAGTCGGTGGGCAACATGCAGTTCGCCTCGCGCGCCGGCTACCTGTGGGTGGTGCTGGCGATGGTGGTGGTGGCGCTGCTCGTCACCTGGTGGCTGCGCAACGGCCGCTTCGGCGCCTACCTGCAGGCCGTGCGCGACAACGAGGATGCCGCGCGCGCCGTGGGCGTGAACCCGTTCCGCGTCAAGCTCGCGGCCATCGGCCTGTCGGCGGCCTTCATGGGCGCAGCCGGCGCGTTCTACGTGCAGGTGTTCCAGTACATCGACGCGGGCATCGCCTACGGCTCGGTCACCTCGGTGGAGGCGCTGGTCGCGGCCATCGTGGGCGGCATGGGCACGCTGTGGGGCCCGGTGCTCGGCGCGGCCGTGCTGCACCTGCTGTCGGACGTCACGCGCAACCTGTTCGGCGAGCTGCCGGGCATCAACATGGTCATCTACGGCACGGTACTCGTGCTCATCGTGATCTTCCTGCCGCGCGGCGTCGCGGGGCTCGGGCTGTCGGTGCGGCAGCTGTGGAACGCGAAGGGGGGCAAGCATGACTGAGCCGTTGCTGAAACTCGAGGGCGTCTCGCGCTCCTTCGGCGGCTTGAAGGCCGTGCAGAACGTCAGCCTGGCGGTGCGCGAGGGCAGCCTCACGGCGCTGATCGGCCCGAACGGGGCGGGCAAGACCACGCTGTTCGCGCTGATGTCGGGCTTCCTGAAGCCCGACGCCGGCAGCGTGCGCTTCGCCGGCCAGGACATCACCGGCCACGAGCCGCACCGCAACGCGGTGCTCGGCATGACGCGCACCTTCCAGATCGTGAAGCCCTTCGCCGCGCAGACCGTGCGCGAGAACATCGCCGTCGGCGCACACCTGCATGTGCGCAACCGTGCCGAGGCGCTGGCCAGTGCCGAGGCCGTGGCGCTGCGCGTGGGCCTCGCACCCCAGCTCGACAAGCCGGCGTCCGACCTCACCGTGGCCGGCCGCAAGCGGCTCGAACTCGCCCGCGCGCTCGCCACGCGGCCCCGCCTGCTGCTGCTCGACGAAGTGCTCGCAGGCCTCAACCCGCAGGAGATCGCCGAGATGATGCCGGTGGTGCGCGGCATCGCCGACAGCGGCGTGACCGTGCTGATGATCGAACACGTGATGCAGGCGGTGATGAACCTCGCCGAGCATGTCTGGGTGCTGGCGCAGGGCCAGCTGATCGCCGAGGGCAACCCGGCGCAGGTCACCTCCGACGACCGCGTCGTCGAGGCCTACCTGGGCCATGGCACGGCGGCGCGCCTGCGCAAGGCTGCAGCGGGGGTGTCCGCATGACCGCGTTGCTCGACATCCAGGGCCTGCGCGGCGGCTATGGCCGCGTGGAAGTGCTGCGCGGCGTGGACCTGCAGGTGAACGCCGGCGAGATGGTCGCGCTGCTGGGCAGCAACGGCGCGGGCAAGTCGACGCTCAACAAGATCGTCTGCGGCCTCACGCCCACCTGGAGCGGCAGCGTGCGCTTCGACGGCAAGGACCTCACTGGCGCGCACTACCGCGACGTGGTCAAGGCCGGGCTGATCCAGGTGCCCGAAGGCCGCAAGGTGTTCCCCAACCTCAGCGTGCTCGAGAACCTCGAGCTCGGCTCCTTCACCCGCGCGCGTGAACGCCGCGCGGCCAACATCGAGAAGATGTTCCACATCTTCCCGCGGCTGCGCGAGCGCGCGGCGCAGCACGCCGGCACGATGAGCGGCGGCGAGCAGCAGATGCTGGCCATCGCGCGCGGCCTCATGGCCGAGCCGGTGCTGCTGATCCTCGACGAGCCCTCGCTCGGCCTGTCGCCGCTGCTGGTGGAAGAGATGTTCACGCTCATCCGTGAGCTGCGCGACGGCGGCCTGGCGGTGATGCTGGTCGAGCAGAACGTGGGCCAGTCGCTGGAGATCGCCGACCGCGCCTACGTGCTGGAGAACGGCAGCGTGCGCTTCTCGGGCAAGCCCGACGCGCTGCTGGGCAGCGACGAACTGCGGCGCGCCTACCTCGGGCTCTGAACGCCACGCAGAACGAACAAGCGAACAACGAGACACAAAGGAAACCCCATGATCCATCGCCGCGACATCCTCATCGCACCCGCCGCACTGGCCTTCGCCGCGGGCGTGCGTGCACAGATCGGCAACGCCCCCGTGCGCATCCTCGTCGGCGCGCCCGCCGGCGGCTCCACCGACACGCTGGCGCGCTCGCTCGCCGTCAGCATGGGCCCCGCGCTGGGCCGCACCGTCATCGTCGAGAACAAGCCCGGCGCGGGCGGCAACATCGCCGCCGATGCCGTGGCCAAGGCCGCGCCCGACGGCAACACGCTGCTGATGAGCTTCACCAGCCATGCCATCAACGCCACGCTGTACCCCACGCTGCCTTTCGATCCGGTGAAGGACTTCACCGCGCTCACCTGCGTGGCGACCTCGCCGTCGATCCTGGTGGCCAGCCCCTCGCTGCCGGTGAAGGACGTGCGCGAGCTGATCGCGCTCGCCAAAGCGAAGCCGGGCCAGCTCAACTTCGCGATCGGCGCGGTGGGCTCGTCGCTGCACATGGCGGGCGAGGCCTTCAAGATGCAGTCGGGCGTGGACATCGTGAACATCCCCTACAAGGGCACCGCACCGGCCGTGCAGGACCTGCTCGCGGGCCAGGTGCAGCTGATGTTCGCCGCGGTGGGCAACGTCAAGGCGCACATCCAGGCCGGCAAGCTCAAGGCGCTGGGCGTCACTACGGCCAAGCGGCTGCCGGCGTTCCCCGACGTGCCGGCCATCGCGGAAGCCTTGCCCGGCTACGAGTCGAGCGCCTGGTTCGGCCTGTTCGGCCCGGCGCGCATGCCGGCCGACGTGTCGCGCAAGCTCAGCGACGCGGCGCGCCATGCACTGCAGCAGCCCGACATGCTCAAGCGGCTGGACACCGAAGGCGCCATCCCGGTGGGCAACTCGCCCGAACAGTTCACCGCCTTCGTGCAGAGCGAGATCCCGCGCTGGGCCAAGGTCGTGAAGTTCTCCGGAGCCAAGCCGGAATGACGCCCTACACACCCCTGCGCGCGCCCGACGCGGCACCACCGCAGACGCTGGCGCAGAAGCTCATCGCGCGCGCCAGCGGACGCGCGCACGTGGCGGTCGGCGAGATCGTGACCTGCAGCGTCGACCTCGCCATGTTCCACGACTCCTCGGGCCCGCGCCGCCTCAAGCCGATGCTCGAGGAGCTGGGCGCGCAGATCTGGGACCGTTCGCGCATCGTGCTGGTGATGGACCACTACGTGCCCGAGCGCGACGACGACTCGCGCCGCATCGTGCGCATCGCGCGCGACTGGGCGCGCGACCAGCAGCTGCCGCACGTGTACGACAGCCAGGGCATCTGCCACGTGGTGGTGCCGCAGCACGGCCATATCCGCCCCGGCATGCTATGCGTGGGCGGCGACTCGCATTCGCCCACGGGCGGTGCCTTCGGCGCCTACATGTTCGGCGTGGGCAGCACCGAGATGCTCGGCGTGGTCGTCACCGGCGAGATCTGGCTGCGCGTGCCCGAGACGCTCCAGATGTGGTGGGACGGCACGTTGCCCGCGGGCGTGACCGCGAAGGACATGATGCTGCACATGATCGGCCGTTTCGGCATGAACGGCGGGCGCTACCAGGCGGTGGAATTCGCCGGGCCCGCGGTGAAGGCGCTGTCGATGCAGGAGCGCATGACGCTGTCGAACATGAGCGCCGAGCTCGGCGCGCAGGCCGGGCTGATCGCGCCCGACGCCACCACCGCCGCCTACCTCGCCGAAGCCGGCGCACCGCCGGCGGACACCGCGGCGTGGTTCACCGACGACTGCGCCGAGCTCACGCGCCACCGCTTCGACGCGGCCACGCTCGAGCCGCACGTGGCCGCGCCGCACAGCCCCGCCAACTCGCTCGGCGTGAGCCAGTACGCCGGCACGCCGGTAAACGTGGCCTACATCGGCGCGTGCACCGGCGCCAAGCTCGACGACCTGCGCGCTGCGGCGCAGGTGCTGCGCGGGCACAAGGTGGCGGCGGGCATCCGGCTGATCGTCGCGCCCGCCAGCATCCAGGACCAGGAGCAGGCGCGCGTCGAGGGCGTGCTGCAGGTACTGATGGATGCGGGCGCGGAGCTGTTTCCGACCGCGTGCGGCGCCTGCTCCGGCTATGGCGACCCGATGGGCGACGACATCACCGTCATCTCGACCACCGCGCGCAACTTCAAGGGCCGCATGGGCTCGCCCACCGCGCAGGTGTACCTGGGCTCGCCCTACACCGTGGCGGCCTCCGCATTGCGCGGGCGCGTGACCGACCCGCGCGAGGTGCTGGCATGAGCGTGACACGAGCGACCCACCGCGTGTGGCGCCTGGGCGCCGACATCGACACCGACCTGCTGGCGCCGGGCCATGCCATGAAGCACGGCATCGACATCATCGCGAAGCACTGCCTGGAAGCCATCCGCCCCGACTTCGCCGCCGGCGTGGAACGCGGCGACGTGCTCGTGGCCGGCCCCAACTTCGGCATCGGCTCCTCTCGCGAGCAGGCCGCGGCCGTGCTGGTGCACCTGGGCGTGGCGGCGGTGATCGCGCCGTCGTACAGCGGGCTGTATTTCCGCAACGCCTTCAACGTGGGCCTGCTGCTGCTGACCTGCGCCGAGGCCGAGACGCTGAGCGAGGGCGACCAGGTCGCGCTCGACACCACGGCGCCCGAGATCGTCATGCCCGGACGCAAGCGCCTGGCCTGCGAGCCGGTGCCCGGATTCCTCATGGACATGGTCCGCGCCGGCGGACTGTTGAACCAGCTGCGCCTGCGCACTGGCCGCCCCGCCTTCAAGAAAGCCTCCGATGCCTGATCCTTCTTCCGCCACAACCATCGACCCCGTCACGCTCGCCGTGCTGCGCGGCCGCCTCGAGCAGGTGGCCGACGAGATGGACGCCACGCTCTACCGCAGCGCGTTCAATCCCATCATTGCCGAGGCGCACGACGCCTGCCACGGCCTGTATGACGCCTCCACCGGCGACACGCTGGTGCAGGGCAAGTCGGGCCTGCCGGTGTTCGTGGGCGCCATGGCCTTTGCGGTGCGCGCCACCGTGAAGGCGGCCGAGCCGCGCGGCGGCATGCGCGACGGCGACATCTGGATCAGCAACGATGCCTACGACGGCGGCACGCACGCCAACGACTTCAAGCTGGTGAAGCCCTTCTTTCGCAACGGCAAGCTGTACTGCCACATGGCCTCGGCCGCGCACTGGCACGACGTGGGCGGCGCGGTGCCCGGCAACTACAACCCCGCGGCCACCGAATGCTGGCAGGAGGCGGTGCAGATCCCGCCGGTGCGAATCGTGCGCGAGGGCGTGCTCGACCGCGACGTGCTCGCCATCCTGCAGGCCAACACCCGCCTGCCCGACAGCCTGTGGGGCGACCTGAACGGCCAGCTCGCCGCGCTGGAACTCGGCGCGAAGCGGCTGAACGGCCTGCTCGACGAATACGGCGACGACCTGGTGCTGAACGCGCTGGGCGAGCTGCGCGGCCGTGCATTGCGCCTGATGCGCTCGCACATCGCCTCGCTGCCCGACGGCCGCTACAGTTTCGAGGACGTGCTGGACAACGACGGCATCGTCAACGAGCCGCTGACCATCGCGCTCGACATGACGGTGGCCGGCGACCGGCTCACGCTCGACTTCTCGCGCACCTCCGCGCAGTGCGCAGGCCCGGTGAACATCTCGCGCGCCACTGCGGTGGCGGCCTGCTACGTGGCGCTCAAGCACCTGTTTCCGGACGTGCCTGCCAATGCCGGCGTGCTCGACGCGGTGGACTTCGTCATTCCCGACCGGCTGGTGATCAGCGCCGAGCGCCCGCGCCCGGTGGGCGGCTACACCGAGACCATCCTGCGCATGATCGACGTGATCTTCAGCGCCGCCGCGCAGGCCGACCCGACGCGCGCCGTGGCGCAGGCCTACGGCACCATCAACGCACTGTCGATCGCCGGCCACCGCAGCGACAAGGGCCGCGAAGGCCAGCGCTGGGTGATGTTCAGCTTCTTCGGCGGCGGCCATGGCGGCCACTCGGGTGGTGACGGGCTCGCGCACGGCAATGCGCCGATCTCGACCGCGACGATCCCGCCGCTGGAGATTCTGGAGGCCGCCTACCCGGTGCGCTTCACCGAATGGTCGCTGCGCGCCGGCTCCGGCGGCGACGGCCAGCACCGCGGCGGCCTGGGCGCCGTCTACGAGATCGAGCTGCTCGAGAAGGACGCCGAGGTGTTCGTCTTCGGCGAGCGCGGCACCTCGCCGCCCAAGGGCATTGCGGGCGGCGGCGACGGCGCGGTCAACGTCTTCAGCTACGAGAACGCGGGCGAGTGGCACACGCCGCCCATGGTGTCGAAGATGCGCGGCATCACGCTGGCGCGCGGCGAGCGCGTGCGCCTGGAAACGCCCGGCGGCGGCGGCTGGGGCCCTGCCGCCGAGCGGCAGCCCGCGCAACGCGCGGCCGATGCGGCCATGGGCTATGTGAGCAGCGACACGACAAAGAAAGCATCCAAATGACTTCCCCTGGTAACTCCCTTGTCGTCGGCGTCGATGTCGGCGGCACCTTCACCGACCTCTTCGTGCTCGACGAAGCCAACGGCAGCGCGCGCATCGTCAAGGTGCCTTCCACGCGCGGCGAGGAAGCGCGCGGCTTCATGAACGGCGTGGCGCGCGTGGCGGATTCCGCCGCGGCCATCGCCACCATCGTGCACGGCACCACCGTCGGCACCAACGCGCTGCTCGAGCGCAAGGTGGCGCGCACCGGCATCATCACCACGCGCGGCTTTCGCGACGTGCTCGAGATGCGCCGCCGCGACCGCCCGCAGACCTGGGGCCTGCGCGGCAGCTTCCTGCCCGTGGTGCCGCGCGACCTGCGCCGCGAGGTCGACGAGCGCGTGCTGGCCGACGGCACGCTGCACACCGCGGTCGACCTCGAACAGGTGCGCGCCGAGGCGCGCTCGCTGCTCGAAGCCGGCTGCGAGGCGGTGTGCGTGTTCTTCATCAACACCTACGCCAACCCAGAGAACGAGCGCCTGGCCGTGGCCGCGGTGCGCGAACTCTGGCCCAACCCGCACGTGACTTCGGCCAGCGAGGTGTTGCCCGAGATCCGCGAGTTCGAGCGCTGCTCGACCGCCACGCTCAACGCGGCGCTGCAGCCGGTGGTGGGCAGCTATCTAGGCCGGCTCGAATCGGATCTGCGTGCGCAGGGCTTCGGCGGCGAGCTGCTGGTGGTGCAGAGCAACGGCGGCGTGATGTCGCGCCAGACCGCGAGCGACCTGCCGGTGCGCACGGCGCTGTCGGGCCCGGCGGCCGGCGTGATCGCCTGCGCGGCGATCGCGCGGGCGGCGGGCTTTCCGAATGCGATCACCGGCGACATGGGCGGCACCTCCTTCGACGTGTCGCTGGTGGCGAACGGCGAGGCGGCACTGGCCGCGCAGACCGCCATCGAGTTCGGCATGGTGATCCGCTCGCCGATGATCCAGATCGAGACCATCGGCGCCGGCGGCGGCTCCATCGCCTCGGTGGATGCGAGCGGCATGCTGCAGGTCGGCCCCGAGTCGGCGGGCAGCGTGCCCGGCCCGGCCTGCTACGGCCGCGGCAACATGCGCCCGACCGTGACCGATGCCAACGTGCTGCTGGGCCGCATCGCGGCGGACCGTCCGCTGGGCGGCGGGCTGCTCGCGGCGCTCGACGCGCAGAAGTCGCGCCAGGCCATCGAGGAACACGTCGCGCGCCCGCTGGGCCTCGACGTGCATGCCGCTGCCGAGGCGATCCTCACGGTGGCGAACGCGCGCATGGCGGGCGCCATTCGGCTCGTGTCGATCGAGCGCGGGCACGATCCGCGCCGCTTCGCCTACATGCCCTTCGGCGGCGGCGGCGCACTGCATGTGTGCGCGATGATGCGCGAGGTGGGCGTGGCCACCGGCATCGTGCCGCGCTATCCGGGCGTGACCTCGGCGCTGGGCTGCGTCATTGCGGACATGCGCCACGACGCGGTGCAGACCATCAACAAGCCGCTGGCCGACCTCGACGTGGCCGACCTGCAGCACCGCATCGACGAGCTGGCCGCGAGCTGCCAGCAGCGGCTCGATTCGTCGGGCGTGCGCTTCGACGAAGTGCGCGAAGTCGTTGCGCTCGACATGCTCTACGCCGGCCAGACGCACACGCTGCCGGTGGTGCTGGCCGATGCGGGCACGAAGCCGCTCACGACCGCGACCATCCGCGCCGCCTTCGAAGCCGCGTACACCGCTGCGTTCGGCCGTGTGCTCGACGGCATCGCGATCCGCGTGATGAACCTGCGCTACGCGCGCATCGGCGTGCGGCCCAAGTTCGACCTGAAGGTGCTGGCGCCCGAAGGCGAGGGCAGCACCGCGCCGCTGGGCACGCAGCGGGTGTTCCATCACGGCCAGTGGCACGACGCGGTGCGCTACGCGCGCCTAGAACTGCCGGTGGCCGCGCGCATCGACGGCCCCGCCATCCTCGAGCAGGCCGACACCACCGTGTGGCTCGAACCCGGCTTCCATGCCGAGGTCGATGCACACGGCAACCTGCTGGTGAGGCCGTCATGAGCGCGGGCACCAAGATCGTCCCGGCGAAGACGGCGCTGGTCGTCATCGACCTGCAGAACGACTTTCTCGATGCCAAGGGCGCGTATGCGCGCGGTGGCGACACCAACCCGCCCGCGCTGCTGCTGCCTGAGCGCGTGGCCGCCGTGGCGCGCGCGCTGAAGGCGAGCGGCGGACTGGTGGTGGCGAGCCAGTTCACGCTGTGGCCCGACGCGAAGGGCGAGCCGATGGTCTCGCCGCACCTGAAGGCGCTGCGCCCGTACCTGGCCAAGGGCGACTTCGCGCCCGGCAGCTGGGGCCAGGCGAACGTCGATGCGCTCGCGGGGCTGGTCGACGTCACGGTCAGCAAGGTGGCGTACTCGGCCTTCTTCAACACGCAGCTCGACTGGGTGCTGCGCCGCGCGGGCATCGACACCGTGGCGGTGTGCGGCATCGTCACCAACGGCGGCGTGGCCAGCACGGTGCGCGACGCGCACATGCGCGACTACCGCACACTGGTGCTGGGCGACGGCTGTGCGGCCTTCGGCGAGGAGCGGCACAACACCTCGCTGGCCGACATGCGCAACGTGGCCGAGGTCACGGACTGCGCGCCCTTCATCGCATCTCTGGCATGACCGCACCAGCCAGAACCGTCCGGCGCGCCGACGCGGTCGACGCCGAGGTGTACACGGCCGTGGCCATCGTCGGCGGCGGGGCCAGCGGCCTCACGGCGGCGCTGATGCTGGCCGACGCGGGCATCGATTGCGTGGTGCTCGAACGCGACGCGCTGCCGAGCGGCTCGACGGCGCTGTCTTCCGGCTTCATTCCCGCACCCGGCACGCGCGTGCAGCGCGCGCACGGCGTGGCGGACGACAGCGCCGCGCGCTTTGCCGCCGACATCCAGGCCAAGGCGCACGGCCGCGCGGCGCCCGCGCTGGTGGAGGCCTATGCGAAAGCCATCGGCCCGGCGCTCGACGCGCTGCAGGAGCGGCACGGGCTGCAATGGATGCTGCTCGACGGCTTTCTCTACCCCGGCCACAGCGTGCACCGCATGCACGCGCTGCCGCAGAAGACCGGCGCCGCGCTGATGGCCGCGCTGCAGGCGGCCGCGGAAGCCGCGGGCATTCCGGTGCTGACGCAGGCCGTGGTCGACACGCTGGTGCTCGATGCGGGCGACAGGGTGGTCGGCATCGACTACCTGCGCCCCGACGGCACGCGCGAATCGCTGGGCTGCGACGCGCTGCTGCTGGCGTGCAACGGCTTCGGCGGCAACGCGGACATGGTGCGCGCGTTGCTGCCCGAGATGGCCGAGGCCACCTTCGGCGGGCACGTGGGCAACGACGGCAGCGCCATTCTCTGGGGCGAGTCGCTGGGCGCGCGGCTGCGCGACCTGGGCGGCTACCAGGGGCACGGCTCGTGGGTCACGCCGCAGGGCGCGCTGATGTCGTGGGCCGTGATGATGGAAGGCGGCGTGCAGATCAACGCCGAAGGCCGGCGCTTCCACGACGAGACGCAGGGCTACTCCGAAGCCGCGGTGCATGTGCTGGCGCAGCCGGGCGGCATCGCGTGGAACGTGTTCGACACGCCGCTTCTCGCGCTCGCGCGCGGCTTTCCCGATTTCTGCGAGGCCGAGGCGGCCGGCGCGCTGCGCCGCTGCGACTCGGTGGCCGCGCTGGCGGACTGCATCGGCTGCGATGCCGCGGTGCTGCAGGCCACGCTCGATGCGATACACGGCAGCGCACCCGCACCCGCACCCACAGCCGCGCCCGCAGCCGATGGCCGCGTGTTCGCGCGCGGCCTCGAGGCGCCGTATTTCGCCGTCAAGGTGACCGGCGCGCTGTTCCACACCCAGGGCGGCCTCGACACCGCACCCGACATGCGCGTGCTGCGCCAGGACGGCACGCCCCTGCCCAACCTGCTCGCCGCGGGCGGCGCGGCCGGCGGCGTGTCGGGCGACGCGGTGTGGGGCTATCTCTCCGGCAACGGCCTGCTGAGCGCCGTGGCCGGCGGCTACATCGCGGCGCACACCGCTGCCGCGCTCGTTCAACACAAGGAGGCGTCCGCATGACGACCCACAACTTCAAGACCCGTCTCGCGCGCAACGACATCGTGCTGGCGCCCGGCGTGTACGACGCGCTGAGCGCGCTGGTGGCCGAGCAGGCCGGCTTCGAGGCGCTGTACCTGTCGGGTGCATCCATCGCCTACACCCGGCTCGGGCGTTCCGACGTGGGCCTGACCACTTTCACCGAGGTGGCCGACACGCTCGCGCGCATCACCGAGCGGGTGAAACTGCCGGTGATCGTCGATGCCGACACCGGCTTCGGCAATGCGCTGAACACGCAGCGCACCGTGCGCGGCTTCGAACGCGCGGGCGCCGCCATGGTGCAGATCGAGGACCAGACCTTTCCCAAGCGCTGCGGCCATCTCGACGGCAAGGCCGTGGTGCCGGTGCGCGAAATGGTCGGCAAGCTGAAGGCCGCGCTCGATGCGCGCGCGTCGGCCGACACGCTGATCCTCGCGCGCACCGACGCGGTGGCGGTCGAAGGACTCGATGCCGCTCTCGACCGCGCCGAGGCGTACCTCGAATGCGGCGTGGATGCGCTCTTCATCGAGGCGCTGCGCTCGCCCGAGCAGATGGACGCCGCCTGCAGCCGCTTTGCGCACCGCGTGCCGCTGCTCGCCAACATGGTCGAAGGCGGCAAGACGCCGATCCAGGATGCGGACGCGCTGCAGAAGCACGGCTTTCGCATCGCCATCTTCCCGGGCGGCACGGCGCGCGCGGTGGTGCACACGCTCAAGGGCTACTACGCGAGCCTGCACCAGCACCGCACCACGCAGCCGTGGCGCGCGCAGATGCTGGACTTCGATGCGCTCAACGAAGTGATCGGCACGCCGGAACTGATGCGCACCGGCCAGAAGTACGACTGACGTGCGACGGTGCGTCAGCCCAGCACGCGCACCAGCTCGTCGTACACCAGCCGCACGCGCGCGGGCACCGGCGCGCGCTGCGAGCGGTACACATGGATCGGCCAGGACTCCGGCGCCTCGGCCTGCAGCACCTCCACCAGCTCTCCCGCGGCGATCAGCGGCTCGGCCAGCGGCCCCGCGAGCTGACCGAA
Organism: Variovorax paradoxus; assembly: GCF_902712855.1. Classification (NCBI taxonomy): domain Bacteria; kingdom Pseudomonadati; phylum Pseudomonadota; class Betaproteobacteria; order Burkholderiales; family Comamonadaceae; genus Variovorax; species Variovorax paradoxus. The sequence continues at coordinate 1,496,748 of NZ_LR743507.1, forward strand.
GCCCAGCCCTGCGCGCACGGCTGCGCACTCCGCATCGACGTCGTCGGTGATGAAGGCCGGCGCGGCGACAGGCATCTGCCTTCCCTTGCCGAAGAACCACGACCAGGGTCGGCCCGCGCTGCGGTCCAGCAGCGCGGTGAGCGGAAAGCCGGGCAGCGCCTCGAGGTTCTCCGGGATGCCGGTGCGCGCGATCAGCGCCGGCGCGGCCACCACGCGCAGCTGCATGCGGCCGACCGTGCGTGCGACGAAGCGCGCATCGCGGATCGGGCCTGCGCGCACGCCGATGTCGATCTGCTCGTCGACCACGTCGGCATGTTCCTCCGACAGCCGCAGGTCGAGCACCAGGCCCGGATGCGCAGCCAGCATCGGGGCCAGCGCTTCGGGAATCAGCCGCCGGCCGTAGACATTCGGCGCGGTGACCCGCACCGTGCCCGCATGCTGCGAGAGCGCGCGCCGGTCGGTGCGGTGGAACAGCGCGTCGACCCCGCCCACCGCGGTGCGCGCGCGCTGCGCGAGCTGGCGGCCGAAGTCGGTGAGCTGCACGCCGCGGGTGCTGCGGTGGAACAGGGGCTCGCCCAGTTCTTCCTCGAGTTCCCGCACCGCGCGCGTCACGACCTGGGGCGAGACCGACAGGCGAACCGCGGCGTCGCGGAAGTTGGCGGCATCGGCGGCGGCACAGAACACGCGCAGGGCTTCGAGGCGGTTGGACATTGGCTATTCCTGTTTTCGGAATTCTGAAGTCGTGAGAGTTTCATTTACGGGAACGCGTGGATTTTCCACACTGCATGCACTTCTTCAACACACCGCGTTCAACCACCCCGAAAGGAAACTCCATGACATCCGTTCAAGACAACATCAAGGGCAAGGTCGCCATCGTCACCGGCGCCAGCAGCGGCATCGGCGAATCGACGGCGCGCCACCTGGCCGCCCGCGGCGCGAAGGTGGTGCTGGCCGCGCGCCGCACCGACCGCCTGGAGAAGCTGGTCGCCGAGATCCGCGAAGCCGGCGGCGAGGCCATTGCCGTGGCCACCGACGTGTCGAAGCGCGCCGACCTCGAGCAACTGGCGGCGGCCACCGTCGAGGCCTTCGGCCGCATCGACGTGCTGGTCAACAACGCGGGCGTGATGCCGCTGTCGCCCATCGAGAAGCTCAAGGTCGACGAGTGGGACCGCACCATCGACGTCAACATCAAGGGCGTTCTGTACGGCATTGCCGCGGTGCTGCCGCGCATGCAGGCGCAGGGCGGCGGCCACATCCTGAACGTGGCGTCGATCGCCGGCATCAAGGTGTTCACGCCCATCGGCACCGTGTACAGCGCCACCAAGCACGCGGTGCGCGCCATCTCCGAAGGGCTGCGCGTGGAAATGGGCAACACCGGCATTCGCGTGACCGTGGTCTCGCCCGGCGCGGTGGAGTCGGAACTGAAGTTCGGCAGCAGCGACGCCGAGAGCGCGGCCGGCGTGAAGGCCTTCTACGACGCCAACCAGATTCCGTCGGACGCGATCGCCCGCGCGGTGGTCTATGCGGTCGAGCAACCGGCGAACGTTGACATCAACGAAGTGGTCGTGCGGCCGGTGTCGCAGGAGTTCTGACCGGCAAGGAGCCGGATGCGGCCCCTTGCCGCGTCCGGCCGGTTCAATTAACCTTCAATAACTAAAGGACTTTGAAAGCCAAAAGCGCGAAGCTTCTGCAAAAATAGAACGACCGTTCGTTTTATTCGGAGCTCCACGATGGCTGTCAATGCCGTTTCCGCCAAGCCGGCCCGCGCTGCCCAGAAGGGCCAGCAGACCAAGGCCGTGATTGTCGATGCCGCACTGGCATTGGCTGCGCAGATCGGGCTCGAGGGCCTGTCCATCGGCGCCGTGGCCGAGATCACCAAGATGAGCAAGTCGGGCGTGTTCGCCCACTTCGGCTCGCGCGAGGAACTGCAGATCTCGGTGGTGCGCGAATACCACGCACGGTTCGAGCAGGAAGTCTTCTTTCCCGCCCTCAAGGCGCCGCGCGGCCTCCCGCGCCTTCGCGCCATGTTCGCCAACTGGATGAAGCGCACGTCGACCGAGATCGACTCGGGCTGCATCTACATCAGCGGCGCTTCCGAATTCGACGACCGTCCCGGCCCGGTGCGCGATGCGCTGGTCGAGTCGGTCAGCATCTGGCAGGCCGCCGTGCTGCGCGCCATCGTGCAGTCGCAAAGCGAAGGCCATCTGCGCGCCGACGCCGACGAGCGCCAGGTGGCGTTCGAGATCCACGGCCTGATCCTCGCGCTGCACTACGAGGCGCGCTTCCTGCAGGTGCCCGGTTCCATCGGCCGCGCCAACGTCGGCTTCGACAACATCCTCGCGCGCAGCGCCACGCCCGATGCGCCCAGGGCCGACGACGCCGCGCCGCCCCCCGGCCGCCGCCTCAAGCCCGTGCGCTGAGCCAGGCGCGCCGCCGTTTTCGTTTCGTTCTTGCCCTTTTCTTTTTCTATCTAGCTTCGACCAGGAGAGTTCCGGATGCCTACCTACAACCCACCCGTGCGCGACATGCAATTCGTGCTGCACGAAGTGCTCAACGTCGCCGAGGAACTCAAGGCGCTGCCGGCTCATGCCGAGACCGATGCCGACACCATCAACGCGGTGATCGAAGAGGCCGGCAAGTTCGCCGCCGAGGTCACGTTCCCGCTCAACATCAGCGGCGACGAAGAAGGCTGCACGCTCGACAAGACCACCCACGAAGTGAAGACGCCCAAGGGCTTCAAGGAAGCCTATGGCAAGTACGTCGAAGGCGGCTGGCCCGCGCTGTCGTGCGACCCCGCCTTCGGCGGCCAGGGCCTGCCGTTCGTGGTGAACCAGTGCCTGTTCGAGATGCTCAACAGCGCCAACCAGGCCTGGACCATGTATCCCGGCCTCTCGCACGGCGCCTACGAGGCGCTGGTGGCCCACGGCACCGACGAGCAGAAGAAGACCTACCTGCCCAAGCTCACGAGCGGTGAATGGACCGGCACCATGTGCCTGACCGAACCCCATTGCGGCACCGACCTCGGCCTGCTGCGCACCAAGGCCGAGCCGCAGCCCGACGGCACCTACCGCATCACCGGCAGCAAGATCTTCATCTCGGCCGGCGAGCACGACATGACGAGCAACATCATCCACCTGGTGCTGGCCCGCCTGCCGGACGCGCCAAAGGGCAGCAAGGGCATCAGCCTGTTCGTGGTGCCCAAGTACAAGGTGAAGGCCGACGGCTCGCTCGGCGATCGCAACCCGATCTTCTGCGCGGGCCTCGAGCACAAGATGGGCATCCACGGCAACGCCACCGCGCAGATCGTGATCGAAGGCGCCACCGGCACGCTGGTGGGCGAGCCCAACAAGGGCCTGGCCGCGATGTTCGTGATGATGAACGCCGCCCGCCTGGGCGTGGGCAACCAGTCGCTGGGCCTCACCGAAGTGGCCTACCAGAACGCCCTGGCCTACGCGAAGGACCGCCTGCAGATGCGCTCGCTGTCGGGTGTGAAGGCCAAGGACAAGGAAGCCGACCCGATCATCGTGCACCCCGATGTGCGCAAGATGCTGCTGACCGCCAAGGCCTATGCCGAGGGCGGCCGCGCATTGCAGATCTTCTGCACGCTGCTGCTCGACAAGGAGCACAACCACCCCGACGAGAAGGTGCGCAAGGACTCGGGCGAACTGGTGGCGCTGCTCACGCCCATCGTCAAGGCCTTCATCACCGACAACGGCCACATCTCGACCAACGCCTGCATGCAGGTGTTCGGCGGCCACGGCTTCATCAAGGAATGGGGCATGGAGCAGTTCGTGCGGGACAACCGCATCAACATGATCTATGAAGGCACCAACACCATCCAGTCGCTGGACCTGCTGGGCCGCAAGGTGCTGGGCAACAACGGCGCGTCGCTGAAGAAGTTCGGCAAGCTCGTCGCGAAGCTGGTGGAAGAAGAGGGCGTGAACGAGAAGATGGCCGAGTTCATCAACCCGATCGCGATGCTCGGCGACCAGCTCACCAAGTTCACCACCGAGATCGGCTTCAAGGGCTTCCAGAACCCCGATGAAGTCGGCGCCGCCGCGGTCGACTACCTGCGCGTGGCCGGCCACTTCGTGTTCGGCTACCTGTTCGCCCGCATGGCGCAGGTGGCGCTGCGCCAGATCGCCGCCGCTGAATCTGAAGGCAAGCCGACCGACCCGTTCTACGTGGCCAAGCTGCAGACCGCGCGCTTCTATTTCGCCAAGCTGTTCCCCGAGACCGCGACGCTGATGCGCACCGCGCGCGCCGGCAGCAAGGTGCTGATGGACACCGACGCAGCGCTGGCCTAAGGTCTTCGTCTTCCTTCAACGTTCACTCCGGGAGCCGCCCATGAAATCGACGCTTGCAGCCTTCGTCTTCCTCGCCACGTCCGCCACGGCCATGGCGCAGAGCACCCCCGTGGGGATGTGGCGCAATGCCGACGACAAGACCGGCGAGGTCAAGGCCGAGATCCGCATCGCCGAGAACAACGGCGCGCTCAGCGGCCGCATCGAGAAGTCGCTCAAAAAGGACGCCAAGCCCGACGCGACCTGCGACGAATGCAGCGACGACCGCAAGGGCAAGCCCATCACCGGCCTGGAGATCATCCGCGGCGGCAAGAAGGCCGAAGGCAAGGACGTCTGGGAAGGCGGCAAGATCCTCGACCCCGAGAACGGCAAGGAATACCGCGCCAGCTTCACGCCCATCGACGGCGGCAAGAAGCTCGAGGTGCGTGGTTACCTCGGGCCGTTCTGGCGCACGCAGACCTGGACGCGGGCGCAGTAACCGACACCGCAAGCCTGCGCGCAATCAATCCAAGAAACACCAACCAACATGTCCCGATTTCAAGTGAAGAAGGTCGCCGTGCTCGGCGCCGGCGTGATGGGCGCGCAGATCGCGGCCCACCTCGTCAACGTGCGCGTGCCTGTCGTGCTGTTCGACCTGGCCGCCAAGGAAGGCCCGAAGAACGGCATCGTCACGCGCGCCATCGACAATCTCAAGAAGCTCAAGCCCGCGCCGCTGGGCGACGTGGCCGACGCGGGCCTGATCGAGCAAGCCAACTACGACGACGATCTGGCCAAGCTCGGCGAATGCGACCTCGTCATCGAGGCGATCGCCGAACGCATGGACTGGAAGCTCGATCTCTACAAGAAGATCGCGCCCCACGTCGCCAAGCATTCGATCCTGGCCTCGAACACCTCGGGCCTGTCGATCACCAAGCTGAGCGAGGCGCTGCCCGAAGCATTGAAGCCGCGCTTCTGCGGCATCCACTTCTTCAATCCGCCGCGCTACATGTTCCTGGTGGAGCTGATCAACACGCCCACCACGCAGCCGCAGGTGCTCGACGACCTCGAGGCCTTCGTCACCAGCACGCTGGGCAAGGGCGTGGTGCGCGCGCACGACACGCCCAACTTCATCGCCAACCGCGTCGGCATCGCCGGCATGCTGGCCACGCTGAAGGAAGTCGAGAAGTTCGGCCTCACGCCCGACGTGGTGGACGACCTCACCGGCAAGAAGCTGGGCCGCGCGAGCTCGGGCACCTTCCGCACCGCCGACGTGGTGGGCCTCGACACCATGGCCCACGTCGTGAAGACACTGCAGGACAACCTCAACGCCGAGACCGATCCCTTCTACGCCAACTTCGCGACGCCGCCGGTGCTCGCCAAGCTGCTGGAACTGAAGAACCTGGGCCAGAAGACCAAGGCCGGCTTCTTCAAGAAGGTCGGCCGCGACATCCTGCGCTTCGACCTGAAGAGCGGCGAGTACGTGCCCGCCGGCGCCAAGGCCGACGAGGTCTACGGCCGCATGCTCAAGAAGCCTGCGGGCGAACGCCTGAAGCTGCTGCGCGAGAGCGAAGGACCGCAGGGCCAGTTCCTGTGGGCGATCCTGCGCGACGGCTTTCACTACGCGGCCGTGCACCTGGGCGACATCGCCGAGAGCGCGCGCGACATCGACTTCGCCATGCGCTGGGGCTTCGGCATGAAGCAGGGCCCGTTCGAGCTCTGGCAGGAAGCCGGCTGGGCGCAGGTCGCCAAGTGGGTGCAGGAAGACATCGATGCCGGCAAGGCGCTGAGCAGCGCGCCGCTGCCCAATTGGGTGTTCGAAGGCCCGGTGGCCGAGGCCGGCGGCGTGCACACGCCCGAAGGCTCGTGGAGCGCATCGCAGAACAGGTTCGTGCCGCAGCGCCGCCTGCCGGTGCATGACCGCCAGCTCTTCCCCGAGAGCGTGCTCGGCGCGAACGCGGCCGATGCCAACACGGCCGGCACCACCATCAGCGACGAAGGCGACGTGCGTGTGTGGACGCTGGACGGCGAAGTGCTCATCGCGAGCATCCATTCGAAGATGCACGCCATCAGCCCCGACGTGGCCGAGGCGCTCGGCGCCGCGGTCGACCTGGCTGAAGCCGAGTACAAGGGCCTGGTGATCTGGTCGCCCGACGAGGTGTTCTCGGTCGGCGCCGACCTGCAGGCGATGCTGCCGGCCTTCGTGGTCGCGGGCATCGGCGCGGTCGAAGGCGCGGAAGAAGAGCTGCAGAACGTGATGCTCAAGATCCGCTATGCCAACGTGCCGGTGATCTCCGCGGTGCGCGGCATGGCGCTGGGCGGTGGCTGCGAACTGGCTGTCCATTCGGCCAAGCGCGTGGCCGCGATGGAAAGCTACATCGGCCTGGTCGAAGTGGGCGTGGGCCTGATCCCCGGCGCGGGCGGCCTGACCTACATCGCACGCCGTGCGGCGGAGAACGCATCGGCCTCGACCGGCACCGACCTGCTGCCGTTCCTCACCGAAGGCTTCACTGCTGCGGCGATGGCGAAGGTGGGCACGGGCGCGCTCGACTCGAAGAAGCTGGGCTACCTGCTCGACAGCGACGTGATCGTGCCGAACAAGGACGAGTTGCTGTACGTGGCGCTGCAGCAAGCGAAGGCCATGGCCGACGCCGGCTACCGCCCGCCGCTGCGCCGCACCTTCCGCGTGGCGGGCCGCAGCGGCGCCGCCACCATCAAGGGCCAGCTCGTGAACATGCGCGACGGCGGCTTCATCAGCGCGCACGACTTCCACATCGCCAGCCTGATCGCGAATGTGGTCACCGGCGGCGATGTGGACGCCGGGTCGCTCGTGACCGAGGAGTACCTGATGACGCTGGAACGGAAGGCGTTCTGCTCGCTGATCGTGCATCCGAAGACGCAGGAGCGGATCATGGGGATGCTGAGTACGGGGAAGCCGGTGCGGAACTGAACGATGGCTTCCGTCTTGCTCCTTCCCCCTCTGGGGGAAGGTGGGGATGGGGGCAAGCAGCCTATGCAGAACCAATCCTCTCCCGATGCGCAGCAGAACGCCCGCGCCCTGCGGCGCGAGATGACCGACTCCGAACGCAAGCTCTGGAGCGGCCTGCGCGGCGAGCAATTGGGAGTGAAGTTCCGCAGGCAACATCCGATCGGAAAATACATCGCCGATTTCGCATGTCTCGGACCGAGGCTCATCGTCGAGCTCGATGGCTCTCAGCATCAGTTGCAAGAAGACTACGACGCTCGGCGTGACAGCTTTTTTCGCGTTCAAGGCTTCGATGTCTTGCGCTTCGGTTCGAACGATCCGTTTATCAATCTGGATGGCGTACTTCAGGCAATCATCAATCGACGCGATGACTTGAGCGCCGCGTGCCCCCATCCCAGCCTTCCCCCAGAGGGGGAAGGAGCCAAATCCAGGAGCCTTCCATGAAACAAGTCCAAGACGCCTACATCGTCTCCGCCACCCGCACCCCCATCGGCAAGTCGCACCGCGGCTACTTCCGCAACTACCGCCCCGACGACCTGCTGGCCACCACGCTACGCGCCGCGCTGGCGGCGGTGCCGAGCCTCGATCCGAAGGCCATCGAAGACATCATCTGCGGCTGCGCCATTCCCGAGTCGCAACAAGGCCTGAACGTCGCGCGCATCGGCGCCGTGCTCGCCGGCCTGCCGACCAGCGTGGGCGGCATCACCGTCAACCGCTTCTGCGCATCGGGCCTGTCGGCCGTGCAGATGGCCGCCGACCGCATCCGCGTCGGCGAGGCCGACGTGATGATCGCAGCCGGTGTCGAAAGCATGAGCATGGTGCCGATGATGGGCAACTCGCCTTCGCTCTCGCCCTCCATCTTCGAACGCGAAGGCGATGTCGGCATCGCCTACGGCATGGGCCTCACGGCCGAGAAGGTCGCGCAGCAGTGGAAGGTCAGCCGCGAGGCGCAGGACGAGTTCGCGCTGGCCTCGCACCAGAAGGCGCTGGCCGCGCAGAAGGCCGGCAAGTTCGCCGACGAGATCACGCCCATCGAGGTGACCGACCGCACGCCGAACCTGGAGACCGGCGAGTCGATCGCGAAGACCCGCACCGTGAACCTCGACGAGGGCGCGCGCCCAGACACCAGCATCGAAGGCCTGGCCAAGCTGCGCACGGTGTTCGCGGCACGCGGCACGGTGACGGCCGGCAACAGCTCGCAGACCTCGGACGGCGCGGGTGCGCTCATCCTGGCGAGCGAGAAGGCCGTGAAGCAGTACGGCCTCACGCCGCTCGCGCGCTTCGTGAGCTTCGCCAGCAAGGGCGTGCCGCCGCACATCATGGGCATCGGCCCCATCGAGGCCATTCCGGCAGCGCTGCGCTACGCCGGTTTGAAGCACGAGGACATCGACTGGTTCGAGCTGAACGAGGCCTTCGCCGCGCAGTCGCTCGCGGTCATCAACACGCTGGGCCTCGATCCGTCGAAGGTCAACCCGATGGGCGGCGCCATCGCGCTGGGCCACCCGCTGGGCGCGACCGGTGCCATCCGCTCCGCCACCGTGGTGCATGCGCTGCGCCGCGAGAACCTCAAGTACGGCATGGTCACGATGTGCGTGGGCATGGGGCAGGGCGCGGCGGGCATCTTCGAAAGGGTCTGAGCAACCCCCAGGCTGCACGCACTTCGTGTCGCTTCGCCAACCCCTTGCAGTGGGCGGCACCAACAGGGGGCGACACCAACGGCCCGGCAGAGCCGGTTCCGCGGTGTCTCGCGAAGGGACTGTCACTGGATCGAGGAGACGGGCATGCAACAGGAAGTTCTGCGAGTCGACGGCGGCATGCCACTGGCAGTGCGCCGCTACGAGCCCGCCGGCGCGCCGCGCGCCAGCATCGTGATCGGGGGCGCGATGGGCGTGCGCCAGTCGTTCTACGAGCCCTTCGCGCGATGGCTCTCGCAGCAGGGCCTGCGCGTCTGGACCTTCGACTACCGGGGCTCGGGCGATTCGCGCGGCGACGTGCCGCTTCGCGATGTCGATGCCGATCTCTTCGACTGGGCTCGCGATTACGAGGCGGTCATCGACATCGCCAGGGCCGCGCTGCCCGGCCAACCGCTCTACCTTCTGGGCCACAGCCTCGGTGCGCAGCTGCCGGGTTTCCTGCAGCGGCCCGAGCAGGTCGACGGGCTCGTCAGCATCGCGGCGGGCAGCGGCTACTGGCGCGAGAACGCACCCAGGCTGAAGCGCAGCATCCTCTACTTCTGGTTCGTGCTGGTGCCGCTGGTCACCCGGCTGTGCGGCTACTTTCCGGGCCGCAGGCTCCGCAAGGTGGGCGACCTGCCGCGCGGCGTGATCCTGCAATGGCGGCGCTGGTGCCTCGACCCGCGCTACAGCGTGGGCGCCGAGGGCGATGCCGCGCGGCAGAGCTACGCGCGCGTGCGGTTCCCGGTGCTCGCGCTGTCGATGACCGACGACGAACTCATGACGCTGGCCGGCACGCAGAGCCTGCTGGGCTTCTATGCCGGTGCGCCCAGCGCGCTCGAGCGCATCGCGCCGGCCGATGTGCACGCGCAGCGCATCGGACACTTCGGCTTCTTTCGCGATCAGTTCAGCCGGAGCCTGTGGCCGAGCACGCTCGACAAACTGCATCGGCTCGGCGCATTGACGACGCTGGCCGCGCAGCCGGGCCATACTGCAGTGCAGCACGCCGGCGTCCCGCACACGACTGCCTGAGCGCGCACGGCGCGTGCACACTGCCGACCATGACCACGCAGCACCCCTTCGACAAGGCCCTGGAGATCCACCACAGCGACATCCGCGTGGGGCATTTCACGGGCATGACCAGCCCCGACTACTGGAACATGGTCGGGCCCTTCGGCGGCACCACGGCGGCGCTCGCGCTGCAGGCGGTGCTGAAGCATCCCGACCTGCTGGGCGCTCCGATCGCGCTCACGGTCAACTACGCCGCGGCGCTCGAAGCCGGCGCGTTCGACATCCAGGCCACCGCGGTGCGTACCAACCGCTCGACGCAGCACTGGACAGTGCAGATCACGCAGGCCGGCGCGAGCGGTGCGCCGAACATGACCACCACCGCCACCGTGGTGACGGCGGTGCGCCGCGAGACCTGGGGCGAGAACGACCTGCCGATGCCCGAAGTGCCGAAGCCCGGGGCGGTCGATCGCATCACCATCGGCCCGTCCGGCGTGGCATGGGTGCGCCAGTACGAGATGCGGCCCATCAGCGGCGGGATTCCCGCGCAGTGGGACGGCAGCGGCCACCACAGCGAGAGCCGGCTCTGGCTGCGCGACGCGCAGCCCCGGGCGCTCGACTTTCCCTCGCTCGCGGCCATGAGCGACCTGTTCTATCCGCGCGTGTGGCTGCGCCGTGCCAAGCCGGTGCCGGCGGGCACGGTGTCGATCACCACCTACTTCCATGCCAACGCGGCGCAGCTGGCCGAGGTCGGCACCGGCTACCTGCTGGGCAGTGCGACGGGGCAGCAGTTCAGCAACGGCTTCTTCGACCAGGCGGCGCAGTTGTGGAGCGAGAGCGGCGTGCTGCTGGCCACGTCGAACCAGATCGTCTATTACAAGGAATGAACATGGCCCCCCACGTTCGGCACTTCGCGTCCTCTCTTCCCCCAAAGGTGGCGCTCGTGACCATGCCATCGGCCAAGGCCGCACTCATCGTCGGCGCGGGCGATGCCACCGGCGGCGCGATCGCCCGCCGCTTCGCGCGCGAAGGCTTCGCTGCCTGCGTCACGCGGCGCAGCCTCGACAAGCTGCAGCCGCTGGTGGCGCAGATCGAAGCCGACGGCGGCACCGCGCATGCCTTTGCCTGCGATGCGCGCAAGGAAGAAGAGGTGGTGGCGCTGGTCGAGCAGATCGAGTCGACCATCGGGCCCATCGAGGTGCTGGTGTTCAACATCGGCGCCAACGTGCCCGAGAGCATCCTCGACGAGACCGCGCGCAAGTACTTCAAGGTGTGGGAGATGGCCTGCTTCTCGGGCTTTCTCAACGGGCGCGAGGTGGCCAGGCGGATGGTGGCGCGCGGGCGCGGCACCATCGTCTTCACCGGCGCCACCGCCTCGCTGCGCGGCGCGGCGAACTTCGGCGCGTTCTCGGGCGCGAAGATGGCGCTGCGCGCGCTGGCCCAGTCGATGGCGCGGGAGCTCGGTCCGCGCGGCGTGCACGTGGCGCACGTGGTGGTCGACGGCGCCATCGACACCGAATTCATCCGCAGCAACTTTCCCGAGCGCTATGCGCTGAAGGACAGCGACGGCATCCTGAACCCCGACCACATCGCCGACACCTACTGGATGCTGCACGCGCAGCCGCGCGACGCCTGGACGCACGAGATCGACCTGCGCCCGTGGTCCGAGAAATTCTGAAGAAGAAACACGCAGCGAACAGGAGACAACGCCCATGACCAAATCCGTCGACTTCTATTTCGACTTCGGCAGCCCCGCCGCCTACCTGGCCGCGACGCAACTGCCGCACGTGTGTGCCGACACCGGCGCCGAGCTGGTCTGGAAGCCCATGCTGCTGGGCGGCGTGTTCCAGGCCACGGGCAATCATTCGCCCGCAGAGATCAAGCCCAAGGGCCCGTACATGACGGCCGACCTGCAGCGCTTCGCGAAGCGCTACGGGGTGCCGTACGAGCACAACCCGTTCTTCCCGATCAACACGCTGCTGCTGATGCGCGGCGCCACCGGCGTGCAGATGCACGAGCCGGCGCGCTTCGGTGCGTACGTCGATGCGGTGTTCCACGCGATGTGGGTGACGCCGGAGAACCTCAACGACCCGGCCACCGTCGGCGCGGTCTTGCAGAATGCGGGCTTCGATGCTGCCGGCCTGCTCGCGCTGGCCGGGGCGCAGGAAACCAAGGACCGCCTGAAGGCCGTCACCCAGGAAGCCGTGGAGCGCGGCGTGTTCGGCGCGCCCACCATGTTCGTCGGCGACCAGATGTTCTGGGGCCAGGACCGCCTCGATTTCGTGCGCGAAGCACTGGGTTGACGTACACCCCCAGGCTTGCCCACTTCGTGTGGCCGTCCACCCCCTTGCAGGGGGCGACACCGGCGGCCCGGCAAAGCCGGTTCCGCGGTGTCCCCCGAAGGAGCCGCGCTCGGAGAGCGCGGCATTGTGTTTTTTGTTTCAAGGAAATGCCATGAGCGACATCCTCGTCCACACCGAAGCCGGTGTGATGACCATCACCTTCAACCGCGTCGACAAGAAGAACTCGATCACCAGCAGCATGTACGGCGAACTCGCCGACGCGCTGGCCACCGCCGAGGGCGACGCGGCCGTGCGCTGCGTGCTGCTGCAGGGCGACCCGACCATCTTCAGCGCCGGCAACGACATCGGCGACTTCCTCAATGCGCCGCCCGCCACGCAGGACTCGCCGGTGTTCCGCTTCCTGCGCGGCATCGCCACCTTCCCCAAGCCCATCGTGGCGGCCGTGTGCGGCCCCGCCGTGGGCATCGGCACCACGATGCTGTTCCATTGCGACCTTGTCTACGCGGGCGACAACGCGGCGTTCTCGATGCCCTTCGTGAACCTGGGCCTGTGCCCCGAAGCGGCATCGAGCCTGCTCGTGCCGCAGATGCTCGGCTACCACCGTGCGGCCGAGGCGCTCCTGCTGGGCGAGCCCTTCATGGCCGAGGCCGCGCTCGAGGTCGGCCTGGTCAACCGCGTCGTGCCGCCGACCGAGGCGAACGCCATCGCCCAGAGCCAGGCCCGCAAGCTGGCCGCCAAGCCATTGAGCGCGCTGGTCGAGACCAAGCGCCTGCTGAAGAAGACGCAGATGCCCGCCGTGCTCGAACGCATGGGCGAGGAGGGCGCGAGCTTCGGGCGCATGCTGCGCGAACCTGCAGCACGCGAAGCCTTCGGCGCGTTCATGGAGAAACGCAAGCCGGATTTCAGCAAGGTCTGAGCGTTCCACTCTGGGAAGCGAGTGCAAGCTCGCGCGCTTACACTGGCCGGCGTGCCAGTTTCAGAGATCAAGACGCCTGCAACGCCCATCGAACGGGCGAGCGATGCTACTGAAAAGGTAGCGAGCGGCCTCACGCGCCGGCGTGCCCTGGGTTTTCTTGCGGGCGCCGCTTCGGTGCCGGCGCTGTCGCTGGCACGTGTGCGCCCGTTGCGCATCGGCGTCATCGGCTCCTGGTCGGGGCCTTATGCAGGCGGAGGGCGGCAGTTCGATGCCGGCATGGCCGTTTGGCTGGCGGCGCACAACCAGCATGTGGCAGGACGCCCCGTCGAGCTGCTGCGGCGCGACGTTCCCGGCAGCGCGCCCGAACTGGCGCGCCGCCATGCGCAGGAGCTTGTCGAAGGCGAGCGCGTCGACCTGCTCGCCGGTCTCGACTTCAGTTCCAACGCCTACGCCGTCGGCACCGTCGCCACGCAGGCCAGGCTACCGCTGGTGGTGATGAACGCGGCCTCCTCGGGCATCACGGCGCGCTGCCCGTTCGCGGTGCGGGTGTCTTTCACCATCGGCCAGGTCACCTTGCCGCTGGCGCGCTGGGCGCTGCAGCAGGGCCTGCGCGACGTCTGCACCGTGGTGGCCGACTACGCCTCGGGCGTCGATGCCGAAAGCGCTTTCGTCTCGGGCATCACCGCGGGCGGCGGCCGGGTCGGCGCGATGCTGCGGGTGCCGCTGGCCACGCTCGACTACTCCGCCTACATGCTGCGGCTGCGCGAGCTCAGGCCGCAGGCGGTCTTCTTCTTCCTGCCCTCGGGGCAGATGCCGGCCGGCTTCCTGAAGTTCTGGCGCGACCGCGGCATGGCCGAGACCGGCATCCGCCTGCTGGCGACGGGCGATGCCACCGACGACAACTACCTCGAAGGCATCGGCGAACTGGCCGACGGGCTCGTCACCAGCCACCACTATTCGTTCGCGCACGACACGCCCGCCAACCGGCGCTTCACCGCCGCCTTTCAGACCGAATACGGAGATCACCTGCGCCCGGGCTATTTCGCGGTGGCGGCGCACGATGCGCTCGCGGCCATCGACGCGGCGATGAGTTCGCCGGCGGCGCGCAGCGGCCCGAATGCAGGAGCGGGCAGCGCGCCCGCCGGGGAGCGGCTGGTGGATGCGTTTCGCGGCGTTCGGCTCGACAGCCCGCGCGGTCCGATCGAGATCGACGCGCACACGCGCGACATCGTGCAGACGGTATACATCCGCCGCGTCGAACGCCGCGAGGGGCGCTGGATCAATCGGGAGTTCGAGCGCTTCGATCGGGTGCGCGATCCGGGCGTGTGAGCCTTTGCCCTGTTACGCGGCCGGCTGCTCGATCGGCCGCGGGCGGCCGTTGTCGTCGATGGCCACGTAGGTGAAGGTGGCCTGCGTCACCTTGATGTACTCGCCCTGCGCGCGGAAGCGTTCCGCGAAGACCTCGACCATGACGGTGACCGAGGTGCGCCCCACGCGCACCAGCTTCGAATAGAAGGACAGGATGTCGCCCAGCCGAACCGGCTGCTTGAAGATGAACTCGTTGACCGCCACCGTGGCCTGGCGGCCCTTGGCGTAGCGCGCGGGGATCACCGAGCCGGCCAGGTCGCACTGCGCCATGACCCATCCGCCGAAGATGTCGCCGTTGACGTTGCAGTCCGCGGGCATCGGGATGACCTTGAGCACCAGCTCCATGTCGGTGGGCAGGCTCTTGAGGGTGGCAGCGGCGGCGGCACTGGAAGTATCTGACATGGGCACAATCTGGAACAAACAAGCAACCACGATTGTCCTCCATGCGCCGCAGCGGCGAAGCCCTTTCCCCATCTCCCACCGTGCCGGGCCATCCGCCCGACCGCACCGACCGCTCCGACTGGGCGACGCTGCGGCGCCTGTTTCCTTACCTCTGGCAATACAAGTGGCGCGTGGCCGCCGCGCTGGCCTTCATGGTGGGCGCCAAGGTGGCCAACGTGGGCGTGCCGGTGCTGCTGAAGAACCTGGTGGACGCCATGACGCCCAAGGCCGGTGGCCCGGACCTGGCCCAGGCCCTGCTCATCGTGCCCATCGGCCTGCTGCTGGCCTACGGGCTGCTGCGCTTCTCCACATCGCTGTTCGGCGAACTGCGCGAACTGATCTTCGCCAAGGCCACCGAGGGCACGGCGCGCCAGATCGCGCTGGAGGTGTTCCAGCACCTGCACTCGCTGAGCCTGCGCTTCCACCTGGAGCGCCAGACCGGCGGCATGACGCGCGACATCGAGCGCGGCACCCGCGGCGTGCATTCGCTCATCTCGATGTCGCTCTACAGCATCGTGCCCACCATCATCGAGCTGGTGCTGGTGCTCGCCATCCTGGGCGTGAAGTTCGATTCGCTGTTCGTCTGGATCACGGTGGCCGCGCTGGTGCTGTACATCGGCTTCACCGTCACCGTGACCGAGTGGCGCACGCAGTTCCGCAAGACCATGAACGAGCTCGACTCGGTGGCCCAGAGCCGCGCGGTCGATTCGCTCCTGAACTACGAGACCGTCAAGTACTTCAACAACGAGGAGTTCGAGGCGAAGCGCTACGACGCCAGCCTCGACCGCTACCGCAAGGCCGCCATCAAGAGCCAGCGCACGCTGAGCATGCTCAACATCGGCCAGCAGGCGCTGATCGCCACGAGCCTGGTGCTGATGCTGTGGCGCGCCACCTCGGGCGTGGTCGACGGACGCATGACGCTGGGCGATCTGGTGATGGTCAATGCCTTCATGATCCAGCTCTACATCCCGCTCAACTTCCTGGGCGTGATCTATCGCGAGATCAAGCAGAGCCTGACCGATCTCGACAAGATGTTCGTGCTGATGGAGAAGGAACGCGAAGTGCGCGACGCGCCCGGCGCGCAGCCGCTGGCGGGCATCGACGCAACCGTGCGCTTCGAGGATGTCAGCTTCGCCTACGAACCCGCGCGCCCCATCCTCAAGCACGTGAGTTTCGAGATCCCGGCGGGCAAGACGGTGGCCGTGGTCGGCCCCTCGGGCTCGGGCAAGTCGACATTGGCGCGGCTCCTGTACCGCTTCTACGACGTCCAGCAAGGCCGCATCACCATCGGCGGCGAGGACATTCGCGAAGTCCAGCAGTCCAGCGTGCGGCGCGCCATCGGCATCGTTCCGCAGGACACGGTGCTGTTCAACGACACCATCGAATACAACATCGCCTACGGCCGTCCGGGGGCCACGCGCGAAGAGGTGGAAGACGCCGCGCGCGCCGCGCGCATCCACGACTTCATCGCGGCCACGCCCAAGGGCTACGACACCACGGTCGGCGAGCGCGGTCTGAAGCTGTCGGGCGGGGAGAAGCAGCGCGTGGCCATCGCGCGCACGCTGCTGAAGAACCCGCCGATCGTGATCTTCGACGAGGCCACCTCGGCGCTCGACTCGGCCAATGAGCGCGCAATCCAGTCGGAGCTCAGGAGTGCCGCGCAGGACAAGACCACGCTGGTCATCGCGCACCGCCTGTCGACCGTGGTCGATGCGCACGAGATCCTGGTGCTCGAGTCCGGCGTGATCGTCGAGCGCGGCACGCACGCCGAGCTGCTGGCCCGCCAGGGCCGCTACGCGCAGATGTGGGCCTTGCAGAAGAGCGAAGCGGCGCCGCTGCTCTAGGCTCTCATTCAAGCTTCGCGCATTTCGCGTCGCTTCTCCCACCCCCTTCCGGGGGCAACACCTGCGGCCCGGCAAAGCCGGTTCCGCGGTGTTCCACTAAGGGAGATCCACGCGATCATTTTTTGACATCGAATAGGAGTTCAGACGTGTCGACCAAGATTCCCCTGCTGGTGCTCAACGGTCTTTCGAGCGCCCACCAGGCCCAGATTGCCGAGGTCTACGACATGACCTACGCCTTCGGCCCTGCCGAGCGCGCCGCCGCCATCGCCGAGCACGGCAAGAAGTTCCGCGCGGTGCTCACCATCGGCGTGATCGGCATCACGCCCGAGGAAATCGCGGCCATGCCCGCGCTGGAGCTGATCTGCTGCCTGGGCGCCGGCTACGAAGGTGTGCCGCTGGAAGTGACGCGGGCGCGCGGCATCGCCACGGCCAACGGCGCGGGCACCAACGACGATTGCGTGGCCGACCACGCATTCGGCCTGCTGATCGGCATCGTGCGCGACTTCCGCATGCTCGACCGGATCTGCCGCGAAGGCGTGTGGCGCGACGCCATCGAACAGCCGGCGAACGTGTCGGGCAAGAAGCTCGGCATCCTGGGGCTCGGCACCATCGGCCAGAAGATCGCCAAGCGGGCGGCCGCCTTCGACATGGAGATCGGCTATCACAACCGCAAGCCGCGCGAGGGTTCGCCGCACCGCTACTTCGACGACCTGAAGTCGCTCGCGTCCTGGGCCGACTTCCTGGTGCTGGTTGCGCCCGGCGGACCGGCCACCCGGCACATGGTGAACGCCGAGGTGCTCGACGCGCTGGGACCGCGCGGCTACCTGGTGAGCATCGGCCGCGGCAGCGTGGTCGACACCGAGGCGCTGGCAGCGGCGCTGCGCGAGAACCGCATCGCGGGCGCGGGCGTCGACGTGTACGAGAGCGAACCGAAGCGCCCCGAGCCGCTCGTCGGGCTCGAGAACGTGCTGCTGACGCCGCATGTGGCGGGCTGGTCGCCCGAGGCCACGCAGCGCTCGGTCGATCATTTCCTCGCGAATGCCGAAGGGCACTTCGCGGGGCGCGGCGTCGTGACGCCGATCTGAGGATTTGCTCCTTCCCCCTCCGGGGAAGGCTGGGATGGGGCAGGCAGGGCGCTCGATCGGACACGCCGCTTGGCCCCCTACCCTCCCCGGAAGGAGGGAGAAAGACAGCAGAGCCGGCACCCGCATTGCTCCTTCCCCCTCTGGGGAAGGCTGGGATGGGGGCAGGCAGAGCGCCCGATGGACACGCCGCTTGCCTCCACCCTCCCCCGGAAGGGAGTCAAGCCAATGCCGGTGGGCGACGCGCACCCCACCCGCACGCCTGGTCGTACGCATGCCCGAGCCGCAGCACCTCCAGGTCCGCATGGATCGGCCCCGCCAGCTGCAATCCCATCGGCAATCCGCCTTCCCCGAACCCCGCGCGCACATTCAGCGTCGGCAGCCCCGCCAGCGTGAACGGCGTGACGATCTCCATCCAGCGGTGGTAGGTGTCGCTTTTCACGCCCGCGACTTCCGACGGCCAGTGCAGCTCGGCATCGAACGGAAACACCTGCGCGGTCGGCGCCACCACGAAGTCGAACTGCTCGAAGAGCCTCAGGAACGCGCGGTACACCTGAGAGCGGTAGAGCGACGCCTGGTAGAGCGACGCCGCGTCGAGGTGCCGGCTTTGCTCGATCTCCCACTGCGCCTCGGGCTTGAGCTGCGCGAACAGCTTCGGGTCGCTCATGTAGGCGCCCAGCTTGCCGCCCACCAGCAGTTGCCGCAGCCGCAGCCAGGCGCTCCAGTTGTGCTCGCGGGGCACGTCGAGCGTGCAGGGCTCGACCTCGCAGCCGATGGTGCGGAAGGTGTCGAGCGCCTTCTCGCCCAGTTCGCGCACGCCTGGCGCCAGCGGCAGGTCGGGCCAGATGCTGCCGAGCCAGCCGATGCGCACCCCCTTGCCGTCGCCGTCGAGCTGCAGCGCATCGGGGGGGGGCAGGGCTTGCGGCGACGAGAGCGGCACGCGCATGTCGAAGCCCGATTGCACCGCCAGCAGACGCGCCGCGTCTTCCACGGTGCGCGCCATCGGCCCTTCGCTGCCGAGCTGCTGGAAGAACAGTTCCTGCTCCGGATCGCCGGGCACGCGCCCTCGCGACGGCCGCATGCCGATCACGTTGTTGAACGCCGCCGGGTTGCGCAGCGATCCCATCATGTCGCTGCCGTCCGCCACGGGCAGCATGCCCAGGGCCAGCGCCACGGCCGCGCCGCCGCTGCTGCCGCCCGCGCTGCGTTCCGGCGCATAGGCGTTGCGCGTGATGCCGAACACCGTGTTGTACGTGTGCGAGCCGAGCCCGAACTCGGGCGTGTTGGTCTTGCCGACGACCACGGCGCCCGCCGCCCTGGCGCGGGCCACGTGCAGGCTGTCGGTGCGCGCCGCGGAGCGCGGCGAGAGCGGCGAGCCCATCGATGTCGGCAGGCCCGCGGCGTGGCTCAGGTCCTTCACGGCCAGCGGAAAGCCATGCATCCAGCCGCGCCGTTCGCCGCGCGCCAGTTCGGCGTCGCGCTCGTCGGCCTCGGCCAGCGACTGCGCCGGGTCGCGCAGCGAGACGATGGCGTTGAAGCGCGGGTTCAGCGCCTCGATGCGGGCCAGCGAGGCCTGCATGACTTCGCGGCAGGAGACGTCGCGCGACGCGATACGGCGGGAGAGTTCGGTCGCGCTGAGGGCGAGCAGGTCGTCGGCGGAAGGCATGGCGAGTGCGCAATGGAGGGAAGGGACTTCCAGTATGTGCCAGGTGCCGCCGCCGGGCTGTCCCGGGGAGGCGGCCGCGCCTGCCTTCCCGGCCGGGCGGGCTGCGCGAGGGCGGGGCGCAGTGAAATGCCGGGGCGCGCACATAATCGCCGCGTATGGAAACAAAGTGGCTAGAAGACTTCATCAGCCTGGCTGAAACCCGCAGCTTCAGCCGCTCGGCGCAATTGAGGCACGTGACGCAGCCGGCGTTCTCACGACGCATCCAGGCGCTCGAAGGCTGGGCCGGCACCGACCTGGTCGACCGCAGTTCCTACCCGACGCGGCTCACGCCGGCCGGGCAGACGCTCTACAGCCAGGCCATCGAGATGCTGCAGTCGCTGCAAAGCACACGCGCCATGCTGCGCGGCCACTCTGCGGCGGGGCAGGACGTGATCGAGTTCGCCGTGCCGCACACGCTGGCCTTCACCTTCTTTCCGGCCTGGGTCACCACGCTGCGCGAGCATTTCGGGCCGATGAAGAGCCGCCTCATCGCGCTCAACGTGCACGATGCAGTGCTTCGGCTGGTCGAAGGCAGCTGCGACCTGCTCATTGCCTATCACCATCCTTCGCAGCCGCTGCAGCTGGATGCCAACAAGTACGAGATGGTCAGCCTGGGCGAGGAAACCGTGGCGCCCTGGGTCAAGGCCGATGCCGAGGGCGCGCCGCGTTACCGGCTCCCGGGCCGGCCGGGCCAGCCGCTGCCGTACCTGGGCTATGCACCGGGCGCCTACCTGGGCCGCGTGGTCGACCAGCTCCTGAAGGAGTCGGGCACGGCCATCCACCTCGATCGCGTCTACGAGACCGACATGGCCGAAGGCCTCAAGGTGATGGCGCTCGAAGGCCACGGCATCGCCTTCCTTCCGCAGAGTGCGGTACGCAAGGAAATCAAGGCGCGCAAGCTGGTGAGCGCGCTGCCGCCAGAGATCGACAGCCTCGAGGCGACGATGGAAATCCGGGCCTACCGCGAACGTCCCGCCGCGCCGGCGCCTTCGAAGAACGGCACGGGCCGCACCGCCAAGTCGGCTGCAACCGCCGCGGCCGATGGCGGCCTGCAGCCCAAGCGCACGGCCGATGCGCTCTGGTCGTACCTCGTCGGCACCCAGCCCGGCGCCTGACAACTGTAATTTTGTGCATTGCACAATCTATAAATGTCGCGCATGGCCCTCCCCGCATACGGCATTGGCGCCCCGGGCCGGGCGCTACTACAGTCGCGGCTGCTTTTTCGCTGCTGTCACAAGCAACATCTTCGGCACGCGCCAAACGCGTGCTTTTTTTTAGCCGAGGAACCTGTATGAGCGCCAATTTCAGGACCGAACACGACTTCCTCGGCGAGAAGCAGATCCCGGCCATCGCCTATTGGGGCGTGCACACCGCGCGGGCCGTCGAGAACTTCGCCATTTCCGGCACCCGCATCTCGGCCATGCCCGACCTGGTGCGTGCACTGGCTTTCGTCAAGAAGGCCGCCACACGGGCCAATGCCGACCTTGGCGCCATCGACCGCGACCGCGCCGCCGCGATCATCCTGGCCTGCGACGACATCGTCGATGGCAAGCTGCTCGACGAGTTCGTGGTCGACGTCATCCAGGGCGGCGCTGGCACGTCGACCAACATGAACGCCAACGAGGTCATCTGCAACCTCGCGCTGGAAAAGCTGGGCCACGAGAAGGCGCGCTACGACGTGCTGCATCCCAACGACCACGTCAACGCCTCCCAGAGCACCAACGACGTGTACCCCACGGCAGTGCGGCTGGCGCTGTGGTTCGCCATCGGGCGGCTGCTCGAGGCCATGGCCGCGCTGCGCAGGAGCTTCGAGGCCAAGGCCCTGGAGTTCAAGGACATCCTGAAGATCGGCCGCACCCAGCTGCAGGACGCCGTGCCGATGACGCTGGGCCAGGAGTTCCTGACCTACGCCATCATGATCGAGGAGGACGAGGCCCGGCTGCGCGAGGCGCGCGCGCTCATCGAGGAAATCAACCTCGGCGCCACCGCCATCGGCACCGGCATCAACGCGCCGCACGGCTATGCCAACCTCGCCTGCCAGTACCTCGCCGAGCAGACCGGCGTGCCGCTCAAGCAGGCCGCCAACCTCATCGAGGCCACGCAGGACACGGGGGCCTTCGTGCAGCTGTCCGGCGTGCTCAAGCGCGTGGCCACCAAGCTCAGCAAGACCTGCAACGACCTGCGCCTGCTGTCCAGCGGCCCGCAGGCCGGCTTCGGCGAGATCCGGCTGCCGGCGCGGCAGGCGGGCTCGTCGATCATGCCGGGCAAGGTCAACCCGGTGATCCCGGAAGTGATGAACCAGGTGGCCTTCGAGGTGATCGGCAACGACATCACCGTCACGCTGGCCTCCGAGGCCGGCCAGTTGCAGCTCAACGCCTTCGAGCCGATCATGGGCTGGAGCCTGTTCAAGAGCATCCAGCACCTGGGCAAGGCCTGCAACACGCTGCAGAAGAACTGCGTCGAAGGCATCGAGGCCAACCGGGAGTTCCTGGCGAAGCGGGTGCGCGAGTCGGTCACGCTGGTCACCGCGCTCAATCCGCTCATCGGCTACGAGAAGGCCGCGCTCATCGCCAAGACCGCGCTGGCCACCGGCGGCCCGATCGACGTGGTGGCCGAATCGCTGGGCATCATGACGCGCGCCGAGATGGACGCGCTGCTCGTGCCTGAAAACCTCACGCAGCCGGTGCGCCTCACGGCGGCGCCTGTTCCGTCGGCGGCCGAACCCTCGGGAGCGGCGCCGGTTGCGCCGTCGGGCACAAAGGCTGCTTAGTGAAAGTCGGACAATGCCAGGAGGCAGGATCGCACCATGCCGGCGCCAACGTGCGCCGGTGCGGTGCGCAGTGTGCGGGGATGCACCGGGTTGGTCCGGGTATCACGCAAAATGCGAGTGTCTAGAATTTCGTTGTATCTGTTTACGTCACCCTCAGGAGTTTTACCGTATGAAGAAACAAGTATTGGCATTGGCGATCGCGGCACTGGCCGCTGGCGGTGCAATGGCTCAAGCCAGCGACACCCTTGCCAAGATCAAGGCCTCGGGCGTCATCACCGAGGGCGTGCGTGAATCCTCCGGCCTCTCGTACACGCTGGGCAACGGCCAGTACACTGGCTTCCACTACGACGTCTGCGCCAACATCATCAAGGACCTCGAGAAGGCCGCCGGCAAGAAGCTTGAAGTCAAGTACCAGCCCGTGACCTCGCAGAACCGCATTCCCCTGGTGCAGAACGGCACCGTGGACATCGAGTGCGGCTCGACCACCAACAACGCCACCCGCCAGAAGGACGTGGCTTTTGGCGTGACCACCTACGTCGAAGAGACCAAGATCGTCGTCAAGGCCAACTCGGGCATCAACTCGCTGGCCGACCTGAAGGACAAGACCGTCGCCACCACCACCGGCACCACGCCGCTGCAGACCGTGCGCAAGCAGAAGCGTGCCGAGAACCTGACCTTCAAGGAGGTCTACGGCAAGGACCACTCCGACAGCTTCCTGCTGCTGGAAACCGGCCGCGCCGACGCCTTCGTGATGGACGGCTCGATCCTCGCAGCCCTGGCCGCCAAGTCGAAGTCGCCCAAGGACTACAAGATCCTGCCGGACGTGCTGGCCGTCGAGCCCATCGCCATCATGATCCGCAAGGACGACCCCGCCTTCAAGAAGGCCGTGGACGACAGCATCAAGGCACAGGCCAAGTCGGGCGAGCTGAACAAGCTGTACGACAAGTGGTTCCTGAAGCCGATCCCGCCGGCTGGCGTCACCATCAACCTGCCGCTGGGCGAAGCCACCAAGAACGCTTGGGCCAACCCGAACGACAAGCCGGCTGAAGAGTACGTCACCAAGGAATAAGCGGCGCGTCGCTGCGTGAATGACGCCCACCTTTCGCGGTGGGCGTTTCTTTTCAAGGGACAGGTTTTCGAAGAGACGGTGAAGGAGTAAACGCAAATGGGAAACTGGGATTGGCAGGTGTTCCTGCAAGACCCCGGGGGGGAATATCCGAGCTACCTGCAATGGATGCTCTCGGCCTGGGGCTGGACCGTGTCGGTCGCGCTGCTGGCGCTGATCGTGGCGCTGGTGCTGGGCTCGCTGATCGGCATCATCCGCACGCTGCCCGACAGCCCGTGGCTGGTGCGCCTGGGCAATGCGTGGGTGGAGCTGTTCCGCAACATCCCGCTGCTGGTGCAGATCTTCCTCTGGTACCACGTGATTCCGGCGTTGGTCCCCGTCATGAAGGGCGTGCCGAGCTTCATCCTCGTGGTGCTGGCGCTGGGCTTCTTCACGTCGGCGCGTATCGCCGAGCAGGTGCGCTCGGGCATCCAGGCGTTGCCGAAGGGCCAGCGCTATGCGGGCATGGCGGTGGGTTTCACCACCGCCCAGTACTACCGCTTCGTGATCCTGCCGATGGCCTACCGCATCATCATCCCGCCGCTCACCAGCGAGACGATGAACATCTTCAAGAACTCGTCCGTCGCTTTCGCCGTGTCGGTCACCGAGCTCACCATGTTCGCCATGCAGGCGCAGGAGGAAACCTCGCGCGGCATCGAGGTCTACCTCGCGGTCACGGCGTGCTACGTGGTCTCGGCGCTCATCATCAACCGCCTCATGGCGTTCATCGAGAAGAAGACCCGCGTGCCCGGCTTCATCGTCTCGGCCAGCGGAGGCGGAGGACACTGACATGAACCTCGACCTTTCCTTCTACAACTGGGACGTCATCAGCAACTTCGTCGTCAAGGGCTTCTACTTCAGCATCATGCTGACGGTGGTGGCCACGATCGGCGGCGTGATCTTCGGCACCCTGCTGGCGCTCATGCGCCTGTCGGGCAAGAAGTGGCTCGACGCGCCCGCGGCGCTGTACGTCAACGGCATGCGAAGCATCCCGCTGGTGATGGTGATCCTGTGGTTCTTCCTGCTCGTGCCGGCGTCGTTCTATTCGCTGTTCGGCTCGGTGGGCTCCAACTACCGCTCCGAGATCTCGGCCGTCATCACCTTCGTGGCGTTCGAGGCCGCGTACTTCAGCGAGATCATGCGCGCGGGCATCCAGTCGATCCCGCGCGGCCAGATCAACGCCGGCCAGGCCGTGGGCATGACCTACGGCCAGAACATGCGCCTGGTCGTGCTGCCGCAGGCGTTCCGCAACATGCTGCCGGTGCTGCTCACGCAGACCATCATCCTGTTCCAGGACACCTCGCTGGTCTACGCCATCGGTGCCTACGACATGCTCAAGGGCTTCGAGACGGCAGGCAAGAACTTCGGCCGCCCGATCGAGGCGTACCTGCTCGCAGCCGTTGTTTACTTCATCATGTGCTACGCCCTTTCCTGGCTGGTAAAGCGCCTGCACAAGAAAATCGCGATCATCCGTTGATCGAGTGCTGAACCGGAGAGAAAGAAATGTCCGAAAAAATGATCGAAATCAAGAACGTATCGAAGTGGTACGGCCCGGTGCAAGTGCTCAACGACTGTTCGGTGAGCATCTCCAAGGGTGACGTGGTGGTCGTGTGCGGGCCTTCGGGCTCGGGCAAGTCCACCCTCATCAAGACCGTGAACGCGCTCGAACCCTTCCAGAAGGGCGAGATCACCGTCAACGGCATCCCGCTGCACGACCCCAAGACCAACCTGCCCAAGCTGCGCTCCAAGGTCGGCATGGTGTTCCAGCACTTCGAGCTGTTCCCGCACCTTTCGGTGACCGAGAACCTCACGATCGCGCAGATCAAGGTGCTCGGCCGCTCGCCCGAGGAAGCCAAGACCCGCGGCCTGAAGATGCTCGAACGCGTGGGCCTGATGGCTCACAAGGACAAGTTCCCGGGCCAGCTGTCGGGCGGCCAGCAGCAACGCGTGGCCATTGCGCGCGCACTGTCGATGGACCCGATCGTGATGCTGTTCGACGAACCCACCTCGGCGCTCGACCCCGAGATGGTCGGCGAAGTGCTCGACGTGATGGTGAGCCTGGCCAAGGAAGGCATGACCATGATGGTGGTCACGCACGAAATGGCCTTCGCCCGCAAGGTTGCGAGCCGCGTGATTTTCATCGACGTGGGCGGCAAGATCCTCGAAGACTGCCCGAAGGACGAGTTCTTCGAGCACCCCGAAAACCGCCAGCCGCGCACCAAGGACTTCCTGAACAAGATCCTGCAGCACTGAGCAGTCGCTGCGCAATCAAAGGCAAAGGCCACGCTGTTCGCAGCGTGGCCTTTCTTCATGGGGGCGGCACAGGCGTCAGGGCAGTCGCGCAATGTGTTCCGTCAGCAGGTCGAAGAAGCCCTGCGCATCGCCGTCGACGATCCAGTTCACGTTGGGCGTGCGGTGCAGGCTGCCGTACCAGTCGGCCACCGTCTGGCCGAAGCCCATGCCCTCCCGGCTGTCGATTTCCACGTGAATGCGCTTGCCCTTGAACAGCGAAGGCTGCAACAGGTAGGCCGTCACGGTGGCGTCGTGCACCGGCCCGCCGGGCATGTCGTAGTGCTTCATCTCCTGCGGCGCATAGGCGTCGAGGATGTCCGCGACGATCGGGCCGGCCCGGTTGCCCAGGCCGCGCAGTCGCGCGATGCGTTCTTCGCTCGTCAGGATCTTGTGCGTCACGTCCAGCGCCAGCATGGTGATCGGCACGCCGCTCTTCAGCAGCACCGCTTCGGCCGCGTGCGGATCGGCGAACACGTTGAACTCGGCCACCGGCGTGATGTTGCCGCCGTTGAAATGCGCGCCGGCCATCAGCACCAGTTCGCGCAGGCCGCGCACGATGTCGGGCGCCTGTTCGAGCGCGAGCGCCAGGTTGGTCTGCGGGCCGAGCATGGCGAGCGTCACGCTCTTCTCGGGCGCGGCGCGCAGCATGCGAACCAGGTAGTCGACCGCATGGCCGTCGGCCAGCGGCGCGGCGGGCTCGTACACGTCGACGCCCGTGAGGCCTTCCTTGCCGTGGATGTTGGCCGCGTAGATCGGCGTGCGCCGCAGCGGCCGCTCGGCGCCCGCATACACCGCGATCTCGGGCCGCCCGGCCCATTCGCAGGCCAGCCGTGCGTTGCGCGAGGTCTTGGAAAGCGGAACGTTGCCGGCGACGGTGGTCAGCGCCTGGATCTTCAACGCCTCGGGCGCCGCCATCGCAAACAGCAGCGCGATCACGTCGTCCGCGCCGGGATCGGTATCGATGACGAGCGTGTGCGCAGCGGTGCTCGTGGACTGGGTGGATGCGGTGGACGGCATGGCAAGGCTCCTTGTGCGGCGAGTCTGCCAGAGCCATTGGCCGGGGTGCTCCCGCGCGCGTGCGTCAGCGCCCGCGCAGCAGCCGCTGCGCGAAGAACGCCAGGATCTCGTCGCGCGCGGCCAGCGTCGGCTGGCCGGCCTCGTCGATCAGGTGCGCCGTCACCACGCTGTGCGGGCTGGCGACCACCTGCGCGAAGAAGGGCGGCGTGTCGGGGTTGGCCGCGCTGTCGGGCAGCACGCGCGCCACGAAGCGCGGGCCCAGCGCCCGGGAAAACGCCGCAAAGCGCTCGGCCTTGCAGAACCTGTCGCCGTCGAAGCGATAGGCCAGCACCGTGAGGTCTTCGCGTTCGAGGCGCTGGCGCACGGCCGCCAGTTCATCGGCCGCCACGTTGGTGCCGCCCGGGTCGTCCATCGGCAGCGACGGCTGGCACACGACCGGCGCGAGCAGCGCGGGCTCCATCATCATCGACAGCGCGAAGTTGCCAGTGAAGCACATGCCGATCGCGCCGACGCCAGGGCCGCCGCATTCGGCGTGGGCCAGCCGCGCGAGCGCGCGCAGCCATTGCGTGACGGGGCTCGATGCATTCGACGCGAAAGCACGGAACTCCGCGCTTACGCAGGCCCGCCGGAACACCGCCGTGCCTTCTTCCGCCTGCGGCACTGCGCCGTCGCGGCCGAACAGCGACGGCATGAAGACCGTGAAGCCCGCATCGCGCACCCAGCGTGCAAAGCGCGCCACCTGCGGGCTGATGCCGGGCATCTCGGTCATCACGACAACCGCCGGGCCCGTGCCCATGACGTAGACCTTCTTTTCGATTCCGTCGAGCGTGATCTGGCGCGAGGTGAAGTCGTCGAGCGGGTCGTCTTCGTTCAGGGGGCGCTGTGTCATCAGAGTCTCCTTCGGTGTTCAGGCGGCCTGCGCCGCATCGACCAGATGCTGCAGATGCGCGTAGCCCGCACTGCGTGCGAAGTCGGGCAGGCGCCAGACCTTGCCGCCCACGCCCCATGCACCGTCGGGCACTTCGTTCATCACCACGGACGTGGCGATCCGCCGGCCGTCGTCCGGCGGCAGCGCTTCCTCGAAAGCAGAGTGAACGCGCTCGACAAAGCGCTCGCGCGATGCGTCGTCGAGCACGCCGGCCGGCAGGTACGCGAGCACGGTGCAGGGCAGCAGCCGCGCTGTCGCGTCGACACCGCCGCAGGTCCACGTACCGGCTGCGGCTTCCTCGACCAGCACCCAGCACATGCTTCGCGTACGAGGCTCGTCCGGCATCTGTTCGGCTGCTGCAGCCGCTTCGTTGATCTTGCGAACCAGCGCGGTGCGGCTCTCGCCGGGAAACGAGCCATGGGGAATCTTGACGAGGATGGTGGGCATGCGAATGTGGCCTGAGGAGCTGCGAAGCTTGTATTGGACGTTCGGCATTGCCAGAATGGCAGTGTCCAATTCGACTCCTTTGAGGCCTTATCGGCCAACCACCAGATGAACGACTTCACCGTGCTGGTGCTGCCCGGCGCCTTCAATTCCAGTGTGGCGGTCACGATGGACGTCCTCGGTGCCGCGGAAGCGATGGCCGCGCGCGCCGGTGTCGCACCGCCCCGTTGGCGGGTTTGCTCGGTGCATGGCGGCCCGGTGCAGCTGCGCGCCGGCATGAGCGTGGACACCACGCGCCTGCCCGTGCGCCCGCGCGACGACCGCGCCACCTGGGTGGTGCCGGGGCTCGGCCTCAACACGCCCGGCGAGATCCGCCAATGCCTCGAAAGCGCCGACGCGGCGAAGGCCATCGCGGGCCTTGCGCGTCACGCCAAGGCAGGCGGGCAGGTCGCAGCCTCGTGCTCGGCCGTGTTCCTGCTGAACGCCGCCGGCCTGCTCGAGGGCCGGCGCGCGACCGTTTCATGGTGGTACGCGCCGCTGCTCTCGCGCATGGCCCCCGGCTGCACCGTCGATGCCGACCGCATGGTCTGCTCCGACGGCCCCGTCGTCACCGCAGGCGCCGCATTCGCACAGACCGACCTGATGCTGCACTTGCTGCGCGAGCGCTGCGGCAATGCGCTCACCGACCTGGTCTCGCGCATGCTGCTGATCGATGGTCGCCAGGCGCAGGCGCCCTTCATCGCAACGGAGCTGCTGGCCAATGGCAACGAGCTGGTCGCGCGGCTTGCCGCCAGGGTGGAATCGGCGTTGCCCGATGCGCCCGCTGTGAGCGTGCTCGCGAACGAGTTCTGCATGTCGCAGCGCACGCTGGCGCGCCATGTGCTCAAGGCAACCGGCAAGAGCACGCAGGCCTTGGTGCAGAGCGTGCGGCTGCGGCGCGCCCGCGCGCTGCTCGAAGGCAGTCGCATGACGGTCGAGCAGGTGGCCGCCGCGGTGGGCTACCAGGACGCCACCGCGCTGCGGCGCCTGATGAGGAAAGTGGCGGGCGCCAACCCGAGCCGCTACCGCGAGAGCGGATACGACGCCTGAGGCGCCTGAGGCGCCCGCGTGGTGGCGAACCGCGCGAAGCGCACGGTTCGCGCGAATCGCCTGCTTACTTCTTGCGCGCCGCGATCGCCTGCTCGGCCTTCGCCACCAGGTCCGCGCCCACGGTCGACTTCCACTTGTCGTACACCGGCCGCGTCGCTTTCACGAACGCGGCGCGCTCGTCGGGCGTGAGGCTGGTCACGGTCACGCCCATGCCGGCGATGTCCTTGAGCACGGGCTTGTCGGCTTCCACCAGGCCCTTGCGCGCGATCACGATCTCTTCCTTGCCCGCGTCGATGGCGGCCTGGCGCACGATGGCCTGGTCGGCCGGCGTCCACGAGGCCCAGATTTCCTTGTTGACCACGAACACCAGCGGGTCGGCCACGTAGCCCCAGGTGGTCACGAACTTCTGGCCCACCGTCTGCATCTTCAGCACCGTGAACAGGAAGAGCGGGTTCTCCTGCCCGTCGACCGCACCGCTGGCCAGCGCGGGCTGCGCATCGGCCCAGCTCATCTGTGTGGGGTTGGCGCCCAGCGCGGTGAACATGTCGGAGTAGATGGGCGAGCCCACCACGCGGATCTTCATGCCCTTGATGTCGGCCGGCGACTTGATCGGCTTCTTCGAGTTGGTGATCTCGCGGAAGCCGTTCTCGCCCCAGGCCAGCGGCACGACGCCGGCCTTGTCGAGCGTCTTGAACATCTCCTTGCCCACCTCGCCCTGCGTGAGCGCGTCGATGGCCGCGTAGTCGGGCATCAGGAAGGGCATCGAGAACAGGTTGAGCTGCTTGACCTGCGGCGACCAGTTGATGGTCGAGCCCACGGCCATGTCGATCACGCCCTGGCGCAGCGCGCTGAACTCGCGCGTCTGGTCGCCCTGGATGAGCGACACGCCCGGGTACAGCTTGATGTTGATGCGGCCCTGCGTGCGCTCCTTCACCAGGTCGGCCCAGATCTTCCCGGCCTGGCCCCATGGCGTGGGCGGGCCCAGCACCAGCGACATCTTGTACTCGGGCTTGTAGGCGGCCTGCGCCATCGCGCCCGACGAGAACATGCCAAGGGCGGTGGCTGCGGCAGCGAGACCGAGCAGCGTGCGGCGGAATTTCATGAGAGGTCTCCTAGTGGTTTTTGAAGCGCGGACAGAAAACGGATCAGTAGCCCAGCTTGCGCGGCAGCCAGAGTGCCAGCTCGGGGAACGCGATGACCAGCACCATCACCACGAACATCGAGAACAGCATCCAGCCCACCCAGCGCACGGTTTCTTCCATGCGCACCTTCGCGATGCGGCACGACACCATGAGGTTGACCGCCAGCGGCGGCGTGAACTGGCCCAGCGCCACCTTCAGCGTGAGGATCACGCCGAACCACACCGGGTCCCACTTGTAGTACTGCACGATGGGCAACAGCAGCGGCACGAAGATCAGGAAGATCGACACGCCATCGAGGAACATGCCCACCGTGATGAGCAGCAGTATCAGCAGCGCCAGGATGCCGTACTCGCCCAGCCCCGAGTTCACGATGGCGCGCGTGACCGGGTCGATCACGCCCAGCGTCGAGAGCGAATACGCGAAGATGCCCGCCAGCGACACCACCAGCAAGATCACCGCCGAGAGCTCGCCCGACTCGCGCAGGATCACGAACAGGTCGCGCACCTTGATCGTCCGGTGGATGCACATGCCCACGAACAGGCCGTAGAACACCGCCACCACCGCAGCCTCGGTCGGCGTGAACCAGCCCGCGCGCATGCCGCCAAGAATGAGCACCGGCGCCGCGAGGCCCCAGATCGCTTCGCGAAAGCTCTTCCAGAACGGCGGGCGCGGCAGCGTCGCCTCGAGCGCGCCCATCTTGTGCTTGCGTGCCAGCCACACGGCCGGAATCATCAGCGCGAGGCCGGCCATGATGCCGGGGATCATGCCGGCCGCGAACAGCGCCGGCACCGAGGCGCCCGGCACCAGCACCGAGTAAACGATGAATGCGACCGACGGCGGAATCAGGATGTCGGTGGCAGCCGCGGCGCCCACCACGCTGGCTGAGAACGCGGCCGGGTAGCCGGCGCGCGACATGGCCGCGATCATCACCGCGCCCACGGCGGCGGCATTGGCTGGGCCCGAGCCCGAGATGCCGCCGAGGAACATCGCCACCGCAATCGCCACCAGCGGCAGCATGCCGGGGCCGCGCCCCACGATGGCGACCGCGAAGTTCACCAGCCGCAGCGCCACGCCCGAGCGGTCGAAGATGGAGCCGACCAGCACGAACATCGGAATGGCCAGCAGCGGATATTTGCCCAGGCCCGCATAGAAGTTCTGCGGCACGGCCAGCAGGCCGAACCACTGGGCGTCGCTGTTGGCCAGCGCGATGCAGGCG
Organism: Variovorax paradoxus; assembly: GCF_902712855.1. NCBI lineage: Bacteria > Pseudomonadati > Pseudomonadota > Betaproteobacteria > Burkholderiales > Comamonadaceae > Variovorax > Variovorax paradoxus. The sequence continues at coordinate 1,528,357 of NZ_LR743507.1, forward strand.
GCACCCGCCAGGCCCAGCGCGGCGCCGATGGGCACGCCCACCAGCATCATCACGACGAAGGCGACGAAGAGCAGGGTCGCGATCATGGCTTGCTGGCCTTTTTCGGCGCGTCGGAGGCGTAGTTGGTCTTGCGACCGCGCCGCACCATGAGGCCGACGGCGCGCCCCGCGATGGCATACGACACGATCGGCAGCCAGATCGAATACCACCAGGCCGGCAGGCCGATGCCCGGGGTGGTCTCCTCGAAGCGGTAGTCGTCCCACACCATGCGGATGCTCAGCGTCCCGATCAGCATGAACAGGATGGCGATCATCAGCGCGCCGAACTGCGCCAGCCGCTTGCGCCGCGCCATCGAGCCGCTTTCGGAGAAGTACTCGATGCGGATGTGCCGGTCGCGCGCCACCGCGGCCGAGCCGGCCACCAGCGCCAGCATGATCATCAGGAACACCGAGAACTCTTCCGTCCACGCGAAGGACGAGTCGGTGAAGTAGCGAACGATGACGTTGGCAAAGGTGATGAGCGCCAGCGCGCCCATGATGATGACCGTGAGCCAGTCCTCGATGGCAAGGGGAACCTTGGTCGGTTCGTCTGCGGCTTCGATGTCGGGGGGAATGGGGCTGGCGGCGTCCAGCGTGGGGCCGGACTCGGGTGGAGTTGTCATCGCAGGATGGTCAGTGAGGCACGCACGAACGCCATGTCACCGGGCGGACGCCGGGACGCGTTCCGTACACCTCGACAGGGAAACTGTTACCGATGCTAGGGGGTCCATGACCATTCATGTATCGGGGGTTTCCTTAGCCGACGAGGCTGCGGCTGGTTCTCGGATCTGCTTCCGGGGCGTGCACAGGCCGCCGGGTACTCCCCTCCGCGAATGTCCCCCGGCCTTCGGCCTCCTCCTGATATTGTTTATCCGCTCCCGTAGCGCTGAAGGGAGCCCGTTCGGTAGACCCTGTGCTCCTCCTTGGGCCTCCAGCCCGTAATAAAGACTGGGGAACCGTACGGATTCGACGCTGTAGCTCGAACGGTGTCTTGGGGCGTCGCTGGCCGATGCGCTGGCGACGACCCCGCATATCAGGGTGTGCGTGTCGAATGCGGCGCATTGACTCTGCTCAAGGAGTATCACGGTGACATGCAAGGTAGGAGTGGACATCAGCAAGATGAAGCTCGATGTGGCGTGGCTGCGGGCGGACGGCAAGTACCGCTCCAAGGTGTTCCCCAACAACGCAGGCGGCTTCGCTGAGCTGCTGCGATGGCTGCAATCCAATCTGCCCGATGGCAAGGCAACGGCCCACGTCTGCATGGAAGCCACCGGGACGTACCACGAGGCCCTGGCGCTGTTCCTGCATGACCAGGCGGTGGCTGTCTCGGTCGTGAACCCGCTGCAGGTGAAGCGATTCATGGAGCTCGAGGGTGTTCGCAACAAGACCGATGGCGGCGACGCGAAGGCCCTTGCACGGTTTTGCGACAAGACCGCTCCGGCGTTGTGGGAGGCGCCTTCTGCGGGCGTGCGCTCGCTGCAGGCGTTGGTGGCCCGGCTGGACACGCTGCTGGAACTCAGGCAGGCCGAGTCGAACCGCCTGGAGGTCGCCCACGACGCGGTCAGGTCGTCTCTCACCGCGGTCATCTCGAGCCTGGACGAGTCCATCAAGGACGTGCGCATGCAGATCCGCAAGACCATCGACGACGACCCTGATCTGCGGCAACGCGGCGAACTGCTCGCCTCGATCCCGGGCCTCGGGGACAGGACAATTCCCCAGCTGCTCGCATACATCGGGCGTCCCGAGCGATTCGGCTGCGTCAAGGCGCTGATTGCCTATGCCAGCCTCACGCCGATGATCAGACAGTCCGGCACATCGTTGGACAAGCGACGAGGAACGCATCCTCAGGGGCATCGGGAGTTCAGGAACGCGCTTTACTTCCCGGCCATGGTGGCCGGCAGATACAACCCGTTGGTGGCCGAGTTCTGGCAGCGCCTGAAGGCGCAGAACAAGCCCGGCAAGGTCATCGTCGTGGCCTGCATGCACAAGCTCCTGGCCATCGCCTACGGCGTGCTGAAGTCGGGCAAACCCTTCGATGCGAACCATCATCCCAAGGCAGTCTGTGGTTGACAAGCAGAACGGTGTCTTTATTTCGCTGCGGGGAGTACCCGGCGCCCTGCGCACGATGAGTGCGGCTGTGGGGTTGGCGGTTTGGTCGCTACGGTGGATTGCAGATGGAGGTGCGGGGCGTAATACGGCACTTTTGTCAGCGAAAAGCGCTGGCGAAGCAGAAGTCCGAAGGGCTGGTGCCGGTCGCGGTCGACATTGGTCTGACGCCGCTCAATGTTCGCTTCAGTCTGGTTGCTGATGCTCGCAGCCAGACCGGCGAACAGCGGCTCTGTGCGCCGATCAGTCGGTTGGCAATCGGCAGCAATCGCTGCGCATCGTCATCGAGTTCTATTTGTCGATGGATATCTCAAGTCGTGAAGCATCAGCAACGCAGTGCCCTTTGAGCTTTCGTTTGCCAACGCCGCTCGCATAACATTGGATCCGGTTCAGGTGCCGCGCCCCGGGAGGGAGGCCCTCGGAGTCGGCCCGTGTGCCGAAGCGAAGAAACTGGGAGCGAGGATGCCAACGATTGAAAGGCTGGTGCTGTCGAATTTCAAGAAGTTCGACAGCTTGGAACTCGAGTTTGATCGGGAGCTAAACCTCCTCATTGGGGACAACGAGGCGGGGAAAAGCTCAGTGCTGCTGGCGCTGGAACTTGTGATGAGCGGAAGTCGCAGCAGGGTCGAAACCATCGGAATCGAGACGCTACTGAATGCCGACGCTGTCAGGGCATTTCAGGCAGGGCCATGTACCGTAGACCGGCTACCGAAACTGTTCGTAGAGGTCTACCTCTCGGCCGACAAAAAACCTGGCTTGAATGGAAAGAACAACTCTAAAGTTCTCGAGCGTGACGGGCTGCGCATGTCATTTGAGCCGATTCTCGACTTCAGCAAGGACATCGCGGAAGCGCTGAAGGAAGACCCGGCCAACTTCCCCTTCGAGTACTACGCAGCCCAGTTCTATACGTTTGGAGGCGAGGCGTACTCCAGCGTCAAGAGGCACGTCCGGCACCTGGCAATCGATAGCTCCAGAATCGACAGCGACTATGCAGCGAGGGAGTACACGCGGTCGGTGTTCGCGATGCACGCGAACGTGGGGAGCCGCAGCAGGCTCGAGAACGCCTATCGACAAAGCAAGGGCGAATTCAAGAATGCCCAACTGAGGGATCTGAACGACTTGCTGGTGGACTACAAATTTGGCGTGCGCACGAGCGCTAAAGCCAACCTGGAGTCCGACTTGGTCATCACCGAAGACGAGATCCCCATTGAGAGTAAGGGTAAGGGGCGGCAGTGCTTCATCAAGACCGAGTTCGCGCTGAGCAAGAAGGGCGTCAAAAGTGGGCTGGACGTCCTGCTCTTGGAGGAACCTGAAAACCACCTGAGCCACGCGACGATGCATCAACTCATCGAGCGAATCGCTCAGTCGGTGAACAAGCAACTGTTCATCGCGACTCATAGCAGCCTGATCTCCGCGCGACTTGACCTGCGCAAAGCCATCCTTCTTGGAAAGCGAGGTCAGCAGGCGCGGCTCAACAAACTCCCATCTGACACCGCGAAATTCTTCATGAAGGCGCCTGATAACAACGTCCTTGAGTTTGCGCTCTCGAAAAAGGTGATCCTCGTGGAGGGCGATGCCGAGTTCATCCTCCTGGATGCGCTCTATCAAAAGCACTCAGGGTCTACATTGAAGAAAGACAGTGTCCACGTCATCTCAGTGGGCGGTACGAGCTTCAAGCGCTACCTAGACCTTGCCAAGCTGCTGGGCGTGCGCACTGCGGTCATTCGCGACAACGATGGCGACTACCAGAAGAACTGTGTCGACAACTACGCAGAGCATGCGATGCCGCATGCCAAAGTTTTTGCAGACGCCGACTCCAAGCAGCGCACGACCTTCGAGATTTGTCTGTACGAAGATAACAAGGCAGTTTGCGACGAGGTCTTCCGCACGCCAAAGCGTAAGCTTGAACCGTTGGCGTACATGCTCGCCAACAAGGCTGACGCGGCGTTTGACCTCCTGCTGGCGAAGGAAACTGAACTGGTGGCCCCTCGGTACATTCAGGAGGCCATCAAGTGGATAAACGAGTAGTCTTCGCGGTCGCAGGCTCAGGGAAGACAACCCGCCTGATCAATGAGCTGGATCTTGTGAAGCGGGTCTTGCTCATCACCTACACCGAGAGCAACTGCGAAGAGATTCGTCGCCGCGTCCTTGTGAAGTTCGGGTATCTCCCGGACAACATCACCGTCTGCACCTACTTCACATTCTTGAACTCGTTCTGCTATCGGCCCTTGCTTCTGATGAAGATGCAGACCATGGGAATTTCGTTCGATAGGCCGAGCGAGTACTCATCGCGCCAGAAGCTCCAAAGCCGTGACCGGTACGTCACAACAGGCGGCCGCATCTACCACGCGAGAATGGCGAAGGTCTTGGATGTGCATGGTTGCATCCCGACCCTCCAGCGTCGACTGGAGCGCTACTACGACAAAGTCTGCATTGACGAGGTTCAGGATTTCGGCGGACATGACTTCAATCTGCTCAAGCAGATCGCACAGGCCAACGTCGAGATTCTGTTAGTCGGTGACTTCTATCAGCACACGTACTCCACCAGCGCTGATGGCGCAGTCAACAAAGGGCTGCACGACAGCTATGACCGCTTCAAAGATGCCTTGCGATCTGCCGGTTTGATTGTTGATACGACATCCTTGCTCAAGAGCCACCGCTGCAGTTCCTCGGTGTGCTCGTTCATCCGAGACAAGATCGGGGTGGATATCTATTCGCACTCGGATCGCACCACCCAAGTCTCAGTCGTCAACGAACCATCACTGGCGGCAGAGCTTCACGCTGCTGCAGGCACGATTAAGCTGTTTTATCAAGAGCACGGACGGTACGGCTGCTACTCGCAGACTTGGGGCGACTCAAAAGGGCGCGACCACTATGAGGATGTCTGCGTCGTCCTGAACGCCGAATCTTGGAAGCACTTCACGGCAGGTACTCTGGCCGAGATGGCTGCGACCTCGCGGAACAAGCTGTACGTTGCGTGCTCGCGTGCGCGCGGCGACCTCTATGTGATGCCAGACACGATGCTGAAAGCGTTCAAAAAAGCCCGGGACGTTCGTCACGTCGCGTCCGCTTGAACATCTTGACCGCGCGGCCTCAGCCCTTCCGTTCGGCATGGCATGGCAGGTCGGCGATGAACTGCTTCGAGCGGGCCGCGCAACTGGCAGCCCGCAGACCGGCCCCTAACCGCCAGCCTCAGGCCCGCAATGCCGCGCCTTCTCACTCACCTGAAACAACTCCCCAGCCTTGCGCGCCATCTCAGCCGCAAGCCAAAGCAGATTGTTCAGTTGCCGAGGCCCATCCCCGCTGCACCAGTCGATCTCTTCCCCGTGGCAGACCCACAGAAGAGCTTCGAGCTGAGTAAGGGTGTTTTCAAGAAGATCCGCCGCGTCCTGGGCGTTGTCTTCGGAAGCGACCGGCGTAGTTGGCCGGGCTATAGTCTTGGTAGCCATTTTTGTGCGGTCCTTTCGGGGGTAGTGCACGAACTTGGTTAGACGGCCGGGGTGCTCGTAACACCTCGGCCGTCGCCTTTTGATACCTCGCATTCGCATCGCTGCTTTCGCACCGACAACCTGCCGCGAGGCAAGCAGCCTTCAAACATTCAGTGGTTGTGTGTGTTGCGCCTTCCTTGTTCCCTTGTTGGGGTATCGAGTGACAGGGGCATCACTTTAGATACGCGCGCGGCGACGTGGCCGCTTCATGCAGCACGAAGTTGCGGCAACCGCCAACAAATGCACCTTCCGCAAGGCGCCGCGCGCTGGCATCGTGAGCCCGGCCGTGCCGGTTCACATCAGCCCCGAACGCTCAAGCCGATGGGGTGCCTTGCGTAGCGAAATAGAGGGGAAGGAGGCCGCAGGCCGGGGGACATTCGCTTCGCCGCGCATCACGTCGGCGTGAGCGCCCCCGGCGAAGAGAAGAAGGAACTCAGTCCATCCAGGACCGGGCCCGGTCCAGATGCTCGCGGCACTCGCGCACCATGCGTTCCAGCAGTTCCGCGCAGGTCGGAATGTCGTCGATCAGCCCGATGCACTGGCCGGCCGAGACCACGCCGTTCTGCACCTCGCCAGACTCCAGCGCCGCACGTCCGCGCGCGCCGGCCACCAGCGGGCGCACGTCCTCGAACTCGCAGCCGCCCGGCCGGTTCTCGGTGGCCACCACTTCTTCGGAGACGGCGTTGCGGAACACGCGCGCCGTGTTGTGCATGGTGCGGAACATCAGCTTGGTGTCGCGCTCGGTCGCATCGACCAGCGCCTGCTTGATGTTGTCGTGGATCGGCGCTTCCTTGGTCACGCAGAAGCGCGTGCCCATGTTGATGCCTTCTGCGCCCAGTGCCAGCGCTGCCGCCATGCCGCGCCCGTCGGCGATGCCGCCCGACGCGATGATCGGAATGCGCAGCTTGCGCGCCGCCACCGGCAGCAGCACGAGGCCGGGCACGTCGTCCTCGCCCGGATGGCCCGCGCACTCGAAGCCGTCCACCGACACCGCATCGACGCCGTTGCGCTCGGCCGAGAGCGCATGGCGCACCGAGGTGCACTTGTGGACGATCTTCACGCCATGCTCCTTCAGCGCTGCGATGAAGTCCTTCGGGCTGTTGCCCGCGGTCTCGACGATCTTCACGCCGCTGTCGATGATGGCCTGCACGTACTCCGCATAGGGCGGCGGCTTCACGGCCGGCAGGATCGTGAGGTTCACGCCGAAGGGCTTGTCGGTCATCGTGCGCGTGCGCTCGATCTCGCGGCGCAGGTCGTCGGGCGTGGGCTGCGTGAGCGCGGTGACGATGCCGAGGCCCCCGGCGTTCGACACGGCCGAGGCCAGCTCGGCGCGGCCCACCCATTGCATGCCGCCCTGGATGATCGGGTAGCGGATGCCCAGCAGTTCGGTGATGCGGGTCTTCATCGTCGCGGCCTCCCGCTTACAGCGCCTTCACCAGTTCCGGCACGGCCGTGAACAGGTCGGCCACGAGGCCATAGTCGGCCACCGAGAAGATCGGGGCTTCTTCGTCCTTGTTGATCGCGACGATGACCTTCGAGTCCTTCATGCCGGCCAGATGCTGGATCGCGCCCGAGATGCCTGCTGCGATGTACAGCTGGGGGGCGACGATCTTGCCGGTCTGGCCCACTTGCCAGTCGTTCGGGGCGTAGCCCGCGTCCACTGCGGCGCGGCTGGCGCCGAGGCCCGCATTGAGCTTGTCCGCCAGCGGCGTCATCACCTCGGTGAACTTCTCTGCGCTGCCCAGCGCGCGGCCACCCGACACGATGATCTTGGCGGCGGTCAGTTCGGGGCGGTCGCTCTTCGTGACTTCGCGGCCCACGAAGCTGCTCTTGCCGCTGTCGGCCACGCCTTCGGCGGTTTCGACCGTTGCGCTGCCACCGGTGGCGGCTGCGGCGTCGAAGCCGGTCGTGCGAACGGTGATCACCTTGGTGGCGTCGCTGCTCTGCACGGTGGCGATCGCATTGCCTGCGTAGATCGGGCGCTCGAAGGTGTCGGGGCTGTCGACCTTGGTGATGTCGCTGATCTGGGCCACGTCCAGCTTGGCGGCCACGCGCGGCGCGACGTTCTTGCCGTTGGCAGTCGAGGGGAACAGGATGTGGCTGTAGTTCGCGGCGATGGCGAGGACTTGCGCTGCAACGTTCTCTGCGAGGTTCTCGGCCAGGCTCGGGCTGTCGGCGGCGATGACCTTGGTCACGCCTGCGATCTGGGCGGCTGCCTTGGCCGCTTCGGCGGCATTGGCGCCAGCCACCAGCACGTGAACATCACCACCGCAAGCGAGTGCGGCAGTCACGGTGTTCAGGGTCGCCGGCTTGATGCTGGCGTGGTCGTGTTCTGCAATGACGAGTGCGGTCATTTCATTTCTCCTGTGCGGCAATTTGCGGCACGCTATTCAACGAGACTTTTCGGGGAACACCGCGGAACCGGCTTCGCCGGGCCGCAGGTGTTGCCCCCGGTTGGGGGGTGGCGTAGCGACACGAAGTGCGCGAAGCCTGGGGGCGAGTCAAATGACCTTCGCTTCGTTCTTCAGTTTGTCCACCAGCGTTGCAACGTCAGGCACCTTGATGCCGGCGCCGCGCTTGGGCGGCTCCGCGACCTTCAGGGTCTTCAGGCGCGGCTTCACGTCCACGCCCAGGTCTTCCGGCTTGACCGTGTCGAGCTGCTTCTTCTTGGCCTTCATGATGTTGGGCAAGGTCACGTAGCGCGGCTCGTTCAGGCGCAGGTCGGTGGTGATGACGGCCGGCAGGCTGAGGGTGAGGGTTTCGAGGCCGCCGTCGACTTCGCGGGTGACCGTGGCCTTGTCGCCGGCGACTTCGACCTTGGAGGCGAAGGTGGCCTGGGGCAGGTCGGCGAGGGCAGCGAGCATCTGGCCGGTCTGGTTGGCGTCGTCGTCGATGGCCTGCTTGCCCAGAATGACCAGCGAAGGCTGCTCCTTGTCGACCAGCGCCTTGAGCAGCTTGGCAACAGCGAGGGGCTGCAGCTCTTCGGTGGTCTCCACCAGGATGCCGCGGTCGGCGCCGATGGCCATCGCGGTGCGCAGGGTTTCCTGGCACTTGGCGTCGCCGCACGAGACGGCGATCACTTCCGTGACCACGCCCTTTTCCTTCAGGCGAACCGCTTCTTCGACGGCGATCTCGTCGAACGGGTTCATGCTCATCTTCACGTTGGCAATGTCCACGCCGGTGCCGTCGCTCTTCACGCGCACCTTCACGTTGTAGTCGACGACCCGCTTCACGGGCACAAGAATCTTCATGGTTGTTCCTTCGAATGACGAATGACGAATGAAAAAAGAAAGAGGGTTTATTCGAGCCGCGCGCCCGACTGCTTGATCAGGCGCTCCCACACCGGGCGCTCCTGCTTCCATGCGGCAGCAAAGAGTTCGGGCGAGCTGTCCTTCAGCTCGAAGCCCATGGCTGCGATGCGCTCGCGCACGTCGGGCTGCTGCGAGGCCTTGCGCACTTCCTCGGCGATGCGGTCCACGATGGGCTTGGGCGTCTTGGCGGGCACCGCGAAGGCGAGCCAGCCGGTCACGCGGTAGGCCTCGTCCTTGAGGCCCTGCTCGGCCATGGTCGGCACGTTGGGCAGCGCGGCCATGCGGCGCTCGCCGCTCACGCCGATGGCGCGCACCTTGCCCGCGTCGATGTGCGGCTTGGCCACAAGGGCGCTCGCATAGGCCATCTGGACCTGGCCGCCGATCAGGTCCTGCATCATCGGCGCCTCGCCCTTGTAGGCGACGTGGTTCATGTCGGCCTGCTGCGTGAGGCTCATGTGCGCGCCGGCCAGGTGCGGGTAGGCGCCCACGCCATACGAACCGTATGCGACCTTGCCCTTGTTCGCGGCCACGTACTTCAGCAGTTCGGGTGCGGTCTTGGCCGGCACGCTCGGATGCACCACCAGCACCAGCGGACCCATCGCCACCTGGTAGACCAGCGTGAGGTCGCGCTGCGTGTCGTAGGGCAGCTTCTCGTAGAGGAACTCGTTGGTCAGCAGCGCGTTGCTGAGCGAGAACACGACCGTGTAGCCATCGGGCGCCGACTTGGCGACCGCGTCGGTGCCGATGATGCCGGCCGCGCCGGGCTTGTTGTCGACGATCACGGGCTGGCCGAAGCCGGCCGACATCTTCTGGCCCAGCACGCGCGCGAGCACGTCGGTGGCGCCGCCGGCCTGGAAGGGCACGACGAGGCGGATCGGCTTATTCGGGTAGGGCGCCTGCGCGTGCGCGGGCGCCAGCGCGAACAGCGCCGAGGTCGATGCGGCGGCGCAGAGCAATGCGCGGCGGCCGGTGGATGAATGGGTCATGGCTTGTCTCTCTCTATCTTTTGGGTTTCTCAAACTCTCGAGGCCCGCTCACTGCCGCGTCACGCGCGTCTTGAAGGGCAGCGGCGCCAACGCCGCCTGCAGGCGCTCCCGCAACGTCGCGGCCAGCGCGCCTGCCGCGACGCTGTCGATCTGCACATGCACCAGGCTTTCGCCTTCGGCGGTCACCGCGGGCCGCGCGGCCTCGCTCGCGCCGAGTTCGGCGCACAGCTCGGCCACCGTCGCGGCCACCACCTGCCGGGCGGCCATGGCGCGCAGTTCGGGCTTGTAGATCTTGCCGACGTTGGTCATCGGCATCGCACCGATCACCGACACCCACTTGGGCCGCGCCGGTGCTTCGTCCACGCGTGCGGCGGTGAAAGCCAGCAGTTCTTCTTCGGTGGCCGAGGCGCCGGGCACCAGGGTCGCGAAGATCACCGGCAGTTCGCCCGCATAGGCATCGGGCGCACCGACTGCTGCGCACAGCTGCACGGCAGGGTGCGCGCCCAGCGCGTCCTCGATGGTCTTCGGGTCGATGTTGTGGCCGCTGCGGATGATCAGGTCCTTCGAGCGGCCGGTGAGGTTCAGCCGCTCCTGGCTGTCGATCCAGCCCAGGTCGCCGGTGGCGAGCCAGCCGTCGGCGGTGAAGGCCTTGGCGTTGTCGGCCGGGTCCACGAAGCCCGAGAACACGTTGGGCGACTTGAACAGCACCATGCCCTGTTCGCCGGGCGCGACTTCGCGGTCGCTCGCGTTGCCGTTCTCGTCGAGCGCCACCACGCGCATCTGCATGTACGGCAGGCGAAAGCCGACGCAGCCCGCGGGCCCGTCCACGCCGGGCGGGGTGATGGTCGAGATGCCGGCCATCTCGGTCATGCCCAGGCTCTCGTGCACATGCAGGCCGAACAGGCGCTCGAAGCGCGCGGCCAGTTCGGGCGAGAGCACGGCCGCGCCGGTGCGGCAGTAGGTGATCGATGAAATGTCCGCGCCGTCCAGCGGCACGTTGGCCAGCGCGGCCAGCACGGTGGGCACGGCCGACAGCGAGGTCGGCCGGTACTTGGCGACCAGCTTCCAGTAGTTGGCCAGCACCTCCTTGTTGCGCAGCAGCGAGGGCGTGGGAATGATCACCTCGACGCCCGCCGACAGCGAAGCCAGCGACGCCGGCAGCACGCCCGCCACATGGAACAGCGGATAGCCGTTGATGGAGATGCCGTTCTCGTTCATGCCCGCGACCTGCACGCTGGCCCAGGCGGTGAACACCTGCGCGCCATGGCTGTGGCGCGCGAGCTTGGGCGCGCCCGTGGTGCCGCCGGTGTGGAAGTAGGCGGCGATGTCACTGGGCGCGATGTCGCGGCCGCTCACGAGGCGGTCGTCGGGCTGCGCGGTGCGCAGCACGTCGAACTCGGCGACGCCCTCGGGCAGCGCGCCGGCCGCGCCGGGTGCCTCGTCGTGCGGCGCCACGCGCAGCACGGTGGTGAGCGTGGGCACCTGGCCGCGCAGGCGCATGGCCTTCGACCACATGCCCGATTCGATGTCCGAGCCGTAGGCGATCAGCACCTTGGCGCGCGCGGCGGTCATCAGCGCCACCAGCTTCTCGTCGGTGAGCAGCGGGTTCAGCGGCTGCACGATGCCGGCCGCCTCGCCGCCCCACAGCGCAAGGTGATATTCGAGGCAGCCGGGCAGCAGCACGGCCACGGCGTCGTCGGGCCCCACGCCGAGCGTGTGCAGCAGGTTCGCGGTCTGGTGGATGCGCGCGAGCAGTTCGGCGTAAGACCAGCGGATCGGCTCGTCCGCCGGGTTGCCGGTGCGCAGGAAGGTGAGCGCGGTCTTGCCGCCGAAGGCATGGCCCGCGTTGCGGAAGATCTCGTAGGTGCTGCGCACCGTGAGCGCCTGCGCGAGCGGCGTCTCCTCGAGCTTGCGGATGTCCGCGAGGCTGCGGACCGGGAGTGCGGGGCGGAACGGCGCGCCGGCCGGGGTCTTGTCGTTGTTCTTGTTGCTTTGCGTGTTTGTCATGTCTGTCTCCTTGATGCCGGTGGTGCGTGGCCGGGCCGCCTGCGGTTTTACTGGTTCGTGATGTGGTTGTCGCGAATGACCTTGCCCCAGCGCTCGAAGTCCTGCTTCATGCGAACGCCGGTCTGCTCGGGCGTGCGGTAGGCGGCGAAGGAGCCCACGCTCTCGAGCTTGTCCTGCACTTCCGTGTCGGCCAGAACCTTCTTCAGCTCGGCGCTCATGCGCTCGACGATGTCCTTGGGCGTGCCGGCCGGTGCCAGCAGGCCGCCCCACGAGGTGGCGTCGAAGCCGGGGAAGCCTTGCTCGGCCACGGTCTTCACGTCGGGCAGCAGGCTCACGCGCTGGCCCGAGCCCACCGCGATGGCGGTGAGCTTGCCCGCGCGGATGTGCGGGATCACGGCCACGAGGTCGGAGAACATCGCGGGCACCTGGCCGCCGATCAGGTCGGTCACGGCGGGCGCGCTGCCGCGGTAGGGCACGTGCTGCATGTCGAACTTGCCGATGTTCTTCAGCTGCTCGGTCGTCAGGTGGCCGAAGCTGCCGGCGCCGGCGGTGGTGTAGTTGAGCTTGCCGCCCTCGGCCTTGGCCTTGGCGATCAGGCCCTGCAGGCTGGTCACTTCAGGCAGCGACTTGGGGTTGACCACGAGCACGATCGGCAGGTCGTACACCGAGCCCACGGGCGTGAAGCTCTTGAAGATGTCGTAGCCACCGGTGGGGCCGTACAGGTGCGAGGCCAGCAGCGTGGGCGTGGCCAGCATCACGAAGGTGTAGCCGTCGGCCGGCGCGCGTGCGGCCGCGGCGGCGCCCACGGTGCCCGACGCGCCGCTGCGGTTGTCGATGACGATGTTCTGCTTGAGCGCGGTGGACATCTTCTGCGCCACGATGCGCGAGGCCACGTCGGTCGGGCCGCCGGGCGGGAAGGGCACGATCAGCGTGATCGGCTTGCCGGGCCACGCTTGCGCGAAGGCGCTGCCCGCGATGAGAGGCAAGGCCAGGGCGATGAGTGCACGGCGAACGGGATTGCGGAGGGAACGGGAAACGAGGGAGGCCATGGACTTCTTCAACAGGACAACAGGAAACAGGGAAACAGGGAAACAGGAAAGCGGGGGAGGGCACGTCTTTTGCTCAGACCACGCCGCTCGTCTTCAGCGCGGCGAGCTTCTCGTCCGACAGGCCGAGCAGCGACTGCAGCACGTCGTGCGTGCCTTCGCCCAGCGTGGGCGGCGCGCTGCGCACCGGCAGGCGTTCGCCATCGAATCGGTAGGGCGGCGCCAGCACGTTGACTGTGCCGGCCACCGGATGCGGCTGCGTGGTCACGAGGCCGGCGTCGGTGGCGCGCCTGGAGTTCAGCGCCTCCAGCAGGCCCAGCACCTCGCCGCACGGAATGCCCGAGGCGGTGAGCTTCTCGAGCAGGCCGGCGCGCGGGCGCTTCGCCAGCTCGGCGTGCAGCTCGGGCAGCAGCGCCGCGCGGTTGGCCGAACGCAGGATGTTGGTCTTGAAGCGCTCGTCGGCCGCGAGGTCGGGGCGGTCGATCACGTCGGTGCAGAAGCGCGCGAACTGCGCGTTGTTGCCCACGGTGATCACCAGCGGGCCGTCGGCCGCGTCGAACACGCCGTAGGGCACGATCGACGGGTGCGAGTTGCCGTAGCGCGGCGGGTCCTCGCCCATCAACAGGGCCTCGAGGCCGTAGTAGGCGGTGATCATCAGGCCGCAGTCGAACAGCGCCATTTCCACATGCCGGCCACGGCCGGTCTTCTCGCGCTGGTAGAGCGCGGCCAGCACGGCCTGCGCGGAGTACATGCCGGTGAACAGGTCGACCGCGGCCACGCCGAACTTCAGCGGCGGCTGGTCGGCCTCGCCGTTCAGCGCCATCAGGCCGGCCTCGCCCTGCACCACCAAGTCGTAGCCGGGGCGCGCGGCCTCGGCGCCGGTGCGGTCGTAGCCCGAGATCGAGCAGTAGATGAGGCCCGGTTGCTCCTTGCTGAGCTGCTCGTAGCCCATGCCCAGCTTGTCGATGCCGCCGAACTTGAAGTTCTGGATCACCACGTCGCACTGCTTTGCCAGGTCGCGCGCGAGCTGCTGGCCCTCGGGCGTCTGCAGGTCGAGCGTGACCGAGCGCTTGTTGCGGTTGACGCTGTTGAAGTAGGCGGTCTCGGTCTTGCCCACGCGCAGGCCCCAGTCGCGCGTGTCGTCGCCGCGGCCGGGGTGCTCGACCTTGATCACCTCGGCGCCCATGTCGGCCAGCACCATGCCGCACCAGGGGCCCGCCAGGATGCGGGACAGATCGAGGACGCGCACGCCGGCGAGCGGCAGCGATGAGTTCAGTAGAGGCATGACGGGGACTTCGGAGAAACGGAAAAGCCCCGCACGGCGTGCGAGGCGGATGGCAGGGGCGGCAGGGGCCGCGTCAGGACGCGTCCTTTGCCTTGTGGCCTTGATGGCGCAGCGCGACGAAGTCGGACTTGCGCTTGCCCAGGAACGCACCGATGCCTTCGGCCGCCTCGGCGTCGCCCTGCGACTCGACCATGAACACGGCCTCGGCGTCGAGCTGCTCCTCGAGCGTGGCGTGGTGCGCCTGGCGGCACAGCGTCTTGATGCGCGCGATGGCGCGTTGCGGACCGGTCGCCACCTTTGCCGCGAGCGCAACGGCTTCGGCCAGCGCCGCGCCCTTGTCGGTCAGGCGGTTGACGGCGCCCAGCTGGTTCAGCCGCTCGGCCGTCATGCGGTCGCCGGTGAGGCACAGCTCGGTGAGCACCTGGCGCGAGACGAACTCCGCCAGGAAGGCGGTGGCGCCGCCGTCGGGCGTGAGGCCGACCTTCACATAGGCCACGGTGTAGAACGCGTCGCGCGCCGACACCAGCATGTCGCAGGCCAGCGCCATCGACAGGCCCGCGCCGGCCGCGCCGCCTTCGACGGCCGCGATCACCGGCTTGCTGCAGTCGCGCAGCGCGCGAATCAGGTTGTTCAGGCCTTCGAGGATCTGGCGGCGCTCGGCCATCGGCAGCTCGCGCCGCTTGGCCAGCAGGTTCAGGTCGCCGCCGGAGCAGAAGAAGTCGCCCGCGCCGGTAAAGACGATGGCGCCCACTTCAGGGTCTTTCTCGGCATCGGCCAGCGCGGCCGAGAGTTCGGCATACAGCGTGGGCGTGATCGCGTTGCGCGCGGCAGGGTTGCTGTTGGTGAGGATGCGCACGGCACCCTGCTGCGAGATCAGGACGGTCTTGTTGTCGCTCATGGAAGTGCCTTGCCGAGTTGGATGTAGCGCTGCAGGTGATGGTCTTCGTCGCCGAGCTGGTGGTCGATCATCACCAGGCGCTTGGCGTAGTGGGGCAGGGGCAGTTCCCAGGTCATGCCGATGCCGCCGTGCATCTGGATGCTTTCCTCGGCCACCAGCGCACCGATGCGGCCGATGCTGAACTTGGCGGCCGACAGCGCGCGCTCGCGCGTCACGCGGTCGCCCGTGTCGAGGGCGGCCGCGGCGTTGATGACGGCCGAGCGGGCCTGTTCGATTTCGAGCAGCAGGTCGGCCATGCGGTGCTGCAGCGCCTGGAAGCTGCCGATCAGCGTACCGAACTGCTTGCGCGTGCGCAGGTACTCCAGCGTGGCGGTCTTGGCGGCTTCCATCGCGCCCAGCGCTTCGGCGCACAGTGCGAGCACGCCGCGGCCGATGGCGCGCTCCAGCGTGGCGTGGCCCTGGCCTTCGGTGCCCAGCAGCGCGTCGCCGTCCAGCTTCATGCCGTCGAACGAGAGTTCGGCCACGCGGCCGCCGTCGATCGACGGGCAGCCGCGCACCGTGAGGCCCGCGGTCTTCGCGGGCACCAAAAAGAGCGAGATGCCTGCTTCGTCGTCCACGTTGCCCGATGTGCGCGCCGAAACCAGGAACAGGTCGGCCTGCTCGCCCTGCGGCACCACGGCCTTGGCGCCGTTGAGCACCCAGCCATCGCCGCTGCGTTCGGCCTTTGTCTGCACGCGCGTGCGTTCGTAGTGCGTGTCGGCTTCGTCGTGCGCGAAGGCCGCGACGGCAACGCCGTTGATGATGTCGCCGAGCTTCTGCTTCTGCGCGTCGGTGCCGGTCGCGCTGAGCGCCTCGCCGACCATCACCGCGCCCAGCAGCGGTTCGATCACCAGGCCACGGCCCAGCGCCTCGAAGACCACGGCGATGTCGAAGCCGCCGCCGCCGAAGCCGCCATCGGCTTCGCTGAAGAGCGCGCCGATCACGCCGAGCTCGGCGAACTGCTGGAAGATGTCCTTGCTGAACCCGTGCTGCGACTTCGCGATGCGGTCGCGCGCGTCGAACGCGTACTGCTCGCTGATGAAGCGGTTCAGGCTGTCGGCGAGCATGCGCCGGTCTTCGGTGTGTTCGAAGTTCATGGCATGTCTCCTTTACAGCCCGAGGATCATCTTGGAGATGATGTTCTTCTGGATTTCATTCGAGCCGCCGAAGATCGACAGCTTGCGGTTGTTGAAGTAGCGCGAGGCGGCGGCCGAGGCGTAAGGCGGCCCGAAGGTTTCGCCGGTGTAGCCGTCCTTCAATGCCTCGGCGATGAAGGGGCGGCCATAGACGCCCATCGCACGGCGGGCCAGCGAGGAGATTTCCTGGCGGATCTCGGTGCCGCGGATCTTCAGCATCGAGCTTTCCGCGCCCGGCACGCCGCCGCCTGCCACCGCCGCGATCACGCGCAGGTTGGTGGTCTTCATGTTCTCGAGGTCGATCTCGACACGCGCCATGCGCGCCGCGAAGGCCGGGTCGTCGGCCAGCGGCTTGCCGTTCTTCGTCTGCGTGGCCGCGATGCCCTTGAGCTGTTCGAGCGCGGCCACCGAGAAGCCCACGCCCGCGATGTTGGTGCGTTCGTAGGTCAGCAGGTACTTGGCGCAGGTCCAGCCCTTGTTCTCCTCGCCCACGAGGTTCTCGGCCGGCACGCGCACGTCGGAGAAGAACACCTCGTTCACTTCATGCTCGCCGTCGAGCGTGATGATCGGGCGCACTTCGACACCGGGCGACTCCATGTCGATCAGCAGGAAGCTGATGCCTTCCTGCTTCTTCGCCTCACGGTTGGTGCGCACCAGGCAGAAGATCATGTTGGCGTGCTGGCCCAGCGTGGTCCAGGTCTTCTGGCCGTTCACGATGTAGTGGTCGCCCTGCGCGTCGATGCCGCGCACGGCCGAGGTCTTCACCGCGGCCAGGTCGGAGCCTGCGCCGGGTTCCGAATAGCCCTGGCACCACCAGTCGGCGCCGTTCAGGATGCGCGGCAGCCAGTGGCTCTTCTGCGCCTCGTTGCCGTACTTGATGAGCACCGGGCCGAGCATGTTCACGCCGAAGGGCACGATGCGCGGCGCGAAGGCCAGCGCGCACTCGTTCTCGAAGATGAACTTCTCGACCGCCGTCCAGCCCGGGCCGCCGTACTGCTCGGGCCAGTGGTTGGCGAGCCAGCCGCGCTCGTTCAGGATGGCGTGCCATTCCTGCATGTCGGCCTTCTCGAGGATCTTGCCGCTGCGCACTTTCTCGGACAGCCGCACCGGCAGCTTCGCGGCCAGGAAGGCGCGCACCTCGCTGCGGAAGGCTTCTTCTTCGGGAGTGAAGTTCAGGTCCATGTCGTATCTCTCGGTTGCGTTTGGACGTATTCATCGGGAACACCGCGGAACTGGCCTTGCCGGGCCGCAGGTGTTGCCCCCGGTCGGGGGGTGGCGTCGCGACACGAAGTGCGCGACGCCTGGGGGCGAGCCGTTCAGTAGATTTCAAAGAGACCAGCGGCGCCCATGCCGCCGGCGATGCACATCGTGACCACGGCGTACTTCGCGCCACGGCGCTTGCCTTCGATGAGCACGTGGCCCGCGAGGCGCGCGCCGGTCATGCCGAAGGGGTGGCCGATGGAGATCGCGCCGCCGTTCACGTTGAGCAGTTCCGAGGGAATGCCCAGCTTGTCCTGGCAGTAGATCGACTGCGAGGCGAAGGCTTCGTTGAGCTCCCACAGGCCGATGTCCTGCACCTTCAGGCCGTGGCGCGCGAGCAGCTTGGGCACCGCGAAGACGGGGCCGATGCCCATCTCGTCGGGCTCGCAGCCGGCCACCGCGAGACCGCGGAAGGCGCCCAGCGGCTTGATGTTGGCGCGCTCGGCATCCTTCGCTTCCATCAGCACGCAGGCCGATGCGCCGTCCGACAGCTGCGAGGCGTTGCCGGCCGTCACGAACTTGTCTTCGCCCATCACCGGCTTGAGCTTGGCGAGCGCCTCGTAGGTGGTGCCGCGGCGGTTGCAGTTGTCTTCGGTGGCGGTGACTTCGCGGTGGGTGACTTCCTTGGTTTCCTTGTCGGTCACCGCCATGGTGGTGGTGCAGGCGACGATCTCGTCCTTGTAGCGGCCGGCGATCTGCGCCTCCTCTGTGCGGCGCTGGCTCTCGGCCGAGAAGCGGTCCTGCGCCTCGCGGCTGATGTTGTAGCGCTTGGCGACGATGTCGGCCGTCTCGATCATCGCCATGTACAGCGCGGGCTTGTGTTCGACGATCCACGGGTCCATGCCGCTGTCGCCACTGTCGGTGGCGCTGCGGCTGCGGATCTGCGAGATGCTTTCCACGCCGCCCGCGATCATGGCCGGTGCGCCGTCCACCACGATGCGGCCCGCGGCCATGGCGATGGCTTGCAGGCCCGAGGCACAGAAGCGGTTGACGGTGGTGCCGGCGATGCTGATCGGAAGGCCGGCGCGGATGATGGCCTGGCGCGCGATGTTGCGGCCGGTGGTGCCCTCGGGGTAGCCGCAGCCGAGGATGGCGTCCTCGATGAGCGCGGGGTCGAGGCCCGAGCGTTCGACGGCCGCCTTCACGGCGAAGGCCGCCAGCGTGGGACCGGGGGTGATGTTGAATTCGCCGCGGTGCGCCTTGGTGAGCGGGGTGCGGGCGGTGGAAACGATGACGGCTTCACGCATGGGGTTGTCTCCTGGACGGCTGACGTTGGATTACTCGGATTGATTCAGGCTGGCGAAGTCGGCGCCGCGCTCGACCAGCTCGACCAGCAGCGGCGACGGCTTCCAGAAGACCGGGTCTTCCTTGGCGAACTCGCGGATGTCGGCCAGCACCTTCGGCAGGCCCACCATGTCGGCGTACTTCATCGGGCCGCCGCGGAAGCGCGGGAAGCCGTAGCCGTAGAGGAAGGTCACGTCCACGTCCAGCGGGCGCAGCGCGATGCGCTGCAGCACCACGTTGGCGCCCTCGTTGATCATGGCGGCCATGTAGCGGCGCATGATTTCCTCTTCGGTGAACTTGCGCGGGGTGATGCCGGCGCGCTCGCGCTCGGCGTCGATGATGGCCAGCACCTCGGGGTCGGGCTCGCCGGTGCGGGCGCCTTCGGGGTACAGGTAGTAGCCGCGCTGCGTCTTCTGGCCGAACCAGCCGCGCTCGCAGATGCGGTCGGCAATCTGCACGTAGCGCGCCTGCGGGTCGCGCGTGGCGGCCTTGCGCTTGCGCGTGGCCCAGCCGATGTCGCCGCCGGCCAGGTCGGACACCTGGAACGGACCCATCGGGTAGCCGAAGTTGCGCACGGCGGCGTCGATGTCGTAGGGCGAGGCACCGTCTTCCATCATGTGGTCGGCGGCCTGGCGGTACACGGCCAGGATGCGGTTGCCGATGAAGCCGTCGCACACGCCGGCGCGCACCGGCACCTTCTTGAGCTTCTTGGCCAGCTCGAAGCCGGTGGCGACCACGTCGGCGCTCACCTTGGCGGGCACCACGATCTCCAGCAGCTTCATGATGTTGGCCGGCGAGAAGAAGTGCAGGCCCACCACGTCCTGCGGGCGCGAGATGCTGGCGGCGATCTCGTCGATGTCGAGGTAGGAGGTGTTGGTGGCCAGCACCGCGCCGCGCTTGCACACGCGGTCGAGTTCGGCGAACACGGCCTTCTTGACGCCCATGTCCTCGAACACGGCTTCCACCACGATGTCGACGTTGGCGAGCGCGTCGTAGCTGGTCGAGCCCGAGAAGCGCGCCATGACCGCGGCCTTGGCCTCATCGGTCATGCGGCCCTTCTTGATGAGGCCGTCGTACACCTTCTCGACGTTGGCGCGGCCGCGCGCGAGCTGCGTGTCGTCGCGCTCGATCATGGTCACGGGCATGCCCGCGTCGAGCATGGCCACCGCGATGCCCGCGCCCATGGTGCCGCCGCCGACGATGCCGGCCGACTCCAGCGCGCGTGGCTTGGCGGTCTTGGTTTCGGGCGCCTTCAGCACTTCGCGCTCGGCGAAGAAGGCGTGGATCAGGCCGGCGCGCTGCGGGCTGTCGATGCACTGCAGGAACAGCTTGCGCTCCAGCGCCATGCCTTCGTCGAAGGGCAGCGTAAGCGCGCCTTCGACGGCCTCGATGATCTTCATCGGCGAGAAGAGGCCGCGGCTCTTCTTGGCGGTGTCGGCGCGCGCGGCCTCGAGGGCGGCGCGGCTGGCTTCCCTGTCGGCAAGGCCGGTCGCTTCGCGCGAGCGGCGCACGGGGGCGCTGGCGGCGATCAGCTCATTTGCATAGGCCAGGCCTTCGGCGCGCGCATCGGCGTCGGTGGACAGGCGGTCGACGAGGCCGAGCGACAGCGCTTCCTTCGCGCCCGCGTGGCGGCCGCTGAGCATCAGTTCGAGTGCGGGCTTCACGCCGATCAGGCGCGGCGTGCGCTGCGTGCCGCCCGAGCCGGGCAGCAGGCCGAGCGCCACTTCGGGCAGGCCCAGCTTGGCGGTGGGCGAGGCGATGCGGTAGTGCGCCGACAGCGCCACCTCGAGCCCGCCGCCGAGCGCGGCGCCATGGATGGCGGCGATCACCGGCTTGCTGCAGTTCTCGATCTTCAGGCAGGTCTCGGGCAGCGAGGGTGGCATCGGCGGCTTGCCGAATTCGCGGATGTCCGCGCCGGCGATGAAGTTGCGGCCCGCGCCGACGATCAGAACCGCGCGGGCGGCGCTGTCGGCTTCGGCCGCGTCGATGGCGGCCACCAGGCCGCCGCGCACGTCCACGCCCAGGGCGTTGACGGGCGGGTTGTCGATGGTCACCACGAACACGTCGCCGTGACGCTCGAAGGTGACGGGACCGGAGGACGTGGAGGGGCTGGGGGTTGTGCTGGCCATGTGCTTGTCTCTTGCGTGGCGGGCCCTGCGGAACAGGAACGGGGGAGAAGTGGCCCGGGCGGGACCCGGGGCTCTGGGGTGAACCCCCTCATTCTTCGCCCGTGCTGCGGCTTTGACAATTGCATAGCCGGTTGACAGACTGTCAAAGGATTTTTGACACAATCGCCCGCATGGACCTGCAATCGCTCACCCTGCTGGTGGAAATCCTCGATGCGGGCAACCTGAGCGCGGCGGCCCGCCGGCTCAAGATGAGCCGCGCCAACGTGAGCTACCACCTGAACCAGCTGGAGCGCTCGGTGGGCGCGCAGCTGGTGCGCCGCACCACCCGGCGCGCCGAGCCGACCGAGATCGGCCTGCGGCTGTACCAGCACGGCGTGGCCATCCAGGGCGAACTGCTGGCCGCGCGCGAATCGGTCACCGAACTGGGCCAGGGCCTGCAGGGCCGCGTGCGGCTGAGCGTGCCCAGCGGCTACGGGCAGCTGGTCATGGCCGACTGGCTGATCGACTTCAAGCGCCAGTACCCCGGCATCGTGCTCGACGTGGTGTTCGAGAACCGCATCGAGGACCTGCTGCGCGACGAGGTCGACATCGCCATCCGGGTGATTCCCGAGCCGCCGCAGAACCTGGTGGCGCGCGAGATGGGGCCGGTGCGCTACGTGGCCTGCGCTTCAGCCGGCTACGCAGCGAAGCATCCGCTGCCCACCCAGCTCGACGCGCTGCAGGGCGCGCCGGTGGTCACGGCCGCCGTCATCGGCCGGCAACTGCGCGTGTCGGCCTACCAGGGCCAGAACCTGGGAGAGGTGCGGCGCGAGGTGATCCTCGAGCCGACGCTCATTTCGGAGAATTTTCTGTTCCTGCGCCAGGCCATCCTCGCGGGCCTGGGCATCGGGCTGGTGCCCGACTACGTGGTGCAGGAGGACGTGCGCCGCGGCGACGTCGTGACCACGCTGGACGACTGGCGCCTGAGCATCTTCGGAACGCAGATGTTCATGCTGTACATGCCGAACCGCCAGCACACGCGGGCGATCCGGACCTTCATCGACTTCGTGCTGGAGCGGGTGCGCCTGCCTCAGGAGCCGGTGCCGCGGCGGTCCTTGCCTTCGGCCTCGTAGTACCGGGCCTTGTCGTCGTACATCGCGCGGTCGGCCCGCTGCAGCGCCGACTCCAGCGTCTCGCCGGCATGGCAGGTCGCGAGGCCGATGGCCAGGCTCAGCGCATGGCCGCTCTGCCCGGCGTGGAACTGGTTGTTCATCTCGAGCAGCGTGAGGATGCGATCGCGCATCGCCTCGGCACCGCGCTCGTCGGTCATCGGCAGCAGCACCGCGAACTCGTCGCCCCCGATGCGCGCGGGCCAGGCCGGCGGATCGACGGCCTTGTCGAGCACTTCGCCCATGCGCCGCAGCATCGAGTCGCCGGCGGCGTGGCCTTCCTGGTCGTTGAGCTGCTTCAGGCCGTTGAGGTCGATGGCCACGATCGACACCGGCCACGGGCCCTTGCGCGACAGGCGGTTGAGTTCCTCGCTGTAGTAGGTGCGGTTGCACAGCTGGGTGAGCACGTCGTGCTTGCCGAGGTACTCGAGGTAGGCCTCGGCCTTCTTGCGCGCGGTGATGTCCACCAGCGACACCAGCACCAGGTCCCAGGAGTCGAGCCGGTCGTCCTGCACCGCGAACTGCATGTGGATGTTCAGCACCTCGCCCGACAGCGAGTAGTTGAGGACCTCTCGGTGCTGCACGGTCTTGCCGTTCCACAGGTCCTGCAGCTGCTCGGCGAACGATTCGCGCATCTCGTCGCGGAAGATGCGCGAGATGTTGCCCAGCAGCGCGGGCAGGTCGGGCGCGCCGAACATGCGCAGCGTTTCCTGGTTCACGTCGATGACGCGGATCTCCTGCATGCAGCGCGTGACGAACTCGGGGTGCACCTTGATGAAGGTGGCGAAGTCGGTGATGCCGCGTGCGCGGATGCTCTGCATCAGCGTGCGCACCGCGCTGAAGTCCTCCACCCACAGCGACACCGGCGAATGCTCGAACAGGTTGCGCGCATAGGTGGCGCTTTCGTCGCGCAGGCGCTGCGCGGCCACGCGCTCGGTGATGTCGTCGAGCGAGACCAGCACGCGGTTCCAGTCGTTCTCGTGGCCGGGCAGGACGCGGGCACGCACGCGCACGTCGAGGCGGCGGCCGTCGAGTGCGTAGTTGACGGTCTCGCTCTCGAAGGTGAGCTGGCCGCGCCACAGGCAGTCGAGCTCGTGGATCACGGTGGTCGACATGTCGCCGCGGAACACCTGGTCGAGCGCGCCGAGCAGGGTTTCCTGGCTGTCGGCCGCGAAGAGCTGCAGCGTGTGCTGGTTGACGCGCAGAACCTTCAGCAGCGCCATGCAGTCGCTCACACGCCTCGGGTCTTCCGACAGGTAGGCCACCAGGTCTGTGATGCCCTCGGCGCGCCAGCCGTCGAGCTTGCGCTTCAGTTCGCTGTAGTCCTCGATCCAGAGCGAGACGGGCGCCAGGTCGAACATGGCGTCGAGGTCGTCGTGGGGCTGGGTGACATCGGACGCGGCGGCTGCGGACGGGACCATCGGTGGAGCTTTCGGAAAGCGGCGGAAGCCATGGCCGACGGGCGCCGGCGGGGGGACGCCGGATTATTACCGCACCGAAAGCGTCAGCGGCTGTAGAGCCCCACCACGCTCTGCCCGCCCAGTGCATGGCCCTTGAGCGCGGCCAGCAGCGCGTCGCGCGCCAGGCCGGCCGGCAGCGCGCCCGGCGCGAGGTCGGACGCGACCACGGTCAGCACGTAGTGGTGCGGACGGTCGCCCACCGGCGGGCACATGCCGCGGTAGGCCGGCGCGCCGGCCACGTTCGGGCCCATGGTGAAGTTGAAGTTCGAGCCCGCCTGGCCTTCGCCCGCCTTGAGCTCGCCGCGGTCGGCCGCGATGTTGTAAGCCACCCAGTGCGACACGCCCAGCCCGGCGGCGCCGTCCGGGTCGAACACCAGCACCGCCACCGACTTCGTCTTGGCCGGCAGGTTGCTCCAGGCCACGGGCAGCGAGACGTTCTTGCCGCCGCATTCGCCGGCGCCGCCGTGGTCGGCCGGAATCACGCCGTTGTCGGCGAAGGCGCTCGAGCTGACGCGCATGCCGGTGTAGGCCTTGCCGCCGGGGCCGCCCGACATGCCGGTGCAGCCGGCCGCGAGCGCCGAGAGCGCGATGGCCGCTGCGGGCAGGGCGAGCGAACGGGCGAAGGAACGGGACATGTTGCGCATGGAATCTCCTTGAAGAATGGTTTTCATCCGGCGTGGCCGAGCCACACGCTGCCGTCCGGCCGCTCGTGCACCGCCAGCGGCGTGAGCCGCGCGCCGCGGCACGGGCCGCCCACGCACTTGCCGGTATCGGGTTCGAAGATGGCGCCGTGCCGCGCGCACATCAGGTAGCGGCCCGAACGCTCGATCACCTGGCCGTCGAAGTCGAGCGGGCCGCCCGCATGCGGGCACTGGTTGAGGTAGGCGTACACCGTGCCGTGCCAGCGCACGGCGAAGGCCGGCGCGCCGTCGGGGGCGAAGAACCTGCGGGCAAGGCCGCCATCGGCGAGTCCGTCGGCGATCGGGTCGGGGGAAGTCGCGCGGAGAGGGGCGGTCGCTGCGGGTTCTGTCATCTGCCCGCGAGCGTAGCCAAGGTTCAGGCGCTGCGCAACGCGCGCCGTGGCGGGGCCGAGGCCGTCGCGTCGTCGGACGGCGCCGCGTCCAGCGGGCCGAGCCGGCGCATCTTGTCGTAGAGGGTCTTGCGCGGCACGCCCAGGCGCTCGGCGGCCGAGGCGGCGCTGCCGTTGCAGGCTTCCAGCGCTTCGTGGATCAGGTAGCGCTCGAACTGCGCCATCTGCTCGTCGAGCGTGCGCGGGCCTTGCGCCATGCTGCGGAAGCCTTCCTCGCCGTCCCACAGGCCGAGCACGAACCGGTCGGCGATGTTGCGCAGCTCGCGCACGTTGCCCGGCCACGCGTGTGCCATCAACGCCTGCAGCTGGCGCGGGCCGACGAGGGGCAGCTCGCGCCCGTGGCGCAGCGAGGCCTGCATCGCGAAATGGGTGAACAGCAGCGGGATGTCCTCGCGCCGTTCGCGCAGCGGCGGCAGGTGCAGCACCACGACGCTCAGGCGGTAGTAGAGGTCGTCGCGGAACTTCTGCGCACGCGCGGCTTCCAGCAGGTCGGCCTTGGTGGCTGCGACCACGCGGCTGTCCATCGGCCGCAGCTCGTTGGAACCCAGGCGCTCGAACTGGCGCTCCTGCAGCGCGCGCAGCATCTTCACCTGCAGGTTCATCGGCATGGTCTCGATCTCGTCGAGAAAGAGCGTGCCGCCGCGCGCATGCTCGATCTTGCCGATGCGCCGCTTCGCCGCGCCGGTGAAGGCGCCGGCCTCGTGGCCGAACATCTCGCTCTCGAACAGCGCCTCGGGCATGCCGCCGCAGTTGATGGCCGCGAAGTTGCCTTCACGCCGCCGCCCGCAGTCGTGCAGGCAGCGCGCGACCAGTTCCTTGCCGGTGCCGGTCTCTCCGAGGATCAGCACGTCCGCGTCGGAGCTGGCCACGTCGAGCACCAGCCGGCGCAGCCGCTGCATGGCCGAGGAGCGCCCGATCAGCTTGGCCTCGATGGCCTCGTAGCCTTCGAGCTTGCGGCGCAGCAGGTCGACTTCGAGGCTGAGCGCGCGCTTCTCGAGCGCGCGCTGGACCACCTCGGTGAGCTGGTCGGGCGAGAAGGGCTTTTCGAGGAAGTCGTAGGCGCCCAGCCGCATGGCCTGCACCGCCATCGTGATGTCGCCATGGCCCGTGACGAGGATGACCGGCAGCGTGGGGTCGACCTGGAGCGCGCGCGACAGCAGCGCGAGCCCGTCCATGCCGGGCAGCTTCACGTCGGTGACCAGCACGCCTGCGAAACCGGGCACCACGCGCGGCAGCACGTGCTCGGCCGAGCCGAAGCCCGACACGCGCAGTCCCGCGAGCTGCAGCGCCTGCGTGCTGCCCAGCCGCACGGCCGGGTCGTCCTCGACGAAAAGAACCTCGAGTTCCTGCTCAGCCATGAAGTGCTCCCTGTGTGGCTTGTGTGCCTTGTGTGCTTTGCATGCCCTGCGCGCCGCGGTGCCCGTTGCGCAGCGTCACGATGAAGGCGGCGCCGCCGAGCTCGCTGTCGCCGGCGCGCAGCAGCCCGCCGAAGTCGCGCACGATGCCGGCCGAGATGGCCAGACCGAGGCCCAGGCCCAGCCCCTGTTCCTTGGTGGTGAAGAAGGGCTCGAACAGGCGCGGCATCACCTCGGGCGCGATGCCGGTGCCGTTGTCGTGCACCTCCACCGCCACGCCCTCGACGGTGCGGCGCGCCACGATGCGCACGCGGCGGGGGCTCGCGCCGGCGGCGGCCGTCGCGTCGAAGGCGTTGACCAGCAGGTTGACCAGCACCTGCTCGAGCCGGTTGCCCTCGCAGCGCGCGAACAGCCGGGGCTCGACGGCCTGCTCCAGCTCGATGCGCTCCTGGCGGATGCGCTGGCCCAGCAGGAAGAGCGAGTCGGCAATGACGTCGGCCAGCGGCACCGACTGCAGTTCCACCGCCGAGCGCCGCGCGAATTTCTTGAGCTGCGCGGTGATCTGGCCCATGCGGTCGGTCAGGTCGCAGATGGTGCGCAGGTTCAGGTCGACCTGGTCGGACTGCCCGCGCTCTAGGTAGACCACCGCGTTAGCCGACAGCGTGCGCAATGCGGCCAGCGGCTGGTTGAGCTCGTGCGTGATGCCGGCCGACATCTGGCCCAGCACGGCCATCTTGCCGGTCTGCACCAGGTCCTCGAGCGTGTTCTTCAGGATCTCCTCGGCGCGCTTGCGCTCGGCGATCTCGGTCTGCAGGTGCTGATTGGCCTCGCTCAGGGCCTCGGTGCGCAGCTCGACCTTGTGCTCGAGTTCGTCGTAGGCGCCCTGCAGCGCTTCGCGAGCGGCCAGCCGCTGGTGCACGATGCGCCGGCGCTGCTGGAAGTACATGACCAGCAGCGTGAGGAACACCAGCGCGAACATCGTCGCCAGCGCGCTGGTGCGCGCGAGCGCATGCACCGGCTTCATGTCCGACAGCATGATGAGCTTCCAGTCGGTGCCGTCCACGGGCCGGCTGTCGAGCAGGTAGTCGGGCCCGAACGGCGTGGCGCCCGCGCGCTGCGGCGCCTCGCCGGCCCGCAGCTGCACCACCGTGCCCGCGCCGCCCGACAGCGGCTGGTGCTCGCGCATGTCGATCGGCGTGAGCGCGCCGGCCTCGGTGTACTGGCGCGTCTGCGCGAGCTGCTGCAGCGTTTCGCTCGACAGCGGACGCAGCGCGCGGAACTTCCAGCCCGGATCGGACGAGAGGAACACCACGCCGTTACCGTCGATGGCCAGCACGCGGTCGGCCGAATGCGACCAGGCCGCGTCGAGCTTGTCGAGGTTGACCTTCACCGTGGCCACGCCGAGCTGGCGCAGGCCGTCGGGGATGCCGAAGGAGAAGTAGTAGCCCGGCTCGCGGCTCACCGTGCCGATGCCGTAGAAGCGCCCCGGCACGCCGCGCAGCGCGTCCTGGAAATAGGGGCGGTACGAGAAGTTCATGTCCACGAAGCTGCCCGGCTGGTTCCAGTTGCTAGCGGCCAGCGTGAGACCGTTCTCGTTCATCACATAGATGGCCGAGGCCTGCGCGTGGGCGTTGACGGTCTCGAGGTAGACGTTGGCGTCGAGCTGCAGGCTGCTGTCATGCGGCTTGCGCAGCAGGTCGAGCACGTCGGGGCTCAGCGACACCACCTGCGGCAGGTACTCGTAGCGGCTGAGCTCGCTGCGCAGGCTGGTGGCGTAGATGTCGAGCCGGTGCAGCGTGCCCTGCTGCAGCGAGCGGATGCCCGCGCGCTCGCCGACGAGGTAGGCCAGCGCGCCACCGCCCGCGATGAGGCACAGCCACAGGCCGATGGCGCCCCAGAAGCGCCAGCGCGGCAGCGGCGGCGCGCCGGCCGGGATGGCCGGGGCGTCGCCGTTGAATCGCGCCAGTACGGCCTTGTCGCGCAGGTCGCCGGGCGATCCGGCAAAGCCGGCCCGGTACGGCGCGGAAAGCTTCAGCATGGCGCGGCCTGCCGAAAGGAGCAAAGACACGGGAGCGGGAAGCGGGAGTCCGCCGGTGTGCAAGGAAGGGCTCCGATGGTATGCAGCCACCCCCGCCGCGCCGACGCGGAATTACCCTCGCTGTCGCCTGTGCGTCGCACCATGCCCGGCCTGCGTCAGTCGGCGTACACGCCGGCCGCCTTGATGACGGGGCCGAAGCGCGCGACCTCGTCCTGCACGAACTTCCTGTGCTCGCCGGGCTCGACCCGCTTGTCGGAGACCACCACCGCGCCGAGGCCTTCCTCTTTCTTGATGAATTCCGGGTCCTTCAGCGCGACCTTGAGCGCGTCGTTGAGCTTCTTCAGCACCGGCGCGGGCGTGCCCTTGGGCGCGTAGAGCCCGTGCCAGATCGTCACCTGGAAGTTCTTGAGGCCGGCTTCGTCGAGCGTGGGCAAGTCCTTCAGTGCGGGCGTGCCGAGCCGCTTCAGCGTGGTCACGCCGTAGGCCTTGACCTTCTTCGCCTCGATCTGCGACGTGGTGTTGGTGGTCTGGTCGCACAGCAGGTCAATCTGTCCGCCCAGCAGGTCCGCGATGGCCGGCGCGGTGCCCTTGTACGGCACGGTGGTCATCTCGGCCTTCAGTTCGCTTTGCAGCAGCAGGCCGCACAGGTGCGAGGCAGAGCCGATGCCGGCGTTGCCGAGGTTGGTCTTGCCCGGGTTCTTCGCGATCCAGTCGCGCAGTTCCTTGAAGCTGCCGGCCTCGAGCTGCGGCTTGCCGATGACCGTCATGGGCACGTCGTTGATCAGGCCCAGGTACTCGAAGTCGGTCTCGTAGTTGTAGGGCAGCTTGCGGTACAGCACCGGCGTGGTCGCCATGCCCACGTGCGTCAGCAGCAGCGTGTAGCCGTCGGCCCTGGCGCGCGCCACCTTGGCATTGCCGATGGTGCTGCCGGCGCCGGCGGCGTTGTCGATCACGATGCTGGTGCCGTCCAGCGGCTTGCGCATGGCCTCGGCCAGGTCGCGCGCCACGCGGTCGGTCGGGCCGCCGGCCGCGAAGGGCACGACGATGGTGATGGGCTTGCCGGCGGGGAAGTCCTGCGCGTGGAGGGCAGTGGTGGCCGTGGCGAGGCAGAGGGAAATGGCAAGGAGGGTGGCAGGGGCCGGGGTCTTCTTCATGGATGCTTCCTGGGTTCGCTTCGGGGGAGGGGAGAAAAAGCGAGGGGCCGCGCATGCCGGCCCGCTCGCGGCTTGGCTTACATGAAGCTCGACACCAGCTTCTTCGTGATGTCGAACAGCAGGTTCACGGGCGACGGCCCGAACGACAGCCAGGTGCCGGTCAGCGCCTGCTGGCCCACGCCGGGCTGGGTCCAGTCGCACACGCCGCCGGGGAAGGCGGCGTTCAGGCGTGCCCATTGCGTCGGGGTGAAGATCACGCGGTAGTCCGACGGATTCAGCGGCTTCAGCTGGCACTTGGCGATGTCGTCGGTCAGCGGTCCGCCCGCGGCCATGCGCGGCGTGGTGCCCGCCGGGTAGAAGGTGTTGCACGCGCCGGTGCCGAAGGCCGTCTGCTCCTCGGTGTACTTCAGGCCGTTGCTCCAGCAGGCGTCCTTCAGGTCCGTGGGGCGGTTGGCCGCGATCTTCTGTGCCTTGCTGCGCTGCGATGTGTCGGCCTCGGCGGCCCCGAGCCACTTGTCCATCTGGTCGAAGGCCTCGCCGGTGCCTCCGCCCATGGTCCACATCACGTGGTTGTCGATGTGGCCGTTGGCGCGGCGCAGCCGTTCGCGCATGGAGAACGAGTGGATCTTGGTGTGGATGTCGCCGCCCGTTGCGCCGTCGTTGTAGTCGCGCAGGTCGATGATGGCGGTCGATGCGAGCCCGCCGGCGCCGCTGACGATGCGCCCGGACTGGTAGGCCCTGCGCAGCGCGTCCATGTCGCCCACGGTGCGCGCCGCGGTGCGCTTCATGTCGCGGTCCAGGCCGCCGGCCCGCTCGTTGAGGTCGAGGAACTTGTCGATGCCCAGCTTGCCGTCGTTGAGCGCCTGCAGCCCGTACTGGATGCCCACGTTGTCGATCGGGCGCATCGCGAAGCCTTCGGCGTCGGTCTTGCCGTAGACGTTCACCGTGTGGTCGAACACCGTTGCGCGCGCGCCCTTGGGGTTGGTGCTGGCGTTGTAGCGCTGCTCGGGCGCCACGCCTGCCGGGAAGGACACCGTCGGGTCCAGCCGCCCGGCCTGGCCGCTCATGTTCGGGATGTTGGCGATCTGCAGGTAGCCCGAGATCG
This sequence comes from Variovorax paradoxus, assembly GCF_902712855.1. Lineage (NCBI taxonomy): Bacteria > Pseudomonadati > Pseudomonadota > Betaproteobacteria > Burkholderiales > Comamonadaceae > Variovorax > Variovorax paradoxus. Next base: position 1,558,720 of record NZ_LR743507.1, read on the forward strand.
CCTGCTTCTCCGCTGCGGTGTAGTTCAGCGCCGCGGTGGCCGGATCGCTGAAGTAGTTGTTGAGGATGCGCGAGTCGAACAGCTTGAAGATGGTCGAGGAAGTGACGTCCGCGAACACCGAGCTCACCACCACGCCGTCGAACAGGCCCGGGTAGTTGTCGCTGGTCTGGTGGCTCTGGTAGGAGCCGCCCGAGCCGCCGGTGCCGATGGTGTGCTTCGGCACGCCGAAGTTCTCGATGAAGCGCTCCTTCACCATCGCGATGGTCTCGGAGGACAGCTGGTCGTTGCAGTTCGTGCCGAAGACGTTGAGCGTCGAGGTCGTCACCGCGTAGCCTCGGCTCTGGTAGGTCGGGTTGATGAGCGTGGCGAAGTCGTTGCCCTGCTGGAACCAGCCGCCCTGGCAGCCGCCGCCCAGCGGGTAGAGCAGCGTTCCGTTCCAGCCGGCCGGCGGCGTGGTGGGCGACGGCGGCGGCTCGTTGAGCACGTCGTGGAGGATCGCCGACTGGTACAGGCCGCGGTTGATGGTGCCGCTTTCGAGCCGCACCACGTACGGCACCTGCTTGCCGTTGATGGTGAGCCAGGCCATGTTGGCCGGGTAGGCGGTGATCGATTCCGGCACGAAACGGGTGTTGCTGCCGGCGGTGGTGCGGTAGTAGTAGTCAACCCGCGTCTCGACCGAGCACTTGCCGTCGTCCAGCGGCTTGAGCACCTGCCCGCCCATGCGCGTGAAGGTGGCGTAGCCGCACACGAAGGGCTCTTCATGCGGCCCCGAGATCACGGGGCCGGTGATCGGGTACGCCGTGAGCGCGAGGCGGGTGCTGTAGCCGCCGTATGCGGCGACGAGTTCATTGGCGCCCACCTTCAGTCCGGTGACCTTGCCCAGTAGGCGGCCGTTGGCGGGGTTGCGCGAGAAGGCCTTCGTCACGTCGCGGCCGTCGATCGACACCGCGAGGCTGTCCGCGGGCTGGTCGCTCAGCAGCTCGACCTCGACCAGCGCGTCGTCTCCCGTCACGAGCTGCGGTGGCGAAGACAGCACGCTGACCTTGAGCGTGGCGCCGGCCGGTGCCGGGTTGCCCGGATCGGGATTGCCGGGATTGGATGGGTTGCCAGGGTCGGTGGGCGTGCCTCCGCCGCCGCCCGTGGCCGGCGGAATGAAGGCGATGCCGCCGCCCCCGCCGCTGCCGCCGCCGCAGGCGGTGAGCACCAGCGCGGCCAGCAGCGTGCCGACCCGCACGGGGGCGGCGCGAAAGCGGATCCTCTTCTTCTCGGTTCTGGTCATCTTCTCTGTCTCCGTTGTGGTTCTGGTTGAACAAGCGATGCAGGGAAAGGCGGCTCCCCCGGGCCGGCAACGGCCATGCGGCGGCGCGTCAGTGCGGGGTGTGCAGGCGGGACAACGCCGGCGGCGGTGGCGCGGCGGTGCGGGCGGGCAGGTCGTTCATGTGTGTCTCCATCCTCTGTCGGGTGTGCGCAGTGGATAGCAACGCGTATGCCAAGCCGCGCATGGTGCGCAAGTGCTTGAATTCATTGGCATTGGGGCGCGAAGCTCGTGGTTTTCCCGCGCCGGGCGAGATGAAAAACCAGCCAGCGCACGGGCCGCTTGGCCGGAAAACCGCACGGCCGTCCGGGTCGCCGGCTGGGACACAATCCGGAAAAACTGTATATTCATACAGCATTTCGCCGACCGAGAAAGCCTTCCCGTGGACACCCAGCGCAAACTCGCGATCCTGGCCGACGCCGCCAAGTACGACGCCTCCTGCGCGTCGAGCGGCTCGCAGCCGCGCGACTCGATGGGCGGTCGCGGCATCGGCTCGACCGAAGGCGCGGGCATCTGCCACAGCTACGCACCCGACGGCCGGTGCATTTCGCTGCTGAAGGTGCTGCTCACCAACCATTGCCAGTACGACTGCCTCTACTGTGTGAACCGTGCGTCGAGCAACGTGCCGCGGGCGCGCTTCCGGGTGGAAGAGGTGGTGCAGCTCACGCTCGACTTCTACCGGCGCAACTGCATCGAGGGCCTGTTCCTGTCGAGCGGCATCATCAAGTCGCCCGATCACACGATGGAGCAGGTGGTCGAGGTGGCGCGCCTGCTGCGCGAGGAGCACGACTTCCGCGGCTACATCCACCTGAAGACCATTCCCGACGCGAGCGACGAACTCATCGCGCGCGCCGGCCGCTATGCGGACCGGCTCAGCATCAACGTCGAGATGCCCACCACCGAGGGCCTGCGTGCGCTGGCGCCCGAGAAGGACGAGAGCGCCATCCGCCGCTCGATGGCGCGGCTGCGCCTGCGCATCGACGACACGCGCGAGGAGGCGCGCCGCGTGGTGCCCATTCGCGCGCTGCCCGGCGCGTCGGCCACGCCCGCCAAGCCGCCGCCGTTCGCGCCCGCCGGGCAGAGCACGCAGATGATCGTGGGCGCCGACGCCACCGACGACCGCCGCATCCTCGCGTCGAGCGCCACGCTGTACGGCGCGTACAAGCTCAAGCGCGTGTACTACTCGGCCTTCAGCCCCATTCCCGATGCGGCGCGCGCGCTGCCGCTGGCCGCGCCGCCGTTGATGCGCGAGCACCGCCTCTACCAGGCCGACTGGCTCATGCGCTTCTACGGCTTCGAGCACCAGGAGATCGTGGCCGCGCCCGACGGCCTGCTGCGGCTCGATGTCGACCCCAAGCTGGCCTGGGCGCTCGCGCATGCCGACCGCTTTCCGGTCGACCTCAACCACGCGCCGCGCGAGATGCTGCTGCGCGTGCCGGGGCTCGGCGTGAAGGCGGTCGAGCGGCTGCTGCAGGCGCGGCGCGTGCGCCGGGTGCGCGCGGACGACCTGCGCCGCCTGCACGTGCCGTCGCGCAAGGTGCTGCCCTTCGTGGTGGCCGACGGGCATCGGCCGGCGGCCGGCGCGATGGCGGCCGCGGCGCCTTCGGCGCAGCCCGAGGCCGTGCAGGCCGCGCTGTTCTGAGCGGGTGCGTCATGCAGGTGCGGCTCGAAGATCCGGTCGACCTTGAAGCCTTCCGCGGGCACGCGCGGCGGCTGCTCGCCGACGGCGTGCCGCCGGACCATGTCGAATGGCTGGAGGGCGCGGCGGCCGAAGGGGCAGGCGGCCTGTTCGATGCGTCCGGTGAAGGCAGCACGGACGCAAGGCCGCCGCTCCATGTCGCGGCACGCCAGCCCGTGCCCGCGTCCTTCGTCGCGCTGTGCGCCGACGTGATCCTGCACCGCGACCCGCAACGCTTCACGCTCCTGTACCGGCTGCTGTGGCGCCTCGTGCACGAGCCCGGCCTGCGGCACGCCCCGATCGATGCCGACATGATGCAGGCGCAGCTCATGGCCAAGGCGGTGCACCGCGACATCCACAAGATGCGCGCCTTCGTGCGCTTCACCCGCGTCGAAGACGGCGAAGGCGGCGAGAGGCATGTCGCGTGGTTCGAGCCCGACCACCACATCGTCGAGGCCAACGCGCCGTTCTTCGCGCGCCGCTTCGCACAGATGCGCTGGGCCATCCTCACGCCCGAGCGCTGCATCGAATGGGACGGGCAGGCGCTGTCGCTGCGCGAGGGCGCCGACCGCCGCGAGAAGCCGCCGCCCGATGCGGGCGAGCAGCTCTGGCTCACCTACTACGAGAACATCTTCAACCCCGCGCGGCTCAAGCTCGCGATGATGCGGCGCGAGATGCCGCGCCGCTACTGGCACAACCTGCCCGAGGCTGCGTTGATCCAGCCGCTGGCCGAGGCGGCTGCGCAGCGCAGCCAGTCGATGATCGACGCGCCCGCCACGCCTGCGCGCCGCATCCGGGCGCCGATACAGCTGCATCCGGTGCCGGCCGACGGCATGGCGCCAGCCGACCTCGACCAGCTGCGCGCCGCGGCACACGCGTGCCGCGCGTGTCCGATCGGCGCGCTCGCCACGCAGGCGGTGTGCGGCGAGGGGCCTGCGGGGGCGCTCCACATGCTGGTCGGCGAGCAGCCCGGCGACCAGGAAGACCTGGCGGGCCGGCCCTTCATCGGGCCGGCCGGGCAACTGCTCGACCGCGCGATGGCGCAGCTGGGCTGGGCGCGCGAGAGCGTGTACCTGGCCAATGCCGTCAAGCACTTCAAGTACGAACTGCGCGGCAAGCGGCGCATCCACAAGACGGCCGGCCAGCGCGAGGCCCTGGCCTGCGCGCACTGGCTCGACAGCGAGATCGCGCTGGTGCGCCCGAAGGCGCTGGTGGCGCTCGGCGCCACGGCCGCACGTTCCCTGCTCGGCCGCCAGGTGGCCGTGCAGACCGAGCGCGGCGCCTGGCTGCATGAGCGCGGCGACGGCCGGCCGGTGTTCGTTACGCTGCATCCGTCGGCGCTGCTGCGGCTGCCCGACGGCGAACGCGACGCCGCCCACGCGCGCTGGCTCGAAGACCTGGCCGGTGCAATGGCCGCGCCTGCGATCATCGACGCCCGATGAGCACCGACGACGCACGCTGGAACGCCTACCTCCATGAACGCCATTCGCGCGAGATCTTGCGCGAATGGGCCCGCAGCCTGTCGTTCTTCCGCTTCTGCCGCGCCTTCGGCGGCCACGCGAACGACGGCGACTGCCTGCGCGCGGCGCTTGCCATCGCGTCGGAGGCGCATTTGCAGGACGTGTTCGCGCAACTCGGCATGGCGCTGGAGCGCCTGCCGCAGGACCACCCCGAGCCCGTGGCCGGCGTGCATTACCCCGGCGCGGAATTCATGAAGTTCGTGCCCGCGGCGCGCGGCTTCGGGCTGCCGGTGCGGCAGCCGGGCCGCGTGACCATCGCCGGCGCGGAGGTCTTCGCGTGGCTGCGTGCCGGGCGGCTGGACCTGTCGATGTCCGACGCCGACGAGCCCTGGGACGTGACGGCCCGAACCGTTCGCGCTGCGCAGTCGGTCGAGCTGCTGCTGCGGCCGCTGGCCGGGCTCTGCATCGACCCGCCGCAGGAAGGGCGCAACTGCCTGAGCCCGAAATCGCATCCGTGGCTGTGGGCGGACCCTGCGGACGACCACCGCTAACGCGCTGCGGTCGTTGCTGGCTCACTGTCGGCGGCTGCGCACAGAATGTTTCGAAGGTCCGCGAACCGTTCGGCGGGTTCGACGCCTCCTTGTGTCCGAGGGTCTTCCTCATGCACAACCAAGGATCGAAGGAATCGCCATGCTCTACATCAAGAATGTTCCCGGTTGGGAACGCGCGCTGCGCATCGTGGCCGGGCTTGCCGGCCTGGTTTTTGCCGCCATGAACTGGGGCGCGGCCGGTTCTGCGCTGGCCGTGGCGGCCGGCCTGGGGGCGCGATGCTCGCGCTCACCGGGCTGGCCGGCTTCTGCCCGATGTGCGCCATGGTCGGGCGCAAGCCCGGCAGGCTGGGCGGGGAACGCTGAACGGTGGCCCCCGCCTTCGTCGAGCATGCGGACCGCAGCGCGCTGGTGCTCGCCGCGCAGACCGGCGACCCTGCCGCCATCGAAAGCCTGCTGGCCGCCTGCCAGCCCGACGCGCGCCGCTACGCCTGGCGGCACTGCCAGGCCAGCGACGTGGACGACGCCGTGCAGGAGTCGCTGATGGTGATCGCGCGCAAGGTGCGCGCGCTGAAGGCGGCCGCGGCGTTCTCGGCGTGGCTCTTCACCGTCATCCGCCGCGAATGCTTGAAGCTGCAGCGTGCCATGTTCCGTCATGAGCCCCTGGACGATGACATCGCCGAGCGCCAGCTGGCCAGCCGCAGCGACGGCGCCCTGCGGCTGGACCTCGTGCACGCGTTCGAGTCGCTGCCCGCGCACTACCGCGAGGTGGTGCTGCTGCGCGATTTCGAGGAACTCACCATCGCCGAGATCGCCGTGCGGCTCGGCGAGCCCGCCAGCGCCGTCAAGAGCCGCCTGCACCGCGCCCGCTCGCTGGCGCGCGAATACCTGCTCGCCTGATTCGAAGGTGCACGCGCCCGCACGACCCGTTCGCGAGACACCACGCAGCCGGCTCTGCCCGACCGCCGATGCAAAGGTGAAGTGGAGGCGACACCCATCGCGTGAGCCCCCGGGAAGTCGAGGACACCACGGAACCGGCTTCGCCGGGCCGTCGGTGTCGCCCCCGGTAGGGGGAAGGAGAAGCGACACGAAGTGCGCGAAGCCTGGGGGCAAGTCAAGGACACCGCGGAACCGGCTTTGCCGGGCCGCCGGTGTCGCCCCCGGTAGGGGGAAGGAGAAGCGACACGAAGTGCGCGAAGCCTGGGGGCGAGCCAAGAATCACCGGGCCGCCGGTGTCGCCCCCGGTAGGGGCAAGGAGAAGCGACACGAAGTGCGCGAAGCCTGGGGGAGTGCCACACCCCCCGGTGCGACAATCGCCCCCGCCATGACAGACACCCTCACGATCACCCGCCCCGACGACTGGCACCTGCACGTGCGCGACGGCGCCGCCCTCGAAGCCGTCGTTCCCCACAGCGCGCGCCAGTTCGGCCGCGCGCTGATCATGCCGAACCTGCGCCCCCCCGTGACCACCGCCGCGCAGGCCGTGGCCTACCGCGACCGCATCCGCGCCGCCGTGCCCGAGGGCACGGACTTCGAGCCCGTGATGTCGCTGTACCTCACCGACAGGCTGCCCCCGGAAGAGATCGCGCTCGCGGCCGAAGCCGGCGTGCGCGCGCTCAAGCTCTACCCGGCCGGCGCCACCACCAACAGCGATGCCGGCGTGACCGACATCCGCCACACCTACAAGACGCTCGAGGCCATGCAGAAGCACGGCCTGCTGCTGCTGGTGCATGGCGAAGTGACCGACCCCGCCATCGACCTGTTCGACCGCGAGGCCGTGTTCGTCGATCGCGTGATGATCCCGCTGCGCCGCGACTTCCCCGAGCTCAAGGTGGTGTTCGAGCACCTGACGACGAAGGAAGGCGCCCACTACGTGCGCGATGCCGGCCGCTTCACCGCCGCCACCATCACCGCGCACCATCTGCTGTACAACCGCAACGCCATCTTCACGGGCGGCATCCGCCCGCACTACTACTGCCTGCCGGTGCTCAAGCGCGAGACGCACCGCGTGGCGCTGGTCGAGGCCGCCACCAGCGGCAGCGACCGCTTCTTCCTCGGTACCGACAGCGCGCCGCACCCGGCGCATCTGAAGGAACACGCCCTCGGCTGCGCCGGCTGCTACACCGCACTGACCGCCATCGAGCTGTATGCCGAGGCCTTCGACAACGCGAACGCGCTCGACAAGCTCGAAGGCTTCGCCAGCTTCCACGGCCCCGACTTCTACGACCTGCCGCGCCACACCGGCACCATCACGCTCAAGCGCGAAAGCTGGACGGTGCCGGAAACGGTGCCCTACGGCGATGCCACGCTCAAGCCGCTGCGCGGCGGTGAAACCATGAACTGGAAGCTCATGTAATGAGCGTTGTCGGTACGCCGGCAAGCACCACGGCGAAGAATTTGGCCGTTTTTATCGACGCTGACAATCTGAACGATGCCACGGCGCTCGACCATGTTCTGTTGGCATTGCGATCGATGGCCGATCGTGTGATCTACAGGCGTGCCTATGGCCGGCCCGAGAGCCTCAAGGCCATTCATGCCGTCCTCTGGAAGCATGGCGTCCGGCCTGTAGCCAACCTGATCGTCGACAAGACGACAACCGATAGCGCGCTGGTGATCGACGCCGTTGAGGCTGTATGCACCAATGACATCGATATCGTCGCAATATGCTCCGGCGACGCCGACTTTGTTCCTTTGGCGCTCTGGCTGCGAGAAAAGGGCTGCAGGGTTCTTTGCTACAGCTTGGCGAACAAGATATTCGCCAACCCCGACAGCTTTTACGACGACGTGGTGTTGCTGAATGTGGTGGAGGACGTAAGCCCTAACGAGGTGCCACAAGCTCAGTCTGCGCAGGAAAGCGGGGCAATTTTTCAAGCGTCGCCAGCCGTCGAGCCCAGTCCCGTGCCGGCGAGCAAACCGAAGCCGCAACCAGTGAAGGCGATGACTGCGCCTTCGGACAAGGCGGTTGTTGCCACGACGCCGTCGATCAAGAAGATTCTTTCGATCCTTCCCGAACTCAAGGGCAAGCAGCCTGTGCACCTGAGTCAGATCGCGACAAAGTTGCGCGATGCGGGCGTCCTGGATGCGAAGACGAAGCCAGTGACCCTATTCCGACGTCATCCCGCGCAGTTTGAACTCATGCCCAAGAGCCAACCGAACTGCGTCAGGTACCGGGGATGAAATCGCAAAGCGGCTGTCGAACGATGACCGAATACTCATCAGAAATTTAATATGACTCCAACCCTTCAAGTGATGCTGCTGATCGACGCAGACAACGTCTCCGCCGACGTGATCGAACAGGCCGTGCAGCGCACGATGGACGAGTACGGCGCCATTCACGTGCGCCGTGCCTACTGCAATGCCGAGATGGCGGTGAACCGCCAGGCGCTGTTCAAGCGGCTGTCGGTGCGACCGATGGTCAATCTCTCGGCCGGCAAGAACAGCACCGACATCGCGCTGTCGGTCGATGCGATCGACCTTGCCATTGCCGAGCGGCCCGACGTGGTGGTGCTGGTGTCGTCCGACTCCGACTTCGCGCCGCTGGTGATCCGCCTGCGCGAGAAGGGCTGCCGCGTCTGCGGCATCGGCCAGCAGGGCAAGACGGGCGAGGAAACGGTCGGCATCTACGACACGTTCATGGACCTCGCGCACCACGGCAGCAGCAACAGCGGCGTAAAGCCTGCGGCCCGCACCGCGGCGGCGAAGAAGACGGCATCGGCCAAGTCGGCCGGTGCGAAGACCGCGCGTGCGAAGACCGCGGCAACGGCCACCACCGCCACCGTGCCCGCTGCGAAGAAGGCACCGGCCAGGAAGACCGCGCGCAAGACGGCCGCCAAGGCGCCCGCACCGCAACCGCCGCAGCCCGAGCCGCCATCGGAAGCCGCCGAGTTCATTTTGCAGGCCGCTCCCGCGCTGCGCAGCGGCAAGGACGTGCCGCTCAACGACGTCGCGAAGGCACTGCGCACGGCAGGCCTGCTCGGCAAGCACGGCAGTTCGCTCAAGCTGTTCGACAAGCTCACCGCCGAGTTCGCGGTGATGCAGCATCCGGACCGCATCCGCTGGACGGGTGCCCCGACGCCTTGATCCTGCCGGCGATCGATTGGGCGCAGCCCTGGCTGGCGCCCTATCGTCCGGACGGTGAAACCGTGGCGCAGGCCGCGCGCCACGTCGGCGTGGCCGCCGCGCTGCAGGGCGCCAGGCCCGGTGCGGCGCCCGGATTCGTGCAGCAGCATGAACTGCCCGCGGGCCGGGCCTACGAGGCCCACGTCTTCCAGACCCGCACCGTGCCCACGCGCGACAACCTGCACGATTTTTTCAACGGGCTCGTGTGGCTCGCGTTTCCGCACACGAAGCGGCGCCTCAACGAACTGCAGGCGGCCGAGATCGCGCGCCACGGCGTCGCACCGGTGCGCGGAGCGGTGCGCGACGCGCTCACGCTGTTCGACGAGAACGGAGCGCTGCTCGATGCGCCGCCCGCGTTGTGGCAGGCGCTCGTGGCGCGCGACTGGCACACGCTGTTCGTCACGCGGCGCGCGCTCTGGAGCGAAGCGCGGCTGCAGCTGTTCGGCCATGCGCTGCTCGAAAAACTCGTGACGCCGCGCAAGGCGGTCACCGCGCACGTGCTGCTGCCGCGCGACCTGCACACCTCGATGGCGCTCGACGACGCGGCCATCGCGACGGATCTCGACGCAAACAGGCTCCAGACGAAACCTTTCGTACCCCTTCCGGTGCTCGGCGTGCCCGGTTGGTGCGACGAAAATACCGAGGCTTCGTTCTACGCCGACACGCAGGTCTTCCGCCCGCTGCCGGCCCCTGCGAAGCGCTAGCCACGCAGGCGGGAGGCCGCGCGGCGATGCATCGCCCGCGCCGTGCTGCACGCACGGCAGGCATTCCAGTTCAGAGGAGAGCACAACAACATGGATACCTTCGTCATCGTCCTGAAGGTGGGGCTGATTCTTTACGCGATCTACAGCCTCATCGTCTACGCCTCGCGCCGCTCGGGCAACCGCGGCGCACTGAAGAGCTTTCGCAACACGCCCGTGCTGCGCCGGATCACCGACGAGGAGAAATCGGCGTTGCAGCCGTTCCTGATGGGGCAGGGCCTGGCGGTGGACGACGAGGTGCGCGAACTCGCCGGCGCCTTCGTGCGCCACGGCCTGCAGGCGCAGGGCTCGTCGACCGAGCACGACACCATCGGCGACATCGACGTGCTGCTGCCTTACGACGCCCTCGACTACATCGAGCCGCACAACCAGGCACTGGTGGTGCTGAGCAGGAAGTGCGCGGTGGTCATCCGGGTGAACGGCTTCGACCTGCTCGAAGGACGCCAGCGCGCGCAGCGCCAGCAGGCCCAGGACAGGCAATGGAAGCACGGCGCGGCGGGTGCGCTGCCGACGCTCGACGAGATCGGCCGCGAGGCCGACCCGGCCGCCCGCTACCAGCGCGGCGAGGTCGACATTCTGGGCCAGCGCACCGAGACGCCCGAGGAGGTCGCCAGCCGCATGGGCCGCGGCGGCTGGGCTTCCGCGCTCGTGTGGCTGGCCGCCTTCGCACTGCTGTGGGTCGCCACCTGGGATGCCACGCGCGGCGCGCAGGCCTACCTGCTGGGCGCAGGGCTGATCGCGGCCGCATGGGCCGCCTGGCTCTTCGTGCGCAGGCCGTCCGCCACGGCCGCCGCGCGGGTGCCGCAGCCGGTCAACCGTGTGCGCGGCATGCTCAACCGGATCGCAGTGGTCAACGCCGGCAATGCGTCGGTCAGGAACGTCGGGCTCTTCATCGGCGACAAGCTGAGTCTCGTGCTGCCTTCGCACTGGAACGACGCCGCGAAGGTGCCGCACGGCGAAGTGATCGAGGCGGAACTGCGCACCGGCGACTTCAGCGCGGTGAGCTTCGGAAGCAACTGGTCGGTGGCCGACGAATGGCGGCGCTTCCGGCCTGCGTACTGGGGGCGGCACCTGCTGCTGATGCTGGTGGGATTGCTGGCCCTCGGTGTGCTGGCGCTGTCGGCGCCCGACCTGCGCGGCGAGGCGGCGCTGGTGGCGCATGCGGTCCTGCATCACGAGAACCCGCGCTACGGCAGTGCGGCGCAGCTGTCCGGCAGCCCGCCGAAGTGGGGCAGCTTCGCGCACGCCGAAGGCGAGGCCCGCTGCGAGATCGATGTGAACGGCAGCACCGTCAATGGACTTGCCGTGCCGGTCATCGACTGCGGCACCGTGCGCTGGGGCGGCACCGCCCCTGTCGTTCCCGCACTGGACATTCCGCAGAGCGTGCTGGCGCTGGCCCGCCCCGACTTTCTTCGCGCGTCGGAGAGCGGCATGTCGGCTGCGCTGATGGCGATGCTGCGCATGCAGATGGGACAGGCGCCCGATCCGCTCGCGGCCTACCGCGCGCGCCAGAACACGCCGATGATGGTGCGCGGCTTCGGCCGGTCGGTGGCGCTCGTCGAAGCCGCCTGCGGCGAGAGCGGCGGACTTTCCCCCGAGGGATGCGGCCACCTGCAGCGCGAGATGGTGCGCGCCATCGATGCCACCGTCGAGAAGGACGGCGTCGACACGCTGGTGACCACCTGGGCCGCGTTGGCGGCCAGCGCGAAGGCGGGCGGCGAGAACGCCGACCTCGTGCTCTCGCGCAGCCAGCTCGCTTCCGTGAACAGCTTCGTGCAGCAGGCGGTCGACGGCGTGGTTGCGGAAAAGATCGAGGCCGCGCGCCCGGCCATCGTGCCGGCCGGCGGCGGCGTGCTGCTGTCGTCGCCGACGCTCATCGGCGATGCGAAGCGCACGGCAGGCGATGGCGAAGCCGGGCCGGTCGACGACGACGTCGCCGCCATCGAAGCGGACGCCGCGGGCGGCTCGCTGCTCGAACGCTGGGCCCGCCTGCAGCGCCATGCCACCGAAGCCGGCCTGAAGCCCTTCGTGCTCGAGGGGCTGGTGACCGCCACTGGCGGCGATGCCGCCGGCACGACGCTGGTGCGCATCGATCCGGGCCTCGACGCCACGCGCACGGCGGCCGCCGGTGCCTACGCGCTGTGGGCGCTGTTCGCGGCGATCCTGGTGCTGGTCAACGGTGTGGTGTTCGCGCTGCGCCTGAGCCAGTCGATGCGGCGCGGCGCGCGCCTGCGTGCCGACGTGGCGATGCGCCCGGCGCCGGGCGCCACAGGCGTCTTCTGAGTTGTCCGACAGGCCTTCAGGACGATGGGGAATACGCGGGCGCTAGAACTTTTGCTCCTATCATGGCTTCGCCGGGCCACCGGAGCGCCCTGCAACGCATGACAACGTGAGCGCCTCCTTGCCGTTCGCGGCTTGAAGGGGGCCGAACGGCCCTCAACTGTGTGGCAGGTTTCCCCACGGAGAATTCAACTTGAAACGTATCCTTCTGTTCGTCCTGACCAACGTGATGGTGGTTGCGGTGCTGGGCGTGGTCGCCAGCCTGCTCGGCGTCAACCGGTTCCTGACGGCCAACGGCCTCAACCTGGGCGCGCTGCTCGGTTTCGCGCTGGTGATGGGTTTCGGCGGCGCGATCATCTCGCTGCTCATCAGCAAGCCGATGGCCAAGTGGACCACCGGCCTGCACATGATCGACAACCCCCAGACGCCCGACGAGGCCTGGATCGTCGGCACCGTGCGCAAGTTCGCCGACAAGGCCGGCATCGGCATGCCCGAGGTCGGCATCTTCGAGGGCGAACCCAATGCCTTCGCGACCGGCGCATTCAAGAACTCGTCGCTGGTGGCGGTGTCCACCGGCCTGCTGCAGAACATGACGCGCGAAGAGGTCGAGGCCGTCATCGGCCACGAGGTGGCGCACATCGCCAACGGCGACATGGTCACGATGACGTTGATCCAGGGCGTGATGAACACCTTCGTCGTGTTCCTGTCGCGCGTGATCGGCTATGCGGTCGACAGCTTCCTGCGCCGCGGCGACGACCGTTCGTCGGGCCCCGGCATCGGCTACTACGTGAGCACCATCGTGCTCGACATCGTCCTCGGTTTCGCGGCAGCGATGGTGGTGGCCTGGTTCTCGCGCCATCGCGAGTTCCGCGCCGATGCTGGCGCCGCCGCGCTCATGGGCCAGAAGCAGCCGATGATCAACGCCCTTGCGCGCCTGGGTGGCCTGCCCGCCGGCGAACTGCCGAAGGCGGTGGAAGCGATGGGCATCACCGGCAGCATCGGCAAGCTGTTCGCCACGCACCCGCCGATCGAGGAACGCATCGCTGCGCTGCAGAGCGCGCAGCGTTGAGCTGAACGGCAGCATGAAATAAAAAGGGGCTGGTCGATGGACCAGCCCCTTTTTTCGTTGGCAGAAGCGGGTGTCGTTGGCTCAGAGATCGAGTGCCGAGATGGCTTGCAGCCCCTGCTTGATGTTGTTGCGTGCGGCACCTTCCACCGACATGCGCAGACGCGTCGTGCCCACAAGCGAATCGAACGCGCCACCTGTGTAGGTCGACTTGATGACCTGGCGCATGGCCACCGACTTGTCGGAAACCTTGATGAGCGTCCAGCCCGCTTCCATGTCGACCGTGAACGCAGCGCCGAAGGTGGGCTTGTTCAACCTAGTAATCGAGACCGACAGCTCGTAGTCGCCGCTCTTGCCCTTGACGACTTCCTTGAACAATGCCGTCTTGGTGACCGACTGCTCGATGGCCGTGCGCAGATCGTCATTGCTGATGTCCGCGCTCCAGAGGGGATTCGTCTCATTGCCGCCGCCGGTCTTGACCGAAAGCGAATACGGCAGCTTCTTGCTCGAAGCAATGCTGGTGGCCGTCATGGCGTCGCGATTGGCCGGCGAGGCGCAACCAGCGAGCATGACGACAGCGGCGAGGGCAGCCAGCGCAGCAGCGCGGCGAAAGGCTTGATGGATCATTTCTGCGTTGCCGATTCTTTGAAGATATTGCCAACCACTTCGTCGACCATTTCCTGTGGTGACAGGCGTGTGAGCGAGGTGTGGAACGAGTTGCCCGTGGCCAGGGGAAAGTCGGATTTCGGGTCTCGCACCGTCACCGTGAGTTCGAGCAGGTACATCGAGAGATCCCACATCCACTTGTCGACGTAGGTGACGACGGCGTCGACCTGTTCGGCTGACTTGCTGTCTTCCGTGACCTGCAGGCCGCGTTTGCGCAGGTTGCCGGCGATCAGCTTGTGGATCGTGCCGTCTTCACCTTCGAGCTGCTTGACCTGCACCACGCGCAGTTTGTCGAGATTCGCTGAGGGATCGACGGTGGCCGTTGCGCGATTGACGGCACAGCCGCTCGTGAACAGGGACACGGCCGCGGCTGCAAGGAGCAGCCTGATGACTCTTTTCAATTAACGTTCTCCTCCGCCCGACATGGGCGGAAGGGAATGTAACTGGAAATGTATAAAAACGTTTCTGCTGCAGCAAAGGTGCGGCGTCGCCACACCTTACAGCCAGCGCAATGATGATCGGCCGGTGGCCGCTCAATTGCCGGTGGCCGCGGGACCCGAAGGTTCAGCGGGTTGAGCAGGTGCTTCCTCTACTGGCTGCGCGACAACGGCCGCTTCGGCAGAAGGCGTCGCCACTTCAGCTCCAGCCGCTGCCTCCGCGGCCGCCTGCGCCTTCTTCTGGTCGTTGCGCACGCGTTGCAGCGTGCGCGCCACGTCACCGGGCTTCATGCCGTACATCTCGGCGAATTCCTGCTCGCTGCGGCCGCTGGCCTCGAAGGCGCGCAGCAGGGCTTCGCGCTTGGCGGCCTGCTGGGCGAGTTCGGCCAGGGCCTCGTCGACCACCGCATTGGCGTTCGCGTCGCGCGAGCGCACGAGCACTGCGTAGGCTTCGCGGTCGAGTCCCGAGGCCTCGACGGCCTTGGCGATGCGCGCCACCAGCTGCGGGCGCAGGTCGGCGGCGGCGTTGCCGTTGTCGTTGTTGCCGTTGCGATGGGCACGGCGGCGATGCAGCTCGAGGATGGCGTGGTGCACATGCTCGGGCGCGACCGGGTCGAGCGCGTTGCCGTCGAGGTCGTGGCGTGCCAGGCCGGCAGCCACCGACTCGAGGTAGCGCGTGGAGCGCGCGTGCTGGCCCATGGCGATCTTCAGGTCTTCGGCCTTGAAGTCTTCGGGGTGGCGGGCGAGCAGCTCTTCGTACACGCCGAGCTTCAGCGGCACGAAGCGCGCGCCGAAGAGTTGCGGGTACAGCTCGAACAGGCGCTCCAGCACCGGATTGACCTTGCGCGGCGTGCGCTGCGGCGATTGCTGCGAGGGCTGTTGCGCCTTCTGCTGCCGCGGTTGCGGCTGGCCGGCCTGCTGCACGCGCTGGCCGCGGCCGCCGCCCGCGTTCTTCTGCCGCGGCGGACGCGATGCCTGCTGCGGCTGCTGTGCTTGCTGCTCGGGCGCGTCGGCACCGGTGCCGGTTCCTGCACCGGCCTGCAGCTGCTTCAGCTGGTCGGCCATGTCCAGTTGCTGGCGCCGGGGCGCACGGGCGTTGGTCTTGGGGGTGGCGGTGGAAGCGTCGGTCATGCGGGGGCGCTGTAATGGATTGGAAGGAGAAAGTCCGGCGCGGCGCGATCAGCGCGGCCGGAACATCCTGAAGAGATTGTCGCGGCTGACTTCGAAGTAGTCGGCCGGGCCGCCGCCACGCAGGATCGGCTGCGCCGCGGCGGTGTCGTAAATGCCGTCCTTCAGCAGGTGGCGCGCGATGTGCACGCCCACCACCTCGCCGAGGACCAGCCACGTGGAAACGGGCACGCCGTCCACGCCTTCGAGCTGCAGGATCTGCGTGAGCCGGCACTCGAACGACACCGGGCTCTCGGCCACGCGCGGCACGGCGATGCATTGCGATGCGGCGGTCGTGAGTCCGGCCAGCTCGAACTCGTTCACCTCCGGCGGCACGGCCGCGCAGGAGCGGTTCATCTGCTCGGCCAGAGGGCGCGTTGCGAGGTTCCAGCCGAACTCCCGCGTCTGGCGGATGTTGTGCAGGCTGTCCTTGGCGCCGATGCTGGCGAAGCCGACGATCGGCGGCGTGTAGTTGAAGGCGTTGAAGAAGCTGTAGGGCGCGAGGTTGAGCACGCCGTTCGCGTCCTGCGACGAGATCCAGCCGATCGGGCGCGGCCCGACCATCGCGTTGAACGGGTCGTGCGGCAGGCCGTGGCCCTTGGCGGGTTCGTAGAAGTGGAAGTCGTCGCCGGCCATCGGGAGGTCTCGGTGTCGTGTGGGCGTCCGGCGGCTCAGGCCGAGGCCCGCGCCGCCTGACGGCCGATCAGCAGCCGGAATGGCAGCAGCATCAGCACGCCCACGGCAAGCTTCACCGCCAGGTCGCCCAGCGCCCAGGTGAGCCAGGGGCCGTCGGTGCCCGCGAAGGCGATGCCCCAGAACACGATGCTGTCGAGCACCGCGGCGATCACCGTGGCCACCAGCGGCGCACGCCACCACAGGCCGCGGCGCAGGCGATCGAACACGCCGATGTCGAGCAGCTGCGAGGCGATGAAGGCCAGCCCCGAGGCGGCCGCGATGCGCACCGGCGCCAGCAGCAGCGACACGCCCACCGCCACCGCGAAGCCGACCCAGGCCACGCGGCGCGCCATGCCGGGACCGAAGCGCCGGTTGACCAGGTCGCTCACGAGGTAGGCCACAGGGTAGGTGAATGCGCCCCACGTCAGCCAGTCGTTGAGCGCGAACTGCACGAGGATGTTGGAGGCCAGCACCACCGCGGCCATGGCGAGCGTGGCGGCGGTGAAGTGGCCGAGCGTGGCGCGCTCAAAGCGGATGGGGTGGACAGCGTGCATGGCCTGTGTCAGACGTTCGCCGTGCGTTCGCGTTCGGACGCTGCCAGCACGCTGTGCGCCACGGCCTCGGCCACCTTGATGCCGTCCACGCCGGCCGACAGGATGCCGCCTGCGTAGCTCGCGCCTTCGCCGGCGGGGTACAGGCCGCGCACGTTCAGGCTCTGGAAGTCGTCGCCGCGCGTGATGCGGATCGGCGAGGAGGTGCGCGTCTCGACGCCGGTGAGCACCGCGTCGTGCGTGTCGAAGCCCTTGATCTTGCGGCCGAACGCGGGAAACGCCTCGCGCATCGCCTCGATGGCATAGGCCGGCAGGGCCTTGTGCAGGTCGGTGGGTGTCACGCCGGGCTTGTAGGAAGGCGTCACGCTGCCGAGCGCGGTGGAGGGCTTGCCCGCGATGAAGTCGCCCACCAGCTGGCCCGGCGCGCGGTAGTCGCCGCCGCCGAGCACGAAAGCGTTGCTCTCGAGCTCGCGCTGCAGCGCGATGCCGGCGAGTGCATCGCCGGGGAAGTCGCGCGGGTCGATGCCCACCACGATGCCCGCGTTGGCGTTGCGCTCGTTGCGCGAGTACTGGCTCATGCCGTTGGTGACCACGCGGCCCGGCTCGCTGGTGGCCGCGACCACGGTGCCGCCGGGGCACATGCAGAAGCTGTAGACCGAGCGCCCGTTGCTGGCGTGGTGCACCAGCTTGTAATCGGCCGCACCGAGCAGCGGATGGCCCGCATGGCGGCCCCAGCGCGCGCGGTCGATCAGGCCCTGCGGATGCTCGACGCGGAAGCCGATGGAGAAGGGCTTGGCCTCGATATGCACGCCGCGCGCATGCAGCATCTCGAAGGTGTCGCGCGAACTGTGGCCCAGCGCCATCACCACGTGGTCGGCGCGCAGCTCGCTGCTCTGGCCGGTGGTCTGGTCGAGCACGGTGAGGCCGCGAAGGTGGCCGTTCTCGATGTGCACGTCGGTCACGCGCTGCTCGAAGCGGATCTCGCCGCCCAGCGCCACGATCTGCTCGCGGATGTTCTCCACCACCTTCACCAGCTTGAAGGTGCCGATGTGCGGATGCGCGACGTAGAGGATCTCGGGCGGCGCGCCGGCCTTCACGAACTCTTCCATCACCTTGCGGCCCAGGAAGCGCGGGTCCTTGATCTGGCTGTAGAGCTTGCCGTCCGAGAAGGTGCCGGCGCCGCCTTCGCCGAACTGCACGTTCGACTCGGGGTTCAGCGTGCTCTTGCGCCACAGGCCCCAGGTGTCGCGGGTGCGCTGGCGCACGGTCTTGCCGCGTTCGAGCACGATGGGCCGGAAGCCCATCTTCGCGAGCATCAGCGCCGCGAAGATGCCGCAGGGGCCGAAGCCGATGACCACCGGGCGCGACACGCCGTCGGGCGCATCGGCCGGCGGCGTGTAGCGCATGTCGGGCGCGTTCTGGATGTGCGGATGGCCCGCGTGCTTCGCGAGCAGCGCGGCTTCGAGCGTCGCGTCCTTCAGCTGCACGTCGCAGATGTAGACGGTGAGCAGTTCCACCTTGCGCGCATCGAAGCTGCGCTTGTAGACGGTGTGGGATTCGATCGCGTCGAGCGGAACGTCGAGCGTTCTTGCGATCAGTGCGGCCAGCGCGTCGGGCGCGTGGTCGAGCGGGAGTTTGAGTTCGGAGATTCTCAGCATGGCCAAAGGCTTGTGACTATCAAGCAGCGCACCATTTTAGCTTCGTCGTTCGTGGAACACCGAGGAACCGGCTTTGCCGGGCCTCAGGTGTTGCCCCCGGTAGGGGGGAGGCGAAGCGGACACGAAGTGCCGCGCAGCCTGGGGGCGAGCCAGATCAGGCTGGAAGGAAGCCTTCGACGGACAAGTAGCGCTCGCCGGTGTCGTAGTTGAAGCCCAGCACCACCGCGTCGGGTGCCAGCGAGGGCAGCTTCTGGGCGATGGCTGCGAGCGTCGCGCCGGACGAGATGCCCACCAGCATGCCTTCTTCCTGCGCGCAGCGGCGCGCCATCTCGCGCGCCGGTTCGGCGTCGACCTGCAGCACGCCGTCGAGCAGCGAGGTGTCGAGGTTTTTCGGGATGAAGCCCGCGCCGATGCCCTGAATGGGGTGCGGCGACGGTGCGCCGCCGGAGATCACCGGCGAGGCCACCGGTTCCACCGCGAACACCTGCAGCTTCGGCCACTTCTTCTTCAGCACCTTCGCCACGCCGGTGATGTGGCCGCCGGTGCCCACGCCGGTGATGAGCACATCGATGCCGTCAGGGAAGTCGGCCGCGATTTCCTCGGCCGTGGTGCGCACGTGCACGTCGACGTTGGCGGGGTTGTTGAACTGCTGCGGCATCCACGCACCGGGCGTGCCGGCCACGATTTCCTCGGCGCGGGCGATGGAGGCCTTCATGCCGCCGGCGCGCGGCGTCAGGTCGAAGGTGGCGCCGTAGGCCAGCATCAGCCGGCGGCGCTCGACCGACATGCTGTCGGGCATCACCAGGATCAGCTTGTAGCCCTTGACGGCAGCGACCATGGCCAGGCCGATGCCGGTGTTGCCCGAGGTGGGCTCGACGATGGTGCCGCCGGGCTTGAGCGCGCCGCTCTTCTCGGCGTCTTCCACCATCGAGAGCGCGATGCGGTCCTTGATCGAGCCGCCGGGGTTGGCGCGTTCGGACTTGATCCAGACCTGCTGCTTCGCGTTGCCGAACAGCCGGTTGATGCGGATGTGCGGCGTGTTGCCGATGGTCTCGAGGATGTTCTGGGCCTTCATGGAATGGGATCTCCTTGGGTCGATGCGTTGGTGTCGGACGGATAGCGCGCATTGTGAGACCAGCCCGCTTCGTTTTTCAGCGCGAGGGTGTTGCGGCAGGCAACAGCCGCCCGCGAAGCAGCAGGCCCAGCGTCTTCAGAACCAGCAGGCCGACGATGAGGTTGGCGGCCGCGAACGAGGCCGGGGCGATCCATTCGAGCGGGCCGCCGGCACCGGCAGCCAGCAGCCGCATCGCCAGCGTCGGCAGCGCAGCCACGCCGAAGCTGAAGGCCCAGTACGAGGGCGCGAACGGCTGCCGCGCGATCCACGGCAGCAGCCGAAGCAGCAGCAGCGCCTGGTACAGGCCGTAGCCCAGCAGGATCTGCGCGAACAGGTCGGGCACGCCGCCGTTCAGGCTCAGGTAGGTCACGCCGCCGACCACCGCCGGTGCGAGCTGGATACCGAGCACCGGGCGCTGCGCTTCGGGCATCGGCGGCTGCAGCGCGGCGCGGCCCAGGATCAGCGACTCGATCGCCAGCCACGAGAACAGCCCCGCGCCGAAGAACAGCATGCCCAGGTGCGGCCAGCCGAAGCTGGCGGCCGCCGTGCCGGCCACGAAGTTCTGCGCCACCGCCGGCAGGTAGATGGCCGGCGTGACCGTCTCGGGCTGGCGCCCGCCCTGCCACACGCGGCCGTAGAGCCACAGGCCGAGCACGAGCTGCGCCGTGACGGCCACGGCGAACACGGCCAGCGCCACGGGTCGCGACCAGGGCAGCAGCGCCATCGCCGCAAGCATGCTGGCCACCGGACCCAGCGCCGCGAACGACGACTGCACCGGATGGTTCATCTCGGCGCGCGCCTCGTCGCCGCGGTGCAGCCACTTCCATGCATACAGCGCCAGCAGGGCGAACCACACCGCGATGCCGCTCCAGGTCACGGCGTGTTCGATGTCGCGCGGCAGATGCCACAGTGGCGTGGCCACGCGCCAGGCGTTGCCCATCGCGAGCAGGCCGACGGCGATGCCGAAGAAGGAGGCCGGGATGGCGGGCACCGCGGTCGCCGCGGAGTGCGCAGCGGGCGACCGCGCGGCCGGGGCGGCGGTGAGGGCGGGAAGTGATGGAAGTGTGGGAAGGGCGGAAGGAGCGGCACGATCGGAATTCATTCTGTTCACCTCGTGAAGACGTTGAATGAACTTTAGGCCGGCGCATTGGGATTTTGAATGCCAGAATGTCTCGAAGAATTGCTTCAGCGTCTCACGCCCGATTGCCATGGACACCTTGAGCGAACTTGTCGGATGGCTCGACCCGCGCGGCCGCATGGACCTGCGCTGCCTGTTCGGCGAAGACTGGGCCGCGCCGCACGAGGCCATCGGCCCGTGGCGCGCGCCTTTTCACATCCTGCTGCGCGGGCGCTGCGAACTCTGGCTGCCCGATAGCCGCGCGTTGCTGCAGGTGGAGGAGGGCAGCCTGGTGGTGCTGCCGCGCGGCTCGGCGCACGTGCTGCGCACGACGGGGCTCGAGAGCGAAGGGCGGGCCATCCGGCTGCGGCACGGCGAACTGGTCGACCTGAAGACCAACCTGCGGCAGCCCGCGAAGGCCGATACCGACATCCTGTGCGGCGAGTTCGAGTTTCCGGGGCGGCGGCGCAGCATCCTGCTCGACGCGCTGCCCGAGACCATGGTGATCCCTTTCGCGCAGCATCCGGAATACGGCTGGCTCCAAGGGCTGGTGCGGCTCATGGCGCACGAGATCGAACAGCAGCGCGCCGGCGCGGCGGCCATCGTGGCGCAGCTGTCGGGCACGCTGTTCACGCTGGCGGTGCGTGCGCACCTGGCCACGCGGCCCGAACTGTCGGGCGTGCTCGGGCTCATGGCCAGCCCGCGGCTCGCGCCCGCCCTGCAGGCCATGCTGGCGAACCCCGAAGCGGCGTGGACGGTCGCCGCGCTGGCCGGGCGCTGCCACATGTCGCGCGCCACCTTCGCACGCGAGTTCGCGCGGCGTGCGGGCACGGGTCCGCTCGAACTGCTGACGGCACTGCGCATGGAACTCGCCTCGCGGCTGCTGGCGCATGGCGGGCAGGACACGGCCAGCGTCGGCGAGGCGGTCGGCTACCGCTCGGAGGCGGCCTTCAACCGCGCGTTCGCGCGCCATGCGGGCGTGACGCCGGGGCGCTTCCGGCGCGCTGCGCTCGATGCAGCCAAACCTGCCTGAGTGGCGTCGGGCGTGATCTTCGTCGCCACGCCGTACATGCCGTGGCGCAGCGCGGTGGGCTTCGCCCTGTTGCCGAACGGGTGGCCCGAATGACCGCCGCAGGCCTTCGTCCGGTGGCGCGGGATATCGTTTCCGATATGTTCACCTGAATACAACGCGGTACATTCGCCCGTTGGTTGCGAGCGAGAGACGCCGCCGGGCCAGCGCAGCATTGCTTGCGCTGGTTCGCAGGGCGAGCGCTGTCGCCGTGTCTTATCGAATACATCGGAAACGGGAGATGGTCATGGATTGGTCCAGGAGCTTGGTTTCGGGCGTCGCCGCCCTGGTGCTCGCCGGGTGCGGTGGTGGCGGGGACAACAGCGGCGCGGTGTTCGTTCCGCTTGCGCCCGCACCTGCGCCCGCGCCACCCGCACCGCCGCCGCCTCCCGCCCCGCCACCAGCGCCTGCACCGTCCGTGCAGCTCGGTGGCGCCATCGACCGCTCGGCGGCCCTCACCGAAGCCGAGCTCGCAGCGCGCGCGCCGATCACCCAGACGGTCGATTTCTCCAGCGGCAGCGGCGCCCAGACGCACACCTACACCGGCGCCGGGCTGTGGCCGCTGCTGAACGACGCGGGCATCCAGGTCGATGGCGCGCGCAAGAACGACGTGCTCAGCCGCTACCTGCTGGCCACCGGCGCCGATGGCTACAAGGTGGTGTTCGCGCTGGGAGAACTCAGCCCCGACTTCGGCAACAAGCCGAGCGTGGTCGCTTATGCCGAAACCACGGCGGGCACTTCGGCCCCGCTGGGCACGACCGACGGCCCGTTCCGCGTGACGGCGCCGGGCGACGTGAAGGGCGGGCGCTATGTGTCGAACCTCGTGCGGCTCGACGTGGTGGCCGCGCCCGCGACGGCGGCGGCCCTTCCGGGCGGCGGTGTGTCGAGCAGCTTTGCCGTTTCCGGCAAGGTCGGCACGTCGATGAGCTACACCGCCGCGGACCTCAAGGCCATGACTGCGTCGCCCGACCTGACCGTGGGTGCCAACGTGTACCACGGCGTCAGCCTGTGGACGCTGCTGAGCGGCCTGGGCCTGCCCGCCACGCCGAAGAACGCTTCGCTGGGCATGTACGCCGTGGTCACGGGCAGCGACGGCTACCGCGCCACGCTGTCGCTGGGCGAGATCGACCCCGGCTTCGGCGGCAAGGCCGCGATGGTCGCCTACCAGATGAACGGCGCCGACCTGACCACCACCGGCTTCGCGCGGCTGGTGGTGCCGGGCGAGGTGAAGCAGGGGCGCTCGGTGTCGAACCTGATCGCGATCGAGGTGTTCTCCGCGCTCGGTCCCTGATCAACCCGCCACCGCGCGCCGGCTGCGCAGCGGTGCCTTCCACAGCTCCGCCAGCAGCACGCCCGCCACCGTGAGCGCGCCGCCGACCGCGTGGTACGCCGCCAGCGACTCGCCGATGACGGCCGCGGCGATCACGGCGGTGAGCAGCGGGATCAGGTTGAAGAACATGCTCGCGCGGCTCGGGCCGATGTGCGCCACCGTGTGCATCCACACCAGCGGCGCGATCATGGAGGCGCCGAGGCCCGCGAAGCCGATCAGCGGCAGATTGGCGGCGGACAGCCCCACCCGCGGCGTGAGCAGGTAAAGCGGCAGCAGCGCGATGACGGCCACTACGATCTGCAGGTAGAGCAGCTGCAGCGCGGGCACGTCCTTCATGCCCCAGCGCTTGAGCAGGATCACGTAGACCGCATAGGCCAGCATCGCCAGCAGCATGAGCGCGTCGCCGGTATTGGCGCCGCTCTTCAGCAGGGTGCCGAGGTCGCCCGAGGACACCACCACCAGCACGCCCGCGATCGACGCCAGCGAGCCCGCCACGGCGCCCGCCGTGAGTCGCTGTCCCAGCAGCAGGATCGACAGCGCCAGCACCATGATCGGCGTGAGCGAGCCGATGATGCCCATGTGCGTGGCCGTGGTGAGGTAGGCCGCGTAGTACGCCAGGCTCTGGTAGACGACCATGCCCAGCAGGCCCAGCACCGCGATGCGACCCAGTTGCGGCCGCACCGCCGGCCAGTTGCGCAGCATCGGGCGCAATGCCAGCGGCGTGAAGAGCAGGGCGGCCAGCAGCCACCGGTAGAAGCTGATCTCGGCCGGCGCGATGGCGCCGGCGGCCATCTTGCTGACGACGACATTGCCCGCCCAGATGACGACGGCGAGCAGAGGAAAGGCATAGGGCCACATGAAAGGGAGCTTTCTTTTTCAGGGTAGAGGCCTATCATCGATGCGTCCGTCCTGCGGCATATAGCTCGATCAGGACATTCCGTTCGGCGATCCGGACGCTTTCCCATCCTTTTCTTTCTTGCCGAGGAGCTTCATCGCCATGGCCGACCGGTTGCGTCATTTGCCGATCCAGGACGTGGAGGGCAAGGAGGGGCCCTTCTATTTCCGTTATGACGAGTTCGCCGCCGACACGCTGGCCGTGGCGCACAGCCACAGCTGGGGCCACCTGAACTACGCCGCGCACGGCACCATGCATGCGGAGGCCGAGGGTCTGCGCTTTCTGTCGCCGCCGCAGTTCGCGGTGTGGATTCCACCGAACGTGATGCACGGCTGCACGCTGCGCAGTGCCATCGTCTATCGCTCGATCTACATCGCGCCCGCCCTGTGCGCCGCGCTGCCGGACGAGGCCTGCATGCTGCGCATGAGCCCGATCATCCGCAGCGTGCTGGCCGACTTCGCTGCGCGCGACGTGCGCGAACCGAAGACGCCGGCCGACCTGCGCCTGGCGCACGTGATGGTCGACCAGCTGGCGGTGGCCGAGGTGCAGCGCAGCTACCTGCCGGCGGCCGCGTCGCCCGCGCTCGCGACCGTGCTCGATGCGCTGCAGGCCGACCCCGGCGACCACCGCCCGCTGGCCGAGTGGGCGCAGCGCGTGCACATGACCGAACGCACGCTCGCGCGCCAGTGCCAGCGCGAACTCGGCATGTCCTTCGGCGACTGGCGCCAGCGGCTGCGCTTCCTGCGCGCCATCGACGCGCTGGAATCGGGCCGCACCGTGCAGGAGATCGCCTTCGACCTGGGCTACAGCACGGCGTCGGCGTTCATCGCGATGTTCCAGCGCGAAGCAGGAACGACGCCCGAGCAGTACCGGCGCGAGTTCTGCGGCATTTGATGGCACCCCCAGTCTTCGCGCGCTGCATGTCGCTTCGCCGAAAGCCGGTTCCGCGGTATCCCCGGTGCAGAGGAGTCTCTTTGGGCGTGAGGCGATAATCGAGCGGTGAAGCACGCCAGACCGCCGCTGGTGCAAGTGCCGAAAGGCCGCACTGGAGGAACGTCCGGACTGCACAGGACAGCGCAGGAGTTAATGACTCTCCACCGTGAGGTGAGGATCAGAGCAACAGAGACGAGCCGATTCAGTTCGGGTGAAACGGGCAATCTCTGCGCGCAGCAACACCAAGTAGGCCAGTATCGAGGTGGTTCCGCTGAGCTGGCGGGTAGGTGGCATCGAGCCGTTTGGCGACAAACGGCCCAGAGTAATGGCGGTCACGCCGGGGTCTTCGCAAGAGGGCTCCGGTGCACAGAATCCGGCTTATCGGCGGGCTTCACACTTTTCTTCCGGCGGCGCGCCATGCGCCGTAATCAGGCGCACAGATCGCCTTGCGGCAGCCGATGCGATGCGTAGCAGCGCCGCAGGGTGCCGATCCACGCCGATGACCAGCCGCAAAGCGACGCCTCGAGGATCAGGCCGGCGTCGTCGGACACGCAAGCCGCCAGTTCCGGTTCGCCCGTGCGTTCGGCCGTCGTCCTGAACACCCATTCCCGAAGGCTTCTCGAAGCCGCTGCCTGTTCGTTGCACGTCTCTTCCGGCTGGGCCTTTGCGGCATCGGCCACGCCGGTGGCGGCCAGCGACCACGCTTCGTCGAAAGGCGATTCGTCGCGCGCATCCAGGTAATCGTCCACCGAAAAGCCGGGCAAGGCGATGGCCTGCGCCAGCGTGGCTTCGATGTCGCTTTTGAACTGTTCCATGTTCATCCGGTGATTTTCCGTGGGCTGCCGCGCCGGCTGCACGAATCAGTAGTAACCCCTATAATCGATAGCAGACTAACTATTAGGCAGCTATCGTGACCGACACGTCCCCCTCCCAGCCAACGCGCGCACAGGCGCTGATGCGGCTCGGCACGTCGTTCGCGGCGCTGCAGCGCGGTTACCGGGCCGCGGCCGACAAGGCGGTGGCACACGTCGGCGTCTCGCAGACGCTGGCGTATCCGATCGTGATGCTCGGGCGCATGAACGGCGAGGTCCGGCAGGGCGTGCTGGCCGAAGCGCTGGGCATCGAAGGTCCGTCACTGGTGCGATCGGTCGACCAGCTCGTCGAGGCGGGCCTGGTCGAGCGCCGCGAAGACCCGGCCGACCGCCGCGCCAAGACCCTGCACCTCACCGACGCCGGCAAGGCCACCTTCGCACCCATCGAGGCCTCGCTGGCGCTGATGCGCACATCGCTGTTCGAGGGCGTGCCCGACGCGGACATCGCCGCCTGCCTGCGCGTGTTCGCCGTGCTCGAAGAGCGCATGGGCGTGCGCGCCGTGATGACGCCCCCGCCGCCGCAGGAACCTGAAGGGCGCAAGTAGATGGCCGGGCTTTCTCTTCCGCGCTTCAGCCGCGCGGAGCTTCTCTTTTCCGGCAAGAGCTTCGCCGCTGCCATGCTGGCGATGTACCTCGCCAGCCGCGCCGGCCTGCCGCGCCCGTTCTGGGCACTCATGACCACCTACGTCGTGGCCCATCCGCTGGCCGGTGCCGTGCGCTCGAAGGCGCTGTACCGGTTCTGCGGCACGCTCATCGGCAGCACCGCGACCGTGCTGCTGGTGCCCGCGCTGTCCAACGCGCCCGAGCTGCTCACGCTGGTGCTCGCGCTGTGGGTCGGGCTGTGCCTGTGCATCTCGCTGTTCGACCGCACGCCGCGCTCGTATGTGTTCATGCTCGCCGGCTACACGGCCGCGCTGATCGGCTTCCCGTCCGTGCAGACGCCGCTCGCGCTGTTCGACACCGCTGTCGCGCGCGTGGAAGAGATCGGCCTGGGCATCTTCTGCGCCACGCTCGTCCACAGCCTCGTGTTTCCCGCGGGCCTCGCGCCGACCGTGCTCGGCCTGCTCGACCGTACGCTGGTCGATGCGCGCAAGTGGCTCGGCGACCTGCTGCAGCCCGCCGGACGCAGCAGCCAGGCCGACCCGCGCCGCCTGGACGACGACCGCCGCCGCCTGGCCGGCGACATCACGCAGCTGCGCCTGCTCTCCACCCACGTGCCCTTCGACACCACGCACCTGCGCTGGACCGCCGGTGCCATCCGCACGATGCAGGACCGCGTCGCCGCGCTCACGCCCGCGCTGTCCGCCGTCGAAGACCGGCTGCAGGCGCTGGAGGACACCGAAGGCCGGCTCGCGCCCGACGTCACCGCCGTGCTCGCCCAGGCTGCGCAATGGCTGCGCGACGAAGCCGAACCCGGCGGCGACCCTGCTGCCCGCGCGCAGGCCCTGCAGGCGCTGCGCCAGGCCATCGGCGCATTGAGCGCCACCCCCGCCGATGCGGCAACGCCACCCGCCGCATGGGGCCGCGCCCTGCGCATCGGCCTCTCGGGCCGGCTCGAGGAGCTGGTCGACGGCTGGACCGCCTGCGCGCAATTGCGCCAGGACATCGACGAAGGCCTGAAGGGCGCCGCGCCGCTGCGCCGCACTGCCGCGCTCGGCGCCCGCGCGCTGCACCGCGACTACGGCATGGCGCTGCTGTCGGCGCTGGCCGCCGTCATCGCCATCTGCCTGTGCGGCGCCTTCTGGATCGTCACCGGCTGGCCCATGGGCTCGGCCGCCACCATGATGGCCGCCGTCTTCTGCTGCTTCTTCGCCACCATGGACGACCCGGTGCCGGCGATCCACGGCTTCCTCAAGTGGACGCTCTGGTCCATTCCGATCTCCGCGGTCTACGTGCTGGTGCTCATGCCTACGGTGCAGGACTTCGGCATGCTCGTGGCCATCTGCGCGCCGCTCTTCCTGGTGCTGGGCCTCTACCTGCCGCGCCCCACGCATTTCATGCCGGCGATGGCGCTGATCTTCGGCGTGGCCGGCACGCTCGCGCTCCACGACACCGCCAGCTCCGACCTGGTGAGCTTCATCAACAGCATGATCGGCCAGATCGTCGGCGTGGTGGTCGCGGCGCGCGTCACGCGCCTGGTGCGTTCGGTCGGTGCCGACTGGAGCGCGCGGCGCATCCAGCGCGCCACCTGGCGCGAGCTCGGCGACATGGCCGCGTCTTCGCAGCCGCAGTACGCGCAGAGCGACGCCTACGCCGTGCGCATGCTCGACCGCATCGGCCTGCTCGCGCCGCGCATCGCGCAGGCCGGCGGCACGGTCGAGGGCGTGGCGGCCAACGACGCGCTGCGCGACCTGCGCATGGGCGCCGACATCGCCGTGCTGCAGCGCGTTCGCGCGCAGCTGCCGGTGGCCACCGCCAACGCGCTGCTGGGCGGCATCGCCGGCTTCTTCCGCCAGCGCGGCGAAGGCCGCATGAACCCGCGCCCGCCGGGCCTGCTGCCGCAGATCGACGAAGCGTTGGGTGCCGTGCTCGCCGATCGCGATGCATCGGTTTCCAGCGCCTCGCGCGCGGCCGTCACCGCGCTGGTCGGCCTGCGCCGCAACCTCTTTCCCGAAGCGCCGCCGATGCTGGCGGGCGCGCCCACGCAAGTCATTCAAGGAGCCTCCGCATGATCGGCGAAGCCAGTTTCTACGGCCTGTACCTGCCCTGGATCATGGTGCTGGCCCTCGGCGCGCTGCTGGCCCTGTGGGCCGTGCGCCGTCTGCTCGCGGCCACCGGCGCCTACCGCTGGGTGTGGCACCCCGCGCTGTTCGACATGGCGCTGTACCTGCTGCTGCTCTACGCGCTGAGCCGCGCGACCTCCTACCTTCAATAAACAAACGAGATTCCCATGAAAGCCAGTCCTTCCTTCGACAACCCCTGGGCGCAGCGCCTCGGGCGTGTTCTTCTGACCGTCCTGGTGGTGGCCGCCGCCGTGTGGGCCGGGCTGCGGCTGTGGGACCACTACGAACTCGCGCCGTGGACGCGCGACGGCCGCGTGCGCGCCAACGTCGTGCAGATCGCGCCCGACGTGTCGGGCCTCGTCACGGCCGTGCCCATTCGCGACAACCAGCCGGTGGCCGCCGGCACGCTGCTGTTCGAGGTCGACCGCGCGCGCTACGACCTCGCCGTGCGCCAGGCCGAGGCCGCGCTGTCGGCGCAGCGCGCCATGAGCGCCCAGGTGCAGCGCGAGAACCAGCGCAACGTGGGGCTCGACGACCTCGTCTCGAAGGAGTCGCGCGAGCAGACCCGCTCGCGCGTCGAGCAGATGCATGCCGCCGTCGCGCAGGCCGAAGTGGCGCTCGACTCGGCCCGCCTCAACCTGCAGCGCGCCGAAGTGCGCGCGCCCACCGACGGCCTCGTCACCAACCTCGACCTGCGCCAGGGCAGCTACGCCGCGGCCGGCCGCCCGGTGCTCGCGCTGGTCGATGCGCAATCCTTCTACGTCGAAGGCTACTTCGAGGAAACCAAGCTGCCGCGCATCCACCTCGGCGACCGCGTGCGCGTGACGCCCATGGGCGGCGGCGCGGTGCTCGAGGGCGCGGTCGACAGCGTGGCCGCCGGCATTGCCGACCATGACCGCTCCACCAGCGCCAACCTGCTGCCCAGCGTGAACCCCACGTTCAACTGGGTGCGCCTGGCGCAGCGCATTCCGGTGCGCGTCAAGCTCGACCCGCTGCCGCAGGGCGCACGCCTGGTCGCCGGCCAGACGGTCACCGTGCAGGTGCTGGAGAGCAAGACGGCGCAGAACAAGACGGTCGCCGAGCCTGTCGCCACGCCGCAGAAGGGATGACACCATGACCACGACACGCTTCGTATTCCGCTTCGCGACGCTGGCCGCCGCGGCCGCGTTCGCAGCCTGCGCGGCGGTCGGCCCCGACTACCGCCAGCCGCCCGAGGCGCTGGCCAGCCAGCCCGGCGCCGCCCGGCCCTTCGCCGAGGCCCCGGCCAACGCCGCGCCCTTGCCCGCGCACTGGTGGCGCCTGTACCACGACCCGCTGCTCGACAAGCTGGTCGCGCAATCGCTGGCCCACAACACCGACCTGCGCCAAGCCGTGGCCAACCTCGAGCGCGAACGCGCCATCGAGGACGAAGTGGCCGGCGCCAGATACCCGACCATCGGCGTGAACGGCGGCCCGTCGTTCGGCCACGTCTCGGGCCTGTCGCTGCTGCAGAAGGGCTACGAGCCGCCGAGCACCTTCAACTACAGCGCGGGCGCCTCGCTGTCCTACCAGGTCGACCTCTTCGGCCAGATCCGCCGCGGCATCGAGGCCTCGCAGGCCAACACGCAGGCCGCCGAAGCCGCGCTCGACCTGGTGCGCGTCAACGTCGCGGCCGGCACCGCGCGTGCCTACGCCGAGGCCTGCTCGACCGGCCTGCGCCTGCAGATCGCGCAGAAGTCGGTGTCGCTGCAGCAGGACGCGGTGAACGTCACCGACCGCCTGCAGCGCGCGGGCCGTGCCGGTGCCATCGACGCCAACCGCGCCCGGGCGCAGCTGCAGCAGCTCAATGCCGCGCTGCCGCCGCTGAAGGCCGAGCGCCAGGGCGCTCTCTACCGCCTGGCCACGCTCACCGGCGCGCTGCCGCAGGACTTCCCGCGCGAGGTGGCCGACTGCACCGTGCCGCCGCGCGTGGCCGGCACCTTGCCGGTCGGCGACGGCGCCGCGCTGCTGCGCCGCCGCCCGGACATCCGCCAGGCCGAACGCAGCCTGGCCGCATCGACCGCGCGCATCGGCGTGGCCACCGCCGACCTGTACCCGAAGATCACGCTGGGCCTGTCGGGCTCCTCGGCCGGCCATGCCGACGGCTTCGGCCGCAAGGACACCTTCGCCTGGAGCCTCGGCCCGCTGATCTCGTGGACCCTGCCGAACACCGGCGTCGTGCAGTCGCACATCGCGCAGGCCGAGGCGGGCACGCGCGCCGCGCTGGCGAAGTTCGACGGCACCGTGCTCGCCGCGCTGCGCGAGACCGAAACCGCGCTCGCCACCTACGCCCGCGAGCTGGACCGCCGCGCCGCGCTCCAGGCCTCGCGCGACGAGAGCGCCAAGGTCGCCGCGCAGGCGCGCCAGCTCTACCAGAACGGCCGCACCGCGTACCTCGACTCCCTCGACGCCGAGCGCTCGCTGGCCGCCAGCGAGGCCGCGCTGGCCGCCAGCGAGGCGCAGCTGTCCGACGACCAGGTGGTGCTTTTCATGGCACTGGGCGGCGGCTGGGAACCCGACGATACGAACCTTGCACAAGGCGCCGCAAACGACGCGAACGAACCTGCGAGCACCTCCACCCGGCAATGACCCCCATCACCACCACCGCGCCACAGCGCCGCCCGCACGCGCCGCTGTGGCTGCTTGCGCTGGTCACCTTCAGCGGCACGCTGGCCATGCACATCTTCGTACCCGCGCTGCCCATCGCCGCGAAGAGCCTCGGTGCCGGCATCGGTGCCATGCAGATGACGGTGAGCCTCTACATCCTCGGCCTGGCCGTGGGGCAGCTGGTGTACGGCCCGCTGGCCGACCGCTACGGGCGCAGGCCGGTGCTGCTGCTGGGGCTCGGCCTGTATTGCGCGGCCGGCCTCGCGGCCGCGGTGGCGCCCGAGGTGCATTCGCTGATCGCAGCGCGGCTGTTCCAGGCCGTGGGCGGTTGCGCCGGCCTCGTGCTGGGCCGCAGCATCGTGCGCGACACCGCCGAGCCGCAGGAGGCCACGCGCCGCCTCGCCCTGATGAACCTCATGGTCACCATCGGCCCGAGCCTCGCGCCCCTCCTCGGCGGTGCGCTGGCCACCGCGCTGGGATGGCGCTCGATCTTCTATGCGCTGTTCGGGCTCGGCGTGATCGGCTTCCTGTTCACCTGGCGCCTGCTGCCCGAAACGGGCGCGCCGGGTGCGGCGGTGAATGCGCGCGACCTCGCCCGCAACTACCGCAAGCTGCTGGCTTCGCCGGCGTTCCTCGGCTTCTCGGTGGGCGGCGGCTGCGCCACCACGTCGATGTACGCCTTCATCGCCTCGGCGCCCTTCATCTTCGTGGACCAGCTGCACCGCCCCGCGCACGAGGCGGGCATCTACCTCGCCATCCTGGTGTCTGGCGTGTGGCTCGGCAGCTTCCTCACCAGCCACCTGATCTCGCGCGTGCGCGTCGATCGCCTCATGACCCGCTCGAACTCGCTGAGCGTCGCCGCGGCCTTCGTGCTTTTGGGCGCCGCGCTGACTGGCCACCTGTCGGTGCCGCTCATCGTCGCGTGCATGTTCCTCTACACCGTGGGCGCCGGCATGGCCTCGCCGGCCGCACTCACGCAGGCGATCAGCGTGAACCCGCAGGTCATCGGCTCGGCCTCGGGCCTCTATGGCTTCACGCAGATGGCTGTGGGTGCGCTGTGCACGGCCCTGGCCGGCATGGGCCACCGCAACCCGGCGCTCGCCTCGGCCATCGTGCTGGCGGGGGCGGGCATCGTGGCGCAGCTGTCGTTCGCGGTGGCGCTGCGCACGCAGAGGGCCCAAGCGTGCGCGACGTGAATCAGCGCTTGCAGCGCTTCCCGAGGTCTGTGCCGATCTGCGCCGTGAGATTGTCCAGCGCCGTATTGAAGGCCTCCTGGATTTCGCCCTGGGACGTGGACCAGTTCATCGAGTCGTCGAAGCCCCGGTAGGTTTTCGTCATCGCCGCGGCCGTGCCGTTCGCCGGGAACCGAACGCGCACGACGAGGTTGGCCGACTTCAGCGAGACGAGACCGTGCACGTAGGCCTTCAGCACCGTGATCCGGATCGCCGGCGCACCTGCATCGCGCGTGTAGCCGGGCATGGAGGCGATGCCGTTCCTGAACCACCCGTCGAAGCCCGCGCCGTCGATGTGCGTGCGGCCCATCTGCCCCAGGCTCTGTGCGTCGCGCTGGTCGTCCAGGGCGCCGAGGGAGAACGCACAGGCCGTCGAGGCGGGGCTCGGCGGCGCGGTTGCAGACCGGCGCTGCAGGCCCGTCACCTCGTCCGACGCGCAGCCCATCATCGACAGCAGCGGTGCGGCCAGCACGAAGCAGGCGGCGAGGCGCCCACCCGTCGAAGTCACTTCGCCGCCGTGTCCACGACGGCTTGCACGGCCGAGTCCGGGGCAGGAGCGACCACGGGGGCGGCCACGGGTGCGGCCACCGCCGCTGGCGCGGCGGCCGCCACATTGGCCAGCGCCGCGTCGAAGTACAGCGATCCGTTGGGATAGCGAAGCAGTTTGCCGGTATTGCGTTGCGACACCAGGTTGGCCTTCATGCCGGTCGGGGTGTCGACATTGGCCGTGGCGGGCGCATAGACGGGGTGCTTGCTCTGCAGGTCGGCGGCCAGCAGCGCCGTCGACTGCGCAATGCCGTCCAGCAGCGCGACCTTCAAGAGGCGGGCGTTGTCGGCCTTCCAGGCATCGATGTTCTTCGCGGCGTCATCGCTGGCGGCGGGATGCTTCGCGGTGTAGATGATGGTGCTGCGGTAGCTCGAGTTCTGCAGCGCCAGCGCGGGCTCCGACGGCGTCGCGGACAGAGCGGCCGGCAGCTTGGCAGCCTTGCGCGCCTCGGCGCCGCGCGCATAGATCAGGCCCCGCGCCGAGACCTCCAGCGTGGAGAAGTCGCTCGACAGGTGGTAGTCGAGGTTGATGAACATCACTGCGTTCGAGGTCGAGGCCTTGAATGTCTTCTCGTAGGCCTCCGTGGTGACCGTCTTGGTCACGGCCACATCCGCAAGCTGCATCCGGGGCACCGACTGCAGCGACTGCGTGACCGACTCGCGCATGAGCTGGTCGAAGTTCACCTCGACCAGCTCGTCCTTCAGCGGGCGAACGCTCTCTTCTGCTGCCTTGGCACGCGTGGCGTTGATGCTCGCATCCACCGCACCCATCGCACCGCCGCAGGCGGCTGCCAGCAGGATGCCCAAGCCGGGAACGGCGCCGCACGCCGCGGCGCCTCCGGCAGCCGCATTCGAGCGGACGAAGGCCGCATACAGCTCGGGCTGGGTGATGCCGACTTTCACCTCGACGGGCTGGAGCGCTCCCAGCATCTCGGGCTTGACCGGCTGCGTGGGCGGCAAGTGCGTGCAACCGGCGAAGACGAACGATGCCAACACCGGAATAACGGCGCTGCGAATAGCGAACATGGATCTTTCCCTCGGACATGTGATTCGATCGCATCGCCGTGCCCCTTTTTTCCGGGTGTCTGCGGCGATGAGGCTTCGGCCAAGGTCTGCCAACCTTTTCGGCCGGCGGGGATCGTACATGCAGTTACGTGTTGTTCGACACGGGTTGCGTTCGCGGATGCCCGGACCGTGCGAAATGCCGACGTTCCGAGGGTTTGTCCGCCGGGCTCAGCGCGTGAACAGCCAGCCGCCCTTCGGCTGGCGCGTGAGCTCGTGGCGTTTCACGGCGCGTTCCTCGCCGTCGTCGCCCACGTAGACCACCTCGAAGCGCACCAGCTTCGGCGTGACCATCTTCCAGTTCTGGATGCGCTTGACCGTCACGCAGGCGGTCTTGTCGTGGTACTGCATCTCGGCCATCGGGCCGCCCTGGAAGCCGGTGCCGTCGAACAGGCGGCCGGGCGCTGCGAAGGGATTGAGCACTGCGCCGTTGCGCGCGGTGATGCAACCCTCGGTGCGTACGAACGACTCGATGGTGGGCGACGCGCTGCGCACCACCTTGCCGATGGCGGGGCTTGGCGGCTTGCTGCCGATGGCTTCGCGGATGCGCTCCACCTGGTCCTCGGTGATCGGCGCAAGGCCGTCCCTGGAGATCACCGCCGGTTGCGGTGCAGGGGGTACGGGGGGTGGATCGGGCTGGAAGAGCGAGCAGCCTGTCACCAGTGTCAGGGGCAGGGTGCAGGCGAGGGCGGCGCGTCCGTGCATCGTCGTTGTCGTCCTTTCTTCAGAAACGTTCCTGGGGTGCGAGGTAGCGCCACTGGCCGGGCTGCAGCCCCGCCAGCGGCACGCGGCCGATGCGGATGCGCCGCATCGCGAGAATGCGCAGCCCCGCGTTGTCGCAGATGTGCGCGATCTGTCCCGGCCGCGCGCCCTTCAGCGCGAAGCGCAGGCCGGTCTGTTCGCCGCTCTGGCGGCCGATGCTCACGCGCGCCGGCGAACGTTCGAGACGTGCCAGCACCTCGGGGCTCACTTCGCCGGCCACGTCGACCATCACCTCGTGCTCGATGAAGGCGGCATCCTCGTGCAGCTTGCGCTCGACGCGGAACTCCTGCGTGTACGCGACCAGTCCGCTGGCGCCGGTTTCGAGCGGCGTCATGCAGCGTTGCCCCTTCGCATGGGCCGGCAGGAAACGCTGGCCGGCGCGCTCGGGCTCATGGTGGTTCGCGGCCACCAGCAGGCGGTGCGCGTCATCGGTCGGCATGCCTGCCGGTTTGTACAGCAGCAATGTGACAGGCAACAAGGGCTCGGGCCTGGCACCGGCCGCGATCTCGACCTGCTGGTGCGGCAGCACGCGCGACTGCGGCAGCATTTGAGCAACGCCGTCGACGCGCACCGCGCCGTTCTCGATCAGCAGCTCGGCCTCGCGGCGCGACACGCCCGCCATGGCGGCCACGCGCTTGGCCAGGCGGATGCCTCCGTTCTCCGGTGTGCTGCGGTTCATCGCGCCCCGGCCAGTTGCCGCAGGCGCGCCACGTGCGCCGCCAGCGAGCGCGCAGCGACCGGCCACATGCGATCGGGCACGTCGTCGTAGGCCAGCGGCAGCCACTCTTCGGGCGTGCCGTCGGGCAGCTTCTGCATGGCCGCGGCAATCTTGGCCTCGCGCTTCAGGCGGTGCGCCTTCAGCATGCCGATGGCGGTGCGCGCAAAGCCGATCACGTAGCCGTGCGCGGGCAGGATGAACTCGATGCCGCCGGCCTCGCAGGCCGCATCGAGCGCGTCGAGCGAATCGAGGTAGGCCGTCATGTCGCCGTCGGGCGGATCGACCACCGTGGTGCTGCCGTTGAGGATGTGGTCGCCCGAGAACAGCAGGCCGTCTTCCTCGAGCACCAGGCAGAGGTGGTTGGCCGCGTGGCCGGGCGTGTGGATCACGCGCAGGGTGTGCGCGAGCGCTGCGCCATCGGGCCCCGTGCCCGAGAGCACGAGCCGCTCGCCGTCTTCCAGCTCGCGATCCGCGGTGAAGCGCGCGGACGAGCGCGCGGTCGGTGCGGACGACAGCCCGAGGACCGGCGGCTTCGTGTCCTTGCACAGCGCCTGCAGCGGCGCGGCGCCGGGCGAGTGGTCGGCATGCGAATGCGTGCACACGATCATGCGGACGTCGCCCTGCGTGATGCGCCACAGACGGCCGATGTGGTCGAAGTCGTTCGGGCCCGGGTCGATCACGATGTAGCCGGTGGCCGCGTCGCCCACGATGTAGGTGTTGGTGCCGGGGCCGGTCATGGCGCTGGGGTTGGGTGCGGTGAGGCGCATCACGTTGCGCAGCAGCGGCACGGGCTGCGCGCTCTGCCAGTCGAGCGCGTGCAGCATCTGCCCGTCGGGGCACACCAGCGCGAGTTCGCCGAACGGCGGCTCATGCTCCATGTAGCGCACGTCCGCGCCCTTGAGCAGGCCGCCGCGCGGGCAGCTGGTCCACAGCGGCGATTCGCCCGCACCGGCAGGCGCACAGGCTGCGAGCACCGCGTCGACGCTCGCGTAGGCGGCCAGCCGCTGCAGCGTGCGCACGGTCGGGAAGATCATGAAGAAGGTGCCTGCGTCGTGGCGCGCCAGCGCGTCGGCGGGGCGCACCCAGCAGGGCTCGAACTGCTCGCTCTCGTCGGCCTTGGGCTCCTGGCCCTCGGGCATGCGCGCCACCAGGAAGGGCACGTCGAAGCGCCTGGGCAGGTCGCGGTCGGTGATCCAGTGCGCGAAGGTGAAGACCCGGTCGGAGCCCAGCACCAGGCCGCGCGCGGCGCACTGGTCTGCGAAGGCGGCGCCGGCGGTGTCGTTGCGGTCCATCGAGGCGATGTCCTGCGCACTCACCGGGCGCCCGTCGGCATGGTGCGCGAGCAGGATCCCCAGCTCCTCGAAGGCTTCGCGGATGGCCGCGATGGCCTGCGTGCGCTGCACGCGGCTCTGCGTGGGACGGCGCGTGGCGATGCGCTTGGCCGCTTCGTCGGCGGCGTCGATGTGGCCGCCGGGAAACACGTAGGCGCCGGGCGCGAAGCTCGCGGTCGCCGAACGGCGGGTCATGAGCACTTCGATGCCGGCGTCGGTGTCGCGCAGCAGCAGCACGGTGGCGGCGGCGCGCACCGTCGCGGGCTCGCGGTGGGGGTGGAGTTGTTGGGAGGAACGGACCATGGGACGATTATCGGAAGCGGGCGCGGTACGTGCTTGGCACGGGGGGCGCGTGCATAAGCTCATATGGATTCAGGCATCAGCGGCGCGCCACAATCCGCGCTTGCACCGCCTGCCTCGAAGAAAGACCGAAAGACTGTCATGGCCGATTCTCCCTCCTCTCCCCTGCGTTTCGTCCGCCGCGCATTCCTGCTGGCTGCAGCCTCGCTCGCCGTTCCCGCCGCCTTCGCGCAGCAGGACTGGCCACAGCAGCCCGTCACGTTGATCATGGGCTTCCCCGCCGGCTCCGGCGTGGACGTGGTCGCACGCACCATCCAGGAACCGCTGGCAAAGCAGCTGGGCCGCCCGGTCATCATCGACTACAAGTCGGGCGCCGCCGGCAACATCGCCAGCGACTACGTGGCCCACTCGAAGCCCGACGGCTACACGCTGTCGTTCGGCACCGCCGCCACGCACGGCAGCAACGCCGCGCTGTACAAGAAGCTGCCGTTCGACGTCGAGGCCGACTTCATTCCGGTGGCACCCGTGCTCGACGTGTCGAACGTGCTCACCATCAA
This sequence comes from Variovorax paradoxus, assembly GCF_902712855.1. Taxonomy (NCBI): domain Bacteria; kingdom Pseudomonadati; phylum Pseudomonadota; class Betaproteobacteria; order Burkholderiales; family Comamonadaceae; genus Variovorax; species Variovorax paradoxus. The sequence continues at coordinate 1,596,287 of NZ_LR743507.1, forward strand.
TCCGGACGTGATCAACGTCAGGACCTTGAAGGAATTCGTCGAGCTGGTCAAGGCCAATCCGGGCAAGTACAACTATGCCTCTACAGGCAACGGCGCGGGCACGCACATGGCATTCGCGGAGTTCAACGCACGGCTCGGCCTGACGATGGTGCACGTGCCCTACAAGGGCGGCCCCGAGGCCATCACTTCGGTGGTGCGCGGCGAAACCTGCTGCATCATGAACCAGGTGCAGACCGTTCTGCCGCACTACAAGGCCGGCAAGGTGCGCCTGCTGGGCGTGACCACGGCCACCGCGGTGCCGGCCGTGAAGGAGGTGCCCACCATCGCATCGAGCGGCGTGCCGGGCACCAAGGGCTTCGACAGCTCGATCTGGTTCGGCATCTTTGCGCCCAAGGGCACCGATCCGCACATCGTCGACAAGCTCAACGCCGCGGTGAAGACCGTGCTCGAGACGCCGGAGATCCGCGAGCGCTTCGAGAGCCAGGGCAACACGGTGCGCATCGAGACGCCGGCACAGTTCAGGAAGACCGTGCACGACAACCGTGTGAAGTGGGCCGAGGTCGCGAAGGCCGCGAACATCAGCATCGACTGATCAGAGGGTCTTCGTCAGCGTCAGGATGAAGCGTGCCTTGTTCGGCGAGTAGTAGGTGGCGCCGAACGTGCCGAAACCGTAGTCCACGCCCGGGTTCGCCACCGAGAGGTACGAGCTCTTCCTGTTGGCACCCTGCACCGAGCCCGCCAGCGACAGCCCGTTGCCGAAGTCGTAGGACGCGCCGAGGTTGTAGTCGACGTAGTTCCTGTAGCCCAGGCTGCGGATGTCGCTCGACATGTTCGTGTAGCCCACGGCGGCCTTCAGCGTGAGCTTGGGCACGATTTCCTTGGAGTACGACAGGTTCAGGTAGCCGGTGTTGCGGCCCTTCAGGCCCGATCCGGCCTTGTTGCCGGCGTAGCCGAAGTAATCCTTCGACACCGTGTGCGAGTACTTCAGCGTGAACGAACCGAAGGCCTCGCTGGTGTAGCCCGCGCTGCCGTACAGCTCGGTGGTGTTGCCCGACGCGTTGCCCGGGTACAGGTAGGTGAGCGCACCGACGTCCATGTCGAGAGGGCCGGCCTTGAACTTGTAGCCGCCGTAGATGTCGCTCTCGATGCTGTTGCCCTTGAGCCAGTTGACGCTGGAGTTCCAGTTGCCTACGTAGAAGCCGCTGTCGCCGAAGGCGTAGTCGAGCCCGCCCTGGATGGCCGGCTTGAAGGCCTTGGTCTTCGCGTAGTCGTTCCTGCCCAGCATGTCCTGGTCCTGGCCGCGGAACTTGTAGTTCGTGGTGAGTGCCACGTTGCCCGTGAGCTGCGCGTTCGCAAGCAAGGGGAGGGCGGCGAGGGTGGGCAGAACGAGCATCGGCAGGGCGATGCGGGAGAGGTGTTTCATCGAGAAAATTCGCTGACGGATGGAGAAGCCGGCAGCGTAGGAGCGGGCGTCTAAAAGCCGCGTAAAAAATGCCGGCCCCGGCGCAAAAGTTTTGCCTGCGGCATTGTCATCGCCACCACGCCGGCCATCACGCAGGCCAGCCCGATCCATGCCGTGGGCGCGAGCGCTTCACCGAGAAACACCACGCCGATCGCCACGCCGATGGGCACGCGCAGGTAGGCCTGCGCGGCGGTCGACATCGGCCCCAGCGTCCTGATGAGCCGGAAGTAGATCGTGAAGGCCAGCGCCGTCGAGAGCACCGCGAGCGCCAGCACCGACAGCATCGAAGCCGGCGATGGCGCGAGCGTCCACGGGCGGTCGATCGCCATGCTCGCGGGCAGCAGCAGGGCCGCACCGCACAGCAGCGAACCTGCGGCGGGCACCATCGGGTCCAGCTCCTTGAACACGCGGCCGAACATGGCGGCACAGGCGTAGCACACGGCCGCGGCCACCAGCGCCAGCTGCGCGAGCAGCGAATGCCCGAGCCCGTGCAGCGCCTCGAAGCCCACGATCAGGCAGATGCCCGCCATCCCCGCACCCGCGCCGAGCAGCCGGCGCAGCGTGGGCCTCTCCGACCCACCGATGCACAGCCCGAGCAGGAAGATGAAGATCGGCGAGGTCGAGTTGAGGATGGTCGCCAGCCCCGCGTCGACGCTGCGTTCGGCCCATGCGATGAGCGTGAACGGCATCACGCTGTTGAGGCAGGCCTGCAGCATGAAGCGCCGCCACATCGCGGCCTCCGCAGGCAGTTGCACGCCGCGCAGGCGCAGCACCGCGAGCAGCAGCAGTCCGGCGATCAGGGTGCGCGCCGCGATCAGCGTGACCGGTGGAATCGTCGCCACGCCGACCCTGATGAAGGTGTACGACGCGCCCCAGCAGGTCGCGAGCACGGCGAGCAGCGCCCACTCGAGGAAGACGGCTCGGGGTTTGCCTGGAGCGGCAGGAGAAGAAGCGCTGTGCATGGTGCGCCGATCTTGGCCAGACCGGCGCGCCGACACTTCGTTCGCCGGCGAAATGTGGAAGCCGCCCGCAGGCGGTGCATGAACATGAACCGCCGCCCTCCGGCGGCGCGTGGGCGTTCAGTGGTTGTGCTTGTGGCCGTGCTTGTGGCCGTGCCCGCGGCCCGGCGCGCCGCCATTCAGCAGCGTCGCCAGATCCACTTCCTGCTCGGCCGCCGCACCCGCGATCACGCGTTGCTCCAGTTCGTCGAGGTGTTCCAGCGCCACGGCCAGTGCCGCGTCGAGCGACTTGCCCGTGAGCGCCTCGATGATCTGCTCATGCTCGCGCGGCGCACAGCTCGCGGCCTCGGCCGAGTCGTACAGCGCCTTGTAGAGCTCGGTGTTCGAGATCAACCGCTGCAGGTAGGAAATCAGCTCGTCGCTGTGCGCCATCTGCGCCAGCAGCATGTGGAACTCGCCCGCCAGCCGTATCGCGTCCTCGCGCCGGCCTTCCTTGAACGCCTTCTGCTCCGCCTGCACGTGCTTGCGCAGCGCGGCCACCTGCTCGCGCTCGAGCTGGCCGTGCAGCGTGCTCACCAGCCCGGCCTCGACGATGCGGCGCGCCCGGTAGATGCCGCGCATGTCGTCGATCGAGGGGTTGGGCACGAAGGCGCCGCGGTTGTGCTCGAGCACCAGCCGCTTCTCGGAGCCCAGCCGCGCCAGCACCTTGCGCACCGCGCCGCGCGTGCAGCCCAGCGCCTCGGCCAGCGCGCGTTCGCGCAGCGGCGTGCCCGGGCGCAGCTTGCCGCTCAGCAGGGCTTTCGAGACCGCTGCATAGACACGCTCGTCCACGTTGGCTTCGTCGGCATCGGCCGGTTCCTCGGGGGCTGCAGCGGCGGCAAGGGCGGGGGATTTGCGAGCGGTGGAAGGCATAGGCGTCGGGATTATTGCCCGCCTCCCCGGACCCGCGGGAAATCCCCCGGATTGACTCGGCCCCTTCGGCTCCGTACCATTCGCCTCGTTTGGTTAACCAAAACATATTTATATGGTTGACCATGCAAAAGAAAAATCTCAACCAAAGCACAGATCGAGACAACCATGAAATCCGCCAAATGGCTCGCCGCGCTGCCTGTCGCCGCTTTCTTCAGCGGGGGATGGCTGTCCTCCGTCGCGCCCGCCTTCGTGCTCGGCATGCCCTTCCTGATGGTGTGGAACGTCAGCTGGCTGGTGCTGACCTCGCTGATCATGGTGGTCATCGACCGCGCCGAGGGCGACCTGGATGCCGTTGACGCGGCCGATGCCCGGGGAGCCGCGCGATGAACGCCGCACTCGGCGTGATCGCGCTGTTCGTGGTCGGCGCGCTGGGCCTCGCGGTGCTTGCCCGGCGCGGGCGCACCATGAGCCTGGAGCAGTGGGCGCTCGGCGGGCGCGGGCTGGGCGCCATCATGGTGTTCCTGCTGATGGCGGGCGAATCGTTCTCCACCTTCACCTTCCTGGGAGCGAGCGGCTGGTCGTACAGCAAGGGCACGCCGGCCTTCTACATCCTGGCCTACGGCGGCCTGGCGTATCTCATGGCCTTCTGGATGCTGCCGGCCGTGTGGCGCTACGCCACCACGCACAAGCTGGTGTCGTTCTCCGACTTCTTCGCTCACAAGTACGACAGCCGCCCGCTGGGCGTGCTGGTGTCCATCGTGGCGCTCATGGGCATGGTGGCGCTGCTCACCATCCAGCTGCGCGGGCTCGGCATCATCGTGTCGGAAGCCTCGTACGGCACCATCGCGCCGCAGGTGGCCATCTGGATCGGCACGCTGGTCATGGTGAGCTACATCCTGTTCTCGGGCATCCACGGCTCGGCCAGCATCGCCATCGTGAAGGACATCCTCATCCTCGCGCTCGCGGTGTTCCTGGGCATCTACCTGCCGTGGCACTACTACGGCGGCGTCGCGCCCATGTTCACCGCCATCCATGCGGCCAACCCCGGCTTCTTCGAGTTCCCGAAAGAGGGCCTGAACCTCACGTGGTACAACTCGACCATCCTGCTCACCGCGCTGGGCTACTACCTCTACCCGTTCAACCTCACGTCGGTGTACGCCGCCAGGAGCGCGAGCGCAGTGCGGCGCAACACCATCCTGATGCCGCTGTACCAGGTGGTCATCGCCTTCCTGTTCCTGGTGGGCTTCGCGGCCATCCTGCAGGTGCCGGGGCTCAAGGGCGCCGAGGTCGACCTGGCCCTGTTCGGCCTGGTCAAGCACACCTTCGACCCGTGGTTCGTCGGCGTCATCGGCGGCACGGGCGTGCTCACGGCGCTGGTGCCGGGCTCGATGATCCTGCTCACCGCGTCCACCGTCATCGGCAAGAACGTCTACAAGGAAGGCTTCGCGCCGCACGCCACCGACAGGCAGGTCTCGCGCGTGGCCCGCACCGTGCTGCCGGTGTTCGCGCTGGTGGCGGTGTACTTCGTGCTGCGCGGCGGCACCACCATCGTGGCCGTGGCCATCTTCGCCTCCAGCCTGCTCACGCAGCTGCTGCCCTCGCTGCTGTTCAGCCTCATGAAGAAGCCCTTCGGCAGCAAGCACGCGGCCTTCGCCGGCATCCTGGCGGGCGGCGCAGTCCTCGGCTTCATGATGACCACCGGCTCGAACCTGGGTACGCTGTTCCCGTCGGCGCCGGTGGTGTTCAAGTCGCTCAACACCGGCCTGGTGGCACTGGCGACCAACGCGCTGGTGTTCGTGATCGTCGCGCTGTTCACGCCGCGCATCGCGCCGCGCCCCGTGGCGGCCCAACTTGCCTGATGTCTGCCTGATGCCCTCGAAGGAATGCAATCCATGTCCTCGCTCCTGATCCGCAACGTGCGCCCGATGGGCGGCGCCGCCACCGACGTTTGCGTGCAGGACGGCCGCATCGCCGAGCTTGGCGCCGGCCTGGCCGCGCCGGCCGGCACGGCAGTGGAGGACGGCGGCGGCGCCCTGCTGCTGCCCGGCCTGGTCGAAGGCCATACCCACCTCGACAAGACCATGTGGGGCATGGACTGGTACCGCAACGAGGTCGGCACCAACCTCACCGACAAGATCGAGAACGAGCGCGCCTTCCGCCATGCGAGCGGCCACGACGCCGCCGCGCAGTCCAAGGTGCTGGCCAAGGCCTTCCTCGCGCTGGGCACCACGCGGCTGCGCACGCACGTCGACGTCGACACGCAGGCCGGCCTGCGCCATCTCGAAGGCACGCTGCGCACGCGCGAGGCGCTGCGCGAGGTGCAGCAGATCCAGCTCGTCGCGTTCCCGCAGTCGGGCCTGCTCGGCCGGCCCGGCACCGCCGAACTGCTCGACCAGTCGCTCGCCATGGGCGCCGACGTGCTCGGCGGCCTCGACCCCTGCGCCATCGACGGCGACCCGGTGAAGTCGCTCGACGTGCTGTTCGGCATCGCGCACCGGCACCAGCGCCCGCTCGACATCCACCTGCATGAGCCCGGCGCCATGGGCGCGTTCTCGCTCGACCTGATCCTGCAGCGCACCGAGGCGCTCGGCATGCAGGGCAAGGTGGCCATCAGCCACGGCTTCTGCCTGGGCGACGTCTCGGAGCGCGAGCGCGAAGCGCTGCTCGCGCGCATGGCCCGCCTCGACGTGGTGCTCGTCACCAGCGCGCCGCCTTCGCGCAGCGTGCCGCCGCTCATGGCCTGCCGCCAGGCCGGCGTGACCGTGCTCGGCGGCAACGACGGCATCCGCGACACCTGGTCGCCCTACGGCAACCCCGACATGCTCGAGCGCGCCATGATCATCGGCCTGCGCTACAACCTGCGCCGCGACGACGAGCTCGAGGTGGCGCTCGACACCGTCACCCACTCCGGCGCGCGCGGCTGCGGCTTCGACAGCTACGGCCTCGTGCCCGGCAACCGCGCCGACCTGGTGCTGGTCGACGCGCAGACGGTGGCGCAGGCCGTGGTGGCCCGCCCCGTGCGCAGGCTGGTGGTGTCGGGTGGCCGCGTGGTGGCGCGAAACGGCGCGCTGCAGCCGGAGGCCGCGGCCTTGTGACGGTGCAGCGCAGCCGCGCCGATGGCGGCATGGCCTTCGCGGTCGTCATCGTGCTGGTGGCGCTGAACCTGCGCGCCTTCCTCACCTCGAGCAGCCCGCTGCTCGCGCCCATCCGTCAGGCCACCGGCATCGGCTTCCATGCGGTGGCGCTGCTCACGGTGCTGCCGATGTTCGCCATGGGCGCGATGTCGCTGTTCGGCGCGGGAGTCGGCCAGCGCATCGGCGCGCGCGCCGGCATCGCCTGCGGGCTGGCGGCCATCGCGTTCGCCTGCGCCAGCCGCTACGTTGCCGGCGGCGCTCCCGCGCTGCTGTGGAGCGCCGCGCTCGCCGGCGCCGGCGTGGGCCTGGTGCAAGCGCTGATGCCCGGCGTGGTCAAGCAGGCGTATCCCACGTGCATCGGCGTCATGACGGGGCTGTATTCCGCCGCCATCATGGGCGGCGGCGGCCTCGGTGCCATGGCCAGCCCTTGGGTGGCGCATGTCTTCGGCGGCGCGCAGCCCGACTGGCACGCGGGCCTGGCCATCTGGGCGCTGCTCGCCACCTTCGCATTGCTCTACTGGCTGAACATGCGCCGCATGGCGTTCACCGCCGACGCGCCGCGCCAGAATCTCTCGTGGCGGCGCTGCTTCGGCAGCCGCCGCGCCTGGCTGCTCGCCGCGTGCTTCGGCCTCATCAACGGCGGCTACACCAGCCTCGTCGCGTGGCTGCCGCACTTCTATGCCCAGCAGGGATGGACCGCGCAGCAGGGCGGCTCGGTGCTTGCGCTGATGACCCTCGCGCAGGTGGTCGCCGCGCTGGCCATGCCCGCGCTCGCGCGCAGCCGCGGGCGCGACATGCGCCCCTGGCTGGTGCTCACGCTGCTCGCGCAGCTCGCCGGCTTCTGCACGCTGACCTTCGCGCTTCCCGTGCCCGCCGTGGCAACGACCGTCGTGCTGGGCTTCGGCCTCGGCGGCGCCTTCGCGCTGTGCATGGTGCTGGCGCTCGACCACCTGGGCGACCCCGCGCAGGCCGGTGCGCTGGCAGGCTTCATGCAGGGGCTGGGCTTCATGATCGCCGCGCTCGCGCCCTTCGTCACCGGCTGGGTGCGCGAGCACACCGGCGGTTTCACGCTCGCATGGGCCTACCTGGCGGCGGTGGTCGTGGTGCTGCTGCCGCTGGCGCTGCGCTTCGATCCCGGGCGCTACGGCAGGGCCATGGCAGGGCTCTTCGAATCGCCGTCGCATCCCGGTGCGCAACAGCTTCCCGTACTCGACACCGCAAGAAAGGCCTGACCCATGTACAACCAAGCATTCATGCAACGCGCGCTGGCCCTGTCGGCGCAGGCCCTGCAGGAGCCCGGAACCGAGCCCTTCGGCGCCGTCGTCGTGAAGGACGGCGCGATCGTCGGCGAAGGCTTCAACCATTCCGTCGCGCATTCCGATCCCACCTCGCACGGCGAGGTCGAGGCGATCCGCGATGCCTGCCGCAAGCTGGGCACCGTCAACCTCGCGGGGTGCGATCTCTACACCTCGTGCGAGCCCTGCGCCATGTGCGTGGCGGCGATGCACATCGCAGGCATCGGAAAGCTCTACTACGCCGCGACGCTCGCGCAATCGGGCCAGGCGTTCGACGGCGTGACCGTGGCCGCGCGCCATCCCATCGATGTGGAGGTGCTGCGCATCGAGGCCGGCGCCACGCTGGCACAGCGCAGCCTGCCGGCCGAGCAGAAGATGGACGGCGAGGCGGTGAAGATCCTGTCTGACTGGGCGGCCACGCGACGGGCGGGTTGAGCTGCCGCGCTGTGATTCAATTCCCGAGAACTTCGGGGGGGTCACAGTGAGGCGAGTGTTGTTCAGTGCGTTCCTGTTCGGTGTCTGCATGGCCGCATCGGCCCAGACTGCGTGGCCCGGCTACATGGGTGATCTTCCGCGTGCGGTGTCGGAGAGCAGCGTGGCCGCCGAGCTGCCGCCGCAGTCGGCCGCTCTCGCGGAGCAGGCCGTCGCGCCCACCGGGCTTGCACAGTGGGGCGGTATCTGGCGCGGCTGGGCGTGTCAGGCGGCAGGTTGCGACATCAAGGTTGCCATCCGCGATCTCTCCGTCGAAGGTGCGACGGTCACCTATGCCGGCGCCAGCCAGTTGCAGACCGTTGTCGACGAAGCACCTGGCCGCTTCGAGAACGATGAACTCCACATGCGGCTGAAGACCAGCGCCGACCTCGTGCTGCGCCTGCGCAAGGATGGCGACATGGAGCTGGGCATCTGGCGGAACGGGTCGTTGTTGTCCGCGGGCGTTCTGTCGCGGCGCGTGCCCGCCTATGTGCGCCGCGTCGAATGGCTGGACTCGCCGTTCACCGAGAACGGCAAGCCTGTGCGGCTCGAGATGGTGGTGCACCGGCCCGAAGGCGACGGACCTTTTCCCACGCTTGTCATGAACCACGGGTCGACCGGCATGGGCAATCGCCCGGAGTGGTTCGGCCTGACGTGGACCAGCCCGGAGGTGAGCGCGTTCTTCGTCGCACGCGGCTGGCAGGTCATCTATCCGCAACGCCGCGGCCGCGGCCATTCGGAAGGGCTGTACGACGAGGGTTTTGAAGCCGACCGCTCGCGCTATTCATGCAGGGCGGCATTGGCGTTGCCTGGTGCCGAACGCGCGCTGGCAGACGTCGAGGTGGCCATGGCGAGCATCCGGCAACGCAGCGATGTGGACCCGCAACGCATCGTGATCGGCGGCGTGTCGCGAGGCGGCATTCTCGCGACAGCCTATGCGGGCCTGCATCCCCGAGAGGTGGTTGGCGCGATCAACTTCGTCGGCGGCTGGATCGGCGCGTCGTGCCCGGATGCAGGCAAGGTGAACGGGGAGTTGTTCACGCGCGGTGCTTCCTTCCCGAAGCCGACGCTCTGGCTCTACGGCGAAGCCGACCCGTACTACCCCATTGCCCACAGTCGGACCAACTTCAACTCATTCCAGGCAGCGGGTGGAAAAGGCTCGTTCGAAGTGCTCATGCCGCCGAAGGGGCTGGATGGTCACAGCACCTATACCGTGCAGCGTCTCTGGGGTGCATCGGTGGACGCGTACCTGGCGTCGATCCGCTGAACGCGCGAGCCTGGTGCCAGGCTCTTCTGTCGGGCGCGTGCCCCACGCCAAGCGCGGTCGCGGCTGACATGGCGAATCCGCACCCGGTGCAACCATCGAGGCTCATTCAAACACCTGGAGGGACAGCCCGATGAACAAAGCACTGATCGCCATCGCCACTTCGTTGACCCTGTTCGCCGCCGGCACCGCCAGCGCGCAGCTCGGCAAGGCCGCATCGGACGCGACCGACGCGGCCGAGCACAAGATCGACCAGAAGCAGGCCGAGAGCAAGGCCAAGAAGAGCGGCCCGGTCGGCAAGGCCGTGAACAACGTGAAGTCTGGCTATCACAAGAACCGTTCGAAGGCTTCCGCCGACAAGGCCAAGAAGGCGCTGAAGGACGCGGGCTGACCCGCGCCCCTCGCTCCCCTCAACGCGCTTGAGCCGCGCTTGAACCGCGCCTGAGCCGCGCTCAGGCCTTCCGGGCCCGGGCGGCGGCTTCGGCCGCTTCACGGGCTCGCACGACGGTCGTCGTCTCGCCAGCAAATCCCCAGTCGTCGGTGTTGATCTCGTCGATCACCACATGCGTGAGCTCCGGCTTCTTGCCGAGCACGCGCTGCAGCGTGTCGGTGATCTCCGCGATGACGGTGGCTTTCTGCTCGCGCGTGACGCCGTCGCGTGTGATGCGTACGTTGACGTAAGGCATGGTGGGCTCCTTCGTTTCCGCTACCGAAGCTCAGGCGGTGTAGTTGCCGGCACTTGCCGCGCCGTCCACCGGCAGCACCACGCCGCTGGTGAAGCCCGCACCCACCAGGTAGACGACCGCGTCGGCGATCTCTTCGACCGTGCCCAGGCGGCCGGTCGGCTGCAGCGTCTTCAGGAAACCGTGCGACTCGGGCGAGTGCATCGGGCTGTCGATGATGCCGGGCGCGACTGCGTTCACGCGCACGTTGTGCGGTGCCAGCTCGATGGCCAGCGCGCGCGTGGCGGCATTCAGGCCGCCCTTGAGCAGCACTGCCATGAAGGCCGGCACGTTGCTGCGCGGCTGAAGGGCCACCGATGCGGTGATGTTCACGATGGCGCCCGCGCCGCGGCCGACCATGTGGCGCGCAGCGGCTTGCGACGCGAAGATGGTGCCCTTCACGTTGGTGGCGATCTGCTGCTCGATTTCCTCCGGCGTGAACTCCACGAAGGGCTTCGGCAGGAAGATGCCCGCGTTGTTGACCAGCGCGTCGATGCCGCCGAAGCGAGACACCGCCTGGTCGATCACCGCCTGCGCGACGCGCGGGTCGGCAATGTCGCCGGCCACGCCGGCAAAGCGGTCGCCTGCGCCGAACTGGCTTGCGGCTTCCGTCAGGCGGGCGTCGCTGCGCGCGTTGCCGACCACGTTCCAGCCATCGGCCAGGAGGCGGCGGGTGATCGCCAGGCCGATGCCGCTGCTGGCGCCGGTCACGACGGCGGTCTTGCCGCCCTTGGAGTTTTGGTTGCTCATGGTGAATTTCCTTCCGGTTCGCGGGCCGCGAGATGCGGTTCCGTCGTGGAAGGAAGTGTGGATTCGACCGGCCCAAGAGTGAATAGACGCCATTCGGCGAACACTCTTCCGTATCACGGTCGAATCAGCCGCTTCTGGCGCGCGTCTTCTTCTGCGGCACCTGCTCTGCGCAGGCCTCGCTCCAGGCCGCGAAGCGGGCGCGCAGCTTGGGCAGCGCAAAGTCGACGAAGGCCCGCACCTTCGGCACCGACAGCCGCCCATGCGGCGACACCAGGTGCACCGGCAGCGGCGGCGCCTCGTCGCCGGCCAGCACGATGCGCAGCCGCCCGCTCGCCACTTCGTCGGCCACGTGGTACGAGAACGAACGCAGCACGCCGCGTCCCTCCACCGCCGACGCCACCGCCGCGCGCAGGCTGTTCACCACGAAGCGCGGCGCGAACTGCACCGTGCGCGGCATGGTCGAGCCCGGCTGCGGCGGAAAGCTCCACGAGTCGATGCCGAAGTGCGTCATGGCCACCACCTGGTGCTGCGCAATGTCGGCCGGCTGCGCAATGCGCGGATTGCGCGCCAGGTAGCGCGGCGACGCCGTGATCACGCGCCGCACTTCGCCCACGGGCAGCGCCACCAGCGTGGAATCCGCCAGGTGCGCGATGCGCAGCGCCACGTCGATACCCTCGTCGATCAGGTTGGCCGGCCGGTCGAGCAGGTGCAGGCGCACCGACACCGTGGGGTGCGCGTTCATGAACTCGTCGAGGACGGGCCGCAGCAGCGCTTCGCCCACCGCCACGGCCGCGGTCACCGTGAGCCGGCCGCGCGGCGCCGAGCGCTCGCCGGCCGCGGCGATGTCGGCTTCTTCCAGATCGGTGAGGATGCGGCGGCACGCCACCGCGTAACGCTCGCCGGTGTCACTCAGGCGAATGGAGCGCGTCGTGCGGTGCAGCAGCTCGGCGCCCACATGGGTTTCGAGGAACGCGATGGCGCGGCTCACTGCGGCGGGCGACTTGCCCAGCTTGCGCCCCGCGCCGGCCAAGCTGCCCTCGTCCAGGGCGGCCACGAAAACCTTCATGGCGTCGATGCGGTCCACGATTCTTCCTTGCTGCGAAATACTGAATGCCCAAGCATAGGGATTCACTCGCCGGGCGGCAATCCGTAGCATCGTTTCTTCGATTCGCTGGAGTGCCCTCCATGTCCACGACCACCTCACGCACCGCCGCCGGCAAGGCGGCTGCTTCCGCTGCCGATGCAGCCTCGCACCGCTTCGCGACCCCCTGGCGGGCCATCTTCGCGGGCCTGTGCGCCACGCTCGTGGGCATCGGCCTGGCGCGCTTCGCCTACACGCCGCTGCTGCCGGCCATCATCGACGCGCACTGGTTCAGCGCCTCGGCGGCCACTTACCTCGGCGCGGCGAATCTCGTCGGCTACCTCGCGGGTGCGCTGCTGGGCGGCCCGATGTCGGCACGCTGGCCCGCGCCTGTGGTGCTGCGCGGGTTGATGCTGGCCACCGCCGTGTCGCTGCTCGCGTGCGCCTGGCCGCTCGACTTCGCCTGGTTCTTCGGCTGGCGCGTGGTCTCCGGCGTGGCCGGCGGCTCGCTCATGGTGCTGGCCGCACCCACCGTGCTCGCGCATGTGCCGCAGCAGCAGCGCGGGCTGGCCAGCGGCATGATCTTCGCGGGCATCGGCCTGGGCATTGCTGCCTTGGGCACGCTGGTGCCCTTGCTGCTGCACCAGGGCCTGGGCGCAACCTGGGCCGGCCTGGCCGTGCTTTCGCTGGTGCTCACCGCGCTCGCGTGGCACGGCTGGCCCGACGCGGCCCCGGCGCATGCTGCCGCCGCCTCGCACGCTACTGCAGCAAGGCCGGCCGTGGCCCGGGGCGCTTTGCGCGCGCTGAACGTCTCTTACGCGCTGAACGCCGTGGGCCTCGTGCCGCACATGATCTTCCTGGTGGTGTTCGTGTCGCTCGGCCTCGGGCAGGGGCTGGCCGTGGGCGCGCAGTACTGGGTGGTGTTCGGCCTGGGCGCCATCGCCGGCCCGGTGCTCGCCGGCTACATGGCCGACCGCCTGGGCTTCGGCGCCGCGCTGCGCATCGCCTTCGGGCTGCAGGCCGCCGCGCTCGCGCTGCCGGCGCTCGGGCTGGTGGGGCATGGCGGGCTCATCGTGTCGAGTGCCGTCGTCGGTGCGTTCACGCCAGGCATCGTGCCGCTCGTGCTGGGCCGCGTGCAGGAGCTGCTGGCACACCACCCCTCGATGCAGAAGGCCGCCTGGAGCCGCGCGACCACCGCCTTTGCCGTGTTCCAGGCCGGCGCCGCCTATGGCATGTCGTGGCTGCTGGCGTCTTCGGGTGGGCACTACGCATTTCTCTTTGCGGTGGGCGGCGGCGCGCTGGTGCTGGCACTGCTGGCCGACCTTGTTGCCGGCACGCTGCACCCCACCCCTTGAGCGAAGGTGCCGCACTACACTGCGGCCATGCAAGGAACGACGTTCGATCAGCCCGGCCTGCAGCCGGTGGTGGAACTCCGCACGGAGGGCGCCACTTACGCCTACTCCGTTCGCGCGCCAAGCTCCAAGGGCGTGATTCCCCCCAGTTCCTACAGCAACAGCGGTTTTGCCACCCTGGCCGACTGCCTGCGCGATGTGGCGCGCGCCCTGGGCGGCAACTTCAAGCGCATCTACGTTCGGCTGGACGAGCACTGCGTCGGCGAGCGCAACATTTCCGAGCTGGTCGAGGCGACGGAGAAGGTTTCCGCCGAACTCAAGGCCGACTACCGCGCGGCCAGCGCCGCGGCGCAGGCCACGGCCTTCGTGCTCGAAACCGAGCGGTTCAGCGGGCGCTAGTTCCGGCGGCTCGCGCGGCCCCCGAAGGAAATGTCCTACTCCCGCATTGCGCCTCTGGCGGCATCCACGTGCCGCGAGGAGCAGACAACAGCCTCATGGCTACGTACGAATCCGTGCTGCAGGAAACCGGCCGCTTCGATGTGGTCGACGCACGCGAGCGGGCCCACACCGTCATCGAAAGCACCGAGTGCCTGTATCGGGTGAGCATCTCCAAGCGCTACCCGCCCATCAGGGGCGCGGTGAGCTACAGGCTGCAGGACGGCACGCCAGTGCGACGGTCGCACCGCGGCTTCTTCGACACGCTGGACGGGCTGAAGCGGTTCTTTCTTGTGCACGCGGTCGAGTCGCACGAGTCGGCGTGCTGAACCACGCCAGTGACAGCTTCAGTTGCTACGCCGGCCGCGTGCCGGCCATTGCCGCAGCCGTGTCGTAGAACTCCATGAAGTCCACGATCTTGCCGTCGCGCATGCGGATCACATTCACCAGCGGTGTGTTCACCTCATTGCCCGTTGCGCGGTGTCGCCACGAGACGTTGCCCACCGCCACCACGCGGTCGCCTTGGGCAATGAATTCATTCATCTTGTAGCCGAGCATGGCCCAGCTGGTGCCGAGCTCCTCGAAGTAGCGTTTCACTTCGGACTTGGAGCTGCAGCCCTTCGCGAACTTGTCGCCGGCGGCTGCCGCGCCCAGCGTTTGCCATCGCACCTCGTCGGCGATGAGGTTCATCCAGTTGTCTACGCTCGCGCCGCGTGTTGTGTGCCACTCGGCGAAGCCATTGCGCAGCGTGTTCACGTTTGCATCTTCTTCAGCAGTCATGCGTGCCTCCAGCGGTTGCCCACGAAAAAGACGGGCCCGCAGGCCCGTCCGGAAACCGGTGACTGGCGCATGGTGCGCCGTTTCGGGCGCGTTCGCAATGCGCTGGACGGCTGTCAGTCAGGCGGCCGGTGCGGCCCGCTCCGCCAGACGCGCATGCTGTGCGACAACGGACACGCCGCCGGGCGATTCGTGGTCTGCTGGGGCGTGTTCACACTGTTCATGGCGAAGGCCCGAGCCTGATGACCGGGCCCCGCCATGCGAGGCCACCAGCGCCTGCAATGCCCAGGTCATCTCGTTGCTTGTGCCGCTTCCTTCACTTCGCGCAACGAACCGGTCATGCACACGAACTCGAGCGCGGCCGTGGTGTAGTACGAGAACGAATGGCCCACTTCGAAGTCGTCCACGTGCACCACCGTTCCCTTGTCGGCCTCCTGCCACGAAAGCGCGTAGAGCCCGGCGCCCAGCGCCTCGGCCCGGTAGCGCACCTCGGCGGTCGCGCCCTTGAACGGGCCGGCCGTCACCTCGTAGCGCATCGTCAGGCCGTCGGCGGCGTAGATGTTCAGTGCCGTCATCTTGTCGCCGTAGTGCACTTCGAACGTGCGCCCCGCGAACGGCAATGGCGCAGCCATGTGGTTGCCCATGGCGGCTTCCTCAGTCCCACGCCGGCGACAGCCCGGCCGGATCGGTCAGCCGTTCGTTGCGCTCCAGCGCGGCGATCTGCGCCATGTCTGCGTCCGTCAGCTTCAGTTGCTGCGCCTTCAGGTTGCCTTCGAGGTTCGCGCGCTTGGTGGACGACGGAATCACCGCGTAGCCCAGCTGCATCGCCCACGCCAGCACCACCTGCGCCGTGGTCGCGCCGTGCGCGGCGGCAATCGCCTGGATGACCGGGTCGTTCAGCACCTTGCCGTAGGCCAGCGTCATGTACGACGTGATGCGGATGCCTTGGCTCTTTGCGAACTCCGCCACCTTGCGGTTCTGCAGGTAGGGGTGCAGCTCGACCTGGTTGGTCGCGATGTTGGGCGCGCCCACGGCCGCGATGGCGTCCTTCATCAGCGCGATGTTGAAGTTCGACACGCCGATGTGCTTCGTCAGCCCCTGCGCCCGCGCCTCGGCCAGCGCGCCCATGAACTCCGCCACCGGCACCGCGTTGCCGGGCGAGGGCCAGTGGATCAGCGTCAGGTCCACCTGCTCGGTGCGCAGCTTGGCCAGGCTGTCTTTCAGGCTCGGCACCAGCTTGGCTGCCGCGTAGTTGTCGGTCCAGATCTTGGTGGTGATGAACAGGTCCTTGCGGGCCACGCCGCTTTCAGCGATGGCCTGGCCCACCTCGGCCTCGTTGCCGTAGATCTGCGCCGTGTCGATGGCGCGGTAGCCCAGGTCGAGGCCGTTCTTCACCGAGTCGATCACCACCTGGCCCTTCAGGCGGAAGGTGCCGAGGCCGAAGGCGGGAATGGGGTTGTTCGTGTTCATGTGTGGTTCCTTGTACGTTGGAAAAAAAGAAGTCGAGACAAATCAGTGGGCTCAGTGCCCGACCGGCACCGGCCCCGAGGCCCGCACCGGAATGCCCGCGCGGCGGTCGAGCGTGCCGCTCCACTGCGTGAGGCCGAACGAAACGAGCACCACCAGCGCGCCGATCCAGGGCGTGTGCATCAGGCCCAGGTGCGTCACGATCAGGCCGCCGGCCCAGGCCGCGCCGGCAATGCCCAGGTTGAAGGCCGCGATGTTCAGGCCCGAGGCCACGTCCACCGCCTGCGGCGTGAAGCGTTCGGCCTGCTTCACCACGTACACCTGCAAGCCCGGCACGTTGCCGAAGGCCACCGCGCCCCACATCAACACCGCCAGCAGCGCCAGCCACTTGTGCGGCGCCGCGAAGTTGAACACCAGCAGCACCGCCGCCAGCAGCGCAAAGATGATCTTCAGCGCCGGAATGGGGCCCAGCCGGTCGGCCAGCTTGCCGCCCCAGATATTGCCCACCGCAACCGACACACCGTACACCAGCATCACCCAGCCCACAGCGCCCGCGCTGAAGCCCGACACCTCGGTAAGGATCGGCGCCAGGAACGTGAACGGAATGAACGAGCCGCCGTAGCCGATGGCCGTCTTGGCGTACACCAGCAGCAGGCGCGGCTCGGCCAGCACCTTGGCCTGCTGCGCCAGCGAGGCCGGCGGCGTGTGGCGGATGTTGGAGGGCACAAAGATCCAGCTGCCGATGAATGCGACAACGCCCAGGGCAGACACCGCCAGGAAGGTCTCGCGCCAGCCGAAGTGCTGCCCGATGAACGTGCCCAGCGGCACGCCCGTGACCAGCGCCACCGTGAGGCCCGTGAACATGATCGCAATCGCGCTCGCCGCCTTTTCCTTCGGCACCAGGCCGGTGGCAATCGTCGAGCCGATCGAGAAGAACACCCCGTGCGCCAGCCCCGTGAGCACGCGCGCCGCAATCAGCGATTCATAGCTCGGCGCCTGCCACGCCAGCAGGTTGCCGATCGTGAACAGCGCCATCAGCCCGAGCAGCAGCGCCTTGCGCGGCAGCTTGCCCGTGAGGGCCGTGAGCACCGGCGCGCCAATGGCGACGCCCAGTGCGTAGAGGCTGACCAGCAGGCCGGCGGAGGGGAGGCCGATGCCGAGGTCGGCAGCGACGGTGGGGATGAGGCCAACGATGACGAACTCTGTCGTTCCGATGGCGAAGGCGCTGAGGGTTAGCGCCAGTAAGGCGATGGGCATGAGGGCACTCCTTCTTGGATTGGAAGGAGTGTCTCGCGGCTATCTTTGCAGATAAATGGAGGTTTGAGCAGAAGATAGTTGCTGTCAAAGCAAATATCTGAATTTTTCTCTCAGCTTACGATCTTCCTTCCCGTGCGCTTGGATATCACCTCGATCCGCATTAAGGTGGGTAAATTGAGTTTGCAAATTAAAGTTGAATATTTGAATTTGTATTGAGGGATTCTTATTCCGGATGCCAGTCAATGATTCTGGTTCGCGGCCATTCTGGGCTGTTCATTCTCATGCTGATATCTTTGAAGTCCTGTCGACTAAATGTACCGCTGGTTCGATTTTTTTCCAATTCTGCAAATGCGACTTTTCTCTGTTCAATGTTGGACATGTCGAAGGTTAATAGGCGAATGCGAGTCGCCGCGCTCCTGTTCGCTCGATTAAGTGTGCCAGACATTAAATACTCGGATGCCTCGCGATGAAGAGTAGGCCAATCCCTAGCCACTTCTGTTCTCAAGAGAAGTTCCCATTTTCTGTTCAAAATGATCGACTCTTTGTGTTTTGCGTATTCTTCAATGCACAACTGTATGGGGACAGATAGATTCAATTCTCCAAACTTTGAATTCTCCAGTTTGGCTCGCTTGTACTCTTCCTGTTCTAGTCGGTCAACCAGTCTGGCTGTATAAAATCCCAAATCCGTGCCCTCGCATTTTTGGCGAAGCTCTTCTTCACGGCGATCGATTTTTAAATAATTTGCTGCCACTTGATCTGAAGTGACTTGCGGATCTCGAAATGTTTGCGCCAAAATTGCGCGTAAAAGCGTATCGAGGCCATTTGGCGTTGTTCGAATTGAGCAGGAGATTTCTGCGAGCTCTACAGCCCGCTGATAATCAGGTGACGGCAAGCGAAGTATCGATTGAACTAGTTCATTTAAGATGACAGAGCGTTGCTGATCAGTGTTCGAGGCTTCGGGTAGCAAAGAAAGTGCTTCTTCATATTCGGAAACTGCAGAATGAAATTCTCTGTTTTTCTTATAAAATAGGCCTCGCAGAAAAAATGCAAATGACTTTGCACGATTTGCAATTCTCCTGCTGAAGTTGGTTATATTTAGAAGATAGTTTCGTGCTTCTTCGAGGCCGCTTTCATTTCCTTCACGGGCCGCTGCTAACCCGTAAAAGCTTGCGACATCAAGTCGGGTTGATTCGTCTTGAATTGTTTTAATTCTCTCAAATGCTCTTTTGAGCAACTGAAGCGCGTCGGTGTATTGGGTTCTTCTGTATTTGGCCCATCCCGACTTGAAAAGCATGGCTGCTGTTACGAATGCATAGTCTTGTTCAGTGATCGGGGCGTTGGCGCTCAATTTTATCTGCAATTGATTGTTTAAATAGACGCCGCCCCATTCATCGTGGCCAACATAAATTGTCTTTGAATATTTTTTTATAAGCGTGGTTGTTTTTTGGCGAGTGCTGGCATTTAAGAGATAGAAGTTTAATTTTCTTCGGAGAGCAGGAGGAACTCTGTAAGTTGACTCAGAGAGATGTTCTACAAGTCCGATTTGAACCAGTTGATAGAGAACATCGCCAACCTTTTCATCATGATGCTCAAACAACTCAAGTAGTGTTTCGTAATGAACAACCACAAGAGAGTTCAAAATGTCCAACAGCAAAACCTGAGATGAATTTTCTTTGATTTGCTCCCAAGCCCAGTCTATTAATTGACTGACATGTTCATCGAATCGGCTAATATCATTGGCAGTGTCTTGCTTGAGGAAGTCAAGATTTGGACGGCGTGCCGCCACTCGAACAATATCAACCAAGAGCTTGGGACTATTTGATCCAGCCTCGATGATGAAAGGCACGTGTTCTTTCCATCGCTCAACTCGTTTAGGGTCTCTCGCCCCGATGTGCATTCCAACAAGGCGCGAACTTTCATCATCTTCTAATGTCGGCACATGCAGTTCTTGGGCCATGGTTGCGGCCCGGCGCAATGGAACTGGAATTGGTCGCGGAACCACCACAAAAACTATAGGTTGAACGGCTGCGGAAAACATATTTAAATGTTCTGCGAGCCATTCAGGAATTGGTTCTGAGAAGTCGGCCAAATCATCTTTGGCTAATACAAGATATGCTCGACGTTCTGTGATCTGCTCGGCTGCTTGCTTAAAATAATTTTTATAAAGGGTTGGGTTTTTTTCTGCTGCCAATAAAAATTGACGTTGCTCTTTTAAGGGCTTTGAAAGAACGTCGCCCCAAATTAATTTGAGTAAGTCTGCAGGCCCATCACTTCCGTCTAGTGGTAAGGTGAATTCTGTCAAATGCCTGTAGTCTGAACTCATTACTGAGCGTATTACTGTTCTGCGTCCAGAGCCATGAAATCCGCTGACAAATATTATCGGCGTACGAGTCTGATAGGTGCCAGTTTCGAGTAATGCTCGGAGATTTCGTTCGATACCAACTCTTGGAAGTTGAGGCAGAGGCTCTTCGGTGATACTGGCAAGTTCTAGTGCTATGCGAGATTCGACGCTTTTCCAGTCAACAGGATTTCCAAAGGCACGACGCTCGTCCCTAAGCGGCTTCAGTGCGTCTGTAATTTCTCCGGTATCTGGATTTGTTATTTTCTCATTGAGCGATGTATCATCCATTTGGATGATTAGATATCGCATTGATGCACCGGAAGTAACGCGGCTTACTGCTGCCAACAATTCCTTTCTGCACCAAGGTCTGCGAGGATCGGCATCTACATAACCTTTACTCCAAAATAGTACAAAAATATTGCATTGAGAGATTTCTGACAATATCTCTGTTGGAAAATCAACGCCGTCAACCCCTGTTCGCGCATACATATAGACTAAATTGTCTGCAAATCTTTTTTCAATCGATCTGCGGAAGAAAAGCTGTCTCCGGCAAAGGAAAAGAATACTGGATGAGTCATTAGGTTCTTCTCGAGGTTAAGACTTTTTTCTCTTTTAAAACTGCGCGGCTAGTGGTGAGGTCTGAATGGATCGTTACATGCTCTGACTTGGTTGTCCATCACTTGAAAGAGGGATCGGTGCCTTGGGTTCCTGCAGAGGAATGGAGAAACTGGATAGGGCGAGTTCGCTTGGCTATACACTGCCGTGTCCCGCAAAAAACGGGACCGGGTTTGGAAGCCCGTCGAAGTTCTGCGACGAAAGCCGCAGCTACCGCACATGGTCTGCGGCTTTTCTGTTTGCGCCTCCAGTTTTTGGCGGCTCGAACGGGAAGGCGCGAGCCTTGCCGGTTCTCGTCAGAGCTTCCCGGTCTTCCAACCCGTTCGAGCTGCCGCCACTGTTTGGAAGCGGTTGCGGCGGTTGTTGCAAAACCGAAGTTCTGAAAGGCCTCCCATGGCTGAATCTGCATCCGCTCTTGCGCAAGCCTGCGCCCATCCCACTTCGCTGCCACTTGATCTCGAAGAACTCGCGATCCAAGCCTGCGACGACGCCGACAACCTCAACGAAGTGATGCGCGCCTACACCGCGCTCGAAAAGCTTGTAGACACGAGCGCCCTGGACGACAGCGAAGCGCTCACGCCCAGCCGCACAGAACTGAGCACTTTGCTGCGCTTGCTCAACGAGGCGTTGATGTCGCGCATCGGCACCGTCAACACGACGGTTGGCGCGGTGCGCGAAGCGCTGCAGCGCCCGGTCGCTGCGTGATTCAACTCGTCGTCACGCGAAGCAGTGGCGCCATAGCCACCCACTTCCGCTGAAGCCCAGGAACAAAGCGAGCGCCAGCGCGCCGACGACCTCTGTCCAGAATCGAACGGGAGCTGCTGCGCTCGGCAGTTCCCGACCATCTCTCAGATCGAGTTTGTTGCGCCTGTACGTGTAGAGGCTGTACGCGGCAAGGCCGATGGCCAAGGGTAACCCTGCGGGGCCGAGCAGGAACGCCGTGAGTGATTCTTTGGTCATGGGCTGTTTGGGGTGGCGTGATTTTCACGCACACGACCGGCCCTGTTGCCGCGCTGCGGACACGTGCGCCAGTGGGCCACGCACCGCTCAACGCCGCGGCTCGACCTGAATCGAGTCGAACGTCTCCTGCAGCCGAGCCGCCTGCTTCATCGAGCAGTTCCTGATCTCCCGCCCAGCCTTGTCGAGAACCCGCCGTCTTCGTTGAATGACGACGCTCGGAGCCATCGATGAATCAGGAATTCGAATGACCCCACAGTCTCAAACCGCTCGGTGGTGACGTTGTAAGTGCCAGGCTCGATAGGGGTGACGGCACAGATTCCATTCAGGTCGCTGCCGGTTGCGGACGCATCGAGCATCCATAGCTCCGAAGCGTTCACCGTGAATTGAACGGCAGCCTGCAGATGCGGCAGGTCGCCCGGTAACTCGTCGAGCATGGCGTGGGCCTCTGCCAGCGACTCGCACGCGATCCAGCGCGCAATGACCAACCCGCTTGGAGCCGCAACGAAGGCTGCCTGCGCCGGTTCGTCGCCAAGCGCCAGCACTTGAGAAGAGCCGCAAGCAATCCGGGCAAGGTAGTCGGATTCGTTGCAGGCGCGCTCGTAGTCCGTCACGGCGGCTCCGGTTGAACTCCCCTGCGTGCCGCGCCATTGTTTTCGGGTGCCCGCAGTCGAGCAGATGAAGGGAGCGCCATCGGTGTATATCCACTTCATGAAATGCTCGCTGTGGGGTTGATTTGCGGGCGGGGCTGGTGCTTCAACGGCAAAGATCGACTGCCGCAGCCTGCAACTGAGCGATGAAGTCGGCAAGCGGAACGCGTACTTCCGGCGCCCCGTCCTTCGCGGGGAACGACACGCAGACATTCTCCCGGCCTTGCTCGCGGTCCAGCAACAGCAAAAACCGATCGCCGAAGCTCACCTCGGCGACAAGGTGTTCGTGTCCGGGGTCGCTCAGGATCGTCGTTTGCCAGTTTCCGTTCTGCACGCTTGCTCCCTCGTGTTGATGGCCGATGGTCCGGCGCAGCATCGTAGCGGGCGTGTCCGAAACCGAACGGCGCCGCCGCGGCCCCGAAAAAACTTCGCATCTGCTGCATCCAAACGCGCACCCGGCGTGTAGACCCACCAGCAGCGAGGAGCTGCTGACCTTCTACAACCCCAGGAGAACTTCCATGCATACCTCCCGTACCGCCCGTTCTGTCGCCGTGCTCGGCGCTGTTTCCGCCGCCGCTTTCCTGACGGCCTGTGGTTCGATGTCGATGAAGCCCGCGTTCAACCAGTCGAGCCTGCCGCCCACCATCCAGGTGCCGGCCGGCAACAAGGTCGCCATGGAAACCGTGGGCAAGGGCGACATCACTTATGAATGCCGCGACAAGGCCAACGCCCCTGGCCAAACGGAGTGGGTGTTCGTCGGCCCCGACGCGAAGCTGTGGGACCGCAGCGGCAAGCAGGTCGGCAAGTACTACGGCCCGCCGGCCACCTGGGAATCGATGGACGGTTCCAAGCTGACGGCGACGCAACTGGCAGTGGCACCGTCGGGCCCGACCAGCCTGCCGTTCCAGCTCGTCAAGGCCAACCCGGCAATGGGCTCGGGCGCCATGACCGGCGTGACCTACATCCAGCGCGTGGCCCTGCAAGGCGGCGTGGCACCTGCGGCCGTGCCCTGCACGCCGGCCAAAGGGCCAGAAGCAAGTGGTGCAGTACCAGGCCGACTACATCTTCTGGAAGGCGTCCTGACCGGGGGTGAATGCGGGGCGAGGGCGGCGGGCTGCGACTACCATCGGGCTCGCCCGGACGCGTTGCCCGGTCCCGCCACCCTTGCCGCCCACCACCTTGCCCGCTGCAGACCCCTTCGACTACGACGCCGCACTCATGGCCTGCGCCCGCGGCGACCGCTCGGCCCTGCAGCGGCTCTACCAGCGCGAGGGCCGCTACCTGATGGGTGTGGCGCTGCGCATCGTGCGCCAGCGCCAGCAGGCCGAAGACGTGCTGCACGATGCCTTCATCAGCATCTGGCAGCGCGCCGACACCTTCAACCCCGCACGCGGCGAAGGCCGTGGCTGGATCTACAGCGTGGTGCGCAACGCCGCGCTGAACATGGTGCGCAGCGGCGCGCGCCAGGTGCATGTGAGCGAAGACGCGGCCGAGGCCATCGACGACCAGGCGGCGCTCGCTGCGTATGCCTCGTCGGCCGATCCGTTCGAGCTGCGCGCCGACCTTGGCAAGCTCGAAGGCTGCCTGGGCGGGCTGGAGCCGGCGCGACGCGACTGCATCCTGTATGCGTATGTCGAAGGCTGCTCGCACGGCGAAATCGCCGAGCGGCTGCAGACGCCGCTGGGCACGGTCAAGTCATGGATACAGCGCGGCATGCGCGCGCTGCGGGAGTGCATGGCATGAGCACGACCCCGGATAACAACAGCCACGGCAACAACGGTTTTGAAGACATCGACGCGCTGGCGGGCGAGTACGTGCTGGGCACGCTGTCGGCCCAGGCGCGCGTCGGTGGATGCGCGCATGCCCGGCGAGCCCGCGCTGCGCGAGGCGGTGCAGGCCTGGGAGGCGCGGCTGTTGCCGCTGACCGCGCTGGCGCCGCCGGCCGAGCCGTCGCCCGCGCTGTGGACGCGCATCGAGCGCAGCCTGGGGCCTGTGGCTGGCGCGGCGGCGTCGAAGGCGGCGCCGGCACGAACGTCGGCCCTGTCGGGCTGGTGGAACAACCTGAACCTGTGGCGCGGCCTGGCTGCGGGTGGCTTTGCGGCTGCGGCGCTGATGGTGGCGGTGATGGTCACGCGTCCGCTGCCGACGCCGCAGTACATGGTGGTGCTGGTGGCGCCGCAGGACAAGGCACCGGGCTGGGTGATCCAGACGACCGGTTCGCGCCAGCTCAGCCTGGTGCCGCTGGGCACCTTCGAGGTGCCGCCGCAGAAGACGCTGCAGTTCTGGACCAAGGCCGACCAGTGGCGCGGCCCGGTGTCGCTGGGGCTGGTGAAGCAGGGTGAGACGCTGCGCATTCCCATCGACAAGCTGCCGCCGCTGGAGCCCAACCAGCTGTTCGAGCTGACGCTGGAGCCGGAGAACGGCTCGCCGATCGACCGGCCGACAGGGCCGATCCAGTTCATCGGGCGTGCGGTGAAGGTGCTGTAGCAGGCGCTTTGTGCGTTGCTCCTTCCCTGCTGGGGAAGGTTGGGGTGGGGGATGGCGGCGCTGGTTTCGCTTCGGTGCTTCGTTGCACGCCGCTTGCCCCCACCCTGCCCTCCCCCAGAGGGGAGGGGAAAGACACGAACCTCGGGCAGGTATGAGGCACTGCTGCGCTGGTGTTGCCTCTCGGTGCTTCATCGAACGCCGCCGGCCCTCACCCCGCCCTCTCCCCGAGGAGAGGGGGCAAGGCAGGGGAGGGGTGTGAGCAGGCTGCTTTTCATTTGCGCGCCGGGAGCGTTCGACGGGATGGGAGGCTGCTGCATTGCTCCTTCCCCGCTGGGGAAGGCTGGGATGGGGCACGACAGCGCTGGTATCGCTTCGGTGCTTCGTTGCACGCCGCTTGCCCCCACCCCTGCCCTCCCTCAGAGGGGGAGGGAGAAAGGCAACGACCTCGGGCAGGTATGAGGCACTGCGGCGCGGGTATAGCGTCGGTGCTTCATCGAACGCCGCCGGCCCTCACCCCGCTCTCTCCCCGAGGGAGAGGGCAAGGCAGGGAGGGGTGTGAGTAGGCTGCTTTCCATTTGCGCGCCAGGAGCGTTCGACGGGATGGGAGGCAATGCTGCATTGCCCTTCCCCCGCTGGGGAAGGTTGGGATGGGGCACGACAGCGCTGGTATCGCCTCGGTGCCTCATCGAACGCCGCTTGCCCCCACCCTGCCCTCCCCAGAGGGGGAGGGGAAAGACACGAACTTCGGGCATGTATGAGGCACTGCGGCGCTGGTTGCCTCTCGGTGCTTCATCGAACGCCGCCGGCCCTCACCCCCGCCCTCTCCCCGAGGGGAGAGGGGGCAAGGCAGGGGAGGGGTGTGAGCAGGCTGCTTTTCATTTGCGCGCCGGGAGCGTTCGACGGGATGGGAGGCTGCTGCATTGCTCCTTCCCCGCTGGGGGAAGGCTGGGATGGGGGCACGACAGCGCTGGTATCGCTTCGGTGCTTCGTTGCACGCCGCTTGCCCCCACCCCTGCCCTCCCCCAGAGGGGGAGGGAGAAAGGCAACGACCTTGGGCATGTATGAGGCACTGCGGCGGTGGTATTGCCTCTCGGTGCTTCATCGAGCGCCGCCAGCCCTCACCCCCGCCCTCTCCCCAAGAGGAGAGGGAGCAAGGCAGGGCCGGGAGAACGACAGCAGACCTCGGGCGCATGGCTGACATCGCGCGCGCCCGGGCGCTGAAGATAATCCCGCCCATGACTGCCCTCGATTGCTACTACAGCCTTTCCTCGCCCTGGGCCTACCTCGGCGGCCCGCAGCTTCAGGACATCGTGCGTCGCCACCATGTGCGGCTCACGCTCAAGCCCTACGACTTCCAGGCGGTGGTGCCGCAGACCGGCGGGATTCCGCTGAAGACGCGGCCCGAGCCGCGCCGCACGTACCACGCGCTGGAGCTCGCCCGCTGGAGCGAGTACCTCGGCATGCCGATGAACCTGGCGCCCGCGCACTACCCCAAGGGCGCACCGAGCGATCCGAACTGGAACAAGTACCCCGGCTGGATGGTGATTGCCGCGCAGCTCCAGGGGCTGGACGCGCAGCCGCTGTCGCATGCGCTGCTGCGCGCGCTGTGGGCCGAGGAGCGCGACACGTCGAGGGCCGAGGTGCGCATCGCCGTGGCCGACGAGAACGGCTACGACGGCGCTTCGCTGCAGGCGATGGAACAGTCGGCCGAGGTGCTCGCCGCCTACCGCGTGAACAGCGCAGAGGCAGTGGAAGCGGGCGTGTTCGGCGCGCCGACCTTCATCCTGAACGGCGAGCGCTTCTGGGGGCAGGACCGGCTGCCGTTCCTCGACCGGGCGCTGGACAAGCTGCGCGCGGCGCGCTGAGCGGGCGCGTCAGTCGTCCTCGCCGTCGAGCACCGACTGCGCGGCGTCGCGCACGCGCTCGTTCGTGTCGTGCGCTGCGGCATGCGCGACGGCCGCGTGCCACGGCTGGCCTTCGTGCTTCCAGGCGCCGATGCTGCGCGCGGCTTCCCAGCGCACATCGGCGTTGTCGTCGTTCGCCAGCCGCTCGGCCAGCGCAGGCAGCAGGCGCTGGCCGGCTTCGGTGCCCAGTCCGCGTTCCCAGCACAGGCTGGCCGCATGGCGGCGCACGAAGGCACGCGGCGAGCCGAGGCCGCGCAGCGCTTCGTCGACTTCGCCGGGGCGCAGCTCGCAATAGCTGCTGCCCGGCCGCAGGATCTCGAGCGCCGCGCCGACCGTGGCGGGCGGGCCGGCAAGCAGCGCTTCGAGCGGGCGGTAGTCGAGCGGCAGCGGCGTGCGATCGCGAAACGCGGAGTAAGGCGCGCACAGGCCTTCGATGGCGGCCCTGGCGGTGTCGCTGGGGGCGCCTGTTCCGGTGCCGTCGGCCTGCGCGAGTTGCGAAAGCAGCCAGTCGCTTTGCCCCAGGTAGGCTAGGGCGCGTGCAGCCCAATGGCGGCCGGGCTCGTCGCGCGACTTCACCATCTGCGTCTTCAGCGCGTCCAGCACTTCGGGCGTGGCTGTGCCGATGCGGCCCAGCAGCCGTGCGCCTCTCCAGGCGTGGTCGTTCCTGTCCTTGCCTTTGCCGTGCCGCATGCGTTCGAGCAAGGCGGGCACGGCCGGCGCACCGATGGCACAAAGCTGTTCGGCGGCTTCCTCTGCGCCGATGGCGCCGTCGAAGCGGTCGAGCCGGCCGATCAGGAACGCGACGCGCTCGGCCACCGGCAGCGCGGCCACGCGGGCGCGTTCGCGGTCGGCAGCGGCCTCCGTGGTGAAGGTGCGTTCGAAGGTTTCGTCGCCGAGGCAGCGCCGCGCCAGGGCGGTGGCGTATTCCTCGTCGTGCACGAAGACCACGAAATCGGGCGTGAGCGGGGGTGCGCCGCCCAGCGCTTCGCGCACCTTCCGCGATGCGCTCGCCAGCACGTCGAAGCAGTCTTTTTCGGCCTGCAGCCAGTCGGCGCGCGAACCCCGGCGGGCGGCGCTGTCGGCGGCCTCGGCGGCGGCCCGCAGCGCGGGGCTTTCGTAGTCGATGAGCTCGTGGTCCCAGTCGGCGGGGTTCCAGTCGGCGTCCCAGAAGTCGGGCGATGCGCGGTCTTCGTCCCCGCGCGCGGAGACGGTGTTGGCGGCGAGCGAGGGCAGGGCGATGATGCCGTCGCACTCGCGGTACACGCCGTGGAAGGCCGCGACGTAGAAGCGCTCTTCGGGGTTGTCGTCCAGCAGGCGGCGCAACGCCCGCACGGCGTCCTCGACGACCAGCGGTTCCAGGGCTTTCCAGTGACTCATGCGGGCCTCTCCCTCGGGCTTTCGTTTGGGCCTGCGATCGTAAAGGGCGGTGCCGGTGGCGATAATCCGGCGATGCGAATCCGCTTTACCAAGATGCAGGGGGCCGGCAACGATTTCGTCGTGCTGGACGAAACACGCGGCACGCTGGGCCTCACGGCCGCGCAATACCGCTTTCTGGCCGACCGCCATTTCGGCGTCGGCGCCGACCAGATCCTGACCGTGCGGCCCTCGCCGGCGGCAGGCATCGATTTCCAGTACGTCATCCACAACGCCGACGGCGGCGAGGTGGAGCAGTGCGGCAACGGCGCGCGCTGCTTCATGCGCTTCGTCAGCGAACACAAGCTGACCGACAAGTCCGAGGTGCGCGTGCAGACGCTGGCCGGCGTGATCGAGCCGCGCATGGGCGCCGATGGCCGCGTCACGGTGGACATGGGCGCGCCCATCTTCGAAGCCGCGCGCGTGCCCTTCGACACCGCGGGCCTCGACGCGCAACCCGAAGGTTCCTGGGAGAAGTGGCACCTGGCGCTTGGCACCCGCGCGGGCAGCGCTATTGTTTCGGTAGCGGTGCTGTCCATGGGCAACCCGCACGCGGTGCAGGTGGTCGACGACGTCGAGGCCGCGCCGGTGGCCGAGCAGGGACCGCAGATCGAGCACCACCCGCGCTTTCCGCAGCGGGTGAACGCGGGCTTCATGCAGGCGGTGAGCCGCACGGACATCAAGCTGCGGGTGTTCGAGCGCGGTGCCGGCGAAACGCTGGCCTGCGGCACGGGTGCGTGCGCAGCGGTGGTGGCGGGCATCCGGCTGGGGCTGCTGGAGCGCCGGGTCGACGTGCAGACGCACGGCGGCGTGCTCACGATCGAGTGGCAGGGAGAAGGCCAGCCGGTGCTGATGACCGGGCCGGCCACGACGGTGTTCGAGGGCGACATCGAGGTGCCAGAGCTGCCATGACCACTTTCACGAACAACAACGACGCCAACGCCATGAACCCGATCACCGAAGACGACATCGCGAACTACCTGGCCAACACCCCCGACTTCTTCGAACGCCATGCCCAGCTGCTGGCGCAGGTTCAGCTCACCAGCCCGCACGGCAACCGCGCCGTGAGCCTGCAGGAGCGCCAGGCCGAGATGCTGCGCGAGAAGATCAAGGCGCTGGAGCACCGCCTGATGGACATGGTGCGCCACGGCACCGAGAACGTGGTGATCGCCGACCGCCTGCAGCGCTGGACCAAGGGCCTGCTGACCACGCGCGACCCGCGCAGCCTGCCGTACCGCATCGCCGTCGACCTGCAGTCGCTGTTCCTGGTGCCGCAGACGGCCATCAAGGTGTGGGACTGCACGAGCGAATACCTCAACGAGGCCTATGCCCAGTGGGTGAGCGACGACGTGAAGGCGCTGGCCACCTCGCTGACCTCGCCCTACTGCGGGCTCAATTCGGGCTTCGAGGCCGCCAGCTGGCTGCCGGAGCCGCAGGCGGCCATGTCGATCGCGCTGATTCCGCTGCGCGCCGACGCCGAGTCGCCGGCCTTCGGCATGCTGGTGCTGGCCTCGCCCGACGCGCAGCGCTTCAATTCCGAGATGGGCACCGACTTTCTCGAGCGCATCGCCGAGCTGGCCTCGGGCGGGCTCTCGCGGCTGCGTCCTTGAAGCGCCCGCGCTGGTTGCGGCGGCCCTGGCAGGCCGCGCTGGCCGGCGTGCTGGCCGGCGTGCTGCTGGCCGGTGTGGCGGCCTATGCGGCCATCGGCGCCTTCATCTGGTGGCATGCCGAGACGCTGCTGGCGCACCCGCCGCAGCGCCCGGCCGACGCGGCGCTGGTGCTCGGCAGCCGCGCCTACCTCGACGGCAAGCCGCATCCGTGCCTGGCAGGGCGGGTCGACACCGCAGTGGCCATGGCCAGGACCGGCCTGGTGCGCCAGCTCGCGTTCTCGGGCGGCGTCGACTCGGAAGACGGCCGCACCGAGGCGACGGCCATGAAGGAGCGTGCCGTCACGGCGGGCTTTGCCGGGCCGATGCTGCTGGAGCCGGCCTCGACCTCGACGCGGCTCAACCTGTCGCTGTCGCGCCCGCTGCTGCTGGCGGCCGGCGTGCGCAGCGTGGTGATCGTGTCGGAGCCGTTCCACCTGTGGCGCATCGAGCGACTGGTGAAGATGAGCGGTTTCGACCGCAGCTTCGACGTGCAGTACGCGGCGGCGCCCACGTCCTGCTGGAACGCGCTGGGGCCTTTGTCGAAGGGCGCGTTGCGCGAGCCGGCAGCCATCGTGAACAATGCCTTCCGTGGCTTCCTCTTCTGAACCGGCGGTGCCGGCTGCATCCCATGACGCCGGCTGGATCGACAAATACCTCGAGCATGTGCGCGTGGAGCGCCGGCTCGCGCCGCGCACCCTCGAGCTCTACAGCTTCCACCTGAAGTCGCTGGTCGACAACGCCGCCGAGGCGAAGCTGCCGCTGGACCGCGTGCAGACCGCCCACGTGCGCCGCTGGATGGCGAAGCTGCACGCGAGCGGCCGCGAGCCGCGCGGCATCGCGCTGGTGCTGTCATGCTGGCGCAGCTTCTACCGCTGGCTGGGCCATGAGGGCCTGGTCGGTTTCAATCCGGTGCAGGACGTGCACGCGCCCAAGGCCGGCCGGCCACTGCCCAAGGCGCTGGGCGTGGACGACGCAGTGCGCCTCGCCGAGCTGTACGACCCCGAGGCCGACCCGTGGACCGAGGCGCGAGACAGCGCCATCGTCGAGGTGCTCTACGGCTGCGGCCTGCGCGTGAGCGAACTCACGGGGCTCGATGCGCAGGCCAGCGGTACGGCGCGTGGCTGGATCGACCTCGACGCGCTCGAAGCCAACGTGCTCGGCAAGGGCAGCAAGCGCCGCATCGTGCCCGTGGGCAGCAAGGCGGCCGAGGCATTGCGCGACTGGCTCGCGGTGCGCGGCGAGTGCACGGGGCTCGCCGTCTCGCAGGCCGTGCACCCGGAATCGGCGGCCGCGCTCTTCATCAGCACCAAGGGCATGCGCATGTCGTCGCATGCGGTGTGGAGGCTGCTGCGTGCGCGCAGCCTGAGGGCCGGGCTGGCGGCGCCGGTGCACCCGCACATGCTGCGCCACTCGTTCGCGAGCCACGTGCTGCAGTCGAGCAGCGACCTGCGCGCGGTGCAGGAACTGCTGGGCCACGCCAGCATCGCGACCACCCAGGTCTATACGCGGCTGGATTTCCAGCATTTGGCCAAGGTCTACGACGCGGCGCATCCGCGCGCCAAGGCCAAGCCCGAAAACGACAAGTAAGCAAGCAACAAAACAATGAAAACACTTCGCCTCAAGCCCGGCAAGGAGCGCTCGATGCAGCGCCGCCATCCCTGGGTCTTCGAATCCGCCATTGCGCGCGGGGGCGCCGATTCGGGCGAGACGGTGCGCGTGGAATCCCACGACGGCGCCTTTCTCGCCTGGGCCGCGTTCAGCCCCGACTCCAAGATCCGCGCGCGCGCCTGGAGCTTCGTCGAGACGCAGCGCATCGACGCGGCCTTCCTGGCCTCGGTGTGCGAGCGCGCGGTGAAGGCCCGCGGCCTGTTCGACCTGCAGAGCGATGGCGTGCGCGTGATCCACGGCGAGGCCGACGGCCTGCCGGGGCTGATCGTCGACCGCTACGGCGACACGCTGGTGGCGCAATTTCTCTCCGCCGGCGTGGAGCGCTGGAAGGACGCGCTGGCCGACGCGCTGCTGAAGTCCACGGGCCTCACCAGGCTCTACGAGCGCTCCGACGCCAGCGGGCGCGAGCGCGAGGGCCTGAAGCCGGTCACGGGGTGGCTGCGCGGCGACGGGCCGACCGAGATCGTCATCCGCGAGCACGGCTGGAAGCTGTCGCTCGACATCGCCACCGGCCACAAGACCGGCTTCTACCTCGACCAGCGCGACAGCCGCCAGCGCTTCGCCGAACTGGCGCAGCACCGGCGCTTTCGCCGTGTGCTGAACTGCTTCTGCTACACGGGCGGCTTCACGGTGGCGGCGCTGGCCGGGCTGAAGGCGGCGGGCGCGCTCGACGGCGCGGAGCTGGTGTCGGTCGACTCGTCGCTGCCGGCGCTGGAACGCGCACGCGCCAACCTGGCGCTCAACGGCTTCGAAGGGCACGGCATCCGGGCGGAATTCCTGGACGCCAATGTCAACACGATGCTGCGCGAGTACGTCGACCAGGGCCGCACCTTCGACGCGATCGTGCTCGACCCGCCCAAGTTCGCGCCCACGGTGGCGCACGCGGAGCGGGCCGCGCGCGCCTACAAGGACATCAACCGGCTGGCATTCAAGATTCTCGAGCCGGGCGGGGTGCTGCTGACCTTCTCGTGCTCTGGCGGCATCAGCGCCGACCTGTTCCACAAGATCGTGGCCTCGGCCGGGCTGGACGCGGGCGTGGACGGCTACATCGCCGAACGCCTGGGCGCGGCGCCGGACCATCCGATGACCATCGAGTTCCCGGAAGGGGAATACCTCAAGGGGCTGGTGGTGGTGAAAAAACCGCTCTGATGCGGTATCGACGGCGCTTCGACCATGCCTCCGCGCGTGGCTTGACCCTGCCACCAACGCAACTCAGTGGCATTGGCTAAACTGCCTGCCACGCCTTTTTCCAGGCTCTTTCCTTGTTTTCCGCTTCCGGAGCGACTCCCCCATGGCACTCATTCCCGCGACCATCCTCACCGGCTTCCTCGGCTCGGGCAAGACCACCTTGCTCAAGCGCATCCTGACCGAGGCCCACGGCCAGAAGATCGCGGTCATCGAGAACGAGTTCGGCGAGGAGAACATCGACAGCGACATCCTGGTGACCGAGTCGAAGGAGCAGATCGTGCAGATGAGCAACGGCTGCGTCTGCTGCACCATCCGCGAAGACCTGCGCGAAGCGCTGCAGCTGCTGGCCGCCAAGAAACGCCAGGGCCTGCTCGATTTTGACCGCGTGGTGATCGAGACCACCGGCCTGGCCGACCCCGGCCCGGTGGCGCAGACCTTCTTCATGGACGACGAGATCGCCGAGAGCTACCTGCTCGACTCGATCCTGACGCTGGTGGACGCCAAGCATGCGCCGCAGCAGCTCAACGACCGCCAGGAAGCGCGCCGCCAGGTGGGCTTTGCGGACCAGATCTTCATCAGCAAGAGCGAGCTGGTGTCGGCCGAGGAAACCGATGCGCTGATCCATCGCCTGAAGCACATGAACCCGCGCGCGCCGCAGCAGAAGGCCCACTTCGGCGACGTGCCGCTGAAGGACATCTTCGACCTGCGCGGCTTCAACCTGAACGCAAAGCTCGACATCGACCCCGACTTCCTGAAGGAAGACGACCACGATCACCACGACCACGATGGGCATGCTCACGCGCATGGCGAGCACTGCGACCATCCCTCGCACAAGCACGACGGCCACGGGCACCACCACCACACGGACGACGACGTGAAGAGCTTCGTCTACAAGGCCGACCGCGCCTTCGATCCGGCCAAGCTCGAAGACTTCCTGGGCGCGATCGTCAACATCTACGGCCCGCGCATGCTGCGCTACAAGGGCGTGCTGAATATGAAGGGCACCGAGCGCAAGGTGATCTTCCAGGGCGTGCACCAGCTGATGGGCAGCGACCTGGGTCCGGAATGGGGCAAGGACGAGGCGCGCCAGAGCCGCATGGTGTTCATCGGCATCGAGCTGCCGCGCGAGATCCTGGAGCAGGGGCTGGAGCAGTGCCTGGTCTGAAGCTCTGACTTGCTCCTTCCCCCTTTGGGGGAAGGTTGGGATGGGGGCACAGCGGCCTTCGAGGCTGCATGGCGTTGAATGCCGCTGTGCCCCCACCCCGGCCCTCCCCCAGCGGGGGAGGGAGAAATACCTTACTTGCCCAGTTCGCCCAGCGGCTTGCCGTTGATCTTCAGGCTGCCGTCGCTGAACTCGACCTGGCCGGTCACGTCGTCGCCGTCGCGCTTGACGTAGCCCTGTTCCTCGCCCTGTTCGACCAAGCCGGCCACCATCTCGGGCGGCGGCGTCTGGCCGGTCTGGGCGCCGGTCTCGGCCATCTTCTCGAGCCACTTCACGGGCAGGCGGGCGTTGGCCTTGAGCACGCCGCGCTTCATGAGCAGGGCGGTGCCGGGCAGCTGCAGGTCTTCGTCGGTCACGCCGGTCATGCTCACCGAGTAGCTGACCTCGCCGCGCTTGCCGTCGATCTCGACCAGCATCTTGTCGACGCCGCCCTCGGGGCTGTACTTGGCCATGCTCTTCAGGTCGGGAGCGAGCTGGTCGGCCAGCGCCTTCATGGCCGCCTGCGCGGCCTTGTTGCCACCCTTGCCGCAGCCGTTGGCGGCGCTGGACTGCATCCAGGCGTCGGCCAGCTTCCGGTAGGTGGCGGCATGGATGCGCCGTGCGCCGCTGGTCATCTCGAACCTGTCGATCTTCGTCTCGCCGATCTTGCCGCTGCCCTTGAGCGTGCCGCCGGAGGCATAGAGGCCGTCCTTGAGGGTGGCGTCGCCCGACAGGTCCAGGCCCTGGAGCACCAGGGTGGGCAGGGCCTTGACCGGGTCGATGGCGGGCGTCTCGGCATCTTCCCCGGCCGCTTTCTTCTTCTTGACGGCGAATTCGAGCGTGTCGAGCTTGCCCGTGGTCTTGCCTGTGACCAGGAACCAGCCGGCGCTGCTGTCCATGTCGGCGTTGGCGGTGAGCTTGCCCATCTTCATGGTCACGCCGCTGCGCGTGTCGCTGAAGTCCAGGCCGGGCAGCGTCATGTCGTAGTGCACCTGGGTGCGGCTGGCGTTGACCTGCATGCGCGCCTGTGCGCCCTGCCAGGCGAGCTGGCCCTTGCCTTCCTCGGCGAACCTGGCGGGCGCGACGGTCATGTCGGTGGTGAAGCCGCCGTCGAAGCCGACCTTGGTGCGGGCGGTGAGGGGCTTGGCGTCGCCGAATAGCTTCTTCGCGTCGGCCTGCGTCTTGGCGTCGAGCACCAGTTCGCTGTCGATGGTGGCCGCCGCCAGCGAGCCGCCGGCCAGCGGGCCGTGGTGAATGGTGTCGCGGAGGGTGAAGCGGATCGGCTTGGGCGGCGTGGCGTCGGCTTCTGCCTCGTCTTCCTCCGATTCGTCCTCCTCGGCGCCTTCGGGCTTGGCCGGCTTGGCGGGCGCCTGCGCGACGGCGGCGGCATCGGCCGCGCAGCCGATCTCGAGCGTCACGGTGCTGACGGCGCCGAAGAAGCCGCGGTCGTACTGGCGGTCGATCACGCGCACCAGTGCGGTCTGCTTGGGCAACTCGTCGAGCGCCGTGTCGTAGCGCGACTTGACCTGCGAACCGGCCCACCAGGTGCTGCCGCCGTAGGCCACCGCGATGGCCGCGGCCAGGATTCCCACTCCCAAAACTGCTTTCTTGCTCAAGGCTTTCTCTCTTTTATGTCGAATGATCGGATAGGCCCCCGCCGCCATGTGGACAAGCACAGGCAAGGCGCCGGGCCCGCGTTGCCCCCTCCGACAACGCCGGGCGATGCTAACGGAGTTGCCGAGGGAGTTACCCATCGGCTCCGGCCGCATGCAGACACATCGCCCGCGCTGGCGAGTTCTCTATACAATCGCGCGCCTGTTCCGGCAGCCACGTTCGATCCGCATGGACAAGAAGTGACTTCCGGCACGGGGCGCCGCACGTTTGTGGCGGGCTTTCGGGGGTATAACCCCGGGGTTCGCCACTGGCGGGCACCCCGACACCAGGGACCACGGGCGGTCTGAACGCCGCGCGAGGTTCCATGGGAGGAGACACCCAGTGAAAGCGCGTTCCAGTTCGTCAAAGGAGCCAGTCACCGTGAAGAAACCCGCCGCAAAGGCCACGCCCGCCACCAAGCCCGCCGTCAAGAAGGCGCCGGCTGCGAAGCAGGCTGTACCTGCGGCCAGGAAGGTTTCCTCCGCTGCACATGACACCGGCGCGAAAGAGACAAGCGCATCCAAAAAGCCCGCAGTACCCACGGCCAAGGCCGAGACCGCTGCGACCAAGAAGTCCGCCAAGCCTGCTACTGCCGCCACCAAGACCGCAGGCGCGGGTCCATCGTCATCCAAACCCGTCGGCCGCCCTGCTGCCGTTCCTTCCGTCCCCTCGAGTCCCATGAAAAAAACGGCTGCCGCCTCCACTTCCGCCCCGGCGACACCCTCGATGCCCGCTCAAACCGCCACGCCCGCTCCCGCGCGTGGTGGCCGCGTGTCCCGGCTGTCGCAACTGACCGTTCCCTCGATGCCGCAATCCGTGGCGTCGACCGCGGCCAAGTCCAGTTTCTCGCAGGCGCCTTCCAATGCGCTGGTGCCGCCGCCGCCGCTGGCCGTCAAGAAAGATCCCAAGCTGGCCAACAACTGGAAGACCAAGTCCGCCAACGAGCTGACCGATGCCGAAGTCATCGCCATGCCCGATGACGAGTACATGAACGAAAAGCAGATGGCCTTCTTCCGCCTGAAGCTCGAAGAACTCAAGCGCGGCATCCTCGAGAACGCCGGCGAGACCACCGAGCACCTGCGCGAAGACACGGTGGTGGTGCCCGATCCGGCCGACCGCGCCACCATCGAGGAAGAACACGCCCTCGAACTGCGCACGCGCGACCGCGAGCGCAAGCTGCTCAAGAAGATCGAACAGTCGATCCAGCGCATCGACGCCGGCGACTACGGCTACTGCGACGAGACCGGCGAACCCATCGGCGTCGGCCGCCTGCTGGCCCGCCCGACCGCCACGCTGTCGCTCGAAGCGCAGCAGCGCCGCGAGCTCAAGCAGAAGATGTTCGGGGATTGATCGAGAACAGGCACAGGACACCCCCCGTTCGATAGTCTTCATCGCATGGCCAAGGAAGAATCGGGTCGCCTGCTCTCCAAGGTGGCCAAGTTTGTCCGCAATCCACTGAAGGATTGGTCGGAACTGGATGCCCCTCCCTCGGCGTCGGACTCGTCGCTGCCCGACCAGACCTACAGCCGCGAGATGCTGAAGGAGATGATCGAGCGGCGCCAGCGCAACGATTTCGTGCGCCGCCGCGAGTTCGACATGCTGCGCAAGCTGCGCCAGCGCGAAGCCGCCGCCCATGCCTTCGACGCGACGGTGACGCCATCGTCGTTCAATCCCAACAGCGCCTCCGGAAAGCACGACGGCCGCGCGCTCACGCTCAAGAAGATCGACGAGATCGAAGAGCAGATGTCGCAGCAATGGTGGAAGGGCCGGGGGCCGAACGGCGAGACCCTGGTCAACGCGCCACCCGACGCCGGCGCCGAGACGCTGCCGCCGGTGCACACCGACGACCTGCTCGAGGAACCGGCCCCGCGCGTGCCTGCTGCCACGGCCCCTTCCGTTCAGCATGCCGAGCCGGACGTCCTCGACGACGCCCAGCTATCCGTGCCCGCTGCCGGCGTTCCGCTGATGTCGTCGCGCCTGGCGCACGACGGTGCGCTCGAGGAAGCGGTGATCCGCTTCGCGCACGGCGATGACGCCGGCGTCGAAGCCATCCTGCTGCAGGCGCTCGCTTCCGAGGGCGCCGCGCCCGACGACGACGAGAACGCCCCCGCCGTCCAGCGCGACGACGACCGCTGGCGCGCGCTGTTCGACCTGTACCGTGCGACGGGTGACGCCGCCAAGTTCGCGGCCGCACGCATGCGCTATGCGCAGCGCATGCGCCGCATGGGCCCCGACTGGGTCTCGCTCGAGGAACTGGCTCGCAGCGTCAAGGCGGTCACTGCCAGCGAGGAGGCGGTCACGGCTTCCGGCGGTGCGGCGCATGCGGACTGGGCCTGTCCGCCGCGTCTGGCGCGCGAAGGTTTGGTGGAACTCACGCGGGCCCTCTCGAAGGCCGGGTCGGTCTGGACGCTCGACTGGCGCGCGCTGACCGCGGTGGAGGCCGATGCGGCTTCGCCGTTGCGCGTGCTGTTCAACCACTGGGCCGACTCCCCGGTGCAGATCCGCTTCATGGGTTCGGCCCAGCTGCTGGCCGTGCTCTCGGAAGCCGCGCCGAACAACGAACGCAGCACCCCGGACGTCTGGTGGCAGCTGCATCTGGCGGCGCTGCGGCTGATGCACATGCCCGACGATTTCGAACTGGTGGCGCTGAATTACTGCATCACCTACGAGGTGTCGCCGCCGTCATGGCAAGACCCGCGCGGCGAATGCACCTCGCTGGCCGCGCCGCCGGTGAGCCGTTCCAACTCGGTGTGGTCGCTGCTGTCGGTCGGCGGCGATTCCGAGAGCTTCCCGTCCACCGACAGCGGCTTCGCCGCGCTGGCCGGCGACTTGCGGGGCGAGTCGCTGTCGTGCTGGCAGCGGCTCGACAACGACCTGCGGCACACCACTGCGCCGGTCATCTCGTGCGCGGCACTCCTGCGGATGGACCTGGCCGCGGCGGGCACGCTGCTGAGCTGGGTGCGCGCACGCGACGCCAACGGCGAACGCGTGCAGTTCGTCGATGCGCATCGGCTGATTGCCGCGCTGTTCAACCTGGTAGGCATCGCCGATCACGCCACCGTGGCGGTTAGGAAAAACTAAAAACTGCGCCGCCAGCTGGCGGTTGCAT
This sequence comes from Variovorax paradoxus, assembly GCF_902712855.1. Lineage (NCBI taxonomy): Bacteria > Pseudomonadati > Pseudomonadota > Betaproteobacteria > Burkholderiales > Comamonadaceae > Variovorax > Variovorax paradoxus. The sequence goes on from NZ_LR743507.1 coordinate 1,634,460, forward strand.
TGGCGCCGCGCACCCCCAGATGGCTGCGATGGAACAGTTTCACGGCACCACCATCGTGAGCGTGCGCCGCAAGACCCCCCAAGGCGACCAGGTCGCCATTGGCGGGGACGGGCAGGTCACTCTCGGCAACATCGTCATCAAGGGCACGGCGCGCAAGGTGCGCCGCCTCTATCACGGCAAGGTGCTCGCCGGCTTTGCCGGCGCCACGGCCGACGCCTTCACGCTCTTCGAGCGCTTCGAGGCCAAGCTCGAGAAGCACCAGGGCCACCTGACCCGCGCGGCGGTCGAGCTCACCAAGGACTGGCGCACCGACCGCGTGCTGCGCAAGCTCGAGGCCATGCTGGCCGTGGCCGACGCGACCACTTCACTCATCATCACCGGCAACGGCGACGTGCTCGAACCCGAGGACGGCGTGATCGCCATCGGCTCTGGCGGCGCCTACGCGCAGTCGGCGGCCAAGGCGCTGATTGAAAACACCGAACTCACGGCCGAGCAGATCGTGCGCAAATCGCTGGCGATCGCCGGAGAAATCTGCATTTACACGAACATGAACCACACCGTGGAAGCGCTCTGACCATGTCCATGACCCCCCAGGAAATCGTCTCCGAGCTCGACAACCACATCGTCGGGCAGCCCGCCGCCAAGCGCGCCGTGGCCATCGCGCTGCGCAACCGCTGGCGCCGCCAGCAGGTCGACGACAAGCTGCGCCATGAGATCACGCCCAAGAACATCCTCATGATCGGCCCCACGGGCGTGGGCAAGACCGAGATCGCACGGCGCCTCGCGCGCCTGGCCGATGCGCCTTTCATCAAGGTGGAGGCCACCAAGTTCACCGAGGTGGGCTACGTGGGCAAGGACGTCGACTCGATCATTCGCGATCTCGCCGAGATCGCCGTCAAGCAGACGCGCGAATCCGAAAGCGTGAAGGTGCGCGCGCGCGCCGAGGACGCTGCCGAGGAGCGCATTCTCGATGTGCTGCTACCGCCCGCGCGCGGTGCCGATGGCGCTACGCCTGCGCTGGACGGCCCCAATCCCACGCGCCAGGCTTTCCGAAAGAAGCTGCGCGAGCACCAGCTCGACGACAAGGAGATCGAGCTCGACCTCGCCGAGACGCGCGCGCCGCTCGAGATCATGGGTCCGGCGGGCATGGAGGAAATGACCGAGCAGTTGCGCGGCATGTTCGGCCAGATGGGCGGCGGCAAGCGCAAGACGCGCAAGCTCAAGATCGGCGAGGCGATGCGCCTGCTGATCGACGAGGAGGCTGCCAAGCTGGTCAACGAGGACGAGATCCGCGCGCAGGCCATCACCAACGCCGAGCAGAACGGCATCGTGTTCATCGACGAGATCGACAAGGTCGCCACGCGCAGCGAGGCGCAGGGTTCCGACGTGTCGCGCCAGGGCGTGCAGCGCGACCTGCTGCCGCTCGTGGAGGGCACAGCGGTCACCACCAAGTATGGCGTGGTGCGCACCGATCACATGCTCTTCATCGCGAGCGGCGCGTTCCACCTGAGCAAGCCGAGCGACCTGATTCCCGAGCTGCAAGGGCGCATGCCGATTCGCGTGGAGCTGCAGTCGCTGTCGGTGGCGGACTTCGAAAGCATCCTCACGCAGACGCGTGCGTCGCTCGTGAAGCAGTACCAGGCGCTGCTGGCCACAGAGGGTGTGACGCTCGAGTTCACGCCAGAGGGTGTGAATCGGCTCGCCACCATTGCCTTCGAGGTGAACGAGCGCACGGAGAACATCGGCGCACGCCGTTTGTCGACCGTGATGGAGCGCCTGCTGGATGAGGTAAGCTTCGACGCGACCCGCCTCGAAGGGCAATCGATCCGCATCGATGCCGCCTATGTCGACCAGCGCCTCGCGGCACTAAGTCACGACGAAGACCTTTCGCGCTTCATTCTCTGAAGCCGCTTCCCTCGCCCCTGTTACGGGGCAATCCTTCACGCATCACTTTCACTGCGTGAGCTAAGTAGTTCATTCTCAACGAAATTCGCCGATTCCAAGGATTTGGAATCGGCGCTAAGTCGTTGATTCCATTACAAAAAATACCACTAACGGCCAGTTGCTTCCTAAGTGTTTCCTGCTACAGTGCAAAAAAGTGCAGTTAAGTGGGAAAAAGTGCGGGTAGTGCCCCTTTCGGGTGTTGCAGCACCTCCCAACACAGGGGTTTCGTGGTCGTGTTTCAAGGCGCTTCATCGCTCAGTCTGGATGCCAAGGGGCGGCTCTCCGTGCCGACCCGGCATCGCGACGTCCTGAGCGCCACGGCAGGCGGCCAGCTCACGATTACCAAGCATCCGCACGGATGCCTGATGGTGTTCCCCCGTCCCGAATGGGAAAAATTCCGCGAGCGCATCGCCGCGCTGCCGATGTCGGCGCAGTGGTGGAAGCGCGTCTTCCTGGGCAACGCCATGGATGTCGAGATGGACGGCACCGGCCGCATCCTGGTGTCGCCCGAACTGCGCGCCGCCACCGGCATCGTGCGCGACACGCTGCTGCTGGGCATGGGCAACCACTTCGAACTCTGGGACAAGGCCACGTACGAGGCCAAGGAGGCCGAGGCCACCCAGGGCGAGATGCCGGATGTGTTCCAGGACTTCGCGTTCTGAGGGCTCACGTGAACACCCCATGGACCCATACGACCGTCTTGCTGAACGAAGCGGTGGAAGCCCTTCTTTCAGGCAGCACGGAAGCCTCCGGCACCTACGTGGACGCCACCTTCGGGCGCGGAGGTCACGCGCGCGCGATCCTCTCCAGGCTGGGGCCGCAGGGCAGGCTGATCGCATTCGACAAGGATGCGGAAGCAGTGGCCGAAGCAGCGCGCATCTCCGATGCGCGTTTTTCCATCCGCCACCAGGGATTCCGGTCGCTGGGCGAACTGCCCGACGCGAGCGTCAACGGCTTGCTGATGGACCTGGGCGTGAGCTCGCCCCAGATCGACAACCCGGTGCGCGGTTTCAGTTTTCGTTTCGACGGCCCGCTCGACATGCGCATGGACACCACGCGCGGCGAGAGCGTGGCTGAATGGCTGGCAACGGCCGAACTCCAGCAGATTGCAGAGGTGATCCGTGACTATGGCGAAGAACGGTTTGCTGTTCAGATTGCAAAGGCGATTGTTGCTCGCCGACAAGAACGGGGCCCAATTTCAACCACCACCGAACTGGCCGAGCTCGTGGCTGGCACGGTCAAAACCCGCGAGCAGGGCCAGAACCCTGCAACGCGCACATTTCAGGCTTTTCGGATTTTCATCAACGCCGAGCTTGAAGAGCTGCAACAGGCGCTAGAAGCGAGCCTGTCCGTGTTGCAACCTGGCGGCCGGCTTGCGGTGATCAGCTTCCACTCGCTGGAAGACCGCATCGTGAAGCAGTTCATCGCGAAGCATTCGAAGGAGGTCTACGACCGCCGCGCGCCGTTTGCCGCGCCGAAGGTGATGAAGCTGCGCGCACTCGAGCGCATCAAGCCGTCCGAAGAGGAAGTGCGGGGCAACCCGCGCTCGCGCAGCGCGATCCTTCGCGTGGCCGAACGCACGGAGGCCGCATGAACGCCGCCCGTCTTCTCGAAGGCGCTCGCACCCTCGACTGCGAGGGGCTCGGCGGAGCCTTGCGGCGGCGCAGCCTGGGCGAGGTTCTCTGACCATGGCCCGCGTGAACCTCCTGCTGATGCTGGCCGTCATCGCGACGGCGTTGTTTCTGGTGCATACCCAGTACCAGTCGCGCCAGCTCTACACCGAGCTCGACCGCTCGCAACAGGAGGCGCGCCGCCTCGAACTCGATCGCGACCGCCTGCAGGTCGAGAAGCGCGCCCAGGCCACGCCGCTGCGCGTCGAGAAGCTCGCCAAGGAGCAGCTGCAGATGCGCACCACCTCGCCGGCGATCACGCAGTACGTGCGCCCCGACGGCTCGGTGATTCCGGCCGTGGCGCCGGTGGCGCCTGCCATGCCCGCCGCGCCGGGCAGCAAGCCCGCCGCCAAACCCGCCGCTGCAGCGAGGTCCGCACGATGACCCGCGGCAACCGCAGCGTGCGCTACACCACCAGCCCCTTGCTCGCGAGCAAGACGCCGGTGTGGCGAAGCAAGTTCATCGTCGCCGGCATCGCGCTGGGCTTCGTCATGCTCGCCGGCCGCGCGGCCTACGTGCAGGTGTTCGGCAACAGTTTCTTCCAGCGGCAGGGCGAAGTGCGCTTCGCGCGCACGCTCGAGCTGCCGGCCAACCGAGGCCGCATCCTCGATCGCAACGGGCTCATCCTGGCGTCCAGCGTGGTGGCGCCCAGCATCTGGGCCATCCCCGAGGACATCGAGCGCGACGACCCCGAGGTTCGCACCAAGCTCAAGCAGGTGGCCAAGCTGCTCGAGATGCCGCAGAAGGACTTCGACAAGAAGCTCGAGGACGAGGACAAGACCTTCGTCTGGGTCAAGCGCCAGGTCGACGAGCCGATCGCCAAGCAGATCGCCGCGCTCAACATCAAGGGCATCTACCAGCGCCGCGAATACAAGCGCCAGTACCCCGAGGGCGAGGCCGCCGCGCACGTGGTGGGCTTCACCAACGTGGAAGACAGCGGGCAGGAGGGCATCGAGCTCGCGTTCAACAAGGACCTGGCCGGCAAGGCCGGGTCGCGCCGCGTCATCAAGGACCGCCTGGGCCGCGTGGTCGAGGGCGTGGGCGACACCGTGCCGCCGCTGGACGGCAAGGACATCCAGCTCAGCGTGGACAGCAAGGTGCAGTTCTTCGCCTACCAGAAGCTGCGCGACGCCGTGACGGCGCGCAAGGCCAAGGCCGGCAGCGTGGTGGTGCTCGACAGCACCACCGGCGAGGTGCTCGCGCTGGCCAACTACCCGAGCTACGTTCCCGACAAGCGCCAGAACCTCACCGGCGAGCAGCTGCGCAACCGCGCGCTCACCGACACCTTCGAGCCCGGCTCGACCATGAAGCCGATCACCGTGGCGATGGCGCTGGAAGCCGGCCGCGTGAAGCCGCAGACCCTGATCGAGACCGGTCCCGGCCGTTTCCAGATCGGCGGCTTCACCATCAGCGACACGCACAACTACGGCACGCTGACGGTCGAGGGCGTCATCCAGAAGTCGAGCAACGTCGGCGCGCTCAAGATCGCCCAGAAGATGACCCCGCACGAAATGTGGGACACCTACACGGCGCTCGGCTACGGCCAGAAGCCGCAGATCCAGTTCCCCGGTGCCGTCACCGGCCGACTGCGTCCCTGGAAGACCTGGAAGCCGGTCGAGCAGGCCACCATGGCCTACGGCTACGGCCTGTCGGCGTCGCTGTTCCAGATGGCGCATTCGTACACCTCGTTCGCGCACGACGGCTCGCTCATCCCGGTCACTATCCTCAAGAACACCGAGCCGCCGGCCGGCGTGCGCGTGTTCTCGCCCTCGAACGCGCTGGCGGTCCGCAAGATGCTGCAGATGGCCGCGGGTCCGGGCGGCACCGGCACCCGCGCGCAGACGGTCGGCTACTCGGTGGGCGGCAAGTCGGGCACCGCGCACAAGCAGGTTGGCAAGGGTTACGCGAGTAACAAATATCGCGCGTGGTTCACCGGCATGGCGCCGATCGAGAAGCCGCGCATCATCGTGGCCGTGATGATCGACGAGCCCAGCGACGGCCAGTATTTCGGCGGCCTGGCAGCGGCCCCCGTGTTCAGCGAAGTCGTGCAGCAGACCCTGCGCATGATGAACGTACCGCCCGATCTGGCGGTCAAACCGCTTGTGATGACGCAGGGCGTCGACGAGAGCTTCTGAACATGCTGACCTTCACTTCCCCTCCACTCGCAGCGGCCTGGCTCAAGGAACGCGCGCCGCAGGCCGCGCTGCATGCGGACAGCCGAGCCGTGAATGCCGGCGACGTCTTCATCGCGTGGCCCGGCGCCGCCACCGACGGGCGCAAGCACGTGGCCGCCGCGCTGGCGCAGGGCGCCGTGGCCTGCCTGGTCGAGCACGAAGGCGTCGAGGCCTTCGGCTTCGAGGGCGACGAACGCATCGTGAGCTATCCCGGCCTGAAGGCCGCCACGGGCCCGATCGCCTCGGCCTTCTACGACAACCCTTCGGGATTGCTCGACGTGCTGGCCGTGACCGGCACCAACGGCAAGACCTCCACCGCGTGGTGGCTGGCCGAGTCGCTCTCCACGCTGCGCGCGGCGGGCGGCGTGCGTGCGATGAAGCCCGACGGCACCATGCAGCGCGATGCGCCGTCGCCCTGCGCGGTGATGGGCACGCTGGGCATCGGGGTGCCGCCCGAACTCACCTACACCGGCCTGACCACGCCCGATCCGGTGATGATGCAGCGCGGGCTGCGTTCGCTGGTCGAGCGCGGCTTCGGCGCGTGCGCCATCGAGGCCTCTTCCATCGGCATCGCCGAGCGCCGCCTCGACGGTGCCCGGATCGCGGTGGCGGTCTTCACCAACTTCACGCAGGACCACCTCGACTACCACGGCAGCATGGACGCCTACTGGCAGGCCAAGGCCGAGCTGTTCCGCTGGCCCGGCCTGCGCGCGGCGGTGATCAACATCGACGACACGCACGGCGCCAGCCTCTGCGCCAACCTGATCGACGCCGGCATCGGCGCGCTCGACGTCTGGACCGTGTCGGCCGATGGCAAGCCGGCGCGCCTCGTGGCACGCGACATCGGCTACGACGCACAGGGCCTGCAGTTCTCGGTGGCCGAGCACGGCACGGCGGCGGTCGAACGCCTGTCCACCGGCCTGATCGGCCAGTACAACGTGGCCAACCTGCTCGGCGTGCTGGGAACTTTGCGCGCGCTCGGCCTCACGCTGGCCCAGGCGGTGACGGCCTGCGGCAGCCTCACCAGCGTGCCGGGCCGCATGGACAGGGCCGGCACCGGCGAAGGCGCACCGCTGGCCGTGGTCGACTACGCCCACACGCCGGACGCGCTCGACAAGGCGCTCATCGGCCTGCGCCCGCTGGCGAAGCAGCGCGGCGGCGCGCTCTGGTGCCTGTTCGGCTGCGGCGGGGACCGCGATCCGATCAAGCGCCCCATGATGGCCGCCGTGGCCGAGCGCCAGGCCGACCGCGTGGTCGTCACCAGCGACAACCCGCGCAGCGAGAAGCCCGACGCGATCATTGCCCAGGTGCTGCGCGGCTTTTCGCGCCCCGACGCGGCGCAGGTGCAGCCCGACCGCGGCATCGCCATTGCCGACGTGATCGCGCAGGCGGCGCCACAGGACGTCGTGCTGATCGCCGGCAAGGGCCACGAGGCCTGGCAGGAGGTTGCCGGCAAGCGCATCGAGTTCTCCGACAAGGCCCACGCGCTGGACGCGCTGGCACTGCGAGGTGCGGCATGACCGACACGACGCCGCTCGACATCACGCTCGCCCGTGTGCAGCAATGGATTCCCGGTTCGCGCCTGGTGGGTGACGCCTCGACCGTCATCGCCCGCGTGCACACCGACACGCGCACCCTCGCGGCCGGCGACCTGTTCGTCGCGCTCAAGGGCGAGCGCTTCGATGCCAACGACTTCCTCGCCGACGCGAGGAAGCAGGGCGCCGTCGCGGCCATCGCGCACCACGGCCTCGAGGCCGCCGGCCTGGCCGGGCTCGAGGTGCCGGACTCGCTGGCCGCGCTGGGCGCGCTCGGCGCGGGCTGGCGCGCGCAATTCGAACTGCCGCTCATCGCCGTCACCGGCAGCAACGGCAAGACCACGGTCACGCAGATGATCGCGGCCATCCTGTTCGCCAGCCGGGCCGAGCGCGCGCTCGCCACCGCCGGCAACTTCAACAACGAGATCGGCGTGCCGCTCACGCTGCTGCGCCTGCGCGCGGAGCACCGCCGCGCGGTGGTGGAGCTGGGCATGAACCATCCGGGCGAGATCGCGCGGCTGGCCGCCATCTCGCGCCCGACCATCGCACTGGTGAACAACGCGCAGCGCGAGCACCAGGAATTCATGGCCACCGTCGAAGCCGTGGCTGTGGAGAACGCTTCCGTCTTCGCGGTGCTGCCCGACGACGGCACGGCCGTGTTCCCGCACGGCGACGTCTTCACCTCGCTGTGGACCGACATGGCGCGCGACACCGGGTCGCGCCGCTGCATGACCTTCGGCGAGCCGGAAGACGCCGATATCTCGCTCGAAAGCGCCGAATGGGCGCAGGGCGCCTGGGCCGTGCGCATCCGCACACCTCTCGGCAGCTTCGCCACGCGGCTGCACATCGCGGGCCGCCACAACGTCGTCAACGCGCTGGCGGCCACCGCCTGCGCGCTTGCGGCCGGCGTGTCGGTCGAGACCATCGCCGCCGGCCTCGATGCGTTCGAGCCGGTCAAGGGCCGCTCGCGTGCCATCGAGGTGGTGCTGGCCGACGGCCATGCGCTCACGCTGGTCGACGACAGCTACAACGCCAACCCCGATTCCGTGATCGCCGCCATCGACGTCCTCGCCGCACTGCCGGGTCCGCGCCTGCTGGTGCTCGGCGACATGGCCGAGGTGGGCGACCGTTCGCCGGAATTCCACGCCGAAGTCGGCGACCGTGCGCGCGAGCGCGGCATCGAGGCCGTGTACACGCTGGGCACCGCCACCGCGCATGCCGTCACGGCGTTTCGCGGCGGCGCCGGAGGCCGTCATTTCGACACGTTCGACGCCCTCGGCGCGGCCGTTCTCTCGCACCTGCCGCAGGCCGGCAGCGTGCTCGTCAAGGGATCGCGCTCCATGAAGATGGAACGCGTGGTGCAGGCCATCGAGGCCCAGGCACGGACTCTCGCCACAACAAGAAAAGGAGGCCGGTCATGACGCATGAGCCGCGCGAAAACACATGCTGCTGACACTGGCCCAATGGTTGCAGACGCTGTCGCCCGAATTCGGGTTCCTGCGCATCTTCCAGTACCTCACCTTCCGCGCGCTCATGGCCGCGTTGACGGCGCTCGTGGTCGGCCTGGTGGCCGGTCCCTTCGTCATCCGGCGCCTCGCCGCGCTCAAGATCGGCCAGCCGGTGCGCGGCTACGGCATGGAAACGCACCTCACCAAGAGCGGCACGCCCACCATGGGCGGTGTGCTGGTGCTGTTCGCGATCGCGTTCGCCACGCTCCTGTGGTTCGACATGTCCAACCGGTTCGTGTGGATCGTGCTGTGGGTCACCATGGGCTTCGGCGCCATCGGCTGGGTCGACGACTGGCGCAAGGTGGTGCGCAAGGACCCGGAAGGCATGCGCTCGCGCGAGAAGTATTTCTGGCAGTCGGTGGTCGGCCTGATCGCCGCCTTCTACCTGCTGTTCAGCATCTCCGAAAGCTCCAACTGGCGCGTGCTGCAGCTGTTCTTCGCGTGGGTGCAGTCGGGCTTCGACCTCGACTTCCCGCCCAAGATCAACCTGCTGGTGCCCTTCTTCAAGGAAGTGAGCTACCCGCTGGGCGGCATCGGCTTCGTGATCCTCACGTACCTGGTGATCGTGGGTGCGAGCAACGCGGTGAACCTCACCGACGGCCTCGACGGCCTGGCGATCATGCCGGTGGTGATGGTGGGCTCCGCGCTGGGCGTGTTCGCCTACGTCACGGGCAGCGCGGTGTACTCCAAGTACCTGCTGTTCCCCAATATCCCCGGCTCGGGCGAGCTGCTGGTGTTCTGCTCGGCGATGGCCGGCGCGGGTCTGGCCTTCCTGTGGTTCAACACCCATCCGGCGCAGGTCTTCATGGGCGACGTGGGCGCGCTGGCGCTGGGCGGCGCGCTGGGCACGATCGCGGTCATCGTGCGCCAAGAGATCGTGTTCTTCATCATGGGCGGCATCTTCGTGGTCGAGGCGATCTCTGTGATGGCGCAGGTGATGTACTTCAAGTACACCAAGAAGCGCTACGGCGAAGGCCGCCGCGTGCTCAAGATGGCGCCGCTGCACCATCACTTCGAGAAGAGCGGCTGGCGCGAGACGCAGGTCGTGGTGCGCTTCTGGATCATCACGATGCTGCTGTGCCTCGTGGGCCTTTCGACGCTGAAGCTGCGGTAACGGAACCATGCGGCATCTGAAAGACCTCCCCGTCCTCATCCTCGGCCTCGGTGCGTCCGGGCTGGCGATGACGCGCTGGTGCGCGCGCCACGGCGCGGTCGTGACCGTGGCGGACACGCGCGAGGCGCCGGCAGCGCTGGCCACGCTGAAGGCCGAACTGCCCGACGTGACGTTCGTCGGCGGCTCGTTCTCGGCCGCGCTGGTCGAAGGCACGCCGATCCGCGCCGTGTACCGCTCGCCGGGCCTGTCGCCCGAGATCATCGCGCCTGTGGCCGACGCGGCCCGTGCCATGGGCCTGCCGGTCGGCGGCGAGCTGGACCTGTTCGCGCGCGCGCTGCTGGATCTGCAGACGGTCGAAGTGCCTGTGGTCGAGGCCGCGCCCGAAGCGCAGGCCGAGCCAGAGCCCGCGCCGCCAGCGTTGCCCGAAGCCGTCGAGCCTGAAGCGCAGGCCGAACTCCCGCTCGAGGAAGCGCCGGCCGCGGTCGAGCTGGCCGTGTCCGACGCGGGTGAAGCAGCGGAGCCGGTCGCACCCGCTGAACCCGCTGAGCCGGTTGCACCGGCGGAAGCGACCGACGCGGTCCAGGCTGCGGAACCTCGGCCGGAACTGGCTTCGCCCGAACCTTCGGCGCCTGCCATGGCCGAAGCGATGCCGCGCGATCCATCGATCAGCGTGGCGGTGCCCGTTCCGGCAGACGTGGTGCCCGAAGCGCCGGTGGAGCCTGCCGCTGCCGGCGACGCCCCGGTGCCGCAAGAAGCCGCGCCCGATACGGCGCAGGCCCCGGCCCCCGCCCCCGAAGCCGCTGCACCCGATGTACCGGCCGACACGCCCGCGCCCGCACCGGCACCTGCAACTTCGACCGCCTCGCGCCTGCCCGTCACCGGCAAGCCCTACGTGGCGACGGCCGCCAGGGAAGCCGCCGAGTTCGTCGCCAGGATCGCCGAGATCTCCGCCACCAACCCGGCCTCCGCCGCGGTGGAAGAAGAATCGCCGCAGCTCGAGCTGGCGCCGGTTCCCGAACCCGAAGCACCCAAGGGCTACCTGCCCGCCGTGCTCGCCATCACCGGCACCAACGGCAAGACCACCGTCACCTCGCTCACCGGCCAGCTGGTCGAGCGCGCGGGCAAGACGGTGGCGGTGGCCGGCAACATCGGCCCGACGCTGCTCGACACGCTGTCCGCGCACATCGATGCCGACACTCTGCCCGACGTCTGGGTGCTCGAGCTCTCGAGCTTTCAGCTCGACGAGGTGCAGGGCTTCGAGCCCACCGCGGCCACCGTGCTCAACCTCACGCAGGACCACCTCGACTGGCATGGCGGCATGCCGGCCTATGCGGCGGCCAAGGCGCGCATCTTCGGCGCGCGCGGCCTGATGATCCTGAACCGCGACGACGACGGCGTGATGGCCATGCTGCCCGCGCCGGTGCGCGTCAAGCTGCAGCGTCCGCAGATCCGCACGCACGTCACCTTCGGCTCGGCGATGCCGCTGCGCCCCGGCGACTACGGCATCGAGCGCGTCAACGGCATGGCCTGGCTGGTGCGCGCGCTGGAGGCCGACGAAACGCAGAAGCGCAAGCGCGGTGCGGTGGTCGAGGAAGAAATCTTCCTGCAGCGCCTGATGCCCGCCGACGCGCTGCGCATCCGCGGCCGTCACAACGCCATGAATGCCCTGGCCGCGCTCGCGCTGGCCAGTGCCGCCGGCTGCCCGCTGGGCCCGATGCTCTACGGCCTGCGCGAGTACCGCGGCGAGCCGCACCGCGTGGAGCCGGTCGCGATCGTCGACGAGGTCGAGTTCTTCGACGACAGCAAGGGAACCAACGTGGGTGCCACGGTCGCCGCGCTGACCGGCCTGGGCGAAGAGCGCCGCGTGGTCGTGATCCTCGGCGGCGAAGGCAAGGGCCAGGACTTCGAGCCGCTCGCCGCGCCTGTGCGCCAGTACGCGCGCGCCGTGGTGCTCATCGGCCGCGACGCGCCGCTGATCGAGGCCGCGCTCGCTTCCACCGGCGTCTCGCTGATGCATGCGGGCTCGATGGACGAGGCCGTGAAGCTCGCCGGCGCGCGTGCCAACCCCAGCGACGCCGTGCTGCTGTCACCCGCCTGTGCGAGCTTCGACATGTTCAACGACTACGCCCACCGCGCCGAGGTGTTCCGCGAGGCCGTGCAGGCCTGGGAAGACAGCCCGCGCGGACTGGGCGATTCGACGGAGGACCCGGTTTGAATACCGCTGCTTCAGGCGCCACGCCCAACGCCCGCCCGAGCCGCTTCGGTGGCTGGTTCAAGCGCGCGCGCAGCGGGATCGACGCGCTGCCCGTGCACCTGCCGGTGCGCCTGGGCGGCGCCGGCATCGCGCAGACCAAGGCCACGCCGATGCGCGTGCTGGGTTTCGACCAGGCGCTGGTGTGGGTCACGGTCGCGTTGCTGACCTGGGGCCTGATCATGGTGTATTCGGCCTCCATCGCGCTGCCCGACAACCCGCGCTTCGCGCGCGCGGGCTACAGCGCCTCGTACTTCCTCACGCGGCACGCGGCCTCGGTGGCGTTCGCCTTCATCGCGGCGCTGCTGGCGTTCCAGATTCCCATGAAGACCTGGGAGCGCGCCGCGCCGTGGCTCTTCATCGCGTCGCTGCTGCTGCTGGTAGCGGTGCTCATTCCGCACATCGGCATCAACGTGAACGGCGCGCGCCGCTGGCTGCCGATGGGCTTCATGCGCTTCCAGCCCTCGGAACTGGCCAAGCTCGCCATGGTGCTCTACGCCGCCAGCTACATGGTGCGCAAGATGGAGATCAAGGAACGCTTCTTCCGCGCGGTGCTGCCGATGGGCATCGCCGTGGTGGTGGTCGGCATGCTGGTGATGGCCGAGCCCGACATGGGCGCCTTCATGGTGATCGCCGTGATCGCCATGGGCATCCTGTTCCTGGGCGGCGTGAACGCGCGCATGTTCTTCGTGATCGCTGCGCTGGTGGTGGTGGCTTTCGGCACCATCGTGGCCAGCAGTCCGTGGCGCCGCGAGCGGATCTTCGCGTACCTCGATCCGTGGAGCGAGGAGCATGCGCTCGGCAAGGGCTACCAGCTGTCGCACTCGTTGATCGCCATCGGGCGCGGCGAGATCTTCGGCGTGGGCCTGGGCGGCAGCGTGGAGAAGCTGCACTGGCTGCCCGAGGCGCACACCGACTTCCTGCTCGCAGTGATCGGCGAAGAATTCGGCCTGATCGGCGTGCTGCTGATCATCGGCATGTTCCTCTGGCTCACACGGCGCATCATGCACATCGGCCGCCAGGCCATCGCGCTCGACCGCGTGTTCTCGGGCCTCGTGGCCCAGGGCGTGGGCGTGTGGCTCGGCTTCCAGACCTTCATCAACATGGGCGTGAACCTGGGCGCGCTGCCGACCAAGGGACTGACCCTGCCGCTGATGAGCTTCGGTGGCTCCGCCATCCTGATGAACATGGTCGCGCTGGCGATCGTGCTGCGCATCGACTACGAAAACCGCGTCCTCATGCGCGGAGGCCGCGTATGAGGACACGGTTTCATCAAAACCGTGTCAGCGCGAAGCGCTGCGGCGCGAATGCGCCGCTGATGCGTGGGGGCCGCGTATGACGACGCGCACCGCACTCGTCATGGCAGGCGGCACGGGCGGCCACATCTTCCCCGGACTCGCGGTGGCCGAGGCCCTGCGCGAGCGCGGCTGGCGCGTGCACTGGCTGGGCGCGCCCGGCAGCATGGAAGAAAAGCTGGTGCCGCCGCGCGGCTTCGCCTTCGAGCCGGTGCAGTTCGGCGGTGTGCGCGGCAAGGGCCCGCTCACGCTGTTCCTGCTGCCGCTGCGCCTGCTGCGCGCGTTCTGGCAAAGCCTGGCCGTGGTGCGCCGCGTGAAGCCCGACGTGCTGGTGGGCCTGGGCGGCTACATCACCTTCCCGGGCGGAATGATGGGCGTGCTCGTGGGCAAGCCGCTGGTGCTGCACGAGCAGAACTCGGTGGCCGGCCTTGCCAACAAGGTGCTGGCCGGTGTCGCCGACCGCGTGTTCACCGCCTTCCCGAATGTGCTGAAGAAGGCGCAGTGGGTGGGCAATCCGCTGCGCACGGCGTTCACTTCCAAGCCCGATCCGGCCGTGCGTTTCGCAGGCCGCACCGGTCCGCTCAAGCTGCTGGTGGTCGGTGGCAGCCTCGGTGCGCGCGGCCTGAACACCGTGGTGCCGCAGGCGCTCGCGCGCATCGCGCCCGAGGCGCGTCCGCAGGTGCTGCACCAGAGCGGCGCCAAGCAGATCGACGAACTGCGCGCCAACTACACGGCCGCCGGCGTCGAGGGCGAACTCACGCCGTTCATCGAGGACACCGCGCAGGCCTACGCGGACGCCGACATCATCGTCGCGCGCGCCGGTGCCAGCACCGTCACAGAAATCGCGGCCGTCGGCGCAGCAGCGCTGTTCGTGCCTTTCCCCTCGGCGGTCGACGACCACCAGACCACCAACGCGCGCTTCCTCGTGGACGCGGGTGGCGGATGGCTGGTGCAGCAGGCCGACCTCACTCCTGAATTGCTGGCTGATTTGCTACAGAAAACCGGGCGCGACGCCCTGACCGAGAAGGCCGCCAAGGCCAAGTCCATGCAGAAGACCGATGCCGTGGATGCCGTCGTCCGCGCTTGCGAGGAGCTTGCAAGATGACGTACTCCCCCAGGCTTCGCGCACTTCGTGTCGCTTCGCCACCCCCCTCGCCGGGGGCGACACCTGCGGCCCGGCAAAGCCGGTTCCGTGGTGTCCTGCGAACGGACCTCGCTGCGCTCGTCGCGCAACTTGCGTTGTCGATGAATGGAGGCCGCGCATGAAGCACGCAATCCGTCATATCCACTTCGTGGGCATCGGCGGCTCGGGCATGAGCGGCATCGCCGAGGTGCTGCTGAACCTGGGCTACAGGATCAGCGGTTCCGACCTGTCCGACAGCGCCACGCTGCGCCGCCTTGCCGGGCTCGGCATCGGCACGTTCGTGGGCCATGCGGCCGCGCACATCGAGGGCGCGGATGCGGTCGTCACTTCCACCGCCGTGCAGCCGGACAACCCCGAGGTCCTGGCCGCGCGCGAGAAGCGCATTCCGGTCGTGCCGCGCGCGGTGATGTTGGCCGAGCTGATGCGCCTGAAGCAGGGCATCGCCATCGCCGGCACGCACGGCAAGACCACCACCACCAGCCTGGTGGCGAGCGTGCTGGCTGCCGCGGGGCTCGACCCGACCTTCGTGATCGGCGGCCGGCTGAACAGCGCCGGCGCCAACGCGCAGCTCGGCAGCGGCGACTACATCGTGGTCGAGGCCGACGAGTCGGACGCTTCGTTCCTGAACCTGCTGCCCGTGATGGCGGTGGTCACGAACATCGACGCGGACCACATGGAGACCTACGGGCACGACTTCGCGAAGCTGAAGAGAGCCTTCGTCGACTTCCTGCACCGCATGCCGTTCTATGGAACCGCCATCCTGTGCACCGACGACGCCGCGGTGCGCGAGATCGTGGCCGACGTGAACTGCCCGGTCACCAGCTACGGCTTCGGCGAGGACGCCCAGGTGCGTGCCGTCGACGTGCGCGCCGTCGGCGGCCAGATGCATTTCACCGCGCAGCGCCGCAACGGCGTGACGCTGCCCGACCTGCCCATCGTGCTGAACCTGCCGGGCGAACACAACGTGCGCAACGCGCTGTCGGTGATCGCGGTGGCGGTCGAGCTCGGCGTGCCCGACGAGGCTGTGCAGCGCGGGCTGGCAGGCTTCAAGGGCGTGGGACGGCGCTTCCAGAGCTACGGCGACGTGCCGGTGCAAGGCAGCGATGCGACTGCGGCAGGCACCTTCACAGTGATCGACGACTACGGCCATCACCCGGTCGAGATGGCGGCGACCATTGCCGCGGCGCGCGGCGCATTCCCGGGCCGCCGGCTGGTGCTGGCGTTCCAGCCGCACCGCTACACCCGCACGCGCGACTGCTTCGAGGATTTCGTGAAAGTCATCGGTACGGCCGACGCCGTGCTGCTGGGCGAGGTCTATGCCGCCGGCGAGGCACCGATCGTGGCGGCCGACGGCCGCACGCTGGCGCGCGCGCTGCGCGTGGCCGGCAAGGTCGAGCCCGTGTTCGTGGACGACATCGCCGCCATGCCGCGCGCCATCCTCGACAACGCGCGTCCGGGCGACGTGGTGCTCTCCATGGGTGCCGGCTCGATCGGCGCGGTGCCGGGCAAGGTGGTCGAACTCGGCGCGGCGACTGCTGCTGCAACAGCAGCAGCAAAGGCGACGGCCGCCGCACCTTCAACATTGCAGCGCGATTCGCGCGAAGGGAGGGCCTCGTGAGCCTTCAGGACCCCAGACTCTTCGGCAAGGTGGCCGTGCTGTTCGGCGGCAGTTCCGCCGAACGCGAGATTTCCATGATGTCGGGCACCGGCGTGCTCGAGGCCTTGCGCTCGCGCGGCGTCGACGCGCACGCCTTCGACCCCTCGCAGCGCGAGCTGGCCGACCTGAAGCGCGAAGGCTTCGCGCGCTGCTTCGTCGCGCTGCACGGCCGCCATGGCGAGGACGGCACCGTGCAGGGCGCGCTCGAACTGCTCGGCATTCCCTACACCGGCTCGGGCGTGATGGCCTCCAGCGTGGCGATGGACAAGGTCATGACCAAGCGCATCTGGCAGGCCGACGGCCTGCCGACGCCCAAGTACGTGCGCCTGGCGTTCGACCAGCAAAGCCGCGAGCAGGTCATGGCCGTGCCCGACGTGCTCGGCCTGCCGCTGATCGTGAAGCCGCCGCGCGAGGGTTCCTCCATCGGCGTGACCAAGGTCGAGGGCTACTCGCAGATGCAGGACGCGGTGACGCTGTCGGCGAAGTACGACGCCGACGTGCTGTGCGAGGAATTCATCGAAGGCGAGGAAGTGACCTGCGCTGTGCTCGGCCAGGGGCTGGACGCGCGCGCGCTGCCGGTGGTGCGCATCAGCGCGCCCGAGGGCGCCTACGACTACCAGAACAAGTACTTCACCGACGACGTGAAGTACCAGTGCCCGAGCGGCCTGCCCGAGGCCGAGGAGCACGAGATCCAGCGCATCGCGCTGGCTGCGTACCGCACGCTCGGCTGCCGCGGCTGGGGCCGCGCCGACGTGATGATCCGCGCAAGCGACCGCAAGCCCTTCCTGCTGGAGATGAACACCTCGCCGGGCATGACCAGCCATTCGTTGGTGCCGATGTCCGCGCGCGCCGCGGGCATCCCCTACGAGGAGCTGTGCGTGCGCGTGCTGGCATCGGCGTCGCTCGACGCCACGGGAGGCTCGCGATAGCCATGGCCGACAGCATCCCCGCGCCCTTCGACGTCAAGCTCATGAACATCGTCGCGAACATCGCCTTCGCGATGGTGGCGCTCATGCTGCTGGCGGCGGGCGCCTGGTGGGTGCTGCGCCAGCCGTTCTTCCCCATCGGCGGCATCAAGGTGGACGGCGAGGTGACGCACAACAACGCCGTCACGCTGCGTGCCAACGTGGCGCCGCAGCTCAAGGGCAACTTCTTCACCATCGACCTGGCGCGCGCGCGCGCGGCCTTCGAGTCGGTGCCTTGGGTGCGCAGCGCCGTGGTGCGCCGCGAGTTTCCGAACCGGCTGCATGTGACGCTGACCGAGCAGGTGCCCGTGGCCACATGGGGCGACGACGCGGGCTCGAAGCTGATCAACGGTTTCGGCGACGTGTTCGAGGCCAACGTGGCCGAGGTGGACGACAACCTGCCGCGCCTGGACGGACCGATCGAGCAGGCCGGTCAGGTGCTGGGCATGTACCGCGTGCTGCAGCCGCAGTTCCAGCCCTACGACCTGGGCATCGACGAGCTCACGCTGTCGAGCCGTGGCAGCTGGAAGGTGGTGCTCGACAGCGGTGCCGAGATCGAACTGGGCCGCGGCCAGAGCGAAGAGGTGACCGCCCGGCTGCAACGGTTCCTGAAGACCGTGACCCAGGTCGCGGGCCAGTACCGCCGCACGGTGGCGGATGTCGAGGGCGCGGACCTGCGCCACAACGACGCGTATGCATTGCGGCTGCGCGGCGTCACCACGGTCTCGCCAGAGGCCCCAAGAAAAATCAAGTAGCGAATACCGAGGAATCGAGGACATATCAATGCCCAAAGAATACAAAGACCTGGTCGTAGGACTCGACATCGGCACCGCCAAAGTCATGGTGGTGGTGGCCGAGGTGCTGCCCGGCGGCGAGCTCAAGCTGGCCGGCCTCGGCATCGCGCCGAGCAACGGGTTGAAGCGTGGCGTGGTGGTGAACATCGATGCCACGGTGCAGAGCATCCAGCAGGCGCTGAAGGAGGCCGAGCTGATGGCCGACTGCAAGATCAGCCGCGTCTACACCGGCATCACCGGCAGCCACATCCGCGGCATCAACTCGAGCGGCATGGTGGCCGTGAAGGACAAGGAAGTGACGCCCGCCGACGTGGCGCGCGTGGTGGAGACGGCGCGCGCCATCAACATCTCGAGCGACCAGCGGCTGCTGCTCGTGGAGCCGCAGGAGTTCGTGATCGACGGCCAGGACGTGAAGGAGCCGATCGGCATGAGCGGCATGCGCCTTGAAGCCAAGGTGCACATCGTGACCGGCGCGCAGAGCGCGGCCGAGAACATCATCAAGTGCGTGCGCCGCTGCGGCCTCGAGGTCGACCAACTCATGCTCAACCCGCTGGCCTCGAGCCAGGCGGTGCTGACGGAAGACGAGCGCGAGCTCGGCGTGGTGCTGGTGGACATCGGCGCCGGCACGACCGACGTGGCGATCTTCACCAACGGCGCGATCCGCCACACGGCGGTGATCCCGATCGCGGGCGATCTCATCACGAGCGACATCGCAATGGCGCTGCGCACGCCCACCAAGGATGCAGAAGACATCAAGGTCGAGAACGGCTATGCCAAGCAGCTGCTGGCCGACCCCGACACGCAGGTCGAGGTGCCCGGCCTGGGCGACCGCGGCCCGCGCATGCTGAGCAAGCAGGCTCTGGCGGGCGTGATCGAGCCGCGCATCGAGGAAATCTTTTCGCTCGTGCAGCAGGTGGTGCGCGAGTCGGGCTATGAGGAAGTGCTTTCGTCGGGCGTGGTGCTCACTGGCGGCAGCGCGGTGATGCCCGGCATGGTCGAGCTCGGCGAGGACATCTTCCTGAAGCCCGTGCGAAGAGGCATCCCGAAGTATTCCAGCGCGTTGTCCGACATGGTTGCACAGCCTCGCGCCGCTACAGTCATGGGCCTTCTCGAAGAGGCTCGCTTCGCACGCATGCGCGGCTTCAAGGTCGCACAGAAGAATGGGTCGGTAAAGACTGCATTCGGACGTTTCAAGGACTTCATCGTGGGGAATTTCTGACGATGATCAAGTCTCCACTGTGGCTCGCGCGTGGCAGTCCACCCATGCATTTCAACGAGCGATGGCGACGAACAGGTCCACCATCCTGACGTGCGCATCGTTGATCTCGTCACGGCAAAAATATTCACAGATACAAAACGGCAACTGCAAGATTCAAGGAGTTAAGAATGACCATCGAAATGATCGAAGTCGAAGAGTTCAATCAGGGCACGCAGATCAAGGTGATCGGTGTTGGCGGTGGCGGCGGCAATGCAGTCGCCCACATGATGGAGCGCGGCGTGCAGGGCGTTCAGTTCGTCTGCGCGAACACCGACGCGCAGGCACTGCAACGCAGCAACGCGCACAAGATCATCCAGCTCGGCACCAGCGGCCTGGGCGCCGGCAGCAAGCCCGACAAGGGCCGTGAAGCGGCCGAGCTCGCGGTGGACGACATCCGCGCGGCCATCGACGGCGCGCACATGCTGTTCATCACGGCCGGCATGGGCGGCGGCACCGGCACCGGCGCTGCACCCGTGATCGCGCGCGTGGCGAAGGAAATGGGCATCCTTACCGTGGGCGTGGTCACCAAGCCCTTCGACTGGGAAGGCGGCCGTCGCATGACCAATGCCGACGCCGGCCTGACCGAGCTCGAAGCCAACGTCGACTCGCTCATCGTGGTGCTCAACGAGAAGCTGCTCGACGTGCTGGGCGAGGACGTCACGCAGGACGAAGCCTTCGCGCAAGCCAACGACGTGCTGAAAAACGCCGTGGGCGGCATCTCGGAAATCATCAACGAGTACGGCGGCGTGAACGTCGACTTCGAAGACGTGCGCACCGTAATGGGCGAACCCGGCAAGGCCATGATGGGCACGGCAGCCGCTGCAGGCCCGGACCGTGCGCGCATCGCCGCGGAACAGGCCGTGGCCTGCCCGCTGCTCGAAGGCATCGACCTCTCGGGCGCCAAGGGCGTGCTGGTGCTGGTGACTGCATCGAAGGGCTCGCTGAAGCTGAACGAATCGAAGCTGGCGATGAACACCATCCGCGCCTACGCTTCGCCGGACGCGCACGTGATCTACGGCGCCGCCTATGACGACAGCCTGGGCGACGAGATGCGCGTGACCGTGGTGGCCACGGGCCTGTCGCGTGCCGATGCACGCCGCCAGGCACCGACGCTCGAAGTGATCCGCACCGGCACCGACAACATCCCGTTCACCGTGCCGACGCTCGGTGGCGTGGGTCACGCCGGCGTGGGCGGCGGCAGCCAGCCCAACTACGACGGCATGGCCGTCCCCAGCGTGTGGCGCACGAACCGCACGATGGCCGCCGCGAAGGTGGACGCGCTGTCCTCGGGCGGCATGGACGACTTCGAGATCCCGGCCTTCCTGCGCCGCCAGGCCGACTGATACTGGCTCGCCCCCAGGCTGCGCGCACTTCGTGTCGCTTCGCCAACCCCCTGCCGGGGGCGACACCTGCGGCCCGGCAGAGCCGGTTCCGCGGTGTCTCGCGAAGAGGCCTGCGTACGCAGAGGGCACGAGGGTTCGCAAGGGGTTCGGGAAGACCTGAAAGGGACTTCCGCTGGCTCTACACGCTGCGTTCACTTCGTGCCCTTTGCGTCCACCGCGGGGGCTTTTCATAGAACCCATGTCTATCGGTGCCATAGCCAGGGGCATAGGGCGTCATGCCCGGCACGCGCCTAAAATCGCGGGCGTGCTGCAACAACGAACCCTCAAGTCGATCAGCCGCGCCGTGGGCGTGGGGCTTCACAGCGGCCAGCGCGTGGAGCTGACGCTGCGACCGGCTCCGGCCGACACGGGCATCGTGTTCCGGCGCGTCGACCTGCCGGAACCGGTCGACATCCGCATGACGGCCGAGTCGGTCACCGACACGCGCCTGGCGTCCACGGTCTCCACCGGCGGCGCGAAGGTGCAGACCGTCGAGCACATCATGTCTGCCTGCGCGGGCCTGGGCATCGACAACCTCTACATCGACATCACGGCCGACGAAGTGCCGATCCTCGACGGGTCGGCCTCGTCCTTCGTGTTCCTGCTGCAGAGCGCGGGCATCGCGCTGCAGAAGGCGCCGCGCCGCTTCATCCGCGTGACCCGCAAGGTCGAGGTGCGCGAAGGCGAGGGCGCCAACGAGAAGTGGGCGAGCCTGGAGCCGTACCACGGCTACAAGCTCAGCTTCGAGATCGACTTCGACCACCGCGTGGTGAACTCCACCGGCCAGCGCGTCGAGTTCGACCTGGGAACCGGCTCCTACAGCCGCGACATCGCGCGTGCACGCACATTCGGCTTCACCAAGGAGGTCGAGTACATGCGCAGCAAGGGCCTCGCGCTCGGCGGCGGCCTCGACAACGCCATCGTGATGGACGACACCAAGGTGCTCAATGCCGGCGGTCTGCGCTACGACGACGAGTTCGTGAAGCACAAGATCCTCGACGCCATGGGCGACCTGTACATCATCGGCAAGCCGCTGCTGGCCGCGTACACCGCGTTCCGCTCGGGCCATGCGCTCAACAACAAGCTGCTGCGCGAACTGCTCTCGCACAGCGATGCCTACGAAGTCGTGACCTTCGAGGACGAGAAGCGCGCGCCGCGCGGTTTCGGCGAAGTCGCGCGGGCCTGGTAGGCCTCGCCTCCACGATGCTCCTTTTCCGCTGGGCCATCCTGCTGCTCCTGCTGGTGGCCGGCGTGTGCTTCGCGTTCTATGCGGGCACCGGGCAGGTCAAGTACCGGCGCCTGGGCTGGATCGTGCTGAAGTGGACGCTGCTTGCGGCATTCGGCTTCTTCGCGGTGCTGATCGCCGAGCGCATCGCCTAGTTTGCATCGCCGGTCGCATGTCCGGAAACGGCATGCCGCATGGCACCGCGCCGCGCACGATGGCGCCATGAGCACATCCACCCCACCCACCCGCAATCCGTTCGGCGTGCAGGATGCGCCCGATCCGGACGGTGACGACATCGATACGTTCGCGGCCGGTGTCCGGCTCGACGGCTCGGCCTCCGACGACAACGCGAATGGCTGGGGCATCGCGCGAGACGAAGCACAGGCATCGCTCGAGGGTGAATGGTCCAGCCGCTGGAACGGCGGTGCGGACCCGACGATCCCCGGCGACACAGCGTCCGCCTGGAAGGAAGGCCAGGCCACTGTGCAGCGCGCCAACGGCCGCATCTACGTGCTGTTCGACTGGGACGGCGGCGCGCGCCGCGCATTGCTCGATGTCCGCCAGACGGGCCCGGGCAGGCTCGCCGGCCGCTACATCAACCTGGGCAACCCGGCCATCACGCAGCCGTGGGTTGGCCTGATTGTCGACCACCGCCGCATCGACGGACGCTGGCCCGGCGGCCGGCTGGACTTCAGGCGCTAGCGGCAGGAGGCCAGGCCGCTGGAGCGCGCCGGCGGCCCGTGTGCTTCAGCGCGAACGCCCTTGCCGGTAGGTGCCGGCATGCGTCTTCGACAGCTCCGCCGCTTCTGCCAGACGCGCCATCGACCGCCCCACCTGCGCGTGCGTGATGGCGATGCCCAGCGCGTCGGCGGCGTCGGCGCCGGGCACGCCGGGCAGGTCGAGCAGGCGCCGCACCATTTCCTGCACCTGCGCCTTGGCTGCCTGGCCGTGGCCGGCCACGGCCTTCTTCATCTGCAGCGCGGTGTACTCGGCCACGGAGAGGTTGTTGCTCACCAGCGCGGTCACGCATGCGCCGCGCGCCTGCCCGAGCAGCAGCGTCGACTGCGGATTGACGTTGACGAAGATGATTTCCACCGCCGACGCATCGGGCTGGTAGCGCGCGGTGATCTCCGCGATGCCGTCGAACAGCACCTTCAGGCGTGCCGGCAGGTTGCCCGTGCCCAGGTGCCGGGTGCTGATGGTGCCGCTGGCGACATAGCGCAGCGCATGGCCGTCCGAGTCGACCACGCCGAAGCCGGTGGTCTGCAAGCCGGGGTCGATGCCAAGAATGCGCATGAAAGGAAACGTAAAGGCCTAAGCCGGGATAAAGAGTGTCGAAAGACCAGCGAAACCGGGCTCGAAAGCCGCGCGATCGAGGGCAGAATGCGCCCCGGTCCGTACAGTCCGCCCGCGCTGCGAGCGCGGCGCGCCACACAAGGAAGCGA
Source organism: Variovorax paradoxus (assembly GCF_902712855.1). Taxonomy (NCBI): domain Bacteria; kingdom Pseudomonadati; phylum Pseudomonadota; class Betaproteobacteria; order Burkholderiales; family Comamonadaceae; genus Variovorax; species Variovorax paradoxus. The sequence goes on from NZ_LR743507.1 coordinate 1,657,821, forward strand.
ATGTGAATGTAGTCGAGTCCTCCGCGCAGCAGCAACTGGACGAAGCGCAGGCCCTGCTCGAGAGCCTGCAGCATCCGGGCGAGCGCGCCGCCGCGAGCCTGCGCCGCGCCGAGCTGCTGAACGACCTCGGTCGCCGCGCCGAAGCGCTGGCCGCCTGCAGCCGCATCATCGAGGAGTTCGGCGGCATGCCCGAGACCGCGGTGGTGGTGCCCTGTTGCCAGGCGCTGCGCCTGCTCGCGCACATGCTGCGCCAGCTGCACCGGCCGGCCGATGCGCTCGCAACGCTCGATCGCCTGGTCGCCGCGCACGGCCAGCGCAGCGAGCCGGAGATCCGCGAGCACATCGCGCAGGCGCTCTACCAGCGCACGTGGCTCATCGACGAACCGGCAGCGCGCTGCGAGGCGTGCGACTTCATGAGCGAATTGCTCGATGCCCGGGCCGATGCCGCATTCGACGCATGGCGCTTGGACGCGCGCCTGCTGAAGGCCGAGCTCGAACACCACCGCGGCCTGCCGCAGGACGCGCTTGCCACGCTCGATGCCGCCATCGAGCGCTTCGACGCCGGCACCGACCCGGCCGTGGTGCTGCGCGTGGCACGCGCGCGGCTGGCCTCGGTGGCGAACCTGCGAGAGCTGGCACAGCACACGCAGGCCCAGGTGCTGTGCCTGCAGGTGGCCGACCAGATCGAGGCCGGCCTCGCCGATGCCGCGCCCGAACTCCGGCTGGAGGGCGTGCGTGCGCTGACGCTGTTCTTCGACGGCCTCGGCCTCGACGAGCAGGCGCGCCGCGCCGAGCTGGTGGGCTGGCTGCTCGAGCGCTACGGCCGCGACGCCTCGTCGCAGGTGCGCCGCATGGCAATGGTGCGTGCCTACGACTGGGCCGTCGGGCTGCGCGACCAGGGCGACGGCGAGGCCGCACTCGCGGCCTGCGACCGGACGCTGGTCACCTTCGCGCGCGACACCGATGCCGTGGTGCAGCGCACCGTGGCGAGCACGCTGCTCAACAAGGGCTACGTGCTGCTCGAACAGCTCGGGCGTACCGACGAGGCGCTCGGCGTGTACGAGAAGCTCATGAACACGCTGCGCGATGCCGTGGCGCCCGAACTGCAGGACATGCTGGCCAAGGCCACCGCAGGCCGGCAGTCCTGCCTGAAACGCCTGCGCAAGGCCGGACCGGCCGATGCGGGCGAACTTCCGCCCGCCCTGCGCGACGAGGTGCGCGACAAGGTCAAGGAAGGCCGCAGGCACGGCGACGCGGGCGAGTCGCTCGAAGCCATTGCACTGTTCGACGAGGTGCTCGCGGCGCATGCCGCGTCGACGCATCCCGAACTGCGCCGCCAGTGCGCGCGGGCGCTGGTGCACAAGACCTTCTGCCTCGTGGCGCTCGAGCGCTTCGACGAGGTGATCGCGGCTGCCGATGCGATGGATGCGCGCTACGGCGCGGACGCGTCCACCGAGATGCAGGAGCAGGTCGCGCTGAGCCTTCAATACAAGAGCACCGCGCTCGACCGCCTCGGCCGCCCTGACGAAGAGATGCGCGTGCACGACCAGATCGTGGCGCGCTGGGGCAACTCCGAGCTGCCCGACCTGCGCGGGCGCGTCGCTGGCGCGCTGTTCCGCAAGGGGGCCGCCCTGCGCCAGGCCGGCCGGCTGGCCGAGGCCGTGGCCAGCTACGACGAGGCGATCACGCGCACGGCCGCGGCCAGGGAGAACGTGCTGCAACTGTGGGCGGCCAAGGCGATGATCAACAAGGCCAAGGCGCTCGACAAGATGGGCGACCCGGCCGGCCAGGCCAAGGCTTACCGCCTGCTCATCGCGCGCTTCGGCGAGTCCGGCGATGCCGCCTTGCGCGAACGCGTCGCCAACGCCTGCGAATGGCTGGCCGAGGCCGAGGGCCGGCAGGGCAGGGTCGAAGCGCAGCGCGCGGTGCTCGAGCAGGCGCTCGGCCGCTTCGGCACCGCGCTTTCGGCCGACCAGCGCACGCGCCTCATGCGCGAATTGCAGGCACTGAAGGCGAAGGCGCTCGGCCGCAAGGCAAAGCAGGCCTTCGATCGCGTGGTGCGACGCAAGGCCTGAGGCTCACCGATCTCCGAAACACGGCACCCCACAGCCGTGCCTCCGGAACCCTTCCAGGAATACCGCGGAACCGGCTCCGCCGGGCCGCAGGTGTTGCCCCCGGCGAGGGGGAAGGAGTAGCGACACGAAGTGCGCGAAGCCTGGGGGTGAGCCAGGAACACCGCGGAACCGGCTTCGCCGGGCCGCAGGTGTTGCCCCCGGCGAGGGGGAAGGAGAAGCGACACGAAGTGCGCGAAGCCTGGGGGTGTACCAGGAACACCGCGGAACCGGCTTTGCCGGGCCGCAGGTGTTGCCTCCGGCGAGGGGGAAGGAGTAGCGACACGAAGTGCGCGCAGCCTGGGGGTGTGCCAGGAATACCGCGGAACCGGCTCCGCCGGGCCGCAGGTGTTGCCCCCGGCGAGGGGGAAGGAGAAGCGACACGAAGTGCGCGCATCCTGGGGGTGTACCTAGTTCATGCGTTGAAGTACCACCGGATCGAGTGGAAGAAGATCGGCGCAGCGAAGCACAGGGCATCGACGCGGTCGAGCAGGCCGTTGGCACCCGTCACGCCCACGCCCTTCTTGCCCCAGTTCGGAATGCCGCGGTCGCGCTTGAGCGCCTTCATCACCAGGTGCCCCATCGAGCCCGCGATGCAGGCGATGACCGACACCGCGAGCGCCTGGCCGAACTTGAACGGCGTGATGAACGAGAACAGCGCGCCCACCAGGCTCGCCACGACGATGCCGATGCCCCAGCTGGTCCAGTTGAAGCTGCGGCTCACGTTGGGCGCGAAGGGTGCGCGCTGCATGCGCCGCGAGATCAGGTGCTGCACCAGGACCGAGGTCTGCACCACGAACACCAGGAAGAAGACGAGGAAGGCGCTCTTGCCCTCGTAGCCCGGAAAGCTCAGCAGCAGCAACGCCGGCACGTGGCTCATGCCGTAGACGCAGACCATGATCCCCCACTGCAGCTTGGCGTTGCGCTCGAGGAAGTGGCTCGGGTCGTTGGCCAGCGCACTGGCCACCGGGATTGCGAGGAACACGTACACCGGGATGAACACGGTGAACAGGTCGAAGCGCGCGGTCGCCACCAGCCAGAACTGGATCGGCAGCACCACGAAGAACGCGAGGATCAGGCTGCGGTGGTCGCCGCGCCGCGTGGGCGAGAGCGTGATGAACTCGCGCAGCGCGAAGAAGGCGATGAGCGCGAACAGCACCGTGGCCACGGTCTCGCCGAGGGCCCAGCCGATCCAGAAGACCACCACCATGAACCAGGTCGTGCCCAGCAGCGCGCGGAAGTGCGCCAGCTCGGCCTGCCAGGCTGCATCGTGCACCGGGTTGCGGCGTTCCCTGAAGCTCAGGAAGAAGGCGGTGGTGCTCACGATCACGAGCACGCCGAAGACGATGAGGAAGAGCGCCGCGACCTGCTGGGTCGGACTGAGGTTGCGCAGGAACTGGTTCATGTCAGGCTTCCCGCCGGGCAGCCCGAAGGGAGGCCTGCGTCCCCCCGGGAGCCAGCGATACACGAAGTGATGAGCGTGGGGGCATTTCAGACGTCGCGCAATGCGATCACGGCGGCGCGCGCACGGTCGAGAAAAGGGCGGCGCTCCTCGCCTTCCTCGACGCGGATCGGCGCGCCGAAGGTCACGGAGCAGAGGATGGGCACCGGCACGATCTCGCCCTTGGGCATGACGCGCTGCACGTTGTCGATCCAGGCCGGGACCAGCACGACATCGGGGAACATGGTGGCCAGCGCATAGAGGCCCGACTTGAACTTCTGCGGCTCGCCGGTGTGGCCGCGCGTGCCTTCGGGAAAGATGATGATCGAGTCGCCGCTGCGCAGCGCGTCGACGAGCGGTGCAAGCGGGTCGGAAGCGGGGGGCGACGCGTCGGCGGGTGCTTCGGGTCCCAAGGAATCCGGCGCGGTGGGCGGCGGCGGGGCAGGGGGGTCAGGGAGATCGAGACGGCCCTGCGCTTCCGGCACCGCGTCGACAACGGCGGGTGAAGGCACGGGCATCGGTTGCAGCAGAGGCTCCATCGTGGGCTCGATGCGCCCGGCCTGCGGCAACGGTGCTTCCGATGCAGCCTGCACGGGTTCGATGCCGGCGGTTGCGGCAGCAGGGGCTGCTGCCGTCGCGGCACGCTCCACGTACACCGCGTTGAACACCTCCGTCGTGATCCAGCGCTTGACCGGTGTGTTGGCCCAGTAGTCGCGCGCCGCGATCGGGCGCGTGATGCTGCGCAGTTCCTCGGGCAGCGCGGCCCAGATCATGACGAGGTCGGCGTGGCTCTGATGGTTGGCGAAGTAGATGCGCTGCTCTGCCTTCGGCGGACAGCCATACCAGCGCGCCTGCGCGCCCGTGAGCAACCGTACGATCCCGAGCAACAACCAACCCGTGAGCTTTGCGAGCATATGGGCGCGATGATACGGGCCATGCGATGGCGTTTCGATCCTCTTTCCCTGGCGTGGGCGGTGGCCCTGTTCGTGTTGCTCGTGCTGCTGGCCACCGTCGGCGCACGCTGGGGGTGGCTGCGAAGTTTCTTCGGCGACGTGCTGGCCGTGGTGTGGGTGTACTTCGTGTTCAAGACCGCGATCGGTGCGCGCGTGCTGCCGCTGGCGCTGGCCGCGCTGGCCGTGGGATGCGCGGTCGAGCTGGGGCAGTACCTGGCGTCGGCGTGGCACCTGCGCATTCCGAACCGCGCGCTGCGCATCGTGCTCGGCAGCACCGCCGACTGGTGGGACGTGCTGGCCTACACGATCGGCTTCGCGTCGGTGCTGGCCCTCGAAGGCCTGCGCGATGCCGTCAGGGCAGTTCGGCCGAGGACATCCGCGCCATGACGGTCGACGCGCGTCCGCTCAGGTAAGGCGAGCCGGGCCGGCGCTCGAAGAACTTGGGACTCGGCAGCATCACCGCGAGGCGCGCCGCCTCGTTGGCGGTAAGCCGCGCGGCGGACTTGCGAAAGTAGTACTGGGACGCGGCTTCCGCGCCGAAGACGCCTTCGCCCCACTCGACGTTGTTGAGGTAGAGCTCGAGGATGCGCCGCTTGTCGAGGAACACCTCGAGCAGCGTGGCGAGCACCAGCTCCTGGCCCTTGCGCAGCATCGTGCGCTCGCCGGACAGCAGCAGGTTCTTGGCCAGCTGCTGCGTGATCGTCGAGCCGCCGCGCAGGCGCACCGGCTGCACCGGCTTGCCGCGCGCAGCCGCACGCGCGGCGCGCTTGGCGGCCAGTTCCTCGGCCTTGGCGTTGCGTTGGCGCGCGCGCTCGATGGCTTCCCACTCCACGCCGTTGTGGTCGACGAAGCCTGCGTCCTCGCTCGCGATGACCGCGCGCTTGAGGGTGTCGTTGATCTGCGCGTACGGCACCCACTCCTGCCGCCAGCCGCCTTCGCTGCCCTTGTGGATGGCGACCTGCCAGGCCTCTGAGCGCTGGAACGAGGTGCTCTGCGGATCGATCACCGCCATGGCCGCGATGCGCACCACGAAGAACAGCTCGAGCGCCACGCCCGCCATCACGAGGCAGGCGATGAGGCGCAGCAGGGCTTTCATTTCAGCTCGGCGCGCACTTCGGCCAGCACCTGCGCCGACGGCGGGCGCACGCCGCGCCAGATCTCGAACGCCTCGGCCGCCTGCTCGACCAGCATGCCGAGCCCGTCGCGCGCGGTCGCGCCGTGCGCCTCGGCCCAGGCCATGAAACCGGCCGCCGCGGGGCCGTACATCATGTCGACCGCGAGCCCGCCTTCGCGCAGCACGCTGGCGTTCACCGGCACCGCGTCTCCCGCAAGGCTGGAGGCGGTCGCGTTGACAACCACGTCGAAGCTGCCCGGCACTTCGTCGAGCGCCCAGGCCTCCAGCGACGCGCCATGGCGCAGCGCAATGGCCGCGTGGCGGCGCACCAGCTCGACGGCCTTGCCGACGGTGCGGTTGGCCACCACCACGCGCGAGGCGCCGGCGTCGAGCAGCGGTCCGAGCACGCCGGCCGCCGCGCCGCCCGCGCCGATCAGCAGCAGCGCCTTGCCGGCGAGCGGCACCGCCGCGTTGTGCACGATGTCGTTGACGAGGCCGATGCCGTCGGTGTTGTCGGCGTGGATGCTGCCGTCGTCCGCGAAGCGCAGCGTGTTCACCGCCTGCGCGAGCGTGGCGCGCTCGCTGGTGTGCTGTGCCAGCGCGGCGGCGTCGAGCTTGAAGGGCACGGTGATGTTGCAGCCGCGTGCGGTGTCGCCGCGTTCGGCGGCTTCCCGACGGAAGGCCGCGATGCCTTCGGCGAAGGCGCCGACCGGCACCAGCCGCCGGCCGTATTCGATCTGCTGGCCGCAGAGTTCGGCAAAGCGCGCGTGGATGCGCGGCGAGCGGCTGTGCTCGACGGGATTGCCCATTACACAGTACAGGTCCATGGCCCTTGTCTCCTGGCGCGCGGGCCGTGCTGCCGTTGCGCGTCGTCTGGTTACTGGGACGAGAGCTCGATGGTCTCGTCGCGCGTGAACTTGAAGCGCGACTGCAGCACGATCTGGTCGGTCTGCTTGCGCATGGCGTCGGTGAACTTGCCGAAGTTGCCGACGCTGCGCACGATCGCCTGTGCGCGCCTGTCGAGCGTGACGTCGCCGGAGCTTTCGTCGACCGCCGTGTCGAGCACGCTGCCGTCGTGGTTGATGGTGATGGTCATCTTGAGCTCGCCGTAGAGCTTCCTGCCGGCTGCCGTGGGGAAGTTCTCCGTGCCCTTGAGCTCGATGCGCCGGCGCAGCGAGTCGACGTAGATCGCGTAAGCGGCCTCGCGCGTGGCGGGGCTCAGGTAGCGCTTCTTGGGTCGCGCGTTCTCCTCGTTCACGCGGCGCTCGATCTCCGCGAGCAGCTCGACCATCTGGCGGCGCTTGTCTTCGCGTGCCGCGGCTTCGGTCGGGTCGCCGGCGTTGCGCGGATCGGGAACCGGCATGCTGGCCAGTTCACGCTTGAGCTGCGCGAGCAGCTGCATCTGCTGGGCCTGCATGGCCTCGACCTGGCGGCGCGAATCCTCGAAGGAGTCGCCCATGGTGGTGAAGCTCGACGGCGGCAGCGGGCTGGTGGCACGGCCCTTGTCGAGGTCGCCGCCGCCGGCCAGTGCGGTCTGCGCCATCACGCGCGCGCTGGGGTCGGGCTTCTCGTTGGTCTTGCTGTTGACCAGGATCACCTCGAGCGGCGTTTCGCTGAAGACCTTGTTGAACGATTCGGGATCGACGAAGCGCACCGCGAGCAGCGCGGCGTGCGCAATGACCGACACGCCCAGTGCAATCTGCAGCGTGCTGAGGTCCTTGAAGTTCATTCTCGAAATTCCTCCAGGGGACGCACTTCTCCGGACGATCCGCCGGAATTCATGCGGGCGTGTTTTCGGGCGCTGCCTCGCTGTCGTTCAGGTCGACGGCGATGGCGATCGGTCCTGCAACCACTTCTTCGTCCTCGTCGCCTTCCTCGTCGGCGGCCGCATCGGCCTTCGGCGTGTCGAGGCGTTCGAGCACGGTGCCGCTCACGTCGAGCGCGATCTCGTCGATCTCGCCGAGCTTCACGCGCAGGCGGGCGCCGCGCTCCTGCTGGCCCGCCACCGGAAACACCAGCGGCAGCGTCTCGGCACGCACCAGCGCGCCGTTCGGCAGGTCCTTGATGACGGTGGCCTCGAGTTCGGTGATGCCCTGCTGTTGCAGGTACTTCAGCGTCCAGAAGCGTTCCATGCCGCCCTGGTAGGCGTTGTACGTGGCATAGGCCGCATCGAAGCCCGACAGGATCGAGAAGAGGTCGGCGTCCTTCGGCTTGAACGGCGCGGCCAGCGCGGCGGTCTTGCCGTGCCGCGCGGCGGCGATGATCTGCCACTGGTTCACGAGGTCGGTGTAGCGGCGCAGCGGCGAGGTGCTCCAGGCGTAGCTCTTCACGCCCAGGCCCGCGTGCGGCAATGCGCGCGTGCCCATGCGCACCTTGATGCCGGGCGCGAGGCTCGCCTGGCTGCGGTAGAGGCCGGGCACGCCGAGCTCGCCGAGCCAGCCGCCCCAGCTGCTGTTGGCCAGGATCATGGCCTCGGACACGATCAGGTCGAGCGGCGCACCGCGCTGGCGCGTGCTGATCTGCACCTGCTCGCTGCCGGAGGGTTCGCCGTCGTTGCCGACGAGGCGGAAGTTGTAGTCGGGCCGGTTGAAGTTCTCGGGCTTGCCGCGCACCACTTCGCGCTGCGCCTTCAGCTGCTTCGCCAGGCGGAACAGGAAGGAGAGCGGGGCGCGCAGGCTGGCCGCGGTTTCGGGCGTGTGCTCGTTCTGGAACGCGGTGTCTTCGAGCCACTGCTGCGTGACGACGGTGTCGAGCTGGTCGTGGCGCAGGTTGGCGACGATCGGCACGCGTTCCAGCCTGGTTTCGGTACCCTGCAGCTCGAGCGTGGCTTCGTCGAAGCGTGCATAGAGCGACACCGCGGGGCGGTCGCCGCCTTCGAGCAGCGTGTAGGTGTCGACCACGTCGTCGGGCAGCATCGTGATCTTGTAGCCCGGCATGTAGACCGTCGACATGCGCGCGCGCGCCACGTTGTCGATGGCGCTGCCCGGCGTGATCGCCAGCGCCGGCGCCGCGATGTGGACGCCGACCGTGACGGTGCCGGTACAAAGGCCCTGCACCGAGAGCGCATCGTCGATTTCGGTGGTCTGGGAATCGTCGATCGAGAAGGCCTGGACGCCGGAGGCCACGGGCAGTTCGTCGACGATGGCGGGCGCCGCGAGTGCGGGGAAGCCGGTGCCCTTGGGGAAGTTCTCGAACAGGAAGCGCCGCCAGTGGAACTGGTAGGGCGAGTCGATCGCGCCCGCACGCTCCAGCAGGTCGAGCGGCGCGCGCTGCGTGGCGCGCGCGGCGTCGACCACGGCCTTGTATTCGGGGGCGTTCTTGTCGGGCTTGAAGAGGATCTTGTAGAGCTGCTCGCGCACCGGCGCGGGACACACGCCTTCGGCCAGTTGCCCGGCCCACTCGGCGATCTGCGCCTGGACGGCTTTCTTCTTCTCGATGGCGGCCAGCGCCTGCTGCACGATCTCGGCCGGCGCCTTCTTGAAGCGTCCCTTGCCTGCGCGGCGGAAGTAGTGCGGCGCCTCGAACACACCGAACAATGCGGCTGCCTGCTGGGCGAGCGACGGCTTGTCGGTGAAATATTCCGCGGCCAGTTCGGCAAAGCCGAATTCGCCTTCCGGCGCGAACTCCCAGGCGAGGTCGAGGTCCATGGTGGCGGCGAGCGTGCGCGCCTCGGCGATCAGCTCGGCGGGCGACGGCTTCTCGAAACGCAGCACGATGTTGGCGCCCTTGACCTTGACGCGCTTGCCCGTCTCGAGCTCGACCTGCGCCGACGCTTCGGCCTCCGACAGCACGCGGCCGCCGAGGTACTTGCCGGCTTCTTCAAACAATACAAACATCCCGCGATTGTCCCACGCTGAAAACCGGCGCGACCGAGTTCCAGGATGCCGCGGAACCGGCGTCGCCGGGCCGCGGGCATCGCCCCCTGCAACGGGGCTGGTGCAGCGGCACGAAGTGCGCGAAGCCGGGGGTGTGCCTAGACCGGGTTGATGAACGCCATCACGTCGTCGAGATGCGCCTTCTCGAAATCCGACAGGGCGTGGTCGCCGCCCTCGAGCAGCTTGATGTTGCTGTCGGGATAGCGGGCGGACATCTCGTGCCAGTCGAGCGCCTCGTCGCCCTTGGCGATGATCGCGAAAACGCGCTCGGGGCGCGTGAGCTGGCCGACTTCCATGGCGCGCAGCTCGTGGATGTATTCAGGACGGAAATAGAAGTGCTCGGACGGGTCGTGCCAGACGGTCTGGTCACCGATGTAGCGGGTGAGGTCGCGCGCCGGGTGGACGGCGGGGTTCAGCAGCACGGCGCGGCAGCGGGTCATGCCGGCGACGTAGGTCGCATAGAAGCCGCCGAGCGACGAGCCCACCACCGCCATCGACTTGCGCGGCCAGTGGGCGATGCCCTTCATCACCATGTCGATGGCGTCGTGCGGCGACGGTGGCAGCTGCGGGCACCACCATTGCAGATCGGGATGGCGTTGCGCGACGCGCTCCGCCATGAGCCTTGCCTTGGTGGAGCGGGGCGACGACCGGAAGCCGTGCAGGTACAACAGATGAGTGGTTTGCGGATCCATGCGAGGAAGAGACGCGAGGCGCTGACGTTGCACCGCGCTGGCCGGGACGAGGTAATTTTGCATGAGGTCTGTTCTCGCGAGGCCGCTTCCAACGTACAAAAACCCCGCTGGCCGGGGTTCTTCGGTAAAGATCGAGCCGATCCGTGCTCGGGGTGTGCGGACGTCCTGCTTGCCTGCGCAAGGGCGCGCTGCGTCTCAGGAACTCGAAAGTATTCAGGCCGGGGCCGACGCCGTCTGGCGGGTTTACGTTCGAGTTACTTTGCCTCTGCAAACAACGGCATTCGATGCAGTGCCGCCGGTGTCGTCCGCGCCGTCGAAAGGCGGCGCAAGTTTCATGGAGCGAACGGTCGTGCGCATCCCATGAACAGGGTATGCGCGCCCGAAGCTGCGGCGGGTGCCGCGGCTTATGCTTGCGCCCATGAACACTGAGGCCCCGCACGACGCGACGCCACGCCGATGGGGCGTGCTGGTCGTTGAAGACGACAGCCGCGCGCGCGCATTCTTCGAGGCGAGCGTGCAGCGCAGCCCGCGCCTTCTCTGGCTCGGCAGCGCCGGCACGGTCCAGGAGGCGCTGGCCTGGCTCGGCCGCACCACCATCATCCCCGACGTGCTGCTGGTCGATCTCGGCATGCCCGACGGCACCGGCCTGGACGTGATCCGCGACGCAGTCACGCGCTTTCCCGGCTGCGAGCCGCTCGTGGTCTCAGTCTTCGGCGACGAGGAAAACGTGCTCGCCAGCATCGAGGCCGGCGCCGTGGGCTACATCCACAAGGACGCCGCACCCGAGGACATCGCGCAGACCATCGTGGAGATGAAGGCTGGCGCCTCGCCCATCTCCCCCATGATCGCGCGACGGGTGCTTGCCAAGTACCGCAGCCTGCAGTCGGCGGCCGTGCCCGGCGTCGTGGTACCGGGCGTGCCGCCCGAGGCGGTTTCCGAGGACGCCGACCGCGGGCTGCTGTCGGGGCGCGAGCACGAAGTGCTCACGCTCATCGCGCGCGGTTTCTCGTACGCCGAGATCGCGCGGCTCAAGGGGCTGAGCGTGCATACGGTGCAGACCCACATCAAGAACCTGTACGGAAAACTCGCGGTGCACTCCAAGAGCGAAGCGGTCTTCGAAGCGACGCGGCTCGGCCTGCTGTCCCACCCGGGCTGACGGCAGATGCGGCGGTTGCGGCCGGGCCCGGCGTCGCTGTTGGCGTGGTGGCTGGCAGTGTTTCTCATCTCGGTCCTCGGCGCGGCGGGCGGGCTCTCGCGCGCCGCGGCGGCGGAAGCGCCGATCGAACTGCGGCACGGCACCGTGACGACCTCGGTCGACGGCCTCACGCGCACCGGCCCGGTCGAGCTGTCCTACCACTGGGACCGCGAGCACCACGGCCGTCCGGGTACGGCGAGCTTCGACCTGCCGTTCAGGCTGGATTCCGCGCCCGAAACACCATGGGGCATCTTCATTCCGCGCGTGGGCAGCGTTTTCGAGGTGCAACTCAACGACGCGCTGCTGCAGGTCTACGGCGACCTGGGCCACGGCAACGGGGGAGACTACGCCAAGGCGCCCATCTACGTGCCGGTGCCCGGCCGGCTGCTGCGCCAGGGCGACAACCACCTGCAGATCCGCATCCGCGCGGACAGTGCCCGCCGCGCGGGCCTGTCGCACGTGGTGATCGGCCCGGCAGCGCCGGTGCGCACCGAACTGTTCGAGAGCGCCTATGCGTGGCGTTTCACCGGCTCGGTGCTGCTCACCGCCTTCAGCCTGATGGTGAGCGGCATCGCGCTGGGCCTGTGGCTCACGCAGGTGGGGGCGCGCGACAGCGCAGGCTCCGGGCGCGACGGGATCTATCTGTGGGCCGCGCTGGCCGAGTTCTGCTGGGCCATCCGCGTGGCCGACGGCGTCATTGCCGATCCGCCGCTGCCCTGGGGCGCGTGGGGGGTGTTGATGGCCACCTGCTATGCGGGCTGGGCCGCTTCCGCCATGATGTTCTGCTACCACCTGGCCGGCTGGTCGGACAACGCTCGCCTGCGGTGGCTGCGCTGGCCGTTCGCCGCCGTGGTCGCCGGCACCGTGGCGGCGGCATCGCTCGCCCTGCACCGCGAGGAACCGATGTGGCTCACCGGCTGGCTGGCGCTGGAAATCGTGTTCATCGCCGGCTTCGTGACGGCGTTCGTCGTCGCCACGGCGCGGCGGCCGAGCACCGAGCAGTGGCTGGTGGCTGGCGCGGCCCTCGTGACGGTGGCCTTCGGCGCGCGCGACTGGCTGGTGATTCGCCTGAGCGACGCGTACGGCGAAACCACCTGGGTGCGCTATTCGTCGGTGTTCTTCGGCATCGCGCTGCTGCTGATCGTGCTGCGCCGCTTCCACGCCGCCACCGTACAGGCCCGCGGCTGGGTCTCGGCGCTGGCCGAGCGGGTGGCGCAGCGCGAGCGCGAACTCGCTTCCACGTATGCGGAACTCGAGGCAGCGGCGCGCGACCAGGCGCGCACGCACGAGCGCGAGCGCATCCTGCGCGACATGCACGACGGCGTGGGCTCGCACATCAGTTCGGCGATCCGGCAACTGCAGTCGGGCCAGACCAGCTCGAGCGACCTGCTGCGCACGCTGCGCGACTCGCTCGACCAGCTCAAGCTGTCGATCGATTCGATTCACCTGCCGCCCGGCGACGTCGCGGCGCTGCTGGCGGCGGCGCGCTACCGGCTCGAACCCCGGCTGGCGGGGGCGGGCATCGAGCTCGAATGGGCGGTCGAAGAACTGGCAATGGTCGACCGCCTCGACGCGCACGGCATGCGGCAACTGCAGTTCCTGCTGTTCGAGGCCATCTCCAACGTGCTGCAGCATGCCCAGGCCAGCGTACTGCGCATCGAGGCCGACATGGTGGGGCAGGCCGTGCAGCTGCGCGTGATCGACAACGGCAAGGGCTTCGATGCGGCCTGCCTGCCGCGGGCGCTGGCCGAGCGTGCGGGCGCCATCGGCGCGCAGCTGGCGCTCGAAAGCCGACCTGGCCGCACGGTCGTTCAGCTTTCTTTCGATTGAAGCGGCCGGCGGGGCGGGGATAATCCGCACCCATGTCTGCCGTGTTCAACCAGCCCTCCCTGGCGCGTCGCATTGCGCCCATCTTCCAGGGCTTCGACGGCTTCCTGGCCTTCGCCGTGCTGCTGCTCGCGTTCGCCGGGCTGCTGACCATGTATTCCTCGGGCTACGACCACGGCACGCGCTTCATCGACCACGGCCGCAACATGCTGCTGGCCGGCTTCATCATGTTCGTGGTGGCGCAGGTGCCGCCGCAGAAGCTCATGCTGGCCGCGGTGCCGCTCTATTCGATGGGCGTAGCGCTGCTGGTGGCGGTGGCGCTGTTCGGCATCACCAAGAAGGGCGCGCAGCGCTGGATCAACGTGGGCGTGGTGATCCAGCCCAGCGAAATCCTGAAGATCGCCATGCCGCTGATGCTGGCCTGGTGGTTCCAGCGGCGCGAAGGCCAGCTTCGCCCGCTCGACTTCGTGGTGGCGACCGTGCTGCTGGCGGTGCCGGTCGGGCTCATCATGAAGCAGCCCGACCTCGGCACCTCGCTGCTGGTGCTGGCGGCCGGGCTGGCGGTGATCTTTTTCGCCGGGCTGCCCTGGAAGCTGATCGTGCCGCCGGTGGTGATCGGCGCGGTGGCCATCACGCTGATCGTGGGCTTCGAGTCGCAGCTGTGCACCGACGGCGTCGACTGGCGTGTGCTGCACGACTACCAGAAGCAGCGCGTGTGCACGCTGCTCGACCCGAGCAAGGACCCGCTGGGCAAGGGCTTCCACATCATCCAGGGGATGATCGCCATCGGATCGGGCGGTGTCGGCGGCAAGGGGTTCATGCAGGGCACGCAGACCCACCTCGAGTTCATTCCCGAGCGCACCACCGACTTCATCTTCGCCGCCTATTCCGAGGAATTCGGGCTGGTGGGCAACCTGGCGCTGATCGCGTCATTCGTCCTTCTGATCTTCCGCGGGCTGCTGATCGCGGCCAATGCCTCGACCCTGTTCTCGCGCCTGCTCGCGGGCGCGGTGACCATGATCTTCTTCACGTATGCCTTCGTGAACATGGGCATGGTGAGCGGCATCCTGCCGGTGGTGGGCGTGCCCCTGCCGTTCATCAGCTACGGCGGCACGGCCATGGTCACGCTGGGGCTGGGGCTCGGCATCCTGATGTCGATCGCGCGGGCCCGCAAGCTGGCCCAGAACTGAGGATGTCAGGAACACCGAAGAACCGGCTCTGCCGGGCCTCCGGTGTTGCCCTTGGTAGGGGAAGGAGAAGCAACAAGAAGTGCGCGAATCCTGGGGGTGAGCCAGAAACACCGCGGAACCGGCTTCGCCGGGCCGCAGGTGTTGCCCCCGGCAGGGGGTTGGCGAAGCGACACGAAGTGCGCGCAGCCTGGGGGCGAGCCAAGGACTACCGCGGAAGCGGCTTCGCCGGGCCGCAGGTGTTGCCCCCGGCAGGGGGAAGGCGAAGCGACACGCAGCGCGCGCAGCCTGGGGGCGAGCCATAGAATCCCGGCATGATCTCCCGCGAACCCACCATCGAGCGCCTCGCCACGGCGCAACAGCTCCTTCTCGCGCCGTTCGGCCTCGACGAATCGCACCTGAGCAAGGCCCTGGCCGAGATCACCGCGCACCGCGTGGACGACGCCGACCTGTACTTCCAGTACACGCGCAGCGAAGGCTGGAGCCTGGAAGAGGGCATCGTCAAGACCGGCAGCTTCAGCATCGACCAGGGCGTCGGCGTGCGCGCGGTCAGCGGCGAGAAGACCGCCTTCGCCTATTCCGACGACATTTCCGAGGCCTCGCTGCTCGACGCAGCGCGCACCGTGCGTTCGATTTCCTCCGCCGGCCGCACCGCGCGAGTGAAGACCGCCGCGCGCAAGATCGCCGCCAGCCGCTCGCTCTACGACGGCATCGACCCCATCGCCACGCTCGACAGCACCGCCAAGGTGAAGCTGCTCGAGAAGGTCGAGAAGCTGGCCCGCTCGCGCGATCCGCGCGTGGCGCAGGTCATGGCGGGCCTGGCCAGCGAGTACGACGTGGTGCTCGTGGCGCGTGCCGACGGCACGCTGGCCGCCGACGTGCGTCCGCTGGTGCGCCTGTCTGTCACCGTCATCGCCGAGCAGAACGGCCGGCGCGAAGTCGGCTCCGGCGGCGGTGGCGGGCGTTTCGGCCTGGCGTATTTCACCGACGAGCAGATCGCCGAGTACGTCGACCACGCCGTCAAGGCCGCGCTGACCAACCTGGACGCGCGCCCGGCCCCGGCCGGCGAGATGACCGTGGTGCTCGGCTCCGGCTGGCCAGGCATCCTGCTGCACGAGGCCATCGGCCACGGCCTGGAAGGCGACTTCAACCGCAAGGGCTCCAGCGCGTTCTCGGGCCGCATCGGCCAGCGCGTGGCGGCCAAGGGCGTCACGGTGCTCGACGACGGCACCATCGCCGATCGCCGCGGTTCGCTCAATGTCGACGACGAGGGCAACGCCAGCCAGCGCAACGTGCTGATCGAGGACGGCATCCTCAAGGGCTACATCCAGGACGCGATGAACGCGCGCCTCATGAAGGTCAAGCCCACCGGCAATGGCCGCCGCGAGAGCTATGCCCACGTGCCGATGCCGCGCATGACCAACACCTACATGCTCGGCGGCGACAAGGACCCGCAGGAAATCGTTGCCAGCATCAAGAAGGGCCTGTACGCCACCAACTTCGGTGGCGGCCAGGTCGACATCACGAGCGGCAAGTTCGTGTTCTCCGCGAGCGAGGCCTTCTGGGTCGAGAACGGCAAGATCCAGTACCCGGTGAAGGGCGCGACCATCGTGGGCAACGGTCCCGACGCGCTCACCCGCGTGACCATGATCGGCGACGATATGGCGCTCGACACAGGCGTGGGCACCTGCGGCAAGGAAGGCCAGAGCGTGCCCGTGGGCGTCGGCCAGCCCACGCTGCGCATCGACGGGCTGACAGTAGGTGGAACGGCTTAGGCCTTAAGGCACTTGCCCGCTGTTTCCCTCGGTTGCTAAGCTGCGGCCCTTTTGCGAACGATGAGTTCGAGGAGCATTTCGATGGGGAACAGGATCAATTCGTCCGCCGTGCTGTGGGCCGTGACCGCGGTGGTGGCGCTGGCCACCGCCGGTTGCGCATCCAGGGGCGGTTCGGGCAGCCAGCCTGCAGCGGCACCCGCACCGGCCGCGGCTCCCGCTGCACCGGCACGCGGCGGCGCCAAGGCAGGCATGGACGCCCAGGGCAACGTGGTCGATTCCTCGAAGGTCGAGGCCGGCAGCGGCCGCACCGTGAAGGGCCTGAACGGCTACGAGGGCGAGATCACCGGCAACCCGGCGCGCAACAGCAAGTTCGCGCGGCTGCAGATCGGCATGAGCGCCAAGCAGGTCACCGACCTCGCCGGCCAACCCACCGACCAGGGCGCCTACGTGACGGGCAAGGCCTTCATCCCGTTCTATTTCGGCAGCGACCGCCATCGCTTCGAGATGACCTACAAGGGCCAGGGCCGCCTGATCTTCGCGGGCGGCGGCATGGGCGACTACTCCGCCGGCAACCTGATCTGGATCATCCACAACCCCAACGAATCGGGTTACCGCTGAAAACAACGAACGCCCGGCCGTCGAGCCGGGTTTTGTTTTTCCGTGCTACATTCCGCCCACATGTCCGCCCTCCGCGCTTATTTCTTTGCCTACTTTTGGTTCCCGGTTTCCGGCGGACGAGAGGCGAGCGCGTAAGAAGCACATACGAACACCCTCCCAAAACCGCCGGTGGCCTCAAGCCCCCGGCGGTTTTTTTTGTCCTGACGATTTCAATCCAACAAGGAAGCACCCATGAGCACGAACATTGCCCCCGCCAGCGACAGCTGGTATGCGAGCGTCGAAAAAACCAGCAAGACCGACGACGAACGCATCAAGGACATCAACGTGCTCCCCCCTCCCGAACATCTGATCCGCTTCTTCCCCATTCGCGGAACGCCCGTGGAGACGCTGATCGAAGGCACGCGCCGCAGCATCCACAACATCATGGCGGGCAAGGACGATCGGCTGCTGGTGGTCATGGGACCGTGCTCCATCCACGACCCGGCCGCGGCGCTCGAATACGCCCGCCGCCTGAAGGCCGAGCGCGAAAAGTACGCCGGCACGCTGGAGATCGTGATGCGCGTGTACTTCGAGAAGCCGCGCACCACGGTCGGCTGGAAGGGCCTCATCAACGACCCGTACCTCGACGAAAGCTTCCGCATCGACGAAGGTCTGCGCATCGCGCGCCAGTTGCTGATCGACATCAACCGCATGGGCCTGCCGGCGGGCAGCGAGTTCCTCGACGTGATCTCGCCGCAGTACATCGGCGACCTGATCGCCTGGGGCGCCATCGGCGCGCGCACCACCGAAAGCCAGGTGCACCGCGAACTGGCGTCGGGCCTGTCGGCGCCGATCGGCTTCAAGAACGGCACCGACGGGAACATCCGCATCGCCACCGACGCCATCCAGGCCGCGGCGCGCGGCCATCACTTCCTGTCGGTGCACAAGAACGGCCAGGTCGCAATCGTGCAGACCAACGGCAACCCCGACTGCCATGTGATCCTGCGCGGCGGCAAGGCGCCGAACTACGACGCCGCCAGCGTCGACGCCGCATGCAACGATCTCCAGGCCGCCAAGCTGCCGCCCACGCTGATGGTCGATTGCAGCCATGCCAACAGCTCCAAGCAGCACCAGAAGCAGATCGATGTGGCCAAAGAGATCGCCGCGCAGATCGCCGGCGGCTCGAACCGCGTGTTCGGGGTGATGGTCGAGAGCCACCTGCAGCCCGGCGCGCAGAAATTCACGCCGGGCAAGGACGAGCTGTCGGGCCTCGAATACGGCAAGAGCATCACCGACGCGTGCCTGGGTTGGGACGACTCGGTGCAGGTGCTCGACACGCTGTCGCAAGCGGTCAAGCGCCGCCGGGGCTGAAAGACGTTCTACAGCATGCCGGCCAGGTCGGGCCAGTGGTGCCGCATCGACGCAGCCTCGTCGCTGCCGGGCGGCACCAGCGAGAAGTCGGCGAAGTCGAAGCCCGGCCCGACCAGGCAGGCGACCAGCGTGTAGTCGCCCGAGCTGTGCCCCTGGATCGGCCGGGCTGCCTGCCATTGGCCGGCGGGCACGACGTGCTGGGGCCGGCTGCCATGGACGTCGACCGTACCCAGGCGAACATGGGCCGGCGCGGTTCGCATGGCGGCATCGCAGGTCCACAGCGCCAGCGGCACGCCTTCCAGGTAGACCCAGACTTCGTCCGACAGCACCCGATGCCAGCGGGAATGCTGGCCGGCCTCGAGCAGGAAGTAGATGCTGGTCAGCGCGCTGCGCGGCGCGCGGCCATCGGCCGGGATGACGCTCGCGGCCGATCGGAACACCTCGCTGTACCAGCCGCCCTCGGGGTGGGGCTGCAGCTTCAGGGTGTCGATCAGTTCGCGAGCGCGCGCAACGGCCATGGCGGTCATGATGCCGCCGGCGCGCGCAAGGCGGCAAGCAGTTTGTCGTGCACGCCGCCGAATCCGCCATTGCTCATGCAGACGATGTGGTCGCCCGGCCGCGATGCGGCCACCACCTGTTTCACCAGCGGCTCCATGGCGCTCGCCACCTGGACGCGATCGCCCATTGGCGCAAGTGCCGCCGCGGCGTCCCAGTCGAGGCCTGCGGTGTGGCAGAACGAGAGGTCGGCCGATTCGAGGCTCCAGGGCAGTTGGGCCGCCATCACGCCGAGCTTCATGGTGTTGCTGCGGGGCTCGAAAGCCGCGAG
This sequence comes from Variovorax paradoxus, assembly GCF_902712855.1. Taxonomy (NCBI): domain Bacteria; kingdom Pseudomonadati; phylum Pseudomonadota; class Betaproteobacteria; order Burkholderiales; family Comamonadaceae; genus Variovorax; species Variovorax paradoxus. The sequence goes on from NZ_LR743507.1 coordinate 1,676,785, forward strand.
GATGCGCTCACTTTGCTTGCCGGCCGCGTCCAGCTTCCTGCGCAGGCCGTCGAGCGTGGTGCGGATGGCGGTGGGATGGTGGGCAAAGTCGTCGTAGACCGTGATCGCGCCGCCGGTCCGCTCGACCGTGCCGCGCCGTTCCATGCGCCGGCGCACGTTGCGGAAGCTGCCCAGCGCGCGGGCCGCCTCGGCGGGCGGTACGCCGACATGCTCGGCGGCGGCGATGGCGGCCAGCGCGTTCATCTGGTTGTGCAAGCCCGAAAGCTCCCATTCGACCCGCCCGACCACCTCGCCGCGCTGCACCACGTCGAAAGCGTCGTGCGAACCGCGGGCCTGCCATTCGCCGTTGCCTCCGAAGCGCGCCAGTTCGCTCCAGCAGCCCTGGGCCAGCACGCGTTGCAGGCTTTCTTCGGTGGCGTTCACCACCAGCCGCCCGCTCCCTGGGACGGTGCGAACCAGATGATGGAACTGGCGCTCGATGGCAGCCAGGTCGTCGAAGATGTCCGCGTGATCGAACTCGAGGTTGTTCAGCACTGCGGTGCGCGGGCGGTAGTGGACGAACTTGCTGCGCTTGTCGAAGAAGGCCGTGTCGTACTCGTCGGCCTCGATCACGAAGGCCGGGCCGTCGCCCAGCCGGGCCGATACGCCAAAGTCGAGCGGGACGCCGCCGACCAGGAAGCCGGGCGCCTTGCCGCCCTTCTCGAGCGCCCAGGCCAGCATCGACGTGGTGGTCGTCTTGCCGTGCGTGCCGGCCACCGCAAGCACATGGCGCCCGAAAAGCACGTGCTCGGCGAGCCACTGCGGGCCGCTGGTGTAGGGCTTGCCGGCGTCGAGAATGGCCTCCATCAGCGGAAACTTGGGGCTGCCGTCGGGCAGCCGGGCGCGCGAGACCACGTTGCCGACCACGAACATGTCGGGTGCGAGCAGGAGCTGGTCGGCGCCGAAGCCTTCGATCAGATCGATGCCGAGGGCGCGCAGCTGGTCGCTCATCGGCGGGTACACGCCTGCATCGCAGCCCGTGACCCGATGGCCTGCCTCGCGCGCCAGGGCGGCGACGCCGCCCATGAACGTGCCGCAGATACCCAGAATATGAATGTGCATCGGTCGATTCTAGGTAAGCGGATTGCATGCCCCGGTGGATGGCGGCGTGGTTGTCCTGCTCCCCCGTACTGATGTTCGTGTGAGGGACGTCTGCTGCGGGCAAAATGCCGCGATGGACACGTCCAAGCGTGAAATCGCCGCCGCTGCAGCCCGTCTCGTCGTCGAGGAAGGGCTGGAATACGGCCCGGCCAAGCGGCGGGCGCTGCGCGATCTCGGTCTGTCGGCGCGCACGGCGCTGCCCAACAACGACGAGGTCGAGGCCGAGGTGCGCGAGTACATCGAGCTCTTCTGCGCCGACACCCAACCCCAGGAATTGCATGCGCTGCGCCTGCTCGCCCTCGAGTGGATGGAGCGCATGGCGGTTTTCCGTCCTCACGTCGGTGGTGCCGTGTGGCACGGAACGGCCACCCGGCTGTCAGACATTTATATTCAGTTGTTCTGCGATGATTCCAAGTCGGCGGAGATCGCACTCATCGATCACCATGTCGACTACGAACCCCGCATGGTCACCGGCTTTCACGGTGAACAGGTCGAGGCGCTGAGCGTGCATGCCCCGAGCCGAGCGCTCGGTGAGGAAATCGGCGTGCACCTGCTCGTCTACGACCTCGACGACCTGCGGGGCGCGCTGAAGCCGGACGCACAGGGGCGTACGCCGCGAGGTGATCTGCCCGCGCTTCGCCGCCTCATTGAACGAGAAAAGGACAAGTGAATGACTTCTTCGCCCACCCGACGCGGCATGCTCTATGCCGGTGTGGCGGCAGCGGCTGCGGCCGCCGGGCTTGGTGGTGCCTGGTGGAACGAGCGCGCCAGTAGCGAAGCAGGCGGTGAGCAACTCGATGCAGCTTTCTGGGGCCAGAGCTTCGAGCGGCCGGAGGGGGGCGACCTCGTCTTGTCGAGTTTGCGCGGCAAGCCTCTGCTGCTGAACTTCTGGGCCACGTGGTGCCCGCCATGCGTCGAGGAAATGCCCATGATCGACGCCTTCTTCCGTAAAAACGGTGCGAACGGCTGGCAAGTGGTGGGTTTGGCGATCGATCAGCCCAGCGCGGTCCGCAAGTTCCTGCAGCGCACGCCAGTGACATATCCGACCGGGCTGGCCGGCTTGCAGGGTACCGAACTGGTCAAGAATCTGGGCAACACAGGCGGTGGTCTGCCCTTCACCTTGGTGCTGGACGGAGCCGGTTCAGTGGCGGCTCGTAAAATGGGCAAGCTGGAAACCACCGACCTGGACACTTGGCGACGCGAACTTGTTCGTGGTTAGAATCCGTCCCCTCCGCTGGCGTTAAGCGCCAAACGACGAAAATCAACGATTTTCGAACAAGTTAACAAGTTATATCCTGAAGACCGGCTCAGCCGGCACTGGAGTCCCATGGATCTGCGCAAACTCAAGACACTGATCGATCTGGTGTCCGAATCGAATATTTCCGAACTGGAAATCACTGAGACCGAAGGCAAGGTCCGCATCGTCAAGGGCGGCGGTGCCGCTCCGGTGCAGTACGTGCAAACATTGGCTGCGCCGCAAACGGCAGCCGCACCGGCCGCTGGCGCCCCCGCAGCGCCTGCTGCCGCCAGCGCGCCCGCAGCCGAGGCTGCACCTTCGGGCCATGCGGTGAAATCGCCGATGGTTGGCACGTTCTACCGCTCGTCGAGTCCGGGCGCTCCGGCTTTCGTCGAGGTCGGCAGCAAGGTCAGCGAAGGCGACACGCTCTGCATCATCGAGGCGATGAAGATCCTGAACGAAATCGAAGCCGACAAGTCCGGCACGGTCACCCAGATCCTTGGTGAGAACGGCCAGGCGGTCGAATACGGACAGCCGCTGTTCATCATCGAGTGACCATGTTCAAGAAGATCCTGGTTGCAAACCGGGGGGAAATTGCCCTCCGGATCCAGCGCGCCTGCAGCGAACTCGGCATCAAGGCCGTGATGGTGTATTCGGAAGCCGACCGCGACGCGAAGTACATCAAGCTCGCCGAAGAGGCCGTGTGCATCGGCCCGGCACCGTCGGCGCAGAGCTATCTCAACATGCCGGCCATCATCTCGGCCGCGGAAGTGACCGACGCCGAAGCGATTCACCCCGGTTACGGCTTTCTGAGCGAGAACGCGAACTTCGCCGAGCGCGTGGAACAGAGCGGTTTCCAGTTCATCGGCCCCACGCCCGACAACATCCGCACGATGGGCGACAAGGTGTCGGCCAAGCAGGCCATGATCAAGGCCGGCGTGCCTTGCGTGCCCGGCTCCGAGGGCGAACTCTCGGACGATGCCGCCACCAACAAGCGCATTGCCCGTGCGATCGGCTATCCGGTCATCATCAAGGCGGCGGGCGGCGGCGGTGGCCGCGGCATGCGCGTGGTGCATACCGAAGCGGCGCTGGTCAACGCGATCCAGATGACCAAGGCCGAAGCTGGCGCGGCGTTCAACAATGCGGCCGTGTACATGGAGAAGTTTCTCCAGAACCCGCGCCACATCGAGATCCAGATCCTCGCGGACAAGCACAAGAACGCCGTCTACCTGGGCGAGCGCGACTGCTCCATGCAGCGCCGCCACCAGAAGGTGATCGAGGAATCGCCCGCGCCGGGCATTCCGCGCAAGCTGATCGAGAAGATCGGCGAGCGTTGCGCGGCTGCCTGCAAGAAGATCGGCTACCGCGGCGCCGGCACCTTCGAGTTTCTGTACGAGAACGGCGAGTTCTACTTCATCGAGATGAACACGCGCGTGCAGGTGGAGCATCCGGTCACGGAGTTCACCACCGGCATCGACATCGTCAAGACGCAGATCATGGTTGCGGCCGGCGAGAAGCTGCCGTTCACGCAGCGCCAGATCCAGATGCACGGACACGCCATCGAAGTGCGCCTCAACGCGGAAGACGCGTGGAAGTTCACGCCGTCGCCGGGGCGCATCACCATGTGGCATCCGCCGGGCGGCCCGGGCGTTCGCGTCGATTCGCATGCGTACACCAACTACTTCGTGCCGCCGAACTACGACTCGATGATCGGCAAGATCATCGTCTACGGCGATACGCGCGAACAGGCGATGGCGCGCATGCGCACGGCGCTGAACGAGACCGTGATCGAAGGCATCCAGACCAACATCCCGCTGCATCGCGAGTTGATGGTCGACTCCAAGTTCATGACCGGCGGCACCAACATCCACTACCTGGAAGAGTGGCTGGCTGCGCATAAGCGATGATCACCCCCAGGCTTCGCGCACTTCGTGTCGCTTCGCCAACCCCCTTGCAGGGGGCAACACCGGAGGCCCGGCAAAGCCGGGTCCTCGGTGTTCCTGGTACAGAGGAAGCTTGTCATGTTTGAACTTCGGCTGATGGCGCCGGAAGACCGGGTCGAGACGCTCAGCGACGCACTCGACGCACTCGATGCGCTGAGCGTGTCGGTCGAAGACGCCGACGCGCAGACCGACGCCGAGCAGGCGCTGTTTGGCGAACCCGGCATGCCGCCGCCCAAGGACGGCTGGCAGCGTTCGCGGGTGATCGCGCTGTTTGCCGACGAGGCGCTCGCGAAGGAGGCCGCGTCGGTGCTCGCGCTGCAAGACTTCTTCGAGGGCTGCGAGGTGCTCGGCGTCGCGCCCGTGCCCGAGCAGGACTGGGTGCGGCTCACGCAATCGCAGTTCGCGCCCGTCGAGATCACGCCCGAATTCTGGATCGTGCCCACGTGGCACGAGCCGCCCGCACAGGCGAAGCAGGTGATCCGGCTCGACCCGGGCCTGGCCTTCGGCACCGGCACGCACCCGACCACGCGCATGTGCCTGCGCTGGATCGCCACGCGGGGCTCGCTGGGCAACCAGCGTGTGCTCGACTATGGCTGCGGCTCCGGCATCCTCGCGATCGGCGCCGCCAAGTTCGGTGCGACCGACATCGACGCTGTCGATATCGATGAAGCTGCGGTCTCCTCGACCGTGCTCAACGCGGAGGCGAACGCCGTTCGGTTGAATGCCGGACTGCCCGAAGCGGCCAAAGGCGCGTACGACACCGTGCTCGCCAACATCCTGGCGACGCCGCTCAAGGTGCTCGCACCGCTGCTGCGCAGTCATGTGAAGGCAGGTGGATCGCTGGTGCTGGCCGGCATCCTCGAGCGGCAGGCCGACGAGTTGAAGGAAGCCTACGCGCCGTACGCCGCGCTCGAGGTCAGCGATGCCGAGGACGGCTGGATCCTCATGACCGCTCGCTGCTGAGCGGCACCGGGCCACCGTTCGCGCCCCTCTCGCGGCGGGGGTCCAACCCTACAATCGCCCGGTCATGAGCCTCGTCACGCGCTGCCCTGCCTGCACCACCACCTTCAAGGTGGTGCGCGACCAGTTGCGCATCTCCGACGGCTGGGTGCGCTGTGGCCGATGCAGCCATGTGTTCGACGCCACCCTTGACCTGCACGAGGCGCAGGACGGTGCATCGCCGCCGCCGACATCGCGAGTGACGGCACAGGGCGGCCATGTGCCCGGATTGTTCGAGCCGTCCAACACGGCTGCAGCGACCACGCCGCCCGCAGTTTCCGAGCCGGTCGCGACCTCGCCTGAGCCGCCGACATCCCTGCCGGTTGAAGCGCCCGCTGCGCCGCCCGAAGAGGCTCCCGCACCCGCACCGGAAGACGCAGACTTTTTCGACGACGAGCAGGAAGCGCCATCGGCTTCGGCATCGGCGTCATCCCAGCCGCTGGCATCGCCTGCCTTCACGCTCACCTTGCCCGAACACGGCCTCGTCGCCGACGAGCCCTGGTCCGATCTCGATGCCACCGAGCCCGCATGGAAGCCGCCACCGAGCACGCTGCCGCCGTTCCCCGACATCGACCTGAACCTCGCGTCGCCGCCGCCCGCGCCGCCGCCGCCTGCACCGCCTCTGCCTTTCACGCCGCGTTTCATCAAGACGCGTGCGCTCATCCAGCAATCGAGCGACGACGGGGAGAGCGAGCGCGAGCAGGAAGAAAAGGACCACGACCAGGTGCAGATGCAGAAGGCATTGCGCCGCGCGCGTGCCAAGTCCGCCAAGATTGCGGGCGCCAAGGCGCGCGAGGAGCGTGCCGCCGCAAAGGCAGCCGAAGTGGAGGTCGAGCCCGTGGTGGTGCAGGCCGAGAGCGAGCCGGACTACTCGCTCTCTTCGGCCTTCGAGCCGCCGGTGGGCCATCCCTTTGCCGATGAGGAAGAGCATGCCGATGCGCTGCCGGGGTTCTGGCAGCGCAGGAGCGTGCGCACCGTGCTGGTGTTGCTGGCGCTGGTGGCCGTGCTGCTGCTCGCGGTGCAGGTGCTGCGCCATGAGCGCGACGGCATCGCCGCACGCCAGCCGAACCTTCGTCCTGCGCTTGCCGCGCTGTGCCGGTACACCGGCTGCGAACTCGCAGCCGTGCGCCAGATAGGCGACATCGTGATCGAAGGCGCGGCCTTCGCGCGCGAGAAGAGCGGTACCAACGACTACCGCCTGAGCTTCACCTTGCGCAACGGCGCGACCGTGCCGCTCGCGATGCCGGCGATCGAACTCTCGCTGCTCGACACGCAGGAGCGCGCCGTGGTCCGCCGTGTGTTGATGCCTGCCGACTATGGTGCGCCGGCGTTGCTGCAGGCTCGCGCCGATCGCGCGGCCTCGCTGCCGTTGACCTTGTCGGCCTCGGAGGCGGCGGCGCTGCCGCCCATCGCGGGCTACCGGGTCGAGGCCTTCTATCCCTGAGCGGGGCGCGTCCACTGTACGGTGCGCTCGCCTCATTCCCTTTCTCAAACCTTTTCCTTTACCAAACGGCTCACCATGGCAGCAGTGATTTGCGGTTCCCTCGCGTTCGACACCATCATGACTTTCGAGGGCCGGTTCGCCGACCAGATCCTTCCAGACCAGTTGCACATCCTCAACGTGTCGTTCCTGGTGCCCACGCTGCGCCGTGACTTCGGTGGCTGCGCCGGCAACATCGCCTACAGCCTCAACGCGCTGGGCGGCACGGCATTGCCGATGGCCACGCTGGGCAGCGACGGCGCCTCGTACCTGGAGCGCATGCGCACGCTCGGCATCAACACCGAGTTCGTGCGCCAGCTCGACGACACCTTCACCGCCCAGGCGATGATCATGAACGACGTCGACAACAACCAGATCACCGCCTTCCACCCCGGCGCGATGCAGCAGGCGCACATCACCAAGGTGACAGCGCGCGAGGACATCAAGCTCGGCATCGTCGCACCCGATGGCCGGGACGCGATGCTGCAGCACGCCGAGCAGTTCGCCGCCGCGGGCATTCCGTTCGTGTTCGATCCGGGCCAGGGCCTGCCGATGTTCGACGGAGAGGCGCTGCGCCATTTCGTCGAGCTCGCGAGCTGGGTGGTGGTGAACGACTACGAAGCCAAGATGCTCTCGCAGCGCACCGGCTGGAGCCTGGCCGAGATCTCGACGCACGTGCGCGGCCTGGTCGTCACGTTGGCTGGAGAGGGCTGCGAGGTCTGGGTGAACGGTGAACGCGAGCATGTGCCCGGCGTGGTGGCCACCGAAGTGGTCGAGCCCACGGGCTGCGGCGACGCCTGGCGCGGTGCGCTGCTGTTCGGTCTGGAGAAGGGCTGGTCGCTGGCGCAGTGCGCTGCGTTGGGCAACAAGGTCGGCGCGATCAAGATCGCACAGCGCGGCCCGCAGAACTACCAGATCGATCGCAAGGCACTGGGCCTCTGACCTGATCCGTCGCCGGCAAGACCGGCACCCATGAAAAAAGCCCGGCACCGTGAGGTGCCGGGCTTTTTGCCTTCAAGGCCGCTGAGGAGACTCAGGGCTTGCTGGCCGTGGGGAACGGCCAGGCTGCCTGGGGGTTCAGCGTCGTTTGCGCCGCGGGAGCGGGCGCTACGGCTGCAGCCTTGGCGGGCGCAGCAGCCTTGGGGGCCTTCTTCGCAGCAGGCTTCTTGGCAGCAGCGGCAGGCTTGGCAGCGGGCTTTTTCGCGGCTTTCTTGGCCGCAGCCTTCTTGGCAGGGGCCTTCTTGGCAGCAGCCTTCTTCGCAGGCGCCTTCTTGGCAGCGGCCTTCTTTGCCGGTGCCTTCTTCGCAGCAGCCTTCTTCGCCGGTGCTGCCTTCTTGGCAGCGACCTTCTTCGCCGGTGCCTTCTTCGCAGCAGCCTTCTTCGCCGGTGCTGCCTTCTTGGCGGCGACCTTCTTCGCAGGCGCCTTCTTGGCGGCTACCTTCTTGGCAGCGACCTTCTTGGCCGGAGCCTTCTTGGCAGCGACCTTCTTTGCCGGAGCCTTCTTAGCAGCCACGACCTTCTTTGCCGGAGCCTTCTTTGCGGCGGCCTTCTTGGCCGGAGCTTTCTTTGCAGTTGCCATTTCTATTTCTCCTTGATCAAGTTGAAAAAATCAACCTATTGAAGCACTCCACGCACGTTGGGTAGCGTGAAGCGATCCATGGCGTTGGAATCTGAGCTCCAGCACCATGAACACCTGAGCCCTCGTCCATGCCGCGCTCTTCGGCGCGATCGGTGGCAAGGGCAATTCTTGAATTCATTGTTCTTGTCGAAAGATTCAATCCCAGGAGAGCGCGCCACCCGATTGGTACTCGATCACGCGCGTCTCGAAAAAGTTGCGTTCTTTCTTCAGGTCAATCATTTCGCTCATCCAGGGGAACGGGTTTTCCTCGTTCGGGAAGAGCGTTTCGAGGCCGATCTGCTGCGCGCGCCGATTGGCGATGTAGCGCAGGTAGCCCTTGAACATGGAGGCGTTCATGCCGAGAACGCCACGCGGCATCGTGTCTTCGGCGTATCTGTATTCGAGCTCGACGGCCTTCATGAAGAGGGCCTTGATCTCTGCCTTGAACTCGGGGGTCCACAGGCCAGGGTTCTCGAGCTTGAGCTGGTTGATCAGGTCGATGCCGAAGTTGCAGTGCATCGACTCGTCGCGCAGGATGTACTGGTACTGCTCCGCGGCGCCGGTCATCTTGTTCTGGCGGCCCAACGCAAGGATCTGCGTGAAGCCGACGTAGAAGAACAGACCTTCCATCAGGCAGGCGAACACGATGAGCGACTTGAGCAGCGTCTGGTCGGTCTCGTGGGTGCCGGTGTGGAAGTTGGGGTCGCTGATGGCGTCGATGAACGGGATCAGGAACTGGTCCTTCTCGCGGATCGACGGCACTTCGTTGTAGGCGTTGAAGATCTCGCTCTCGTCCAGGCCGAGCGACTCGACGATGTACTGGTACGCGTGCGTGTGGATCGCTTCCTCGAACGCCTGGCGCAGCAGGAACTGGCGGCACTCGGGCGCGGTGATGTGGCGGTAGGTGCCCAGCACGATGTTGTTGGCGGCCAGCGAATCGGCGGTCACGAAGAAGCCGAGGTTGCGCTTGACGATGCGGCGCTCGTCTTCGGTCAGTCCGTTCGGGTCCTTCCACAACGCGATGTCGCGCGTCATGTTCACTTCCTGCGGCATCCAGTGGTTGGCGCAGGTGGCGAGGTATTTTTCCCACGCCCACTTGTACTTGAACGGCACCAGCTGGTTGACGTCGGTCTGGCCGTTGATGATGCGCTTGTCGGAAGCCTTGACGCGCTGGGCGGCGGCGGGCGTTGCCGCTGCATCAACCGAACGCAGTGGCGTCGATTGTGTGATCGACGAAGTCGACGCATCCACCGGACGACCTGCGGGTGAACCGATGGTCGATGCGCTGTGGTGCTGCAATCCTTGTTGCATGTCCTTTGGTAAGGAGGGCTTGACTTCTTCGTCCCAGGTCAACATAGAAAAATCCAATGCTCAAATTATCGGAGCAACGATGTGAGTTGCAAAGTGCTCGTTCACACCGCACGCCATTTATGTGGTTGTTATGTTGCTCGCATGCATCGCGCGATGTCAGTCAATGTCGCCATTGAGTGAACGTCGCGCGTCTTTCGCATGCACCTCGCCGATTCGCTGAAGCGTCGCGCGCATTTCTCGATGCATCGCGCGACGCTTCACATGCACATCACTGGCAGGCTTCGCAGGTCGGATCGTCCACGCCGCAGAACGCGATGTCGGTGGCGGGAATCGCATTCATCTGCGCTTGCGCAGCAGCGGCCGCGGCCTCGAGCGCGCTCATGCCCGATGGTGCTTCGTTGCCCGAGGACACCGCGTTGAGCCGGCCCGATTGCACCGTCGACTTCTCGGCGTGCGTGGCGCTCTGCGTGCGCAGGTAGTACGTGGTCTTCAGGCCGCGCAGCCATGCGAGCTTGTACGTGTCGTCGAGCTTCTTGCCCGATGCGCCGGCCATGTAGATGTTCAGCGATTGCGCCTGGTCGATCCACTTCTGGCGTCGCGCGGCGGCTTCCACCAGCCACGTGGTTTCGACTTCGAACGCGGTGGCGTAGAGCGCCTTCACGTCCTGCGGCACGCGGTCGATGGGGCGCAGCGAACCGTCGAAGTGCTTCAGATCCATGACCATCACGTCGTCCCACAGGCCCAGGCGCTTCAGGTCACGCACCAGGTAGTGGTTGATTACGGTGAACTCGCCCGACAGGTTCGACTTGACCGACAGGTTGCCGAAGCAGGGTTCGATCGAGGCGTCCACGCCGATGATGTTCGAGATGGTCGCGGTCGGGGCGATGGCCACGCAGTTCGAATTGCGCATGCCGTCGGCCTTGATCTTCGAGCGCAGCGCGTCCCAGTCGAGGGTCGCCGAGCGGTCGACTTCGACGTAGCCGCCGCGTGCCTTCTCGAGCAGGTCGAGCGAGTCGATCGGCAGGATGCCCTTGTCCCACAGCGAACCCTTGTAGCTCGAGTACTTGCCGCGTTCCTTGGCCAGTTCGGTCGACGCCCAGTAGGCGTGGTAGCAGATGGCTTCCATCGACTCGTCGGCGAACTGCACGGCTTCGTGCGAGGCGTACGGAATGCGCAGTTCGTACAGCGCGTCCTGGAAGCCCATCAGGCCCAGGCCGACCGGACGGTGGCGCAGGTTCGAGTCGCGGGCCTTCTTCACGGCGTAGTAGTTGATGTCGATCACGTTGTCGAGCATGCGCATCGCGGTCGAGATCGTCTTCTTCAGCTTTTCCTGGTCGACCTTGCCGTCCTTCAGATGCTGCAGCAGGTTCACCGAGCCGAGGTTGCACACCGCGGTTTCGGTGTCGCTGGTGTTCAGCGTGATCTCGGTGCACAGGTTCGACGAGTGGACCACGCCGGCGTGCTGTTGCGGCGAGCGCACGTTGCAGGCGTCCTTGAACGTGATCCAGGGGTGGCCGGTCTCGAACAGCATCGTGAGCATCTTGCGCCACAGGTCGGTGGCCTGGATGGTGCGAGCGGGCTTGATCTCGCCGCGGGCCGCCTTCTCTTCGTAGGCGACGTAGGCGCGCTCGAATTCGGCGCCGAACAGGTCGTGCAGGTCGGGCACGTTGGAAGGGGAGAACAGCGTCCAGGTGCCCTTTTCCATCACGCGGCGCATGAACAGGTCGGGGATCCAGTTGGCGGTGTTCATGTCGTGCGTGCGGCGGCGGTCGTCGCCGGTGTTCTTGCGCAGCTCCAGGAACTCCTCGATGTCGAGGTGCCAGGTTTCGAGGTACGTGCAGACGGCGCCCTTGCGCTTGCCGCCCTGGTTCACGGCCACGGCCGTGTCGTTCACCACCTTCAGGAACGGCACCACGCCCTGCGATTCGCCGTTCGTGCCCTTGATGTGGCTGCCGAGCGCGCGCACGCGGGTCCAGTCGTTGCCCAGGCCGCCCGCGAACTTCGAGAGCAGCGCGTTTTCCTTGATCGACTCGTAGATGCCGTCCAGGTCGTCGGGCACCGTGGTCAGGTAGCAGCTGGACAGCTGCGAGCGCAGCGTGCCGGCGTTGAACAGCGTGGGCGTGCTCGACATGAAGTCGAACGACGACAGCACTTCATAGAACTCGATGGCGCGCGCTTCGCGGTCGATCTCGTTCAGCGACAGGCCCATGGCCACGCGCATGAAGAAAGCCTGCGGCAGCTCGATGCGGGTCTTGCGCACGTGCAGGAAGTAGCGGTCGTACAGCGTCTGCAGGCCGAGGTAGTCGAACTGGTTGTCGCGCTCGGCCTTCAGGGCGGCGCCCAGGCGGGGCAGGTCGTACTGCAGCAGCTTCTCGTCGAGCAGGTCGTTTTCGACGCCCTTCTTGATGAACTGCGGGAAGTAGTCGGCGTAGGCGGTGGCGCGCTCGGCGGGCATCACTTCGCGGCCGATGATCTCCTTGAAGATCGTGTGCAGCAGCAGGCGCGCGGTGGCGAAGGTGTAGTCGGGGTCCTTCTCGATCAGCGTGCGGGCCGCGAGGATGGAAGCCTTGTAGACCTCGTCGAGCGGCACGCCGTCGTACAGGTTGCGCATCGTCTCGGCGACGATCGGCGCGGCCGTGATGTTGTCGCCCAGGTTCTGGCAGGCCGACTCGATCAGGCTCTTGAGTTCGTTCAGGTCCAGCGCGACGCGTTCGCCGTTGTCCAGCACGTGCAGTGCGGGTGCGGCCGGCACTTCGTTCTCGACCTGCTTCGAACGCTCCTGCGTGCGGCGCTCGCGGTACAGCACGTACGCGCGGGCGATTTCATGGTGGCCGCCGCGCATCAGGCCGAGTTCGACCTGATCCTGCACGTCCTCGATGTGGAAGGTGCCGCCGCCCGGACGCGAACGCACCATGGCGCGAATGACGCCCTGCGTGAGCGTGTCGACCGTCTCGCGAACGCTGGCCGAAGCGGCGCCCTGGGTGCCGTGCACCGCCAGGAAGGCCTTCATCATCGCGATGGCGATCTTGTTCGGCTCGAAGGGCACGACCGCGCCGTTGCGGCGAATGATCTGGTAGTGCGCCAGGTTCTGGCTGGTGGGCGAGCCGGCAGTGTCTCGCTGCTGCTGCACGGGCGCGGAGGGCACGGCGCGCGAGGTCGATTGGGGGTTCAGGGCTGTTTGCATTCGCTTCCTCTCGGTTGGCAATTCTTGTTGGATGGCGGCACCTGGGCTGGGTGCCGCGCCGGTGCTGGCGACCGGACCGGGGGACACTATATCTAGGGTGTCGGTGGCCTACAAGCCACTACAGGTAGTGTTTTCCTTCGGATACACCCACTGTCATATTTCATTCGGCAGGGCCTACCGCCGGAGATGGCCCATGAATACTGGCCTATGTTCGCGCAACCCGCGCGGTGCTTGGCTTGCGAGCCGATTTGGGCTTGCAACCCGCATGGTTGCTGGGCGCGGCATTTGCAATCTGCGTCGCGATGCGTTCGCGGCGCAGCGCATCGCGACGGTTCACGCGATTGAAAAAATTAGCAATCGACCACCTGCGCCGGAAACATCTGTGGATCCCAGCCGAGCTGTTCGCGCAGCGCGCGCCAGTCGAAGCCGGCGCCCGGGTCCTGCTTGCGGCCCGGTGCGATGTGCTCGTGTCCCGCGATGTGGGCGATGGGGTAGTGCTGCGCGAGCGCGGCGCACAGGCTGGCGAGCGTCTCGTATTGCGCGTGCTCGAACAGCCCGCCCTCGAGGCCCTCGAGCTCGATGCCGATCGAGTCGTCGTTGCAGTTCGCGCGTCCGCGCCACGACGACACGCCGGCGTGCCACGCGCGGTCGTCGCAGCTCACGAACTGCCACAGCTCGCCGTCGCGGCGCACGTAGAAATGCGACGACACCTCGAGCCCGCGGATCGACTGGAAGTAGGGGTGCGCGTCCCAGTCGAGCCGGTTGGTGAAGAGCCGCTGCACCGCGTCGCCGCCGTACTCGCCGGGCGGCAGGCTGATCGAGTGCAGCACGATGAGATCGGTGGGAGCGACCGCGGGGCGCGGCCCGAAGTTGGGCGAGCGCAGCGCCTTCGCGAAGCGGTACCAGCCGGCCTGCCAGAGTGCGCCGCCCCTGCCGCGGTCGCCGCCGGGGTCTTCAGTCGTCGGGCTGGCTGCTTGCGCCATCGTCGCCGTTCGGTGTGGTGATGCCCAGCCGCGCGATGCGGTAGCGGATCTGCCGCAGGCTCATGCCCAGCCGCGCGGCGGCGGCCGTGCGGTTGAAGCCGCTTTCGTGCAGTGCACGCACCAGGATCTCCCGTTCCTGCTGGTCGAGGTAGGCCTGCAGGTCGGAGGGCAGCGGCAGTGGCGCGGCCTTCGGCGCGGCGGGCGCCATGGGCACGGGCGTGGCCGACGCGACGGGCGCGCCAGGCGACTGCGGCTGTGGCATCAGCGGCGCGGGGGCGGATGCTGCGGCTTCGGCGGCGGCGGTGAAGCCACCCATCAGGTCGAGGTGAAGCTCGTCGCCGTCGTTCAGCGCGACGGCGCGGTGCAGCAGGTTTTCCAGTTCGCGCACGTTGCCGTCGAGCGGATGCATCGCGAGGCGGCGCAGCAGGTCGGCCGACAGGTGAGGCACCGGCAGCCCGCCGTCCTGCGCGATGCGCGCGAGCAGGGCGGCGCACAACGCGGGCAGGTCTTCGCGGCGGTCGCGCAGTGCGGGCACCGCGATCTCGATCACGTTGAGCCGGTAGAAGAGGTCCTGCCGGAAGCGGCCGGCCTGCACTTCGGCGTGCAGGTCCTTGTGGGTGGCGCTGACGATGCGCACGTCGACGGCTTCTTCCTGCGTCGAGCCGATCGAGCGCACGCTGCGCTCCTGGATCGCGCGCAGCAGCTTCGACTGCATGGCCAGCGGGAGGTCGCCGATCTCGTCGAGGAACAGCGTGCCGGCGCTCGCGGCCTGGAAGTAGCCGTCGCGGTCCTGCGAGGAGCCGGTGTACGAACCTTTCTTCGCGCCGAAGAACTCGGCCTCGAGCAGGTTCTCGGGGATGGCGCCGCAATTCACTGCGACGAAGGGGCCGTCGCTGCGCTGGCTGCAGGCATGCACCGCGCGTGCCACCAGTTCCTTGCCGGTGCCCGACTCGCCGCGCACCAGCACCGGCGCCATGCCACGCGCCACCTTGGCGATTCGCGACTTCACGAGGCGCATCGGCTCCGATTCGCCGACGAGGCGGTCGAGCGCGGCGATGCCGGTGCCCGACGTGGCGGGCGGTGTCTCTGCGCCATTGCCGGCCGCGGCCGGTGCGTGCGCGGACCTGGCCGGAACCTGCGGCACCGGTGGTGCCTGGCGCGCCTGCACGGCGGAAGCGACGACCGCGCGGAACTGCTTCAGGTCGACCGGCTTGGTCAGGTAGTCGAAGGCGCCGGCCTTCAGGGCCTCGACCGCGTTCTCGGCCGAGCCGTAGGCGGTCATCACCACGCAGCGCTCGCTGCGCTGGTCCTTCTGGATGCGATGGATGATTTCCATGCCCTGTCCGTCGGGCAGCCGCATGTCGGTGATCACCGCGTCGAAGCGGCCCGTTTCCAGGTGCTGCCATGCTTCCGACACGCTGCCTGCGGCCTCGACGCGATAGCCCTCGCGCAGCAGCGTGAGCTCGTACAGCGTGCGCAGATCGGGTTCGTCGTCGATGACCAGGATCTGCGCCGGCCGCTGGTTGGAAGGGGTGGGAATGCTCACGGCGCTATTGTGTCAGCCGGTTTTCGCTCACGGCGAAGCTGACGAAGAATTCATTGCCCTCGGGGCCGCCCGGCGCGAGCGACCGGCGCTCGTAGCCGATGGTGGCGCCATGCCGGCGGCACAGCTCGCGGCACAGGAACAGGCCCAGGCCGCTCGAGCGGCTCTCGGAAGAGAAGAAGGGCTCGAACAGGTGCCGCTGCACCGCCGGCTCCAGCGGCGCGCCGTCGCTCCACACCATGAGGCTGGGCCGGGCGGAGCCGCCGCGCTGCAGCGTCGTCAGCACCTGGATCGAGCCGTCCTGCTGGCTCGCATAGCGCGACGCGTTGTCCAGCAGGTTGACCATCAGACGGCGCAGGTGCTCGGCGTCGAAGCGCACGTCGCTGCCGGGCGCATCGAGCGAGATCAGCACGCCCTTGCGCTGCGTCTGGCGCACCCATTCCTCTGCCAGCACCTGCACCGCGGGGTCGAGCACCACCTGCTCGCCCAGCGACAGCACCCGTTGCTGGCGCGCGCGCGAGACGTCGAGCACGTCGTCCACGATGCGCGCGAGCCGCTGCGCGTTGTGCTGCACCATGCTCGTGAGCTTGCGATGCCCGGGGTCGGTGAGGTCTTCGGCGAGCAGCGCGCTGGCCTGCGTGATGGCCGCCAGCGGATTGCGGATCTCGTGCGCCACCGCGGCCGACATGCGGCCCATCGCGGCGAGCTTCTCGGTGCGGATGCGCGCCTCGAGTTCGCGCAGGTCCTGCAGGAACATCACGCACAGGCTGTCGACGTGCCGGTCGCTGGTGGGCGTGAGCCGGGTGCGCACGCGCACCTCTCGCGCGGCGCCGCGCGCCTGCGCCACCGGGATTTCTTCCGCCTGCGGCGCGCGGCGCGCGAAGGTCTGGCGCGCCAGCGCGGCCAGGGCGTGCCACGCGGGCTGCGCGTGCAGCGGGAACGGCAGCGCCAGCTTCGCCAGGCCCTGGCCCAGGATGGCGTCGGCGGCCGGGTTGGCCGCGTGCACGAGGCCTTCGGCATCGATCACCAGCACGCCTTCGCTGAGCGTCTCGATCACCAGGTCGTTGACCTCCGCCTGCATCTGCGCGCTGCTGCGGCTGCGCTGCGCCACCGCCTCTTCGCGCGCCAGCCGGCGTGCCAGTTCGTGCGCCAGCAGCGCGACCACGAAGAGTCCAGTGCCGGTGAGCGCCGCCTGCACGAAGCGGGTCGACGAATCGACGGGCTGCTGCAGCCAGTGCCAGCCGGCGTCGGCCAGCAGCAGCAGCGTGACGGTGGCCGCGGTGCCCAGGCTCACGGTCATGGTGCCGAGCACCGCGCTCATGAGCACGGGCAGCGCGAACAGCGGCGTGTAGTTGACGTTGCCGCCCTGCAGCACCTGCAGCGCGGTGAAGGCGGCCAGGTCGATGCCGATGGTCAGCAGCCACAGCGCGGTGAAGCTGCGGATCGGCGGGCGGAACCGCGTGTAGCGCATGCCCAGCCAGCTGGCGGCCAGGTAGAGGCAGGAAATGGCAACGGCGGCGGGCTGCACCGTCTGGCCCATGGCGTAGGCCACGCCCTGCAGCAGCATCAGCACCAGCGCCACGAAGCAGCGCGCGCCCATGAAGCCGCGCCAGAGGCGGATCAGCGCGGAACTCTCTCCCGCTCCCGCCGGGTCGAGCACGTCCCAGTCGGTGGCCGGCTCGCCGTGCGACGAGAGGCGCGAACTCATCGCGCCGCGGCGGCGTCGCGGTGGGCGCTGCTGCAGTAGACCGCGCCGCCCGGGCCGGCGATGGCATCGGCGGCGGGCAGGTGCAGGCCGCAGTGGGCGCAGCGCACCATGGCCTGCGGCGGGCCGGGCGGACCGTTCGGCGGCGGCGTGACACGGGCCTTGGCGGCGCGTTCGCGCAGGGCCTCGCGCATTTCTTCGCGGCGGTTCTTGCGCCAGAGCCAGATCGCGATCCAGAGCACCGCGAGGACGAGCAGGTATTTCATACGGGAGGGCGTGCCAGTACCACCTCGAGCACGAAGCGCGAGCCCACGTAGGCCAGCAGCAGCAACGCCGAGCCGGCGTACAGCACGCGGCGCGCGGTGCGTCCGCGCCAGCCGAAGCGCAGGCGTCCGACCAGCAGGATGGCGAAGGTGATCCAGGCGAGCACCGAGAAGATGGTCTTGTGGTCCCACTTCCAGGCGCGGCCCGCGGCGCCGTAGAGCTGTTCGCTGAACAGGAGCCCTGCGAGCAGCGTGGCCGAGAGCAGCACGAAGCCGGCGGCGACGAAGCGGAAGGTGAGGCGTTCGAGCGTGAGCAGCGGCACGCCGCCCTGCGGCTCGTTGGTGGCGAGGCGGATCTGCTTTTCGGCCCGGGTGATCAGCCACGCGTGCACCACGGCCGCGGCGAACAGGCCGTACGACGCGATGCCCAGCGCCAGGTGCAGCGGCAGCCAGGGCGAGGCCGCGACATGCAGCGGCGTTCCGGGGAACAGGATGGCCAGCAGCACGGCGGCCGCGCCCAGCCAGGCGAGCGCGCGGCGCACCTTCAGTTGCGGGTACATGCGGCTTTCGACCGCGTAGACAGTGAGCACCAGCCACGCGGTGACCGACAGGGCAGGGGCGAAACCGAAGCGGGGATCGCTGCCGATCAGGCCGTGGGCCAGCACGGCCGCGTGCAGCAGCCATGCGATGCCGAGTGCCCATTGGGTCGATTGGCGGCTGAGCCTGGCGCCGGCGGCGGCGACAAATCCATAGGCAACCGCGGTGGCGATGCCCAGCGCCACGCCGAGTGGAGAGGGGATCGCTAAAATCATCGGCCGGAGTTTAGCGTCTCGCCCTTGCGTTGCCCGCGCCCGACTTCAAGTTCTCCCCCTCGTCTCCAAGACTTCCACCGGCCCGCCGCAGCGGGCAGCAAGGCATCCCGCTCATGGCCACCGCCCTCACAGAAAAGTTCTCCCGCCTCGTCAAGACGATGAGCGGCCAGGCCCGCATCACCGAAAGCAACGTGCAGGACATGCTGCGCGAAGTGCGCATGGCGCTGCTCGAGGCCGACGTGGCGCTGCCCGTGGTGCGCGACTTCGTCGCCCGCGTGAAGGAGAAAGCGCTCGGACAGGAAGTGCTGGGCTCGCTCAAGCCGGGCCAGGCGCTGGTGGGCATCGTCAACCGCGAGCTCGCCGCCACCATGGGCGAGGGCGTGTCCGACATCAACCTCGCCGCGCAACCGCCCGCGGTGATCCTCATGGCCGGCCTGCAGGGCGCCGGCAAGACCACCACCACCGCCAAGCTGGCCAAGCACCTGATCGAGAAGCGCAAGAAGAAGGTGCTCACCGTGTCGGGCGACGTGTATCGCCCGGCCGCCATCGAGCAGCTCAAGACGGTCACGAAGCAGGCCGGCGCCGAGTGGTTCCCGAGCACGCCCGACCAGAAGCCGCTGGACATCGCGCGCGCCGCGCTCGACCACGCCAGGCGCCACTACTTCGATGTGCTGCTGGTCGACACGGCCGGCCGCCTGGCCATCGACGAGGCGCTGATGACCGAGATCAAGCAGCTGCACGCCGCGGTCGATCCGGTCGAAACGCTGTTCGTGGTCGATGCCATGCAGGGCCAGGACGCCATCAACACCGCCAAGGCGTTCAAGGAGGCGCTGCCGCTCACCGGCATCATCCTGACCAAGACCGATGGCGACTCGCGCGGCGGTGCGGCGCTGTCGGTGCGCCAGGTCACCGGCGTGCCGATCAAGTTCGCCGGCGTGAGCGAGAAGATCGATGGCCTCGAGGTGTTCGACGCCGAGCGCCATGCGGGCCGCATCCTGGGCATGGGCGACATCGTGGCGCTGGTCGAGCAGGTCACGGCCGGCGTCGACGTGGCGGCGGCACAGAAGCTCGCGGCCAAGGTCAAGAGCGGCGCGGGCTTCGACCTCAACGACTTCCTCGGCCAGCTGCAGCAGATGAAGCAGATGGGCGGCCTGTCGAGCCTGATGGACAAGCTGCCCACGCAGATGGCCGCCAAGGCCAGCGAGGCCGACCTGAGCCGCGCCGAACGCGACATCCGCCGCAAGGAAGGCATCATCAACAGCATGACCCCGCTCGAGCGCCGCAAGCCCGAGCTGCTGAAGGCCACGCGCAAGCGCCGCATCGCGGCCGGCGCGGGCGTGCAGGTCCAGGAAGTGAACCGCCTGCTCAACGAGTTCGAGCAGATGCAGGGCATGATGAAGAAGATGAAGGGCGGCGGCCTCATGAAGATGATGAAGCGCATGGGCGGCATGAAGGGCATGCCCGGCATGGGTGGCCCTGGCGGTCCGAAGCTGCCGTTCTAGGCAAACGCTTCATCCCCTCATATATATAAGAAGGCCCGCCGGTGCGAACCGGCGGGCCTTCCGTCTTCGGGGCCGCGCGCTCAGGTCTGTATCTCGTAGACCGTCTCGTGCGCTTCCACCGGCGCGGGCAGTTCCCAGCGGTGCAGCATGCGCTCGATGCCCGCGTTCGACAGCGTGGTGTCGCGCTCGCGGTTGCGGCGCATCAGCTCCGCGTGCGGCACCTCGAGGTACACCAGCTCGATCTGCGCGTGGTAGTTCCACAGCAGGTCGAGCGTCTTGGTGCGCATCTGCTCGCTCAGGTGCGTCGCATTCCACACGAAGCGCTCCTGCCTGCGCAGCAGCGCCTTGGCCTGGTCGACCGCGTGGTGCGCGGCCATGCCGTCGTTCTCGCCGTGCTTCAGGCCGAGCTCGGCGCGCGCGTCGTCGAAGGACACCACTGGCCAGCCCTGGCGCTGCCGCGCCACCCAGTGGTTCTTTCCGCTGGCCGGCAGGCCGCACATCACCGTCACCCGGGAGCCCGGGTTCTGGAACAGCGGGTAGTCGGGGCTGGTGTCGGCGCCGCGAAAGTAGGCCAGGCGCGTGTGCGCGTCCGCCATCGGGCGCGGACCGTTCCAGCAGCCTTCTTCCTGCGCGAGTTCCTCGAACAGCGCGATGTCGGCCATGCTGTCGGCGCGCTTCTCATAGCTGCGGCCGAGCATGTCGCAGCGCGCCACGCAGCACAGGTCGGGCAGGCTCAGTTCCCACGAGAGCTTGTGCACCAGCCACTCGGGCCGCACGCCCTTGCGCGAGGCGAAGGCATGGAAAGGCAACTGGTGCACCGCGATGATCCGGCACACGGCTTCGCGCAGCGCGAACGGCACGCGCGCCTTCCACATCAGCACGCGCACGTCGACCGCGCCGCGCCGCGAGTGGCCGGGCTGGCCGATGCGGCCGCTGGCTTCGTCGATCACCGTGGTGTCGGGCTTGGCGATGTCGTGCAGCAGGCAGGCCATGAACAGCACGAAGCGGCCGTCGGCATCGGCGCGCCGGTAGTGCGCGTCCTGCAGCAGCGCGTCGAGCACCATGCGCGTGTGGATGCCGACGTTGCCTTCGGCGTGGTAGTACGGGTCTTGCGGCGTCTCCTCGAGACGCCGCAGCGCCGGCAGCAGGTCGCAGCATTGCGCCCAGTCGGTGCCTTGGCCAGGCGCGGGCACCAGCGCGCGCAGGTCGTCGAAGTTCATTTTTTTCTCCCTGTCGTTGTCAGCTCGGCGGGGTCGCGTACGGTGCGCAGGCCCAGGTCGTGCCATGTCAGTTGCGGCGTGGGCGCGTAGAGGTCCGCGCCCGGCGCCAGCTGGTTGGGCAGCACCGGCCGGCGGCTGTGGTGCGAACCCGAGTCGAGGATGGTCTGCACGAAGTCCGGACGCACCCACTTGTAGCGGCCCGTCACCTGCCCGCCCGCCTCGGTCTTGAGGTACAGGCCCTCGGCCAGGTCCGACAGGTCGGTCTGCTGGCGCACCAGATCGAGCGGCTGGCCTTCGTGCGCCACCGCCAGTTCGAAGGCGCGCTTCCATTCGGCACTGCGCGCCAGCGACGGCCGCACGAGCGAGCGCAGCGCGTTCGCATGGCGCGGCATCTCGCCGTCGTACAGCACCGGCACCGGAAGCACCGGACCGCCTTCGAGCAGCGCATGCCGCGCGGGTGTCGAGAGGAAGCACTGCGCCTGCCGGTCGTAGATGTCGAACTCCAGGAAGAACGCCGGCAACCGGTCGTACCAGCAGCTGTGCTTGGCGAAGCACCACTCGCCGTACATCACGTAGCGGTCTTCGAGGCGCTCAAGCAACGCCGCTTCATGTGCGGCCGCCCAGTGCTTGAACAGGTTGAACTGGCGCTCGCCGGCACCGCCCGCGAGGTAGTGGCCGCGCGACTGCAGCAGCAGCTCGCCCGCGGAAGTGAACGACACGGCGGCATTGGCGCCATCGAGCTTTTCCTCGATGACGACCTGCATGCCGTGCAGCGCGGACAACGGCACCTGGCCGTCGTCGCTATCGCCCGCCTGCAGCCGCGAGCCTTCCAGGTGCGCAGTACGCGGGTACTTGAGCAGCGGAATCGATGAAAGGGAAGAGAGAGGAAACACGTTTGTTCTCCGGATGAAAACCAGGAAGAACCGACAACGTGCGGGAGCGAAGCTGGGAAAGGTCGGGAGCGACTTGCATGGCCGTGGTGTGGGGCCGTGCCTGGTCAGCGGGTACGCAGCTTGGCGCCCGACATGACCAGCAATGAAGTGGTGTTGTCGGCGTCAGAGAGAGATGACGGCGAATCGGGGCACTTGGCGCTCCAGTGAAGGCTGAGGTTGAAAGAGGCGCGGATTCTATAGGGAGACCGAGCCGCCGTGGAAGGGGCACTGATGCGCGAAAGCGTCAGTCGCCATGGGCGCCGGCAGTGCCGAACATGGCCTCGGGCAGCCCCGGCACATCGACTTCCACGGCCAGCAGGGCGCCCGCGAGCGTCTCGCGCGCCAGCACCTCGGGCTCGATCATCTTGGTGGCGGTGGTGATGTAGAGCGTCTTCAGTTCCGGTCCGCCGAGGCACACGCAGGTCGGGTGCGTCACCGGCAGTTCGATCACGCGGTCGATCGCACCCGAGGGCGCATAGCGCACCACGCGGTGGCCCGCGAACACCGCGTTCCACACGTAGCCTTCGCTGTCGACGCAGGCGCCGTCGGGCCGGCCGCGCTGCTGCGCGTAATCGACGAACACGCGCCGGTTCGACAGCGCGCCGCTCGCCGGGTCGAGGTCGAACGCGAAGAGCTTGAAGCGCCGCGTGTCAGACATGTAGAGCGTGCGGCCGTCCGGCGACACGCACACCGAGTTGGTCACGATGATGTCGTCGAACAGCCAGTGCGGCGTGCCGTCGGCCTCGACGCGGTAGAAGCTGCCGAGCGGCTTCTCGATCGCGGCGTCCATGGTGCCGATCCAGAGCCGGCCCTGGCGGTCGCAGCGTCCGTCGTTGAGCCGCGTGCCCTTGGCGGTCGGCTCGACCTCGGCGATGCGTTCCAGCGTGCGCGACGCAGGGTCGAAGCGGTGCAGCGTGTTGTCCAGCGCCAGCACGAAGCCGCCGCGCCGGTGCAGCGCGAGGCTGCCGAGGAACGTGCTCTGCGCAAACTCGAACACCTGGTGCTCGCCCGTGCGCTCGTCGAACGACTGCAGCCTGGGCCGCTCGATGTCGATCCACCAGACGCGCTCGCTGCGCGGGCACCAGATCGGCGTCTCGCCCAGCTGGTCGCGGGGGTTGACGAGGCAGCGCACGCCGTGCGTCATGGGGCTGTGGCTGTTCATCAGAACGTGTCCGGCAGCTCGATGCGGCGGATGTCGCCGAGCAGGAACACGTACGACAGCGCACCCAGCAGCGCCAGCACCGCCATGAAGGCCAGCGCCCACACGAAGGAGCCGGTGCTGCCCACGATGAAGCCGATGACCAGCGGCGTCGTGATGCCCGACAGGTTGGTCATGAAGTTGTAGATGCCGCCGGTGAGGCCCATGAGCTTCGTCGGCGCGATGTCGGCAATGACGACCCAGCCCAGCCCGACCATGCCCTGGCCGAAGAACGCGACCGACAGGATGGCGATCACCACCTCGTCTCGGTCGACGTAGTTGGCCGCCACGATGGTCGAGGCCAGCAGCAGCCCGGCCACGATCGGCAGCTTGCGCGCCAGGTTGGCCGAGCCGGTGCGCGTGAGCAGGCGGTCGGACAGCCAGCCGCCGAACATCACGCCCACGCCGGCCGCGATGAAGGGCAGCACCGCGAAGAAGCCGACCTTGACCCAGCCCATGTGGCGCTCGGTGGCCAGGTAGGTGGGAAACCAGGTCACGAAGAACACCAGCGTGGCGTTGCCTGCGAACTGGCCGATGCTGGCGCCCCAGATCTGGCGGTACGACAACAGCAGCCGCACGTTGGCCCACGAGAAGGGCACGGTCTGCTCGCGCCGGGCGGCCAGGCCGCCGCCGGCCTCGATGTGGGCGAGCTCGGCGCGGTTGGCCCAGCGGCTGTCGGCCGGCTCGCGATAGCAGGCCCACCACACCACGCCGAAGGCGATGCCGACCAGCCCCACGATGATGAAGAGCGCCTGCCAGCCGTACATGCCCATGATGTAGAAGAGCACCGGGCTGAAGAAGGCCAGCCCGACGTACTCGCCCACCGTGTAGATGCTGGTGGCGCGCGCCCGCTCCTTCTGCGGGAACCACGTGCTCACGATGCGGCTGTTGGCCGGGAAGCAGGGCGCCTCGGAAATGCCGAGGCCCAGGCGCATGGCCACGAGGCTGTAGAGCCCGGTGGCGAAACCCTGCAGCAGCGTGAACAGCGACCAGAAGGTCAGCGAGAGAAAGTAGGTGAGCTTGTTGCCGAAGCGGTCGAGGAACACGCCGCCCGGAATCTGCGCGGCAGCGTAGGTCCAGGCGAAGGCCGAGAACACGAAGCCCATCACGGCGGGCGACAGCCCGAGGTCCTTGGACAGCGTGGGCGCGGCAATGCCGAGCACCGTGCGGTCCAGGTAGTTGATCATGGTGCCGGTGGCCAGCAGCGCGAGGATGCCGAAGCGCGCGCGCGTGGGTGCCTCGGCGGTGGCGCCCGCGGCGGATGTTGCAGTGGTGGTGTTCATGTCTCGGGGTTCGCAGGAGTGTTCTTGGTCACGAAGCGCAGCACGCTCTCGATGACGTTGGCGCGCAGGCGCGCGACGTTGCCGGGCGCGTCCAGCTGGATGCCGAAGAGCGCCGAGAAGGTGTCGCGGTTCGACACGTTGTAGAAGCTCATCGCGCTGATCTGCCAGTGGATGTCCACCGGCTCGATGCCGTCGCGGAACACGCCCGCCTCGACGCCGCGCCGGTAGATGCGTGCCACGCGCTCGACGGCCGCCGCGCTGAGTTCGCGGATGACGTCGGACTGCCTGAGGAAGCGCGCCTCGTGGATGTTCTCGATCGTCACCAGCCGCACGAAATCGCGGTTCTGGAAGTGATGGTCGAAGCGGAACCCGACCATGCGGCGCATCGCCTCCGCGGGGTCGACATGGTCGAAGTCGAGTTCGCTCTCCACGCTGCGCACGCGGCGGTAGACGTTCTCGAGCACGGCGAGGTACAGGCCCTCCTTGTCCCCGAAGTAGTAGTAGATGAGGCGCTTGCTGCAGTCGGTCTTGCTCGCGATCTCGTCCACGCGTGCGCCGGCCAGGCCGTGCTGCGAGAACTCGGCGGTGGCGACCTCGATGATGTTCTGGCGGTTCGCCTCGGGATTGACGACACGCGCCGCGCTCTTGCGTGGCGGCGCCTGGGCGTCGTCGCCAGGTGCGGGTTGGGATGCGGGCATTTTTTCTATGTACCAGTTGGTACATCGCAATGTACCGGATGGTACAAACGCCCGGAGCCCGGGTAACTACTTAGTCGGCAAGGCGTAGGCGATCACGTAGTCGCCGCGGTCCGCCGACTGGCGCGCGCCGCCCGCGCTCACCACGACGTACTGCCGCCCGGTCTTCGGCGATACATAGGTCATCGGCCCCGACTGGCTGCCCACCGGCAGGCGGGCCTTCCAGATTTCCTTGCCGCTGGCGGTATCGAAGGCGCGCAGGTAGAAGTCCTGCGTGCCCGCGAAGAACAGCAGGCCCGACTGCGTGGCCAGCGAGGCGCCCAGCGTCGGCATGCCGATGGGAATCGGCAGGTGCATGCGGATACCCAGCGGGCCGGTGTCCTTCACCGTGCCCACCGGCACCTGCCACACCAGCTTGCGCGTCTTCAGATCGATGGCCGACATCGTGCCGAAGGGCGGCGCCTGGCACGGGATGCCCAGCTGCGACAGGAAGCGCTCGCGCATCGCGCCGTAGGGCGTGCCTTCCTGCGGCACCACACCCATCTCGATGCCGCTGGCGCCGGGCTTGATGTTCGCGCGCGGGATCATGTAGTTGGCCAGGCCCAAGCGCATGTCGTTCACGAACATGTAGCTGCTGGTCGGGTCGACCGACACGCTGCCCCAGTTCATGCCGCCGAGCGAACCCGGGAACTGCAGCGCGGGGTCGAGGCCCGGCGGCGTGTAGATGCCCTCGTGGCGCATGCCCTTGAAGGCGATGCGGCACAGCAGCTGGTCGAAGGGCGTGGCGCCCCACATGTCGGATTCGGTCAGCGTCCTGTTGCCGATGGAGGGCATGCCCACCGAGAAGGGCTGGGTCGGCGAATAGCGCTCGCCCGGCACGTTGCCCTGCGGCACCGGGCGCTCCTGCACTTCGGCGATCGGCTTTCCGGTCTCGCGGTTCAGCAGGAAGATCTCGCCCTGCTTGGTGACCTGCGCGAGCGCGGGCTGCGTGCCGCCGTGACCGTCGGGAATGTCGTAGAGCAAGGGCTGGGCGGGCAGGTCGAAGTCCCACAGGTCGTGATGGGTGGTCTGGAAGCTCCAGCGCACCCTGCCGGTCTTCGCGTCGAGCGCGACCACCGACGAGCTGTACTTGTCGTCGAGCGGCGTGCGCTCGCCGGCCCAGAAGTCGGGTGTGGCGTTGCCGGTCGGCAGGTAGACCAGGCCCAGCTTCGGGTCGTACGACATGGCCGACCACACGTTGGGCGTGCCGCGCGTGTAGGTCTGGCCGGGCGGTGGCAGGCGGGTCACCGCGGGGTTGCCCGGGTCCCAGGCCCAGGCCAGTTCGCCGGTGACCGCGTTGTAGGCCCGCACCACGCCGGGCGGCTCGTCGGTCGAGAAGTTGTCCGCCACGCGGCCACCGACCACGACCAGGTCTCCGGCGACCAGCGGGGTCGAGGTCTGCTGGTAGTAGCCGTCCTTCACCTCGCCCATGCCGACCTTGAGGTCGACGATGCCCTGCTTGCCGAAACCGGCGCAGGGCTTGCCGGTGGCCGCATCGACGGCGATCAGGCGCGCGTCGGTGGTCGGCAGCAGCAGGCGCTGGCGGCAGGCGGCAGCGGGCGCTGCGGGGGTGGACGCGGGAGCGGTGGCTTCGGCGGTTGCCCCCGGGGCCGGAGGTGTCGTTTCCACCTTCGGCTCGGCCGCCTTCGCGGCATCCTGGTCGTGATAGCCCAGCCCGCGACAGCGCTGCCAGTTCGGCGCGGTGGCCTTGGGGTCGTACTTCCAGAGTTCGGCACCGGTGTCGGCGTCGAGCGCGACGATCTTGCTGTAGGCCGTGCACACGTACACCGTGCTGCCGATCTGCAGCGGCGTGTTCTGGTCTTCCGCGCCGGAGCCGTTGCTCTGCGGCACGTCGCCGGTGTGCGCGGTCCACGCCACCTGCAGCTGGCCGATGTTGTCCTTGTTGATCTGGTCGAGCGCCGCGAAGCGGTTGCCCGCGGTGGTGTTGCCCCAGTGACGCCAGTCCTTCTGCGCCTCCTGCGGATTCACCGGCACGATGGCTGGCGCGGGACCCTGCGCGGCGATCACCGGCGCCGGCACGAAGGCGTAGACGGCGGTCATGACGAGAGCGACCGCCAGCACGGCCGCCACCGCATGGGCACCGCGCCCCGGCGTGCCGCCGGAGCGTCGCACCAGTGCCGGATAGGCGAATGCGACCAGCAGGCCCAGCACGGCGAAGGCGACCAGCCGCGAGACCAGCGGCCAGAAATGCCAGCCGGCGTCCCACACCGCCCAGGCCGCCGTGGCCGCGAACGTCAGCGCGAAAAGCCAGGCGCCGGTGGTGCGGCGTTTGGCGATGAGCAGGCCGGACACCAACAGCGCAAGGCCTGCCAGCACGAAATACCAGCTGCCACCGAGCGCGGCGAGGTAAGCGCCGCCGGCCGCGAGAAAGGCGCCCATCAGCATGGCGAGCATGCCGAGTGCCACCAGGGCCGGCAGCGTGGCGAACTGCCGGAACCGCGATTGCCGGATTTCCGGCTCCTGTATTGCCGTCATGGATCGAACCCCCTTGCTTGGCCATTGCGCGGCTGCGAACAGCCGCCGAAACCGGGAATTTTCGCCGATCCTAGGGTTTACCCTTATTCGGACCGGATTTGACCCACGCACCCGTGCGGACCCGTCCAGTCTGCGCCATGAAAAAAGCCGGCGCAATGGCCGGCTTCTTTGGGAGGGCTGAAGCGGTCTTCAGCGTTTCCTGGCGCCTCAGGCGGTGGCCAGGGCGGCCGGACGGGCCAGCCGCACGGCATGCATCCAGGCGCGGCGCAGCACGGCCGGCGAACGCGATTCCTCGGGAATCAGCAGGAAGCCGCGGTCGCGCAGCGTGGTGCCCAGCGCGATCTGGCTGGTCAGCACGGTCAGCGGGATCGCCAGCAGCAGCGGCAGGCCCACGGGCATCAGCCAGATCAGCGCGCTCGGGTCGATCATCGCGACACCGACGGCCAGCATGGCGATCACCAGCGTCATGGGGGCCAGTTGCGACATGGCAACCTTCCACGGCACGGCGGCGGCTTCACGCGGAGGCGACTTCCAGTCGAGCTTGATGCCGGTGAGGGCAACCAGCACGAACAGCGAGTGGGCCAGCATGCGGACCGGGGCCTGCACGATCGCCAGGCCGCTTTCGAGCAGCGAGCTCTTCACGATGCCCCACACACCGCCGTACTGGCGTTGCTCGCCGCGCATCAGCACGGCGGCGATGCCCAGCACGCGCGGCAGGAACAGCAGGCACAGGGTCCAGACCCACAGGCCGGCCAGTTCGGCGGGCAGCACGCTCCAGCTGGAGATCAGGCTCGAGCCGCTCAGCCACAGGGCGGTGCCCAGCGTCAGGAAGGCCAGCCACAGGGGCGCCGAGACATAGGCCATGGTGCCGGTCACGAACATCGCGCGGTGCACGGGGTGGATGCCGGGCTCCATCATCAGGCGCGAGTTCTGCAGGTTGCCCTGGCACCAGCGGCGGTCGCGCTGCAACTCGGCCAGCAGGTCCGGCGGTTGCTGCTCGTAGCTGCCGACCAGATCGGACACCAGCCAGACGTTGTAGCCGGCACGGCGCATCAGCGCGGCCTCGACGAAGTCGTGCGACATGATGCCGCCCGACATGCCGCCGGTGCCCTTGATCGGGGCCAGCGCGCAATGCTTCATGAAGGGTTCGACGCGGATGATGGCGTTGTGGCCCCAGTAGTGCGATTCGCCCAGTTGCCAGAACTGCATGCCCAGCGTGAACAGGCGGCCCGTCACGCGGGAAGCGAATTGCTGTGCGCGGGCATGCAGCGTGACGTGACCGATGGCCTGCGTCGCGGTCTGGATGATGCCGGCGGTCGGGTTGGCTTCCATCAGCTTGACCATCGAGGTCAGGCAGTCGCCGCTCATCACCGAGTCGGCGTCGAGCACGACCATGTAGCGGTAGTCCTTGCCCCAGCGGCGGCAGAAGTCGGCCACGTTGCCGGCCTTGCGGTGCGTGCGGCGGGTGCGCAAGCGGTAGTACACCTCGACCTGCGGCTGGTTCGGGCTGTCGGCCAGCGCGGCGCGCAGGTCTTCCCAGGCAGCGCGCTCGGCGGCAGCGGTCTCGGGGTTGTAGCTGTCGGACAGCACGAACACGTCGAACTGCTTTGCGTGGCCGGTGGCCGCGACCGATTCGCAGGTGGCGCGCAGGCCGGCGAACACGGTGGCCACGTCCTCGTTGCAGATTGGCATGATGATCGCGGTGCGTGCCTCGGGGTTCATCGGGTGGTTGGCCACCTGTTTCACCGACAGGGCGTGCTTGTCGCCGCGCACGGAGACATAGAAGCCCATCAGCGCGGTCACGAAGCCGGTGACGACCCAGCCCGAGAGCAGGCCGTACAGGCCGATCTGGCCGTATTCGAGCCAGACGTTGTCGTAGTCGGGCTGCACGCCGGCGAACAGCGACGAGGCGATGACGGTGCTCAGCACGGTCAGCAGCATGAAGGCCAGGCGGCGTTGCGCGGCGGCGCGCTGCCAGGGTTGCTTGGCTTCAGGGGCGGTCTTGTGCGCCGAGGCTTCGGCGTCGCGGCCGGCGCCGAGCTTCACCAGCGCGGCGGTGCCCAGGCTGTTCCAGAAACCGCGCCAGGGGCGCGGCGTCATCGAACCGCGGTTGATCGGAGGCGCGGTCACCGCATTCGGGTGGCGCTCTTCACGGACCGCGCTGCGGTGCGAGAAGTCGCTGTCGGCCAGAACATTCAGATGCGAAAAGTCGTTTGGCTTCATGTGATTTACCAACGTTGCTTGTCGAGGGAAGGGGTGTCGCCAATGGCCGGAAAGCGCTTGATGACGCAATCGGGCTCAGCGCCGCCTGCGCTTGCGAGCGCGGCTGGCGAATGACCCGCGGCGCGGGGCCGCGAGGGGGAAAACTGCTTTTGACGCAGGCCGTCGCGCTGCTGACGCAGTGCGAAAGATGGGCTGGTTAGTGCTGTCATGCCACTACAGGGGCAAACCCTGTGCCAGCCTGGAAAAACGCTTTCAGATCAACGACTTGAGCCGCTGCGAAGGCATTTTTCGGGGTTGGAGGCCGCTGGAGGGCCCCAAAACCCCTGTTTTTGTCGCCGAATCCCGACAGGCCCTTGGGCCAGACTTGCTTAGGCCTTATGAATCAACGACTTAGGCGCGTCGCTACTCGGCGACAGGGTCGCTGCCGCCAGCGACAGCGTCCGCCTTGAAGTGCCCCGGAGTGAGCTCATGCTTCTGCAGCAGGCGATAGAACTCCGTGCGGTTGCGGTCGGCCATGCGGGCGGCGTCGGCCACGTTGCCGTCCGTCAATTTCAGCAGACCGACCAGGTAATCGCGCTCGAAACGCTGCTTGGCCTCGGCATAGGTCTGGACCTCGACGCTCGGCACCCGCAGCGCACGCTGCACCAACGCCAGCGGGATCAGCGGCGAACTCGACAGGGCGCAGACCTGTTCCACCACGTTGAACAGCTGGCGCACGTTGCCCGGCCAGGCGGCGGTGGTCAGTGCCTTCAGCGCCTCGGGCGCGAAGCCGGACAGCCGCTTGCCGTACTTGGTCGACAGCCGCTGCAGGAAGTGGTTGGCCAGCAGCGGGATGTCCTCGCGGCGCGCCGACAGCGGCGGCAGCGTGAGCGTCACCACGTTCAGGCGGTAATACAGGTCTTCGCGGAACTGGCCGGCTTCCATGGCGGCGTCCAGGTCGCGGTGGGTGGCCGACACGATGCGCACGTCGACCTCGATCGACTGGCTCGCCCCCAGCGGGCGCACCGCGCGTTCCTGCAGCACGCGCAGCAGCTTGACCTGCAGGGCGGGCGGCATGTCCCCGATTTCGTCCAGCAGCAGCGTGCCGCCGTCGGCCTGCTGGAACAGGCCCTTGTGGTTGGCGTGCGCGTCGGTGAACGCGCCCTTCATGTGGCCGAACAGCTCGGACTCGAGCAGCGCCTCGGGAATGGCGCCGCAATTGACCGCCACGAACGGACGGTCGGCGCGCGCGCTGGCCTTGTGGATGGCGCGTGCCAGCAGTTCCTTGCCGGCGCCGGAGTCGCCGCGCAACAGCACCGATGCGTCCGACTTGGCGACCATGCGCGCCTCGGCCAGCAGCTCGGCCATGCGGTTGCTTCGGCTCACGATCTCCGAGCGCCAGCTGTCGTCGCCGGACTTGCTTGGCGTGGTGGCAGGCGCGCCGAGCGCCAGCGCCTGGGAGATCTTGTCGAGCAGCTCGCGGCCGTCGTAGGGCTTGGTGAGATAGGTGAACACACCGCGGGCGGTGGCTTCGACCGCGTCGGGAATGGTGCCGTGCGCGGTCAGCAGGATGACAGGCAGCGACGGATGGCGCTTGCGGATCTCATCGAAAAGCTGCAGGCCGTCGCGCCCGGGCAGCCGCACGTCGCTCAGCACGAGCTGCGGGTGCTCGATCTCGAGCTGCGTGAGCGCGGTCTCGGCCGAGGTCACGGCCGTGACCTGGTAGCCCGCCGAGCTGAGCCGCATCGAGAGCAGCCGCAGCATGTCCGGGTCGTCGTCGACCACGAGGAGGCGGGCGCCAGTGGTGCTCATCGAAAAACCTCCGTGCTTCGTACTGCGGTGGAAGCTTGCCTGGGACGGCCCCGCGCTGCGCTCATTGGTTGGGCTTGCCTGTGTTCGGTGGCGCCGCCGCGGGCACGGCCGGGGTCGTGTTGGGCCGCGCGAAGCTGCGCTCGATGGCGCGCAGGGCTTCGATGCGGTCGTTCAATTGGTCGATGCGGCGCTGGCTGTCGCGCGCCTGCTGCGCCTGCTTGTCGCGGTCGTCTTCCACGCGGCGCTGCTCCACGTAGCGCGCGGCCAACGCGCGCGCGAGCGGATGCAGGGGCTGCGCCTCGGGCGAGGGATTGGCGATGACTCGCTGCAGCAGGCCGAGCGCACGCGCCAGGTCGGCGGGCACGCGCGTCTGCGACAGCAGCAGCGCGAGTTGCATCTGCGTGACCGGCGAATCGCCGGGGTCGCCGATGCGCGAGATCTCGGCGCTCAGGTCGGCGCCGTTGAGCGGGCGCATCTTGTCGGCATAGGACAGGATGACGGCCACCGGTCCCTGCGTCGCCAGCGTGAAGAGCGAGGCGGGTTGCGTGGCCGGCGCCCTGGGTTCGGCTTCAACGGGCATCACGCGCGGCACCACCGGCGGCGGCGGCAGTGCGTTGGCCTCCGCGGGAGGCGCGGGCGGCGAGGCGCAGGCGGCCAGCAACAGGACGAACGGCACGGCGATCGCCCCGGCGAAGGTGGAACTGCGGACGAACGAGAAAGACATGGGTCGAAGAAAGGACGCGAGGCGCTCAGGCCGTGTTGGAGATGGGTGGGAGGGGAGCCGTTGCGCTCAGGCCGTGCGTGGCAGCTCGATGCGAAAGTGGGCACCGGGTCCGCCGGGCTGCAAGGTGATGCGGCCCCCGTGGGCTGCAATGTACTCCTGCACGATGGAAAGTCCGATGCCGGTGCCTTTCACCGTGTGCTCGGGCTGGCGCTCGCCCCGGAAGAAGGGTTCGAAGATCCGGTCGCGGTCGCCCTCGGCGATGCCCGGCCCGGCGTCGTTCACGTCAATGTAGACCGCTTCCGGCGTCCCCGAGACGGCCAGGGTGATGACACCGCCCGTTACCGAAAAGCGGATGGCGTTGCTCAGCAGGTTGGCGATGGCCGTGCCGAGCTTGGTGCGGTCGACCGTGATCGCGATCGGCTGTCCCTCGGCGCGCACGCGCAGGCCGTGCGACTGCCACTGCAGGCGCTGCGCCTCGATCTGTTCCTCGATCAGCGGCAGCAGCTCGGTGCGTTCGCGGCGCAGCTCGCGCGCCTCGAAGGCCGCGGCGTTGAAGCGCAGCAGCGCTTCGATCTGGCCCTGCAGCGACACGGTGTTCTGGTTCAGGATCTGCGCCACCTCGAGCTGCGCCGGGTTCAGCGGGCCGGTCACGCCGTCCTCGAGCAGCGAGACGCCTTCGCGCAGCGCGGCCAGCGGCGTCTTCAGCTCGTGCGACACGTGGCGCAGGAAGCGCGCCTTGTCGGCGTCGAGCTCGGTCAGCCGCAGGCGCAGCCACTCGAGCTGCTGCGACACGCGCCGCACGTCGGCCGGGCCGCGGATGTCGATGGGCTCGTCGAGCCGGTTCTGGCCGAGGCCGACGATGGCGTGCTCCAGCCGCTTGAAGGGCCGCGCGAGCCAGATGCCGAAGGCCAGCGCCAGCGACACGGCCAGCACGCTGGCGGCCACCACTTCGCGCATCAGCCGCCGGCGTGCGTTCTCGATGCGCTTGGCCAGCGCGTCGTTCTGCATCTCGATCAGGAACTGCGCCTGCTGCGCCAGGTTGGTGTTCAGCGCGTCGAGTTCGCGGAACTGCATGGCCATGGTGCTTTCGCGGGTCAGGGCGCTGTCGGCGCTGCCGCTCATCAGACCCTCGATCACGCCGAGCTGGGCGCGC
Organism: Variovorax paradoxus; assembly: GCF_902712855.1. NCBI lineage: Bacteria > Pseudomonadati > Pseudomonadota > Betaproteobacteria > Burkholderiales > Comamonadaceae > Variovorax > Variovorax paradoxus. The sequence goes on from NZ_LR743507.1 coordinate 1,710,259, forward strand.
CACACGTCGATGCCGGCCGGCGCCAGGCCGTTCTTCTCGAGCCGCTCGAGCACCTGGTGCGCCTCGCGTGCCGCGTCGTCGAAGCGCCGGCGCAGCACGGCATCGTTGAGCACCAGCGACTGGCGGCCGGCGCGCTCCATGGCGGCGCTGCGCTCGGCCAGCGACTGCGAGGCGCCTGACAGGCGCAGCGCGCGCGCGGCCGCGTCGCGGCTCTGCGTCATGAGCACGTCGTACTGCAGCACCGAGCGCAGCGCCACGCCCACCAGCAGCGCGGTGATCAGCAGGAAGGCGAACAGGAGCAGCTGCTGGAACGAGCCGCGCGTGGAGGGACGCTTCGCCATCAGTGGGCGAGCGTCGTGGCAGAGGCCATGGCCGACTCGCGCGTCGGCACCTCGCCGCGCAGCGTGTACGCCAGCGAGCGGGTGATGCGCAGGTCGGTCATCTGGCCGATCAGGCGGGCATCGCCCTCGAAGTTGACCACCCGGTTGCAGGCGGTGCGGCCCATGAGCTCGTTCGCGTCCTTGCGCGACGCGCCTTCCACCAGCACGCGCTGGGTGGTGCCCACCAGCGCCTGGCCGAAGCGCTTCACGTTGGCGTCGATGGCGGCCTGCAGCGTGTGCAGGCGCGCGAGCTTGACCTCGTGCGGCGTGTCGTCCTTCAGCGCGGCGGCGGGCGTGCCCGGGCGCGGGCTGAAGATGAAGCTGAAGCTGCTGTCGAACCCGCAGTCCTCGATCAGCTTCATCATCTTCGCGAAGTCGTCGTCGGTCTCGCCGGGGAAGCCGACGATGAAGTCGCTGGAGAGGGCCAGCTCGGGGCGGATGGCGCGCAGCTTGCGCACCGTGCTCTTGTATTCCATGGCGGTGTAGCCGCGCTTCATGGCCATCAGGATGCGGTCGCTGCCGTGCTGCACCGGCAGGTGCAGGTGGCTCACGAGCTGCGGCACGCGGGCGTAGGCCTCGATCAGGCGGGGCGTGAACTCGTTCGGATGGCTGGTGGTGTAGCGGATGCGCTCGATGCCGGGGATCTCGGCCACGTACTCGATGAGCAGCGCGAAGTCGGCGATCTCGGCGGTGTCGCCCATGCGGCCGCGGTAGGCGTTCACGTTCTGGCCCAGCAGCGTGATCTCGCGCACGCCCTGGTCGGCCAGGCCGGCGATTTCCACCAGCACGTCGTCGAGCGGGCGGTTCACTTCCTCGCCGCGGGTGTAGGGCACCACGCAGTAGCTGCAGTACTTGGAGCAGCCTTCCATGATCGACACGAAGGCGGTGGCGCCTTCCACGCGCGCGGGCGGCAGGTGATCGAACTTCTCGATCTCGGGGAAGCTGATGTCCACCTGCGGGCGGTCCAGCCGCTCGCGGTCGTTCAGCATCTCGGGCAGGCGGTGCAGCGTCTGCGGGCCGAACACGATGTCGACGTACGGTGCGCGCGCGATGATGGCCTGGCCCTCCTGGCTGGCCACGCAGCCGCCCACGCCGATCTTCACGCCCCTGGCCTTCAGGTGCTTCACGCGGCCGAGGTCGGAGAACACCTTCTCCTGCGCCTTCTCGCGCACCGAGCAGGTGTTGAACAGGATGAGATCGGCCTCGTCGACGTTCTGGGTGGGCTCGTAGCCCTGGGCGGCGTTGAGCACGTCGGCCATCTTGTCCGAGTCGTACTCGTTCATCTGGCAGCCGAAGGTCTTGATGAATACTTTTTTCATGGGGGAACTCTTTGCCCTCCGGGGCGGAGGGCGACAAGCGCGGCAAGCGCAGGAGGCGCGCCGGCTTCTGTTTATTGCGTGTTGAGCGTGTCGTTCGAGACGAACGGCCAGATGTTCAGGAACGGCTTGTCCAGCGATTCGCGGCTGGCCATGGCTTCATCGGGCGTGAGGATCCATACCTCGCGCAGCAGCCCGGCGGCGTCGCGCGTGTAGTTCACCAGGTACTTCTGGCCGATGATCGCGCCGGGCATCACCAGCATGTTCTGCGGATTGCGGATGCGCGCCCCCGCGCCCAGGCGGTCGGCCTTGCCGTCGAGTTCGACGTCGGGAGCGTTGACCACCATCAACTTGCCGCGCAGAGTGCCGATAGGAAAGTTGCGTCCGCCGACCAGCGATTCGTTCTGGGTCTGCGGGCGGGGAACTTCGTCCTGGGCGCTGGCCGGCAGGGAAAACAGGCCGGCCAGGGTGGCGGCTGCTGCGCAAAGCGCTATGAATGAGAGAGCGTTCGTGGGTTTCTTGCAGCGGTTCATGGGGTTCATCCAGAGGCTGTGGAGCGGGGATTTTAGCGAGGGGGTATCCCTTCGAGCCGTCCGCAGCGCGGGGTGTCGGGGCGTGGGTTGACTTGCTTTACATTTCTTTACAGGACTGGTGAACACTCCGGGGCGGCCACTGATTCAATAGCCCTTGTCAGCCCAAAGTGCACAAAAAACCCATGAAGAAAATTGTTGCCGTTGCCCTTGCGGGCGTGTTGATCGTAGCTGTCGCGGGCGGGTGGTGGAGCATGTCCGGCAGCAAGTCGGGTCCGAAGAACGCGAAGGCACCCACGGCCGCCGGCGGCCCGTCGGGCGGCGGCGCGCCCGCGCTCGTGACGCTGGCCACGGCCCAGAAGCAGGACGTGCCGGTCACCGTGCAGGTCAACGGCAGCGTGGTGTCCCTCAACAGCGTCGACCTGCGCCCGCAGGTGACCAACACGGTGAGCGCGGTGCATGTGAAGGAAGGCCAGTTCGTCAAGGCCGGCCAGCTGCTCTTCTCGCTCGACGACCGCAACGACCAGGCCAACCTGGCGCGCGCCCGGGCGCAGCAGCAGAAGGACGAGGCCACCATGGCCGACCTCGAGCGCCAGTACAAGCGCAGCCAGGACCTCGTCGCGCAGAACTTCATCGCCAGGAGCGCGGCCGATGCCACGCTCTCGCAGCTCGAGGCGCAGCGTGCCGCGGTGGCGGCCGACCGCGCCGCGGTGCAGTCGGCGCAGGTGGCGCTGGGCTACGCCACGCTGCGCGCGCCGATCGCCGGGCGCATCGGCGCGGTCAACATCTATCCGGGCACGCTGGTGCAGCCGACGCTGTCGCTGGTCACCATCACGCAGCTCGACCCGATCGCGGTGAGCTTCCCGGTGCCCGAAGGCAACCTGCAGGACCTGCTGGAGGCCGCGCGCTCGCGCTCGAAGGTCGAGGCGCTCGTCACCGGGCGCAAGGAGCCGCTGACCGGCACGCTCGATTTCGTCGACAACACCGTCGATCCGACGATCGGCACGGTGCGCGCCAAGGCCGTGTTCGCCAATGCCGACCAGAGCCTGTGGCCGGGGCAGTTCGTGGGCACGCGCATCCAGGTGCGCTCGCTCGGCGGCGTCACCGTGGTGCCGGCCGCGGCGCTGATGATGCTGTCCGACGGGACTTCGCTCTACGTGGTCGACGAGGCGAAGACGGCCACGCGCCGCAAGGTGAAGACCCTGCACACGTTCGGCACCAAGGTGGCCGTGAGCGGCGTGGAGCCCGGCGAGCAGGTGGTGATCGAGGGCAGCCAGAACGTGCGTCCGGGCGGCAAGGTGCGCGTCGACGCGAAGGCGCCGGCCGCGGCCCCGGGTGCACCGGCCGCGCCCGCCAACGGAAGCTCCGGCGTCACGCCGGGCAGCGCGGCGTCTTCGGACGGCACCGACGCGAAGCCGCCGAAACAGGAACGGGCATGAGCCGCCGGGCCGCTCCCAGGGCGAACGCCGCAGCGCGAAGCGCGGAGGTTGCGCGATGAACATCTCGGAACTCTGCATCCGCCGCCCCGCCATGACGGTGCTGCTGTCCGCGGCCGTGGTGGTCGTCGGCATCTTCGCGTACTTCAGCATCCCCGTCGCCGCACTGCCCAGCTACAACACGCCGGTCATCAACGTCAACGCGCAGCTGCCGGGCGCCAGTCCGGACACCATGGCGAGCTCGGTGGCGCTGCCGCTCGAGAAGCAGTTCTCGACCATCCCGGGCCTGCAGACCATCAGCTCGGTGAACACGCAGGGCGTGACCTCGCTCACGCTGGAGTTCGTCAGCAGCCGCGACATCGACGCCGCCGCGGTCGACGTGCAGGCCGCGCTGCTGCGTGCGCAGCGGCAGCTGCCGCAGGAGCTCACGCAGCTGCCCTCGTACCGCAAGGTGAACCCGGCCGACGCGCCGGTGCTGTTCATCGCGCTGATCTCGCCGTCGATGAACCCGTCCGAGCTCAACGACTACGCCGAAAACCTCATCTCGCCCACGCTGTCGACCATCGATGGCGTGGCGCAGGTGGGCGTGTACGGGCGCAAGGCCTTCGCGGTGCGCATCAAGGCCAATGCCGACCTGCTGAACGCGCGCAACATCACGCTCGACGAGCTCGCCAAGGCGGTGAACTCGGCCAACGCGAACACGCCGGTCGGCGTGCTCGACGGCCCCCGCCAGACGCTCACCATCCAGGCCAACCGGCAGCTGCTGAAGGCGGCCGACTTCGCCAGGCTGATCGTCGGCCAGCGCAACGGCTCGCCGGTGCGCCTGGACGAGGTCGCCACCATCGAGGACAGCTTCGAGTCGGTGAAGACCGCCAGCAGCTTCAACGGGCAGGATTCCATTTCGCTGGCCGTGCAGCGTCAGCCCAATGCCAACACGGTGCAGGTGGTGGACGCGGTGCGCGCGCTCATCCCGCGTTTCAAGGCCGAGCTGCCCCAGTCGGTCGAGATCCAGATGGTGAACGACCGCTCGCTGTCGATCCGCGAGGCGGTGCACGACGTGCAGCTCACGCTGCTGGGCACCATCGCGCTGGTGGTGCTGGTGATCTTCCTGTTCCTGCACCGGCTGGTGGCCACGCTGATTCCGGCGGCCACCATTCCCATCTCGCTGATCGGCGCGGTGGCACTGCTCTACGCCTTCGGCTACAGCCTGGACAACGTCTCGCTGCTGGGCATCACGCTGGCCGTGGGCCTGGTGGTGGACGACGCCATCGTGGTGCTCGAAAACATCATGCGCTACGTCGAGAAAGGCATGGAGCCGATGGCCGCCGCGCTGCGCGGCGCGCGCGAGGTGGGCTTCACCATCATCTCGATCTCGATCTCGCTGGTGGCCGTGTTCATCCCGATCTTCTTCATGCCGGGCGTGATCGGCCTGCTGTTCCACGAGTTCGCGGTGGTGGTGGCGCTGGCCGTGCTGGTGTCGGCCATCGTCTCGCTCACGCTGGTGCCGATGCTCGCGAGCCGGCTGCTCAGGCACGTGCCGCGCAAGGAAGGCGCGGCCGGCCACGCGAACGACCACGAAGAGGAACACCCCGAGCCGGGCACCGCCATCGGCCGTGCCTTCGAGCGGGGCTACCGTGGCGTGCACGCCACCTACATGCGCACGCTCGACTGGACGCTGGTGCACCGCAAGGTGATGCTGCTGGCGGCGGCGCTCACGTTCGTGGTCACCGGCTGGCTGTTCGCGACCATCCCGAAGGGCTTCTTCCCCGAGGAGGACATCGGGCAGATCCAGATCACCACCGAGGCCGCCGAGGACATCTCGTTCACCGCCATGAAGGCGCTGCAGGACCGCGTGGCCGCTGCGCTCAAGGATGACCCGAGCGTCGACTACGTGAGCTCGTTCGTCGGCGTGGGCGGCCCGACCGCCACGCAGAACTCGGGCCGGCTGTTCGCCGTGCTCAAGGCGCGCAGCGAGCGTCCGCAGATGGCGAAGGTGCTCGAGTCGCTGCGCCAGCGCTTCCGCGAGATCCCGGGCATCGCGGTGTACATGCAGCCGGTGCAGAACCTGCGGCTCGGCGGCCGGCAGAGCAAGGCGCGTTTCCAGTACACGCTGCAGAGCGTGAACGCGGGCGAGATGGTGCCGTGGGCCACGAAGCTCATGGAGCGCATGCGCGCCGACCCCGACTTCCGCGACGTCACGAGCGACTCGCAGAACCGCGGCCTGCAGGCCACGCTCGACATCGACCGCGACAAGGCCGGCGTGCTCGGCGTGGCGGTCGGCGACCTGCGCCTGGCCCTCTACAACGCATACGGCGACCGGCAGATCGGCAGCATCTACGCGGCCAGCAACACCTACCAGGTGATCCTGTCGGCCGCCGACAGCGACCGCCAGTTCGAGGACGACGTCTCGCGCCTGTCCGTGCGCAGCAACACCGGCAGGCTGGTGCCGCTGTCGGCCTTCTCCACCATCAATCGCACCGTGGGGCCGACTTCGGTCAACCACCAGGGGCAGCTGCAGGCGGTGACGGTGTCGTTCAACCTCGGACCCGACGTGCCGCTGGGCAACGCCACCGCGAAGATCGACCGCTTCAAGGACGAGCTGAAGATGCCGCAGTCGATCATCACCACCTACGGCGGCGATGCGGCGGTGTTCCAGAGTTCGCAGTCGAGCCAGGCGGTGCTGCTGGTGCTGGCGGTGCTCGTGATCTACGTGCTGCTGGGCGTGCTCTACGAGAGCTACATCCACCCCATCACCATCCTGGCCGGCCTGCCGTCGGCGGCGGTGGGTGCGCTGCTGTCGCTGAAGCTGTTCGGCTTCGACCTGACGCTGATCGCCACCATCGGCATCCTGCTGCTGATCGGCATCGTGAAGAAGAACGCGATCATGATGATCGACTTCGCCCTGGAGGCGCAGCGCACCGAGGGCATGAAGCCGGTCGATGCGATCCGCGAGGCCTGCAGGCTGCGGTTCCGCCCGATCCTGATGACCACGCTGGCCGCGCTGATGGGCGCGCTGCCGCTCGCGCTGGGCCTGGGCGCCGGTGCCGAGCTGCGGCAGCCGCTGGGCGTGGCGGTGGTGGGCGGGCTGATCTTCTCGCAGGTGATCACGCTGTACATCACGCCGGCGATCTACCTGGCGCTGGACCGCTACAGCGGGACGGGGCCGATGGTGGAGCTGCCGGGCGAGGCGAAGGCGCAAGCCGAGGCCGCCGGCGGGCACACGGCTTCACACGCCTAGCAGCGGCGGCGCGTCACTGCGCCGGATAGGGCGCACGCCCGACAACGTTGCCGGGCGGGGTGTAGTTGCACGCGAGCACGGTACCGGGGCCGATGTCCTTGCCGTCCTCGGTGATGTTCGCGCAGGTCTTGGCCGCGCATCCCACTTCGGTGGTGGTGTCCCAGATGACCTGCGTGTAGTGGCCGCAGGCCTTGCCGGGCGCGCAGCTGCCGCCGGTCGCGCCGTAGGTGTAGTCGGCCTTTTCGTCCATCCAGGCCTTCACCGCGTTCGCGGGACTCGCGGTCGGTCGCGAGGTCATGTAGAGGTTCTGGCCCTGTCCCTTCGGCGCCCAATGGTCGAACTTGCACTGCTCGGCCCATGCCTGGGTGTCGGCCTGCAGGCTGGGCGACCATTTCAGCGGCGCGAGGCCCTGGCCCTCTGCGGCGCGTGCTGCGTTGTGGGCGTCGAGCGCTTCTTGCTGGAAGGGGTCCGGCGCGGGGCCGGATGCCTGCTCTTCTGCCGCAGCCGCGGCAGCGGGCTCCGCCGGAGCGTCCGCTGTTGCCGGTGCGGGCGCCGGGGCCGCCTGGTCTGCAGGCACCGCTGCCGCGGGTGCGGCCGAAAAGCCCGGCGAATCCGAATTGCCGCCTCCGCCGCAGGCTGCGAGCAGCAAGCCCGCGGCGATGCACAGGATGCCGCGCGCGAATGATTTCCCTGAATTTGTTTGCATGTAACTCCCTTTGTTAACGTCTATTGACTGCTGAACTTCGATTGATTTCGAAGCCGCGCGATTATTGGGAGTTGCACGCGGAATCAGGCGCCGGACGCGGGCGCGCCGCGGGCTCGGGGAGTGAAGAAGTTCACGGACTTCTTCGATTCGGAGGCTGGCAGCCGTGCGGTGCTTCGGATTGATCGCACCGGCCGCGCCGGTCTCGGGGTCGAGGACCCGTCAGGTCGTCGTTTCGTCGAGCGTGTCGCGCGCCAGGTGGGCGATGTCGCTCCAGCCCACGAGGCTGAAGCCGCCGGGTGTCCACAGCATGCGGTTGATGGCCGCGTTGCCCAGTTGCCAGGTGCGCGGCGCCTGCAGCTCCTGGCGGGTGGCGGCGCGGTACAGCACGTCCATCACGCCGCCGTGCGCCACCAGCACCACCAGCTCGCCCGGATGGCGCGCCGCCAGTTCGGCGGCCACACCGGTTACACGGTCGCGGAACGCGAGCAGGCTCTCGCCGCCCTCGGGTTCGAATTCGGGGTCGCGCTCGCGCCAGCGCCGGGCCTGCTCCGGCAGTTTCGCCTCGATCTCGGCGAAGCTCATGCCTTCGAAGGTGCCGAAGGCGCGCTCGCGCAGGCGGGGCTCGGGCTGCACGGCCAGGCCGTGGGGGCGGGCGATTTCCTCGGCGGTCTGCCAGGCGCGCGACAGGTCGCTCGCATAGACGACGCCGACCGGCTCGTCCGCCAGCGCGCCGCCTGCGCGCTGCGCCTGCCAGAGCCCGGTGGCGTTGAGCCCGATGTCGAGCTGGCCCTGGATGCGGGTGTCGACGTTCCAGGCGGTTTCGCCGTGGCGAACGGCGATCAGGCGGGTGGCTTCTTCCATCCGCGGGATTCTAGAAGCGCTACTTTTTGGCCGTGGCCGGCGCCAGCTCGATGTTGACCCGCCGCTCGCCCGGCGGCGGATTCGGAAAGCCCTGCAGCGCAGCCTGGAACATCACCGGCAGGATCGCGGCGCTCGAGCTATAGGGACCGTCGTTGCGCGCCCGCGTCTCGTAGACCACTTTGTTGCTGCCCGCCTCGCGCAGCACCACGCTCACCTCGCGTTCGTACCAGGGATTGGCCGGCGGCGCGAACACCGGGCCGCCGTACCAGCCGCCGCCGTACCAGCGCCGGCCGTAGTAGCCGTAGCCGCCATAGCGGTAACCCCAGGGGCCGTTGTAGAGCCACGGGTCGGCCCAGGGCGAGAGCCCGGCCGTGACGCGCGCGCCGATCTGCGCGGTGTACTGGGCCCTGGCGTCGTCGCGGCGCAGGCCGGCCTTGTCGAGTGCCGCGCCGGCCATGGCTTCGAGCGACTCCTGCCGCGCGCCGTCGGCCTGCTGCGAGGGCAGGCGGTCGAAGCGGTAGGTGGCGCCGGGTGCGATGGCGCCGGGCGAGGCGAAGCTCTTCACGTCGCTGTCGACCACCCAGGAGGTGGCGCAGCCTGTCAGGCTTGCTATCAGAAATAGAGCGGGTAGCGCACGTTGCATGAGGGTCTCCGGGCAAAAATGCCTCAAATTCCCCTGGGTTGCCCGGTCAACCCTGGACGATTCGCAGGGCCGCGGGTGCCTGGGAGAGCAGGTCGTAGGAGGGCGTATCGAAGGCCTTGTCGCCGTTCTCGTCCGCCACGCCCGTCGCCTTGAGACCCTTGAAGTCGTGCAGCGTTCCGTCAAGCAGGTGCGAAGGCACCACGTTCTGCATCGCGTTGAACATGTTCTCGATGCGCCCGGGGTACTTCCTGTCCCACTCGCGCAGCATTTCGCCGACCTGCTTGCGCTGCAGGTTCTCCTGGCTGCCGCACAGCGTGCACGGAATGATCGGGAACTCGCGGTGCTGGGCCCAGCGCACGGTGTCCTTCTCGGCCACGTAGGCCAGCGGGCGGATCACGATGTGCTTTCCGTCGTCGCTCACCAGCTTGGGCGGCATGCTCTTCAGCTTGGCGGCGAAGAACATGTTCAGGAAGAAGGTCTGCAGCATGTCGTCGCGGTGGTGGCCCAGCGCGACCTTGGTGGCGCCCAGCTCGTCCGCCACGCGGTACAGGATGCCGCGGCGCAGCCGGCTGCACAGGCCGCAGGTGGTCTTGCCCTCGGGAATCACGCGCTTGACGATGCTGTACGTGTCCTGGTTCTCGATGTGGAAGTCGACGCCCAGGTCGCTCAGGTACTTCGGCAGCACCTCCTCGGGAAAGCCGGGCTGCTTCTGGTCGAGGTTGACCGCCACGATGTCGAAGTGGATGGGCGCGCGCGCCTTCAGCTTGAGCAGGATGTCGAGCAGCGCGTAGCTGTCCTTTCCGCCCGAGACGCACACCATGACCTTGTCGCCTTCCTCGATCATGTTGTAGTCGACGATGGCCTGCCCGACCTGGCGGCACAGGCGCTTTTCGAGCTTGTGCGTTTCGCGCTCGATCTTCAGGGAATTGGCAGTGGCGTCGGCGGCGGCGGGCGCCTCGTCGATCCAGACGGCGTTCATGGCTGGCTACTTCGGGGAGTCGGGGGAAGGGAGCGATTGTCCCCGATCCCCGTTTCACGTGCCATCGGCGCCGGGCGGGGCAGGCTGCGCAGAGGGAAACGCCGTGCGCATCGCCTCCACGAACAGCCGGAGTTTCGCCGGATAGAAGCGCGCGTAGGGGTACGCCAGGTACACCGGCGCAGGCATCGCGCGCCATTGCGGCACAAGGTGCACCAGCCGGCCGGCGGCGATCTCGTCGGTCAGCATCCAGGCCGATGACGCGGCCGCGCCCACGCCCAGCACCGCCGCGCTGCGCAGCGCGTAGAGGCTGTCGGTCATCATGCGCGGGCGGATGGGCACGCGGTGCATCTCGCCGGTGGACTCGTGGCGCATCACGACTTCGGTCCGGTAGAAGTTGCGCGCCGCCAGCCACGGCAGCGCCTCGAGCTCGCGCGGGTGCGAAGGCGGCGCCAGGCCCTCGAGCAGAGAAGGCGCGCACACAGCGATGCGCGGCACCTCCCACAGGCGGATCGCCACCACGGCGGGGTCGTCCACGGCGCCGACGCGGATCGCGCAGTCCACGCCGTCGGCGATGAAGTCGGGCGTCTGGTCGTGCGGTCCGTCGTGCAGCAGCCATTCGACCGTGACCTGCGGATGGCGCTGCAGGTACGCGGCCAGCGGGCCGACCAGCAACTGCTGCCCGAAGGCGTGCGGCGCCACCACGCGCAGCCGGCCTTCGGGCTGGTCGCCGGCGCCGCGCAGCTCGGCCTCGAATGCGCTCCAGTTCAGTATCAGTTCCTTGGCACGGTCGAAACAGCGCTCGCCGTCCTCGGTGAGCTTCATTGCGTGGGTGGAGCGCTGCAGCAACCGCACGCCCAGCGAACGCTCCAGCGCCTGCAGCCGCCGGCTCACGGTCGGCTGGGTGGTGCCCATCTGCGCCGCTGCGGCAGACAGGCTGCCGGCCTCGACGATGCGCACGAAGGTCTGCATCAGCTCGATGCGGTCGGTGGAAGCGGGGATCGAGGCGGCCATGCGCCGAGCGTATAACAATTGTTCGGGCTCGGGGGCTACCTTCGAAGCGCCATGCCCCGCACACTCCAGCCCTGCTTTTTGCATCTAAGGGTTTGCACCATGTCTTCCATTCAACATACGCATGAGCGCCTGCCGGCCTCTCTGATCCTGCTGCTGGCCGCCAGCGCCGGCTTCGGGGTTGCGGCGCTCTACTACAGCCAGCCTATGCTCGGCGTGCTCGGTCCGGACATCGGCGCTTCGGCGCGTGCGGTCGGCTTCGTGCCCACGCTCACGCAACTGGGCTACGCGCTCGGCATCCTGCTGCTGGCACCGCTGGGCGACCGCTTCGACCGGCGCCGCATCATCCTCGTGAAGGCTGCGGCGCTGGTGCTGGCGCTGCTCGGCGCGGCGTTCTCGCCGTCGGTCGGGCCGCTGCTGGCGGCCAGCCTCGTCATCGGCCTCGCGGCCACCATGGCGCAGGACGTGGTGCCCGCCGCCGCCACGCTGGCGCCCGAGGCGCACCGCGGCAGGATCGTCGGCACCGTGATGACCGGCCTGCTGCTGGGCATCCTGCTGTCGCGCGTGCTCAGCGGCTTCGTGGCCGAGCACTTCGGCTGGCGCACCATGTTCATGGTCGCTGCCGCCAGCATCGCGTTCATCGGCGTCGCCGTGGCGCGCGGTCTGCCGCACCTGCGCCCGACCACGCAACTGGGCTACGGCGCGCTGCTGGGTTCGCTCGGCAGGCTCTGGCAGCGCCATGGCGCGCTGCGCCGCGCGACCATTGCGCAGGCCTTGCTGTCGGTGGGCTTCAGCGCCTTCTGGTCGACGCTCGCCGTGATGCTGCACGGTGCGCCGTTCCACCTCGGGAGCGCCGCGGCGGGCGCGTTCGGCCTGGCCGGTGCGGCGGGTGCGCTGGCCGCGCCGCTGGCCGGGCGCCTGGCCGACCGCCGCGGCCCGGAACTGGTGATCCGCATGGGCGCCGCGCTGGTCGTGGTGTCGTTCGCGGCCATGCTGTTCGCGCCGCTGATGGCGCCCGCTGCACGGCTCGGGCTGATCGTGGCCAGTGCCATCGGCTTCGACTTCGGCCTGCAGGCCGCGCTGATCGCGCACCAGACCGTGGTCTACGGCATCGACCCCGGTGCGCGCAGCCGGCTCAATGCGGTGTTCTTCACCGGCGTGTTCGTCGGCATGGCCACGGGCTCCGCGCTCGGCGCCCTGGTGCTGGCCCAGTGGGGATGGTCGGCGGTGGCCCTGCTGGCCGCGGTGTCGGGGCTCGGCGCATTGGCGGTGCGCATGTGGCCTGCGGCGGCCGGCAAGCCCGCTGCGGCCTGCGGTTCAGCGGCCTGAGGCCGCGCTCACCATTCGCCGGCTTCCATGCGGATCGCCACCTCGCAGTCGTCGAAGATCTCGAGCTTGGCGATCTTCACGCGCACGCCCAGCACGCCGGGCAACTGCAAGAGGCGCTGCACCAGCTTGCCGATCAGGCTCTCGAGCAGGTTCACATGCTCGGCGGTGCACTCGTCGATGATGATGCGGCGCACCTTGCGGTAGTCGAGCACGTGGAAGATGTCGTCGTCCTGCGGCAGCAGCGGCTGCGGGCCGAGGTTGAGCTCGGCGTCGACCAGGATCGGCTGCGGGGCCGTCTTTTCCTGTTCGAGGATGCCGAGGTTGGCGTCGAAGCGCAGTCCCTGGAGGGTGAGGGTCTGGCGGCCCTGGATGGCGATGGGCGTGGGGGTGGACATGATGGTGGTGCTCTGCTCACATGAGCGAGAAATCGCGCTCGAATTTCATCAGGTGCTGGCCGCCGTCCACCAGCAGCGTGGTGCCGGTGATCGAGCTGTTTTCCAGCGCGAACTTCACCGTGGCCGTCACGTCGCCTGGCGTGGACGAGCGGCCCAGCGGCGACAGCTTGTGCAACTGCGCGAACTTGTCGTCGTCCAGCATGTGGCTCGCCAGCGTGAGGCCCGGCGCCACGCCCACCACCCGCACGCGCGGCGCGAGCGCCAGTGCCAGCATCGGCGTGGCGGCTTCGAGTGCCGCCTTGGACAGCGTGTAGCTCAGGAAGTCGGGGTTCGGGTTCCAGAGCTTCTGGTCGAGCAGGTGCACCACCGCGCCCTGCGCGTCGCGCGCAGAGACGTGCGCGTGCAGCGCCTGCGCCAGCAGGATGGCCGCGCCGGTGTTGCTGCGCGCGTGGCGTTCCATGAGCGCATAGCTGAAGGTGGCGGCCTCGTCGTGCTCGAACAGTGCGGCGCTGTGCACCACGGCGTCGACGCTGCGAAAGCGTGCGACCACGCGCGGCAGCAGCGCGCGCGTGGCGGCTTCGTCCTCGAGGTCGGCGGCGAAGAGCGCCGAGTCGCCCGAGAGCGCGGTGCAGTCGGCCACCGTCTGCTCGGCCTCCGCGCGCGAATGGCGGTAGTGCACCGCCACCTGCCAGCCGCCTGCCGCCAGTGCCAGCGCGATCTCGCGGCCCAGCCTGCGGCCTGCGCCCGTGACGAGAACGGTCCGGGGTGCGGGGGAGGGAGTTGGGGTGCTCATGCGGCAGGAGTGGGAGGAGAGAGACAATGGCGCCGTGACGACAAACACGACCCCCAGCAGTTTACCCACCGCCCTCGATCACCTCATTGCGCGCTCCGTCGAGCGCGCGGGCGGCTGGATCGGTTTCGACCGCTTCATGGCGCTCGCCCTTTATGCACCGGGGCTCGGCTACTACGCCAACACCTCGGCCAAGTTCGGCCACATGCCTTCGTCGGGCAGCGACTTTGTCACCGCCCCTGAACTGACGCCCATGTTCGGCCGCACGCTCGCCGTCCAGGTGGCCGAGGCGCTGGAGAAGACGGGCACCGCCACGGTGTGGGAATTCGGTGCCGGTTCCGGCGCACTGGCCGTGCAGCTGCTGCACGCGCTCGACGAGATGGGGCGCGCCGACGTGCGCTACCGCATCGTCGACCTGTCGGGCACCCTGCGCGAGCGCCAGCAGCAGGCGCTGGTCCGCTATGCGGACCGCGTCGAGTGGCTCAACGAACTGCCCGAGGCGATGGAAGGTGTTGTGGTCGGCAACGAGGTGCTCGATGCGATGCCGGTGCAGCTGCTGGCGCGCGTCGGCGGGCAATGGTTCGAGCGCGGCGTGGCGCGCAATGCCGCCGGCGACGGCTGGGCATGGGCCGACCGCGAGACCGCGCTGCGCCCGCCGGTCGAAGTGCCGGGCGAGCACGACTACCTCACCGAGATCCACCCGCAGGCCCGGGCGTTCATCGCGACGCTGGCGGACCGGCTGAAGAGGGGCGCGGCCTTCTTCATCGACTACGGCTTTCCCGAGGCCGAGTACTACCACGCGCAGCGGCACATGGGCACGGTGATGTGCCACCGGGCACACCAGGCCGATGGCGATCCGCTGTCCGATGTCGGCTACAAGGACATCACTGCGCATGTCGACTTCACGGGGATTGCGCTTGCGGGGCAGGACGCGGGGTTTGCGGTGCTCGGGTATACGAGCCAGGCCAGGTTTCTGCTGAACTGCGGGCTGCTGGCTTGCATGGAAGCGGGGTCGGTTGCCGAGCGGGGGATGGCTGCTCGGCTTGTTCATGAGCATGAGATGGGGGAGTTGTTCAAGGTTTTGGGGTTTGCTGTGGAGGAGGGGTGGGATGCTGTTGGGTTTGGGGAAGGGGATCGGAGTCATACGCTGTGATCTTTGATCTTTGATCTTTGATCTGTGATCTGTGATCTGTGATTCTTTGCTTCCCGGGGCCGGGTCTCGGCCCGGCGGCCGACCTACTTTTCTTTGCTTCGCCAAAGAAAAGTAGGCAAAAGAAAGGCGACCCCACTGTCTGCGACCCCTTCGCTGCGCTACGGGGCAACCTGCGGTGCTCGCGTTTCGCGGGGTCCGCAGAACTCGCTTCGCTCAAACAGCTGCGGCCCTGATCCGCGAAACGCTGCGCTCCTCGGCGCAGCCGGAGGGGGGGAGCGGGAACCACACAGGCCTTTGCTTCGCTCGGCCTCTGGTCACTCCAGGCGCTGTGAGCCTGCAGTGTTGAACGCACGCTGAACAGCTCTTGCTCTTGCTCTTGCTCTTGCTCTTGCTCTTGCTCTTGCTCTTGCTGTTGCTGTTGCTGTTGCTGTTGCTGTTGCGGGTGCGGGTGCGGGTGCCGGGGTTTGAGTTACGTTGAATCGATGCTGATGCTGATGCTGATGCTGATGCTGATGCTCGAGTTGGTGTTGGTGTTGGTGTTGGTGTTGGTGTTGGTGTTGGCTGGTGCTCGCGCGCAGCCGCACCCCTGGATGAGGCCCGAGCCAGAGTCAAGTCAGAGCCGGAACTCGAGCGTTAGCAGTTAGCACGCCCAGGCCCAGGCCCAGGCCCAGGCCCAGGCTCAGGCTCAGGTCAAAGCCAAGGTCAAAGCCAAGGCCAAGGCCAAGGCCAAGGCCAAGGCCAAGGCCAAGGCCAAGGCCAAGGCCAAGGCCAAGGCCAAGGCGCGAGAACGAAGTTCGAGCCGTCAGTTCCCAAGCCGAGCGAAGCGATGGCGTGCTGGTTCCCAAAACCCTTCTGGCTGCGCCGAGGAGCGCAGGCGTAGGAGGGATCAGGGCCGCAGCTGTTTGAGCGAAGCGAGTTCTGCGGACCCCCTCCTACGTCGAGCACCGCAGGTTGCCCGCAGCGAAGCGGAGGGACGCAGACAGCAGGGTCGCTTTTTCTTTGCTTACTTTCTTTTGGCGAAGCAAAAGAAAGTAAGTCGGCCGCCGGGCCGAGACCCGGCCTCCGTCCTCGACTCAGAGAAGCGAGAGGCGAGAGGCAAAAGAAGGCAACCCACCTCTATCCCTCACAGCAACCCAGTCATAAGCTATCAACAAAGAGTTCGTTGGTGAACGACAGCCCCACCCCTACATTCGCGGCATGACAGCCGTTCCCCACCACGAGCCAGAGGCAAAGGCAGCGCCGCAGCACTTCGAAGTGCGCCCCTTCGACGCCCCCGTCGGCGCCGAAATCATCGGCCTCGACATCTCCAGGCCGATCAACGCCGAAGACTTCAAGCGCATCCACCAGGCACACCTCGACCACCACGTGCTGGTATTCCGCGACCAGCAGGTCACCCCGCAGGCCCACATCGATTTCAGCCGCCGCTTCGGCCCCCTCGAAATCCACGTGCTGCACCAGTTCCAGCTCAAGGACCATCCCGAGATCCTCATCGTCTCCAACATCAAGGAGAACGGCGAGCCGATCGGTCTCGGCGATGCGGGCGTCTACTGGCACTCCGACATCTCGTACAAGCCCAAGCCCAGTCTCGGTTCGCTTCTGCACGCACAGGAGCTGCCGAGCGAAGGCGGCGACACGCTGTTCGCAGACCAGCACCTCGCATGGGAGTCCCTGAGTCCCGAGCTGCAGCAGCGCGTGCTGCCGCTGAAGGCCGAGCACAGCTACCTGGCCAAGTACGAGGAACTGCGTTCGAAGAATCCGTGGCGGCCCAAGCTCTCGCAGGCGCAGATCGACCAGGTCGCACCCGCAGTGCAGCCGGTGGTGCGCACCCACCCCGAGACCGGCCGCAAGGCGCTCTTCGTCAGCGAGCACTTCACGACGCGCATCGTCGGCCTGCCGCAGGACGACAGCGACGCGCTGCTGGCCGAGCTCTTCGCGCACAGCGTGAAGCCCGAGTTCGTGTACCGCCACACCTGGGCGCCGCACGACCTGGTGTTCTGGGACAACCGCTCGCTGATGCACCTGGCGGCCGGCACGCCCGACCACCTGCGCCGCCGGCTCAACCGCACGACCATCGTCGGCGACACGCCTTTCTGATCTCTTCTCCGGACTCCCCAATGAACCGTTTCACCCGCAAGGCCGCAGCCCTCGCCGCCGGCCTCGGCCTTCTCGCCGGAAGCCTGTCCTTTTCGGCTTCTGCGCACGCCGAAGGCCAGATCCGCATTGCCGAGCAGTTCGGCATCGTCTACCTGCTGCTCAACGTGGCCCAGGAGCAGAAGCTGATCGAGAAGCACGCCAAGGCCGCGGGCGTGGATGCGAAGGTCGAGTGGGTCAAGCTCTCGGGCGGCTCGGCGGTGAACGACGCGCTGCTGTCGGGCAACATCGAGATCGCGGGCGCCGGCGTGGGCCCGCTGCTCACGCTGTGGGACCGCACCAAGGGCAAGCAGAACGTGAAGGGCGTGGCCTCGCTGGGGAACTTTCCTTACTACCTGGTGAGCAACAACCCGAACGTGAAGACCATCGCGGACTTCACGGACAAGGACCGCATCGCGCTGCCCGCGGTGGGCGTGTCGGTGCAGTCGCGCGTGCTGCAGTTCGCCTCGGCCAGGCTCTGGGGCGACAAGGAGTTCAACCGCCTCGACAAGATCAGCGTGGCGGTGCCGCACCCCGACGCGGCGGCTGCCATCATCAAGGGCGGCACCGAGATCACGGGGCACTTCGGCAACCCGCCGTTCCAGGAACAGGAACTCGCAGGCAATCCGAACGCGCACATCGTGCTGAACTCGTACCAGGTGCTGGGCGGGCCGTCGTCGGCCACGGTGCTCTACGCCACCGAGAAATTCCGCAGCGAGAACCCGAAGACGTACAAGGCCTTCGTCGATGCGCTCGACGAGGCGGCGAAGTTCGTCACGGCCAACCCGGAGAAGGCGGCCGACATCTACCTGAAGGTGAGCAACGCCAAGCTCGACCGCGACCTGCTGCTGAAGATCATCAAGAACCCCGAAGTGCAGTTCAAGACCACACCGCAGAACACCTACCCGCTGGCCGAGTTCATGCACCGCGTGGGCGCGATCAGGAACAAGCCGGCCTCGGTGAAGGACTATTTCTTCGACGATGCGCAGAACACTTCGGGCAACTGATGAGTGCCGCAGCGGTCTTGCCGTCCCGGACTGACTCCCTCTCCCATCGGGAGCGGGCGGGGGTGAGGGGAGAGCCGCCGGCATCGTCGCCGGCCCTTACCCCGACCCTCGCGCGCGAGCAGGAGAAGAGGCACGGGGAGGGGCACGAGCAGAGGCACGAGGCGCCGCTGCTCCAGGTCGACAACGTCAGCCTCGAATACCGCACGCCCGAGCGCGTCGTGCGCGCCACGCACCGCGTGAGCTTCGACGTGCACGCCGCGGACCGCTTCGTGCTGCTCGGCCCCTCGGGCTGCGGCAAGTCCACGCTGCTGAAGGCCGTCGGCGGCTTCATCGCGCCGGTGGAGGGCGAGATCCGCCTCGACAACCAGCGCGTGACGCAACCCGGCCCCGACCGCATCGTGGTGTTCCAGGAGTTCGACCAGCTGCCGCCGTGGAAGACGGTGAAGCAGAACGTGATGTTTCCGCTGCTGGCCTCGCGCACGCTGGGCCGGAAGGAGGCGGCGGAGCGCGCGCTGCATTACCTCGACAAGGTCGGCCTCGCCAGGTTCGCGGACGTGCATCCGCACCAGCTCTCCGGCGGCATGAAGCAGCGCGTGGCCATCGCCCGTGCGCTGGCGATGCAGCCGCGCGTGCTGCTGATGGACGAACCCTTCGCCGCCCTCGATGCGCTCACGCGCCGCAGGATGCAGCAGGAGCTGCTCGAACTGTGGGACGAGGTGCGCTTCACGCTGCTGTTCGTCACGCATTCGATCGAGGAGGCGCTGGTGGTGGGCAACCGCATCGCGCTGCTGTCGCCGCACCCGGGGCGCATGCGCGCGGAGGTCAACAGCCATGGCTTTTCGCTGGCGAGCCTGGGCGGCGCCGAATTCCAGGGCACTGCGCAGCGCATCCACGACATGCTGTTCGAGGAAGAGCTGGAAGCGGTGACCGCGCCATGACCTCCATCTTTCTCCCTCCCCCTGTGGGGGAGGGCAGGGGTGCGGGCGAGCGGCGTATCCATCGGGCGCTCTGCCTGCCCCCATCCCGACCTTCCCCCAGAGGGGGAAGGAGCAACACCCCATGAGCACACTGACGCCGCCCATCCGCCCCGAATACGAACGCACGCTCGAGCCCTTCACCGAAGTCCCGGTCGAGCGCGCATTGCCGCTGCGCACGCGCATCTGGTCGCAGGCGTGGCTGCGCAAGGGCCTCATCCTCATCGTCATCGCCGTGCTCTGGGAGCTGGCCGCTCGCTGGCAGGACAACGACCTGCTGCTGCCCACCTTCACCGCCACGGCCCGGGCCCTGGTGGAGGGCCTGGCCAGCGGCGAGCTGGTCGAGAAGGTGCGCATCTCGCTCGCCGTGCTGCTGCAGGGCTACCTCGCCGGCGTGCTGCTGGCCTTCGCGCTCACCACGCTCGCGGTGTCCACGCAGATCGGCCGAGACCTGCTGGACACGCTCACTTCGATGTTCAACCCGCTGCCGGCCATCGCGCTGCTGCCGCTGGCGCTGCTGTGGTTCGGGCTGGGCCGCGGCAGCCTGGTGTTCGTGCTGATCCATTCGGTGCTGTGGCCGCTGGCGCTCAACACCTATGCGGGCTTCCAGGGCGTGCCGGAGACGCTGCGCATGGCCGGGCGCAACTACGGCCTGAAGGGAATGCGCTACGTGCTGCAGATCCTGGTGCCGGCGGCGCTGCCGTCGATCCTGTCGGGGCTGAAGATCGGCTGGGCCTTCGCGTGGCGCACGCTGATCGCCGCAGAACTGGTGTTCGGCGCCTCGTCGGGCAAGGGCGGCCTGGGCTGGTACATCTTCCAGAACCGCAACGAGCTCTACACCGACCGCGTGTTCGCCGGCCTGGTGCTGGTGGTGCTGATCGGCCTGCTGGTCGAGAGCCTCGGCTTCAAGACGCTGGAGCGGCTCACGGTGCGCCGCTGGGGACAGCAGCGCTAGGGTTTCGGCGTGCCCTGGCGCAGGGCGCGCAACTCGTTGTTGAGGAACTCGTTGGCGTCGCGCACCGCGCCGCCCGCGAGCTTCACCTTGTAGGC
Organism: Variovorax paradoxus; assembly: GCF_902712855.1. Lineage (NCBI taxonomy): Bacteria > Pseudomonadati > Pseudomonadota > Betaproteobacteria > Burkholderiales > Comamonadaceae > Variovorax > Variovorax paradoxus. Next base: position 1,730,184 of record NZ_LR743507.1, read on the forward strand.
CTGGCCGGTCATCTCGGAGCGCGAAGCGCAGCGCTCGATGAAGTCTTCCGCGGTGACCAGTTCCTTTCTGAAGTGGTCGTACTTGGCCTGCATATGCTTGGCGGCGTCGGCGGCGTTGTACTCGCTGCCGTTGCGCACGAAGACCATCGCGCTCATCTGCGAGACGCGCTGGATCAGCGTGTCGATCAGCTTGCCCTCGGCCGCGGAAGGGGTGGCCTGGGCCGCCAGGGCCGAGGCGCCGAGCACGAGCGCCAGCAGCGCCGCACGCAGGGGTTTGAAGGAGTCCATTTGTCGCAGGTCCGTGGCAATTTCCGGGCCATGCTAGGGCTGGCGGCCCGGCTGTGTCAAACCCGGCCCGGCTCGGGTCTAATCCTGGTTTTGCCACGCGTTCTCCTCTCTCCCATGAGCTCATCCACTGCAGACCTTTCATCGATCGCCCAGGCCCTGGCCGATGCCGCCGCCGCGCTGTCGATGCGCCACTTCCGCACGCCGCTGGACATCATCACCAAGGCCGACGAGAGCCCCGTCACGCTGGCCGACCGCGCCGCCGAGACGGCGATGCGCGAGATCCTCGCCCGGCGTGTGCCTGCCGACGGCATCTACGGCGAGGAACACGGTCCCGAGCGGCTGGAGGCCGAACGCGTCTGGGTGCTCGATCCGATCGACGGCACGCGCAGCTTCATCACCGGCTCGCCGCTGTGGGGCACGCTCATCGGCGTGCTTCAGGGTTCACGCGTGGTGCTGGGTGTGGTCGACATGCCGGTGCTCAAGGAGCGCTGGATCGGCGAAGCCGGCAAGGGCGCCACGCGCGACGGCCAGCCGGTGCACGTCAGCAACTGCACCGATGTCGCCCAGGCACGCATCGTCACCACCTCGCCCGACATCTTCGCGCCGGCCGACTGGCAGGCCTTCGACCGGCTCAGCCGCCAGTGCGCCATGCGCCGCTTCGGCGGCGACTGCTACGGCTATGCCCAGCTGGCGGGCGGCACCATCGACCTGGTGGTCGAAACCGGCCTGCAGCCCTACGACTACCTCGGCCCGGCCGGGCTGATCGAGGCGGCCGGCGGCGTCGTCACCGACTGGCAGGGCCAGCCGCTGGGACTGAAGTCCGACGGCAGGGTGATCGCGGCCGCAACGCCCGAACTCCACCGACAAGCGATGGCCATTCTCTCGGCCTAGACTGTCGACCATGTTCCGCTGGCTGATCGTCGTCGTCCTTGCGCTGGTGCTCATGAGCGGCCTGACCGCCTGGCTGCGCCGCTTCGGCTTCGGACGGCTGCCCGGCGATCTCGAGTTCCGCATGTTCGGCCGCGAGTGGCAGCTGCCGATCGCCAGCACCGTGGTGCTCAGCATGATCGCGGCGCTGGTCGCGCGCCTGCTGTAGCGGCCACGCCCTTGACCTGACCTGAAAGAGAAGCACAACCGCAATGAGAGCCTGCGTAGACATCGGTGGTACCAAGGTGGCCGTGAGCCTTTCAGCCGCGACCGGCGAGCCGCTGGTCGGCCGCCGCAGCGAGCCCACCGCCAAGACCGGCGACAACGACGCCGTGGCGGTGCAGATCATTCGGATGATCGACGAGGTCTGCGCGGAGCAGGGCGTCGACGCGGGCACGATCGACCGTGTGGGCGTCTCGTCGACCGGGCCGTTCGAGCTGCGCGACGGCATGGTCGAGCTGGCCACGCCCAACATCTGCGGCGGCATTGCCGGACCGTCGCGCGGCCTGCCGAATTCATGGATGACCGCCATCGTCGAGGCCCCGCTGGCGAAGCGCTTCGGCAGCGTGCGCGTCGAGAACGACGCCGTTGCCGCGCTCGAGGCCGAGCGCCAATGGGGCGCGCTGAAGGGCCTGGACAACTGCGCCTACGCCACCTGGAGCACCGGCGTGGGCGTGGGCCTGTGCGTGGACGGCCGGGCATTGCGCGGCAAGAACGGCAATGCGGGCCACGCGGGCCACAGCTTCGTGGTCGACGACGACAGCGGCGCGCTGTGCGGTTGCGGCAACCACGGCGACGTGGAGGCCCTGGTCGGCGGCAATTCGATCGGCCATCGCTTCGGCCAGTCCGCCGCCGACCTGCTCACCGCCGCGGCCGCCGGCGAGCCCAAGGCGCTGGAGACGGCGGAGGCCCTATGCCGCGTCTTCGGCCGGATGCTCTACAACATGGTCATCACGCTCGACTTGGAGCGAATCAGCCTGGGAGGCAGCGTGTTCTGGCATCACCGCGACTTCGTGCTGCCGCGCCTGCAGGCTCAGATCGACGGCAAGCTGCTGCCGCTCACGCGCGGCGTGAAGCTCGTTCCCGCCGGCCTCGGCGACAAGGTCGGCGACTACGCCGCGCTGGCCCTGCTCGACTGAGCGGGCAAGGCGCCACCGACCACGCACACACGGGCGCACCATGACCGCGTCGCCCCGCCGCCCCGGTCTCGCCTTCCTGCTGCTGGGCGTGGGCGGCTTCGCCGGCGCGCACCGGTTCTACCTGGGCAGCTACCTCGGCGGTGCGGCGCAACTGGGGCTGCTGCTGTACGGGTTCAGCGGACTGCCGGGCGCGCGGCTCGCGCTGCTGCCGCTGCTGCCCTGGCTGCTGTTCGACATCTACTGGGTGCATCTGCGGACCCGGCAGCCGGCTTCCGCGCTCGCCCTGGCCGGCGCGCGCCGCCGAGGGCCGCAAGGCCATGCCGAAGGCAAGGACTACGACCTCGCAGCGCTCGCCGACGTCAACCGCCTGCAAGCCTCCTTCGTCGCCGCGGCCGAGGCGCAGGACTGGGCACGGGCGGTGGCCGTTGCCGAACAGATCGTGGCCGGCGCACGCCGCATCTTCAAGGGGCCGCATCTCAACCTGGCTATGTCCCTGTGCATGCTCGGCCAGGCCTGCCACCAGCTCAAGGCCTACGACAAGGCCAGGGCCAGCCTCGAGGAATGCCTGGCCATCGGCCGCCGGATCGGCATGCCGGCCGAGGACATGGACATCGCCCGCAACGCGCTGGCGCTCACGCGGACCGCCATCGCCGAGCGCAAGGCGCAGGGCGCCGAGACCGATGGCGAGGCGGTGCTGCTGAACCTGCTCGAGGACAAGGAAACGCGCTACCGCGACGCGCTCGTGCAGGGCGACCTGCCGCGCGCCGAGCGCCTGTGCGCCGAGGCTGTGGCCACCAGCCGGCAGTTGTGCGGCGGACCGGGCAAGTCGGTGGTGTTCCACCTGTCCAGCCACGCGGAGCTGTGCCGCCGCCTGCAGTGGAACGACAAGGCCGAGGTAGCCGCCAACGAGGCGCTCGCCATGGCCGGCGAGCTCGGGCTGGACGACAGCTGGCGGCGCGGGCCGACCAACACGCTGGCGCTGCTGCATGCCGCAGCGGGGCGTGCCGACGAGGCCGAGGCGCTCTACAAGAAGACCATCGCGATGGCACTGGCCGAGGCCAGGGGCGGTTCCAGCGACGGCGTGGTGCGGGCCTTCAACAACCTGGCATTCCTGTATGCCGAGTCGGGGCAGAACGACAAGGCCGAGCTCTGCTATGCGCGTGCGCTCGTCCATCTCGACAAGCTGCGCGAGGCGGGCGGCGACGAGCGGGGCGATGCCGAACTGCACTCGCACATGCTGAACAATTTCGCCAGCCTGCTGATGGCGCGCCGCGACTTCGACGGGGCGCGGCCGCTCTACGACCGTTCGCTGGCCATCCAGCAAGCCAGTTGCCGAGGCATCTCGACCGCCGCGGCCAACGCCCACAACGACCTCGGACTGATGGCGCAGGACGACGGCGACCTGCGCCAGGCGCTCATGCACTTCAAGCGCACGCTGCTGCTCAACCAGATCTGCACGCCCGACCATTTCTCGAACATCGAGAGTGCGCAGCGCAACATCGACAGCGTCAGCATGGTGCTCGCGGCGGTCGCACGCGCGGCGCGCATGGAGCCCAGCACATGAGCATCGGCGGGGCGTTCTACGCGCTCGACCGCTACCGGCTTCGCGCACTGGTGATCGATCCGTCGACCGTGCCGGGCTTCATCCGCTCGCCGGCGGGGCCGGACAGCCCGAGCGACAGCCACACGGTGGAGCAGGCCTGGGACGTGGTGCGAACGCTCCTGCCCGAGGCCGTCGACGGCGAGACGCTCGATGAGACCGGCGGCCTGGGCTGCATCTACCTGACGGCCGCGCATGTGGAGCGCGCCGCGGCGCGGCTTGCGCAGCGCGACGTGCAGGCACTCGTCGGCCAGTTCACCGGCGAGCCCGCGAAGTTCGCCGAGCTCTACCGGGCGCGCGCCTGGCAGGACGGCGCGAGCGAACTCGCAGGCCTGCTCGAAGGGGTGAAGCGCTTCTTCGCCGGTGCGGCCGCGCGGCGCGACGCGGTGGTCTTCTACATCGCCTAGCCGGATGACGGGCGGTCAGCCCGGTGGCCGCGTGGCAGAGACGATCTCGCCGAGCCGCCTCAACCCCTCGTCGACCGCCTTCGAATACGGCCAGCCGCAGTTCAGCCGCAGGTAGTTGTCGAAGCGCCCCGAGTTCGAGAACTGCGCGCCCGGCGCCACCAGCATGTGTTCGCGCAGCGCCGTTTCGAACACGTCCACCGACGAGCGCTGCTGCGGCAACTCGACCCACAGCTGCAGCCCGCCGCGCGGCAGGTTGAGTCGCGTGCCGGCAGGAAAGTATTTCGCGATGGCGTCCGCCGTCTGGTCGCGCTGCACGTGCAGCCTCTCGCGCAGGCGCCGCAGGTGGCGGTCGTAGGCGCCGCTGGCGACGAATTCGCCCGCCGCGATCTGCGCCAGCGCCTCGTTGTTGCGGGTCTGCGCGTACTTGAGCATTTCCACCTGCGCATGCCAGCGGCCCGCGGTGATCCAGCCCAGCCGCAGCCCCGGCGCCAGCACCTTGTGCAGCGAGGCGCAATAGATCACGTTGCCCGTGCGGTCCCACGACTTCATGGCGCGCAGCGGCGTGTCGGTTTCCACCAGGTCGCTGTAGGTGTCGTCCTCGACCAGCGCGATGCCGTGGCTCTCGCACAGGTGCACCAGGCGCTGCTTGTGCGCGTCCGGCATCACGCTGCCGATGGGGTTCTGCAGGTGCGGCACCACCACCACGGCCTTGATGTCGTCGTAGGTGTGGATGGCCAGGTCAAGCGCCTCCAGCGACATGCCGGTCTGGGGGCTGGTCGGGATCTCGAGCGCACGCAGCCCGAGGCTTTCGAGCACCTGCAGCAGGCCATAGAACGTGGGCGACTCCACCGCCACGGTGTCGCCCGGCTTCGCTACCGCGCGCAGCGCGAGGTTCAGCGCCTCGATGCAGCCGTTGGTGACCAGCACCTCGTCGGGCGCCACCGTCATGCCGATGCGCAGGTTGCGTTGCGCGAGCGCCTCGCGGAACTGCAGGTGGCCGCGCTGCGACGAGGCGGTGGTCAGCAGATCGGGCCGCTGGCGCAGTGCGCGTGTCATGGCGTTGCGCAGCGCCTCGGCCGGGTACAGCTCGGGTGCCGCGCGGGCGATGGCGAAGTTGAGCTTCACGCCCGTGTGCCGCCCGCGCGCCATGAAGTTGGCCATGCGCGCGCGCATGCTCACGAACTGCGCCGGGTCTGGCGGCACGCTGGACAGGGGCTCTTCCATCGGCGCGATGGCCAGTCGCTGCGGGCGACGCACGAAGTAGCCCGACCGGTCGCGCGCCTCGACCCAGCCGTCGCTTTCCATCGCGCGGCAGACCTGCAGCGCGGTCGACAGGCTGATGTCGTGCAGCCGCATCAGGCTGCGCAGCGACGGGAGCTTGTCACCCTGCTTCAGCGAACCGGTGTGGATCGCGTCCACGTAGTGCGCTGCGAGCTGGCGGTAGAGCGGTAGCGAGTCCATGAGGTCGATGTTCCCCGCTTCGGGCGTCTGAAAACAGATGCAGTTGCCTGGGAAAAAGACCATAACAGATGCCCCGGCGGGCCGGCTGTTCCGGTCGCAATAGCCATGGCGTGTGCCTGTTTTTTGGGCGCCCGGATTCCTACGATCAAGCCTCGATTCACCCGAGGTCCGCCATGATCACCACCCTCTCCCAAGCGCCCGATTCCATCGTCCTCGAACCTGGCCAGTCGCTGCGCACCGCGGTCGACGCAGGGGCCTGGCTCCAGCTGGCAGAGGGCCGCGCCCGCGTGGTGTCGCCGCCGGGCTGGTTTGGCGAGACGGTGTTCATGGCAGAGACCCTGCTCGATGAAGGCGACGTGCACCCGCTGCCGCATGGCGGATGGATCGAGGTGCTCGCGCTGACGCCGGTGCACCTGCGGTTGCACGCGGCGATGGTCGCGGCACCCTCGAAGGCCGCAACGCGCACCGAGGCCCGCCCGGTGATGCGCTTCGTGCGCCTGCTCACCGGCTGGTGAGCGTTCAGCGCACGCTGGGTGACGCGCGCAGTGCGTCGAGGAAGGCACGGCGCCACCAGTGGATGTCGTGCTCGCGGATGCGCGACAGCAGCTTCTGGTGCCGCTCGCGCCGCTCTTCCAGCGGCATGTGCAGCGCCTGCTGCACCGTCTCGGCGGTGCCGTGCGTGTCGTACGGGTTCACCAGCAGCGCTTCCTTCAGCTGCTCGGCCGCGCCGGCGAAGCGCGACAGCACCAGCACGCCGGGGTCGGCCGGGTCCTGCGCCGCGATGTATTCCTTGGCCACCAGGTTCATGCCGTCGCGCAGCGGCGTCACCAGCCCCACGGCCGCCGCGCGGCACAGGCCCGGCACGCGCTTGCGCGCCACCATGCGGTGGATGTAGCGCACCGGCATCCAGTCGAGCTCGCCGTAGTCGCCGTTGATGGCGCCGCACAGCGATTCGAGTTCGCGCCGGATGTCGGCGTAGGCATCGACCGTCTCGCGCGTGGGCGAGGCGATCTGGATCAGCGTGGCGCTGCGCCGGTTCTCGGGGTAGTGCGCCAGCAGCTCGCGGAACGCGCGCACGCGCTGCGGAATGCCCTTGGAGTAGTCGAGCCGGTCGATGCCCAGCAGCAGCCGGCGCTGCGAATACTCGCGCTTCATCGTCTCGTACATGTCGCGCGCTTCCTTGGCGTGGGTGAGCGCCAGGAACTCGTCCACGTCGATGCCGATGGGGAAGGCGCTGCAGCGCACGGTCTGGCCGTAGGCGCGGTACATGTCGTCGCCCACATATTCGCCGCGGGCTTCGTTGCGCACGTAGTGCTCGAAATGCTGCACGTCCTGCTGGGCCTGGAAGCCGATCAGGTCGTAGGCGAACAGCGAGCGCATCAGCCACTCGTGCTGCGGAATAGCCGCGGTGATGATCTGCGGCGGCAGCGGAATGTGCAGGAAGAAACCGATGCGCTGCTTGCAGCCCATGGCGCGAAGCTCGGCCGCCAAAGGGATCAGGTGATAGTCGTGCACCCAGATGATGTCGTCGTCCTGCAGCAGCGGCAGCAGCTTGCGCGCGAACAGCTGGTTCACGCGCCGGTAGCCGCCGATGAAGCCGGCGTCGAAGTGCGCGAGGTCGAGGCGGTTGTGGAACACCGGCCACAGCACGTCGTTGCTGTAGCCCAGGTAGTAGCTGTCGTGGTCCTCGCGGCTCAGGTCGATGGTGGCCAGCGTGACCTTGCCGGCCTGCTGCTTGTGCAGCTCGCCTTCGCCGGTCGGGCCGCCCTCGACGATCTGGCCGCTCCAGCCGAACCACAGGCCGCCGCTTTGCTGCAGCGATTCGCCCAGCGCCACGGCCAGGCCGCCGGCCGCGGGCTTGCGTGGGTCGGCCACGCGGTTGGAAATGACGACGAGCCGGCTCATGCGCGCACCTCGCGCATGCCGCGGCCGCCGCCGGGCCGCCCCAAGGCGGGCCGCGCCTCCCCCCCGGGGGGTGGAGTTACACGAGCGTAGCGAGTGAAAAGCAGGGGGGCGGTCGTGCAGCCGCCGCCGGGCCGCCCCAAGGCGGGCCGCGCCTCCCCCTCGGGGGGTGGAGTTACACGAGCGTAGCGAGTGAAAAGCCGGGGGGCGACCATCATATGCAGGAATCCCAGGGAGCGGACAGGCGCACGGCCGCGTTGATGATGCCGACCATCGAATAGGTCTGCGGAAAATTGCCCCACATCTCGCCCGTGACCGGGTGGGTGTCCTCCGAGAGCAGGCCCAGCGGATTGCGCGCGGCCAGCATGGTCTCGAAGATCTGGCGTGCCTCGGCCTTGCGGCCGATCTTGGCGAGCGCGTCGATGCGCCAGAAGGTGCAGATGTTGAAGGCGGTCTCGGGCTTGCCGAAGTCGTCGGCGGCCTCGTAGCGGCGCATGTAGGGGCCGTCGCACAGCGACTTCTCCATGGCATCGACGGTGGAGATGAAGCGCGGGTCGCGCGCGTCGATCAGTCCCACCTCGACCATCAGCAGGATGCTGGCGTCGAGCTCGTGGCCGCCGAAGCTCTCGGCGAAGGCCTGGCGCTCCTCGCACCACGACTTGGAGAGAATTTCTTCCTTCATGCGCGCCGCGTGGCCGTGCCAGTAGGCGGCGCGTTCGGGCAGCTCGAGCCGGCGCGCGATCTTGGCAAGCCGGTCGCAGGCGGCCCAGCTCATCAGCGCCGAGCTGGTGTGCACGCGGGCGCGCGTGCGCAGCTCCCACATGCCGGCGTCGGGCGTGCCGTACACGCGCACCGCCTGCTCGCCCACGGCCTCGAGGTGCGGGAATTCCGCAAGCCCCGCGCGGCTCAGCAGCCGGTGGTCGTGGAAGGCCTGCGCCGCGCCGAGCACGATGTTGCCGTACACGTCGTGCTGGAAGTGTTCCTGCGCCTGGTTGCCCACGCGCACCGGACCCATGCCGCGGTAGCCCGCGAGGCCTTCGACGAAGGATTCGGGAAGCTCGCGCTCCAGCCCGATGCCGTACAGCGGCTGGATGTGCTCGCCGTGCGAGCCGATCACCACGTTGCCGAGCCAGCGAAGGTAGTCCTCCATGGTGCCGACCTCGCTCAGCGAGTTGAGCGCGCGCACCACGAAGAAGGCGTCGCGCAGCCAGCAGTAGCGGTAGTCCCAGTTGCGCTGGCTGCCCGGCGCCTCCGGGATGCTGGTGGTCATGGCCGCGACGATCGCGCCGGTGTCCTCGTACAGCGAGAGCTTCAGCGTGATGGCCGCGCGGATCACCGCGTCCTGGTACTCGAAGGGGATCGCCAGGCGCTTGCTCCAGGTGCGCCAGTAGGCGATGGTCTCCTGCTCGAACTTGCGCGCCGTGTCTGCGATGCCGTCGAGCAGCGTCTCGTCCACGCCGAACATGAAGTTGTACTCGCGCGAGATCACGAAGGGCTGGCGCGACAGGATGTGCGAGATCGACGCGTCGGTGTTCAGCCTCAGCGTCAGGTCGGGCCCCACGTAGCGGATGTGGTTGCTGCCGCGCGTCACTTCCACCGGTGCCGAAGCGCCCCACTGGAAGCGCGGGTCGAGCGACACGCGGATGCGCGGCGCGCCGGCGATGGGGCGCACGCGGCGCACGAACATCAGCGGCCGGAAGTAGCGCGAGCGGCTGTAGAAGCGCGGCGCGAAGTCGGTGATCTCGATGCCCTGGCCGGCGCTGTCGAACAGCTGCGTGCGCAGCACCGCGGTGTTCGGTTCGTACCACTGCTTCGCCTCGGCGAAGTCCTCGATCTCGATGGACCACGCACCCGCTTCCTCGCCCGGATGCAGCAGCGCGTTGAACACGGGATCGCCGTCGAAGCGCGGCAGGCAGCACCACACGGCGCGCCCGCGTGCGTCGATCAGCGCGGTGTAGGCACAGTTGCCGATCACGCCCACGTTGAGCGAGGGCTCGGCCGGCGGTGCGAAGCCGCGCGGGGCGGGTGCCGCGGTGGCGTGCGCATCGAGCGGTGCAGCGTCGTCGGGGCCGGCGGCACCCGCCAGCGCCTGCCCGGCGCGGTCTTCGGGCGCCGTGGCCAGTTGTTGTTCGCTCATTCCTGGTTCCTCGGGGATTCTTGCGATGCGGCCTCGGTCTTAGGCGTGGCGAGCAGGTCGCGCGCCTGCACCAGCCATTCGTACACGGCGCGCGGCGATTCGAGCCGGTGCAGTGCCAGGCTCGGCCCCGAGCCGACCTTGATGGCGATGCCGCCGCGCGGCTGCACCACGGCGAAGCCGCTCTCGTCGGTGGTGTCGTCGCCCAGGAAGACCGGCGTGCGCCCGGTGAACGGTGCCTCGCCCATGAAGGCGTCGATCGCGATGCCCTTGTTGACGCCCGCGGGCTTCACCTCGAACACGAACTTGCCGTGCATCAGCTCGAGGGACGGGTTGTCGGCGATGGCGCGCGACATGGCGTCCTGGCAGACCGCCTCGAGCTGGGGCGCGAGGCGGTAGTGCAGCGCGATGGCCGCGTGCTTGCGCTCCACCAGGAGGCCTTCGTGCACGCGGGCAAGTTCGTTGGCGATCTCGAGGATGGGGACGAGGTCGGGCGCGCGCTGCTCCTGCATGTGCCCCTTGGAATTGCGGCGCTGCACGCCGTGTTCGCCGGCCGCGGGCAGGCGCAGCGGCGCCAGGAAGCGGTCGATCGAGTCGATCTGGCGACCCGACACCACGGCCAGCGCGCCGCCGAGCTGGTCGCTCAGGTCGCCCAGCAGGGAGACGAGGGCCGGAGGAATCTCGATGGCTTCGGGCGTGGGAGCGAGCCCGACGAGCGTTCCGTCGAAGTCGAGGAAGAGGGCTGCATCCCGGCCCAACGGAGGAGGCAACTGCGAGTTGCTGGTGGACTTTGGCATTGGTAAAAACCTTAACACGCGCTGTCGGCGGCGCGTGTCGGCCAAAGCCCAATCTCCGGGATCAGCGCGCGGGCGAACCGTTCGGCAGGACCTGCGCCAGCGCGCGCAGCAGCGCGGGTGCGCTGACGGGCTTGAACAGCACCGGCACGCCGGAGGCGCGCACATGCCGCAGCCGCTCGGGCGCGGTCTCGCCCGTGACCAGCATCAGCGGCGCCTGCAGGCCGAAGCGGCGCTGCAGCCGCAGGCCGACATCGAGCCCGTTGTCGCCGTTGGCCAGGCGGTAGTCGCACAGCAGCAAGGAAAAGGGGTGCTCCTGCGCGTCGGGCCGGCCGAGCAGCTCGACTGCCGCGGCCTCGTCGGCCACCCCGTCCACGGCCATGCCATGAAGCCGGAAGAGGCCGGCCATGGCTTCGCGGATGTCGGCCGCGTCCTCGACCAGCAGGATGCGTCCCGGCGAAGTGCCGGGTGTCGCGGATGCGGAAGGCGGCAGCGCCGCAGCCTCGGCCGGCGCCGCTGCCGGCAGGCACAGCCTGAAGCGCGTGCCGCCGCCGAGCCGCGAGTGCACCTGCACCGGATGGTCGAGCAGCCGCGACAGCCGCTGCACGATCGACAGGCCGATGCCCAGGCCCTGCGCGCGGTCGCGCCCGGGGTTGTGCACCTGGTAGTACTCCTCGAACACGCGCTCCTGCTGCTCGGGCGCGATGCCGATGCCGGTGTCGTGCACCTCGATCCACACGGTGTCGCCGCGCGCGCGGGCCCGCACGGCGACACCGCCGCGGGCGGTGTACTTCAGCGCGTTGTCCACGAGGTTCGAGAGCATGCGCGACAGCAGCTGCGCGTCGCTGCGCACCCACAGCCCGCTGGCGCGCACGCGCAACTGCAGCTCGCGCTGCTCGGCCTGCGCCGCGAACAGCTGGTTGATCGACCGGAACAGCGCGTCGAGCGACACCGGCGCCACCGCCGGCACGACCACGCCTGCATCAAGGCGCGACACGTCCAACATGGTGTCGAGCGAGGCGCCCAGCGCGTTCACCGCGCGCATCAGCCCCTGCGCGTTGCGCCCGTCGTGGTGGGTGCGCAGCTCGTTCTCCAGCGCGGCACCGAACAGCGCGATGGCGTGCAGCGGCTGGCGCAGGTCGTGGCTGGCGGTGGCGAGGAAGCGGGTCTTCTCGGCGCTGGCGCGCTCCGCCACCGCGATCTGCGCGCCGAGCTGCGCGGCCAGCGCCTCGTTCTCGAAGCGCAGCGCCAGCGACTCGGTCAGGAGCCTGTGCTGCTGGTTGCCGACGCGCAGCGTGAACACGAGGTAGGCCAGGCTGAACACCGCCAGGAAGAAATGCATCGTGTCGCGCTGCCAGGCCAGCGCGGCGATGAGGCTCAGCATCATCGGCAGGGTGTAGCCGTACAGCGCGGGCTTCAGCGGCCACAGCAGCTGCATCGCGCGCGCACAGCTGCCGATGATGACGACCGTGACCACCGAGGTCACGGGCAGGTCGTCGGACGAGATGAACAGCAGCGGTGCGGTGGCGGTGGCCATGCCGATCGTGGCCGCGGTGCGCGAATGGCGGCGCGCCCACAGCGGAGTGTCCGCCAGCGGCACGCCGTCGTGCCAGCGCGGCATCAGCAGCAGTACGAGGCCGAGCGCGAGGTGGGCGGCCATCCACGCCAGGATCCAGGTGCGCGGCACGTGCAGGTACATGACCACGCCCAGCGCGGCCGCCAGCCCGAAATGTACGAACACCGAGGTGTCGTAGGCCGCGTAGACGGCGGCCACGTGCTCGCGCAGCACGCGCAGGCCCGAATGGTCCGTGTCTGCACGGTGGACGGCAAGGGGGTCGCCCAGGGGCTTCGGCGCGGTCGCATTCACCCGATCGATGCTATCGGCCGGATGTGCACGGAGAAGTGCCAGAAGTCATGCCCGACGGGTGGGTGCCCGGGGGTGGGTTCGGACGGGCCCGCTTGGGAAAGCGGGGATTCAGTCCCCGGCCGGCAGCGACGCCGCGACCGCATCGACCCGCGCCCGGTGGATCGCCTCGCCGATCTTCGGTCCGGTGGCACCGGCCTGCTGGGCCGCGCGCGCCACTGCGTCGGTGGCCACGCCCGCCGCGGTGGCCAGCACCTGCAGCAGCCGGGCGCGCTGGGGATAGGGCGCGTCCTCGTAGCCGAGGCGGCCGCGCGAGTCGCACTCGCAGGCCAGCAGCGCCTCGGCGAAGCGCGCGGGCTTGCGGAAGGCATCGCAGCGCTCCAGCAGACGCACCAGCCCGGTGGCGTCGAGCGCGCCGCTGGCATGGACGTGCCCGTGCTCACGCGCCACCACTTCGGCCAGTTCGCGGACGTCCACCGGAATGCGCCAGCGCTCGCACACCTGCTGCAGCAGCGCGACGCTGCGCAGCTCGTGGTCGGGATGGCGCGGCAGCGCGTCGGCGGGCGTGGTGCCCTTGCCGAGGTCGTGCATGAGGCAGGCGAAGCGCACGGCCAGAGAGGCGCCGAGCCGGGCGGCGGTGTCGATCACCATCATCAGGTGCACGCCCGCATCGATCTCCGGGTGGTGCTCGGCGCGCTGCGGAACGCCCCAGAGGCGGTCGACCTCGGGCAGCAGCACCGCCAGCGCACCGCATGCGCGCAGCACGTCGAACATGCGCGAAGGCCGGGTTTCCATCAGGCCGCGCGACAGCTCCTGCCAGACGCGCTCGGCCACCAGCGCATCGGCTTCGCCTGCGGCGACCATCTCGCGCATCAGCGCCATGGTCTCGGGGGCGACGCCGAAGTCGTCGAAACGGGCGGCGAACCGCGCCACGCGCAGGATGCGCACCGGGTCTTCGCGGAAGGCGTCCGTCACGTGGCGCAGCACCCTGTCGCGCAGGTCGCGCTGGCCGTGGAACGGGTCGGCCAGCAGGGCAGGGTCGGCGTCGAAGCGGCCGTCGTCGCCCACCAGCTCGGCCGGCAGCGCGATGGCGTTGACGGTCAGGTCGCGGCGGGCGAGGTCCTGCTCGAGCGTGACGTCGGGCGCGGCATGCACGGTGAAGCCGCGGTAGCCCGGTGCGCTCTTGCGTTCGGTGCGGGCGAGCGCGTATTCCTCGCGGGTGCGCGGATGCAGGAACACCGGAAAGTCGCGCCCCACGGGCAGGTAGCCGCGGCGCACCATGTCCTCGGGCGTGGCGCCCACCACCAGCCAGTCATGGTCGGACACCGGTCGCCCGAGAAGGCGGTCGCGGAGTGCACCGCCGACGATAAAAATCTTCATGAGTGCAGTGTAGGGATACTCCTCACGCCCAGAAAAGAACGGTCGTTCGATAATCCACGCCGCAGACCGGGCAATCGTTCGCCAGACGGACGATTCACAGCGGCAGACATAAGCCGAAGTTCGTATCCGCAGAGGGATCTTTCAACCAAAGGAGCAATTCACATCATGAAGAAAACAATGATTGCGCTGGCTGCTCTGGGCGCCCTGGCGTCCGGGAGCGCGATGGCGCAACAAGCCGGCGACTGGGTCGTCGGCACAGGGTGGTTTCATCTGTCGCCTCAGGACTCGAGCAAGCCGCTGACCGTGACCTCGCCCATTCCGGCCGTGCTGCCGGGCTCGGGCGCCAGCGTGAGCGATTCCGACACCCTGGGCCTGAGCGCCATGTACTTCCTCGACAGCCACTGGGCGGTCGAAGGCGTGTTCGGCGTTCCCCCCAAGTTCAAGCTCGACGGCACCGGCACGCTGGGCCGCGTCGGCCAGCTCGGCGAAGCCCGTCAGTGGAGCCCGACCATCCTGGGCAAGTATTACTTCAACGAAGGCACTTCGGCCTTCCGTCCGTACGTCGGCGTGGGCGCCACCTATGTCTGGTACAGCGACGTCAAGCTGACCTCGAACCTGCAGGGCGCGCTGGCCAGCCAGTTCCGCCAGTCGCCGCTCGCGGTGAATACCACCGCCAAGCTCGACAGCTCGTTCGCGCCCGTGATCAACCTCGGCGTGGCCTACCAGCTCGACAAGCACTGGGGCCTGTCGTTCTCGGTGTCGTACATCCCGCTGAAAACCAAGGCCAAGCTGACAACCACCTCGATCACCGGCCTGCCGGTGGCCACCAGCGAAGCCAGCCTGAAGCTGAACCCGATCGTGACCTACGTGTCGGCCACCTACAGGTTCTGATATCGCGCGCCCCCAGGCTGCGTCTGGTATCGCTCGCCCCCAGTCTGCGCGCACTTCGTGTCGCTTCGCCAACCCCCTACCGGGGGCAACACCTGCGGCCCGGCAAAACCGGTTCCGCGGTGTTCTTGGCTCATCCCCCAGGCTGCGCGCACTTCGTGTCGCTTCTCCTTCTCCCTGCCGGGGGCAACACCTGAGGCGCGGCAGAGCCGGTTCCTCGGTGTTTCTGACTCGTCCCCAGGCTGCGCGCACTTCGGGTCCGCTTTGCCTTCCCCTGCAGCCGGCAATACATGAGGCCCGGCACTGCCGGCTGCTCTGTGTTTCGATCCGTTGCGGCGTCCTCGGCGCTCAGCGCCCGGTGCGGTAGGGCTCTTCGAACTGCAGGAAGTCCTTTTCCGCCAGCGCTTCGTCGATCCAGGCCCTGACGCCCGGCAGGGCCTGCACGCGCTCGATGTAGGCGGTGATGTGCGCGGGCACGGGCAGCCCGTAGGTCCTGATGCGCGTGCCGATGGGGGCGAAGTAGGCATCGGCGATGCTGAAGGCGCCGAACAGCATCGGGCCGCCGTGGGCCTCGAGCAGGCCGCTCCACATCTGCACGATGCGCGCAAGATCGCTCGCGACGGTGGGTTCTTCCTTCATGAGCCTTGCGCCCACCTCGGGCAGCGACGCCTCGATGTTCATGCCGCAGTGGCCGCGCAACCCGCCAAAGCCCGAGTGCATCTCGGCGCAGATGCTGCGCGCGCGGGCACGGTCGGCGGCCGGCTGGGGCCAGAGCTGCTTCTCGGGGAAGGTCTCGGCGAGGTACTCGGCAATGGCCAGGGTGTCCCACACCACGAGGTCGCCGTCGGCGAGCACGGGCACCTTGGCCACGGGGTTGAGCGCGGCGATCGTGTGCTTGAACTGCGAATCGGCCTCGAAGGAGTCGAAGCGCACCATCACTTCCTCGAACGGAATGCCGGCCTGCTTCATCAGCACCCAGGGCCGCATGGACCACGACGAGTAGTTCTTGTTGCCGATGTAGAGCTTGCGCATGAGTGGGCCTCCGGTCCGTTGCGGTTCAAAAAAGCGTTCGATGCTAGCCGTGCAGCGCGTCGCCATTGATTCCGGACGCGCGCCGGATTGATGCGTTCACGAACGACGCGGGCGGTCGTCGTCCGGCGATGCGATCACGCGGGGCCTGGCGTCCTGCGCATCGCCGCCGTTCCGCGACGGGCCGGCGACCCGTTCGACCAGCGCCACAAGCCGCGGCACCCGCGCCAGCACGGCCAGCGCGAGCAGCGCGCTCAGCAGCGCCGTCGCCTCGCGGCCCAGCCCGCAGGCCATGCCGATCGCGGCCGTCATCCACAGGCCCGCTGCCGTGGTCAGGCCCTGCACGTGGCTTTCGTCCTTGCCCTGCTTCAGGATGGTGCCCGCGCACAGGAAGCCCACGCCCGCCACCAGGCCCTGGATCACGCGGCTCATGTCGGCCGGCACGATGCCGGTCTGCTGCGGGATGAGCACGAACATGGCCGATCCGATCGCCACCAGCATGTGCGTGCGCACGCCGGCCGCCTTGCCCGCCTGCTCGCGCTCGAAGCCCAGCAGGAAACCGAGCACGCCGGCCAGCGTGAGACGCAGCACGATGCGCGTGAGTTGCGCAACGTCGGTCACGTCCGAGAACTCGGAGGCGATGGTGTCGAGGACCTCGTCGTGCCAGCTCATTCAGGCGCCTTCGCGGCTCAGGGCAGGTCCTTGTTCGGTTCCGGCTCGGACGCGTCGCGCGGGCCGACGCGGCCCAGGCGCTCCTTGAGCGACTGCGGCCGGCCGCTGATGATGGCGGCGTAGTTGGTGGTGTTGGCCAGCACCTTCTTCACGTAGTCGCGCGTCTCGTTGAAGGGCACGTTCTCGGCCCAGATGGCGGCCTCAAGCACCGGGCCGTTGCGCCAGTTGCGCGGGCGGCCGGGGCCCGCGTTGTACGCGGCGGCGGCCAGCGCCATCGAGCCGTCGAAATCGTCGAGCGCCAGCTTCAGGTAGTTGGTGCCGATGGTGATGTTGGTCTCGCGGTCGTTGATCTGGCCGGGCGAGAAGTCGGTCAGGCCGATCTTGCGGGCGGTCCAGCGCGCGGTGGCGGGCATGACCTGCATCAGGCCAGACGCGCCGACGCCCGAGCGCGCGTCCATGATGAAGCGGCTTTCCTGGCGGATCAGGCCATAGACGTAGGCCGGGTCGAGCCCGATGTCCTGGCTCTTGCGCAGCACGGTGTCGTGGAACGGCATCGGGAAGCGCTGCTCGACGTCGACCACGCCCTTGGTGCGCTCGCTGGTGTTGATGCAGCGGTCCCAGACCTCGCGCTGGCAGGCGAAGTCGGCCGCTGCGAGCAGCGCGCGGTCGTCCATGCCGCCCTTGTCGTGCAGGTTGGTGGCGTAGTTCCATTCGCGCGTGCCTTCGGGGCGCAGCCCGATGGCGATGGCGTACAGGCCGCGGGCCAGCGCCGGGTTGGCGCGCGCGGCGGCCTTTTCCTCGGGCGTGAGCGGCGCGGGCCGGGTGGCGGCCACGGTGCGCTGCCCGAGTTCCTCGAGCGCGAGCATCTCGTAGAAGCCGCGCGAGCCGGCAATGCTCTGGTAGAGATCGCGCGCCTGGGCGCGGCGCTCTTCGCTGCGTTCGGTGGCGAGCGCGCGGGCCTTCCAGTACACCCATGTCGGGTCGAGCTGGGCGGTCTCGCTCATGGCGTTGATGGCGGGCGCCACCTCCTTCCACTGGCCGGCGCGCAGCGCGGCGCGCACGCGCCAGCCGAGCATGTCGTCGGACAGGTCGCTGTTCTTCGTGACATTGCCGAAGTAGGTGCCGGCCTGCGGCCACAGCTTGAGCGCGGCCGCGCGGCCGATGGTGCCCCAGAGCCAGTTGCGCTCTTCGGCGGACAGCATCGGGCCCCACTTGCTGTCGAGCTGCGCGGCCGCCTGCTCGGGGTCGGCGATGGCGACCTTGATGAGCGCGAGCACCACCAGCTCCTTGCGCGACTTGGCGGCCACGAAGGCACGGCCGGTCAGGAACTTGGCCGAGCTGGCGTTGAGTTCCTCGAACAGCGGCAGCGCATCGGGCGCGGCAATGGTGATGGCGCCGCGCGCGGCCTGCGGACGGTTGGCCTCGATGGCAAGGCGGGCCTTCTTCCAGGCGTCGTTCGGCGACAGCAGCCGGGCCGCCACCATGCGGTCTGCGGCGGTGAGGCAGCCGTCGTCGGCTTCCTTCTGGCTGAACCAGTCGCGACGCACGTCGTCGGCCTGGGCCTGCGTGGCGGTGCCGGTGCGCAGCGTGTCGACCAGCACTGCGTAGCAGCGCACCTGCGCGTCGTCGCCCATGCGGAAGCCCGCCACTGCGGCCGAGAAGTTGTCCCAGTCGCGGCGCTGGCCGGTGAGCAGCAGCCAGTCGTTGCGCAGGCGGTCTTCCTGGTAGGTGCCCGGGTAGCGTGCGAAGAAGTCCTGCACTTCGCTGGGCGCGGCCTCCTGCAGGCGCGCCTTGAGTTCCCAGTAGGCGGCCCAAGGTTCCAGGGCATGGCCGCGTGCCTGCGGCAGCAGGGCCGTGAGGCGGCCCTTGTCGCCGCGCTGGAACGCCTGCTTCATCTGGACCAGCACGTCGTCGTTGGTGTTGGTCTGGGCGGCGGCGGGCTGCTGCGAGAGCAGTGCCGCGAGAGCCATGACAGCGGAAAAAACCAGTGCGGGTGCCGCGCTGCGCCGAAGGGTGCGCTGCGATGCGCGCTGGGGTGCCAAAATGCTTGGGAACTGCATCGGGGGATTATGGACAAGTCAAAGGATGCCGACACCTCGGCGACGGCGAGTTTTCTGAAGGATCAGCTGCGCAAGGCATTGGTCGAACAACGCCTGGCCATGCCCGACCGGCTGACACGCGCCGACCTTTTGCAGCGCGTGATGCGCATCTGGCTGGTCGGCCGGCCCGACACCGTGATCGGCGCCTACTGGCCGATCAAGGGCGAGTTCGATCCGTTGCCTGCATTGCACCGCTGGAAGGAAGACGGCGAACTCATGGAAGAGTCGCAGCGTCGCCGCATCGGACTGCCGGTGATCGACAAAGTTCACAAGACGCTGACCTTCCATGCCTGGTACCCGGGCTGCCAGATGGAAGAGGACGCCTACGGCATTCCCAAGCCCAAGGACACCGAGCTGATCGTGCCGACGCTGCTGTTCGTGCCCTGCGTGGGCTACAGCGCGGGCGGCTACCGGCTGGGCTACGGCGGCGGCTTCTACGACCGCACGCTGGCGGCGCTGGAGCCGCGGCCGTTCACGGTGGGACTGGGCTTCACCAACGGCTTGCTGGATGATTTCAAGCCCGAGGCGCACGACCTGCCGCTCGACGCGATCCTCAACGACAACGGCGTGGTCTGGCCACAGGCTTGACTCGCCACAGGCTTGGCTCGCCCCCAGGCTTCGCGCACTTCGTGTCGCTTCAACTTCCCCCTACCGGGGGCAACACCTGCGGCCCGGCAAAGCCGGTTCCGCGGTGTTCCTGACTCGCCCCCGTCTTCGCGCACTTCGTGTCGCTTCGCCTGCCCCCTCGCTGGGGGCAACAACTGCGGCCGGGAGCCGGTTCCGCGGTGTTCCTGGAAAGGGCCGCCGGGCCCTTTGCGGCGTCGGACTTCAGTCGATGTCGTCGACCGTGTCCGGATCGGGCACTTCGCCGATGGTCTCGCGGGTGGTGGCGGCCTGCAGTTGCAGCCAGTCGCAGAAGGCCCTGATCTCCGGGCGCAACGCGCTGCGCGGCCCCGCGATGAGCCAGTAGGCCATCGGTGAATCCATGCGGTGCTGCGGCAGCACCTCGACCAGATCGCCGTTGGCCAGGCTCTCGGCAATCAGCGAACTGCGCGCCAGCGTCACACCCTGTCCGGTGAGGGCGGCCTGCACCATCTGATAGGCGTAGTTGAAATAGAGCCAGCGCTTCGGCTGCGCGCGCTCCAGCCCGTTCACCTCGAACCAGCGCCGCCACGTCAACCACTCGAGGTGCGTGCGGTGCGCGTCCCCGGCTTCGATCAGCGTGAAGCGGGTGATGTCGGCGGGCGTCCTGATGGGCGGGTTGCTCTTCAGCAGCCAGGGGCTGGCCACCGGCGTCAGCGTTTCGCCGAACAGGCGCAGGGCGCCTGCCGACATGGTCTCGCGCGGACCGTAGCGCAGCGCGATGTCCACGTCGGCCACTTCGAGGTCGACCGCCACGTCGCTGGCGTCGATGCGGATGTCGATCTCGGGGTTGTCGCGCTGGAACGCCTCCAGCCGCGGGATGAGCCACATCGACGCGAACGACGCAAAGGTGGTCAGCGACACGCTCTGGCGCCCCGCGCTCTGGCGGATCTGCCGCACGGCCGTGTCGATGCGCGGCAGGGACTGCTGCACCGCCAGCAGCAGCAGCGCCCCGGCGCTGGTGAGTTCCACGGCCCGCGTGTGGCGCAGGAACAGCGACACGCCCACCTCTTCCTCCAGCGACTGGATCTGGCGGCTGACCGCCGACTGCGTCAGGGCCATCTCCTCGGCCGCGGCGCGGAAATTCAGGTGCCGCGCCACCGCCTCGAAGGCGCGCAGGTGGCCGGCCGAGATCGGGCGCGAGCGCAGATGGGTTTGCGAATGTTGCATGAGTATGACTTTGGGAGGTCGGGCGGCGATTTGCGCAATTGATGCGAAACCCGCATCAGTAGCCTACCTCGTTTTCATTGGACCACCGGTGCATGAGAAACGATCATTCATTCCCGAACTGCGCTATTGCCTCCTGTGAAGCGCTTCGGCAAAGCCCTAAGGAGTTTCATCATGTCCACCGCCGTCTGCACCACCGAATCGCTCTCGCCCCTGTCCGCAACCGTCCGCACCGCCGCAGTTCCGCCGGCCGTCCGCCGTGGCGCCTGGCAGATCGCTCCCGGCGAGGCGATGAGCCTGAAGGCGCGGTCGGCCAGCGTGTTGCGCGTGAAGCAGGGCCGGGTGTGGGTCACGCCCGACGCCACGCTCGCCAGCCCCAGCGAAGACCTGGTGCTCGCCCCCGGCGAATCGCTCCATGTGGCCGCGGGCCAGCGCATCGTGATGGAGGCGTGGGACGGCTACGGCGCGACCTACAGCTGGGACAACGCCTGATTGTTCTGCCTCCAGGAGCTGGAAAGGCGGCCACGGCCGCCTTTTTCTTTTTGAAGCTACTTTTCGCGTAACAGGTTGCCGTTACCCGTTGATGTCGAAGCTCGGCAGGAGCGCCAGGAAGTGCCGCAGCGCCGTCTCGCCTTCGAGCACGTGCACGCCGGCCATCAGGTCGGGCCCCTCGCTTTCGGCCAGCCCCATGCCGAAGCCGGTGTAGCGCCGCACCGCCAGGGGCGCCTGGTAGACCACGCGGATGTCGGTATGGCGCGGATCCTTCTCGATCTGCTGCATCAGCGCATCGACCGCCTCGCGCGGGCCCTCGAGGTGCTGGCAGAAGCGCTGGCCGTCGAACACCAGGAGTCCGGTGATGCCGCGTTCCACATTGCGGCCGCGGGCGCGGGTGGCGATCGAGCCGACCGTGTTCGGGGGCAGGTCCTGGGTGAGCGTGCTGCAGTAGAGGACTTCGTAGAGCGGGCGTTGTTCGGTCATGCGGCGCAGAAAAAAACGTGCGCAGTGTAGGTACCTCCCCCGCCGTCGCGAAATGTCAAAAGACACATTCCGTGCGCCTATAGTTACGCGTGAAATTCGAGGACTACCCTGCCGCGGCGCCTCCACCCCAGGGCGCCAATCCCTGCGACCAGTGCGCGTTGCGCCGGCTCGACGCGTTCCTGCCCTGCTCCGAGGAGGAGCTCAGGACGATCCAGTCGTTCCGCGTCGGCGCCCGCCGCGTCGAGGGCGGCGCCGCCATCGTCGAGGAGCACCGGCGCAGCCCGCAGCTCTTCACGCTCTATTCGGGCTGGGCCTTCCGCTTCAAGACGCTGAGCGACGGGCGGCGGCAGATCCTGAGCTTCCTGCTGCCCGGCGACTTCATCGGCCTGCAGGACGAATTCGCCGACGGCCAGACCCACGGCGTCGAGGCCATCACCGATGTCACGCTGTGCGCCTTCTCGCGCGACCGCCTCTGGGGCCTGTTCCACGCGCAGCCCAAGCTGGGATACGACATCACGTGGCTGGCCGCGCGCGAGGAGAAGCTGGTCGACGACAACCTCGTCTCAGCCGGCCGGCGCAATGCCGGCGAACGCGTGGCCATGCTGCTGATGCATCTCTACCGGCGTGCCGACCGCGTGGGCATGGTGCGCGACGGCTGGATCGAGTTTCCGTTCAACCAGCAACATATCGCCGATGCACTCGGGCTGTCGCTGGTACACACCAACAAGACGCTGCGGCGGCTGCAGCGCCTGGGGCTCTACAAGATCGACGACGGCTGGCTGCGCATCATGGAGCCGCATGCGCTCGAAACGCTGGGCGACTACTTCGAGCGCCCGATGCGGCCCACGCCGCTGATCTGAGCCGCGCCGGATCGCCCCCGTTCAAGGCGTCGCCGCCAGTTCGCGCAGGTCGTTCTCGTAGGCCTGCAGCCGACGCACCGCCTGCGCGCGCTGGCTGGCGCTCGCGCCGTTGTGCAGCGCGGCCGTGTTGCGGCAGCCTTCCTGCAGCAGTGCCTGCTGCTGGTCGCGCCAGGGTCCCGGCGGCGGATCGGCTATGCGCAGGATATAGCCATGCAGCGCCGCTTGCGCCTCGGCCGGCGCCGGCTTGCGCGCCACGAAGCCGCGCAGCAACGCCAGCGCTTCCTGTTGGCGCTTGCGGCGCTCGGCGTCGGCCAGCTTCGGGTCGAACACCGACTGCGCTACCTGCTGCTTCAGGAGATCGCGCTGCTCCGCGGTCAGCCGGCCGTAGAAGTCCTCGGTGCGGTCGAGGAACTGGTCGTAGCGCTTCTCCTGCACCTGTTCCGGCGTGCGGTCGAGCCAGTCCTTGCGGTACTCGGCGTTGTTCTTCGCGTACTTGCGTTCCAGCTGCAGCAGTTGCGAGCTGGCGAGACTGAGCGCCAGGTCGGTGCCGGCCGGTTCGGCATGCTCGGCCACCGCCAGCAGCCGCTCGCGGATCCGGTCGGCCATGGCGCAGACCTGCGCCGGCGTGATCTCGCCCGGCGCCAGCGCCTGCGCGTCCTGCAGCAGCGTCGCGAGGCGGGGCAGTTCGTTCTGGCGGTGCCAGGCCAGCAGCTGCGCGAGTTCGTCGCGCACCTTCGGGTTCTGCGTGCTGTCGAAATCCAGGTAGGCGTCGAGCCACCAGTAGCTCACGGTGGGCAGGTTGTTGTAGGCCAGCCTGATCGCGCTGCAAGCCCCCAGGGCAGCGGCCAGCAGCAGCACGCCGATAATCCGCGCCACGCTCGCGCAACGAATTCGGGAAGAAAAACGCATGAATCAGACTCCGCAACAAGACAACCTGGGGCCGGTCGACGTCGTCATCATGGCGGCCGGCAAGGGCACGCGCATGAAAAGCAGGTTGCCCAAAGTGTTGCATCGATTGGGCGGCCGCGCATTGCTGGGCCACGTGGCCGGCACCGCCGCGCGCATCGGCGCGCGCAACGTCGTTGTCGTGACGGGCCATGGCGCGGCGGACGTCGAGGCCGCCATGGCCGGCGCAGTGCCGGGCACCGGTCTTCGCTTCGCGCGCCAGGAGCCGCAGCTCGGCACCGGCCACGCGGTGCAGCAGGCCGCGCCGCTGCTGGCCGACGACGGCACCGTGGTCGTGCTGTCGGGCGACGTGCCGCTGATCGGCGAAGACACGCTGCGCGCGCTCGTCGCGGCCAGCGCGGGCGAGCGGCTCGCGCTGCTGACCATCGAATTCGACGATCCGAGCGGCTACGGGCGTGTCATCCGCTCGAGTGCCGGTGGCGACGTCACCGCCGTGGTCGAGCACAAGGACGCCACCGAGGCGCAGCGCGGCGTGCGCGAGATCTACAGCGGCGTGATGGCCGTGCCGGCGCGCCTGCTCAAGGGCTGGCTCGCGCGACTCGACAACCGCAACACGCAGGGCGAGTACTACCTGACCGACGTGGTCAAGCTGGCGGCGGCCGACGGCGTGCCCGTGGTCGCGCACGTCACCACCGACGCGCTGCAGGTCGCCGGCATCAACAGCCCGGCCCAGCTCGCGGCGCTCGAGCGCGCCTGGCAGCTGCGCCAGGCGGATGCGCTGATGGCGCAGGGCGTGCGGCTGGCCGATCCGGCGCGCTTCGACCTGCGCGGCACGCTCGATTGCGGCGCCGACGTCGAGATCGACGTCAACTGCATCTTCGAAGGTGCGGTGTCGCTGGGCGAGGGCGTGCGCATCGGCGCGAACTGCGTCATTGCCAACGCGCGCATCGAGGCCGGCGCGGTGATCCATCCCTTCACGCACATCGAGGGCGAGAAGGCCGGCGTGACGGTGGGCGCGGGCGCGCTCATCGGGCCGTTCGCGCGGCTGCGGCCCGGCGCGCAACTGGGCGCCGAGGTGCACATCGGCAACTTCGTCGAGGTCAAGAACTCCACGCTGGCCGCGGGCGCCAAGGCCAATCACCTGGCCTACCTGGGCGACGCCACCGTCGGCGAGCGCGTGAACTACGGCGCCGGCAGCATCACCGCCAACTACGACGGCGCGAACAAGCATCGCACCGTGATCGGCGACGACGTGCACGTGGGCAGCAACTGCGTGCTGGTGGCTCCCATCACCATCGGTGCGGGCGGAACCATCGGCGGCGGCTCGACCGTCAACAAGTCGACCGAGCCGGGCGCGCTCACCGTCGCGCGCGGCAGGCAGGTGAGCTTTCCCAACTGGAAGCGTCCGCAAAAGAAAAAATAGCGCGCTGCACGCAGCTCGCCCCCAGGCTGCGCGCACTTCGTGTCGCTTCGCCAACCCCCTACCGGGGGCAACACCTGCGGCCCGGCAAAGCCGGTTCCGCGGTGTTCTCGACTCGCCCCCGCCTTCGTGCACTTCGTGTCGCTTCGCCTGCCCCCGCCGGGGGCAACACCGGCGACCCGGCACAGCCGGTTCCGCGGTGTTTCGCGGCGGTTCGTGAAGGGGTGCGAAAGCTTCATCCCAGCGGCACGCGGGGCTCGAACTTCGCGCGCTTGAGGCTGAAGAAGGCCTTCACGTTGCGCACGTTCGCATCGGCCGTGAACAGGCGCTGCGCGAGGGCGCCGTAGTCCGGCATGTCGCGCGCGGCCACGACCAGCACGAAGTCGGGGCCGGGCGACACGCGCCAGCACTGCTGCACCGCGTCGTCGGCGATCACGCGCGTTTCGAAGGCGTCGAGCGATGCGGCGTCCTGCCGGTCCAGCGAGATTTCCACCACCGCCTGCAGCCCGTGCCCGAGCACCGCGGCGAGCCGGTCGGGCGACAGCAGCGCCACCTGCCGCTCGATCAGGCCGATCTCCCGCAGGCGCTGCATGCGGCGCAGGCAGGTCGGTGGCGAGATGCCGACGTCGGCCGCCAGACGCTGGTTGGTTTGCGAGGCGTCGCGCTGCAGTGCGTCGAGCAGCCGCAGGTCCGTTGAATCGAGGGAGATTGATTCCATATATGGATAAATTATGGAAGAAAAATCCATATCAATGAATAGAAGAAATAAAAGTCCGAAATCAATCGAATTTGGAAAACATATTTCCTTCACTTCTTCCTACCATCGAGCCTCCTCTTCATTCAAAGGCAGTCCACCATGTGCGGCATCGTCGGGGCAGCGTCCCATCGCAACATTGTTCCGGTCCTGGTCCAGGGCCTCCAGCGGCTCGAATACCGCGGCTATGACTCGTGCGGCGTCGCGGTCCATGCCGGCGGCCTGACGCGCACGCGCACCACCTCGCGCGTGGCGGACCTCGTGGCGCAGGTGCAGGACGACAAGGTCGAAGGCCTGACCGGCATCGCCCACACGCGCTGGGCCACGCACGGCGCGCCCGCCGTGCACAACGCGCATCCGCACTTCAGCCATGGTCCCGGCGTCGACGCGGCCGGCACGCGCCCCGGCCGCATCGCGCTGGTGCACAACGGCATCATCGAAAACCACGAAACGCTGCGGGCCGCGCTCGAAGCCAAGGGCTACGCGTTCGAGAGCCAGACCGACACCGAGGTCATCGCCCACCTGGTCGACAGCCTGTACGACGGCGACCTGTTCGAAGCCGTCAAGGCCGCCGTGCTGCAGCTGCACGGCGCCTACGCCATCGCCGTGATCTGCCGCGACGAACCGCACCGCGTGGTGGGCGCACGCGCCGGCTCGCCGCTGATCCTCGGCGCCGGCAAGGACGGCACCGAGAACTTCCTGGCCAGCGACGCCATGGCCCTGGCCGGCGTGACCGACCAGATCATCTATCTGGAAGAGGGCGACGTGGTCGACCTGCAGCCCGGCAAGTACTGGATCGTCGACAGGAGCCACAAGCCGGTCACTCGCCAGGTGCGCACCGTGCTCGCCCACAGCGGCGCGGCCGAACTCGGCCCGTACCGCCACTACATGCAGAAGGAAATCTTCGAGCAGCCGCGCGCCATCGGCGACACGCTCGAAGGCGTCGAGGGCATCGTGCCCGAGCTGTTCGACGGCGTCGGGCAGGACGGCGCGACCGGTGCCAGCGCCCACCGCGTGTTCCAGGACATCGACAAGATCCTCATCCTCGCGTGCGGCACCAGCTACTACAGCGGCTGCACCGCCAAGTACTGGCTCGAAGGCATCGCCAGGATCTCCACCCAGGTCGAGATCGCCAGCGAATACCGCTACCGCGACTCCGTGCCCGATCCGAAGACGCTGGTCGTCACCATCAGCCAGTCGGGCGAAACGGCCGACACGCTGGCCGCGCTGAAGCATGCGCGCTCATTGGGCATGGAGCAGACGCTGACCATCTGCAACGTCGCCACCAGCGCCATGGTGCGCGAGTGCAAGCTGGCGTACATCACGCGCGCCGGCGTGGAGATCGGCGTGGCCTCGACCAAGGCCTTCACCACGCAACTGGCCGGCCTGTTCCTGCTCACGCTGGCCATTGCGCAGGCCAAGGGCCGGCTGAGCGCCGAAGAGGAGACGCGCTACCTGAAGGAAATGCGCCACCTGCCGGTCGCGCTGCAGTCGGTGCTTGCGCTCGAGCCGCAGATCATCGGCTGGGCCGAGGACTTCGCGCGCAAGGACAACGCGCTGTTCCTGGGCCGCGGCCTGCACTACCCGATTGCGCTGGAAGGCGCGCTCAAGCTCAAGGAAGTGACCTACATCCACGCCGAGGCCTATGCTGCCGGCGAACTCAAGCACGGTCCGCTCGCGCTCGTCACCAGCGAGATGCCCGTGGTGGCCGTGGCGCCGAACGACGCGCTGCTCGAGAAGCTCAAGAGCAACCTGCAGGAAGTGCGCGCGCGCGGCGGCGTGCTCTACGTGCTGGCCGACGGCGACACGCAGATCAAGAGCAGCGAAGGCCTGCACGTGATCCGCATGCCCGAGCACTACGGCGCGCTCTCGCCGATCCTGCACGTCGTGCCGCTGCAGCTGCTGTCGTACCACACGGCCTGCGCGCGCGGCACCGACGTGGACAAGCCGCGGAACCTGGCGAAGAGCGTCACGGTGGAGTAAGCGAAGGCGAGGGGGCTTCGCGACAATCGGTTTCCCAGGCACACCGGCAGGCGCATTGCGCCTGCACCCCGCCGCCGTCCCAAGGAGACCCCATGAAGCCCCAGCCCATCGAGTACGCAGCCGCCTCCGACGAAGTCAAGGCCGTGTACGACGACATCAAGACCTCGCGCAATGTGCCCGACGTCAACAACTTCTGGAAGTACCTCGCCAACGATCCGGCCACGCTCAGGCGCACCTGGGGCAGCCTGAAGGAAGTGATGGCACCGGGTGCGCTCGACCCGGTGGTGAAGGAAATGGTGTACCTCGCGGTGAGCGTCACCAACAGCTGCACCTATTGCATCGCGAGCCACCACGCGGGCGCGGAGAAGGCCGGCATGACGCCCGCGATGTTCGCCGAGCTCATGGCGGTGGTCGGCATGGCCAACGAGACCAACCGGCTGGTCAACGGCTACCGCGTGCCGGTCGATCCGGCGTTCGACAGGTAGCTGGCGCCGGCCGGCTCGCGCCGTTCAGCCGATCGTCATCAGGCTCGCGTTGCCGCCGGCCGCGGCGGTGTTGATGCTCAGCGCGCGCTCCACCACCAGGCTCTCGAGCGGAATGCCGGCCTCGCCCGGCGCGAAGGCGCGCACGCCCACGATCGGTCCCGGTCGCGCCGCGAGCCGCTGCATCACTTCGGCGAGGCCGCCGGCGTTGCCGTGATGCAGCGCTGCATCGAACACGACGGTGTCCGAACCCCAGTCGCTCGCGAGCGCCACGCCATGCTGTACCTCGGCCGGCAGCGTCGCACGCAGCGCCTGCGCGGCGCCATCGGCCGGCCAGATCGCGGTGCTGCCCACGGACAGCACCGCGGCAAGCTGCACAAGCCGGTCGGCTTCGCTGCCGGCCAGGCACAGCACCGCTTCGCGTGGCGCCAGCGTGTAGACGTTGCGCTCGCCGGTCGGTCCGGCCAGCGTGCGCGAGGCGCCGGAGCGCGACTGCAAGGCGAAGCGTGAACATTGCGCTGCGAGCGCGGCGCGGCCGTTGGCTCCCGCCCAGCGCGACAGGGCCGACAGCGCGGGCCGCGGCGTCGCATCGGCTTCGACCGTCGCGCGCGCCATCGCATCGTCCGGACGCTGCGACAGCATGCGCAGCATGTACAGCGGCCCGCCCGCCTTCGGCCCGGTGCCCGACAGCCCTTCGCCGCCGAAGGGCTGCACGCCGACCACTGCGCCGACGATATTGCGGTTCACGTACACGTTCCCTGCCTTGGCGTGCGCCACCACCTGCGCGATGGTCTCGTCGATGCGCGTATGGACGCCGAGGGTGAGGCCGTAGCCGGTGCCGTTGATCTGGCCGATCAGCGCGCCGAGGTCGCGGCGGCGGTAGCGCACCAGGTGCAGCACAGGACCGAACACTTCGCGCTGCAGCTCGGCGATGCTGTCGAGCTCGATCAGCGTCGGCATCACGTAGGTGCCGTGGCGCGTGTCGTGTGCGTATTCGCGGCCCTGGCGATACACCCTGCGGCCCTTGGCGCGCATGGCCGCGATGTGGCGCTCAATGCCATCGCGCGCCTCGGCGTCGATCACCGGACCCACGTCCACGGCCAGCCGCGCCGGGTTGCCGATGCAGGCCTCCGCCATCGCGCCCTGGAGCATCGCGAACAGCCGGTCGGCGGCCTCTTCCTGCACGCACAGCACGCGCAGCGCAGAGCAGCGCTGGCCGGCGCTGTCGAAGGCGGAAGACATCACATCGACCACGACCTGTTCCACCAGCGCGGACGAGTCGACGATCATCGCGTTCTGGCCGCCGGTCTCCGCGATCAGCGGCACCGGCGCGCCGCCGGAACCCAGGCGCTGCGAGAGCGTCTTCTGCAGCAGGCGCGCCACTTCGGTCGAGCCGGTGAACATCACGCCCTGCACGCGGGCATCGGCCACGAGCGCGGCGCCCACGGTCTCGCCGCTGCCGGGCAGCAGTTGCACGGCGGCATGCGGCACGCCGGCTTCCCACAACGCGCGAACCGCCTCGGCGGCCACCAGCGGCGTCTGCTCTGCGGGTTTGGCCAGCACCGGGTTGCCCGCCGCCAGGGCCGCGGCCACCTGGCCGGTGAAGATGGCGAGCGGAAAGTTCCAGGGGCTGATGCACACCATCGGGCCGACCGGGCGGTGCGTGTCGTTCGAGAAATCACTGCGCGCCTGCGCTGCATAGAAGCGCAGGAAGTCGACAGCCTCGCGCACCTCGGCGATCGCGTTGGTATACGTCTTGCCGGCTTCGCGCGCCAGCAGTCCGAGCAACTGCGGCGTGCGTGCCTCCAGCAGGTCGGCCGCGCGCTCCAGCAGCGCGGCGCGTTCGGCCGGCGGCGTGGCGGCCCATGCGGCGGCAACGCCCTGCGCGTGCGCAACGGCCGCCTCGACATCGGCCAGCGTGGCTTCCTGCACCTGGCCGACGACG
This sequence comes from Variovorax paradoxus, assembly GCF_902712855.1. Taxonomy (NCBI): domain Bacteria; kingdom Pseudomonadati; phylum Pseudomonadota; class Betaproteobacteria; order Burkholderiales; family Comamonadaceae; genus Variovorax; species Variovorax paradoxus. The sequence goes on from NZ_LR743507.1 coordinate 1,759,905, forward strand.
TCGCGCAGGTCCGCAGGGTTGCGCACGTCGGCCCAGGGATTCGCCTCGCCGCCGACGGCCCGCGCCAGCAGCGGCGGAGCACGCCAGCCGGCATGCGCGCTGTCCTGCAGCGCGCGGCCCAGCGCGCGCAGGCTGTCGTCGTTCGACAGGTCGAGCCCGCGCGAGTTGACGCGCTGCCCGCCATACAGCGCGGCAGGCAGCGCGATGGCAGGGTGCGGCAGGCCCGGCGCGCCCTCGTTCGCCGCCATGCGTTCCACCGTGGCGACGGGATCTTCCACCAGCGCATCGATATCGATCGCGAGGTCGGCGATGCGGTTCACGAACGAGGTGTTGGCGCCGTTCTCCAGCAGGCGCCGCACGAGGTAGGCCAGCAGCGTCTCGTGCGTGCCCACCGGCGCGTAGATGCGGCACGGCCGCTGCAGCGGACCCACCACCTGCTCGTACAGCGGCTCGCCCATGCCGTGCAGGCACTGGAACTCGTACTGACCCGGCGTGTAGCGCGCGGGGTCGGCCATCGTGTAGATCGCGGCCAGCGTGTGCGCGTTGTGCGTGGCGAACTGCGGGTACACCTCGCCGGGCGCATCGAGCAGCTTGCGCGCGCACGCCAGGTACGACACGTCGGTATAGGCCTTGCGCGTGTACACCGGATAGCCGTGGAGTCCATCGACCTGCGCGCGCTTGATCTCGCTGTCCCAGTAGGCGCCTTTCACCAGCCGCACCATCAGCCGGTGGCGGCTGCGGCGGGCCAGGTCGACCACGAAGTCGATCACGAACGGGCAGCGTTTCTGGTAGGCCTGGATCACGAAGCCGATGCCGTGCCAGCCCGCGAGCGCCGGCTCGAAGCACAGGCGCTCCAGCAGGTCGAGCGACAGCTCGAGCCGGTCGGCTTCTTCCGCGTCGATGTTCAGGCCGATGTCGTACTGCTGCGCCAGCAGCGTCAGTTTGCGCAGCACGGGGTACAGCTCGGCCATCGCGCGCGCATGCTGCGCACGGCTGTAGCGCGGGTGCAGGGCCGAGAGCTTGATCGAGATGCCCGGCCCCTCGTACACGCCGCGTCCGGCCGAGGCCTTGCCGATGGCGTGGATCGCTTCCTCGTAGGCCGCGCGGTAGCGCTGCGCGTCCGCGGCGGTGAGCGCCGCTTCGCCGAGCATGTCGTACGAATAGCGGAACCCTTGCGCTTCGAGCTCTCGCGCGTGGCCCAGCGCCTGCGCGATGGTCTCGCCGGTGACGAACTGCTCGCCCATCATGCGCATCGCCATGTCCACGCCCTTGCGGATGAGCGGTTCGCCGCCCTTGCCGATGAGCCGCGTGAGCACCGCCGACAGGCCGGCCTCGCTGTGCGTGGCCACCAGCTTGCCGGTGAGCAGCAGTCCCCAGGTGGCGGCGTTGACGAACACCGACGGGCTGCGCCCCGCGTGCGACTGCCACTGGCCGTGCGCGATCTTGTCGCGGATGAGCGCGTCGCGCGTGTCGGCGTCGGGAATGCGCAGCAGCGCCTCGGCCAGGCACATCAGGGCCACGCCTTCCTGCGACGAGAGCGCGTATTCCTGCAGCAGCCCCTGCACCAGGCCGGCGCGTCCGCTCGCGTTCTTTCGATGGCGCAGCTGCAGGGCGATGCGGTGCGCGAGTTCGTGGGCCGTCGCGGCCTCGGCGGCCGGCAGGCGGGCCTGCGCCAGCAGCGGCGGCAACGCTTCGGGTTCGGGCCGGCGATACGCAGCGGTCACTGCCTGGCGCAGCGGCGTGGGGTCGGCCAGGCCGTCTGCGAAATGCATGAAGGTGGAGGGCAGCGGGTCGTCGGGGGTGGTAGGCATGTGATGTGGTGCGGGTGACAAGTTGGATGATCTCCCCATGAATGACGAATATGTGTTCGAAAAACGGAGAGAAAAACGAATAAATCTCTAGTGATCACGCCGGTCGTCCGCACATGCGAGCAATCCACCCGCGCGGGCCTGCTTGACCCAATTTCCCTTTTAATGGACATTTCCTCCAATATGAAGGAAATCGACGCGCCACCCTCGGCCTCCCTGAACGACCGCATCGCACAGCGCGTGCGCGACCTGCGCGCCGCGCGTGGCTTGTCGCTCGACGCGCTTGCCACGCATTGCGGCGTCAGCCGCTCGATGATCTCGCTGATCGAGCGCGGCGAGAGCAGCCCGACGGCGGTGGTGCTCGAGAAGCTCGCGACCGGCCTCGGCGTGTCGCTCGCCTCGCTGTTCGACGCGCCCGCGCCCGCGGCCGACCCGGTGGCCCGCGCCGCCGACCAGCCGCAGTGGCGCGATCCGCATTCCGGCTACCTGCGGCGCAATGTGTCGCCGGGCGGCGGCTCGTCGCCGATCCAGGTCGTCGAGGTGCTGTTTCCGCCCGGGGCCCGGGTGGCCTACGAGACCACGGCGCGCGAGCCTGTCGTGCACCAGCAGGTGTGGGTGCTCGACGGCGTCATCGACATCACCCTCGGCGACGACCACCACCACCTCGAGACCGGCGACTGCCTCGCGATGGTGCTCGACCGGCCCATGAGCTACCACAACCCCTCGCGCAAGCCCACGCGCTACGCCGTCGTGATCGCGACGCTGCCTTCCCGGAACTGATGGAGATGATGGAAATGAAGGAAACGAACCCCACGCCCGCCGCCGATGCCACGCGCATCCGCCTTCTCGATGCAGCCGACGATGCCGACATCGACGCGCTCGCCGCGGTGCTGGTCGACTGCGTCGAGGGCGGCGCGTCGGTGAGCTTCATGCAGCCGCTGGCGCCGGAGCGCGCCCGCGCCTTCTGGCGCGGCGTGGCCGATGGCGCGGCCCGCGGCGAGCGCGTGCTGCTCGTGGCTGAGGACGGCGAAGGCATCGTGGGCACCGTGCAGGTGATGCTGTCGCAGCCCGAGAACCAGCCGCACCGCGCCGAGGTCGCCAAGATGCTGGTGCACCGCCGAGCGCGGCGCCGCGGCCTCGGCGCGCTGCTGATGCAAGCGGCCGAGGCGGCCGCGCGCGACCACGGCAAGACGCTGCTCGTGCTCGACACCTCGAGCGCGGAGGCCGAGCGGCTCTATGCGCGCGTGGGCTGGACGCGCGTGGGCAGCATCCCCGGCTTCGCGCTGCTGCCGCACGGCGAACCGTGCGCCACCACCTTCTTCTACCGGGAGCTGGCGGGCTGATTCGCCAGTGATTCGCCAGTGATGCGCCTGTGATGCGCCCACGCCCGGCAAGCCGGGCGCCTTCAGTGCCTCGAGCTTCAAAGAAAGGGAATGGCGTCCGCGAGCATGTGCGCGAACACCACCGGCCAGAGCCATCCGGTGCGAAGGTAGAAGACGCCGAACACCAGCCCGGCCACCGCCACCGACAGCGCGCCGTGCGGCCCCTGGTACAGGTGATAGAGCACCCGCACCAGCAGGCTCAGCCCCAGCGCGAACGAGGCGCCCTGGTGGCGAAAGCACCGCTGCAGGTAGCCCAGCAGGAAGACCTCTTCGTACAACCCGTTGACCACCGCCAGCGTGACGACCACCGCCAGCGAGGGGCGGGCCGTTTCCATCATGCGGTCGATCGGTTGCGCCGCATCGGCAGCAAAAGGCGACAGCGCGACGGCACTGGCCACCACGCACGCGACGTAGAGCAACGCACCCACGCCGCAGCCCCGCCACGAGGGCGACGGCAGCAGGTCGCGCATCGCATGGCCGCGGCTGCGCAGGATCAGCAGCGCGATCGGCCCCACGAAGATCTCGAAGCCCACGAGGCCGATCAGCGACGCATCGCTGATCGTGCCGCTCCTGAAGCCCGCGCTGACCGACCACAGCGAGCCGGCGATGAACCAGCCGAAGCACAGGGCCACCATGCCCAGGGCTTCCAGCGGCGTGGCGTTCGGGGCGGCGGCGGGTGGTTTCATGCGCGTCGGAAGGAAGTTCGGGGCTGCGCGCATGCCGGCCGGCATGCGATGCCGGCCGGATGTTAAGGGCAACGGCCGCGCAAGCGCTGCCGCCACGCCGCGCGTTCAGCGTGCGCCGAAGCTCGCGTTCTCGAACAGGTCCTTGAACTCGCGCGGCTGCGAGCGCCAGTACTGTTCGGGCGCAGTCACCTGCGCGCCCAGTTCGGCCGCGGCGTGCCAGGGCCAGCGTGGGTCGTAGAGGATCGCGCGGGCCAGCGACACCGCATCGGCCTGGCCGCCGGCAATGATGGCCTCTGCGTGCCGCGGCTCGGTGATGAGGCCCACCGCGATGGTCGGCAGCCCGACCTCGGCCTTCACGCGCTCGGCGAACGGCACCTGGTAGCCCGCACCCAGCGTGATCGCCTGCTGCGGCGACACGCCGCCGCTCGACACATGGATGGCCGCGCAGCCGCGCGCGGCCAGTGCCTTCGAGAACGCCACGGTGCTGTCGAGGTCCCAGCCGCCCGGCACCCAGTCGCTGGCCGACACGCGCACCCACACCGGCCGCCCGGCCGGGAACGCCGCGCGCACCGCGTCGAACACCTCGAGCGGAAAGCGCATGCGGTTCTCCAGGCTGCCGCCGTATTCGTCGGTGCGGTGGTTCGCAATGGGCGACAGGAACTGGTGCAGCAGGTAGCCGTGCGCCGCATGGATCTCGAGGCCGTCGAGCCCCAGCCGCGCCGCGCGGTGTGCCGCCGCCACGAAGGCATCGCGCACGCGCACCAGGCCGGCGGCATCGAGCGCAACCGGCACGTCCTCGCCCGGCGCATGCGGCACGGCGGAGGGCGCAGACGCCTTCCAGCCGCCGGGCTCATCGGGGCGGATCTGCTTGCCGCCCTGCCATGGCGCGCGGCTCGATGCCTTGCGCCCGGCGTGGCCGAGCTGCATGGCGATCGCGACGGGCGAATGCGCGCGCATCGCCTGCAGCACGCGCGCCAGGCCCTGCTCGTTCTCGTCGGAGTACAGGCCCAGGTCGCCCGGCGAGATGCGGCCTTCGGCCTCCACCGCCGTCGCCTCGATGATCAGCAGTCCCGCGCCCGACAGCGCCAGGTGGCCGAGGTGGATCATGTGCCAGTCGCCCGGCGTGCCGTCGGTGGCGGAGTACTGGCACATCGGCGCGATCACGATGCGGTTGGCGATCTGCAGGCTGCCGAGCTGCAGCGGTTCGAACAGGCGGGGCCTGGGCGTGGGCTCGCGGTTGTCGTTGCTCAAGATGGTGTGGCTCCACAGGTGCGGTAGGTCGGCGGATTCTGCGGGGTCTGCGCGATCCTTGCCGCGGGCGCCGCGTTGGCCCTGCGGTTCAGCGCGGTATGGATCAGCAGCGCCGCCACCACCATCGCCATGCCCACCACCTCGTTCGCGGTGGGCATCCTGCCGAGCGCGGCACTCATCAGCAGCGCCGACACCGGCACGAAGTTCAGGAACGCCGTGCCCGTGACGGCGCCGAGCGTGCGCACGCCGTAGTTGAAGGCCAGCACCGAGGCGGCCGAGGGCACCGCGCCCACGAACAGCATCGCCTGCCACGACAGGCGCAGGCCTTCCGCGGTGGGCGTCGCCGACCAGCCGAGCAGGCTGGCGCCGACCGCGGCGACCAGCAGCACCGGCCACGAGGCCAGCACCGTGAGCGCGGTGTACTCGATCACGTCGAGCTCTGGCAGTCGCGCGGCGCCGCGCGTGTACCAGACCCAGCCCAGCGTGCCGCCGTAGGCGATGGCGTCGCCGAACAGCGTGGAGCCGCCGCTGGCACCATGGCCCCACAGCAGACCCGAGACGATCGCCACGCCCAGCAGTGCCAGCGCGGTGGCGAGCAGCGCCCCGCGCGAGGGGCGCACGCCGTCGAGCGCCCAGCGCACCAGCTGCGTGGTCATCGGCGTGGTGGCGATGATCACCGCGCCGTGCGAGGGCACCGAATGCGCCAGCCCGACCAGCAGCATCACGCTGAACACACCGAAGCCGGCGGCGCCGCGCAGCGCCAGCGTGGCGGCATGCCGGCGCAGCTTGCGCCAGGGCGCTGCGCCGCGCGGCAGCAACAGCAGCAGGAACAGCGATGCGGACAGCGTGTAGCGGACCAGCGTGAACCACACGGGTTCGACATGGTGGAGCACGCCCTTGCTCACGAGGAACAGGGAACCCCACCCGGAGGTGGCGAACAGCAGTGCGGCGATGCCCGGCAGGCGCTGGCGGGAAGACGTCGAATTCATGGAAGGAACCTCTTGGAACGGAAGGAAAGGGCCGGTCGGCCGATGTCCCGAGAATCGGCGCTGGCGCCTGCGATTGCCATTCGCATCTTTGGACGGGGACCTCCAAAAAAGCGAACGGACTCCGGCGGCCCGCAAGCTCACAATCCGCTGCATGGAGCTGTACCAACTCAAGACCTTCGTCGCCATCGCCAGCGAAGGCAGCCTGACCCGTGCGGCCGAGCGCGTGTTCACCAGCGCGCCCGCCGTCAGCGCGCAGCTCAAGGCGCTGGAAGACGAACTCGGCGTGAAGCTGTTCGAGCGCACGCCGCGCGGCATGTCGCTCACCGAGGCCGGCGTCAGCCTGCTCGAGGAGGCCGAGCGCACCCTGGCCTCGGCCACGCGCATGCGTTCGGCCGCCGAGCAGCTGCGCGGCGCCGCGCAGGGCGTGGTGCGCTTCGGCACGGTGGTCGATCCGGTCGCGCTGCGCCTTGGCGAAGTGCTGGTGACGCTGGCCGAGCGCCATCCGCAGGTCACGCTGCAGCTCAGGCAGGGGCTCTCGTTCGAGACGCTCGCCGCGGTGCAGCGCGGCGAACTCGACTGCGCCTACGTGCTCAGCGACAGCCCGGAAGTCGACGGCCTGGAGCTGGTCCGGCTCAGCGCGGTCGACCTGGTGGTGACCCTGCCGCTGCCGGTGGCCGAGGCGCAACCCGACCTGTCGATGGAACAGCTCACCGAGATGCCGTGGGTCGGCACGCCGCCCTCGTGCATCCTGCGCGTGCACCTCGACAGGCTCTTTGCCGGTGCCGGCCGCGAATACCGCCAGGGCCGCACCGCCGATGGCGAGAGCGCCATCCGCAGCATGGTCGCCAGCGGCATGGGCGCGGGACTGCTGCGCAGCGACTACGCAGAGCAGGGCGAGCGCAACGGCGAACTGGCCATCTGGAAAGGTTGGCGCTCGCACACGTGGCTGTGCTGGGTGGCGCCGGCCGGCGGCAGGCGGACGGTGGCGGCCGAGGCGGTGCGCAGCGCAGTGATGGAAGCCTGGGCCTGAGCCGCAACCCACCCGCGCCGCCGGAGGTTCGCGCGGGCGCGGGGCAGCGGCATCGTCCGGGGCCGAAAACCCTGGGTTCCGGGGGTGGCACGGCCCCGTGCTCGCTGTCATCATTCGCCGCTGCATGAACCAAGAGCCCACTTCCTTTTCCGATCTCCTGCGCCGCGCCAGGCAAGCCCTGTCGGACTCATCGGGTGCCTTGACGGGCTCCGCGCCCGCAACGGCCGAGGCGGGCTTCGTCGTGCTGATCGCGCTCGGCGAAGACGGCAGCCGCGCCCGCGTCGTCTCCGGCAACGGCGCCGACATCGAGGCCGCATGGCAGGCCGCCGCCAGCGCCGCCGATTCGCAGGCCCGCCGCGCCGCCCGGCCGCCGCAGCGCCTGCGTGCCGAACTGGTCGACCGGGTCACTCCCATGACCTGGGGCGCGCTCAAGGCGAAGCTGGCGCACTCCAGGCGCAACTACTTCAACCTCGGCATCGCGCTCGACGCGCGCTTCGAGGTCGCGCTGCTCGCACAGGAAATGCACGGCAGCGCCGTCCTCTACAACGGCGAGGTCGACCATGCCGAGCCCAACGCCGGCAACATGCGGCTGCACAGCAAGCGCCGGTTCGGGCGCGAGATCGACTTTCCGGCGGACGACGACGCCCCCGCGTGGTGCTTCACCACGCGCGCCGTGTACGTCGACGCCCACGGCGCGTGGCCGGTCGCGGCCGAAGGGCCGTCGGCGGGTTTTCGCGCGCTGCACGACTGGAATGTGCGCCAGGTGCATGCGATGGTCGACCACGCCGCCACCTACCTTGCGGAGCAGGTGAAACCCACGGGCGAGTTCCACTACGGCTGGTTCCCGTGCTTCGACCGCGCCATTCCCACCTACAACACGCTGCGCCATGCCAGCTCGACCTACGCGATGCTCGAGGCCTGGGAGCTCACGCGCAGCGACGCGCTCAGGTCGGCCATCGACCGCTCGCTGGCCTTCCTGACCGGCACGCTGATCCGGCCCGCCAACCTGCCGGACGGCACGCGCGCGGCCTACCTGCTGGACATCGGCAACGAGATCAAGCTCGGCGGCAACGCGGTGTGCCTGCTCGCGCTGGTGAAGTACACCGAACTCACCGGCGACCGCGCGCACCTGGCGCTCATGGAGCAGCTCGCGCTCGGCATCCGCCACATGCAGGACCCGCAGACCGGCAGCTTCGTGCACGTGCTGAATGCACCGGGGCTCGACGTGAAGGCGAAGTTCCGCGTCATCTACTACGACGGCGAGGCCGCCTTCGGGCTGATGCGGCTGTACGGCCTCACGCGCGACGCGCGCTGGCTGGCGATGGTCGAGAAGGCCTTCGAGCACTTCATTGCCGCCGAGCACTGGCGCGCGCACGACCACTGGCTCAGCTATTGCGTCAACGAGCTCACGCGCTACCGCAGCGAAACGCGCTACTACCGCTTCGGCCTGCAGAACGTGTCGGGCTACCTCGACTTCGTGCTCGAGCGCATCACCACCTTTCCCACGCTGCTCGAGCTGATGATGGCCGCGCGCGAGATGGTGCTGCGGCTGGAGGCCGACCCCGCGCTGCGCCCGCTGCTGGACGGGCTCGACCGCGACAAGTTCGACCGCGCGCTGGAGTACCGCGCGCGCTACCTCGCCAACGGCCACTTCTGGCCCGAGCTGGCGATGTTCTTCCGGAACCCGGCGCGCATCGCCGGGTCGTTCTTCATCAAGCACCACAGCTTCCGCGTGCGCATCGACGACGTGGAGCACTACCTGTCGGGGTACGTGGCGTACCACCGGATGCTGAAGGAGCGCGAGGCGCAGCCGGCGGTTGCCGTTGCGACGCCGGCCGGCACCGGGGTGGTGGCCTGGGGCGGCGACGTGAATCTGTCGCGCCGCCAGCACTACCGCCTGCACGAACTGGGCGGCGCGCACGCGATGCTCGGCGGCATTCCCGCGCTGCGCGAGGCCGACCTGCGCATCGTCAATCTCGAATGCGTGGTGGCGACCGCGGGCGAGCAGGGCGTGGACAAGAACGAGTCCGCGCCGTACTACTACCGCGCGCGGCCCGAGATGCTGGCGGTGCTCACCGAAGCCGGCATCGGCATGGTGGCCACCGCGAACAACCACAGCGGCGACTACGGCCCCGAGGCGCTCATGGAGCAGCACGCGCTGCTCGACGCCGCGGGCATCGCGCATGCCGGCACCGGCCGCACGCTGGAGGCCGCGCTGCGCCCCGCGTTCGGCCTTGCGGGCGGCGTGCGCGTGGCGCTGTTCTCGCTCGACGCCACGCAGCCGAGCTTCGCTGCGAGCGAGGAGCGCCCTGGTGCGGCATGGCTTGCGCTGGACAGGCCCGCCGCGTGGACCGCCACGCTGACTCCGCGCATCGAGGCCGCACGCCGCGAGGCCGACGTGGTGCTGGTGGCGGTGCACTGGGGCGACAACCTCGAGACCGAGCCTTCGAAGGCCGAGATCGCCGTCGGCCACGCCATCGTCGACGCGGGCGCCGACGCGGTGCTCGGCACTTCCGCCCACGTGCTGCAGGGCATCGAGGTCTATCGCGGCCGGCCCATCCTGCACGACGCGGGCGACCTGCTGTTCGACTCGGTGCGCGACGATCTCGGCGACAGCGGCGTGTTCTTGCTCACGCTGGGACCGCGCGGCGTCGACGAAGTGGTGTTCACCCCCATCGGCGTCGGCTTCGGCTTCTCGCGGCAGCGCGAAGGCGACGAGGCCAGGGCACTGGCCGAGCGCTTCGCCGCGCAATGCCTCGCGCTCGGCACCGCGACGACGCTGCTGCCGGAAGGACGCTGCGCGGTGCGCCTGTCGCCGCCCGAACGGCCCCCGTTGCCCGTGCATCGCCCCGCCTCTCGAGCGCGCCCGGCCCCGGTCGTCGGCCCGGCGCCGGCACCCCGGCCCGAATGGACGGTCGACGCGGTGCCGGGGGATGCGCGCATCGAGCCGCTGCAGCTGGGGCCGCTGCGGCTCCTGGGCCTGCGCTGCTCGCCCCGGCAGATCGCCGGGCGGCGTCTGCTGTGGGTCGAATCCTTCTGGTCGGCCGATGCACCGGTGGCGCAGGACCTGCGCATCCAATTCCGCGCGCTGCCCATGCGCAGCACCCGCATGCCCGCATGGGGCGCGGGCATGGACCACGACCCTTGCGACTGGATGTGGCCCACCAGCCGCTGGGAGCCGGGTCGCATCTACCGGGACCGGTACGCCCTGCGTCCGCCGCGCGCCGGCCTGCTGAGCAGCGACGTGCTGCAGCTCGAGGTGCGCGTGCGCACCGCGTCGCCCGGCATGGCGGAGCCGCCGCCCCGCCGCCTGGCGCTGTGGTGCGGCCTGCGCGTGCCCGCGCTGCCCACGCCGCTGCCCGAGCGTGCGGCGCCCGTGCTCTCGGCCGACCGGCCCGGCGCCGGCAGGGCCGCCGCACCGGCCTGGACCGCCGAGCAGCTCCAGCAGGCGACGGGCGGGCACTGGCTGGTCGAACCGCCGCCCGGCTGGCTCGCCAATTCGGTGGTGCGCGGCCCGATCCACATGGGCCTGCTGCCCGCGCCGGCGCTGTTCATCGCCTCGGACGTCCGCACGCTGGCCGCGCACGAGAACTACAGCAAGCCGCGCACCGACCGATGGGACAGCCACCAGCAGCTGCCCGAGCTGCACGGCGCGCTGGCCGGTGCGGTGGTGGCGCATCCGGTCGAAGGCCTCGACCCGGCCTTCCCGCTGCTGCAGGTGCCGGACCCGATCGCCGCCATGATCGCCCTGGGCGCCGCCGCGCGCGAGCGCTTCCGCGGGTACGTGGTGGGCGTGACCGGCACGGTCGGCAAGTCGTCCACCATTGCCATGCTGCGCGACCTGCTGCCGGCGCGCGCGCGCGTGCATGCCACCGTCGGCAACTACAACTCGCGCGTGGGCGTGCCGGCCACCCTCGCCGGCCTGGCGCCCGACGCCGACGTGTGCATCCTCGAGATGGCGCAGAGCGGCCTGTGGATGGACCGCGGCCCGATCTCGCTGATGGCGCGGCCGCACGTGGCGCTCATCACCGAGATCGGCCTGTCGCAGACCGGCAGAACGTCCACGCTGGCGCTCACGGCCGCGTACAAGTCGCGCATCTTCCTGGGGCTGGAGCCCGGCGGCGTGGCCATCGTGCCCGACCACATCGCCTGCCTGCGGCAGGTGGTGGACGCCGCGGCCTGCACCGCGGGCGCCATCTGGGTGGTGGGCCCCGGGCCGGACGCCAACGTGCGCGTGCTCGACACCCGCCCCGAGCCCGGCGGCGGATGCCGCGTGCGCATCGCCGTGCCGGGGCGCACGCACGAATACGTGTTTCCGGTCGACAGCGCGGGCCTGGTGCGCAATTCGGCATTGGCCTTCGCTGCGCTGATGGCCATGGGCTTCGATGCAGAGGCCGCCTGCGCGCGCATGCCGCAGGTGCGGCTGCCCGCATCGGTGATGCAGGTGCGCGCGCTGCGCACCCGGGCCGGCGTGCAGGCCACGCTGATCGACGACAGCTGGAATGCCGAGGTCATGTCGATGCGCAACGCCATGGAATTCGTGCGCACCTACCAGCGCGCGCCGAACGGTCCGGTGGTGCGCAGGATCGGCGTGCTCGGGCGCATCGTCAATCTCGCCAGCGAGGCCGAGGCCATGCACCGCAGCCTGGCCGCGCCGGTGCTCGCGTCGGGCATCGAGCATCTGGTGACGCACGGCGACGAGATGCGCTGGCTGCGCGAGGAGATGCCCGTCGGGCTGCTCGGCCCGCACTTCGACGACGCGGCGCAGCTCGCGGGCTACCTCGGCGGCATCCTGCGCGACGGCGACCTCGTGCTGGTGAAAGGCGATCGCGACCGGTCGGACTTCGGCCACATCCCCGGCCTGCTGCAGCAGCTATGAGCGCCGCGGCCTTCCTCCTGCGGCACACGCGCTGCGTCCTCGTGGTGCTCGCGCTGGTGCAGACCGCCTGCGCCCAGCGCACCGGGCCCGACGTGCCGCGGCCCTTCGCCGCCGGCAACGACGAGGTGCTGCACTGGAACCAGCCGGCCGACCGCGCCGGCTGCCCCGACCGGCGCGGCTACCTCTGGGTGCAGCCCGCCGAGGGCCCGGCCTGCATCCGCTACTTCGCGAGCGGCGACATCGACGGCGCACGCGTCGCCATCGTGCAGTTCTCGGGCGACCGCGATGGCGTGATGAACCAGGCGCCCACGCGCATCCCGGGCAACACCGAAGCGCTGCGCACCGTCGACGCGCAGCGCAATCGCGACCGTGCCGGCGTGCCGTGGATCTTCGTGGCGCGGCCCGGCACCTACGGCTCGTCGGGCGACCACCGCAGGCGGCGCGAGCCGGTCGAGTTCCACGCGCTCGATGCGGCGCTCGACGCGCTGATGCAGCGCCACCGCATCCAGCGCATCGTGATCCTCGGCCACAGCGGCGGCGCCACCGCCGGCGCCGCGCTGCTGACCATGGGCCGCACGCGCATCGCCTGCGCGGTGCTCACCTCGGGCGCCTACGGCCTGCTGGAGCGCGCGCGCATGCTGGGCCTGTCGAGAGGCGGGCGCACCGACACCACCGGCAGCACGCAGTTCTACGATCCGCTCGACCATGTCGCGGGCATCGCGCGCGACCCGGCGCGCCGCATCGTGCTGATCGGCAGCCGCGAGGACCGCAACACGCCCTTCGCGCTGCAGGAGCGCTTCGGCGATGCCGTCGCCAGGGCGGGCCACCGCGTCGAGGTGCAGGCGCATGCGGCGGAGCCGCCGCTGTACCACGACCTGACCGACGGCATCGGCCTGCTCACCGCTTCGCAGTGCGCGCGCGAAGCGGCGTTGCAGTAGCAGGCGCAGACGCGACACCGCGGCCCGGCACGAATCCACACCACACGAAGACCGTTCCAGGAGACCCATGAGCACCAGCCCCATCACCACGCGCGAGTACGGCCACATGCCCGACGGCCGCCCCGTCACCGAGTACACCCTCGACAACGGCCGGGGCCTCAGCCTGAGCGCCATCAACCTCGGCGGCATCGTCACCGCGCTGCGCGTGCCCGACCGTCACGGGCGCAGCACGAGCGTGGTGCTCGGGCTGCCCTCGCTGGCCGAGTACCTGAAGCCGCATCCGCACCTTGGCACGGTGGTGGGACGCTATGCGAACCGCATCGCGCGCGGCCGCTTCACGCTCGACGGCACGGCGCACCAGCTCGGTCTGAACAACGGCGTGAATTCGCTGCACGGCGGCGCCACCGGCTTCGGCAAGCGCTACTGGGACATCGTGCCGCTGTCGGCGCAGGACGCTGGCGGCGACGTGGCCATCGAGCTGCGCTACACCAGCGCCGACGGGGAGGAGGGCTACCCGGGCGAGGTGCGGCTCACGCTGCGCTACACGCTGGCTGCCGCATCGAACAGCTGGCGCATCGACTACAGCGCCGTCACCGACCGGCCCACCGTGCTCAACCTGAGCCACCACGACTATTTCAACCTCGCCGGCAGCGGTTCGGTGCTCGACCACCGGCTGATGCTGGCGGCCAGCCGCTACTGCCCGGTGGACGACACGCTGATTCCGCTCGGGCTGGCCGACGTGGCCTCCACCCCCTTCGACTTCCGCACGCCCACACGCATCGGCGAGCGCATCCGCGAGGGCCACGAGCAACTGATGCGCGCGCACGGCTACGACCACAACTGGGTGCTCGACCGCGGCGATGCGGCACAGGGCCTCGCGCTCGCCGCGCGCCTGGAGCACGAGGCCTCGGGCCGCGCGATGGAAGTGCACACCAGCCAGCCGGGCGTGCAGTTCTATTCGGGCAACTTCCTCGATGGAAGCCTGTTCGGCAGCGCGGGCGCCAGCCTGCGCCAGGGAGATGGCCTCTGCCTCGAGACGCAGCACTTTCCGGACTCGCCGAACCAGCCGGAATTTCCGAGCACCGTGCTGCGCCCCGGCGAGCGCTTCCAGAGCGCGACGGAGCACCGCTTCGGCCTGATCGCCTGAGCCATCGCGTTGCGGGCGGCGCGCGCCGCTGCGATGTCTTCAGCCGGCGAACAGCGACGCCGGCACGCCCGGGCTGTCGATGCGCACCTTGAAGAGCCCGCCGGCCAGCGGCTCGGCCGCCTGCTGCGCGGGCGTGAGCCCGTTGCGCGCGGTCGTGATGTAGAGCGTGCGCAGGTCGGCGTCGCCGAAGGCGCAGTCGGTGACGTGGCTCGCAGGCACCGCGATGCGGCACAGCTCCGCCGCGCTCACCGGGTCGTGGCAGGTGACGCAGGCGCCGCCCCAGTGCGCGATCCAGAGCCGGCCCGCGGCGTCGGTGGTCATGCCGTCGGGCAGGCCGTCCGGCGCGTGAAAGCGGTGCCACACGCGGCGGTTCGACACGGTGCCCGCTTCCATGTCGAAGTCGTAGGCATACAGGTTGCCGAGCACCGTGTTGTTGAAGTACATGGTGCGGCCGTCGGCCGACCATGTCGGGCCGTTGGTCACCTCGAAGCCGTCGTCGTGCTTCGTGCAGCGGCCGTCGGCGTCGTAGCGGTAGAGCGCGCCGGTGGGCGCCTTGCAGTCGAAGTCCATGCTGCCGGCCCAGAAACGGCCGCGCGCGTCGCACTTGCCGTCGTTGAAGCGGTTGCCGGTGCGTTCGGGTTCGGGCTGGTGCAGGTAGCGCGACCTGGCAGCGTCGCCGGGCGCGGCGGTGTCGACCAGCGCGAAGCCGCGGCGCAACGTCACGAACAGGCCCGGCTCGGTGGCGCGCTCGGCGATGGCGGTGATCTCCTCGCCGAAGGTCCAGGTGCGTTGCGCGCCGGTCGCGGGGTCGTGGCGGAACAGGCGCGGCGTGAGGATGTCGATCCAGTACAGCGCCTGTTCGCGCTCGGACCACAACGTGCCTTCGCCGAGATTCGCACCGGCCGGCCAGATGCATTCGAGCGGGCCGTCGACCGTGGGGGCCGCGAGCGGCATCGAATTGTCTGTCTCCGGTCTGTTCATGGTGGGTCTCCTTCTTGTCGGGTTGTTCTCGTCATGTCTCCTTGACGCGGCGGATCGTATCAAGGCATATTGATAACCGAAGTTAAAAATATCGGCATCGATTGATATTCAATTTGCAATGTCAATCGTTGGCCTTTCCGAGCTTCTTTCGCCATCCCGGAGACATGTCTTGAATTCCCCCCAGCTTTCCATCCATCCCAGCCTCGAGGGCCGCACGGTGTTCGTCACCGGCGGCGGCAGCGGCATCGGTGCGGCCATCGTGTCGGCGTTCGCGGCGCAAGGCTCGCGCGTGGCCTTCGTCGACATCGCCGAAGACGCCAGCGCCGCGCTCGCGCAGCAGATCGAAAAGGCCGGACACGCCGCGCCATGGTGGCGCGCCTGCGACGTGCGCGACATCGGCGCGCTGCAGAAAGCCATTGCCGACGCCGCCGCCGCGCTCGGCGACTTCGCGGTGCTGGTCAACAACGTGGCCAGCGACGACCGCCACACGCTCGAGTCGGTCACGCCCGACTACTACGACAACCGCATGGCCATCAACGAGCGGCCGGCGCTGTTCGCGATCCAGTCGGTGGTGCCGGGCATGAAGCGGTTGGGCTTCGGCTCGGTGGTCAACCTCGGGTCCACGGGCTGGCAGACCAAGGGCTCGGGCTATCCCTGCTATGCGATCGCGAAGTCGTCGGTGAACGGCCTCACGCGCGGCCTCGCGGTCGATCTGGGCCGCGACCGCATCCGCATCAACACCGTGTCGCCCGGTTGGGTGATGACCGATCGGCAGGTGAAGCTGTGGCTCGACGAGGAGGGCGAGAAGGCACTCAAGCGCAACCAGTGCCTGCCCGACAAGCTGATGCCGGAAGACATCGCGCGCATGGTGCTGTTCCTCGCATCGGACGACGCGAAGATGTGCACCGCGCAGGAGTTCACGGTCGACGCCGGCTGGACGTGACGCCGGCACTCCCCCAGGCTGCGCGCACTTCGTGTCGCTTCGCCAACCCCCTCGCCGGGGGCAATGCCTGCGGCCCGGCAGAGCCGGTTCCGCGCTAGCAGGTACTCCCCCAGGCTGCGCGCACTTCGTGTCGCTTCGCCAACCCCCTCGCCGGGGGCAATGCCTGCGGCCCGGCAGAGCCGGTTCCGCGCTAGCAGGTACTCCCCCAGGCTCCGCGCACTTCGTGTCGCTTCGCCAACCCCCTCGCCGGGGGCAATGCCTGCGGCCCGGCAGAGCCGGTTCCGCGGCATTCCCCGAATGAATCCGGACGAGCGGGCTCAGTCGATCTCGAGCTTGCGTCCATAGACGCTCATGCTGGCGGTCTTCAGCGCTTTCATCATGACCTTGGCGGCGGGTGACAGCAGCCGGTCGGTGCGCGTGATGATGCCGAAGGCGTCCATGTGGCAGGGCATGTCCAGCGGCAGCAGCGACACGATGCCGTGCGCGGCGTAGTAGCGCGCCACGTCGGTTGCCAGCACCGCCACCATGTCGCTCTGCTGCAGCATGCGCGTGATGAAGAGCAGCGCCGAACTCTCGATGGTGTTGGTCGGCGGCGCGAGGCCTTCCTCCTGGAACATCAGCTCGAAGCGGTGGCGCAGCACGCTCCCCGCGGGCGGCACGATCCAGCCCGCGCTCACCACGTCGCGCAGCGTGAGGCCGCTCACCCCCAGCAGCGCATGGCCGGGCCGCACCAGCGCACACACCGGTTCCTCGGTCAGCGCCTCGTAGCGCAGCTGCGACTTGTCGTGCTCGGCGAACAGCCGCGCCACCAGGATGTCGAGCTTGCCCTGCTCGAGCCGCTCGATCAGCACCGGGCTGGTCTCGATCTCCAACGACACGCGCAGGTCGGGCTGCTCGCGCTTCACCATGGCCACGGCCGGCGGCATCAGCGTGAGGCCCGGCGCGGTGATGGCACCCACGTTCACCTGCCCGAAGCGGCCGGACTTCAGCGCGGTGAGCTCGTCGTGCGCCTGGTTCAGGCTGGCGAGGGCCACGCGCGCGTGACGGATCATCGTCTCGCCGTACCAGGTCGGGCGCATGCCGCGCGGCAGCCGCTCGAACAGCGGCACCTCCAGCACGTCCTCCAGGTCCTTCAGCAGCTTGGAGGCTGCCGGCTGCGTCATGTTGAGCACCTGCGCGGCGCGATGGATGTTGCCTTCCTCGGCCAGCGCCACCAGCAGCAGGAGCTGGCGGGTCTTGAGGCGCGCGCGGATGAACCAGTGGTTGTAGTTGGTCATTTCTCTTGGAACCAATGTCTGATCGGGTTTTCCAGAATGTGGCGATCGATATGCATTTTGCGCAAAAAACGATTGGATCGATATCAAAACACTTTCTAGACTGCCTGCACATCCAGAACAACAGAGACAAGGGCCACGCCACGGTGATTCACGGCGAGATCCATCAGAACGTGCGGCAGTACATCAATGGCCGCTGGGAAACCAGCGCGACCACCGGTGTGAGCGCCAATCCCTCGGACACCAGCGAAGTGGTGGCCGAGTACGCACGGGCGGATCGCCGCCAGGCCGAGTTCGCCATCCGGGCGGCCACCGAGGCCTTTCCGCACTGGAGCCACAGCACGCCGCAGCGGCGCGCCGACGTGCTCGACCGCATCGGCGCCGAGCTGCTCGCCCGCAAGGACGACCTGGGCCTGCTGCTGGCGCGCGAAGAGGGCAAGACACTGCCCGAGGCGGTGGCCGAGGTCGCGCGTGCCGGCCAGGTCTTCAAGTTCTTCGCGGGTGAGGCGCTTCGTGGCGGGGCGGGCGGCGGCGGTGGCGAGAACATCGCCTCGGTGCGCGCGGGCGTGCAGGTCGACGTTACGCGAGAGCCGGTCGGCGTGGTCGGGCTCATCACGCCGTGGAACTCGCCTTTCGTCATTCCGGCCTGGAAGATCGCGCCCGCGCTGGCCCACGGCAACAGCGTGGTGTTCAAGCCGGCCGAGCTCGTGCCGGCCTGCGGCTGGGCGCTGGCCGAGATCATCAGCCGCGCCGCCCTGCCGGCCGGCGCCTTCAATCTCGTGATGGGCAGCGGCCGCGAGGTGGGGCAGGCGTTGGTCGACAGCGCGCTCGTCGATGCGCTGAGCTTCACGGGTTCGGCCGCCAACGGCGAGCGCGTGCTGCAGGCGGCGGCCTCGCGCCGCGCCAAGGTGCAGTTGGAAACCGGCGGCAAGAACGCGCTGGTGGTGCTGGCCGACGCCGACCTCGACCGCGCGGTCGACTGCGCGGTGCAGGGCGCCTACTTCTCGGCCGGGCAGCGGTGCACCGCATCGAGCCGGCTCATCGTCGAGGCCGCGGTGCACGACGCCTTCGTCGCGAAGCTGCGCCAGCGCCTGAAGGAGCTGAAGATCGGCCATGCGCTGGAGCGCGGCATGGACATCGGCCCGGTGGCCGACGAGGAACGCCTGGCGCAGAACCTGGCGTGGGTCGGCATCGCGCGCGAGGAGGGCGCGGAGCACGTGTGGGGCGGCGAGGCGCTGCAGCGCGCCACCGCCGGCCACTACATGAGCCCCGCGCTGTTCCTGGCCAGGCCGGAGCACCGCATCGCGCGCGAGGAAATCTTCGGCCCGCTGGCCTGCGTGCTGCGCGCCGGCGACTACGACGAGGCGCTGGCGCTGTGCAACGACACGCCCTTCGGCCTGTGCGCGGGCATCTGCACCAACTCGCTGAAGCATGCCATGCACTTCAGGCGCCATGCCGTGGTCGGCATGACGATGGTCAATCTGCCGACCGCGGGGGTGGACTTCCACGTGCCCTTCGGCGGCCGCAAGGGGTCGGGCTACGGGCCGCGCGAACAAGGGCGCCACGCCGCGGAGTTCTACACGACGGTGAAGACCGGCTACATGCTGGCCTGACCCGCAGCCAACGGTTCTCGAACGGTTCCCAACAAGCAAGTCAACAGAAGGAGACATCCCATGACCATGAATCGCCGCACCCTCAACACCGCGCTCGCCGCTGCCGCCCTGAGCGGCCTGCTGCCCGTGTCCGCCCTTGCGCAGAAGAAGCTCGTGCTGGGCTTCGCGCAGGTCGGCGCCGAAAGCGAATGGCGCACCGCCAACACCGAGTCGATCAAGTCGTCCGCCAAGGACGCGGGCATCGAGCTGAAGTTCTCCGACGCGCAGCAGAAGCAGGAGAACCAGATCAAGGCCATCCGCTCGTACATCGCGCAGAAGGTCGATGTGATCGCGTTCTCGCCGGTGGTCGAGTCGGGCTGGGAGACGGTGCTGCGCGAGGCCAAGGCCGCGAAGATTCCGGTGGTGCTGACCGACCGCTCCGTCAACACCAAGGACGACTCGCTCTACGTGACCTTCATGGGCTCCGACTTCACCGAGGAAGGCCGCAAGGCCGGCCGCTGGCTGGTCGAGAAGATGAAGGACCAGAAGGGCGAGGTGAACATCGTCGAGCTGCAGGGCACCGTGGGCTCGGCGCCCGCCATCGACCGCAAGAAGGGCTTCGAGGAAATCATCAAGGCCGACCCGAAGTTCAAGATCATCCGCTCGCAGACCGGCGACTTCACGCGCGCCAAGGGCAAGGAAGTGATGGAAGCCTTCCTGAAGGCCGAGGGCAAGAAGATCAACGTGCTCTACGCGCACAACGACGACATGGCCATCGGCGCGATCCAGGCTATCGAGGAGGCGGGCCTGAAGCCGGCCAAGGACATCACCATCATCTCGATCGACGGGGTGAAGGGCGCCTTCGAAGCCATGATCGCCGGCAAGCTCAACGTGTCGGTCGAATGCAGCCCGCTGCTCGGCCCGCAGCTCATGCAGGCGGTGAAGGACATCAAGGACGGCAAGACGCTGCCCAAGCGCATCGTCACGGTGGAAAGCATCTTCCCGATGGAAGTGGCCGCCAAGGAATTCCCTAACCGAAAGTACTGAGTACACCCCCAGGCTGCGCGCACTTCGTGTCGCTTCGCCAACCCCCTCGCCGGGGGCGACACCTGCGGCCCGGCGGAGCCGGTTCCGCGGTGTCCCTTGAAAGAGACCGCGCCCCACCAAAGACAAACGGAGTTCATCGCATCATGAAACGCAACTTCCTCAAGGCCTCGCTGGCAGGCGCGGCACTGGCCATCGTCGGCTTCGCGCCGTTGGCCCACGCGCAGGACAAGGGCCTGATCGCCATCTCCATGCCGACCAAGTCGTCGGCGCGCTGGATCGCCGACGGCGCCAACATGGTCAAGTACTTCAAGGAGAAGGGCTACAAGACCGACCTGCAGTACGCCGACGACGACATTCCGAACCAGCTCGCGCAGATCGAGAACATGGTGACCAAGGGCTCGAAGGTGCTGGTGATCGCGGCCATCGACGGCACCACGCTGTCCGATGTGCTGCAGAAGGCGGCCGACAAGGGCGTGAAGGTCATCGCGTACGACCGGCTCATCAAGGGCTCGAAGAACGTCGACTACTACGCCACCTTCGACAACTTCCAGGTCGGCGTGCTGCAGGCGCAGTCGATCGAGAAGGCGCTCGACCTGAAGGGTGGCAAGGGTCCGTTCAACATCGAGCTGTTCGGCGGCTCCCCTGACGACAACAACGCCTTCTTCTTCTACAACGGCGCGCTGTCGGTGCTCGACCCGTACATCAAGAGCGGCAAGCTCGTGGTGCGCAGCAAGCAGATGGGCATGGACAAGGTCGGCACGCTGCGCTGGGACGGCGCGGTGGCGCAGGCGCGCATGGACAACCTGCTGTCGGCCTTCTACACCAAGGACCGCGTCGACGCGGTGCTGTCGCCCTACGACGGCCTGTCGATCGGCATCCTGTCGTCGCTCAAGGGCGTGGGCTACGGCTCCGGCTCGCAGCCGATGCCCGTCGTGTCGGGCCAGGACGCCGAGGTGCCCTCGGTCAAGTCGATCCTGCGCAAGGAGCAGACCTCCACCGTGTTCAAGGACACGCGCGAGCTGGCCAAGGTGACGGTGGCCATGGTGGACGCGATGCTCTCCGGCAAGACGCCCGAGGTGAACGACACCAAGACCTACAACAACGGCATCAAGGTGGTGCCCTCGTACCTGCTGAAGCCGGTGAGCGTGGACGCGTCGAACTGGAAGACGGTGCTGGTGGACAGCGGCTACTACAAGGAAAGCCAGATCAAGTGAGCATGGACGGCAGCAGCGACGGTGCCGGCGTCATCCTCGAGATGCGCGGCATCACCAAGACCTTTCCCGGCGTGAAGGCGCTGAGCAACGTCAACCTCGGCGTGCGCGCCGGGGAGATCCACGCGGTGGTCGGCGAGAACGGCGCGGGCAAGTCGACGCTCATGAAGGTGTTGAGCGGCGTGTACCCGTGCGACTCGTACGAGGGCGAGATCCGCTTCGAGGGCGAGGTGCGGCGCTTCCGCGGCATCGCCGACAGCGAGAAGCTCGGCATCATCATCATCCACCAGGAGCTCGCGCTGGTGCCGCTGCTGTCTATCGCGGAGAACATCTTCCTGGGCAACGAGATCGCCAGCGGCGGCGTGATCGACTGGTTCGCCGCCTATGCGAAGACGCGCGAGCTGCTGGCCAAGGTGGGCCTGAAGGAGCCGCCGACCACGCTGGTGACCGACCTGGGCGTGGGCAAGCAGCAGCTGGTGGAAATAGCGAAGGCGCTGGCCAAGGAGGTGAAGCTGCTGATCCTCGACGAGCCCACCGCGAGCCTGAACGAGAAGGACAGCGACGCACTGCTCGAGCTGCTGCTGGAGCTCAAGCGCCAGGGGATCGCGTCGATCCTCATCTCGCACAAGCTCAACGAGATCGCCAAGGTGGCCGATTCGGTGACCGTGCTGCGCGATGGCGCGACGGTGGAAACCATCGACTGCCGCACGCAGCCGATCGGCGAGGACCGCATCATCCGTGGCATGGTGGGGCGCGACATGGCGCACCGCTATCCGCAGCGCTCGCCGAAGATCGGCGACACCGTGTTCGAGGTGCGCGACTGGCGCGTGCACCACGCGCTGCACGCCGACCGCGAGCAGATCAAGGGCGTGGGCCTCCACGTGCGCCGCGGCGAGATCGTCGGCATTGCAGGCCTGATGGGCGCGGGCCGCACCGAGCTGGCCATGAGCGTGTTCGGCAGGTCGTACGGCCAACGCATCAGCGGCTCGGTGTCCATGCATGGAAAGCCGGTGGATGTGAGCACCGTGCGCAAGGCCATCGACCACGGCATTGCCTACGTGACCGAGGACCGCAAGGGCCTCGGGCTGGTGCTGGAGGAAGACATCCGCAAGAACATCAGCCTGGCCAACCTCGGCGCGGTGGCCGAGTCGTCGGTGATCGACACCGGCCGCGAGTTCAAGGTGGCCAACGAATACCGCAAGGCGCTCAACATCCGCTGCTCGGGCGTCGAGCAGCCGGTGGTGAACCTTTCGGGCGGCAACCAGCAGAAGGTGGTGCTGAGCAAGTGGCTCTTCACGAAGCCCGAGCTGCTGATCCTGGACGAGCCCACGCGAGGGATCGACGTGGGCGCCAAGTACGAGATCTACACCATCATCGACCAGCTCGCGAGCGAGGGCAAAGGCATTCTCATGATCTCTTCGGAACTGCCGGAACTGCTCGGCATGTGCGACCGCATCTACGTGATGAACGAAGGGCGCTTCGTCGCCGAATTCCCGGCGGCCGAGGCCTCGCAGGAGCGGATCATGCATGCCATCGTGAGTGCGGGGAGCAGCGTGCATGTCCCGGCCTGACGTCGTCTCCACCCACGTGGCGGTCACACCGCCGAAGCTGCACGCGGGGTTCCTGAAGAACAACCTGCGCGAGTACGGCATGCTGATCTCGCTGGTCGCGATCATGGTGCTGTTCCAGGTGCTGACCGACGGCACGCTGCTGCGTCCGCTGAACCTCACCAACCTGCTGCTGCAGAACAGCTACGTGGTCATCATGGCGCTGGGCATGCTGCTGGTGATCGTGGCCGGGCACATCGACCTGTCGGTGGGCTCGGTGTGCGGCTTCATCGGCGCGCTGGCGGCGGTGCTGATGGTGGAGTACGAGTGGCACTTCGTCCCCACGGCCATCGTGAGCATCGGGGCGGGCGCGGCCATCGGCGCGGCGCAGGGCTGGTTCGTGGCGTTCCGGAAGATCCCGTCGTTCATCGTCACGCTCGCGGGCATGCTGGTGTTCAAGGGGCTCACGCTGGCGCTGCTCGCGGGGCAGTCGGTGGGTCCGTTTCCGGAAGCCTTCCAGCGGCTGAGCTCGGGCTTCATTCCCGATCCGCTGGGCGGCGCTGCGGCTGGCGGGCTGCGCACCACTTCGCTGGTCGTCGGCGCACTGGCCGCCGCGGCGCTGGTGTTCTTCAAGCTGCGCGGCCGCGCCAGGCTGGCGGCGCACGGCATGGAGCAGGAACCGTATGCCTTCTTCCTGGTGAAGAACCTGTTCTTCGCGGCCATCATCCTGTTCTTCAGCTACCTGCTGTCGACCTACAAGGGCCTGCCCAACGTGCTCATCGTGATGGCCGTGCTGATCGTGGCGTACGACTTCGTCACCAACCGCACCACCATCGGGCGGCGCATCTATGCGCTGGGCGGCAACGAGAAGGCGGCGCGGCTGTCGGGCGTGAAGACGCAGCGGCTCGCGTTCCTTACCTTCGTGAACATGGGTGCGCTCGCGGCGCTGGCCGGGCTGGTGTTCGCGGCGCGGCTCAATACCGCCACGCCCAAGGCCGGGCTGGGCTTCGAGCTCGACGTGATCGCGGCCTGCTTCATCGGCGGCGCCTCTGCCTCGGGCGGCGTGGGCAAGGTGATGGGCGCGGTGATCGGCGCCTTCATCATGGGCGTGATGAACAACGGCATGTCGATCCTGGGCATCGGCATCGACTACCAGCAGGTCATCAAGGGCCTGGTGCTGCTGGCGGCGGTGTTCATCGACGTCTACAACAAGAACAAGTAGCAGCGCATGACGGACACCACCAGCCCTCCCGTGCTCGCGCTGCGGGGCATCCACAAGCAGTTCGGCGGCATTCCGGTGCTGCGCGATGTGCAGCTGAACCTGTACCCCGGCGAGATCCATGCGCTGATGGGGCAGAACGGCGCGGGCAAGTCGACGCTCATCAAGGTGCTGACGGGCGTGCTGCCTTCCAGCGGAGGCGAGATCGCCCTGGACGGCCTGCCGATTCACCCGGCTTCGCCGCTCGACGCGCAGAAGCTGGGCATCAGCACGGTCTACCAGGAAGTGAACCTGTGCCCGAACCTGTCGGTGGCCGAGAACGTGTTCGCGGGCCGCTATCCGCGCTGTGGCCTGGCGCAGGGATTCCGCATCGACTGGGCGGCTGTGAACCGGCGCGCCGAGGAACTGCTGGCGCGCATCGGCCTGGACATCGACGTGACGCGGCTGCTGTCGAGCTACTCGGTGGCGGTGCAGCAGATGGTGGCGATCGCGCGCGCGCTCGGCGTGTCCTCGAAGGTGCTGATCCTCGACGAGCCGACCTCGAGCCTGGACGACGACGAGGTGGAAAAGCTCTTCGAAGTGCTGCGGCGCCTGCGTGGCGAAGGGCTGGCCATCGTCTTCGTGACGCACTTCCTCAACCAGATGTACGCGGTCTCGGACCGCATCACGGTGCTGCGCAACGGCGGCTGGATCGGCGAATGGCGTGCAGCGGACCTGGGGCCGCAGGCGCTGATTGCCGCGATGCTCGGGCGCGAACTGGCGGCGCAGTCTGCGCGGCCGGCGGTCTTGCCCGCATTCGATGAAGCGGCGCCGGCGTTGCTGCAGGCCGAAGGACTGGGGCAGGCCGGCCAGTTGCAGGCGACCGACCTGCGCGTGCGCGCCGGCGAGGTCGTCGGCATTGCGGGACTGCTGGGCGCGGGCCGCACGGAACTCGCGCGCCTGCTGTTCGGCCTCGAGACACCGGACCGCGGCGTGCTCAAGGTCGACGGGCGCTCCGTCGGCTTCTCGAACCCTGCGGATGCCATCCGCGAAGGCCTCGCGCTGTGCCCCGAGGAACGCAAGACCGACGGCATCGTCGCGGAACTGTCGGTGCGCGAGAACATCGCGCTGGCGCTGCAGGCGCGCCTCGGTGCCAAGCGCTTTCTGTCGCATGCCGAGCAGACGGAGATGGCCGAGCGCTTCGTGAAGTCGCTGGGCATCAAGACCGCGAGCGTCGAGACGCCCATCGGGCTGCTGTCGGGCGGCAACCAGCAGAAGGCGATGATCGCGCGCTGGCTCGCGACTGAACCGCGCCTGCTGATCCTGGACGAGCCCACGCGCGGCATCGACGTGGCAGCCAAGCAGGAAATCATGGAAGAGATATTGCGGCTTGCGAAGGCGGGCATGGCGGTGGTCTTCATCTCGTCGGAGATGAGCGAGGTGGTGCGCGTGGCGCACCGCATCGTGGTGCTGCGCGATCGGAAGAAGGTGGGGGAGCTGCCGGGGGGCTCTTCCGAGGACGAGGTGTACGAAATGATCGCTGCAACATGACTCTCCCCCAGTCTTCGCGCACTTCGTGTCGCTTCGCCAACCCCCTTCCGGGGGCGACACCTGCGGCCCGGCAAAGCCGGTTCCGCGGTGTCTCCCGCATCGAGAGCACGCCGACATGAACCGCTTCTCGTCCCTCATGAGCCACCGCCTGGCCTGGCCCATCGTCACATTGCTGTTGCTGCTGGCCATCAACACCGCCTTCAACGCCAGCTTCCTGCGCCTCGAATGGCGCGACGGGCATCTGTACGGCAGCCTCGTCGACATCCTCAACCGCGCGGCGCCGCTGGTGCTGGTGTCGCTCGGCATGACGCTGGTGATCGCCACGCGCGGCATCGACATCTCGGTGGGGGCCGTGGTGGCCATCGCGGCCTCGCTCGCGGCCTGGATGATCGGCGGCTCGGTGGCCAACGACGTGAGCCGCTTCCCGATGTCGCTCGCGATCCTCGCGGCCATCGGCATCGCGCTGCTGTGCGGGCTGTGGAACGGCCTGCTGGTGGCCAGGGTGGGCATGCAGCCGATCATCGCGACGCTGATCCTGATGGTGGCCGGCCGCGGCATCGCGCAGCTCATTGCCGACGGGCAGATCATCACGATCTACTACAAGCCCTTCTTCTTCCTCGGCAGCGGCTACCTGCTGGGGCTGCCCTTCTCGCTGTTCATCGCGGCGGCGGTGTTCGCGGTGCTCTACCTCGCGATCACGCGCACGGCGCTGGGGCTGTTCATCCAGGCGGTGGGCATCAACCCGACCGCGGCGCGCGTGGCCGGCGTGCAGGCCCGGCGGCTCATCGTGGGTGCCTATGCGTTCTGCGGCGCGTGCGCCGGCGTGGCGGGGCTGCTGATCAGCTCCAACGTGAAGAGCGCGGACGGCAACAACGCGGGCCAGCTCATCGAGCTCGACGCGATCCTCGCTGTGACGCTGGGTGGCACGGCGCTGACCGGCGGCCGCTTCAGCCTGGTGGGCAGCGTGATCGGCGCGCTGATCATCCAGACGCTGACGTATGCGATCTATTCGCTGGGCGTGCCGCCGGAGATCAACCTCGTGGTGAAGGCGGGCGTGGTGTTCGCGGTGATGCTGCTGCAGTCGCCGGAGTTCAGGGCTCAAGTGCGGACCCTGGTGCAGCGGCCCGCGCATGAAGGGGCGAAGGCATGAGCGCGGTGATGGATACGACAGCCTCGCCCCAGTCCTCTGCCGCACGCGGACGAGGGGGCAGGAAAGGCCTCAACCCGAAGTACCTGCCGCTGGCGGCGACCATCTCGCTGTTCGTTCTCGTGGCCACGCTGGGCTCGGTGTTCTACGACGGCTTCTTCTCGGCGCAGGTGTTCCTCAACCTGCTGATCGACAACGCGTTCCTCATCGTCGTTGCCGTGGGCATGACCTTCGTGATCCTGTCGGGCGGCATCGACCTGTCGGTGGGCTCGGTGATCGCGCTCACGACCATGGTGTCGGCCTCGCTGGTCGAGAAGCACGGCTGGAGCCCCGCCATCGTGATCCCGCTGGTGCTGGCGATGGGCACGGCCTTCGGCGCGTTCATGGGACTGCTCATCGAACGCTACCGGCTGCAGCCCTTCATCGTCACGCTGGCGGGCATGTTCCTTGCGCGCGGGCTGTGCTATCTCATCAGCATCGACTCGATCAGCATCACCAACGAGTTCTACTCGGAGGTCTCGCAGATCCGCATCCCGATCTGGGGCGAGGCCTCGGTGTCGATCAGCGCGGTGATCGCGGTGGCGGTGCTGCTGGCGGCGGTGTTCATCGCGCACTGCACGCCGTTCGGCCGCGCGGTGTATGCCATCGGCGGCAGCGAGCATTCGGCGATGCTGATGGGCCTGCCGGTGCGGCGCACGCTCATCGGCGTGTACACGCTCTCGGGTTTCTGCTCGGCGCTGGCGGGCGTGATCTTCACCTTCTACATGCTCTCGGGCTACGGCCTGCACGCGGTGGGGCTGGAGCTCGACGCCATCGCCGCCGTGGTGATCGGCGGCACGCTGCTCACCGGCGGCGTGGGCTACGTGGCGGGCACGCTGTTCGGCGTGCTGATGCTCGGGATCATCCAGACCCTCATTTCCTTCGACGGCACGCTGAGCTCGTGGTGGACCCGCATCGTCGTGGGTGCGCTGCTGTTCGTCTTCTGCCTGCTGCAACGCTTCTTCACCTCGCGCGCCCCGCGCCGCTGACCTCCCAAATGACAAAGAAACTGCGCTCGACCGAATGGTTCGGCTCGGCCGACAAGAACGGCTTCATGTACCGCAGCTGGATGAAGAACCAGGGCATTCCGGACCACGAGTTCGACGGCCGCCCGATCATCGGCATCTGCAACACCTGGTCGGAACTCACGCCGTGCAACGCGCACTTCCGAAAGATCGCCGAGCACGTGAAGCGCGGCATCTCGGAAGCGGGCGGCTTCCCGGTGGAGTTCCCCGTGTTCTCCAACGGCGAGTCGAACCTGCGCCCCACCGCGATGCTCACGCGCAACCTCGCGAGCATGGACGTGGAGGAAGCCATCCGCGGCAACCCGGTCGATGCGGTGGTGCTGCTCACCGGTTGCGACAAGACCACGCCCGCGCTGCTGATGGGCGCGGCGAGCTGCGACATCCCGGCCATCGTGGTGACCGGCGGACCGATGCTCAACGGGAAGCTCGAGGGCAGGAACATCGGCTCGGGCACGGCCGTGTGGCAGCTGCACGAATCGCTGAAGGCCGGCGAGATCAACCTGCACCAGTTCCTTTCGGCCGAGGGCGGCATGTCGCGTTCGGCGGGCACCTGCAACACCATGGGTACGGCCTCGACGATGGCCTGCATGGCCGAGGCGCTGGGCACTTCGCTGCCGCACAACGCGGCGATTCCGGCAGTGGACGCGCGGCGCTACGTGCTCGCGCAGATGTCGGGCATGCGCGCGGTGCAGATGGCACAGGAGGGGCTCACGCTCTCGAAGATCCTCACGCGCGAAGCCTTCGAGAACGCCATCCGCGTGAACGCGGCCATCGGCGGATCGACCAATGCGGTGATCCACCTGAAGGCCATCGCGGGGCGCATCGGCGTCGAGCTGGAGCTGGAAGACTGGACGCGCATCGGCAGCCATACCCCGACCATCGTCGACCTGATGCCTTCGGGCCGCTTCCTCATGGAAGAGTTCTATTACGCAGGCGGATTGCCCGCCGTGCTGCGCCGGCTCGGCGAGAACGGCCTGCTGCCGCACCCGGATGCGCTCACCGTCAACGGCCAGTCGATCTGGGACAACGTGCGCGAGGCGCCGAGCTTCGACGACGAGGTGATCCGCCCGCTGGACAACCCGCTCATTGCCGACGGCGGCATCCGCATCCTGCGCGGCAACCTCTCGCCGCGCGGCGCGGTACTCAAGCCCTCGGCCGCAACGCCCGAGTTGCTGAAGCACCGCGGACGCGCCGTGGTGTTCGAGAACCTCGAGCACTACAAGGAACGCATCGTCGACGAGGACCTCGACATCGACGCGAGCTGCGTGATGGTGCTGAAGAACTGCGGCCCCAAGGGCTACCCCGGCATGGCCGAGGTCGGCAACATGGGGCTGCCGCCGAAGCTGCTGCGCCAGGGCGTGAAGGACATGGTGCGCATCTCCGATGCGCGCATGAGCGGCACGGCCTACGGCACGGTGGTGCTGCACGTCGCACCCGAAGCCGCCGACGGCGGGCCGCTGGCGGCGGTGCGCGACGGTGACTGGATCGAGCTCGATTGCGATGCGGGCCGGCTGCATCTGGACATCAGCGACGAAGAGCTCGCATCGCGCCTCGCGTCGCTGTCGAGCACCGATGCACAGCCCATGAGCACACGCGGCGGTGGCTACCAGAAGCTCTACGTCAACCACGTGCTGCAGGCCGACGAAGGCTGCGACTTCGACTTTCTCGTCGGCTGCCGCGGCGCGGCCGTTCCCCGCCATTCACACTGATGACTGATTCATTGAAGCCATGACCCCCAGATACCGCGGCATCTTCCCGGTGGTGCCGACCACCTTCACCGAACAGGGCGCGCTCGACATCGAGAGCCAGAAGCGCTGCGTCGACTTCATGATCGATGCGGGTTCCGATGGCCTCTGCATCCTCGCGAATTTCTCGGAGCAGTTCGTGCTGTCCGATGACGAGCGAGAGGTGCTGACGCGCAGCATCCTCGAACACGTCAAGGGCCGCGTGCCGGTGATCGTGACGACCACGCACTACAGCACCAAGGTCTGCGCCGAACGCAGCCGCCGCGCGCAGGACATGGGCGCGGCGATGCTGATGGTGATGCCGCCGTACCACGGAGCAACCTTTCGCGTGCCGGAGCCGCAGATCTACGAGTTCTATGCGCGGCTGTCGGACGCGGTGAGCATCCCCATCATGATCCAGGACGCACCGGCCAGCGGCACGGTGCTGTCGGCGCCGTTCCTCGCACGCATGGCCAAAGAGATCGAGCAGGTCGCGTATTTCAAGATCGAGACGCCCGGCGCGGCGTCGAAGCTGCGCGAGCTGATCCGCCTCGGCGGCGATGCCATCGAAGGGCCGTGGGACGGCGAGGAAGCCATCACGCTGATGCCCGACCTCGATGCCGGTGCGACAGGATCGATGACCGGCGGCGGCTACCCCGACGGCATCCGGCCGATCATCGAGGCGCACCGCGCGGGCGACCGCGACAAGGCCTTCGCGCTCTATCAGCAGTGGCTGCCGCTCATCAACTACGAGAACCGGCAGGCCGGCCTGCTGGCCTGCAAGTCGCTCATGAAGGAGGGCGGCGTGATCGCCTGCGAGGCGCCCCGGCATCCGCTGCCGGCGATGCACCCCGAGACGCGCGCCGGGCTGATCGAGACGGCGAAGCGGCTCGACCCGCTGGTGCTGCGCTGGGGTCGGTAGCCGGGAGCGCGAGCTCGCTGTCGGCGACGAAGTAGGGTGCGAGCAGTTCGGTCAGCCAGTTCATCACAGCGAGCACGCGCGGCGCGAGCTGCCGCCGGTTGACGTACACCAGCGACACCGGCATGGGGCGCGCGGTGAACGCCGGCATCACCTGCACCAGCGAGCCCTCGGCAAAGCAGGGCCGCAGGCCGCCGACCGGAGCCTGGATGAGACCGAGCCCCGCGATGGCCGCCGCGTTGTACGCGTCGGTGCCGTTCACCGTGACCAGGGAGCGCATCGGCTGCATGCGGTAGCGGCCCTGGGCCGCATCGAAGTATTCCCAGCCCGCGTCGTTCGGCGAGAGGGTCTGCGCGAAGTGCACGATGCGGTGCGAGGCGAGATCGGCCAGCGTGCGCGGCGTGCCGTGCGCCTGCAGGTAGGCCGGGCTCGCGGCATTGGCCATGCGCATGAAGCCAAGGGGCCGCGCGACCAGTTCGGAGTCGCCCAGCACGCCCACGCGCAGCACGCAGTCGAAGCCCTCGTTCACCAGGTCGACATGGCGGTCGGTGGTGCTGATGCCGATTTCCAGCGCGGGGTGCAGCGCGAGGAATTCGGGCAGGCGCGGAATGACGATGTCGCGCGCCACGGTCGCGGGCAGGTCGATGCGCAACCTGCCGGTCAGGCCGCCGGCGCCGGCGCGAAACATGCCGGCCAGCTGCTCGCCTTCCGCCAGGTAGTCCTTGCAGCGCTCGAGGAAGCGCTGGCCGTCTTCGGTGAGGCGCACGCTGCGGGTGGTTCGCTGCAGCAGCCGCGTACCGAGCCGGTCTTCGAGCTGCTGCACCGCCACCGAGGTGCGCGCGCGCGTCAGGCCGAGCTGGTCGGCGGCACGGCTGAAGCTCGCGAGTTCGGCCACCCTCGAGAAGATGCGCAGTTCTTCGATGTTCATGGCGGCGGATTGTCCTGTTTGGGGGCGACAGTGTGCTCCGGAAGACGGTATTTATCTTGCAGGCGGTAATTTTTAAAGTCGTCCCATCAACCAACCGAGGACTTCCAATGACCGCATCCACCACCCCCGGCACTCCGCGCATCGCACTCATTACCGGCGGCAGCCGCGGCCTCGGCCGCAGCGCCGCGCTGGCGCTCGCGGCCGACGGCGTCGACGTGATCCTGACCTACGTGTCGAACGAAGCCAGCGCGCAGGCGGTGGTGTCGGACATCGAGGCGATGGGGCGGCGGGCCGTCGCGCTGCGGCTCGACGTGGGCGACAGCAAGACCTTCGCGGCCTTTGCACAGGCGGTGAAGGCGGCGCTCGCGGCCACGTGGCAGCGCGAGCGCTTCGACTTCCTGGTGAACAACGCCGGCGTCGGCCTGCATGTGAACTTCGAGGACATGACGGAGGAGCAGTTCGACACGCTCTACAACATCCACTTCAAGGGCACGTACTTCCTCACGCAGAAGATGCTGCCGCTGATCAACGACGGCGGGCGCATCGTGAACGTGTCGACGGGTCTCACGCGCTTCGCCATGGCCGGGGCCTCGGCCTACGCATCGATGAAGGGCGCCGTGGAAACGCTGACGCGCTACCTCGCCAAGGAGCTCGGCGCGCGCGGCATCGCCGCGAATACGATCGCACCGGGCGCCATCGAGACGGACTTCAGCGGCGGCATGGTGCGCGACAACCCGCAGGTCAACGCGATGGTTGCCGGCTTCACGGCGCTCGGGCGCGCAGGCAAGCCCGACGACATCGGCGGTGCGATCGCGGGCTTGCTCGGAGAGGGGAATCGCTGGGTGAATGCCCAGCGCATCGAGGTGTCTGGCGGGATGCTGGTCTGAGCACCTTGCGTGCCCAGGGGTGACAGCCATCCCGTGTCGGGTATCAGCTCTTCTCGAGTTCTGAGACCTGCAGCGACAGGTCGAACAGCTTGGACTTGCTGGCGTAGTAGCGGTCGAGCCGCCATTCCTTCAGGATGTCCATGGCGAGCTGGAAGCTCTTGTAGTCCAGGCTGTACAGGGTGACCAGCTCGAAGCTGCGTTCGGACTCGAGCGCCAACACGAGTTGGGCCAGGATCTTGGCCGATTCGTTGGCCGGGTCCGTTTCGATGAATCGGCGAGCGACCTTGATGGCATTCATTGGGAAGTGTTCCTCGGTAGGCAGGGACCGAGAACTATAGCTAGCACGCGCAGGCCTTTTATGACAGTCGTGTGACAGTCAAGGGCATGGCCGAGGCCCGCCGGCAGGCTTTGCGCGAGGCATGGCAGGCGCTACCTGCCATGCCGTTGCGGCGGAGCCGGCTCAGCGGATCGGTGCAGGCATGGGCGCGATCATCGGCGCGGGCGCGCGCTCGATCGGGCGGGGCACCGGGGGCGGCATCACGACGGCGGGCCCGGGCATCACGACCGGTGCCGGCATGACGGTGGTCGTGACCGACTCGCGGATCACGCCCCCGCCCATCACGCTGCCGTCCACGGCCGCACGGGTGTTGCCCGCGCCGCCGAGCACGCGGGCCTCGCAGTCGGCGCGGTCGGCCGGTTGCTGCAGGCCGCAACGTGCGAGCGCATTGGCGCGGTAGTCGGGTGCGCTGGTCAGGCCGCCGCGCGCGGCTTCCTGACGGGCGGCACCGGCTTCGCGGATGCACGCGGCACGGTCTTGCTGGTTGTGGCCGCAGACGGCGAGTTCCTGCTGGTAGATGCCGCCGCCGTCGCCCCGGCGCGGGCCCGCGGCGGATGCGACCGTGGCGCTGGCCACGCTGCCGATGGCAAGCAGGGCGAAGATCATCGAACGTGTCTGGCTTTTCATGGTTGGCTCCTTGGCGTGACCGGAAAAAAGATGAAGTCGATGGCCCGGCTCAGCGCGCGGGCTGTGCCGGCAGGGGCGTGACGGTTTCGCGGATGACGCCGCCGCCCATCACGCTGCCCTCGGTGGTGGTGCGTGCGCCGCCCTTGATGCGCGCTTCGCACTCGGGCTGGTCGGGTCCTGGCTGCTCGCTGCAACGGGCCAGCGAATTGACCTGTCCGCGCGCCGGGCTCGGCGTGGTGAGGCCGTTGCGGCCCGCTTCCTGGCGGGCGGCGCCAGCTTCGCGCAGGCATGCGGCACGGTCTTGCTGCACGCCGTCGCAGGTGGCGCGTTCCTTCTGCATGCGGGCTTCGGAACCCGGTGCCTGTGCGCCTGCGGTCTGCGCGCCGAAGACGATGAAGCTGCCTGCCGCGCAAAGTGCAGCGGTGGAAAGAACGGAACGGACTGTTGTTGTCATGCGGGCTCCTGGTCTGGTGACGAGACGCCGCGCCCTCCGAGGTGCGCGACTGGAGCCACAGTGTGGTGCCGGCCGGGGCTGCGCCCCTGTGGGACAGCCGCACCCTTCGACCGTGCCGTACTCGCCGTTCCATGTCGGACGTATCCCGCAACCCCAGCCCCGCCTACGGCTGCCGTCCCATGTTCCCGTTCCAGAAACACCGAGGAACCGGCTTTGCCGGGCCTCCGGTGTTGCCCCCGGCAGGGGGAAGGCGAAGCGACACGAAGTGCGCGCAGCCTGGGGGCGAGTTCAGGAACACCGAGGAACCGGCTTTGCCGGGCCTCCGGTGTTGCCCCCGGCAGGGGGAAGGCGAAGCGACACGAAGTGCGCGCAGCCTGGGGGCGAGCTCAGGAACACCGAGGAACCGGCTCTGCCGGGCCTCCGGTGTTGCCCCCGGTAGGGGGAAGGAGTAGCGACACGAAGTGCGCGCAGCCTGGGGGCGAGCCCTTCTACCCCGCCGCGATGCGCTGCGCGAGGTGAGCGAGCGCTTCCTCGACCTGGTCGACCAGGATCAGCGAGAGGTCGCCCGGCTGCAGGCGCGCCAGTGCCGTGTCGATGGCCACGAACTCGCCGCGGATCTCGTCGATGTAGCGCGTGCGCGCCGCACCCTGCAGGCCCTGGCGCAGCAGCGCCATCACTTCGCCGTCGGCGCGGCCGCGCTGGGCTGCGTCCTGGTAGAGGATCACGTCGTCGAAGGCCTGGCCGAGGATGGCGGTCTGGTCGCGGATGTCGGAGTCGCGCCGGTCGCCCGCGCCGCTGATGACCACCGAGCGCTTGCGTGCCGGCATGGTGTCCACGGCCGACACCAGCGCCTTCATGGCATCGGTGTTGTGGCCGTAGTCGGCGATCACGGTGGCACCGCGGTAGTCCATGACGTTGAAGCGGCCCGGCACGCCGGCCGCGTCGTTCATGAAGCTGGCGAGGCCGCTGCGGATGGTGTCCCAGTCGAGGCCCACGGCCCATGCCGCGGCCACCGAGGCCATCACGTTGTCGACCTGGAAGCCGATGGCGCCGCCGCGCGTGATGGGCACGTCGCGCAGCGCGATGCGTTCGCGCCAGGAGCCTTCGGCGGCCACCAGCGTGTCCTGGTCGACGTACACGGTGCGCTTGCCCTGCGCGCGGTGCGTGGCCATGACCGGGTGCATGCGGTCGGCGGTGAAGAAGATCACGTGGCCGGGGCAACCCGCGGCCATGGCGGCAACATTCGGGTCGGCGGCGTTGAGCACGGCGTAGCCGTCGGCGGACACGTTGCGCACGATCACGCGCTTCAGCACGGCGAGGTCTTCCACCGTCGTGATGTAGTTCAGTCCCAGGTGGTCGCCGCTGCCGATATTGGTGACCACGGCCACCTGGCAGCGGTCGAAGCCGAGGCCTTCGCGCAGGATGCCGCCGCGCGCCACTTCGAACACGGCGGCGTCGACGTCGGGGTGCATCAGCACGTTGCGCGCGCTCTTCGGGCCGCTGCAGTCGCCGCTGTCGGTCTGGCGGCCGTCGACGTACACGCCGTCGGTGTTGGTCATGCCGGTGCGCAGGCCGCTCGATGCGAGCAGGTGGTTGATGAGGCGCGCGGTGGTGGTCTTGCCGTTGGTGCCGGTGACCGCGACCACCGGGATGCGGCCGTCGTCGCCGTGCGCGAACAGGGTGTCCATCACCGCCTCGCCGACCGCACGGCCGCGGCCGAACGAGGGCGAGATGTGCATGCGCAGGCCGGGCGCGGCGTTCACTTCGACCACGCCGCCGTGCTGCTCCTCGAGCGGACGCAGCACGTTCTCGCACACCATGTCGACGCCGCAGATGTGCAGGCCGACCATCTGCGCCGCGTCCACCGCGCGCGCCGCCACTTCGGGGTGCACGGTGTCGGTCACGTCGGTGGCGGTGCCGCCGGTCGACAGGTTCGCGTTGTTGCGCAGCACCACGCGCTGGCCCAGCGCAGGCACGCTGTCGGGCGTGAGGCCCTGCGATTCGAGCCGGCCGATGGCGATGTCGTCCAGGCGGATCTTGGTGAGCGAAGTGGCATGGCCCTCGCCGCGGCGCGGGTCGAGGTTCACGGTGTCGACCAGCTGGCGCACGGTGAGGCTGCCGTCGCCGATCACCTGCGGCGGATCGCGGCGCGCGGCGGCCACCAGGCGGTCGCCCACCACCAGCAGGCGGAAGTCGAAGCCGGGCAGGAATTTCTCGACCATCACCTCGCCGTACGCGGCGGCCGACGCGTGGGCCGCGAACAGCTCCTCGCGCGTGTTGATGTTCACGGTGACGCCCTTGCCTTGGTTGCCGTCCTGCGGTTTCACGACCACGGGCAGGCCGATCTCGTTGGCGGCGGCCCAGCCGTCCTCGGCGTCGGTCACGGGGCGGCCCAGCGGCACCGGCACGCCGGCGGCATTGAGCAGCTGCTTGGTGAGTTCCTTGTCCTGCGCGATCGACTCGGCCACGCCGCTGGTGCTGTCGACTTCGGCCGCCTGGATGCGCCGCTGCTTCGATCCCCAGCCGAACTGCACCAGGCTGCCGCGCGTGAGGCGGCGGTACGGAATGCCGCGCGCCACGGCCGCATCGACGATGGAGCCGGTGCTCGGGCCCAGGCGCTCGGATTCGTCGAGGTCCCGCAGTTCGGTGATGGCGGCTTCGGCATCGAAGGGGGTGTCGGCGTGTGCGGCGGCGATGAGCTCGTCGGCCAGTTCGAGGGCGCGCCGGCCCACGGCCTCCTCGCTGTACTGGAACACGACCTGGTAGACGCCCTCTTCCAGGGTGGCAGAGGTGTGGCCGAAGTTGACGGCGCAGCCGGCCTGGGCCTGCAGCGCGACGGCGGCGTTCTCGAGCACGTGCGCCAGCGCCAGCGGCTGGCCGAGCACCATCGGGTGCAGTTCGCCGATGGTCGGGAAGCGCGCGCGAAGGCGGTCTTCGAAACCTTCGAGCTTGCTGACGGCGTTCTCGTCGCCCTGGCAGGCGACCACGGCCTCGATGGCGGTGTGGCGGCTCCAGAGGTTGGGGCCGCGAAGGGCTCGGGTGCGGGTGACTTTCATGGGCGGCGTGCGGCTGCGTGCGTGCGGACTGGCGAGGCGGTTCAGGCCAGCTGGGGTTGAAGGGGCTGCGTTTGCGACAGCTGCAGCGAGGCGAGGGCTGCGTGCAGGTCGGCTTCAAAGGCTTCGACGCCGGCACCGATCAGGTTCAGCGGAATGCCCATGGCCCAGGCGGCGGCCACGGCGGCCAGCAGGCTCTCGAGGCTCACGCCGGCATGGGTGGCGCGCCACACGGTCAGGCGGCCCAGGCCGGGCAGGAACGATTCGCTGCTGCCGTTGGCCAGCACCACGCGGTCCTGGCGCACGAGCACGGCCTTGCCGCCGGCGGACTGGTGCGCGGTGAGCGCGGGTGCCTGCGGGTCGGCCGCATACACGATGACGGCACCGTCGCACAGCGGCGCGAGGCCGGCCACGCGCGCGTCGGCGGCGTTCAGCACGGCGGTGCCTTCGGACAGCACCACGTCGACCTGCGTGCGCAGCACCTTGACCATCTGGTCGCTCTCGGTGATGTCGTAGTCGCCCAGCGCCTCGAAACCGTCGAGGTCGGTGACGATGCCGACTTCGCAGCGGTCGTAGGGCAGGCCGTCGCGCAGGATGGTCTCGGCGCCGTTCTCGATCACCACGGCCTGCACGGCACGGTTGACCAGCAGGCGGTGGCCGGCGTCCCAGTTGGCGCTGTCGCGCGCGTCGACGCGGCGGCGTTCCAGGAACAGGCCGTCGCGGCAGGCCAGGCCGGTGTGGCGCCCGCCCAGGTTGATGAGCCAGGCCACGAGGCGCGCCAGCACGGCGGTGTCGCGCGAGCCGGCCACGCCCACCACGGGAATGCGGCCGGGCGCGTCGTTCGGGAACAGGTGGTCGCAGATGGCGCGGCCCACCGGGCGCGGCGAACCGACAGCCGGCTTCAGGTGCATCAGCAGGCCGGGGCCGGCGTTGACTTCGACGATGGCGCCGCCCTGCGGGCCCAGCGGCTTCGAGATGTCCTGCGCCACGAGGTCGATGCCCGCGATGTCGAGGCCCACCACGCGCGCGGCCAGCACGGCGGCGTGCGCGACTTCGGGATGGACCTGGTCGGTGCAGTCGTTGGCCATGTTGCCGTTGCGCTGGATCGTCACCACGCGGCCGGCGGCCGGCACGGCGTTGCCGTCGAGTTCCTGGCGCTTGAGCTCGAGCTGCAGCTTGGCGTCGGTGTCCAGCACGATCACGTCGAGCGGAAATTCCTCTTCGGCGCCGCGGCGCGGGTCGCTGTTGAGCTGCTTGTCGATCAGCTCGCGCACCGTGGCCTGGCCGTCGCCGGTCACGGTGATGATCTCGCCGCGCGCGGCGGCGACCACCTCGCCGCCCACCACCAGCAGGCGGTGCTCGTGGCCGCGGATGAAGCGCTCGACCATCACGTCGCTGCCTTCGGGCTCGGCCACCGCGTAGGCCGCCATGACTTCCTCGCGCGTGGTCAGTTCGAGCGACACGCCGCGGCCGTGGTTGGCGTCGGACGGCTTCACGACCACCGGCACGCCGATGTCCTCGGCGGCTTCCCAGGCTTCCTCGGCGCTCTCCACCACCTGGCCCTCGGGCACCGGCACGCCGCAGCTCGCGAGCAGCGACTTGGTGAGTTCCTTGTCGCTGGCGATCGATTCGCCGATGGCGCTGGTGTAGTCGGTCTCGGCGGTCCAGATGCGCTGCTGGTTGGCGCCGTAGCCCAGTTGCACGAGGTTGCCGCTGTTCAGGCGCATGTGCGGGATGCCGCGGTCGGTGGCGGCGGCCACGATGGCTGCGGTGCTCGGGCCGAGGTAGCAGTCTTCCACCTTGGCCTTGACCGCGTCGACGGCCTTCTGCACGTCGGCAGCGGTGAACGGGTCGTTGTTGATCGCGGCCATCAGCAGGCGGTGGCCTTCCGCCAGCGCCACGCGGGCGACCTGCTCGTCACGCGCGCGGAACACCATGCGGTAGACGCCGTGCTCCGAGGTGCTGCGGGTCTGCCCGAAGCCGGTCGGCATGCCGGCCAGGTTCAGCAGCTCGATGACGACATGCTCCAGCACGTGGCCCGACCAGGTGCCTTCGGTCAGGCGCTGGATGAACCCGCCGCGCTCGCCCACGCCGCAGTGGTGCTCGATGAGCGCCGGCAGCAGGCCCGTCAGGCGGTCGGTGAAACCGTCGATCTTGTTGGAGGGGTAGTCTTCCAGTTGACCCAGGTCGAGCCAGACTTCGAGCACCGGACGGTAGGTCCAGAGATTGGGGCCGCGCAAATAGTTGATGCGCAGCAGTTGGATGTCGTCGAAACGGGTCATGCAAACGTTCGATGTGCTTTGGCCGAGCACCGCGGCGCCTTCAAGCGCGCCCATGGCGATCGGTCAGAATCGGCGCCCGACGAAGGGCGCCATGACGCGGTCCATGCGGCCCGCGACGGGCAAGAGTCAAAGAAACACAATGCAACATCACGATCCTGTCGGCACCCGGGAGGGCGAAACCGAGGCGGCTTCAGCACTGCTGAAAAACCGTCTCGCAGTCGCGGAAAACGTTCTGGTAACACTGACGGTTGACCTCGACGACCAACTTCGCTTCGCCAGCGGCTTGGTCGCGCTCACTGACCGGAGGCTGATTTCACTGGCGCCGGGCGGGGAATGGCGTGAGTGGCCACTGACCGATCCGGCGCTGGAACTGCGTCTTTCCGACCATTCGGGCGTCGGAACCCTCGATCTGACGGGGCCTGCGGGCCAGCTGGGCCGCTGGCGCTACACGCTCGGCGGGCAGGTCGCCGCGTTGCGCCTGCTCAAGTTGTTCGGACAGCGAACGTCCGGTGTCGCCAAGGAGACTTCGGCCGCCATCGACCCGGCGGATGGCGAAGACGGCGCGATCGACGGCGAAATCCAGACGCCGCCCTCCACCTGGGTGCTGCTGCGCCTGGGCCGTTTCGCGGGGCCGTACCGCAAGCAGCTGATCCTCGGGTTTGTACTGACCCTGATCTCCACCGCCGCCACGCTGGTGCCGCCGTACCTGACCATCCCGCTGATGGACGACATCCTGATCCCGTTCCAGAACGGCCAGAAGATCGACACCATGCGCGTCGGCCTGTACCTGGGCGGCCTGCTGATCGCGGCGCTGGTCGGCTGGGGGCTCGGCTGGGCGCGTACCTACCTGCTGGCGCTGGTGTCCGAGCGCATCGGCGCCGACCTGCGCACCACCACCTACGAGCACCTGCTGACCCTGCCGCTGGACTATTTCGGCGGCAAGCGCACCGGCGACCTGATGGCGCGCATCGGCTCCGAGACCGACCGCATCAACGTCTTCCTGTCGCTGCACGCGCTCGACTTCGCCAACGACGTGCTGATGATCGTCATGACCGCGGTCATCCTGGTCTCCATCAACCCGCTGCTGGCGGTGGTCACGCTGGTGCCGCTGCCGTTCATCGCGTGGATGATCCACGTGGTGCGCGACCGCCTGCGCACCGGCTTCGAGAAGATCGATCGCGTCTGGTCCGAGGTGACGAACGTGCTGGCCGACACCATTCCCGGGATCCGCGTGGTCAAGGCCTTCGCGCAGGAGCGCCGCGAAGCCGAGCGCTTCCGCGTGGCCAACGCCTACAACCTGCAGGTCAACGACAAGCTCAACCGCACCTGGTCGCTGTTCACGCCGACCGTGTCGCTGCTGACCGAGATCGGCCTGCTCGTGGTCTGGGCCTTCGGCATCTGGCAGGTGGCGCGCGGCAGCATCACGGTGGGTGTGCTCACCGCCTTCATCGCCTACATCGGCCGCTTCTACACGCGGCTGGACTCCATGAGCCGCATCGTCTCGGTCACGCAGAAGGCGGCGGCGGGCGCCAAGCGCATCTTCGACATCCTCGACCACGTGAGCAACGTGCCCGAGCCGTCCAACCCGGTGAAGGTGGAGCGCGTGCAGGGCCGCATCGAGATGAGCGGGCTGGGATTCCGCTACGGCTCGCGTGCTGTCATCCACGACCTCGACCTGGTCATCGAGCCCGGCGAGATGATCGGCCTGGTGGGCCACAGCGGCTCGGGCAAGAGCACGCTGGTCAACCTGATCTGCCGCTTCTACGACGTGACCGACGGCGCCATCAAGGTCGACGGCACCGACATCCGCCGCTTCGCCGTGGCCGACTACCGCCGCCACGTGGGGCTGGTGCTGCAGGAGCCGTTCCTGTTCTTCGGCACCATCGCGCAGAACATCGCCTACGGCAAGCCCGACGCCACGCGCGAGGAGATCGTGGCCGCCGCGCGCGCCGCGCATGCGCACGACTTCATCCTGCGGCTGCCCCACGGCTACGACTCGCTGGTGGGCGAGCGCGGGCAGGGCCTGTCGGGCGGCGAGCGGCAGCGCATCAGCATCGCGCGCGCGCTGCTGATCGATCCGCGCATCCTGATCCTCGACGAGGCCACCTCGGCGGTGGACACCGAGACCGAGAAGGAGATCCAGAAGGCGCTGGACAACCTCGTGCAGGGCCGCACCACCATCGCCATCGCGCACCGCCTGTCGACGCTGCGCAAGGCCGACCGGCTCGTGGTCATGGACCGCGGCGAAGTGGTCGAGGTCGGGCCGCACGACCAGCTCATGGAGAAGCAGGGCGCCTACTGGCGGCTGTATCAGGCGCAGCTGCGCCAGGCCGACGACGCGAGCGAAGGCGCGGCCGACGAGCGCGCCGGTGCGCAGGCGCCGTTGCCCATCGTCCACGCAGCCCATCCGGCGGGGGACGCATGAAAAGCACAAAGCTCTCCCCCGGGCTGCGCGCGCTTCGTGTCGCTCCGCCTTCCCCCCGCCGGGGGCAACACCAGTGGCCCTGCAGAGCCGGTTCCACGGTGTCCAGCGAAAGGGCAATTCCATGATCGACATCGACTCCGCGTCAACGACGGCACCATCCTTCGAACTCGCGCGCGACAGCTTCGGCCGCCTCGTGCTGACCGACGCCCAGGGCGAGCGCCATGCGGGCGTCACGCCCGTGCGCGCCTTTCCGCTGAGCGCGCCCGACCGCGGCGTGTCGCTGGTGGGCAGCGAAGGCCGCGAGCTGGTCTGGATCGACGACATGGCCGGGCTGCCGGCGCCAGCCATGGCGCTGCTGCAGGAGGAACTCGCGGTGCGCGACTTCGCGCCCACGCTGCTGCAGCTGCACAAGGTGTCCAGCTTCGGCGTCCCCAGCACCTGGACCGTCAGCACCGACCGCGGCGACACCAGCTTCGTGCTCAAGGCCGAGGAGGACATCCGCCGGCTCGAAGGCGGTGCGCTTCTCATCGCGAGCACGCACGGGGTGCAGTTCAGGATTCCCGACGTGAAGGCACTCGATCGCGCGTCGCGCAAGCTGCTCGAGCGCTTCCTCTAGGGCGTGTTCACACCATTTCGGGCCGGCCAACCCGAATTCGCGACGCCAGAAGCAGTGTGAGCACGCCCTGGGCAGGAAACGCCGCGCCGGCGTTCAACGCGAGGCGAACCAGCGCAGCGCCGCCGCGCCCGCGCCCGCCGCCACGCCGCTCACCACCGCGCCCCAGGCGATGTCGATGAACGACAGCGCGAGCGGCCAGTTGCGCACCACCGCGAGGTTGGTGAGGTCGTAGGTGGCATAGCAGAAGAGACCGAACAGGCCGCCGAGCAGCGCGGCGCGCAGCACCCCTTGCTGATCGAG
This sequence comes from Variovorax paradoxus, assembly GCF_902712855.1. NCBI lineage: Bacteria > Pseudomonadati > Pseudomonadota > Betaproteobacteria > Burkholderiales > Comamonadaceae > Variovorax > Variovorax paradoxus. The sequence goes on from NZ_LR743507.1 coordinate 1,802,122, forward strand.
CCCGGGCACGATCGCGAACACCAGCAGTCCGACCGGATACGCCAGGTAGAACACCGCCGCGAAGCCCAGGCGCGGGTTCGGCGACATCAGGTCGCCCATCGCTTCCTGGTACATGCCCTTGGCCACGACGCCGAGCCAGATCATGTCGATGACCAGCAGCACCACGAAGGTGACGGCCCATGCGACGAGGTGTTTGGTGCTCATCCGAGGCATCGTATCCGCAGCCCCGGCGGCGGCTGCGAAAATCGCGCCTTTGGACTACAGCGGCCGGGCCGCTGACCGCTATGCCCCTGCACACCACCGCCCTCGTCCTGTTCTCCGGCGGCCAGGACTCGACCACCTGCCTCGCCGATGCGCTCTCCAAGTACCAGCGCGTCGAAACCCTGGGCTTCGACTACGGGCAGCGCCATCGCGTCGAGCTCGACGTGCGTGGCACCGTCCTCGCGAAGATGCGCGAGCGCTTTCCCGAGTGGGCGCCGCGCCTGGGCGAAGACCACGTGCTCACGCTGGCCGCGCTGGCGCAGCTGGGCGGCTCCTCGCTGACCGAGGAGGTCGCGTTCGCGATGCAGGCGGACGGCCTGCCCAACACCTTCGTGCCGGGCCGCAACCTGCTGTTCCTCACGCTGGCCGGTGCGCTGGCCTATCGCCGCGGGCTGCAGGTGATCGTGACCGGCGTGTGCGAGACGGATTTCTCCGGCTACCCCGACTGCCGCGACGACACCATGAAGGCGATGCAGCTCGCGCTGTCGCTCGGGCTGGAGCGCCGCCTGGTCATCGAGACGCCGCTGATGTGGATCGACAAGGCCGAGACGTGGACGCTGGCCCATCGCCTGGGCGGCGAGCCGCTGGTCGAGCTGATCGTGGAAGAGACCCACACCTGCTACCTCGGCGACCGCGTGCATCGCCAGGCCTGGGGCTACGGCTGCGGCGAATGCCCCGCCTGCGACCTGCGCAGGAAGGGCTGGGAGCGCTACGTCGCGGCCGCCTGAGGCGACGGGCCCGAGGTGCTGAGCCGGTAGCGCGCACCACCGCCGGCGCCTTCGGCCTGCGGCACCAGCGTCCAGCGCTGGTTGTGGAAGTCGCCGACCGCCGCGCGGTGCGCGATCGACACCATCGCACCGCCCGCGGCATGCACCGTGGCCGCGAGGCGCTTGTACAGCACGCCTTCGGCTTGCGCATCGAGCGCGCTGGTGATCTCGTCGGCGAACAGCCACGCCGGCTTCTTCAGCAGCACGCGCGCGATGGCGAGGCGCTGCTGTTCGCCGCCCGACAGCTTCTGGCTCCAGGCGTCGCTCTCGTCGAGCCGGCTCGTCAGGTCGGGAAGCAGGGCGTCGTTCAGGGCCTGGCGCAGCTGGTCGTCGCTGAAGTCGGCGGCCGGGTTGGGGTAGGTGAGTGCGTCGCGCAGCTTGCCGTCGGGCACGTAGGGGCGCTGCGGCATGAACATCGCGTCCTCCGGCACCTTCACATGGCCGCGCGCGAACGGCCAGATGCCGGCGAACGAGCGGAACAGCGTCGACTTGCCGCTGCCCGAAGGACCCTGCAGCAGCACGCTGTCGCCGGGCTTCACCGCCAGCGCGGCGCCGCTCAGCAGGGCGGTGCCGTCGGGCAGCGCCACAGAGAGGTCATCGGTGCGCAGCTCGGCCCCCGCGTCGCGGGCCATCGGCATCGACTGCCTGGCGTGCGCGCGCATCGCGTCGTCGAAGCTGGTCAGGCGGTCGGTGGTGGCGCGCCAGATGGCCACGCGGTCGTAGTTGTCGACGAACCAGCTCAGCGAGTCCTGCACCTTGCCGAAGGCCGATGAGATCTGCATCAGCTGGCCCAGATGGATGGCGCCGCTGAAGAAGCGCGGCGCCGCCACCAGGAACGGAAAGATCACCGCCGCCTGCCCGAAGAACGAGGTGAAGGTGATCAGGTTCTTCTGCTGCTTGATGAGCTGCAGGTAGTTGCGCAGCACGCTGCCGAAGCGCATGTCGAGCTGGCCGTGCTCGACCTTCTCGCCCTTGTCCAGCGCAATGGCTTCGCTGTATTCGCGCACCCGCACCAGATGGTGGCGGAAGTCGGCTTCGAAGCGCTGCTGCCGGAAGTTGATGCCGATCAGCGGCCGCCCGATGAAGTGCGTGATCACCGTGCCCACCACGCAATAGGCCACTGCCAGCCACACCATCGCACCTGCGATCTGGTAGGTGCTCCCGCCCACGGAGAAGTCGAAGCTGCCCGACAGCGTCCACAGGATGCCGACGAAGCTCACCAGCGTGACTACCGCATTCAGCAGGCCCATCGACAGCGTCATCGTGTAGTCGGTGAACAGCTGCATGTCCTCCTGGATACGCTGGTCGGGGTTGTCCGGCGCGTGGCCGTCGTTGCCGGCGTAGCGTGCCAGCTCGAGGTGATAGAAGGTGCGGTCGGCCATCCAGCGCGAGAGGTAGTCGCGCGTCATCCAGGTGCGCCAGCGCAGCTGCAGCAGTTGCGTCACGTAGAACTTGAGCACCTGTACCGCGATGTTGAAGAACGCGATCCATCCGAACACGCCCACTTCACGCCAGAAGACCGCCGCGTCCTTGTTCTGCAGCGCGTCGTAGAAGCGGCCGTACCACTGGTTGCCCAGCACGGCGACGTACACGTACAGCAGGTTCAGCGCGACGATGCCCAGCAGCATCGCGCGGGCGCGCCATTTCTCTTCGGAACGGAAGTAGGGCGCGGCCAGCCTGAAGACGCGGCGCAGTACCTGCGCGAAGGTGGCGGCACGCGCGGTGACGGATGAAGACATTCGGTTTTTCCTCGCAGGCGCCCGAGCGCCATTCATCGTGAGGAAGCCATAGTAGACAAATGTTTCTTAAACCGGCCTGAAGCGGCCAGCGGCCGCGGTTCCGGCGGCAGGAAAAGAGGGGCGAGGCAGGGGCGGGGGCCGGGTCCGGTCAGGGGAGCATGACCCGCGCCGCAGTCGCCAGGAAATGCGCCAGCGGCGGCGTTTCCAGGCCCTCGACCTTGGCCTCTTCGTCCCACAGCCGCAGCCGCACCGCATCGGCCGCCCACGAATGCGCGGCGAATCGCGTTGCCGCCGCTTCGTCCATCACGCCGCCCTGCAGTGCGAGGCTGCGCACCGAATCGGGAGAGAGCTTCGAGAAGTAGCCGGGCCGCGTGGCGCACAGGTAGCGTTTGGCGTCCACGTGCAGCCTGATCGGCTCGCGTACCTCGACGTCGAAGGCGCCGCGCAGCAGGGGCAGGGCAATGTATTGGTGGCGGTCGTCGATGCCCAGTTCGGTGGGCGAGCGCGACAGCGTCTGGTGCTCGGCGATCAGCATGTGGCCGAGGTCGTGCAGCAGCGCGGCGGTCACCAGTGCATCGCTTGCGCCGGCCTGTTCGGCGAGCCAGGCGCATTGCAGCGCGTGCTCCAGCTGCGACACCGGCTCGCCCGCGTAGGCGACCCCGCCCCGTTCGGCGAACAGGCGGGCGATCTCGGCGAGGTCGATGGTCATGGCGTGGAGCGCAGCGGTCGGAGCAAAGGCGCGGGCAATAACGGGCAATAGCCCGCGCAGTCTGGCCGGGCGCGATGACATGCGCATGACGACCCTGCCGGCGGCTGGCGCTGTTTTGTGGATTTGGGGTTTTTTGCGGCATCTGACAAATGCCTGTCACATGCCGCTGCCAGCATCGCCCCCATTCGTCGAGCAGGGCCTGCGTACTTTCGCTTGCCTTGCCCGGGGTTCCAGGCATCGCGTTTTTCCTGTCTCTCTCTCTATTCCTACTTTCTCCCGAGGAGAACCTCCACCATGCTGCATCGTCAAATCCGCCGCGCCCTCGTGCCCGCCGTCCTGTTCTCGCTGGCCTTCGCCGCATCGGCCCAGGGCCGCACCGAGCTGCTGGTCTACACCGCGCTCGAGGCCGACCAGGTGCAGGCCTACAAGGCCGCCTTCGAAAAGGAGAACCCGAGCATCGAGCTGAAGTTCGTGCGCGATTCCACCGGCATCGTCACCGCCAAGCTGCTGGCCGAAAAGGCCAACCCGCAGGCCGACGTGGTGTGGGGCCTGGCCGCCACATCGCTGATGCTGCTCGACAAGGAAGGCATGCTGCAGCCGTATGCGCCGAAGGGCCTCGACGCCGTGAAGGCCACCATGCGCGACCCGGCCAACCCGCCCAAGTGGGTCGGCATGGACGTGTGGTCGTCGGCCATCTGCTTCAACACCGCCGAAGCGAGCAAGAAGAACCTGCCCAAGCCCACGAGCTGGGCCGACCTCACGAACCCGGTCTACAAGGGCCAGATCACGATGCCCAACCCGGCCGCATCGGGCACGGGCTACCTGATGGTGTCGGGATGGATCCAGATGATGGGTGAAGAGAAGGCGTGGAAGTACATGGACGCGCTGCACCAGAACATCGGCATCTACAGCCAGTCGGGCAGCAAGCCCTGCCGCCAGGCCGGTGCGGGTGAATTCGCGCTGGGCATGTCCTTCGAATACCGCGCCAACAAGACCAAGCGCGACGGCGCTCCCATCGACATCGTGCTGCCGAAGGAAGGCCTCGGCTGGGACATGGAAGCCACCGGGATCATCAAGACCAGCAAGAAGCAGGACGCCGCCAAGGTGCTGGCCGACTGGGCCGTGACGAAGCAGGCCAACGAGCTCTACGCGAAGAACTTCGCCGTGCTCGCGCTGCCGGGCATCCAGGAAAAGCTGGAGTTCGTGCCGGGCGACGTCGAGAAGCTGCTGGCCAAGAACGACTTCACCTGGGCCGCTGCCAACCGCGACCGCATCCTGACGGAATGGTCCAAGCGCTACGAGTCCAAGTCCGAGAAGAAGCCACTCTGATCGACTGAAACGAAGCGGTATCCGGCCATGACGAGCAGCAGCTTTCTTTCCCTCCGCGGCATCGGCAAGTCGTTCGGCGCCACGCGCGTGCTCGACGGCATCGACCTGGACATCGAGCCCGGCGAGTTCGTGTGCCTGCTCGGCCCTTCGGGCTGCGGCAAGACCACGCTGCTGCGCATCGTCTGCGGCATCGAGCGTGCCGACGGCGGCCAGATCCTGCTCGGCGGCCAGGACATCGCGGGCCTGCCGCCCGCGGCGCGCGGCTTCGGCGTGGTGTTCCAGTCGTATGCACTGTTCCCCAACCTGACGGCGGCGCAGAACATCGCCTACGGACTGCATCCCACGGGCGCGCTGGCCCGCGAGATGGCCAAGCGCTCGCGCGAGATGCTCGACCTGGTCGGGCTCGCGGCGCATGCCGATAAGTACCCGGTGCAGCTCTCCGGCGGCCAGCAGCAGCGCATCGCACTGGCGCGGGCACTGGCCCCGAACCCGCGGCTGCTGCTGCTCGACGAGCCGCTCTCCGCGCTCGACGCGCAGGTGCGCGCCAGCCTGCGCAGCGAGATCCGCGCGCTGCAGAAGCGCCTGGGCATCGTCACCATCATGGTCACGCACGACCAGGAAGAGGCCCTCTCGATGGCCGACCGCGTGGTGCTGATGCACAACGGCCGCATCGAGCAGGCCGGCACGCCCGCCGAGCTGTACCGCCAGCCGCGCACCCGCTTCGTGGCCGGCTTCGTCGGCCGCATGAACATGCTGCCCGCCACCGTGCTGGCCGACGGCAAGGTGCGCGTGCGCGACAGCGAACTGTTCTGCGCGCCCGGCAATGTCAGCGTGGGCTCGCAGGCGACAGTGGGCATCCGCCCCGAGCACGTGGTGGTCAAGCGCTACGGCACCGACCTGGGCACCAACAGCTTCGCCGCGCGCCTGCTCGATACCGAGTTCTTCGGCAACCGCACCTCGGCGCGGCTGGCCTGCGAGCCCCTGGGCATCGAGATCGAGGCCGAACTGCCCGCAGACGCGCGAGGCGGCAGCGAGCCGCTGGTGCCGAGCAGCATGGTGCACATCCAGCTTCCGCTGAACGCGCTGTCGGTCCTGGCGTGAAATGAACCCACCCCCGAATCTCCGCGCACTTCGTGTCGCTTCGGATCCCCCCTCGAGGGGGCGCACCCGGCGGCCCGGCCAAGCCGGTTCCATGGGTGCTCCCGCATGAGCAGCACACCCGACGCCATCGCCGCGCGGCCCGTGACGATGCCGAGACGCAGTGCCTTCGACCGCGAGCGCTGGCTGACCGGCGCAGCCGTCGCGCTGATGGTGGCGCTGCTGGTCGTGATCGTCGCGCTGCCGGTCGGCGCGCTGGTCGGCCAGAGCTTCTTCGACCGCGCGGGGGCGTTCGTGGGCCTGGCCAACTTCGCGCGCTATCTCGACAACCCGGCGCTGGTGCAATCGGCCTTCAACAGCCTGGGGCTGGCCGCTATCAGCGCTGTCATCTGCACGGGCATTGCGTACGTGTACGCCTATGGCCTCACGCTGTCGTGCATGCCGGGCAAGGGCGTGCTGCGCGCGGTGGCGCTCGTGCCGCTGCTCGCGCCGTCGCTGCTGCCGGCCATCAGCCTCGTGTATCTCTTCGGCAACCAGGGCCTGTTCAAGGGGCTGCTGGGCGAGGCGTCGATCTACGGCCCGCTGGGCATCGTGCTCGGCTCGGTGTTCTGGACGCTGCCGCATGCGCTGCTGATCCTCACCACCGCCATGGCCACGTCCGACGGCCGGCTGTACGAGGCCGCGCAGACGCTGGGCGCCTCGCGCTGGCGCATCTTCCGCACGGTGACGCTGCCGTCGTCGCGCTACGGGCTGATCGTGGCCGCAATGGTGGTGTTCGTGCTGGTCATCACCGACTTCGGCGTGCCGAAGGTGGTGGGTGGCCAGACCGGCGTGCTCGCCACCGACATCTACAAGCAGGTGGTGGGACAGCAGAACTTCCAGATGGGCGCGGTCGTCGGCCTAGTGCTGCTCATTCCCGCGGTGCTGTCGTTCCTGGTCGAGCGGCGCGCGCGCAGCAGGCAGGCCGCTGCGCTCTCGGCGCGCGCGACGCCCTACCAGCCCGAGCCCGTGAAGTCGCGCGACCGCGCGCTGCTCGCGTTCTGCGTGCTCACGGCGCTCGCCATCGGGGTGATGATCGGCATGGCGGTGTTCGCGTCGCTGGCCACCTACTGGCCGTACAAGCTCACACCCTCGCTGAAGAACTACGACTTCAGCAACATGGACGGCGGCGGCTGGGGCAGCTACTTCAACTCGCTGCGGCTGGCGGTGTGCGCGGCGGTGGCCGGCGCGTTCGTCACCTTCATCTCGGCCTACCTCGTCGAGAAGCCGCGCCACTTCGGCCCGCTGCGCGAGCTGCTGAACCTGCTGGCCAACCTGCCGCTGGCGGTGCCGGGGCTGGTGCTGGGCGTGGGCTACATCTTCTTCTTCATCTCGCCCTCGAATCCGCTGCGCGCCATCTACGGCAGCATGACCATCCTGGTGGTCTGCACCGTGGCGCACTTCTTCTCGGTGGCGCACCTGACCTCGCTCACCGCGCTGCGCCAGCTCGACCGGGAGTACGAGCTGGTGTCCGAGTCGATGGGCGTGCCGTTCTGGCGCACGCTGTGGCGCGTTCACCTGCCGGTGGCGCTGCCCACCGTGCTCAACGTGGGCGGCTATTTCTTCGTCAACGCGATGACGACCGTGTCGGCCGTCGTGTTCCTCTATTCGCCGCAGACCACGCTGGCGGCCATCGCGGTGCTCAACATGGACGACGCCGGCGACGTCGCGCCCGCCGCGGCCATGGCCTCGCTGATCATGCTCACGGCCGCCATCGGCCGGGGCGTGTTCGCGCTCGCGGGGCACTGGGCGCTCAAGCGCACCCAAACCTGGAGACACCGGTAGATGACCGGCACGCAAGCGAACCATCCCGATCATTTCGACCTCATCGTGGTCGGCGCCGGCATCGTCGGCCTGGCCCATGCCTACACCGCCGCGCTGCGCGGCCTGAAGGTGTGCGTGGTCGAGCGCGACGCCGCCTGCATCGGCGCGTCGATCCGCAACTTCGGCTTCATCACCATCACCGGCCAGGCGCCGGGCGACACCTGGCGCCGCGCCATGCAGGCACGCGAGGTGTGGCAGCGGATCGCGCCGTACGCCGGCATCGACGTCGTGCACCGCAACCTGTGGCTCGCGGCCTACCGCCCCGAGGCGAACGCCGTGCTCGAGGCCTTCATGCGCACGCCGATGGGCGAGTCCTGCGAGCTGCTCGATGCCGCCGACGCACAGGCCAAGGCACCGGCCCTGGCACTGGCCGATGCGCAGTCGGTGCTGTTCAGCCCGCACGAGCTGCGCGTGGAATCGCGCACCGCCATCGGCCGGCTCGCGAAGTGGCTGGCCGAGGCGCACGGCGTGAGCTTCCGCTTCGGCGAAGCCGTGCTCGAAGTGGAAGCGCCGCGCGTGCGCACCTCGCGCGGCACGCTCCACGCCGAGCGCGTGGCGGTCTGCACCAACACCGACCTGCACGGCCTGTTCGCCGATCGCATCGCCGCGCACGAGCTCACGCTGTGCCGGCTGCAGATGCTGCGCGTGAAGCCCGAGGCCGGCTTCCGCCTGCCGGGCTCGGTGATGATGGACCTGAGCCTGGTGCGCTATGAGGGCTACAGCACGCTGCCCGAGGCGGCGGCATTGCGCGCGCGCCTGCAGCAGGAGGAGGCGGCCTCGCTCGAACACGGCATCCACCTGATCGTGGTGCAGAGCGCCGACGGCTCGCTGGTGGTGGGCGACTCGCACCACTACGGCGACGCGCCCGAGCCGTTCGCGATGGAAGAGGTCGACCAGCTCATCCTGCGCCACCTGCGCAGCACGCTGAACCTGGAGACGGCGCAGGTCACCGAGCGGTGGACCGGCGTGTACCCGTCTTCGAAGACCGCGCCCTGCGTGATCGACGCGCCCGACGACGCCACGCGCGTGGTGCTGGTGACCAGCGGCACCGGCGCAAGCACCGGCTTCGGCATCGCGCAGGACGTCTTCGACGCCTGGTGATGCCGCGCGGTACGGCGCGGTGTCCGACTTGACGCGCCGGCGCACCGGCATAGCATCCGCCTCATGCGAAGCATTGCCTTTGTCCTTCTCTGCTGCCTCGGCCTGCTGACGGCCGGTTGCGACGACAAGCCGAAGCCGCCAAGCGGGCCGATGCCCAAGGCGCAGGCGGGCGTCGTGACGCCCGCGCGCTGAGCGCCTGCAGCATCGCCGCGGTGGCCACGCGCTGCCGGCGGGGCGGCGTCCCTGCGCTTTCGCCGCTCGCGGGGTATCCTCGCCTCGGAGAAAAACAATGAAGACCCAAGAGACAACCGCCCACCAGGCGGATTCGCGCTATGCCATGGCGCGCCTGGCCCTCACGCTGCTCGTCATGACCGTCGGCAGCAGCGGCATGTACGTGGTGTCGGTGATGCTGCCCGCGGTGCAGACCGAGTTCGGCATCGATCGGGCCGAGGCCTCGCTGCCCTACACGCTGCTGATGCTGGGCTTCGGCTTCGGCGGCGTGCTCATGGGCAAGCTGGCCGACCGCGTCGGCGTGATGTGGCCGCTGCTGATGGGCTCTGTCTTTCTCGGCGTCGGCTATGTCGCCACGGGCCTGTCGGGCGGCATCGTGTCGTTCACCGTCGTGCAGGCCCTGCTGGTCGGCCTGCTGGGCAGCTCGGTGGCGTTCGCGCCGCTGGTGGCCGACACCTCGCTGTGGTTCGTCAAGCGGCGCGGCATCGCCGTGGCGGTGTGCGCGAGCGGCAACTATCTGGCGGGCGCGGTGTGGCCGCCGATCGCGCAGCACTTCGTCGACACCGTGGGCTGGCGCCAGACCTACATCGGCATGGGCATCTTCTGCGGCGTGTCGATGGCGCTGCTGGCGCTCTTCTTCCGCGCCCGCCCGCCCGCGCTGGCCGAGGCCGCGCCCGCGGCGCCGGGTGCCACCGCGGTGCGCGACATGACGCGGCCCTTCGGCCTGAGCACGGGCACGGCGCAGGGCCTGCTGTGCGTGGCCGGGGTGGCCTGCTGCGTAGCGATGGCGATGCCGCAGGTGCACATCGTGGCGTACTGCGGCGACCTGGGCTACGGTCCGGCACAGGGCGCGATGATGCTGTCGCTGATGCTGGGCTTCGGCATCGTGAGCCGGCTGGTGTCGGGCGCCATCTGCGACCGCATCGGCGGGCTGCGCACGCTGATGCTCGGCGGCGTGCTGCAGTGCGTGGCGCTGCTGCTGTTCCTGCCCTTCGACGGGCTGGTGCCGCTCTACGTGATCTCGGCGCTGTTCGGCCTGTTCCAGGGCGGCATCGTGCCCTCGTACGCGATCATCGTGCGCGAGCACTTCCCGCCGAAGGAAGCCGGCGCGCGCGTGGGCACGGTGCTGATGTTCACGCTGTTCGGCATGGCGCTGGGCGGCTGGATGTCGGGCAAGGTGTTCGACCTCACGGGCAGCTACCACGCAGCCTTCCTGAACGGTATCGCGTTCAACCTGCTGAACGTGAGCATCGCGGCCTTCCTCCTGTTCAGGACGCTTCGCCGGCCAGGCGGCCTAGCGTCTGCATCGCCCGCTCGCTGACCGCGTCCCAGGGGTGGCCGTAGTTGAGCCGCAGGCAGTGGGTGAAGGCGCGCGTGGCCGAGAAGATCGGCCCCGGCGCCACGCTGATGCCGAGCTCCAGCGCCTGGCGGTGGATCTGCAGCGCGTTCGCCTGCGGCGGCAGCTCCACCCAGAGAAAGTAGCCGCCCAGCGGCCGCGTGGCGCGCGTGCCCGCTGGAAAGTAATGCCCCACGGCCTGCGCGAAGGTGGCCTGCTGCACCGCCAGCGTCTGCCGCAGCCGGCGCAGGTGCTTGTCGAGCCCGCCTTTTTCGAGGTAGCCCGCCAGCGCGAGCTGCGACGGCGCCGATGTGGCCAGCGAGGCCGTGAGCTTTTCGCGCGCGACCTGCCGCACGAAGCGCCCGGCCGAGGCCCAGCCGATGCGGTAGCCCGGCGCCAGGCACTTCGAGAACGACGAGCAGTGCAGCACCAGCCCCTGCGTGTCGAAGGCCTTGGCGGGTGCCGGGCGCCGTTCGCCGAAATAGAGCTCGGCGTACACGTCGTCCTCGATCAGCGGCAGCTGGTGCCGCGCCAGCAGCTCGACCAGCGCCTTCTTCTTCGCGTCGGGCATGAGGCTGCCCAGCGGGTTCTGGAAGGTGGTCATGAGCCAGCAGGCGGTGGGCCTGTGCGCCGCGATGGCCGCTTCGAGCGCGCCGAGGTCGATGCCTTCGCCCGGATGCGTCGGCACCTCGATGGCGCGCAGGCCGCGGCGCTCCAGCGCCTGCAGCGCGGCATAGAAGGTGGGCGACTCGACGATCACCGCGTCGCCCGGCCGGGTGACCGCCGCGAGGCAGAGGTTGAGCGCCTCGAGCGCGCCGTTGGTCACCACGATCTCGTCGGCCGGCGACTGGATGCCCTCCGCCAGGTAGCGCAGCGCGATCTGCCGGCGCAGCGCCGCACTGCCGGGCGTGAGGTCGTCCACCGTGCTCCACGGATCGAGCGACTTGGCGCTGGCGGCCATGAACTGGCCGAGCCGCTGCAGCGGGAACAGCAGCGGGCTCGGGAACGCCGAGCCGAAGGGCACCACCTTGCGCGACATGCTGGCCTCGAGGATGTCGAACACCTGCCCGCTCACGTCGAGCGACAGCGGCCCGCCGGCGGGCCGCGAGGTGTGGATGGACTCGGGCGGCGCGTCGCGCAGGCCGCCGCCGGTCACGTAATAGCCTGAGCGGTCGCGTGCGCGCACCAGCCCGCGCGCCTCGAGCAGGTAGTAGGCCTGGAACACGGTCGACGCACTGACGCCGCGGCTCTCGCCGGTGTGGCGCACCGAGGGCAGGCGGTCGCCGGTCTTCAGCGTGCCGTTGCGGATCGAGGCCTCGATGTCGGCGGCCAGGGCTTCGTAGCGCTTCATCGGAAGAGGGCGTTCATCCGCCAGCACTTTATCTGCACCGGTCAATTGGAGTGAATCTGCATCTGTTTTTTCTTGCCCGTTCGGGCCACACTCGGTCCATGTCCAATTTCATGGGCGCGGTGCGCGCCGTTCTCTGGAGCTTCATCGGGCTGGGCGGCCGCCGGGCCGATGCCGACAAGCGGACCTCGCAGGTCGGCATCCTCCCGCTGATCGGCGTGGCGCTGGTAGTGGTGCTGCTGCTGATCGCAGGACTGATCGCGCTGGCGCGCTTCGCCGCCGGCACATGACGGTGCGCGGACTGCGCTTTCTTGCGCCCGGACTGCTGCTCGCCTGGCACGTCGTGGCGGGCGCGGCCACGCCCGCCACCGTGCCCGACACCATCGAGCAGCGCGTGGCCGCCTGCATCGCCTGCCACGGCCGCGAGGGCGCCACCAGCAATGCGGGCTACTTCCCGCGCCTGGCGGGCAAGCCGGCCGGCTACCTGTACAACCAGCTGGTGAGCTTTCGCGACGGGCGCCGCTTCAACACCGACATGGCGTACATGGTGCAGCACATGTCCGACGCCTACCTGCGCGAGATCGCCGACTACTTCGCGGGGCTCGACCTGCCGTACCCGCCGGTCTCGCCCGCGAGCGACGCCACGCCCGAGGTGCTCGCGCGCGGGCGCACGCTCGCGCTGCAGGGCGACCCTGCGCGCAGGCTGCCCGCCTGCGTGCAGTGCCACGGTGCCGCGCTCACGGGCGTGCAGCCCGCCACGCCGGGGCTGCTGGGCCTGCCGCGCCTGTATCTGTCCTCGCAGCTGGGCGCATGGCTCACCAGCGAGCGGCACGCGCAGGCGCCCGATTGCATGGCCGAGGTCGGCCGCCGCATGCAGACCTCGGACGTCAACGCGGTGGCCAGCTGGCTCGCCACGCAGCCGATGCCTGCCGATGCCAAGCCCGCCGCATCGCTGCCCGCGCCGATGCCCATCGCCTGTGGCGGCACCACCGGGGCGAACAAGTGACGGAGCCGCGGCCATGAAGCTTCGGCGCGTCGCCTGGACGCTGCTCGGCCTTTTCGTGCTGCTGGCCGTGGCCGCCGGCATCGTCGTGGCGATGAACCTGCGCGGCGAAGACCCGCTGCCCGAAAAGGCGGAAGCCTTCCAGGCCACGCCGCAGCTCGTCGAGCGCGGCCGCTACCTCGCGCTGGCCGGCAACTGCGCCGGCTGCCACACCACGCGCGGCGGCGCGCCCTATGCGGGCGGGCTGCCGATCGACACGCCCTTCGGCACCGTCTACTCGAGCAACCTCACGCCCGACAACGGCACCGGCATCGGCAGCTGGAGCAGCGCGCACTTCTGGCGCGCGATGCACAACGGCCGCAGCAAGGACGGCCGGCTGCTGTACCCCGCGTTCCCGTATCCCAACTTCACGCAGGTCACCCGCGAGGATTCCGACGCCATCTATGCCTACCTGCGCAGCGTGCCCGCCGCCGCGCAGGCGAATCGCGTGCACCGCCTGCGCTTCCCGTACGACACGCAGGCGGCGCTCGCCGTGTGGCGTGCGCTGTCGTTCAGCCCGGAACCCTTCGTCGCCAACGCGGGCAAGCCCGCCGAGTGGAACCGCGGGGCCTACCTGGTCAACGGCCTCGGGCATTGCATCGCCTGCCATGGTCCGCGCAATTCGCTGGGCGCCACGGACACGCGGCTCGGCCTGTCGGGCGGCCTGATCGCGGTGGAGAACTGGTACGCGCCTTCGCTCACCGACCCGCACGAAGCCGGCGTGGCCGACTGGCCCGCGGCCGACGTGGTGGCGCTGCTGAAGAACGGCGTGTCGCCGCGCGGCTCCGTCATGGGTCCGATGGCCGACGTGGTCTTCCGCAGCACGCAGCATTTGAGCGACGCCGACCTGGGCGCGATGGCCAGCTACCTCAAGGACCTGCCGAAGGCAGCGGCCGCCGAGGCACCCGAGGCCGCGCCCGCGAAGGCGCCCATCCGCCGCGACGCCGGCACCATGGCGCGCGGCGCGAAGATCTACGACCAGCGCTGCGCCTACTGCCACGGCGACCAGGGGCAGGGCGCGGTGGGCGCCTATCCGCCGCTCGCGGGCAACCGCGCCGTCAACATGGCGCAGCCCACCAACCTGATCCAGGTGGTCTCGCACGGCGGCTTCCTGCCGACGACCGCAGGCAATCCGCGTCCCTACGGCATGCCGCCGTTCGGACAGGTGCTCGACGCGGCCGACGTGGCCGCCGTGCTGACCTACGTGCGCGGTTCCTGGGGCAACGACAGCGCGCCGGTCACGCAGCTCGACACCATGCGCCGTTGAGGCCTGCGGTTCCGGCGGTGCGCAGATGCCGCGCGGTACGAGGCACCCGCACGCCGCGGCGCCTGCCCCGCCTGCCCGCGCTCAGGGCGTGGGCAAACCCATCGCCGGATCGCTCACCGTGTGCCTGCCGGTTTCCACGCGGCCGGCGAAGCGGCGGTAGTAAGCCGGGTCCGCATCGCAGGTGACCGCGAAGTCGTACCACTGGCCACTGTCGGCGAGCTCCCAGTGCTGCTCCTTCGGCGCCGCGCCCGTCACCTCGGCCGTCCACGGACCATCGGTGCGGTAGGCCACGGGCGCGATGCTGAACCTGCACGTGCCTGCGCCGTCGTTGCGCATGCTCAGGTACACGTTGCCGTTGGCCACGTCGTAGCACACGCGCACCTCGGGCACCGGCGTGCCGCCCGCGCGCTGTGCGGCGAGGCTGCCCTTGAAATGGCGGTGGAAACCGTTGGGGCCCAGCACCCACAGGTCGTAGAGGCCGTTGTCCGCGGCGGCCGGCGTCCACGCGTCGTCGAGTGCCTTGCCTGCCTCCACCGTGTAGCGTCGCGGCAGGCGCTCGAGGTGCAGCTTGTCGTACACATGGAACACGGCCGCGGCCTTGCCGGTGTTGGAGAACAGCAGCTGCAGCTTGCCGTTGGCCGCGTCGGCCCTGGCGCTGGTGTGCAGTTCGTACGGCAGCGCGCGCGAGGGCCGCGTGCCCGTGGCCTGCTGCGGCAGCGCGCCGCCGGTCGGCGGCACCACCTGCGGCAGCACGTCCTGGTCGGCACGCAGCTTGTCGGCCTCGGCCTTGGTGCGGCTGCCCGCGAGCACCGGCAGCGTCTCCGCGTTGGGCGTGGCGAAGTTGAAGGCGCTCGTGAGGTCGCCGCACACCGCGCGGCGGAACGGGCTGATGTTGTCTTCCTTCACACCGAAGCGCGCCTCGATGAAGCGCAGCACGGAGGTGTGGTCGAACACCTGCGAGTTGACCCAGCCGCCGCGGCTCCACGGCGAGATCACGTACATCGGCACGCGCATGCCCGGCCCGTACACGTTGCCGTCGGGCGCGGGCTGCG
Source organism: Variovorax paradoxus (assembly GCF_902712855.1). Taxonomy (NCBI): domain Bacteria; kingdom Pseudomonadati; phylum Pseudomonadota; class Betaproteobacteria; order Burkholderiales; family Comamonadaceae; genus Variovorax; species Variovorax paradoxus. The sequence continues at coordinate 1,817,265 of NZ_LR743507.1, forward strand.
CCGTGGGAATGCCGGGCGGCGCGGGGTGCGTGAAGTATTCGAAGGCCATGTCCTGCGCGGACAGCGTGCTCTTGCCCGCGAGCGTGGCCGCATCGGGATCGGGCGAGGGCGCGGAGGGCGAAGGCACGTGGTCGAAGTAGCCGTCGTTCTCGTCGAAGTTGACCAGCAGCACGGTCTTGCTCCAGACCTCCGGCACGGCGGTGAGCGCGTCCAGCACCTGCTGGATGTACCACGCGCCCTGCACCGGGCTCGAAGGGCCGGGGTGTTCCGAGTACACGTCCGGCGGGATCACCCACGAGACCTGCGGCAGCCGGCCGTTCTTCACGTCGGCGCGGAACGCGTCCATGATCGCGCCCGCGTCGAAGGCGGCCTGGTCGGCCACCGGCAGCGTGTTGGCCGTGCCCTTGACCAGCGGGTTGCCCGCGTCGTCGCCGGGCGCGTAGGCCGGCGATGCGCCCTGCGGCAGCGAGGTGTTCACCGGCTTCGGCGACATCTCGTTGGCCTTGCGGTAGGGCTTGAAGCCGAGCAGCGGATTGCAGCCGTAGTTGTTCGGGATGTTCTGGTAGACCATCCAGCTGACGTTGGCTTCCTGCAGGCGCTCGGCGTAGGTCTTCCACTCGTAGCCCTCGGTCGACGGGCCGGTCGAGCTCCACGCGTTCACGTTGTTCACGTAGGCCACGTTGGCGCCCGTGGGGCCGTTGGTGCCGGTCCAGTGGAACGATCGGTTGGCGTGCGTGCCGGTGTGCATCGCGCAGTGGTAGTCGTCGCAGAGCGTGAAGGCGTTGGCCAGCGCGAACTGGAACTGCAGCTCGGCCTCCTGCAGGTAGCCCATCGATTGCATGAAGGGCGTCTTGCCGGCCTTCTTGTAGCGCGGCCACTGGTACATGCGCCCGCCGTCCCACGCGTTGTGCGCGTCGACCCAGGTGTGCGGCGTGCTCGACACGCGCTGTGCGTTGCCTTGCGTGCTGTCGAGGTGGTAGGGCACCACCACGTTGCCGGCGGCGTCGAGCTGCTGCCAGACCTTGCGGCCCGCGGGCAGCGGAATGGTGAAGCGGTCGCCGAAGCCGCGCACGCCCTTGAGCGTGCCGAAGTAGTGGTCGAACGCGCGGTTCTCCTGCATCAGGATGACGATGTGCTCGACGTCCTTGATGGTGCCCGTGGCGTTGTTGGCGGGAATGGCGAGCGCGCGGCGGATGCTCGGCGGAAAGGCACTGAGCGCGACGGCGGCGAGGCCGGTGGTGGCGGTGCCGGTGAGGAACTTGCGGCGTGAATTCATGTGGGCGTTGTTGTGGTTCTTCATGGAGGGTGGGCAAGCGTGGCGGGTCAGGGCGCGCAGCGCAACTCCGGCTTGGTGCCGGTGTCCGGCGTGGCGGGAGGAGCCGGTGTCGTGGGCCCGGTGCCGGTGCCCGGCAGGCCGATGGCACCACCGCCGCCGCCGCTGCCTCCGCCGCAGGCGGACAGTGCGCAGGCAAGGGTGAACAGCGCGGGCACGAAGCACGCGCGAAGGGAGACGAGTCGCATGGGAAAGATCCTCTTGGTGTTGTGCACTCGAGGCTAGAAATCCCGAATGACACCGGGATGAATCGAAACGGCGAGGTGTAAGCGCACGTTGCATGCACCCGCACCTCGCCGTGTTGCGTCATGCCATGACGCGTCGTTCAGCAGGCCGTCAGACGGCCTGGCCCATCGCCGGATCGCTCACCGTGTGCCTGCCGGTTTCCACGCGCCCCGCGAAGCGGCGGTAGTAAGCCGGGTCCGCATCGCAGGTCACCGCGAAGTCGTACCACTGGCCGCTGGCCGCGAGCTCCCAGTGCTGCTCGGTGCTGGCGCCGCCGTTCACGGTCGCGGTCCACGGCCCGTCGTTGCGGTAGGCCTTGGCATCGATGGTGAACCTGCATGCGGCCTTGCCGTCGTTGCGCATGCTCAGGTAGACATTGCCGTTGGCGATGTCGTAGCACACGCGCACCTCGGGGATGGCCGCGTCGCCAGCGCGCAGCGTGCCGACGTTGCCCTTGAAGTGGCGGTGGAAGCCGTTCGGGCCGAGCACCCACAGGTCGTAGAGGCCGTTGTCGCCGGCGGCCGGTGTCCAGGCATCGTCGAGTGCCTTGCCCGCTTCCACCATGTAGCGGCGCGGCTGCAGGTCGAGGTGCAGCTTGTCGTACACGTGGAACACCGCCGCGGCCTTGCCGGTGTTGGAGAACAGCAGCTGCACCTTGCCGCCGATCGCATCGGCCCTGGCGCTGGTGTGCAGCTCGTACGGCAGTGCGCGCGACGGACGCGTGCCGGTCGCCTGGTGCGGCAGTTGCGGATCGAGCGGCAGGGCCACCTGCGCCAGTGCCTGCTGGTCGGCGCGCAGCTTGTCGGCCGACGACCGGGTGGTGCGCCCGGTGAGCGTGGGCAGTGCCTCGGCGTTGGGCGTGGCGAAGTTGAAGGCGCTCGTGAGATCGCCGCACACCGCGCGGCGGAACGGCGAGATGTTGGTTTCCCTCACGCCGAAGCGCGCCTCGATGAAGCGCAGCACCGAGGTGTGGTCGAACACCTGCGAGTTGACCCAGCCGCCGCGGCTCCACGGCGAGATCACGTACATCGGCACGCGCGGGCCGGGGCCGAACACGCGCTTGTCGGGCGCGGGCTGCGAGCTGCTGCCGGCCGGCGGCGGCTGCGTGAAGTACTCGTGCGCCATGTCGGCGTCGGCCAGCGTGGTCTTGCCGGCGGGCTTGTCGCCGGCACCGAGCGAGGGCGCGGAGGGCGAAGGCACGTGGTCGAAGAAGCCGTCGTTCTCGTCGAAGTTGACGAGCAGCACGGTCTTGCTCCAGACCTCGGGCACGGCCGTGAGCGCGTCCAGGATTTCCTGCAGGAACCATGCGCCCTGCACCGGGCTGGAAGGACCCGGATGTTCGCAGTAGACCGACGGCGCGTTGATCCAGCTCACCTGCGGCAGGCGGCCTTCGCGGATGTCCTTGCGGAACGCGTCGAGGTACTCCTCGGGCTTGGTGCCCGGCAGCGTGTTGGCGATGCCCTTGTACAGCGGGTTGCCGGGGTTGTCGCTGGCCGCGTCGTAGGCGTGGTAGGGCACCGCCTGGCCGCTGTTGGAGTAAGGCGCGCCGATGTTGCCGCTGGACACCGGGAACGGCGAAGCGCGGTTGGCGGCCCTGAACTGCCGGAATGCGCCCAGCATGTTGTCGCCCCACTCGTCGGGCATGTTCTGGTAGCAGATCCAGCTCACGCCGGCATCTTCGAGGCGCTCGGCGTACGTCTTCCACGTGTAGCCGGTGTTGACCGCGCTGGCGCGCCCGTCGAGCCAGTCCCACTCGTTGTTGACGTAGGCCACGCCCTGCGCGGTGGCGCCGTTGGTGCCCGTGAGGTGGAAGGAGCGGTTGGCGTCGGTGCCGGTGTGCATCGCGCAGTGGTAGCTGTCGCACAGCGTGAAGGCATTGGCCAGCGAGAACTGGAAAGGCACTTCGGCTTCCTTGAAGTAGCCCATGGCCGCATTGGTCTTGTAGCGCGGCCATTGCGAGATGCGCCCGCCGTCCCATGCGTTCTGGCTGTCGTCCCACTCGTGCGGGGTGCCGCTCACGCGCTGCGCGTTGCCCTTGGACTGGTCGAGGTGGTAGGGCATGACGATCCTGCCGGAACCATCGCTCTGCTGCCACACGCTGCGCCCGCCCGGCAACGGAATGGTGAAGCGGTCGCCGAAGCCGCGCACGCCGGGCAGCGTGCCGAAGTAGTGGTCGAACGAGCGGTTCTCCTGCATCAGGATGACGATGTGCTCGACGTCCTTGATGGTGCCCGTGGCGTTGTTGGCGGGAATGGCGAGCGCGCGGCGGATGCTCGGCGGAAAGGCGCTGAGCGCGAGCGCGGCGGCGCCGGTGGCGGCGGTGCCGGTGAGGAACTTGCGGCGGGAGTTCATGGGCTGGTCGGGGCGGTTCATGGCGTGGTGTCTCGTCAAGGTGCGCAGCTCTTCAGGGGAGCCGCACCGGTGTCGGGCGTGGCGGGCGGCGTGGGCGTGGTTGGCGTCGGCGTCGGCGTGCCGCCGAAGAAGCCGCCGCCGCCGTTGCCGCCACCGCAGGCGGACAAGGCGCAGGCCAGGGCGAGCATGGGCACGAGGCGCATGCCGGAAGATGGAATTCGCATGGGGTCTGATCCTCTCGAGTCGTTGTTTTGTCGGAGAGCGAAGACACCGGCTGCCCCGCGGTCGGGCAGGCGGCCGGGTCTTCGCTTTCCAGGCCCGCACGGAAATTTCGTGCGCGCCGCGGCTGGCCGGCGCGGCGTCGTTCAGGTCGCGATCAGTCGATCGGACTGGATGACAGGAAGCACCCCGGAGGTGCCGTGCACCGGACAGGCCGCAAGACTAGGGAGAAGGCGTGACGTCGCGATGAAGCGGCGATGACACGCGCAGAGGAAGCACGCACGGGCGCGGCGTCGCGCCGCACGCTCAGGGCTCGTTGCTGATGCCGCTGCTGACGTGCCCCGCGGGCACGTGCCGCGATGCGGCATCGACGTGGCCCGTCTGGTCGTCGAAGAAGAAGTCGGGCTCGAACTCGCGCAGGAACTCGCCCTTGGGCAGGCCGCCGAGGAACATCGCCTCGTCGACGCGGATGTTCCACTTCATCAGCGTGCGGATGGCGCGCTCGTGCGCCGGTGCGCTGCGCGCGGTGACCAGCGCCGTGCGGATGCGCATCTGCGCGTTGCCGGCCATCTGCAGCCGGTGCAGCGCCGCGAGCAGCGGCTTGAACGGGCCTTCGGGCAGGGGCAGGTCGGCCTTGCTGAGTTCGTGCGCCTGGAAGGCGTCGAGGCCCTCGGCCTGGAACACGCGCTCGGCCTCGTCGCTGAACAGCACCGCGTCGCCGTCGAAGGCGATGCGCACTTCGTTGGGCCATGCGTCGCTGGCCTTCACCGACTCGACCAGCACGCGCGCGGCCGGAAAGCCCGCGACGAGCGCCTCGCGCACGTCCTGCGCATTGACCGACAGGAACAGGTGCGCGCGCAGCGGTCGCAGGTAGCCGAAGGGCGGGCGGCCCTGCGTGAACACGCCGCGCTGCAGCTTGATGTCGGCCGCCGCGCTCGAACGGAAGATGCGCATGCCCGACACCGGGTCGTTACGCGACAGGATCACCACCTCGACGCGCTGCACGCCGTCTTCGTTGAAGCGCAGCAGCTTGCGGATGAGCGAGTAGGCGATGCCCGGCGCGGCCGGCACGTCGATCCGGTCGAGCTGCAGCTTCATGTAGCCCTCGTTGTCGCCGGCTTCGAAGATCCGGTTCTCTTCCTCGAGGTTGAACAGTGCGCGCGAGGAGATCGCGACCACGAGCTTGTCTTCGAGCGTCACCGGCATGGCGCTTCCTTGTGGATGTGTCTTTTTCCGGCAGGTGCGCCGCGCACGGCCGCCCGAAGCGGCCGCACCGCCCCCTGCAACGGGGTTGGAGGCCACACGAAGTGGGCAAGCCTGGGGGTCTGCGTCATTTCACGAACTGGTTGAGCTGGATGATGGGCAGCATCACCGCCAGCACGATCAGCATCACCACGCCACCCATCGCCACGATCAGCAGCGGCTCGAGGATGGTGGCCAGGTGCATGGCGCGGCGCTGCACTTCGGCGCCGAGCTGGTTGGCCGCGCGCTGCAGCATCAGCGGCAGCGTGCCGGTCTGCTCGCCCAGGCGGGCGAACATCGACACCAGCCCCGGAAAGCGCTTCTTCTGCGCCAGCGCCGAGGCCAGCGGTGCGCCTTCGCGCACCAGCACCAGCGCGTCGAGCGCGTCGGCGCGCATGGCGCGGTTGCTCAGTGTTTCCGCCGCGGCCTGCAGTGCGCGCAGGATCGGCACGCCGGCGGTGGCCAGCATGGCGAGCGTGCTCGCGAAGCGCGCCGCGTTGTAGCCGCGCGCGAGCTTGCCGACCAGCGGCAGCCGGAGCCAGGCCGCGTCGAACTTCAGGCGAAGGGCTTCCTGCGCAAGCGCCAGCCGGGCCCCGGCGGCCGCAAGCACCACCGCGCCGAGCATCCACCAGCCGTAGTTGCGCACGCCCGCGCTCAGCGAGAGCATCACCGTGGTGAGGAAGGGCAGCGAACGCTTGGTGCCCGCGAACACCTGCGCCACCTGCGGCACCACGTAGCTCACGAGGAAGATCACGATCACGATCGCCACGAGCGTGACGATGGCGGGGTACAGCGCGGCGCCGACCAGCTTCTGCTGCAGCGCCTGGCGTTCCTCGAGGTCGTCGGCCAAGCGGTCGAGCACCAGGCCGAGGTTGCCGCTCTGCTCGCCGGCGCCGATCACAGCGGTGTAGATGGGGGAGAACTCGCGCGAATGTGCCGACAGCGCGCGCGCGAACGGCGAGCCCGCGTTGACCTCGGCACGCAGCGAGGCCACGAGGTTGCGCTGCGGTTCCGATTCGGCTTCGTCCGTGAGCGCAGTGAGCGCGCGTTCGAGCGGCAGGCCGGACGACACGAGGCCGGCGAGTTGGCGCGTCCACACCGCGAGTCCGGTGGAGTTGAACACGCGCTTGCCGCCGCCCAGCCAGCGGCTCAGGCTGCTGCGCTGGCCGGTGCCGTTGACGTGGTCGCTGCCGACCGGCTTGACCGACAGCGGAATGAGCGACTGCGCGCGCAGCAGGCTGCGCGCGCTGCGCGCGGTGTCGGCCTCGAGCACGCCTTCGCGCGACTGTCCGCTGGCGTCGATGGCTTCGAAGGAATAGGCGGGCATCGCGGGTAACTGGCGCTAGTCGCGGGTCACGCGCAGCAGTTCGGCGCGCGAGGTGATGCCGGACTGCACCAGCCGCTCGCCGTCTTCGCGCATGGAACGCAGGCCGCCGCGCTCGCCGGCCTCGAAGAGCTGGCTCTCGGCGGCCTTTCCGTGGATGAGCGCCTGCACGGCTTCGTCGGCCACCAGCAGCTCGAAGATGCCGGTGCGGCCCTGGTAGCCGGTCTGGCCGCACACGTCGCAGCCGGCGCCGGCGCACACGGTGCACACCTTGCGCACGAGGCGCTGCGCGAGCACACCCAGCAGCGACGAGCTCAGCAGGAAGGGCTCCACGCCCATGTCGGTGAGGCGCGTGACCGCGCTCACCGAGTCGTTGGTGTGCAGCGTGGCCAGCACCAGGTGGCCCGTGAGCGAGGCCTGGATGGCGATCTGCGCGGTCTCGAAGTCGCGGATTTCGCCGATCATGATCACGTCCGGGTCCTGCCGCAGGATGGCGCGCAGGGCCTTGGCGAAGGTGAGCTCGATCTTGGCGTTGATCTGCGTCTGGCCCACGCCCGGCAGTTCGTACTCGATCGGGTCTTCCACCGTCATGATGTTGCTGCGGCTGGCGTCGAGCCGCGCCAGCGCGGCGTACAGCGTCGTGGTCTTGCCCGAGCCGGTAGGCCCGGTCACGAGGATGATGCCGTGCGGCTGCGCGATGAGCTTCTCGAAGCGCTCCAGCGTGTCGCCCTGCATGCCGACCGATTCGAGCGTGAGCTTGGATTCGCTTTTGTCCAGCAGGCGCAGCACCGCGCGCTCGCCGTGCGCGCTCGGCAGCGTCGATACCCGCACGTCGACCGCGCGCGTGCCGATGCGCAGGCTGATGCGCCCGTCCTGCGGCAGCCGTTTTTCGGAGATGTCGAGGTCGGCCATGATCTTCAGGCGCGAGATCAGCGCGGCATGCAGCGCACGGTTGGGCTGCACCACCTCGCGCAGCGTGCCGTCGATGCGAAAGCGCACCGACGACGTGCGCTCGTAGGGCTCGATGTGGATGTCGCTGGCGCCGTCGCGCGCGGCCTGCGTGAGCAGCGCGTTGAGCATGCGGATGATGGGCGCGTCGCCGGCGCTTTCCAGCAGGTCCTCGACCGCCGGCAGCTCCTGCATCATGCGCGAGAGGTCGGCGTCGCTCTGCACCTCGCTCACCACCGCGGCGGCGCTCGATTCGCCCTGCGCGTAGGCCGCGCTGATGCGCTGCGCCAGCGCGCCGTCGGCGAGCACCTCGAAGGCCTGCACGCCGTACTTGCGCGCCACTTCGCCGACGGCACTGCGCACGGGGCTCGACGACATCCACAGCGTGTAGCGGCCGTCGTCGGACTCCTCGAGCAGCAGTTGCTGGCTGCGTGCGAAAGCGTAGGGCAGGGGATAGCGCATGGACATCGGTGCAGTATCAGGGCAGTTCGCGTGCGCTCACAGGGTCGGCCGTGGGCGGCAGCGCGCCGCGCAGCGAGCTCGGGGCCAGCTTGCGGTTGTCGGCGGGGAGCGCGGGCGGCGGGATCAGCTGGGTGCCTTCCTCGCGCAGGCCGCCGGTGCGGTTGCTGGGCGCACCCAGCGGCGGCGTGGCGGGCAGCACCGGCGCCGCGTTCACGTTGCGCAGCATCACGTTGTCGGTGGCGGGTTGCGCTGCCTGCTGCAGGCCGCGGATCTGGTCGTAGCGGTCGTAGGCGAAGGCCTCGGTCGAGTTGGCGTCGCGCATCACCACCGGGCGCAGGAACATCATCAGGTTGTTCTTCTCGCGCTTGCGGGTCTCGTTCTTGAACAGGTTGCCCACCACCGGGATGTCGCCGGCCAGCGGCACCTTCTCGACGGCGTTGCCGTAGGTGTCCGACAGCAGGCCGCCCAGCATGACCAGGCCGCCGTCCTCGACCAGCACGCTCGACTCGAGCGAGCGCTTGTTGGTGGTGGGGCCGTTGGGGTCGGTGGTGGTGCCGGGCGCGACGTTGGAGATCTCCTGGAAGATCTGCATCTTCACGGTGCCGTTCTCGTTGATGGTCGGGCGCACGCGCAGCGTCAGGCCCACGTCCTTGCGCTCCACGGTGGTGAACGGGTTGATGCCCACCGAGCCCGAGGTGCTGGCGTACGAGCCCGTGGGGAACGGCACGTTCTGGCCGATCACGATCTTGGCCTCTTCGTTGTCCAGCGTCAGCAGGTTGGGCGTGGAGAGCACGTTGGCGTCGTTGTCGCTGCTGAAGAAGTTGGCGATGGCGCCCAGGATGTACTGGCCGCCGACCTTGCCGGCGATGCCCAGGTTCAGGCCCGAGCTCGGCACGATGCCGGCCGCGTTGCGGGTCGCGATGGCCTGCGTCAGCGCCAGGATGTTCGCGCCGCTCAGCGACGAGTTGGTGCCGATGACCGCGTTGTTGCCCAGCGCGCTCTGCCACTGCACGCCGAAGTTGGCCGCCTTTGTGGCGTTCACCTCGACGATCAGCGCCTCGATCATGACCTGCGCGCGGCGGCCGTCGAGCCGGTCGATCACGGCGCGCATCTGGCGGTATTGAGGTTCGGGCGCGGTGATGATCAGCGAGTTGGTGCTCGGGTCGGCCTGGATCTGGCCGCCGGTGGAGGGCTGGTTGGCGTTGTTCAGCGGGGCGGAGGCCTGCGGCGAACTGCCGCTCTGGCTGCCGCCGAAGGCGGTCTGCTGCGCCTGCTGGGCAAAGGCGTTCTGCGCCTGCGGCTGTGCCGCGCCGCCGGCCGCACCCGCTGCACCCGGCGTGGTGTTGATCTGGTTGGCCGCCATCGCCGCACGCAGCGTGGCTGCCAGGCGCACCGCGTCGGCGTTCTTCAGGTAGACCACGTAGATGTTGCCGGCCGCGCCGTTGGTGCTCTCGGCGGCGGGTCGGTCGAGCTTGTCGACCAGCGAGCGCACCAGGCTCACGCGTGCCGGATTGGCGGCGCGAAGAATCAGCGAGTTGCTGCGCGGGTCGGCCAGCAGCGTGGTGCGGAACGAGGCATCGGCTGCGCCCGCGGCCGCCGGCGCGCCCGGTGCGCCGGAGCTGCCGCCGTCCACGAGGCGCTGCACCAGCGGCACCATGTCGGTGGCGATCGAGTGCTTGAGCGGGATCACCTCGATGTCGGACGCGTTCGGCACGTCGAGCGAGGCGATGATGCGCGCCAGCCGGCGCATGTTGTCGGCGTAGTCGGTGATCACGAGCGAGTTGTTGCCCGGGTTCACGTTGATGGTGTTGTTCGGCGGGATCAGCGGGCGCAGCACCGGCAGCAGGCTGTTAGGCGACTCGTAGTTCAGCCGGAAGATCTGCGTGACGATCTGGTTGCTGCCGCTCGACGAGGCGGCGCCGATGGACGTGTTGACGGTGCTGCTCTGCAGCTTGGCGTCGGCCTCGGGAACCACCTTGTACAGGCCGTCGGCCTCCACCACCGCGAAGCCCTGCAGCCGCAGCGCCGAGGCGAACTGGTTGAACGCGGCCGCCGGCTGGATCGCGCGGTCGGTGACCAGGTTCATCGTGCCCTTCACGCGCGGGTCGACCACCACGTCGCGCCCGGTGACGACCGCCATGGTGCGCGCCACGGCCTCGATGTCGGCGTTGGCGAAGTTCAGCGTGATCGGCTCGCCGCGGCGCGGCGCGTCGCCGGTCTGCGCGAACGCGGCGGGCGCGCCCTGCAGGAAGGTGGCGGCGATCAGCACACGCACGGCGAGTGCGACGGTGCCGGTCGAGAACAGTGGCTTCATGATGAGGATCAACCCAGGGTGATGATCGAACGCGCGTTGTCGCGCCGTCCGATGATGTTCAACAAATTGGAAAGTGCGTCTTCGCGGCCGGGCGCGGCACTGGCTTCGCCGTTGAAGCGGAAGGAGGTGCCGTTCCAGCTGCCGCTGCCGTTGAGTTCGAGGCTGCCCTCGCGTGTGCTCAGCAGCAGCGTGGGACGATTGCCGCCCTCGAGCGTGAGCCGGTAGCTGCCCATCGGTCGCAGGGTCGACAGGCTGGAAGAGACGTCGGTGGCGTCGAGCGTGGCCTGTCCGGCGATGCGCAGCGCCGGGCCGTCCCACTGCATCGCGAAGGCCTTGGTGCTGAGGTCGAGCGCGCCGTCGAGCTTGAGCGTGTTCCAGGGAGCGCCCAGGCCGGTGAGCATGGTGGCGGGCCAGCGCGAGCGGCTGTCCTGCCAGGTGAGCAGCAGGCCTCCCGAGCGCGGGCTGGCCGTGAGTTCGAGCGGCTGAGCGGCGCAGCAGGGGAGGTCGAGGCTCGCGAAGACGTTGCCCCAGCCCGGACGCATGCGCCAGTGCAGCACGCCGGGCAGCGACACCGCCTGCGTGCCGCCGGCGCCGCTGGCGAACACCACCGAGGCGGTGCCGTTCCAGACCGTGCCGCGTGCATTGGCCAGCACGAGGCGGCCCTGGGTCCAGCCCGACAGCGCTGCCGACAGCCAGCGCGCCGGCGCGAACAGCACCACCGCCAGCACTGCGCCGGCGAGCACGCCGAGCAGCGCCCAGCGCCAGCCGCGGCGCGGCCGGGGTTCGAGAACGGGCGCGCGGGTCACCATGCGGCGTTCTTGCTCATGGCGTCCGTCGTGGTCATCGCGCCGCGGGCAGCGCCATGACGACGGTGCCGTCCCAGCGTGTTGCCGGTGTCTTCGGCGCGTCCCTGGTGCCTGCCGTGGCGGGGGACGGCGCAGGTGTGCTGGCGGTGGGCGCGCGGGTCAGGTGCACTTCGCGCGGCACCGCATGGGCGTTGCCGCGGGCCTGGCCGAGCCACTGCGCGACGGTGGCCGCGGGGGCTGCGCGCAGCGAGACGGTGGCGGCACCGTCGCCGCCCGAGGTCATGAGCTGCGCGTTGGCGGTGCCGAGGCTGTCGCGCACGGAAGTCTCGAGCGCGCGCAGCGCGTCGTCGCGGTTGAGCCGGGGCTGCGACTGCAGCGCCTTGGCGCGGTTCTGCAAGGTGGCCATCTGCTGCAGCTGGGAGTCGAGCTTCGCGTGTTCGGCCGGGGCCGCGGCCAGCGTACGCAGCGCGGGTGCGAGCGCGATCCACCAGAGCAAGGCCAGTGCCACCAGTGCGACGGCTGCGGCGACCAGGCGGCGCTCGCGCGCTTCGAGGGCGGCCCAGCGGGCCTTGAGTTGTTCGCTGAAGTTCATCGGACGGCCTCGGCCTGAGCCTGCACGAGCAGCAGGTCGCCTTCGGTGCGCACGTTGTAGCCGCGCGGCGCCATGGCATTGGTGATCTGCGACACCTCCGAGGGCTGCAGCCCCAGGCCGCGCAGGCGCAACTGGCCGGCGCTGTAGTCGACGGCGCTCGGCACCTTGCCGGGCGGGAGGTTGGCGGCGAGCGCGCCGACCATGGGTTCGAAGTCGCTGCCGGCCACGTCGCCCACGGCCTGCTGCAGCGCAGCGACTTCGCGCTGCATCTGCACCGGCGCGTCGATCACGATCTTCACGGCGGGGAAGGTCTGGGTGAGCATGGCCTTGGCCGCCTGGCGCTTGGCCTCGAGCGCGTTGCGCTCCTTCCAGGCCCAGGCGTTCAGGCCGATGAGCTGGGTGAGCAGCAATGCCACCACGCCCCAGCGCGCGGCGCGCCATTCGGGGGCGTAGCGCAGCGTCTGCAGCACCGACGCGAATTTCTTGCCGGCGCGCGCGCGGCCGGTGGCGGCCAGGTCGAACTGCGCCAGCTCCCAGGGCGAGCGCGCGGCCTGCAGCCAGCGCTGCGGCGCCTGCACGATGGGAACGCGGCGCTCGAGCAGGTGTTCCGCGGCTTCGGCCACGGCCGGCTCGGTGGTGATGACCGCGGTGTCCAGCGGCAGGCCGTCCGATAGCGCCAGCCCGGCGCCGGCCAGCGGCAGCGACACCACGCCGTCCGCGTCGCACACGGTGAGCCGCGGCGACTCGGGCTCGCCAGTGACCAGCAGCAACGGCGGGCCGCCGGCTGGCTGCGGCGCGAATTCGGGAACGATGCGGACCACGCGCCGGCCGGCCGACTCGAGGCCCTGCACCACGCTGCGCAGCCAGATGCGGTTGCATGCGGCCACCCACACCGGCTCGCCGACCTTGGCGCCGGGTTCGAGTGCGAAGTGCAGCGCCTCGGGTTCGTCGAGCAGGTGCTCCTCGAGCAGCCCGTCGAGCACAGCGCGCAGCCTGGACGCGCTGCCGGTGCTGCCCTTGGGCAGCGTGACGCGGTGCCACGACAGCGCGCTGGAAGGGATGCCCAGCATGACCTCGGGGCTCGAGGGCAGGAGCGTCAGCAGCGCGCGGCCTTGGTTGCGCAACGCAATGCCGTCGTCGCCTGCCTGGGCCCAGTCGAACTCGCCCGCAGCGTCGGCCGGGGGAAGAGGGGCAATGAGCAGCAGGGGGATCATGTCGATTTGTAAAAGCCGGTGGATTGTAGGTGCGTGTCCGACAGCAGGATGCTCCGATTTCGATAGCGTATTGCGCAGTTGTGACGCGGGCTGGAAGGCCTTTTGCTCGTGAAAAATGGCACGAATCAGGGTTTGACCGTAGTGTTTGTTGCGCCGGCGCCGCGGCTGCGCCAGATCGTCGTCACCGTGACACCGTTGCGCTGTAGCAGCGAGTGCTCCTCGACGTAGGTGCGGTCCAGCCGCAGCCGGCCATAGACCTCGAAGAATTGCGTGCCCACGCCGTGTTGCGCCGCGTTGAAGGGGGCGCTGCCGCTGGGCAGCGCGGCGTTGGCCGCGGCGATGTCCTTGAAGAAGGCCGTGCGCCGCCGTTCCACCAGCTGGCGCGCGCTGGCGATGTTGAGCGATTCCATGCTGGCGCTGATGGCTTCCGCGCTCGCGGTGTTCAGGTTGAGCGTGGTGCGCACCGGCAGGATCGTCGCGTAGGGCTCGAGCGCCGCGGCGGTCGCGGGCGACAGGCCGAGCCACACCAGCTGGGAGACCTCCTGCGGCATGAGCGGCGCGGCGCTGGCGTCGGCATCGCCGTCGGTGCCGCTGCCGGAGCTTGCCAGCGCGCTCGCGAGGGCGGAGGTCATGCGGTTGAGTTCGCTCACCGGCAGGCCCAGCAGGTTGAACAGCCGCGTGAAGGTGGCGACGCTCGCGGGCACCGGCTTGCCCGCGTCGACCAGCGACAGCACGTTGAGCTTGGACTGCGCGTCGACGATGCGTCCCGAAAGGAATGCATCGGGCAGGCCTTCGAGGTTGTCGCTGGCCACGTTCTTCTCGGCCGACAGGAAGCTGGTGAGGCGAGCTTCCTCGAGCGGCACGGCCCAGGGCTCGGCCAAGTGGTCGGGCCCGCCGGTGCGGCCGTCTTCGCCAAGGATGAGGCGCGACCAGTCGAGCGCCCCGACCAGCACCCAGGCGGCCTGCACACGCCCGCGCTCGGCCGCCTCGACCTCGGTGGCGCGCCATTGCTGCCAGAGCGCGGCGGCGGAGAAAGTGGCCACCAGCATCACCGTGAGCATCGCGGCGAGCAGGGCCGCTCCGGACTGGCGCCCCCCCGGTCCGTTCGTGGTGCGGCTTGCGCGGCGCAGCTTCGTCATGACGACCTCGGTGCGCCGACGGTCGGGCGCACCCAGTCGCGCGTGAGCGTGCCCGAGAGGCCGTCGCCCGGCGGCAGGGTGATCACGAGGCGCACGCCGTCGGGCAGTGCCACCACCGGCCCGGACGGGTTGTTCGGATTGGCCGCGACGGTGGGCAGCTGGCCGGCCGGCACCCAGCTGTTCTCGCGGAAGTAATAGAGCTGCCAGCTGTTGACGGGCACCAGCGAGACGTCGCTGGCGCCGCCCGGCACGTTCGCGCCGGCAGCGGCGCCGCTGTCCTGTGCCCACGACGCGGCCGTGTTCCAGGCCTGCTGCCATTCGCTGCGCGTGGTGAAGGGCAGCGATTGCCAGCGCCGCCAGCGCACGCCGTCGGAGCCCGACTTGAGCGCCCAGGCCACCACCAGCACCGATGGTGCCGACGCATCGCTGCCGCGCCGCGTGAGCCGCAGCACGCGGCCGTCCCAGTCGATCGGGCGGGTCTGGGCGAGCGAGGTGATCGCATCGAGGTCGGCCCCCCATTGCGCAAGGGTGGCCTGCAGCGTGAGGACGGCGTCGGCGCGCTGCTGGTTCTGGGTGGTGGCGCGCGACATGCTTTCGAGCCCGCGCCAGCTCACGAGCGACAGCAGCGCCATCACCGAGATGGCGACCAGCAACTCGATGAGCGTGAAGCCGCGCGCGGCGGCAGTGGGGGTGGCGCGCCGCATCAGTAGCGCCCCACGACGGTGGAGATGCGCAGGATGGGCGCATCGCCCTCGTCGCGCACCTGCACGTCGACGCGGCGGAAGTTCGGGTTCAGCGTGGCGACGATCGAGGTCGTCACGTTGTATGTGACGCCGGCCTGCAGGCAGATCGAGCCCGAGTCGCCCACGGCCGGCATCTGCCGCGACAGGCGCGCCTTGGCGAGTTCGTTCTCGGCACACAGGTCGGCCAGCACCAAGTCGGACTGGCGCTGCGCATTGCGCGTGAGCGACATCGTGGCCTGCGAGCCGGCGGCCAGCGCCAGCGCGACGATGCCGAGCGCGATCAGCACCTCGATGAGCGTGAAGCCGCCGGTGCTCGGGGAGAACGGGCGCCGTCCGCGGGTCATTGCACGGGGAAGACGGTGAAGGGCCGCAGCCCGTCGGTGGCGATGCGCAGCACGCGCTCGGGCGGGCCGGCGGAATGCAGCATGACCTGCTGCGCCGCGATGATCGGGTCGGGGCCGAGTTGCAGCGCAGGCATCTGCACGCCGCTGGCGAGCGAGGCCTGTGCGCTGATGCCGGCGGATGCCCATCCACTGGGCAATGCCTCGGGCGGCAAGCCATCGAACGCGAAGCCGCCCTCCACCGGACGCCAGCGCACCGGCACGCCGCTGGCGCGCGATTGGGCACGGGCCGACTCGAGCAGTGCGGCGAGCCGGTCGGCCTCGCGGTCGAGCTTGGCTGCGTCGGTGTCGCGCATGGCGAAGCTCACGGCGGCGGTGGCGATCGCGATGATGGCGATCACGACGATCAACTCCAGCAGCGTGAAGCCGCGGGCCGGTCTGCGCGGAGCTTGCAGGTGGTGGCGCGCTGCGCCCGTGCCGCTATTGCCAACTGCCGATGTCGGCATTCTTGCCCTCGCCGCCGCTTTGGCCGTCGGCGCCGAACGAGAGCACGTCGATCTCGCCCTTGATGCCAGGGTTCATGTACTGGTACGGATGACCCCAGGGGTCGTTGGGCAGCTTCTCGACGTAAGGCTTCCAGTTGGGTGCGGCCGGACCGGAGGTCGGGCGCGTGAGCAGCGCCTGCAGGCCCTGTTCGGCCGTGGGGTAGCGCTGGTTGTCCAGGCGGTAGAGCTTGAGCGCCTGCATGAGGTTGTTGATGTCGGTGCGCGCGGCCGTCACGCGGGCGTCGTCGGCGCGCTCGATCACGTTCGGCACGATCAGCGCCGCCAGCACGCCGATGATGACGAGCACCACCATCAGTTCGATCAGCGTGAAGCCGCGTTGGACGGTGCGGTTGGCGGCACGGAGGAATTTGTTCATAGGTTCGACGGACATGATTCGGAAAGCGCGCTGCATGATAATCCGCGCCCATGACAAGTCCTTACTCCGCCGCCCGCTGGCATGCCCCACTTGCAACCACGGGGCTTTGGGCGCTGGCAGCCGGCGCCGCGGTGTTCTGGGGACTGCGTCTTGCGTCGCCCGCGGACGCGGTGGCAGCCGCCGCGACGATGCCGCGGCCGTCGGTGTCGGCCGACACGGATGCGGTGGCGCGGCTGCTGGGCGTGCTGCCTGCGTCCGGCGCGGCGCCTGCAGCGCCCGAGGCCGCCAGCCGCTTCGCGCTGTCGGGCGTGGTGGCGGACCCTTCGAAGCAGGGCGCTGCGCTGATCTCCATCGACGGCAAGGCGCCGCGGCCATTCCGCGTCGGTGCCAAGGTCGGCGACAACTACGTGCTGCAGTCGGTGGGGCTGCGCTCGGCCACGCTGGGTGCGCAGATTGACGGTCCCGCCGCGTTCACGCTGCAGTTGCCGGTGCGCGCGCCGATCAGCGTGTCGAGCGCGCCGGGCGCGACCGCCGGGCTTCCGACGGTGGCGTCGCCGCCGCCCGTGCCGATGACCATGTCCGCACCGCCGCCCGCAACCATGCCGGCCGTGATGACGCCTCCGCCGTCTCAGCAGCAACCGCCGCCGCAGCAGCCCGCGCAGTAACGGCGCGACGACCATGAAAAACGCCCGCGAACGCGGGCGTTGTCTTTTTCTCTTTCAGCCGTTGCGCGTTTTCAGGCCTGCAGGAAGAGCCGGTACGCCGGGTTGGCCGTTTCCTCGACATAAGGGTAGCCCAGCGTCTCGAGGAAGGCGTCGAATTCCTTCGATTCGCCCGAAGGCACCTGCAAACCGACCAGGATGCGGCCGTAGTCGGCGCCCTGGTTGCGGTAGTGGAACAGGCTGATGTTCCAGTTCGGGCGCATCAGGCTGAGGAACTTCAACAGTGCGCCGGGCCGTTCGGGGAACACGAAGCGCAGCAGGCGCTCGTCGTGCGCCAGGCCGGTGCGGCCGCCCACGAGGTGGCGAAGATGTTCCTTGGCCAGCTCGTCGTGCGTGAGGTCGAGCGCATCGAAGCCGTGGTCGTTGAAGGTTTGCGCGATGGCGGCGGACTCGCCGCGCTCCGACGTCGTGAGGCCGACGAACACGTGGGCCTTGGCCGCATCGCTGATGCGGTAGTTGAACTCGGTCACGTTGCGCAGTGCACCGCCGGGGGCGCCCGGCGCTCCGGCGTCGCGTGCCGGCATTTCGCTGACCAGTTCGCAGAAGCGCCGGAAGCTGCCGCGCTCCTCGGGGATGGTCACCGCGAACAGCGCCTCGCGTTCCTCGCCGACTTCCGCGCGTTCGGCCACGAAGCGCAGCCGGTCGAAGTTCATGTTGGCACCGCACAGGATGGCCGCGTAGGTCTCGCCTTGACGGCCGTGCTGGGCCACGTATTCCTTGATGGCAGCCACCGCCAGCGCGCCGGCAGGCTCGACGATGCTGCGCGTGTCCACGAAGATGTCCTTGATGGCCGCGCACACGGCGTCGGTATCGACGGCGATGTAGTCGTCCACGAGGTCGCTGGCGATGCGGAAGGTTTCCTCGCCGACCAGCTTGACGGCGGTGCCGTCCGAGAACAGGCCGACGT
Source organism: Variovorax paradoxus (assembly GCF_902712855.1). Classification (NCBI taxonomy): domain Bacteria; kingdom Pseudomonadati; phylum Pseudomonadota; class Betaproteobacteria; order Burkholderiales; family Comamonadaceae; genus Variovorax; species Variovorax paradoxus. The sequence goes on from NZ_LR743507.1 coordinate 1,835,069, forward strand.
CGGGGAGGCTCACGCGCTGGTGGGCTGCGACCGATTGCATCATCGCGTCGGAGTCGTTCATCTGCACGCCGATGATCCGGATCTCGGGACGCACGGCCTTGATGTAGTTGGCCACGCCGGAGATCAGGCCGCCACCGCCGATCGCGACGAACACGGCGTCGAGCGGCCCCTGGTGCTGGCGCAGGATCTCCATTGCGATGGTGCCCTGGCCCGCGATGACGTCGGGGTCGTCGAACGGGTGCACGAAAGTCAGGTTCTGCAGTTTCTGCAATTCGAGAGCGTGCAGATAGGCATCGGAATAGCTTTCGCCGTGCAGCACGATTTCTCCGCCGAAGCCGCGCACAGCGTCGATTTTCAATCGCGGCGTAGTCACCGGCATCACGATCACGGCACGAGTGCCCAGCTTGCGCGCTCCCAATGCAACACCTTGCGCGTGATTGCCGGCCGATGCGCAAATCACGCCGCTCGCCAATTGCGCGGCATTCAGATGCGCCATCTTGTTATAGGCACCACGCAGCTTGAAGCTGAACACCGGTTGCTGGTCTTCGCGCTTGAGCAGCACTATGTTGCCCAGCCGTTCGCTGAGCGCGCGCGCCTTTTCAAGCGCGGACTCGACGGCGACATCGTAGACGCGGGCGTTTAGGATCTTTCTGAGGTAATCGGCCGGCGTCAGTGCTGCGGACGTCGAAGAGGGAGGTGCATCGCGCACGATTGTGTCCAAGGGAGTGTTCATTGCCAGCCGCCGATGATACGAGCCGGCTTTGCGGAGCCTGATTCGAGTTCAGCGGAAAGAAAAAAGCCCCGAGCTTTGCAGCTCGGGGCTAAATCCACCAATTGGAAGGGTGGAGGAGACAACTGGGTGCGCATACGTTTGCGCAATGAAATAAAGTATATCGACTGTTTGTTGCGTTGCAACAAGCAAGTGACGCTTTTCCCACACACAAACGGGTGTCGATGCGCATTTCTGCCAGACATTCTTCAACAAAACCAGAAAACCATGGAATGCACAGTGAGTTGGACCGGCGATGCCGGCACGCGATCGGCCATGGGCTTCGTTGCCGAAACCGGCAGCGGCCATGTGCTGATGATGGACGGCGCCCCCGACGCGTCGAAGCCTGAGAACGGCGGCCAGAACCTGGCAGCGCGTCCGATGGAAACCGTGCTGGCAGGCACCGGTGGGTGCACTGCCTATGACGTGGTGCTCATACTGAAGCGCGGGCGGCACCGCGTCGAGCGCTGCAGCGTCAAGCTGACGAGCGAACGCGCCGAGAAGGACCCGAAGGTCTTCACGAAGATCCACATGCACTTCACCGTGGCGGGCAAGGGTATTCCGGCGTCCGCGGTGGAGCGCGCGATCGCCTTGAGTCACGAAACTTATTGCTCTGCCAGCATCATGTTGGCGAAAACAGCCGAGATCACGACCAGTTTCGACCTGATCGAGACCTGAAGCGATGGCCCAAGCCGCCTAGATGCGGTGCGCTACCGTCGTCATGACGCGGGAGGCCGCGCGCATCAAGGCCTTTGCCGGTGCCGGAAGCTCTGCGGCACCGGCCTCGACGGCATGTGCTGCGTGGCGTGCCTCGTCCGACTTCATCTGTTCGACCACGGCCCGGGAGGCGCTGTCGGCCGCGGGCAACCGGCTCAGATGGCCGTCCAGATGAGCTTCCACCTGGCGTTCGGTCTCAGCGACAAACCCGAGGCTCCACGGGTCGCCCAGTCGTCCCGCCACCAGCCCGAGGCCGAATGCGCCGGCATACCAGAGCGGATTCAGAATGGACGGCCGCGCACCGAGTTCGTCGAGCCGCTGTCGCGTCCATGCAAGATGGTCGGTTTCTTCGTTGGCCGCTTCGATGAACTGCGCGCGCAGGCCCGGATCTCGCGCCACGGCCGCCTGTGCGGTGTAGAGGGCCTGGGCGCAGACCTCACCGACATGATTGACCCGCATCAGCGCGCCGGCTTCGCGGCGTTCGGCTTCACTCATTTCGCCGGGCGCCTCTGAGGGAGCCGGCGTGGCTCGGCTCGCGTGCGGGCGTGCGAACAGGGTGCGCAGGGCGGAGTCTGCCGCGGTCAGGACGGGGTCGAACAGTGACGTCATGCGGCTATTTGAACGTACAGCCGAAAAGCCCCGGTTGATGCGCGTCACATTTCATATCGTGGTGCAAACAACGCCTAAGGCCGTTGTTGCAGACGTGCAACGAAACCTGCAGACCGGCCAACATTTCGGGCGAATTGTTTTGCCCTGCCGCAGCGGCTCTGGTGCAATAGCAACAACTTCCCAAAAGGAGGTTGGCCCGGGGTCCGGTGGGAGCACAAAGTGCCAGTCACGGTGAGCCCTTCGCACCGGAGCCCTATGTTTAACCTTGGAGAAACTTGCAATGAAAAAATCTCTAGTTGCTCTGGCTGCCCTGGCTGTTGCCGGTGTTGCCTCGGCTCAGTCGTCCGTCACGCTGTTCGGCGTGGTCGACGCGTCGATCAGCGGCTACTCGAATACCGCGCGCGACCAACGTGCGACCGTTTTCCCCAACGCTTTCGGCATCCCCACGTACCTGAACCAAGGTTCGGTGAAGACCAGCCGTCGTGAACTGGCTAACTCGGCTTACAACTCCAGCCGTCTGGGCTTCCGTGGTACGGAAGACCTGGGTGGTGGCCTGGCAGCCAGCTTCTGGCTCGAAGCCCCGATCACCAACGACGACGGCCAGCAAGGCGTTTCGACGTTCGCTCGTCGTTCGACCGTGAGCCTGTCGGGTGGTTTCGGTGAACTGCGTCTGGGTCGTGACTACACCGCCACGTTCTGGAACGACACCGTGTTCGACCCGTTCGGCACCAATGGCGTCGGCACCAACCTGGTGTTCACCGCCAGCGCTGCATTCGCCGGCTTCAACGGCACGGCTCCCGCTCCGGTTCCTGGCATCACCAACGTGAGCACCTCGAACTACACGCGCGCCAGCAACATGGTCGCTTACTTCCTGCCCCCGAACCTGGGCGGTTTCTACGGCCAAGTGCAGTACGGCTTCAGCGAGAAGACCAAGTACGACAACGGTTTCTACACGCCTAACGTTGCAAACAACTCGCGTCAAGGCCGTTACGTTGGTGGCCGTTTCGGCTACGCCAACGGTCCTCTGGACGTCGCAGTTGCCTACGGCAGCAGCACGGTCGGCGACGAGTACTACGTTGGCACGACCAACAAGGTCAACACCGCCAACCTGGGTGCTTCGTACGACTTCGGTCCTGTGAAGCTGTTCGGTGAACTGTCGCGTTCGAAGAACAAGATCGACTACGAAGTGACCCCCGTCCTGGGCGGCCGTCCTGACATCGATCTGACCGGCTACCTGCTGGGTGTGACCGTGCCTGTCGGCGCTGGCCTGATCCGCGCTTCGTGGTCGCATGTCAAGTACGACCAGAACCTGCCGAGCAACCCGTTTGCTGTGAACCCGGCAGATCCGAAGGCCAACAAGATCGCTCTGGGCTACGTGCACAACCTGTCGAAGCGCACGGCTCTGTACGCTACGGTTGCTCGCATCAGCAACAAGAACGGTGCTGGCCTGACGGTTGGCGGCCCGGCCTTCTACAATGTTGGCGGCGCCTTCACCCCGAAGAACTCCACCGGCTACGACTTCGGTATCCGTCACGCTTTCTAATTTGACGCTGGCGTAAGCCAGCTTCGAATCAAAAGCTCGAAAGCCACTCGACGAAAGTCGAGTGGCTTTTTTCGTTGCGAGCTTGTTCGGGCGTGAGCTCGGCAGACAAGTGTTGGCAAAGAGCACCATCGGTGTGCACCCCCGGGGAACCCCCGTGCGGGCACGTACCTTGCACTGCTAGCATGACCGCTCACTTCTGGTGCTGAATGATTGCCTTTGTACTGCGTCGCCTGATCCAGGCCGTGATCGTGATGGTCGCGGTCGCGTTCATTGCCTTCCTTCTCTTTCAATATGTCGGTGATCCGGTCGTGTTCCTGCTGGGACAGGACGCGAAGCCCGAGCAGATCCGTGAATTGCGCGCCGCACTGGGGCTCGACCAACCCTTCTTCGTGCAGTTCTGGCACTTCCTGGTGAATGCCGCGCAGGGAGAGTTCGGCCTGAGCCTTCGCCAGGGCGCCAAGGTGTCGCGGCTGATCGGCGAGCGCTTTCCCGCCACGCTCGAGCTGGCCCTGGTGGCTGCCGCGCTCGCACTGTTCATCGGTATTCCAATGGGCGTCTACACCGCGTTGCGCCGAGGCTCCTTCATGAGCCAGGTGTTCATGACCGTGTCGCTGCTCGGCGTGTCGCTGCCGACCTTCCTGATCGGCATCCTGCTGATCCTGGTCTTTGCGGTGCTGCTGGGCTGGTTCCCGAGCTTCGGCCGCGGCGAGACGGTTCAGCTCGGCTGGTGGAGCAGCGGGCTCTTGCGCGCCGACGGCTGGCACCACATCGTGCTCCCGGCGGTGACGCTGGCGATCTTCCAGCTCACGCTCATCATGCGGCTGGTACGTGCAGAGATGCTCGAGGTGCTGCGCACCGACTACATCAAATTCGCGCGCGCACGCGGGCTGTCGAACCGCGCGATTCATTTCGGGCATGCGCTCAAGAACACGCTGGTGCCCGTGATGACCATCACCGGCCTGCAGCTCGGCGGACTGATCGCGTTCGCCATCATCACCGAGTCGGTATTTCAGTGGCCGGGCATGGGCCTGCTGTTCATCCAGGCCGTGACCTTCGCCGACATCCCGGTGATGGCCGCCTATCTCTGTCTCATTGCCTTGATCTTCGTGGTGATCAATCTCGTGGTCGACCTGCTGTATTTCGTGGTCGATCCGCGTCTGCGCGTGGGCAAGGCGGGAGGGCATTGACATGACTGAAGCGGTATTGGAGGCGCCTCGCCTCAAGGCAGCGGGTCGCGCGTTCGCGCACATCGCGAATTTCTATCCGGAGATCGAGGCGTTCCGCCGCGACCTGCACGCGCACCCCGAACTCGGTTTCGAAGAGGTCTACACCTCGGGGCGCGTGCGCGAGGCGCTGCGTGCATGCGGTGTCGACGAGATCCATGAAGGCATCGGCAAGACCGGCGTGGTGGGCGTGATCCGCGGAAGGTCCACGGCCAGCGGCCGCATGATCGGTCTGCGGGCCGACATGGACGCGCTGCCGATGCGCGAGGACAACGACTTCGGCTGGCGCTCCGCCAGCGATGGCCTGATGCACGGCTGCGGCCACGACGGCCACACCGCCATGCTGGTCGGCGCGGCGCGCTATCTCGCCGAGACGCGCGACTTCGACGGCACCGCCGTGCTGATCTTCCAGCCCGGCGAGGAAGGCTTCGCCGGAGCGCGCGTGATGATCGAGGACGGCCTCTTCGACCGCTTCCCGGTGGATGCGGTCTACGCCATGCACAACTGGCCCGCCATGCCGGCCGGGACCGTGGGCATCAACCGCGGCGCGATGATGGCCGCGGCCGACCGCATCACGATCCACATCAAGGGCAAGGGCGGTCACGGCGCGCACGCCTACCAGACGATCGACCCCGTGGTGGTCGCGGCGCACATCATCACGGCAGCGCAGACCATCGTCTCGCGCAACGTGCGTCCGATCGATGCCGCGGTGCTCAGCATCTGCGCGATGCAGGCTGGCGACCTCGGCGCCATGAGCGTGATACCCGGCGAGGCCACCCTCGTGGGCACCGTGCGCACCTTCAGCGCGCGGGTGCAGGCGCAGGTCGAGCAGCGGCTGCGCGAACTGTGCGCGGCCATCGCCTCCGGCTTCGGTGCCACCGCCAGCATCGAGTACGAGCGCATCTATCCCGCCACCATCAACACCGCGCCGGAGGCCATGTTCGCGGCCGACGTGGCGCAGGCGCTGGTGGGTGCGAAGAACGTCGACCGCAACATGGAGCCCAGCATGGGCGCGGAAGACTTCTCCTTCATGCTGCAGAAGAAAGCCGGCGCCTACCTGCGCATCGGCCAGAACGTGCACAACGGTGCATACCTGCACAACAGCCGCTACGACTTCAACGACCAGATCCTGCCGCTCGGCGCCGCGCTGCATGCCGGCCTGATCGAGCAGGGCATGCCGCTCGCCGCTACCCGCGGTGCGCAGCAAGGGAAAGCAGCCGCCACCGCGGCGACGTGATGTGTTCGATTTCAACCCGAGGAGTGTCCCCATGAGTTTCAAGAAGAGCGTGGCTGCGGCCGCCGTTTTGTGCGCCCTGGGCGCCGTCAGCATGGTCGCCGGCGCGCAGACCATCCGCATCGCCAACCAGGGCGACGCGCTGTCGCTCGATCCGCACTCGCTCAACGAGTCGCTGCAGTTGAGCGTCACCGCCAACGTCTATGAAACCCTCGTGGGCCGCAACAAGGACCTGAGCCTGGCGCCGCTGCTGGCCACCAGCTGGAAGCAGACCTCGCCCACGGTCTGGCGCTTCGAGCTGCGCAAGGGCGTGGTGTTCCACGACGGCACGCCGTTCACCGCCGACGACGTGGTCTTCAGCTTCGCGCGCGCGCAGGGCGACGGCTCCGACATGCGTGCCACGCTCAGCGACATCAAGGCCGTGCGCAAGGTCGGGGACCTCGCCGTCGAGATCGAGACCAACGGCCCGTTCCCGATCCTGCCCGACGTGATCTCGCTCACCATGATCATGAGCAAGAAATGGTGCGAGGAAAACCAGGCCACCAAGCCGGTGGACCGCCGCAAGGGCATCGAGAACACGGCCTCGTTCAAGGCCAACGGCACCGGTCCGTTCCGCGTGCGCGAGCGCCAGCCGAACGTGCGCACCGTGTTCACGCGCAACGGCACCTACTGGGGCAAGATCGACGGCAACGCGCAGGAAGTGATCTTCACGCCCATCGCCAATCCCGCCACCCGCGTGGCCGCGCTGGTCTCCGGCGAAGTCGACGTGATGGAGCCCGTGCCGGTGCAGGACATCGCCCGCATCAATGCCGCGCCCAACGCCCGCGTCATCACCGGTCCCGAGATGCGCACCATCTTCCTGGGCATGGACCAGAAGCGCGACGAACTGCAGTACTCGAACGTGAAGGGCAAGAACCCGTTCAAGGACAAGCGCGTGCGCCAGGCCTTCTACCAGGCCATCGACATCGTCGGCATCCAGAAGACGGTGATGCGCGGCGCCTCGCGTCCCACCGGCCTGCTGGTGGGCCCGGGCATCAACGGCTGGACGGCCGAGCAGGACAAGCGCCTGCCCTACGACGTCGAGGCCGCCAAGAAGCTGCTGACCGAAGCCGGCTACCCCAACGGCTTCGAGGTGTCGCTGAACTGTCCGAACGACCGCTACGTCAACGACGGCCAGATCTGCCAGAGCGTGGCGTCCAACCTCGCGAAGATCGGCGTCAAGATCAACCTCGTGGCCGAGACCAAGGGCACCTATTTCCCCAAGGTGCTGCGCCGCGACACCAGCTTCTACATGCTGGGCTGGACCCCCACCACGTATGACTCCCACAACGCGCTGAGCTCGCTCACCTCGTGCCCGGACGACAAGGGCACCGGCCAGTTCAACCTGGGGGCGTACTGCAATCCGAAGCTCGACGAGCTGACGAAGAAGATCCAGTCGGAAACCGACAAGGCCAAGCGCAACGAGATGATCAAGGAAGCGTTCACGATCCATGCCGACGACGTCGGTCACCTGCCGCTGCACCAGCAGTCGCTGGCATGGGGCGTGAGCAAGAAGGTCGAGCTGGTTCAACTGGCCGACAACTTCATGTACTTCAAGTGGATGAGCATCAAGTAAGTTGACCCAGGGCTGCGCCGCGGCGCAGCCCGACCATGGGCCCGCTTCTTGCGGGCCCATTCCTTTTTGCCTCACGATGAAAAATAACCCCCACGCTTCCCTTGCTGCGCAAGGTCCGCTGCCCCCCGAGGGGGCCGCTTTTTCCCTTGGGGCGGCCCGGCGATGAAAAATAACCCCCACGCTTTCCTTGCTGCGCAAGGTCCGCTGCCCCCCGAGGGGGCCGCTTTTTCTCTTGGGGCGGCCCGGCGATGAAAAAGACACTCGTCCGCTGGCTCGACAGCGACGTCGGCTACAGCTTCCGCACCTCGCCCGTGGCGATCGCCGCTGCGTTCATCGCGCTGGTGTGCGTGGTCTGCGCGGTGTTCGCAGGCTGGGTCTCGCCGCACAACCCCTTCGACCTGGCCGCGCTCGAGCTCGGCGACGCGCGCCTGCCGCCCGCATGGAGCGCCGAAGGTTCGTCCAAGTACCTGCTCGGCACCGACGACCAGGGGCGCGACATTCTTTCGGCCGTGATCTACGGCGCGCGCATCTCGTTGATCGTCGGCCTGGTGTCGGTGGTGCTCTCGGTCGCGGTCGGGGTGGTGCTGGGCCTGCTGGCGGGCTTCTTCGGCGGCTGGCTCGACTCCTTCCTCATGCGCGTGTGCGACGTGATGCTGTCGTTCCCGCCGATCCTGGTGGCGCTGCTCATCGCCGGCGTCGGTCGCGCGCTCTTTCCGGGCGCTCACGAGTCGCTGGCCTTCGGGGTGCTGATCATCTCGATCTCGCTCACCGGCTGGGTGCAGTACGCGCGCACCGTGCGAGGCTCCACGCTGGTGGAGCGCAACAAGGAATACGTGCAGGCCGCGCGCGTGACCGGTGTTGCGCCGATGCGCATCATGCTGCGCCACGTGCTGCCCAACGTGATGGGGCCGGTGATGGTGCTGGCGACGATCCAGGTGGCCACCGCAATCATCACCGAGGCCACGCTGTCGTTCCTGGGGGTGGGCGTGCCGCCCACGTCGCCCTCGCTGGGCACGCTCATCAGCATCGGCAACCAGTACCTGTTCTCGGGCGAATGGTGGATCACGGTGTTCCCGGGCCTGATGCTGGTGCTGATCGCACTCAGCGTGAACCTGCTGGGCGACTGGCTGCGCGACGCGCTCAACCCGAGGCTGCGATGATCTCCCCCAGTCTTCGCGCACTTCGTGTCGTCTCGCCAACCCCCTCGCCGGGGGCAACACCGGCGGCCCGGCCAGGCCGGTTCAGCGGTGTCTCTGCAATGTCGCCCTCTGGAGCCCCATGGAAGGTAGCGCCATGAGCCTGCTGCAAGTCAAAGACCTCGTCGTCGAGTTTCCGCACCGCCGCGGCACGCTGCGCGCGCTCGACCGCATTTCGTTCGACATCGCACCCGGGGAGATCCTGGGCGTGGTGGGCGAGTCGGGCGCCGGCAAGTCGCTCACGGGCGCGGCCATCATCGGCTTGCTCGAGCCGCCGGGCCGCGTGGCCGGCGGCGAGATCGTGCTCGACGGCCAGCGCATCGACAACCTCGGCTTCGATGCCATGCGCCCGATTCGCGGGCGCAAGATCGGCGCGATCTTCCAGGACCCGCTCACCTCGCTGAACCCGCTTTACACGGTGGGCCAGCAACTGATCGAGACCATCCGCGCCCATCTGCCCGTGACCGAGTCGGAAGCGCGCAAGCGTGCCATCGGCCTGCTGCAGGACACCGGCATCCCCGCGGCCGAACAGCGCATCGATCATTTCCCGCACCAGTTCTCCGGCGGCATGCGGCAGCGCGTGGTGATCGCGCTGGCGCTGGCGGCGGAGCCCAAGCTCATCGTCGCCGACGAGCCGACCACCGCGCTCGACGTATCGATCCAGGCGCAGATCATCCAGCTGCTCAAGCGCATCTGCAAGGAACGCGGCGCGGCGGTGATGCTCATCACGCACGACATGGGCGTGATCGCCGAGACCTGCGACCGCGTGGCCGTGATGTACGCGGGCCGCGTCGCGGAGATCGGCCCGGTTCACGAGGTGATCCACCAGCCGGCGCATCCCTACACCGCGGGCCTGATGGCCTCGATCCCCGACATGGCCAGCGACCGCGAGCGGCTCAACCAGATCGACGGCGCGATGCCGCGGCTGAATGCCATTCCCGCCGGCTGCGCATACAACCCGCGTTGCCCGCGCACGTTCGCGCGCTGCCTGTCCGAACGGCCCGAGCTGATGCATGCCGGTGCCACCCGCGCGGCCTGCTGGCTGCACGACGCCGCCGACCCGCATCTCGGCCAGGCCGAGATCGCGGCGAAGCACCATGACGCCCTGGCGGCCGGCGAGCGCGCCACGCCCGAGGCGGCCGAACCCATCGTGGAGGTGACGCGATGAGCGCCGTGATCGAACCCCGCAACGCCGCAACCTCGGGCGCCGGCGGCGAGCCCCTGGTGGTCGCGCACGACCTCGCGCGCACCTTCGACGTCTCGCCGCCCTGGCTCAACCGCGTGCTCGAACGCAAGCCGCGCGTGCTGCTGCACGCGGTGGACGGCGTGAGCTTTTCCATCGAGCGCGGCAAGACGCTGGCGCTGGTGGGCGAATCGGGCTGCGGCAAGAGCACCGTGGCGCGGCTGCTGGTGGGGCTGTACGCGCCCACGCGCGGCGGCCTGCAGTTCGACGGACAGGACGCGCACGCCGCGTTCAAGACCGCCGAAGGCCGCAAGCTGCGCCGGCGCATCCAGATGATCTTCCAGGATCCGTACGCGAGCCTCAACCCGCGCTGGATCGTGGAAGACATCATCGGAGAGCCGCTGCGCGAGCACGACATCCTGAGCGACAAGGCCGCGCTGCGCGAGCGCGTGGGCGAGTTGCTGAAGTCGGTCGGCCTGTCACCGCTGGACATGAGCAAGTACCCGCACCAGTTCTCCGGCGGCCAGCGCCAGCGCATCTCCATCGCGCGCGCGCTCGCCACGCAGCCCGAGTTCCTGGTGTGCGACGAACCCACCTCCGCGCTCGACGTGAGCGTGCAGGCGCAGGTGCTCAACATCATGAAGGACCTGCAGCGCGAGCAGGGCCTGACCTACCTGTTCATCTCGCACAACCTCGCGGTGGTCCGCCACGTGGCCGACCAGGTCGGCGTGATGTATCTGGGCCGCCTGGTCGAGGTGGCGGACAAGCAGAAGCTCTTCGCCGAGCCGCAGCACCCTTACACGCGCATGCTGCTGGACGCCATTCCGCAGATGAAGCACACGGGCCGCCAGCGCACGCCGGTGCAGGGCGAGGTGCCGAACCCGCTGAACCCGCCCACGGGGTGCGCGTTTCATCCGCGCTGCCCGCATGCCAATGCGCGCTGCTCGGCGGAGCGCCCGAAGCTGCTGAGCATTCGCGGCGTGCAGGTGGCCTGCCACGCGGCCGAGGAGGGCCGCATCTAGCAGCACACGCTATTCCGGGTCGGCGCCGCGTGTTCGGCTTTCGGTCTATAACTCCTTGGTGCTTTCGTAAAAATCACACCAAGGAGAACAGCACATGTGGGCCTTGCTCTTGTTGCCCTTCATCGGGCTTCTGTGGCTGCCGTTCTACAACAGCCCGTTGCCGGAGCTGTTCGGCTTTCCCTTCTTCTACTGGTACCAGCTGCTGTGGGTGCCGATCACGGCACTGCTGATCTGGGTCGTGTACCGCCACGGCTATGAAGAGGGAGACGAATGATGGACGGCCAGATCAACTGGACCGCGCTCTCGGTCTTCGTCTTCTTCTTCCTGCTGGTCACGGTGATGGGCTTCTGGGCCTCGCGCTGGCAAAGCGGCGGCGCCAGCAGCAAGGGCGCGCACCTGGACGAATGGGGCTTGGGCGGGCGCAACTTCGGCACCTGGATCACCTGGTTCCTGGTGGGCGGCGACTTCTATACCGCCTACACCGTGATCGCCGTGCCGGCGCTGGTGTACGCCGTCGGGGCCTACGGCTTCTTCGCGCTGCCGTACACCATCCTCGTGTACCCGATCGTCTTCGTCATCATGCCCCGGCTCTGGCACGCGGCGCACAAGGCGGGCCATGTGACCGCGGCCGACGTGGTGTACGGGCGCTACGGCTCGCGCGCGCTGGAGCTGGCCATCGCGGTCACGGGCGTGGTCGCGACCATGCCCTACATCGCGCTGCAGCTGGTGGGCATGGAGGTGGTCATCAAGGCCCTGGGCCTCACCGGCGAACTGCCGCTGGCGGCGGCCTTCGTGATCCTGGCGCTGTACACCTACTCGGCCGGCTTGCGCGCGCCGGCGCTCATCGCCTTCGTCAAGGACCTGATGATCTACATCGTGGTGCTGGTGGCAGTGGTGCTGGTGCCCATGAAGCTGGGCGGCTACGGCAGCGTGTTCCATGCGGCCGGCGACGCCTTCGCGGCGAAGGGCGGCGCGACCGGGCTCACGCTCAAGCCGGCGCAGTACCTGCCGTACGCCAGCCTGGCGCTGGGCTCGGCGCTCGCGGCCTTCATGTACCCGCACACGCTCACCGGCATCTTCGCGGCCAAAAGCGCCAACACCATCCGCAAGAACGCGGTGTTCCTGCCGGCGTACACCGTGCTGCTGGGGCTGATCGCGCTCCTGGGCTACATGGCGTACGCCGCGCACCTGCAGGTCAAGAGCAACAACGACGTGGTGCCCGCGCTCTTCAACGCCCTGTTCCCCTCGTGGTTCGCCGGTTTCGCGTTCGCGGCCATCGCCATCGGCGCGCTGGTGCCGGCGGCGGTGATGTCGATCGGCGCGGCCAACCTGTTCACGCGCAACTTCTGGAAGGCCTACGTGAAGCCCGATGTCACGCCCGCGGGCGAGGCCAAGGTGGCGAAGATCGTGTCGCTCGTGGTCAAGCTGGGCGCGCTGGTGTTCATCCTGTTCCTGCCGACGCAGTTCGCGCTCGACCTGCAGCTGCTGGGCGGCCTGTGGATCCTGCAGACCTTTCCCGCGGTGGTGTTCGGCCTGTTCTTCCGCTGGTTCCGCGCGCCTGCGCTGCTCGCGGGCTGGGCCGTGGGGCTGGCCGGCGGCAGCTGGCTGGCGTTCTCGGACGGCATCAAGCCGGTGCACACCTTCGTGATCGGCGGCGACAGCTACACGCTCTACACCGGACTGACTGCGCTGGTGCTCAACATCGTGGTGGCGGTCGTGGTGCAGCTGGTGGTCAAGGGCGGGCCGCTGCGCGAGCCTCCGGTGCTCGCCAGAAAGTAAGCGCCGCAGGCCGGGCCGCGGCGTCCTTCGAAAAAGTGTGCGCAAAGGCACCGCCTTGCGCCCGAAACTGTTGCAGAGTGGCGGCCATGCCGATGACGACCAATCTTGCAACCTCCGAACTGGGCCGCCGCGGCTTCCTGATGGGCACGGCCCTCGGCGCAACCGCGGTGCTGGCCTCGCTGGCGTGCAGCGTCCGCACCGCCGGCGCGGCCACGCGGCGCATGCCGGTGGTCTTCATCGGCCACGGCTCGCCGATGAACGCCATCAGCGACAACGCCTTCACGCGACGCCTGTCGGCCTGGGGCCGCGAACTGCCGAGACCCACTGCCATCCTGAGCGTCTCTGCGCACTGGCTCAGCCGCGGCGCCACCGGCGTGGGTGTGCAGGCGAACCCGAAGACGATCCACGACTTCGGCGGCTTTCCGCAGGCGCTGTTCGACATCGAATACCCTGCGCCCGGTCATCCCGCACTGGCCCGCGAGGCCGTCGGTGCGGTGAAGCAGTCGCCGGTGATCGCCACCGAGCAATGGGGCCTCGACCACGGTACGTGGTCGGTCCTGAAGCATCTCTATCCAAAGGCCGACGTGCCGGTTTTCCAGCTCAGCATCGACTACGACAAGCCCGCCGCCTTCCACTACGCCGTGGGCCGCGACCTGTCCGCGCTGCGCGACAAGGGCGTGCTGGTGATGGGCAGCGGCAACGTGGTGCACAACCTGCGCGCCACCGACCGCGGCACGCCGGACGGTCCGGGCGCGAGCCGACCGTGGGCGCAGTCGTTCGACGATGCGGTGAAGTCTGCGCTGGCGGTGCGCGACGACCGGGCGCTGGTCGACTACGCGAGGCTGGAAGGCGCGGCCACCGCAGTGGCGACGCCCGATCACTACTACCCGTTCCTGTATGCCCTCGGTGCCGCCGGCAGTGGCGAACGTGCGAAGACGATCTACGAAGGGTTCCAGTCCGGCACGCTCAGCATGCGCTGCCTGCAGTTCGGCTGACGGCCGCGCGCGCGGCCGGCGTGCGCTACTGCTCCTCGCCCCAGGCGAAGCCGTCGCGCGCAATCATCGCGCTCGACGCGCTCGGTCCCCACGTGCCCGCTGCGTAGGGCCGCGGGCCGCCGTCCGACTCCCAGCTGTCGATCAGCGGCTCGACCCAGCGCCATGCTTCTTCCTGCTCGTCGCTGCGCACGAACAGGTTGAGGCGCCCGTCGATCACGTCGAGCAGCAGGCGCTCGTAGGCGCCGACGCGCTCGGCGCCGAAGCGCTTGTCGAAGTCGAGGTCGAGCTGCACCGGCGCCAGCTGCGCGGCGCTCTGGTGTCCGTTGCTGCGCTGGCGGTTGTCCTGCGCCTGCGCGAGCATGTGCAGTTCGAGCCCGTCCTTGGGCTGCAGGTTGATCACCAGCTTGTTGACGTTGCCCGCGGGCGCGCGGTAGATGGCATGCGGCGTGGGACGGAAGTTGACCTCGATGCGCGCGTCGCGAGAGGCCAGCCGCTTGCCGGTGCGGATGTAGAAGGGCACGCCCGCCCAGCGCCAGTTGGCGATTTCGGTGCGCAGCGCCACGAAGGTCTCGGTGCGGCTGTCCGGCGGCACGCCGGGCTCGTCGCGGTAGCCCTGCACGCGCTCGCCGTACGCCGTGCCGGCCGTGTACTGGCCGCGCACCGCGTGCAGGCTCAGGCTCTCCGGGGTCCAGGGCTTGAGCGCGCGCAGCACCTTCAGCTTCTCGTCGCGGATGGCGTCCGCGTGGGCGTTGATCGGCGGCTCCATGGCCACCGCGCACAGCAGCTGCAGCGCATGGTTCTGCACCATGTCGCGCAGCGCGCCGGTCTGGTCGTAGAAGGCGCCGCGTTTTTCCACGCCGAGGTCTTCGGCAATGGTGATCTGGATGTTGGCGATGTGCTCACGGCGCCAGATGGGTTCGAACAGCGCATTGCCGAAGCGCATCGCGAACAGGTTCTGCACCGACGGCTTGCCGAGGTAGTGGTCGATGCGGAAGACCTGCTTTTCCTCGAGCACCTTGCTCACCGCGGCGTTGATGGCGCGGTTGGAGGCGAGGTCGTGGCCCAGCGGCTTTTCGAGCACCACGCGCGTGCTCGGCCCGTTCAGGCCGGCCGCGGCGATCTGCTCGACCACCTGCGTGAACAGCGCCGGCGCCGTGGCCACGTACATCACCACCGTGTCGGCGTTGCGCTGCTTGAGCAGTTCGGACAGGCGCGCGTAGTCGTCGGGCTTGGACAGGTCCATGCGCAGGTAGTGCAGCATCGACGCGAATTTCTTGAACTCGTCGGGCGACGGGCGCTTGGAGCCCTCGACCGCGCTGAAGCGCGACTGGATGAGTTCGCGGTACTGGTCGTCCGAATGGTCGTCGCGCGCCACCCCGATGATGCGGCCATCCTGCGGCAGGCTGCCGTGGCGGAAGGCCTGGAACAGCGCAGGCATCAGCTTGCGCCAGGCGAGGTCGCCGGTACCGCCGAACAGAACGAGATCGAAGCTCATGAAAAGACTTTCCTTTGTCTGAATGCCCGGCAGGCCGCGGGCCATGTGCAGTCGCGATGGTACTTGTACCGATTCGCGGGACCTGTACTAAAGCTACGCTGCCATGAGGCCGCAGGGCCTTTTTTTATTGCAGAGGCGGAGATTCGCAAATGAAGAGCAAGATTTTTACCGCAGCCGCGCTGCTCGGCCTGTCGGCCGTGGCCTCGGCACAGACCGTCAATGTGATCTGTTCGGTGCAGGCCGAGTGGTGCAACGTCATCTCCACCGTCTATGCGCGCACCACGGGCGTGCGGATCAACATGTCGCTCAAGGGCTCCGGCGAGGCGCTGGCCCAGCTGATCGCCGAGAAGGACAACCCCAAGACGGATGTCTGGTTCGGCGGCACCGGCGACCCGCACCTGCAGGCGGCCGAGCAGGGCCTGACGCTCGAATACAGGTCGCCCACGCTGTCGCAGCTGCACCCTTGGGCGCAACAACAGGCGAAGCAGTCGGGCTACAAGACCGTCGGCATCTATTCGGGCCCGCTGGGCTTCGGCTACAACCCCGAGCTGCTCGCCAAGAAGAAGCTGCCCGTGCCCAAGACCTGGGCCGACCTGCTCAAGCCCGAGTACAAGGGTGACATCCAGGTGGCGAACCCCGCGTCGAGCGGCACCGCATACACCATGATCGCCACGCTGGTGCAGCTGATGGGCGAGGACAAGGCCTTCGAATACCTCAAGGCGCTGCACAAGAACGTGGGCCAGTACACCCGTTCGGGCACCGGTCCCATCAAGGCGGTGGCGCGCGGCGAGACGGCCGTGTCCATCAGCTTCGTGCACGACGGCCCCGGCGAGAAGATGCAGGGCTTCCCGGTCGAGACCATCACGCCGAGCGACGGCACCGGCGCCGAGATCGGTTCCATGAGCATCATCAAGGGCGCGCGCAACCTCGATGCTGCCAAGAAGTTCTACGAATGGGCGCTGACGCCCGGCGCGCAGGAACTGGGTGCGGCCAACAAGCAGTTCCAGCTGCCCAGCAACGTGAACGCCAAGCTCGACCCGCGCATTCCCGACTTCAAGAAGATCAAGTTCATCGACTACGACTACGCCAAGTACGGTGCCAGCGCCGAGCGGCGCCGCCTGATCGCGCGCTGGGAAAAGGACGTGAATTCGCTGCCGCGCTAAGTGGAAACGCGTTTCGATGAAGGCACGCCGGTCAATCCGGCGTCGCTGGCCGCGGCCCGGCGTTCGCAGCGCTGGATAGGGGCATGGGTCGCGTTGGGCTTCGCGGCCTACCTGCTGCTGCCCTGGTATGCGATCCAGGATTCGGCCTGGTACGACGCCGTTCCGCAGGTGTTCAGTCAGGCGGAGGGCGCCAATGGCCTGATGCAGGCCGCCACGCAGGGCCGTGGCTGGCTCTTCATCGGGTTGGCCGGACTGCTGCTGTGCGCCGTGGGCGCATGGCTGCCGGCCGGCAAGCCGCAGGGGCGCTGGCTGCTGGCGGGCGGCGCCGTGGGCGCCATTGGGCTGGCGGTCGCGGGCTTCACCATCGGCGCGAAGGGATGGAGCGTCGCGGCGCTGAACACGCAGTTCGGCGAACTTGCCATCAACCAGTTCGGCATCGGCGCGGGCGGCTTCCTGGCGCTCACCGCGCTGGTGCTTCTGGCGGCCTTTGGCATCGCGCGGCTCGGGCTGTTCAAGGGCGACCTGTTCGTGTCCGCTGCGGTCGTCGGTTGCGGCGTGCTCATGGCGCTGTTCATCGCCTACCCGGTCAGCAAGGCGCTGTCGGGCGCGTTCTTCAACGAAGACGGGCAGTGGTCGATCACGGCGTTCGTCGCGCGCGTGTTCACCGAACGCATCTGGGGCGTGGGTTGCCTGAGCGGCGGCGTGCGCTGCGGCGTGGCCTGGAACACGCTGGTGCTGGCGCTGCTCACCGCCGCGGGCACGACCTTCCTCGGCACGTTGATGGCGCTGATGGCCGAGCGCGGCAGCAGGCGCGGGCAGGGCGCGCTGCGGGTGCTGGCGCTGCTGCCTATCATCACGCCGCCCTTCGTGGTGGGGCTGGGCCTGATCCTGCTCTTCGGCCGTGCAGGCATCGTCAACCAGCTGCTCGAGAGCGTGTTCGGCATCGAGCCCACGCGCTGGTTCTACGGCATGCCGGGCGTGCTGGTGGCGCAGCTGTTCGCCTTCACGCCCATCGCCTTCATGATCATGCGCGGCGTGGTGCAGGGCATCGCGCCCAGCCTCGAGGAGGCCGCGCAGATGCTGCGCGCCGACCGGCGCCGCGCCTTCTTCACCGTGACGCTGCCGCTGCTGAAGCCCGGGCTGGCGAACGCTTTCCTGGTCGGCTTCATCGAGAGCATCGCCGACTTCGGCAATCCGGTGGTGGTCGGCGGCCAGTTCTCGGTGCTGTCGACCGACATCTTCTTCGCCATCGTCGGCGCGCAGTACGACCAGGGCCGCGCGGCCTCGCTCGCGTGGGTGCTCACGCTGTTCGCGCTCGGCGTGTTCGCGCTGCAGCGGGGCCTGCTGGGCAGGCAGAGCTACACCACCGTGAGCGGCAAGGGCGACGCCGGCATTCCCATGGCGCTGCCCGACGGCGTGCGGCGCACCATCCACTGCATCGCCTTGCCGTGGATCGCGTTCACCGCGGTGGTCTACCTGTTCGCCTTCGCGGGCGGCTTCGTCCAGACATGGGGGCGTGACTACACCTTCACGCTGAACCACTTCAAGAACGCATTCGCGCTCGAGTGGGGACAGTTCGGGCTGGTGTGGGCGGGCACGGCGTGGAACTCGCTGATCACCACGCTCAAGCTGGCGGGCATTTCGGCGCCCATCACTGCGGCGCTGGGCCTGCTCATTGCGTGGCTGCTGGCGCGCAACGCGTTCAAGGGGCAGGGCCTGTTCGAGTTCGGCGCGCTGCTCGCCTTTGCCATTCCGGGCACGGTGCTCGGCGTGAGCTACATCCTGGCCTTCAACGTGCCGCCCTTCGAACTCACCGGCACGGGGCTGATCATCGTGCTGTGCTTCATGTTCCGCAACCTGCCGGTGGGCGTGCGGGCCGGCACGGCCGCCTTCAAGCAACTCGACCGTTCGCTCGACGAGTCCTCGCTGATGCTGCGCGCATCGACCTCGCAGACGCTGTTCAGGGTGGTGCTGCCGCTGCTCAAGCCTGCGCTGGTGGCCGCGCTGGTCTACAGCTTCGTGCGCGCCATGACCACGGTCAGCGCGGTGATCTTCCTGGTGACGGCAGAGAACGAACTGGCCACCACCTACATCATCGGCCGCGTGGGCAATGGCGACTACGGCATCGCGCTGGCGTACTGCACGGTGCTGATGGTGCTGATGTCGCTGGCCATCGCGCTGGTGCAGTGGGCGGTGGGCGAGCGCAAGCTGGGGCGGCGCAAGGCAGGCGCGCCGGTGGTGGCCGCGCCGGTGCACTGACATGGGAGACAGGACATGAGCAACGGCATCGAATTCCGCAACGTCACCAAGCGCTACGGCAGCGACACGAACGCGCCGATGGCCGTCAAGGGCATCAGCTTCGAGGTGCCCGTGGGCACGCTCACCACCATCCTCGGTCCCTCGGGCTGTGGCAAGACGACCACGCTGCGCATGATCGCGGGGCTGGAGTCGCCCACGTCGGGCGCCATCTTCATGGGCGGGCGTGATGTGACGACGCTCGGACCGGCCGAGCGCAACGTCAGCATGATGTTCCAGAGCTACGCGCTGTTCCCGCACATGAACGTGATCGAGAACGTGGGCTACGGCCTGCGCATGAGCGGCGTGAAGAAGGACGAGGCCACGGCGCGGGCGCGCGAGGCGCTGCGCGGCGTGGGCCTGGTCGGCTTCGACGAGCGCCTGCCCAGCGAACTCTCGGGCGGCCAGCAGCAGCGCGTGGCCCTGGCGCGCGCGCTGGTGCTGGAGCCGGCGGTGCTGCTGTTCGACGAGCCGCTGTCGAACCTCGACGCCCGGCTGCGGCGCGAGATGCGCGAGGAGATCCGCGCACTTCAACAGCGGTTGAAGCTCACCGTGGCCTACGTGACGCACGACCAGAGCGAGGCGCTGGCCGTGAGCGACCAGATCATCGTGATGGACCATGGCGTGATCGCCCAGCGCGGCACCCCCGAGCAACTCTACGGCCGGCCCGAGAGCGAGTTCGTGGCCGGCTTCATGGGCGAGGCTTCGGTGTTCCCGGCCACGGCGCAGCCCGACGGCAGCGTGGCGATGGGGCCGCTGCGCCTGCAGCCGCGCCACGCGGTGGCGCCGGGCGCGGTGAAGGTCGCGGTGCGGCCGGAGGCCTGGCAGATCGGCGGGGCGGAAGGCTTGCCAGCCACCTTGCGCAAGGCGGCCTACCTCGGCAGCTTCTACGAATACGGCTTCGACACCACCCTGGGGCCGGTCTTCGTGGTGTCGACCGACCTGTCCCGCCCGCTGGCCGCCGGGGCGCAGACCACGCTGTCCCTGGGAGCCCATGGCGTGAGCGTGGTGCCCGGCACATGAAACAATGGCGGCATGAACGTGGTTTTCGATCTGGGCGCCGTGCTGTTCGCATGGGAGCCCACCCGTCTTGTACAGACCCATCTTGCAGCCCACGCACCCAATGAGGCCGCCGCGGCCGCCATGGGGCGGGCGCTGTTCCATCACGACGACTGGACCAGCTTCGACTGCGGCACCCGCACGCTCGACGACGCCATCGCCCGCATGTCGGCCCGCCTCGGGCTGCCGGCCGAGCCTCTGCACGCCATGCTGGAAGGGCTCGGCGAGCGACTGGAGCCCATCGAAGTCACGGTCGGGATGCTCGAGGAGCTGATCGCGCATCGCGATGCCGGCCAGCCGCTGCGGCTCTACTACCTGTCGAACATGCCTGCGCCCTATGCGCGTGCGATCGAGCGGCGGCATGCGTTCATGCGGCGCTTCGACGGCGGCGTGTTCTCGGGCGACGTGAAGTTCCTCAAGCCCGAGCGCGAGATCTACGAGGTGCTCGCGGTGCGTCACGGCCTCGACCCCGAGCAGACGGTGTTCATCGACGACTCGGCCGCCAACGTCGAGATGGCGCGCGCCTTTGGCTGGCACGCCATCCACTGCACCGCGCCGGCGATGCTGCCGTCGCAGCTGCAGCGCTACCTGCCGGTGAGCACCACCTTGTCGGTGTCGAACCCGAGGCTGCGGGCGTAGTCGAGTTCGGCCTCGAGCACTGCGGCATCGAGCCGCGGCGCGCGCGACAGCACCCAGAGGTATTGCCGGTCGGGCGTGCCGACCAGAGACACCTGGTATTCGCGGTCGAGCTTCAGGATCCAGTAGTCGCCCCACACCACCGGCAGCCAGCTGAGCCAGGCCGGGGCGAAGCGCACTTCGAGCCGCCCGGCGCCAAGCTGGCCCGCCACGGGCACCACGCGGGCGGTGCCGATGGCTTCGTCGAAATTGCCGTCGTCGCGCACGCAACGATTGAGCACCTGGACGGTGCCGTCGGCCTGGGGCGTGTACTCGGCCGTGACCGGGCCGCCGCACTGCTTCTGGAACCTGTTGGGCAAGCGCGCCTGCTCGTGCCAGAGGCCTGCGTAGCGTTGCAGGTCGACGGGTGCGACCACCTGCAGAGGGGCGCGCATGAGCGGAGCGCCATCGGCCGGTCCGGCGGGGTGGGCACGCGCGGTACGCGCCGCGCCGAGCGCCAGCCACGTGGCCACGCCGCCGACAACGAAGGCCGTGGCCATCGCGCCGATCGCCTGGCTGGTGCGGCGGTCGTCGAAGGGCCGGACGGCGGGCACGGCAGGGCGAGGGCGTTGGGTCATGGGAGGCACTCCTGGATAGGGGGAAAGAAGAACGCAGGCCGGACAGCGCCGGAGCGTTCGGCGTCCTCTCAAGTTAGTCCCTTGCCGCCCCTCCTGGCCGTCAGTCGCGGACCACAGCGGGTGTAGGGCGGGAGGCCGAAACCGGGTGGCGCGGCAGCAATGGCGGCGGGTGGGGCGGCGTACAACCCCACGGGCATCAGGCTGATGGAGCCGCACGAAAACCCGTGCTACGGTGCGCATGAAAACATCGGCCGACGCGCAACTGCGTGCAGGACTTGTCACAACCCGCACAGGATAATGATTTCATGAACCAACTCGATGCCCTCCGCCAGTGGACCACCGTCGTCGCAGACACCGGTGACTTCAAGCAGCTCAGCGTTTCCAAGCCGCAGGACGCGACCACCAATCCGTCGCTCATCCTCAAGGCCGTGCAGAAGCCCGAATACCGGCCGCTGCTCGACGAGACCGTGAAGAAGCACGCCGGCAAGCCCCTCGACGAGGTCATCGACCGCCTGCTGGTGCGCTTCGGCACCGAGATCCTGTCGATCATTCCGGGCCGCGTGTCGACCGAGGTCGACGCCCGCCTGTCGTTCGATACGGCCGCCACCGTCGCCCGCGGCGAGCGCATCGTGGCGCTCTACAAGGCCGAAGGCATCGACGCCGGCAAGCGCGTGCTCATCAAGGTCGCCTCCACCTGGGAAGGCATCGAGGCCGCGCGGCAGCTCGAGAAGAAGGGCATCCGCACCAACCTGACGCTGCTGTTCTCGTTCGCGCAGGCCGTGGCCTGCGGCGCAGCCGGCGTGCAGCTCATCTCGCCCTTCGTGGGCCGGATCTACGACTGGCACAAGAAGTCCGAAGGCGCCAAGTGGGACGAGGCCGCCAACGCCGGCGCCAACGACCCCGGCGTGAAGTCGGTGCGCCAGATCTACGAGTACTACAAGCAGCACGGCATCAAGACCGAGGTGATGGGCGCGAGCTTCCGCAACATCGGGCAGATCAAGGCGCTGGCCGGCTGCGACCTGCTCACCATCAGCCCCGAGCTGCTGGGAGAACTGGCTGCGAGCAACGAGCCGCTCGCGCATGCGCTCGACGCCAAGGCCGCCGCCAAGGGTGACGCACCCGAGGTCAGCTACGACGAGGCGGGCTTCCGCTTCGCGCTCAACGAGGACGCGATGGCCACCGAGAAGCTCGCCGAAGGCATCCGTGCCTTCGCGGCCGACGCCGTCAAGCTCGAGAAGCTGATGCAGGAAAGCGGCAAATAAAGATGGCCATGACGCTTCGCTGCGACCGCGCACCGGCCTGGGCGCAGCTGCAGTCCTACTTCGAGACGGCGGGCCGCCAGTTCGACGTGCGCCATGCCTTCGTGGACGACGCGGACCGCTTTGCCCGCTTCAGCCAGCAGGCGCCGCACGTCTTCGCCGACCTGTCGAAGAACCTGATCGACACGCGCGCCGAAGGCCTGCTGCTTGCGCTCGCGCGCGAATGCGGCCTCGAGGCACACCGCGACGCGATGTTCGCGGGCGAGCACATCAACAACACCGAAGACCGTGCCGTGCTCCACACGCTGCTGCGCGCGCCGGCCGATGCGCCCACCGGGCCGAAGACGGTCAACGAGCTTCGCGAGGTGCACGCCACGCTCGACGCGATGCTCGCCTATGCCGAGAAGGTGCGCGGCGACCACACGATCACCGACGTGGTCAACATCGGCATCGGCGGCTCCGACCTCGGCCCGCAGATGGCGGTGCTGGCGCTGGCGGAGTTCGCCGCGCCGGGCAAGCGCTTCCACTTCGTCTCCAACGTCGACGGGCATGAACTGGCGGGCGTGCTGAAGGGCCTTGCGCCCGAGCACACGCTGTTCCTGATCGCCTCGAAGACCTTCACCACTGCCGAGACGATGACCAACGCGCAGTCGGCGAAGCGCTGGTACGAGCAATCGGGCGGCACCGACATCGCAGGCCATTTCGCGGCGCTCACCACCAACGTGGAAGCGGCGAAGAAGTTCGGCATCGACACCACCTTCGGTTTCTGGGACTGGGTGGGCGGGCGCTATTCGCTGTGGTCGGCCATCGGCCTGCCGATCGCGCTGGCCATCGGTGCCGATGGCTTCCGCCGGCTGCTCGCGGGCGCGCACGCGATGGACGAGCACTTCCGCACCGCGCCGCTCGCGCAGAACCTGCCGGTGCGCCTGGGCCTGCTCGACGTCTGGTATCGCAACTTCCACAAGTTCACGAGCCGCAGCATCGCGCCGTACCACAGCGCTTTGAAGCGCGTGCCGGCCTACCTGCAGCAGCTAGAGATGGAAAGCAACGGCAAGCAGGTCGATGCGGGCGGCAGGCCCGTGGCAGTCGGAACCTCGCCGGTGCTGTGGGGCGAACCCGGCACCAATGGCCAGCATGCCTACTTCCAGATGCTGCACCAGGGCACCGACGTGACGCCGCTCGAGTTCGTGGCGGTGCGCGACGCGTCGCACGACCTCGAAGGCCATCACCCCAAGCTGCTGGCCAATGCGCTCGCGCAGGCGCAGGCGCTCATGGTCGGCAAGCTCGACGAGGGCGGCCACAGGAACTTTCCGGGCAACCGGCCGAGCACCTTCTTCGTGTTCGAGAAGCTCACGCCCGAAGCGCTGGGAGCCTTCCTGGCGATGTACGAACACCGCGTGTTCACCAGCGGTGCGTTGTGGGGCATCAACAGCTTCGACCAGTGGGGCGTGGAGCTGGGCAAGGTGCTCGCGAAGGACATCGAGCCGCGCCTCGCCTCGGGCGACGTCACGGGGCTCGACGCCTCCACAGCGGGCCTGCTGCAACGCCTCAGCCCGCAGCCGCAGTAAGCGCTTCGGCCGAACGTGCCGGCGCGCCGCCGGCCATGCGCACGCACAGATCGAAGGCCTGCTGCAGGCCTTCGATCTTGGCGATTCCCCGGCCCGCGATGTCGAAGGCGCTGCCGCTGGCCGACGTGGCCACCGGCACCGGCAGGCCGCCGTGCAGCGTCACCCCCTGCTCGAAGCCCATGAGTTTCATCGCGATCTGGCCCTGGTCGTGGTACATCGACACCACGGCATCGACATCGCCGCGACGCGCACCGATGAACACCGTGTCGGGCGAGAACGGTCCCCGCGCGTCGTAGCCTTCGCCGCGCAGCTGCTCGATGGCCGGCGCGATGATCTCGATTTCCTCCATGCCGATGGAGCCGCCGTCGCCCGCATGCGGGTTGAGCCCGGTCACCGCGATGCGCGGCTGCGCCACGCCCGCACGGCGCAGCGCGGCCGCGATGATCTTCACCGCGTCCCGCACGCCGTCGACCGTGATGTGGCTCGCCACATCCTTCAGCGGAATGTGCGATGTGACTCGCGAGGTCCACAGCGCGCCCGTGAGGTTGAACTCGCAGACAAAGCCGCTCACCGCGAACCGCTCCTGCATGTAGCGGAGCTCGTCCTCGTGCACCAGGCCGCCCAGGCGCAGCGAATGCTTGTTGAGCGGGGCGAACAGGATGCCGTCGGCCTGCCCGCGGCGCACCGCCAGCGTGGCCAGCTCCAGCGCCTCGAACGAGGCCCGGCCCGACTGCTCGTTCGATTCGCCGGGCACCGCCTCCTGCCCGTTCATCCAGTCGTGTGCGAGCAGCGTGGGACGGCCGTCTTCGAAGCGCACCGCGCCGAGGCTGTCGGCCTGCAGCGGGTCGAGCTTCACACCCGCCACGCGTTCGCCCGCAGCCAGCACCACCGGGTCGGCGATCAGCAGCACGCGTGCGGCGTCGAGGTTGCGCTGGCGCGCGAGCAGCTTCACGGCCATCTCGGGGCCGACGCCGCCGGGATCGCCGAGCAGCACGGCGAGGCGGGGCTTGGCGGAGGTCACGCGCGGGGTTGTCGAGGGGGTGGGCATGTCGGTCGTGGCTCGGTTGGGAAGTGAAGGAGAAGGCCGCTTCATTCGGCCTTGATGTTGGCGTCGCGCACGAGCTGGCCGTAATGGTCGAACTCCTGCCTGTTCATGGCGGCGAAGGGATCGCCGGTCAGCCCGCCGGGTTCGCCGCCCAGCGCCTTGATGCGGGTCTGCACGTCGGCCAGCTTGAGCGTGCGCGTGAGTTCGGCGCTCAGCCGTTCGACGGCGGGACGGGGCGTGCCGGCCGTCACGTAGAGGCCGTACCAGGTCGACACGTCGGCGCCCTTGATGCCCTGCTCGGCCAGCGTCGGCACGTCGGGCAGCTCGGGCGAGCGCTGCGGCGCGCTCACGGCCAGCGCGCGGAACTTGCCGGCCTTGATCTGGCCCATGGCCGAGGAGGTGCTGTCGAACATCATGTCGACCTCGCCCGCGATGATGTCGATGTGCGCCTGCGAGCTGCCCTTGTAGGGCACGTGGATCGACTTCATGCCGGTGGCCAGGTTGAAGGCCTCGCCGCCCACGTGCTGCGTGCTGCCGATGCCCGAGGAGGCGTACTTGAAGCCGCCCGGCTTCGCCGCCATGGCGGCCACCAGGTCCTTCACCGAACGGTAGGGCGAACTGGCCGACACCACCAGCACGTTGGGCATGACGGCCACCAGGCCGACCGGTTGCAGGTCCTTCAGCGGGTCGTACTTGAGCTTGAGGATGTGCGGCGCCACCGCCTGCGCGGTGTTGGTGGCCAGCAGCAGCGTGGCGCCGTCGGCCGGCGCGCGGGCGGTGAGTTCGCCGGCGATGGTGTTCGATGCGCCGGGCCGGTTCTCGACCACCACCGGCTGCCTGAGCGCCGGGGAGAACTTGTCGGCCAGCACCCGCGCCAGGATGTCCGTGCCGCCGCCGGGCGAGGCGCCCACCATGATGCGCATCGGCTTGTCGGGGTACGCCGGTTCGGCGCCGGCCGCGGCCGCCGCGAGCAGCGCTGCCGCCAGCCCCGCCGCGCGGGCCAGGAAGGAAAGCTTCATCGGGTTGTCTCCAGCTTGTTGTGAGGCCGAGCGTACGAAGCTTCGCCATTCCGATCCAATCGAAAAAGGCCGAGGCTCCATATACTTTTGCGCATGACATCCGGCCTCACCGACGCATCGCTGATGCTCCATGTGCGCCCGCGCCAACTGCTGCTGCTGGCCCGGCTCGACACCCACCGCCACCTGGGCCGCGCGGCCGAGGCCATGAACATCAGCCAGCCCGCGGCGACCAAGCTGCTGCAGCAGCTGGAGGATTCGCTGGGCGAGCGGCTCTTCGAGCGGCTGGCGCGCGGCATGGAGCCCACGCCCTACGGCGAGATCCTCATCCGCTATGCACGCCGCGTGCTCAGCGACTTCGGCTCTGCGCGCGAGGAGATGCTGGCTTTGCGCTCGGGCCTGAGCGGCGCGCTGCGTGTGGGCTCGGTGCCGGGCGCCGTGCCCGAGCTGCTGGCGCCCGCGCTGGTCGAGTACCACCGCCGCCATCCGCAGGTGGCGGTGTCGGTGGTGGTGGAGACCAGCGACGTGATCCAGGCGCAGCTGGAGCAGGGCGACGTCGACCTCGTGCTGGGGCGCCTCACCGACGGCCACGACGAGGCGAAGTACGCGAGCGTGCCGCTGCTGGGAGAGTCGCAGGTGGTGGTGGTGCGTGCGGCGCATCCGGTGTTCGAGCGCGCGAGCGTCACGCTGGCCGACATGGCGAGCTGGTCGTGGGTGCTGCAGCCGCCGGGTTCGCCGCAGCGCGGGCGCTTCGAGGCGGCGATGCGCGAGGCCGGCATCCAGGCGCGGCTGGACATCATCGAAACGGCATCGCCGATCGCCATCACCGCGCTGCTCGAGAACTCCGACATGGCGGCCGTCATGCCCGCCTCGCAAGCCGGCCACTACGCCCGGCTGGGCGTGCTGCGCACCGTGCCGATCGAGCTGCCGGTGCGCGTGCCGCCGATCAGCCTGATCACCCGAGAGGACCGGCCGCTGTCGCCGGCCGCCGCGCAGTTCCGGCGCCAGCTGCTGGGCGAGAGGGGCTGAAGCAGCGTCGTGCGGCGCTGCCCGGTACGAATCCACGCGAATCGGCACCTGAGGCCTTTGGATTGCGCACAATGCATGCTGTATTGCATTGATTAGGGAATCTCCTACTCAACTGGTGCATGAAAGTACCTGTGCTGACAATCGAAGTACCAAAACTGCAATCACGTTTCTTCAGAATCCCCGCACGGCGACCCGACAAGAGGGCGTCGCTCACCTCTAGGAGACAACATGAAGCGTTTTCTGAAAGCGGGCCTCGTCCTCGCGCTCATCGGTACGGGCGTCGTGTCCCAGGCCGCCACCGAACTCGTGATCGCGACCGTCAACAACGGCCACATGATCGAGATGCAGAAGCTCACCCCCTTCTTCGAGAAAGCCAATCCCGACATCAAGCTCAAGTGGGTCACGCTCGAGGAGGGCACGCTGCGCCAGCGCGTGACCACCGACATCGCCACCAAGGGCGGCCAGTTCGACGTGATGACCATCGGCCTGTACGAAACACCGATCTGGTCGAAGAAGGGCTGGCTCAAGCCCATCGCCACCGATGCGGCCTATGACGTGGACGACCTGCTGCCCGCCATCCGCAACGGCCTGTCGAACGACGGCAAGCTGTATGCCGCACCGTTCTACGGCGAGAGCTCGATGCTCATGTACCGCAAGGACCTGGCCGACAAGGCCGGCATCAAGTTCTCCGACCAGCCCACGTGGGCGCAGGTGAAGGAGTTCGCGGACAAGGTCAACGACCCCAAGGCCGGCGTGTACGGCATGTGCCTGCGTGGCAAGCCGGGCTGGGGCGACAACATGGCCTTCCTGACCACGCTGGTGAACACCAACGGCGGCCAGTGGTTCGACATGCAGTGGAAGCCGCAGATCGACACCAAGGCCTGGAAGGACGCGATCACCTTCTACGTCGACATCATGAAGAAGGACGGCCCTCCGGGCGCTTCGGCCAACAGCTTCAACGAGAACCTCGCGCTGTTCAACGAAGGCAAGTGCGCGGCATGGGTCGACGCGACCATCGCCGCTTCGTTCATCAGCGACCCGAAGCAGTCGAAGGTGGCCGACAAGGTGGCCTTCGCGCAGGCGCCCACCGCCACCACGCCGAAGGGCGCCAACTGGCTGTGGTCGTGGAACCTCGCCATTCCCGCCAGCTCGACCAAGGACGAGGCCGCGCAGAAGTTCATCAAGTGGGCCACGTCGAAGGACTACATCAACCTGGTGGCCAAGGAAACCGGCTGGGCCTCGGTGCCGACCGGCACGCGCAAGTCGACTTATGCGAACCCCGAGTTCCAGAAGGTTGCCAAGTTCGCAGAAGCCGAGAAGAAGGCCATCGACAGCGCCAACCTCACCGACAGCACGCTGCCCAAGTCGCCGTACGTCGGCGTGCAGTACGCCGCCATTCCAGAGTTCCAGGCCATCGGCGTGGCGGTGGGCCAGCAGATGAGCGCGGCCCTGTCGGGCAAGGTCACGGTCGACCAGGCGCTGAAGACCTCGCAGACGGCAGCCGAGCGCGAAATGAAAAAGGGCGGCTACTACAAGTAAGCCCGCCAGGCCTTGGTGGCTTGCTCCCTCCCCTTCCGGGGGAGGGTAGGGATGGGGGCACGCGGCGCTCGCGACAACGCCGCGCCTGAACAGGCGGCCCCATCCCGGCCTTCCCCCAGCGGAGGAAGGTGCCGGGGACAACAAGAGAACGGACTGCCTCATGAAAAGACTCCTGCCCCGCGCCCTCATGGCGCCCGCGGTGCTCACGCTCTTGCTCTGGATGATCGTGCCGCTCGCGATGACGTTGTACTTCTCGCTGGTGAACTACAACCTCATGCAGCCCGGCGAACGCACCTTCGCGGGCATCGAGAACTTTCACTACTTCATCACCGACCCCGACTTCTGGCCGGCCACCTGGAACACGCTGCTGCTGATCGGCAGCGTGATCGTGATCACGGTGGTGTTCGGCGTGCTGCTCGCGCTGCTGGTGAACGAGCCGTTCCCGGGCCGCGGCATCGTGCGCGTGCTGCTGATCTCGCCGTTCTTCGTCATGCCTGCGGTGAATGCGCTGCTGTGGAAGCACATGATGATGAACCCCATCTACGGCGTGCTGGCCGATGTGTGGCGCTTCTTCGGCGCGCAGCCGGTCGACTGGCTGACCGACGTGCCGCTGCTGTCCGTGATCATCATGGTGGCCTGGCAGTGGCTGCCCTTCGCCTGCCTGATCTTCATCACCTCGCTGCAGTCGCTCGATCGCGAGCAGATGGAGGCCGCGCGCATGGACGGCGCCAGCCCGTTCCAGCGCTTCTTCTATCTGACCATTCCGCACCTCGGCCGCCCGATGGCCGTGGTGATCATGATCGAGATGATCTTCCTGCTCAGCGTGTTCGCCGAGATCGCCATCACCACCAACGGCGGCCCGGGCAACGAGAGCACGAACATGACCTACATGATCTTCAAGCAGTCGCTCATGAACTTCGACGTGGGCGTGGCTTCGGCCGGTGCGCTCTTCGCGGTGGTGCTGGCCAACATCGTGGCCGTGTTCCTCATCCGCATCATCGGCAAGAACCTCGACTAGCCATGTTGCACACCCCCAGTCTTCGCGCACTTCGTGCCGCTTCGCCGACCCTCGCACGTTGGAGTACCTGAGCCATGCAACAACAAGCTCCCAGCAATTTCGTGCCGCAGGCGATCCGCACGGTGGTGGCATGGGCCGTCACGCTGCTGCTGTTCTTTCCGCTCGGCTGGCTGTTCCTCACGGCCTTCAAAACGGAACTGCAGGCCATCCATGTGCCGCCGCTGTTCATCTTCGAGCCCACGCTCGACAACTTCGGCGAGGTGCAGCGCCGCAGCGACTACCTGCTTTATGCGCGCAACTCGCTCATCACCAGCCTGGGCTCGACCATCCTGGGCCTGCTGATCGCGGCGCCGGCGGCGTACTCGATGGCCTTCTTCCGCACGCGCAAGACGCGCGACATCCTCATGTGGATGCTCTCCACCAAGATGATGCCGGCCGTGGGCGCGCTGGTGCCCATCTACGTGATCGCGCAGACCGCGGGCATGCTCGATTCGCTGACCGCACTCACCATCGTGTTCACGCTGTCGAACCTGCCGATCATGGTGTGGATGCTCTACAGCGCCTACAAGGACATCCCGCCCGAGATCCTGGAGGCCGCGCGCATGGATGGGGCCAACCTCTGGACCGAGTTCCGCCACGTGGTGATGCCGCTGTCGGTGGGCGGGCTCGCTTCGACCGGCCTGCTGTGCCTGGTGCTGAGCTGGAACGAGGCCTTCTGGGCGCTCAACCTGACCTCGGCCAAGGCGGGCACGCTGGCCACGCTGATCGCCTCGTACTCCAGTCCCGAGGGCCTGTTCTGGGCCAAGCTGTCGGCGGCCTCGCTGATGGCCATCGCGCCCATCGTGGTGTTCGGCTGGTTCAGCCAGAAGCAGCTGGTGCAAGGCCTGACCTTCGGCGCAGTGAAATGAACACCCCCAGTCTTCGCGCACTTCGTGTCGCCTCGCCAACCCCTTCAAGGGGGCGCTGCCAGCGGCCCGGCAAAGCCGGTTCCGCGGCAGCTCCCGCATTCCGCTGCGCGCTTTCGACCCGTGCAGGCGCTTCGGCAGCCTGCTCACGAGCAATCAAGGAGTTTTGAATGGCCTACCTCGAACTCAAGAACATCAAGAAGAGCTTCGGCGACGTCAACATCATCAAGGGCGTCGACCTGCAGATCCAGAAGGGCGAGTTCATCGTCTTCGTCGGGCCCTCGGGCTGCGGGAAGTCGACGCTGCTGCGGCTCATTGCGGGGCTGGAGCCCATCACCAGCGGCAACCTGATGCTCGACGGCAAGGACATCACCTGGGCGCCTTCGGGCAAGCGCGACCTGGCCATGGTGTTCCAGAGCTATGCGCTCTATCCGCACATGAGCGCGTACGACAACATGTCGTTCGCACTCAAGCTCGCCGGCGTGCCCAAGGACGAGATCAGGACGAAGGTCGAGCACGCGGCGAAGACGCTCAACCTCACGCAGTATCTCGACCGCACGCCCAAGGACCTGTCTGGCGGCCAGCGCCAGCGCGTGGCCATCGGTCGCGCGATCGTGCGCGCGCCCAAGGTGTTTCTGTTCGACGAGCCCCTGTCGAACCTCGACGCGGCATTGCGTGGCAACACGCGCGTCGAGATCCACAAGCTGCACCGCGCGCTGGGCGCGACCACCATCTATGTGACGCACGACCAGGTCGAGGCCATGACGCTGGCCGACCGCGTGGTGGTGTTGAAGGACGGGCTGATCGAGCAGGTCGGCACGCCGCTGGAGCTGTACGACCGCCCGGCCAACCAGTTCGTCGCGCAGTTCATCGGCATGCCGTCGATGAACATGGTGGCGGCCAGCGCCATTCCGAGCTTCTCCGCCGCCACCGGCGGCAGGCTTCCCGCCGACGGTTTTCTCGGCGTGCGTTCCGAGGGCCTGCGCGTGTATCCGAAGCAGGGCTCACCGGTGAGCGACGTGCAGGGCCGCGTCGAGCTCATCGAGGCGCTGGGCGCCGACACGCTGATCCACGTCGACGTCGGCGGCGTGCCGCTGATCGCGCGCCAGAACGACCGCACGCCGCTGCAGGCGGGCGACGACGTGGCGGTGGAGCTCGATCCTTCGGTGCTGCACCTCTTCAACCGCGAGGGCCGTTCGGTCAGCGCGTGACGCCACCTTCTTTTCTTCACTGCATTCTTCAACGGACATTCCCGTGACCATCGCGCACATTCCACCGGCTCCCACGGAGTTCACGGTGCTTCACCTGGGCCTGGGCTCGTTCCATCGCGCGCACCAGGCGGTCTACCTGCAGCGGCTGATCGAGGCGGGCGACACCCGCTGGTCGCTGTCGGGCGCCAACATCCGGCCCGACATGGCCGACGTCGTCGCGGCGCTGCAGGCGCAGGGCGGCCGCTACACGCTCGAAACGGTCTCGCCCGCGGGCGAATACCGCTACGAACAGATCGAGGCCATCCGCGAGGTGCTGCCCTGGGAGCGCTCGCTGGCCAGCGTGATCGCGCGCGGCGCGGCGGCCTCGACGCGCATCGTGTCGTTCACCGTGACCGAGGCTGGTTACTACCTCGACGACAAGGGCAGGCTGGACCTGTCGTTCGGCGACCTCGCCGCCGATGTGGAACGCGCACGCAAGGGCGAGGCCGGCGGCGACAACGTGACCATCTACGGCGCGGTGTGCGCCATCCTGCGCGCGCGCAAGCAAGCCGACGCGGGGCCGGTCACGCTGCTGAACTGCGACAACCTGCGCCACAACGGCGACCGTTTCCATGCAGGCCTGCTGGAGTTCATCGGGCTGTCTGGCGACACCGATCTGCTGGCCTGGGTGAATGCGAACACGCGCTGCCCCAATGCCATGGTCGACCGCATCACGCCGCGCCCCCCGCCCGAGCTGCGCGCGCGCGTCAAGGCCGCCACCGGGCGCGACGACGCGGCCGCCATCACCGGCGAGAGCTTCATCCAGTGGGTCATCGAAGACAACTTCGCAGCGGGCCGGCCCGACTGGGGCCGCGTGGGCGTGGAACTGGTCGAGTCGGTGCAGCCGTACGAAGAGGCCAAGATCCGCATCCTCAACGCCACGCACAGCTGCATCGCCTGGGCGGGCACGCTGGTGGGCCTGAACTTCATCCACGAAGGCACGCACAACGCAGCCATCCGCAGGATGGCGTTCGACTACGTCACCGACGACGTCATCCCGTGTCTCGTGCCGAGCCCGATCGACCTGGCCGTCTACCGCGACGTGGTGCTCGACCGCTTCGGCAACCCGGCCATCCGCGACACCAACCAGCGCGTGGCGGCGGACGGCTTCTCGAAGATCCCCGGCTTCATTGCGCCGACCGTGCGCGAGCGGCTGGCGGCCGGGCAGGGCATCGACAGCGTGGCGATGCTGCCTGCGCTGTTCCTCGCGTTCCTGCAGCGCTGGCACCAGGGGGCGTTGCCCTACGCCTACCAGGACCAGGGCATGGACGAAGCCGTGGCGCACGCCATCTGCGATGCGGCCGACCCGGTCGTCGCGCTGTGCTCGGACGCGGGGCTGTGGGGCGAGCTTGCAGCCGATGCGCGCCTGATCGAGGCCGTGCGTCGCGCCGGCGAGCGCGCCACGCACTTCATCGCAACGGAGAGCAGGCCATGAGCGGCCGCCTGCAGGACCGGCACGTGCTGCTGACCGGCGCGGGCGGCGGCATCGGCTTGGCCGTGGCACGGGCCTGCATCGCCGAAGGCGCGCGCTGCACCGTGATCGACCGCGCCACCGCCGCGCCCGACGCCGTGCGCGCGGCGCAGCAGGCGCATCCGGAGATGCTCGCCTACATCGCTGCGGACGTCACCGACACGCAGGCCATCGCGCACATGCTGGCCGAGGCGCAGGTTGCGTTCGGGCCGATCCACACGCTGTTCAACAACGCCGCGGTGTTCGACCTGGCGCCGCTGCTCGACAGCGACGAAGCCTCGTTCGACCGGCTCTTCGCGGTGAACGTGAAGGGCATGTTCTTCGTGATGCAGGCGGTGCTGCGTCACATGGTCGAGGCCGGCACGCAAGGCGCGTCGGTCATCAACATGGCCTCGCAGGCGGGGCGCCGCGGCGAGGCGCTGGTGTCGCACTACTGCGCGACCAAGGCGGCCGTCATCAGCTACACGCAGAGCGCTGCGCTGGCCATGGCGCCGCACGGCATCCGCGTGAACGGTATTTCTCCCGGCGTGGTCGATACGCCGATGTGGGACCATGTCGACAGCCTGTTCGCCAAGGCCGAAGGGCTGCCGTTGGGCGAGAAGAAGCGGCAGGTCGGGCTGGCGGTGCCCCTGGGCCGCATGGGTGTGCCGGCGGACATCGCCGGGGCGGCAGTGTTCCTTGCCAGCGACGAGGCGCGCTACATCACGGCGCAGACCCTCAATGTCGACGGCGGCAACGTCATGAGCTGACTGTTTTTTTCCTGCGTGTCCGAAGCGATGAACGACGACTTCCACCTGTACCTCGACAGCGCCGACCTGGCCGAGCTGCAGGCCTGCCTGCCGCATCCCGTGGTGCACGGCGTGACCACGAACCCGACGCTCCTGCAGCGCGCCGGCGTGGGCCGCGCGGCCGTGCCGGCCCTGCTGAAGCGCTGCATCGAAATGGGCGCGCGGCAGGTGCAGGCCCAGGTCTATTCGAGCGAGGTCGACGGCATGCTCGAGGACGCGCGGGCGCTGCTGGCCCATTTCGACAGCGGCCAGCTCGTCATCAAGATTCCCGCCACGCGACAGGGGCTCGACGCCGGCGCGCAGCTCATCGCACAGGGCGTGCCCGTCACATGGACCGCCGTGTACGCGCCCGAGCAGGCGCACTTTGCGGCGCAGTTGGGCGCGGCCTACGCTGCGCCGTACCTCGGACGTCTCGAAGACGCGGGTGTCGACGGCCTCGCGCTGATCGCGCAGATGCAATCGCTGGTCGCGCGCCGGACGTCGTCGTGCACGCGGCTGCTGGTGGCGAGCATCCGTTCGCGCGAGGCGTATCTCTCTCTTCTGGGGCTCGGCGTGGGGGCCGTCACCATCCCGCCGCGCCTCTTCGCCGAACTGCTCGACCACCCGGCCACGCTGGCCGCCGAAAGCGGCTTCCTGGCCGATGCGCGCGCCTTGCCCTGATCCAGAATCCAGACACCATGCGCATAGCACTCACGGGCGAAGCCCTGATCGATTTCACCGCCAGCGAGGCGGGCACGCTCGCTTTCCTCGGCCACGAGGGCGGCTCACCGCTCAATACCGCCGTGGCCTGCGCCCGGCTCGGGCAGCCCACGGGTTTTCTCACGCAGCTGTCGACCGACCTGTTCGGCGAACGGCTGATGGGCTTCCTGCAGCGCAACGGCGTGGACACCAGCTTCATCCTGCGCAGCAGCGCACCGTCGACGCTGGCTTTTGTCGAACGCACGCCGCAGACCAACCGCTACGCCTTCTACACGCGCGGCAGCGCCGACGCCACCTGGGCGCCCGAGCCGCTGCCGCAGCTGCCGGCGGAATGCCGCTTCCTGCATTTCGGCTCCATCTCGCTGCTGCAGGACCCGGCCGCCACGCGCATCGCCGACCTGGTCGCCGCGAACCGCGGGCAGCGCGTGATCGCGTTCGACCCGAATGTGCGTCCCAGCCTCATTGCCGACCTGCCTGCCTACCGGGCACGCGTTGCAGGCTGGTTTGCCATGGCCGACCTGGTCAAGCTCAGCGACGAGGACGCCGAACTGCTCGCGCCCGGCCAGCCGGTCGATGCGCTGGCGGCCCGGATCCTGGAAGCCGGCGCGCGCGCGGTGATCGTCACGCGCGGCGGTGAAGGCGCGACGCTCTGGCGCGGAGGCCAGCCGCCGCTGGCCGTGGCTGCGCCGCGCGTGCAGGTGGTCGACACCATCGGTGCCGGAGACACCTTCACGGCCGGGCTGTCGGTCTCGCTGCTCGCGCATGGTGTGGAGCAACCGGCGCAGCTTGCCGGCCTGAGCGACGAGACCTGGCGCGAGGTGATGGCGTTCGCCGCCACCGCCGCTGCGCTCAACTGCACCCGGGAGGGTGCCGATCCACCGACGCTGGCTGCGGTTCACGCCGCGCTCGCGGAGGCACAGAATACCGCTGTGGCCGCGCGGTCCTGACCGTCCGGCCTGAACTGTTGCTGCCATGACGACGTCCACACGCAAGCGCCCGGTCCCGCGCCAGCGCCAACCCGAGCTGGAGCGCGACTTCGCGCGCTCGCCCTCGCTGGGCTACGAGGCACCCGAGGAAACCGGCCTGGTGCGCTGCCTGGCGCACGGCTTCCCGAGCCCGCTGGTGCGCTGGCATTTCCATGAAGACTACGAGCTGCACCTGATCACCGAGACCTCGGGCAAGGCCTTCATCGGCGACTGGATCGGGCCATTCCAGCCCGGCCACCTGGTGCTGTGCGGTCCGCGGCTGCCGCACAACTGGATCTCGCTCGACGTGCCCGAAGGCGGCGCCGCGGGGCGCGACCGCGTGATCCAGTTCCGCCACGAACCCATCGAACGCGCGGCCGCCGAGATTCCCGAGCTGCGCGAGGTGATGCAACTGCTCGAGCGCGCGCGCCACGGCATCGAGTTCTTCGGCATGTCGCAGAAGGCGCAGGCGCACTGGGACCACATCAAGGCCGCGCGCGGTGTGCGGCGCCTGGGGCTGTTCTGCGAGTTCCTCGCCGACCTGGCCGAATGCACCGACTACCGGCTGCTGTCGAGCGTGCAGATGCAGGGTGCGCAAGGCGCGGACGGCGATGCGCAGGTCGACCAGATCAACGGCATCGTCAACCGCATCACCAACAACATGGCCGACCCGATCTCCATGTCGGATGTGGCGGCCGAGCTGGGCATGAGCGAGAGCCGCTTCAGCCGCTTCTTCCGGCGCTCCACCGGCAACAGCTTCACCGACTTCGTGAACCGCGTGCGCATCAACAGCGCCTGCCACCTGCTGATGCAGACCGATCACTACGTGACGGACATCTGCTACCAGGTGGGCTTCAACAACGTCGCCAACTTCAACCGGCGCTTCCTCGAGATCAAGGGCATGACGCCGAGCGAATTCCGAAAGCAGGCCGACACGCGATTCGGGATATGAGGCTCGCCCCCAGGATGCGCGGCACTTCGTGTCCGCTTCTCCTACCCCCTACCGGGGGCAACACCGGAGGCCCGGTGTTTCTTGGCTCGCCCCCAGGCTTCGCGCACTGCGTGTCGCTTCTCCTACCCCCTACCGGGGGCAACACCGGAGGCCCGGCAAAGCCGGTTCCTCGGTGTTTCTTGAACGGGCAGCTAGTTCTTCGTGCATTCGCCGCGCGAAAGCACGGCAAACCTGAAAAGTAGGAGTTCATCTTGTATCTGGGACTCGACCTCGGCACTTCCGAACTCAAGGCGCTGTTGCTCGCCGACGACCATCGCATCGTGGGCGTGGCACGCGCGCCGCTCACGGTCGAGCGGCCGCGGCCGCTGTGGTCGGAGCAGGCGCCCATGCAATGGTGGCAGGCGCTCGAAGAGGTGATGCACGCGCTCGGCAAGTCGCATCCCGAAGAGCTTGCGGCAGTGCGTGCCATCGGCCTGTCGGGCCAGATGCACGGTGCCACGCTGCTCGATGCGGCGGGCGAGGTGCTGCGTCCGGCCA
Source organism: Variovorax paradoxus (assembly GCF_902712855.1). NCBI lineage: Bacteria > Pseudomonadati > Pseudomonadota > Betaproteobacteria > Burkholderiales > Comamonadaceae > Variovorax > Variovorax paradoxus. The sequence goes on from NZ_LR743507.1 coordinate 1,872,260, forward strand.
TCCTGTGGAACGATGGCCGCAGCGGCTCGCAGTGCGAGGCCCTCGCGCGCGCCGTGCCGCGCCTCGGCGAGATCGCGGGCAACCTCGCGATGCCCGGCTTCACTGCGCCCAAGCTGCTGTGGGTGCGCGAGCACGAGCCGGAAGTCTTTGGGCGCGTCGCAATCGTGCTCCTGCCGAAGGACTGGCTGCGCTTCATGCTCAGCGGCGAGGCGGTCAGCGAGATGTCCGACGCGGCGGGCACGCTGTGGCTCGACGTGGGCGCGCGCGACTGGTCCGACGAACTGCTCGCGGCCACCGGCCTCACGCGCGCGCACATGCCGCGGCTGGTGGAGGGCAGCGAGGTTTCCGCGAAGTTGAAGCCCGAACTGGCCGCGCGCTGGGGCCTGGGCCACGACGTGCTGATTGCCGGAGGCGCGGGCGACAACGCCGCAAGCGCGGTCGGCATGGGGCTGGTCGAGCCGGGGCAGGGTTTCGTTTCGCTGGGCACCTCGGGCGTGGTGTTCGTATCGACCGACCGGTTCCTGCCGAATCCCGCGCAGGCGATGCATGCCTTCTGCCATGCGCTGCCGAAGCGCTGGCACCAGATGTCGGTGATGCTCTCCGCCGCGAGCGCGGTGAGCTGGGCCGCGAAGACCTTCAGGTTCGCCGACGAGGCCGCGCTGCTCGAGGCGGCCGCCTCGGTGCCGATCGCGCAGCGCGCGCACTGCCCGCTGTTCCTGCCGTACCTGTCGGGAGAGCGCTCGCCGCACAACAACGCGAACGCGCAGGGCGTGCTGTTCGGGCTGACGCATGCGCATGGCCCGGCGGAGATGGCCTACGCCGTGGTCGAGGGCGTGAGCTTCGGCCTGCGCGACGGTTTCGACACCTTGCGTCTGCCGCAAGACATGCCGCTACGCGAGATGGCACTCGTCGGCGGTGGCGCACGCAGCGTGTGGTGGGGGCAGTTGCTGGCCGACATCTTCGGCGTGGCGCTGACGCTCTATGCGGGCAGCGAGACGGGCGGGGCCTTGGGGGCTGCGCGGCTCGCGTGGCTGGCGGACGGTGGCGCGGTGGCGGAGGTCTGCACGCTGCCGCTGGTGAAGCAGCAATTGGTGCCTTCGACCGATGGAGCCGATGGCCACAGGACGAGGCACGCACGTTTCCAGGCGCTGTATCAAGCAGTGCGAGCGCAGTTCCAGTAGGCAGCGCTGTTGCGAGCGCCATGAAAAAAGCCCCGCCGAAGCGGGGCTTTTTCATTTCGCGAGACACCGCGGATCCGGCTCTGCCGGTCCGCAGGTGTCGCCCCCGGTAGGGGGTAGGCGTAGCGGACACGAAGTGCCGCGCAGCCTGGGGGCGAGCAATTACATGCCCATGCCGCCCATGCCACCCATGCCGCCCATGTCGGGCATGCCGCCGCCGGCAGGAGCGTCGTCCTTCGGAGCGTCAGCCACCATGGCTTCGGTCGTCAGCAGCAGCGAGGACACCGAAGCGGCGTTCTGCAGTGCGGTGCGGGTGACCTTCGTCGGGTCCAGGATGCCCAGCTCGAGCATGTCGCCGTACGTGTCGTTGGCAGCGTTGAAGCCGTAGTTGCCCTTGCCGGCCAGCACGGCGTTGACCACCACCGAGGCTTCGCCGCCGGCGTTGTTCACGATTTCGCGCAGGGGGGCTTCGATGGCCTTCAGCACCAGCTTGATGCCGGCGTCCTGGTCGGCGTTGTCGCCCTTGACGCGGTCGCCGACGGCTTGCTTGGCACGCAGCAGAGCCACGCCACCACCGGCAACCACGCCTTCTTCCACTGCAGCGCGGGTAGCGTGCAGGGCGTCTTCGACGCGAGCCTTCTTTTCCTTCATTTCGACTTCGGTGGCAGCGCCGACCTTGATCACTGCAACGCCGCCGGCCAGCTTGGCCACGCGCTCTTGCAGCTTTTCACGGTCGTAGTCGCTCGTGGCTTCTTCGATCTGCACGCGCACTTGCTTCACGCGGGCTTCGATGTCGGCAGCAGCGCCGGCGCCGTCGATGATGATCGTGTTTTCCTTGCCCACTTCGATGCGCTTGGCTTGGCCCAGGTCGGCCAGCGTCACTTTTTCGAGGGTCAGGCCCACTTCTTCAGCGATGACCTTGCCGCCCGTCAGGATGGCGATGTCTTCCAGCATGGCCTTGCGGCGGTCGCCGAAGCCAGGCGCCTTGACGGCCACGACCTTCAGGATGCCGCGGATCGTGTTCACGACCAGCGTCGCCAGGGCTTCGCCCTCGACTTCTTCGGCAATGATCAGCAGGGGACGGCCAGCCTTGGCGACTTGTTCCAGCGTGGGGAGCAGGTCGCGGATGTTGCTGATCTTCTTGTCGAACAGCAGCACGAAGGGGTTGTCGAGCAGCGCCGATTGCTTCTCGGGGTTGTTGATGAAGTAGGGCGACAGGTAGCCGCGGTCGAATTGCATGCCTTCGACGACGTCCAGTTCGCTTTCGAGCGACTTGCCGTCTTCGACGGTGATCACGCCTTCCTTGCCGACCTTGTCCATCGCGTCAGCGATGAGCTTGCCGATGGTTTCGTCGCTGTTGGCCGAGATCGAGCCGACTTGTGCGATTTCCTTCGACGTGGTCGTGGGCTTCGAGGCCTTCTTCAGCTCTTCGACCAGGGCCGTCACGGCCTTGTCGATGCCGCGCTTCAGGTCCATCGGGTTGATGCCGGCGGCCACGTACTTGAAGCCTTCGCGAACGATGGCTTGTGCCAGCACGGTCGCGGTGGTGGTGCCGTCACCGGCGTTGTCCGAAGTCTTGGAAGCCACTTCCTTCACGAGCTGGGCGCCCATGTTCTGGAGCTTGTCCTTGAGTTCGATTTCCTTGGCGACCGACACACCGTCCTTGGTCACGGTGGGGGCGCCGAACGAGCGTTCGAGCACCACGTTGCGGCCCTTGGGGCCCAGGGTCACTTTGACTGCATTGGCCAGGATGTTCACACCCTCGACCATGCGTGCGCGGGCTTCTCCGCCGAAGACGACGTCTTTTGCTGCCATGTTGATTTACTCCGAATAGGGGATGGGTGGATTACTTCTCGACGACCGCGAACAGGTCGTCTTCCTTCATGACCAGCAGTTCGTCGCCGCCGACCTTGACGGTCTGGCCGCTGTACTTGCCGAACAGGACGCGGTCGCCGACCTTGACGGTCAGTGCGGCCAGTTCGCCCTTGTCGTTGCGCTTGCCCGGGCCCACGGCCAGGACTTCGCCCTGATCGGGCTTTTCAGCGGCTGCGTCGGGGATGACGATGCCGGAGGCGGTCTTGGTTTCGCTGTCAACACGCTTGACGATCACGCGATCGGCCAAAGGACGAAGTTTCATTGCATCTCCTGGATATGGATAAGAAACGGGTTTGTGGTCGGGCGCCGGACCGGGGTCGGACGCCCATCGACTGGACGCGAGGGCCTGTTAGCACTCAACGTCAGCGAGTGCTAATCATAAGGGCAATCGATGGCGTTTCAAGTCCGGGGACTTGCGGCCGGGCGCTCGCAGCGGTTCCGGCGAACCTTGGATTTGCAAGAAAACGCCCGCCGCGCGACATCAGCCCGAAACCTCCACCCCGAGAATCGCATGAGGCCGACGGGCCGGCCGTGCGGCCGCGGCCCGTCGACATCTGCCCAACGTATCCACAGGAGTAGCCACGTGACCAAGCACAAGCAATGCACGCACACCGACAGCATCCGGCACGTGGTGCCCAGCGCCAGGGGCTGCGAGGAATGCCTGAAGATCGGCAGCGACTGGGTCCATCTGCGGATCTGCCGCAGCTGCGGCCATGTCGGCTGCTGCGACGACTCGCCCCATCGCCATGCGCGGGCGCACTTCCAGGCCACGAACCATCCGGTCATCGAAGGCTACGACCCGCCGGAAGGCTGGGGCTGGTGCTTCGTGGACCGCGTCGCGCTCGACCTGGGCGGCGACACCACGCCGCAGGTCGGGCCGATTCCCAGGTTCTACTGACCAGGCCCGGCTCCGGCCGCGCGCCGAACCCGCACCGGCACCGACTTGTACGACGGCGTGCCGCTCTGCGCATCGCGATGCGCCAGCCCGACGAGCACATTGGCCTCCGGGTAGTAGGCGCCGGCCGATCCGCGCGGGATGTCGTAGGCCACGGCGGTGAGGTTGCGCAGCACCGCACCTTCGGGTGCCGGCGCCTCGCCTTTGAACGGCACTGCCTCGAGGTCGACCCGGTCGCCCGCGGCGAGGCCCTGCGCGGCGAGGTCGTCGGCGTTGAGAAACACCACGTCGCGCCGCCCGAAGATGCCGCGGTAGCGGTCGTCGAAGCCGTAGATGGTGGTGTTGTACTGGTCGTGGCTGCGCAGGGTGGCCAGCGTGAGCACCTGCGCGCCTGAGGTGCGCGGGTCTTCCTTCAAGCCCGGCATCACGAGGAACTGCGCCTTGCCCGAGGGGGTGTGCCACACGCGCTCGGCCGGTCCGATCGGCAGCCTGAAGCCGCCGGGCTGCCGGATGCGCGCGTTGTAGCCGTCGAAGCCTGCCAGCACGCCTTCGATGCCGTCGCGGATGCGCCCGTAGTCGGCCACCATGGCGTCCCAGTCGATGCCGTGCCGCCCCTGGAGCACCGCCTTGGCGATGCCCGCGACGATCGCCGGCTCCGAGCGCAGTTGGTCCGACGGCGGCGGCAGCCGCCCGGTGGAGGCGTGCACCATCGACATCGAGTCCTCCACGGTGATCGACTGCACGCCGCCGGCCTGCAGGTCGAGTTCGGTGCGCCCCAGGCAGGGCAGCACGATGCTCTGGCGGCCCACCAGCAGGTGCGAGCGGTTGGGCTTGGTCGCGATGTGCACCGCCATTTCCAGTCTGCGCACCGCCGCGAAGGTGCGCTGCGGGTCCGCCATGGCGACGGCCAGGTTGCCGCCCAGGCACATGAGGAACTTCGAGCGCCCCGCCTCGATGGCCTCGATGGCTTCGCCCGCGTCGTGCCCGCGCTGCGCGGGCGGCGTGAAGCCGTAGACGCGCTCGATGCCCTGGCGCAGCGCCAGCGGCGCCTTCTCGTCGATGCCCACGGTGCGGTTGCCCTGCACGTTGGAGTGCCCGCGCACCGGGCAGATGCCCGCGCCGGGGCGCCCGTAGTTGCCCTTGAGCATCAGCAGGTTGGAGATCTGCTGGACGTTGTCCGTGCCCAGCCGGTGCTGCGTGATGCCCATGCCGAAGGCGACGATGGTCGACTTCGCCCTGCAATAGAGCCGTGCCACGTGCTCGAGCGATTCCCGGCTCAGGCCCGAGGCGCGCTCCACGTCGGCCCATGCCGTGGCGTGCAGGTCGTCGGCCAGCGCTTCGAAGCCCTGCGTGTGCTGTGCGATGAACGCGCGGTCGAGCACGCCCGGTCCGCCCGCGGCGAGGTCTTCGGCATCGATGGCCAGCACGCCCTTCATGACGCCCTTCAGCGCCGCGGCGTCGCCGCCGACCTTCACCTGCAGGTAGTCGCTGGCGATGTCGGTCGAGGTGAAGGTGGCCATTTCGATCGGGTCCTGCGGCGCGGCGAAGCGCTCCAGTGCGCGTTCGCGCAGCGGGTTGAACACCACGATCGGGGCACCGCGGCGCGACGCCGCATGCAGCGTGGTCATCATGCGCGGGTGGTTGGTGCCGGGGTTGTGGCCCATGGAGATGATGAGGTCGGCGTGGTCGAAGTCTTCGAGCGACACCGTGCCCTTGCCGATGCCGATCGACTGAGGCAGGCCCACGCTGGTGGCCTCGTGGCACATGTTGGAACAGTCGGGAAAGTTGTTGGTGCCGTAGGCGCGCACGAACAGCTGGTAGAGGAACGCGGCCTCGTTCGATGCGCGGCCCGAGGTGTAGAACTCCGCCATGTCGGGCGAGGGCAGCGCCTGCAGCACCGATGCGATGCGCGCGAAGGCCTCGTCCCAGCCGATCTGCACGTAGCGGTCGGTGGACGCGTCGTAGGCCATGGGGTGCGTGAGGCGGCCGAGGTCCTCGATGTCGTGGTCGTTCCAGGACAGCAGTTCGCTCACGGTGTGGCGCTGGAACACCTCGGGCGTGGCGCGCTTGCGCGTGGCCTCCCACGTGACGGCCTTGGCGCCGTTCTCGCAGAACTCGAAGGCCGAGGTGTGCTTGGGGTCGGGCCAGGCGCAGCCGGGGCAGTCGAAGCCGTCGGGCTGGTTGTTGCGCAGCATGATGCGCGTGCCCGAGACGGCGTTCATCTGCCCGTGGATCGCCCTGGCGACCGCGCCCAGCGCGTCCCAGCCGCCGGCGGGGTGGGTGTAGGGGCGGATGCCTGAATCGTCGGGGAGGGTCATGCGGTGTCCTTCGCGGGTGGGCGGTTCTTCTTCAGTTGCGGCACACGAAGCGCAGCGCCCGCGCCGCGTCGTGCACGCGCGGGAAATCGGTGGCGAGCAGGTGCAGCGGCTGCGCGCCGTCCAGCCATGCGTCGGGCTGCACGAACCATTGCGCGATGTCCCAGTCGTCGAGCACGCCGGAAAGTTCGCCGAGCAGCGCGCGCACCGGCTGGCGCACCGTCACGTCGCCGCGTTCGAACTGGAAAAAGGGCAGCCAGCGCTGGCCGCCCCAGTCCACGACGATCACTTCGCGGGCAGCGACGGCGCGGGCGACGGCCGACAGCCCGTCGAGCGGCCGGCGCGCCGAGATCTCATGGCCCGTGGCCAGGCCGCCCGACGTGCGATAGGCGGCCAGCAGGTCGAGGAAGCGCAGGTCGCCCGGCGTGACCGCAAGGTGGACGGGCGGCCGTGCCACGGCGGCGGCGGGCGGGGTGCGGGTCTGGACGGCTTGCATGCGGCGGCTCCTCGGCGGGTGGATGGGTCGCGTGGTGCGACCGGGCAATGAGGCCCATCGTGCTGGCCGCCGCTTGCAGCGCGGTTTCAGCCGCCGGGCGCCGTGTTTCATCTGTAGCGAAGTGCCGGCGTGCCGAAGCCGAGCTTTCCGTCTCCGGGATTGCATCTGAAACGCCGCCGCCGGCGATGGAAACGACCCGGCAACCGGGCCGCCGCAAAGTGCGTTCGTGGACCACGGGCTGTGCATCGGCCGGCGGTTCATTCCATCCATCCGATGCACCGACACAACCTCGAAGAGGCGCTTCCATGACCATGACACTCGAATCCACGCTCGCCCGCCGTCAGGCACCGCTGCACTCGCCGACCGCGCTCGGCACCGAGGCCCGCCGCGACATCGGCGGCGGCCTCGCGGCCCTGCTGGCGGACAGCTTCGCGCTGTACCTGAAGACGAAGAACTTTCACTGGCACATGTCGGGCCCGCACTTTCGCGACTACCACCTGATGCTCGACGAGCAGTCGGACCAGATCTTCGCGATGACCGACCCGCTGGCCGAACGCGCGCGCAAGCTCGGCGGCACCACGCTGCGCTCCATCGGAGACATCGCGCGCCACCAGCGCCTGCTGGACAACGACGCGCCCTTCGTCACGCCGCAGGACATGCTGGCCGAGCTGCGCGAGGACAACCTGCGCATCGTCGACTTCATGCGCGCCACGCACGGGATGTGCGACGGCTACGGCGACGTGGCCACGGCCAGCCTGCTGGAGGTGTGGATCGACGAGTCGGAGCGCCGCGCGTGGTTCCTGTTCGAGAGCGGCCGCGGCGCCTGAGCGCACCGGAGGGCACCTGAGGAAGGTGCCTTTCGCGCGGGGAATGGCGCCGGCGGGCGCCGGAGGCGCTGCCTCAGTGCAGCACTTGCACCTGGGGCTCGAAGACGTAGCCCGCGCCGCGTTCGGTGCGGATCATCTTCGGCGCCGACGCATCGATCTCGATCTTGCGGCGCAGCCGCAGGATCTGCACGTCGATGGAGCGGTCGTACACCTCCGCGCCGTGCAGGCGCGACAGCTCGAGCAGCTGGTCGCGGGACAGCACGCGCTGCGGCTGTTCGCACAGCGCCAGCAGCAGGTTGAACTCGCCGTTGCTGAGTTCCACGCGCTGGCCTTCGGGCGAGGTGAGGCGGCGCGCCAGCAGGTTCAGTTCCCAGCCGGCGAAGCGATAGGCGCGGCGCTTGGTGCTGCGGCCCAGCGGCGCGGCGTCGGCACGCGCCTGGTAGCGGCGCAGCACGGCGCGGATGCGCGCCAGCATCTCGCGGTTGCTGAAGGGCTTGGTGACGTAGTCGTCGGCGGCGATCTCCAGGCCCATCACGCGGTCGGCCTCGTCCTGCTTGCCGGTGACGATGATGACCGGCAGCTCGCTGGTGTCGCGCAGGCCGCGTGCCAGCTGCATGCCGTCCTCGCCGCCCAGCCGCAGGTCGAGCAGCACGAGGTCGATCACCGTTTCCTGGAGCACCGCCGTCATCTCGGCGCCGGTGGCCACCGCGGTGACCTGGAATTCGTTTTCCAGCAGGTAGGTCGACATCAGCTCGCGCAGTGCCGGATCGTCGTCGACGACGAGGAGGTGGGGGGCGGCGGTGTTCATGGCGCTCGAAGCGTAATCCAATCGATCCTACGAGAGCCTACGGCCGGATTACAAATGAAATCGTCGGCGGCCGATCTGACATTGCCCCGGCACCCGCACCGGTCCCAATGGCGCCATGGGTGCACCACAGCACCTGCACGCAACAGGGACTGACAGGGGCTGATTTCATGTCGAAGATCATGGTTATCGAGGAAGATAGCGCGATGCGCGTGCTGATCTCCGAATGGCTGGCCGGCGAGGGGCACGACGTCCGCTCGCTGCCGCGGCACGACGCCGCATCCCGCCACAACCTCCACCACACGCATGGCGCCGCAGCCGACGTGGTCATCCTCGACCTGCCGCACCCGCGCTCGCGCAGCGGCGAGACCGCGCGCGCGCTGCAGGCGGTGCATGCCGCGTTCCCGCAGGCGTCGGTGATCGGCATCTCGACCCAGCTCGCGCGCAGCCTGGGCCGCGACTCCGACGTGGCCCGCACGCTGGGCGTGAACCAGCTGCTCCCCAAGCCGTGCACCCGCGACGAACTGCTCGGCGCCGTGGCGGCGGCACTCGCCGCATGACGTCGAGCGAGCGGCTGCGGCAGCGCATCGTCGCTGCGGGCATCGTCCTGGTGGTCGCGTTCGCCGGCTCGGCGGTGTACGACGGCTGGCGGCTGCACCAGCAGATCACGTTCGCCACCGAGCGCGAACTCGGCAACCTCGCCAAGGCCCTGGCCGAACAGGGTGCGCGCAACCTGCAGGCGGTCGACCTGCTGCTGCGCGACACGGCCGAGTGGTGGGAAACCACCGGCCACGGGCTGCCGCCGGACGACGTCGCGGCCGCGCTGGCGGCGCGCGTCGTCGGCATCTCGCAGGTCAGCGTGCTGACGCTGGTCGACAGCCAGGGCCGGCAGCGCCACCGCTCCAGCATCACCGGCGCGCCGCTGGCCGACGTTTCCGACCGGCCATATTTCCAGAGCCAGCGCGAGGGCTCGGCGGGCGGCCTCTACATCAACGAACCCGTGGTCACCCGTACCAACCGGCAGCCCGCGCTGGTGGTGTCGCGCCGCCTGGCCCGGCGCGACGGCACGTTCGACGGCGTGGTCACCGCCATCGTCACGCTGCAGGAACTGCAGGCGGCGTATTCGGCCATCGAACTCGGCGAAGGCAGCGCGCTGCTGCTGACGCTCGACGACGGCACCCTGGTCGTGCGGCAGCCGGAGGAGCCCGGTATGGCCACGGGCGAGCGCTTCCCGGAGCTCACGGCCTTCAAGGGCGCGCCGCTGATCGACCGCTCGGTGAGCCCGGTGGACGGCCGCGCCAAATTGGTGGCCGCGGTCGGCGTGGGCAAACGGCCGCTGACGCTGACCATCACGCGCGACGAAGACCATGCGCTGCGACCCTGGTACGACGAGATGCGCAGCGCCGTCGTGCGCACGCTGCTGCTCGCGGCGCTGGTGGTGCTGACCATCGCGGGGCTGCTGCGCCAGCTGCGGCGGCTGGAGGCCGGCGAGGCCGAGAAGGCGGCGCTCGAGGCGCGGCTGCAAAAGGCGCAGCGGCTGGAGTCGCTGGGCACGCTGGCCGGCGGCATCGCGCACGACTTCAACAACATCCTGGGCGCGATCCTCGGTTTCGGCGAAATGGCGCAGCAGCACGCCGCGGCCGGCTCCGACATGCGCCGCTACATCGATCGCGTGATGCAGGCCGGCGCGCGGGCGCGGGTGCTGGTGCGCCGCATCCTCGACTTCAGCCGCAGCGGCGTCGCCGAGCGCGTGCCGGTGCACATCCAGGCGGTGGTGGAGGAAGCCCTCGCCATGCTGCGCCCCACGCTGCAGGACGGCATCCGCATCGATGCGCGGCTCGACGCCGGCACCGCGGCCGTGCTGGGCGACGGCACCCAGCTGCACCAGGTGGTGATGAACCTGTGCACCAACGCGGCCCAGGCGCTCGGCGACGCCGGCGCCATCGAGGTCGTGCTCGAGCGCGAGACCCTGGACGCGCCCAGGCCGCTCCTGCACGGAGAGCTGGCCCCGGGGCACTACGTGCGGCTGGTGGTGGCCGACACCGGCGCGGGCATGTCGCCCGAGGTGCTGCAGCGCGCCTTCGATCCCTTCTTCACCACCAAGAAGCTGGGCGAGGGCACAGGGCTGGGGCTGTCGATGGTGCACGGCATCGTGACCGACCTGTGCGGCGCCATCGACATCGCGACCGAGGCCGGGCACGGCACGCGCGTGACGGTGTGGCTGCCGGTGTCGGGCGAGTCGGAGGCGCCGCCGCTGCGTGCCGATCCCGCCTGGCCGCGCGGCAACGGGCAGGTGGTGATGGTGGTCGACGACGAGCGGCCGCTGGTCGAACTGGCCGAGGAGCTGCTGGCCGAGCTCGGCTACGAACCGGTGGGTTTCGACTCGAGCGAGCGCGCACTCGAAGCCTTCATGGCCGACCCGCAGCGCTTCGACGCGGTTCTGACCGACGAGATGCTGCCGGGCCTCGCGGGCAGCGAGCTGGCGCTGAAGCTGCTGGCGGTGCGGCCCGGGCTGCCGGTGATCCTGGTGAGCGGCAACGTCGGCGCGGCGCTCGAGCAGCGTGCGCGCGATGCCGGCGTGGTGGCGCTGCTGCGCAAGCCGCTCGGCCTGCAGGAGTTGGCCGAGAGCCTGGCGCGCACGCTCGGTTGCAGCTGAAACAGGGTGCGGTGAACTGCAATCCGCGCGCAATGCGCGAATCGGACAGTAGGGGCTCCAACCACCAAGGAGTCTTCATGAGCAGCATCACCACGGCAGACGGCACCCGGATCTACTACAAGGACTGGGGCACGGGCCAGCCGATCGTCTTCAGCCACGGCTGGCCGCTGTCGTCCGACGCGTTCGAGGACCAGATGTTCTTCCTGGCCTCGAGCGGTTTCCGCTGCATCGCGCACGACCGTCGCGGCCATGGCCGTTCGAGCCAGCCCTGGCAGGGCAACGACATGGACACCTACGCCGACGACCTTGCCGAACTGGTGAAGCAGCTCGACCTGAAGGACGCCATCCACGTCGGCCATTCGACCGGCGGCGGCGAGGTGGCGCGCTACATCGGGCGCCACGGCAGCTCGCGCGTGGCAAAGGCGGTGCTGATCGGCGCGGTGCCGCCGCTCATGCTGAAGACGCCCGCCAACCCGGGCGGCCTGCCGCTGGAAACCTTTGACCGGATCCGCGCCGGCGTGCTGGCCGACCGCTCGCAGTTCTGGAAGGACCTGAGCATGCCGTTCTACGGCTACAACCGGCCGGACGCGAAGATCTCGGAAGGCGTGCGCGAATCGTTCTGGCTGCAGGGCATGGCGGCGGGCATGCCGGCGTCGTACTTCTGCGTGAAGGCGTTCTCGGAAACCGACCTCACCGAAGACCTGAAGAAGTTCGACGTGCCCACGCTGATCCTGCACGGCGACGACGACCAGATCGTGCCGATCGCCGATTCGGCCTGGCTGTCGGCCGAACTCGTGAAGGACGCCACGCTCAAGGTCTACAAGGGCGCGCCCCACGGCATGTGCACCACGCGCAAGGACGAGGTGAACGCCGACCTGCTGGCGTTCGCGAAGGACTGAGCGCAGGCGCCGGGCACCGGCGCCGCAACGGCGCGCATCCCCAAGAACCTTTTATGGCTCGCATCACGCGTTCCCGCTTCATCGGCGGCGCGACACGCACCAAGATACGGGGGATGCGCACTCCCATTTCCATCCAGGCGGACCGCCTCTGGCAACGCCTCGAAACCCTCTCTTCCTTCACCCGCACCGACGTCCCCTGGACGCGCCGAGCCTTCTCCGACGACTTCGACCGGGCCCGGCTCTGGCTGCGCGGCGAGTTCGAGCAGGCCGGCCTGGCCGTTCGCACCGACGCGGCCGGCAACCTCACCGGCCGCCGCGAAGGCACCGGGCCCGGGCTGGCGCCGCTGGTCACCGGCTCCCACTGCGACACCGTGGTGGGCGGCGGGCGCTTCGACGGCATCCTGGGCGTGCTCGCGGGGCTCGAGGTGGCGCAGTCGCTGCACGAAAGCGGCGTGGTGCTGCGCCATCCGCTCGAAGTGATCGACTTCCTCTCCGAGGAGCCCAGCGACTACGGCATCTCCTGCGTGGGCAGCCGTGGCTTTGCCGGCACCCTCAACGACGCGATGCTGGCCTCGTGCAACGAGCGCGGCGAAAGCCTGGCGCAGGCGATGCGGCGCATCGGTGCGCGTCCCGAAGCGCTCGCCGACGCGGTGCGCGGACCCGGCGGCATTGCCGGCTTCGTGGAGCTGCACATCGAGCAGGGCCCGGTGCTGGAGCGGGAGGGGCTGCCGATCGGCGTGGTCACCGACATCGTCGGCATCCGCCGCGTGGCGCTCACCGTGACGGGCCAGCCCGACCATGCCGGCACCACGCCCATGGACATCCGCCGCGACGCGCTCGTGGGCGCCGCCCGGCTGATCGACGCGGCACACCGCGAAGCCGGCGCGATGGACGGCCGGCCGCACTACGTGGTGGCCACCATCGGCCGCATCGCGATGAGCCCCAACGTGCCCAACGCCGTGCCCGGCCGGGTCGACATGGTGCTCGAGGTGCGCAGCAATGCGCAGGCGGTGCTCGACGATTTCCCGGAGCGCCTGCTCGCCCTGTGCGCCGACGACTTCGTGCGGCTGCGGGTGAGCTGCAGCATGGCGCCGCTGACGCAGACACCGCCCGTCAAGTGCTCGGGCGAGGTGATGCAGGCCGTCGCGCAGGCCGCGGACTGCCTGGCGCTGGCGCACAGGTCGCTGCCCAGCGGCGCGGGGCACGATGCGATGCACGTCGCAGCTTCGGGGCCGATGGGGATGATCTTCATCCCGTGCCTCGACGGGCGAAGCCACTGCCCGGAAGAATGGGCGAGCAAGGAGCAGGTGGCCGCCGGCACCCGCGTGCTGGCCGAAACGCTCAGGCTGCTGGACGCCCGCTAGGCGCGTCGCCGGCCGCGGCGGCCGCTTCCGTTTCCTTGCCGGCCGCGACGACCGCATCGATCACCTGCCGCAGGCCTTTGCTCACCGGCTTGTCGTTGCGCGTGACCAGCGCGAGCGTGCGGTGCAGCGGCGGCTCGAGCGGGCGCAGGTCGAGCTCGGCGCTGTGGCCGCGCCCCGTGACCGCCATCTTCGGCAGGATCGCCACGCCCAGCCCGGCCGCCACCATCGCCTTGATGGCTTCGACGCTGTCGAACTCCATCACCGGCGGCGAGGCTCGCCCGCAGCGCCGCATCCAGTCGTCGGCAATGTCCCGCGCGCTGGCCCCGGCAGCGAACTTGACGAGCGGCAGCGCGCCCAGTTCGTGCGCCGTGACCTCGGCCGGCCATCGCCTGCTGCCGCGCTGGCAGAGGGCGACGAAGTCGTCGCGCAGGATCGGCGTCACCGCCAATGCACGCGACGCCACCGGCAAGGTCACCAGTGCGGCGTCGAGCGTGTTGTCTTCCACGCGCCGGATCAGGCGTCCGGTGTTGTCCGTGCTCACGATGATGTTCAGCAGCGGATGGCGTGCGCGCAGGTCGCGCAGCACCGGCGGCAGCAGGTAGAGGCAGCCGGTGCCTCCGGTGCCCAGCCGCACGCGGCCCGCCACGCCGGCCGAGTGGAAGGTGGCGGCGTTGATCGCGTTGGCGAGTGCCGCCTCGACCTGGGGCAGTTCCGCCATCAGGTCCGCGCCCGCCGGCGTCGGGCCGATCCGCCGACCTACGCGCTCGATGAGGCGCACGCCGAGACGTCGCTCGAGCTGCTTCACCTGCACGCTCACCGCCGGTTGCGTCAATCCGAGCCGCTCGGCCGCGGCGGAAAAGCCACCCGATTCGAGCACAAGTGCAAAAGTGCGCAATTGTTCGAAATTAATGGTTGAAGCCAAATTGTTTTTTATGGAATGCATAACGGGGTGCGGCTTCTTTTATGCACGGAGGAATACAAAAATGAGGCAGGGAGGAAAGGCGGGCAAATGCAATTCAAATGAATTGCGAGCAAACGTCAATTTATATTGACAACTGGCATGTCTGATTCCCTGTGGCAATTTTTCAAATGAATTCAAGCAAAAGGGAGCATGACATGCCGGATCTGATTTCCATCGAGGATCTTTCGAGGCGCGAGATCGAGGACATTTTCTCCAGCGCCGACCACATACAGCGCTCGCCCGACGACTTCCGCAGGGCACTGGGCGGCAAGGTCGTGTGCACGCTGTTCTTCGAGTCCAGCACGCGCACGCGTTGGAGCTTCGAGGCCGCTGCGCACCGGCTGGGCGCACGGGTGCTGAGCGTTGCCGACATGCGCAGCACGCGGCTGCACCTCGGCGAGAGCCTGCTCGACACCACGCGCATGGCCGGCTTCTACTGCGATGCCGTGGTGGCGCGGCATGCGAGCGACGATGTCATGCGCCGGATCAAGGAGACGATCCGCGTGCCGCTGATCAGCGCCGGCGAAGGCCGCACGCACCATCCGACGCAGACCCTGATCGACCTCTATACGCTGCGCGACCATTTCGGCTCCGTCGACGGGCTCCAGATCGGCATTGCCGGCGGTATTCGCCATTCGCGCGCCGCCAGATCGCTGATTGCCGGGTTGCGCAAGTTCGAAGGCGTCAGGCTGCACGTGGTCGATGCGTCGCACGACGCCGACGAAGGCCAGGAATTCCCGCCGGAGATGGGCGATTTGCACGGCGTGGCGCCGATTGAATATTCGTCGATGAAGAAAATGATCGGCCAGGTCGACATGGTCTACGTGGTGCGCGTGCAACCCGAGAGATTCGCCGACCCGGCGGCGCATGCGCGCCAATTGGAGAAAAGCCGGCTGCACCGCGAGCTCCTTTCGCGCGGGTCGGCCGGGCTCATCGTCATGCATTGCCTGCCGCGCACCGAGGAGCTCGACCCCGACGTCGACGAGACCCCGCAGAACAAATATTTCCTGCAGGCCCGACACGCGGTCGCCGTGCGAAGCGCCACGCTGCTGCGCTGCATGGGCGGCCGGCTGGCCGGCGGGACCGTCATCGGGCGCCGGTCATGCTGAGCACGCTCATCCTTCCGGCCCTCGGCCTGTTCATGGGCGTGGCGGCCGTGACCATCGGCGGCGGGGCCACGGCCGGCGTTCCGCTGTTGCTGCTCATGGGGCACGCCGGCGCGCAGAGCATCGCCACGGTCAAGTTCGCGCTGCTCGGTTCGTTCCTGACCGGGTCGCTGGCGAACAGGGGCAGCAGCACCGAGCCCGCGGGGCAGTTGCCGTGGATCACCTGGCCGCTGGCCGTGGCGGGCTCGGTGCTGGGGTCGCTGCTGGTGGTCGGCGTCGCCGACCGCGTGCTCAAGATCGCGGTGGCGCTGCTGATGGTCGCGATCCTCTGGATCACTCACCGCACCGACTTCTCTCGGCACCAGCGCAGTGCGCAGTCAGGGCTGCCGCCTGCGTGGGTCGGGGTGGCGGTGATCTTCGGGCTGTGCGTGTACTCGGGCTTCTTCGGCGCCGGCTTCGGCACTTTCCTGATCCTGGCGCTGATGCGCTGCCGCGGGATGGCGTTCCGCGAAAGCGCGGGTGCGATGACGCGCATCAACCTGCTGACGGTCGGAGCGTCGGTGCTCACCTTCATCTCCAGCGGCGCGGTCGACTTCCGCCTGGGCATTCCTCTGTTCATCGGCTGCGCGGTGGGCGGCCTGCTGGGCGCCTGGGTGGCTCGGGCGGCCGACCCGAAGCGCATGAAGACGGCGTTTCAGGCCTTCACGCTCGTCTTGGGCGCCAAGCTGCTATGGGAAGCGTCCGTGTCGAGCTGACGACGCAAGGCTACAGCTGGTCGGTCGGCACGAACCAGGAGAACAGCAGCAGCTGCAGGCGCGTCAGCATGCTCGAGTCGGGTTCGCTGTCGAGCACCTCGTTGTCGACGTCGCCCGTGCCGATCCATTCCACGTTCTTGCCGTCGGGCTTCAGGGTGACGCGGTACACGCCCTCGATGTCGTCGAGCTGGTAGGCGAAGAGCAGCGCCTGCGTCAGGTCGAAGCTGCGCACGCGAACGCCGAACTCGGTGTTCAGCAGGGCCGAGCGCGGGTCGAGGTTCATGGAGCCGAGCAGCACCCACTGCCGGTCGACCAGCGCCAGCTTGGCGTGCAACCGGCCTCGTGCCTTCTTGAGCAGGTCGCGGAACTGGCCGCTGCGCCGCAGCTGCTGCGTGCTCACCTCGTACAGGTTGACGCCCAGCTTGAGCATGTCCACGCGGTAGCGGTTGTAGTTGATGTTGACCAGCGGCTCGTCGCTGTCGGCCAGCGAGTTGGTGATCACGGTGATGTTCACGCCTTGCTCGCGCCCCATGCGGATGCGCTCCATGCCCTCGTCGCCCGGAATGAAGTAGGGCGAGATCACCACCACGTTCGAGCGCGCGGTGCCCAGCATCTCGTGGAAGCGATGCGCCAGCGTCTGGGTCGGACGCGACATGACGCCCAACGCCTTGTTCGGACTGTCCGCGGTGGCGTTCGCCTCGGCGCGCATCCATTTGAGCTCGTCGATGCCGGCCAGCTGGGCGCCCAGGGGTAGGTCGCCCAGCACGTCGGTGATGGGCAGCGGGCCGGGCGGAGGCGCTTGCGCAGGGGACGTGGCCTCCTCGAAAGAGGCCTGCAGCTCGGCGGCCGTGCGGCTGGTGCCGGCCACCCGCTGCAGGGGCCAGACCACGTCGCTGTTCCAGTAGGTGTCGAAGATGTCGGCGGCCTCGGGCACCACGGGGCCGGCCAGCAACAGTTCGAAGTCGATGAAGTTCGCGTTCTCGGCGCGCAGGAAGTACTCGTCGGCCAGGTTGCGGCCACCCGCGATCATCATCGCGCCGTCGGCCACGAACAGCTTGTTGTGCATGCGGTGGTTGAGCCGCCGGAAGTCGGAGAAGAACTCGAGCCAGCGTCCCGACGAATGGTCGCGCAGGTTCACGAAGGGGTTGAACAGCCGCACCTCGGCGTTCGGCTCCGAGGCCAGGCCGAGCAGCAGGTTGTCCATGCCCGCGGTGTAGAAGTCGTCGAGCAGCAGCCGGACGCGCACGCCGCGCCGCGCGGCATTGCGCATCTCGCGCAGCAGCAGGCGGCCGGTCTTGTCGTTGCCGAGCTGGTAGGTCTGGATGTCGAGCGACGACCTGGCGCGGCGCATCAGTTCCAGCCGGGCGTCCAGCGCGTAGGAGGCTTCGATCAGCGGCCGCATGCTCGACAGCCCGTCGGGCGGGGAATTGAGGCTCAGGGCAGCGCGGCCGAGTTCGGTGGATGCGGAGGCCGGAATCGCGAGTTCCGGCTTTTCGGGCGTACGCGGGGGAAGGCCGGCGCAGGCGCTCAGCGCCAGTGCCGCCGCAAGGGTCATCAGGCGCAGAGCCGGGCCGCGCAGCACGGGAAACAGAAGGGCAACGAGCTTGAACATGAGGCCGCCAACGCACGGGGCGTGCGGGCGGCATGGTAGCCGTTCCGCCTCGAAACGAAGACGCAATTTCACAACGCAACGTCCTTCGAAGGCGTTGGGGATTGAAGGAGGCGGCGACCGGTCGCCACTAAAATGAGAATTGTTCTTGATTGTGTCGTGGGGCGGCATGGAGATGACCAGGGGCGCGGTGGAATTCAAGGCCGTGCCGTCATCAGTGATCGCCCACCGCTTTCTGACTTTTCTTCCCCGCAAAACAACCGCATGGCATGAACACCCGAAAAATCAAGACCTGGGCCTGGGTGCACAAGTGGAGCAGCCTCGTTTGCACGGTATTCATGCTGCTGTTGTGCATCACGGGCCTGCCGCTCATCTTCCACCACGAGATCGGCCACCTGCTGGGCACCGAGGTCGAGGCGCCGAAGATGCCGGCGGGCACGCCGCACATCAGTCTCGACCGCGTGCTCGACATCGCGAAGGCGCAGCACCCCGACCGCGTGGTGCAGTTCGCCTCGCAGCCCGAGGACGACGACGGCCTGTGGTTCGTCACGCTCACGCCCACGCCTGCGCCCACGGACGACTTCAAGTCGGTCGCGGTCGATTCGCGCACCGGGCAGATCCTGGCGCAGCCCAAGTTCGACGAGGGCTTCATGTATGTCATGTTCAAGCTGCACGTCGACCTGTTCGCAGGCCTGCCGGGCAAGCTGTTCCTCGGCTTCATGGGCCTGCTGCTGCTGGTGGCCGTGGTGTCGGGCGTGGTGCTGTATTCGCCGTTCATGCGCAAGCTCGACTTCGGCACGGTGCGCCGAGAAAAGCGCCCGCGCCTGAAGTGGCTCGACCTGCACAACCTGCTGGGCATCGTCACGCTGGTGTGGGTGTTCGTGGTGGGCGCCACCGGCATGATCAACACCTGGGCCGACCTGCTCATCAAGTACTGGCAGTACGACCAGCTCAGCGCGCTCCTCACGCCCTACAAGAACGAGCCGGTCGTGGCCGTCAGCGAGCGCGGCTCGGTGCAGCGCTCGATGGAGGCGGCGCTGCAGCACTCGCCGGGCATGAAGCTGTCGTTCATCGCGTTCCCCGGCACCTCGTTCTCGAGCCCGCACCACACCACCTTCTTCGTGCGCGGCAGCGAGCCGTTCACCTCGAAGCTCTTCCAGCCGGTGCTGGTCGACGCCAAGACGACGGAGGTCACGGCATCGCCGAAGCTGCCGTGGTATCTCACGGCGCTGCTGGTGTCGCAGCCGCTGCACTTCGGCGACTACGGCGGCATGCCCATGCAGATCATCTGGGCGCTGCTCGACATCGCGACCATCATCGTGCTGGGCAGCGGCCTGTACCTGTGGCTGAAACGGGGCAACACGGTGCCCGCGGCCAGCAAGGTGAAGCCGAAGCCCGCCGCGCATGAGCCGGCCGAGATTTCCGGCAGCCCGCAACCCGAGCCGGCACCGGCCATGAAAGTACAGGCATGAAGGATCAGCACCATCCACACCAGGGCTTCTGGCGCATGTGGGGATGGCCGATCGTCCTGGGCCTGCTGACCACCTTCGGGCTGATCTCGGCGCTCTTCAGCGACGGTGGTCTGGGCGACATCCTGGCGTGGATCACGCTCGGTATCCCGGTCGTCGTGTGCGTCTGGTTCGGCTGGCGGAAGGCCCCCGCCCGCTAGTTTTCCCTGAGCGTCGCGCCATCGCGACACGAACAGCACCGCACCGACGCAGAATCGGCGCGATGAACCTCGCTCCCGTGACCGCCGCCTGCCTGTTGGCGCTGGGCCTGCCGCTGGGCGCGCAAGCCCAGACGGCGCCCCAGGCCGATCCCGACGCCGGCAGCCCGCGCCTGCGCGAGGTCACCGTCTCGACGCCGCGCGGCGATGTCACGCCCTTCAACGTGCCGGGCTCGGTCGACCGCGTCGACGGCAACGAGATGCGCGACAGCCGGCTGCAGGTCAACCTGTCCGAAGGCCTCGGCGCGGTGCCGGGCCTGCAGGTGCAGAACCGGCTCAACTACGCGCAGGACCTGCAGCTCTCGGTGCGCGGCTTCGGCGCGCGCTCGACCTTCGGCGTGCGCGGCGTGCGGCTGTATGTCGACGGCATCCCGGCCACCCTGCCCGACGGGCAGGGACAGACCTCCAACATCGACATCGGCTCCCTCGACCGCGTGGAGGTCCTGCGCGGACCGTTCTCCGCGCTGTACGGCAACTCGTCGGGCGGCGTGCTGCAGGCCTTCACCGCCTCGGGCGAGGGGCGACCCCGGCTGTCGTATTCGCTGGCGGGCGGCAGCTTCGGCACCTGGCGGCAGTCGCTGCAATTGAGCGGGGCGCAGGGCGCCGTCGACTACCTGCTCGGCGCGAGCCGCTTCCGCACCGACGGCTGGCGCGAGCACAGCGCCGCGCGGCGGGACATCGCCAACGGCAAGCTGGGCATCGCGCTGGACAACGGCGACAGGTTGACGCTCGTCATGAACAGCGTGCGCATCGACGCGCAGGACCCGCTGGGCCTCACCGCCGACCAGCTCGCGCTGGCCCCGCGGCTTGCGCCGCTGGCCACGCAGTACGACACGCGCAAGACCGTCGAGCAGACGCAGGCCGGGTTGCTCTACGAAAGGCGCATCGACGCGGAGCAGGGGCTGCGCCTGATGGTCTACGGCGGCGAGCGCAAGACCACGCAGTACCAGTCGATCCCGCCGTCGGCGCAGCAGAACCCGCTGCACGCGGGCGGCGTGATCGACCTGTCGAGGCAGTACGGCGGCATCGACGTCCGCTGGAATGCGTCGCTCACGCTGGCCGACCGGCCCTTCGACGTGGTGGCGGGCCTGGGCTACGACAGCCTGCGCGAAAAGCGCAAGGGCTACGAGAACTACGTCGGTGCCGTCTCCAACCCGGTGTTCGGCGTGCAGGGCCGGCTGCGGCGCAACGAGCTCAACGAAGTGTGGAACCTCGACCCCTACGCGCAAGCCACGTGGCGCTTCGCCGACCGCTGGACGCTGGAGGCCGGCGTGCGCCGCAGCAGCGTGCACTTCGACTCGCAGGACCGCTACATCGTCGGCACCAACCGCGACGACAGCGGCAGCGCGCGCTACGGCAGGACCTTGCCCGTGGCCTCGCTGCGCTACCAGGCCACGCCCGACCTGTCGCTGTACGGTTCCATCGGCCGCGGCTTCGAGACGCCCACGCTCAACGAGCTCTCGTACCGTGCGAACGGCGCGAGCGGCCTGAACTTTGCGCTTCGGCCCTCGGTGAACGACAGCGCCGAGGTCGGCGCCAAGGCCCGGCTGGCGGGCGGCCTGCTGACGGCGGCACTGTTCCAGACCCGCACGCGCGACGAGATCGTGACGGCCACCAACGTCGGCGGCCGGGCCACGTTCCAGAACGCGGGACGCACGAAGCGCAACGGCTTCGAACTGGGCTGGCAGCACGAGACGGCCGATCATTGGCGCACCCAGCTGGCCTACACCTGGCTCGATGCCACGTACCGCGACGCGTTCTGTTCGCCGTCGCCATGCGCCACAGGCAACGCAGTGGCCGCAGGCAATCGCATTCCCGGCATCGCGCGGCAGTCGTTGTTCGCATCCGTGGGCTGGGTGCCGCCCGAAGGTTTCCGTGCGGGGGTGGAGATGCGCGCGCTGGGCCGCATCCAGGCCAACGACGTCAACACGGCCGCGGCCGCCGGCTATGCCGTCGCTGCGGTGTATGCCGGCTATGTGAAGAAGTGGGAGCGCTGGGAGTTCAACGCCTTCGCGCGAATCGACAACCTGTTCGACCGGCGCTACGTGGGGTCGGTGATCGTCAATGAAGGCAATGGCCGCTACTACGAGCCTGCGGCAGGACGGAACTGGACTTTGGGGTTGAGCGGCGCCTATCGGTTCTGACCTGCACCGGTTCGTGTGTCGCAGCCATCCGTGATTGCGATCACATCGACGGGTACCTCGCACCTTGGACGCGTAATCGGCGGCCTGGGTACCCACCCCGAACAACGGCAACCCAAAAGAAACGGCGGGAACATCCCGCCGTTTTTCATCGCATTGCCAACGCCGCCGTCAGAACGCAGCAGGCCGCCACTTGAGCAGGCGCTTCTCGAGCGAACTGAGCAGGAAATCGGCAGCCAGCGCCACCACGGCCAGCACGATCATCGCCGCGAACACGCCGCTCGCGTTGAACGCGCCCTGCGCCGTCGAGATCAGCAGGCCGATGCCTTCCTTGGCGCCGAGGAACTCGCCCACCACCGCACCGACCAGCGCGAAGCCGAAGCTCACGTGCAGGCTCGCCAGGATCCACGACATGGCCGAGGGAATGACCACCGACATCGTCACCTGCCGCGGCGAGGCGCCGAGGATCTGTGCGTTCGCGATCATGTACTTGTCGGCTTCGCGCACACCCTGGAAGGCGTTGCCGAAGACCACGAAGAACACCATCACCACCGCCAGCGCCACCTTCGAGGCCATGCCCAGGCCGAGCGCGATCACGAAGATCGAGCCGAGCACCACGCGCGGGATCGAGTTGGCGATCTGGATGTAGAGGCTGAACACGTCCGACAGCAGCTTGTTGCGGCCCAGCACGATGCCGCACAGCACGCCGGCGATCGAGCCGATGAGGAAGCCGATGACGGTTTCTTCCAGCGTCACCGCGACCTGCATCCACAGCGAGCCTTGCGAGGTGCCGTCGCGCATCCATTCCACGAGCTGGTCGTAGATCATCGAAGGCATCGAATAGAAGAACGGGTCGATCCACTTCAGCCGCGCCGCGATCTCCCAGCCGCCGAGCGCCACCACCAGCACCACCAGGCGCAGCGCGATGATCATGCGGCGACGGCCGCGGATGGCCGCCTGCGCGACTTCGGATTCGCGCGCCAGCGCGGCGTCGCTGAGCGACGAGGGCAGCACGGCCGCCGAGGGAGTGGTGGAGGGCGTCATGGTCTTCGTCGTTGCTGTGGGTGTCGCTGTGGTCGTCGTTGCAGCGGCGTTCATTGGATGACCACCTCTTCGCGCAGGTCGTCCCAGATGTGCTTCGAGAGCTCGATGAACTGCCTGTCGTAGCGCACCTGCGACATCACGCGCGGGCGCGGCAGGTCGATCTCGTACACGCGCTTGAGCGTGGCCGGGCGCGCCGAGAGCACGAACACGCGGTCGGCCAGCGCAATGGCCTCTTCCAGGTCGTGCGTGACGAACACCACGCTGCCGCCGTTGCCCGACCACAGCTGCAGCAGCTCGTCCTGCATGAGCGTGCGCGTCTGCATGTCGAGCGCGGAGAAGGGCTCGTCCATCAGCAGGATCTCGGGGTTGTTGATGAAGGTCTGCGCCAGCGCCACGCGCTTGCGCATGCCGCCCGAGAGCTGATGCGGGTAGTGCTTGCCGAACTTGGACAGGCCCACGCGGTGGATCCATTCCTGCGCAAGCTCCATCGCTTCCTTCTTCGGCTTGCCGCGGAAGACCGGGCCGGCGGCCACGTTGTCTTCCACGCTGCGCCACGGAAACACCGCATCCGCCTGGAACACGAAGCCGATGCGCGGGTCCACGCCCGTCACGGGCTGGCCCATCACCCGCACGTCGCCCACGGTGGGCTTGAGCAGGCCGGTGATCATGTTCAGCGTGGTCGACTTGCCGCAGCCCGTGGGCCCGACGATGGCGACGAACTCGCCGCGCGCCACCGACATGCTGAAGTTGCGCAGCGCCACGGTGGCGTTGCCGTCCTGCGAAATGAATCGCAGCGACACGTCGTTGAAGTCGATGGCCGAGGTCACCGCGCTGCTGCCGCCGCCGGCGGGAGGAGTTCCGTTGCGCATGGAGGTCACTTCGCCGCGACGGACGCGCTCGCCAGGTAGGCGTTGCTGTAGGTCTTCGACAGGTCGATGTTCTTGCTCTTCACCAGGGGCTTGTAGGTGGCAAGCACCTTCAGCACGGTCTCGGGGCCGCCTGCGGGCATCTTCGCGTCGGCGGTGAACATCGGCAGCGACGCCTTCAGGGCCGTCACGTACAGCTCCTTGTCGTTGCCGTAGTAGTCGCGCGGCACCTTCTCGGCGATGTCTTCCGCGCTGTGCGTATGGATGTATTCCATGGTGCGAGCGAACGCATGCGCCAGCTTGGAGGCCTCGGCCTTGTGCGACTCGGCCCAGGCGTTCTGCACGTACAGGCTCGCGGCGGGGTAGAGGCCGCCAAGGGCCTTCACCGTGTCGGCCTCGGTGCGCAGGTCGACCAGCACTTTGGCGTCGCCGGTCTTGATCATCTGCGACACGGTGGGCTCGGTGGTCATGCCGGCCTGGATGCGGTCCTGCTTCATGGCCGCGATGAAAGTGTTGCCGGCGCCCACGGGCAGCAGCGAATAGTCCTTCGAGGCCACGCCGGCGCGGTCGGCCAGGTAGCGCGTGAGGAAGTCGGTGGACGAGCCGAGGCCCGTCACGCCCAGGGTCTTGCCGCCCTTGGCGTCGGCCATGCTCTTGAAGCCGGCCGCGGCGGCCTTGGTGCTGACCAGCTCGACCTCGCCCGGCACCTTGCAGAAGACGGCGATCGCCTGGATCTCCTTGCCCTTGCTCTGCAGGTCGATGGTGTGGTCGTAGAAGCCCACCACGCCCTGCACGGCACCCGCGATCAGCTGGTTCTCGGCGTCCACGCCCGCGGGCTGCGACTGCAGTTCGACGTTCAGGCCCTCGTCCTTGAAGTAGCCCAGCGCCTCGGTGAGTTTGGCCGGCAGGTAGATGATCTTGTTGATGCCGCCCACCATGATGGTGATGGGTGCGTCGGCGGCCTGCGCGAGCGGGGCGGTGGCGGCGAAGGCGGTGCAGAGCGCTGCGGCGATCAGGGTGCGGCGGGTGGCGGACATGGTGAGCGGTGTCTCCGGTTGAGGTTGTTCGACCGGGTCAGTCTAGGAATCTGCATCCTTCGGGCAGCTTTCACCGGACCGCGCGATTCCTCATGGTTATCCCTAGGCCGGCGCATAGACCGGCATGCTTCCTAGAATCCACGGCCACCCAGGCCCCGCCCATGAAGCTGCTGCTTATCGAAGACAACCCGCAACTCGCGCACTGGCTCTCCAGCCTGCTGCGCGAACAGGATTTCGTGGTCGACCACGTCGCCGACGGCGAGGCCGCCGACCTCCTGCTGGCGCAGGCGGCCTACGACGTGGTGCTGCTCGACCTGAACATTCCGGGCCTGCCCGGCAAGGCCGTGCTGCGCCGGCTGCGCGAGCGCGGCGACACGGTGCCGGTGATCATCCTCACGGCCACCGCGTCGCTCGACCAGAAGGTGCTGTGCCTGGAGATCGGCGCCGACGACTACCTGGTGAAGCCCTTCGAGATCCGCGAACTGGTGGCGCGCATCAAGGTGCTGGTGCGCCGGCAGATGCCGGGCAAGGCCAACGACATCGCCTGCGGCGACCTGCGCTACGACCTGCGCACGCGCCAGTTCACGCTGACAGGCGAAGAATTGGCGCTGCCGCCGCGCGAGCGCACGCTGCTGGAGACGCTGGTGCTGAAGGCGGGCAGCACCGTCTCGAAGCAGGCGCTGATCGATGCGATCTTCGGACTCGACGACGAGCCCAGCGCGGACGCGGTGGACATCTACATCCACCGGCTGCGCAAGAAGCTGGAGCAGAGCCAGGCCACGATCATCACGCTGCGCGGCGTGGGCTATCTGCTGCGCACGCGCCAGGAAGACTGAGAGAAGGCCGCCGGATGAAGCGCGCCAGCCTCCGCCTGCGCCTCGCGCTGTGGCTGCTGCTGCCGCTGTCGGTGTTCGTCGCCATCTGCGGCTACCTCGCCTGGCGCAACGCGGCCGAGGTGGCCGACTACGTGCAGGACCACGACCTGCTTTCGTCCGCCAAGGTGCTGTCGGACCGGCTCATCTGGGAAGGCGACGACGTACAGGCCAGCGTGCCGCCCTCGGCCCTGAGCCTGTTCGTGTCGCCCGAGCGCGACCGCGTGTTCCTCAGCGTGACCGGCGCCAACGGCGAGCTGCTGGCCGGCTCGCCCGACTTTCCGCTGCCCGCCGTGCGCAAGCCCGAAGGCGTGGACCGCGCCCAGTGGTACGACACGCACTTCTCCGGCCTGCCGCTGCGCGCCGTGGTCACGACGCGTGCGATGTACGAGGCCGGGGGCGCGCGCGACATCACCATCGCCGTCGGCAAGACCGAGGGCAGCCGCAACCACATGCTGCGCATGCTGTGGTGGCCGTCGATGGAATACCTGCTGATCGCGCTGGTGCTAGCCATCGCACTGGCCGTGGCCGCGCTGACGCTGGAACTGCGCCCCATCGTGCGGCTCAGCCAGCAGCTCGCACAGCGCGACCCGCTGCACCTCGACCTGGTGGTGGACCCGGCCGCGCTGCACAGCGAACTGCGGCCGGTGGCCGACACCATCAACCGCTTCGTGGGCCAGCTGAAGGCGCACTCCGAGGCGCAGCGGCGCTTCATTGCCGACGCGGCCCACCAGCTGCGCACGCCGCTCGCGATGCAGGCCACGCAGATCGAGTTCGCGCGCTACACGCGCCAGCACCGCGGCGAATGGGATACGCGCCGCGCCGACATGGACGCGATGTGGCTCGCGATGCAGACCAGCAACCGCCGTCTCGTCGACGTGACGAACAAGCTGCTGCTGCTGGCGCAGGCCGAGCACGGCGATGCGCACACCCGGCTGGAGCGGGTCGACCTCGCGGCCGTGGCGCTGCGCTGCGTCGAGCAGCTGGCAGCGCTGGCGGACCGCCGCCGCATCGACCTCGGGCTCGAGGCGCCCGATGCCGCTCTCGTGCTGGCGCAGCCCGCGCTGCTCGATGCGCTGGCCGGCAACCTGCTCGACAACGCGCTGCGCTACACGCACGAAGGCGGCCGCGTGACCGTCGGTGTGAGGACGGCAGAGGATGGGGCGGTGGAACTGACGGTGGAAGACAACGGCCCGGGCATTGCGCCCGAGGTGCGCGAACGTGTGTTCGAGCGCTTCTACCGCGTGGCCCAGGACACGGAGGGAACCGGTCTGGGCCTGGCCATCGTGCGCGAGATCGCGCGGGCCTTCGATGCGAACGTGGACCTGGCAGCCAACCCGCACGAGCCGAGCGGGCTGCTGGTCAGCGTTCGCTTTCCGCCGGTGCAGGCACCGGCGGCATAGTGCTTACTTCAGGCCGGCTGCGGCGCGCAGCGCGGGGGCTTGCGTCGTCGCTTCCCAGGTGAACTCGGGCTCCTCGCGGCCGAAGTGGCCGTAGGCGGCGGTCTTCTGGTAGATCGGGCGCAGCAGGTCGAGCATCTGGATGATGCCCTTCGGGCGCAGGTCGAAGTGCTCGCGCACGAGCTCGGCGATCTTCTCGTCGGGGATCACGCCGGTGCCTTCGGTGTAGACCGTGATGTTCATCGGCTGCGCCACGCCGATGGCGTAGGCCACCTGGATCTGGCACTGGCGCGCCAGGCCCGCCGCCACGATGTTCTTGGCCACGTAGCGCGCCGCATAGGCGGCCGAGCGGTCGACCTTCGACGGGTCCTTGCCCGAGAACGCGCCGCCGCCGTGCGGGCAGGCGCCGCCGTAGGTGTCGACGATGATCTTGCGGCCGGTGAGGCCGCAGTCGCCCTGCGGGCCGCCGATGACGAAACGGCCGGTCGGGTTGATCAGGTAGCGCGTGTTCTGCAGCCATTCCTTGGGCAGCACGGGCTTGATGATTTCCTCGATGATGGCTTCGTTGAACGAGGCCTTCATCTTGGTCGCGGTTTCGCTCTGGTCGGGGCTGTGCTGCGTGGAGAGCACGACGGTGTCGATGCTGTGCGGCTTGCCGTCGACGTAGCGCATCGTCACCTGGCTCTTGGCATCGGGACGCAGGAAGGGCAGGCGGCCATCCTTGCGCAGTTGCGCCTGGCGCTCCACGAGGCGGTGTGCGTAGTAGATCGGCGCGGGCATCAGCTCGGGCGTTTCGTCGCAGGCGTAGCCGAACATCAGGCCCTGGTCGCCGGCACCGGTGTTCAGGTGGTCGTCGGAGGCGTGGTCCACGCCCTGGGCGATGTCGTTGGACTGCTTGTCGTAGCAGACCATCACGGCGCAGCCCTTGTAGTCGATGCCGTAGTCGGTGTTGTCGTAGCCGATGCGCTTGATGGTGTCGCGCGCCACCTGGATGTAGTCGACGTGCGCATTGGTGGTGATCTCGCCTGCGAGCACCACGAGACCGGTGTTGGTCAGCGTCTCGGCGGCCACGCGGCTGCGTGGGTCCTGCTCGAAGATCGCGTCCAGGATGGCATCCGAGATCTGGTCGGCGACCTTGTCGGGGTGGCCTTCGGAAACGGATTCGGAAGTGAAGAGAAAATCGTTCGCCATGTGTTCAAACTCCATGAATTGATTTGGCGCGTTGCCAACTCTGCGGAGCCCTGGCGAACGCTTTAGCAGATGCCGACGAATCGGCGGGGGCACAATCGCCATGCGCTTGTGTTTGTCGCCCTGCAAGTTGTTCCGTAACTCGGCGACAATTTGGATTCTATTCGAGCCGCGCATACCATGCGCGCGCGTCCGTTTTTTGACCACCCCCTCCCGTTCCGATGATCACCCTGTTCCGCCTGCTTGCCCGCGTGCCGATGCCATTGATGCATTGGTTCGGCGCCATGCTGGGCTGGCTGGTCTGGTGGAGCGCGCCGGGCTATCGCCGACGCTTCAGGGCCAATGCCGCCAGTGCAGGCTTCGGGCCGGGCCAGTACCGTCCCGCGATCTCCGCAGCCGGCAAGATGGCCTCCGAACTGCCCTGGCTGTGGCTTCGGCCCCACGGTGAGACCGTGCTGGACCGCGTAGTGCGCTGGGAAGGCGTCGAGGCCTTCGAAGCCGCGATGCAGGCGAAGAAGGGCGTGATCCTGGTGGCGCCGCACCTGGGCAGCTGGGAGATGTGCGGCCAGGCCATCGGCGAGCGCTTTCTCGCGTCCTACGGGCCCATCACCGCGCTGTTCCGCCCCGCGCGCAAGAAATGGATGGCCGACCTGATCGCCGCCGGCTCGCGCGACCGGCCCGGCCTGCAGACGCTTCCCACGAACAACACCGGCGTGCGCGGCCTGATCCGCACGCTTCGCGGCGGCGGCTATACCGGCATCCTGCCAGACCAGGTGCCGCCGCTCGGACAGGGCGTCTGGGCGCCGTTCCTGGGCCGCCCCGCCTACACCATGACCTTGCTTCCCCGCCTTGCGCAACAGACCGGCGCGGCCTGCTTCCTGAGCGTGTGCGAACGGCTGCCGCGTGGCGCCGGCTACGTGATCCGCTTCGAGCCGATCGTCGGTACGGCACTGACCGACGCCACGGCGCCGATCGAGGACGCCGCCGCCGCCATGAACGACGCCATCAGTGGCCTGATCCGCAGCCTGCCCGGCCAGTACGTGTGGGACTACGCCCGGTTCAAGGAGCCGCGCGCGGAGCGCGTGGCCGCCGCCACCGGAGAGGCCGCATGAGCCTGGGATCCCGACTCGGCATCGGCTTCATGCGCGCGATCGCGCCGCTGCCGCTGCCCCTCGTGCGTGGCTTCGGCGCGTTCCTCGGCCGCATCCTGCACACCGTCGCCGTGCCGCGGCGTCGCGTGGTCGACACCAACCTGGCTGTGTGCTTCCCCGGGAAATCGGAGGCCGAGCGCCGCTCGCTCGCGCGCCAGACCTTCGTCTACGTGGCCCAGTCGTGGCTCGACCGCGGCTGGCTCTGGCATGCCTCCGAGAAGACAGTGGCGAGCCGGCTGAAGGTGGTGGGCGCAGCACCGGAAATCCGCGAGATCGCCGACGGCGACGCGCCGATGATCCTGTTCGCGCCGCACTTCTACGGCCTCGATGCCGCGGCGACCGCGCTGACCATGCACACAGCGCGTCCCTCGGCCACCATCTACACGACCCAGCGCGATCCGATGGTCGACGCCTGGATCCGCGAAGGCCGCACGCGCTTCGGCGACGTGGCCGCGCTCAACCGGGTCGACGGCATCAAGCCGGTGCTGCAGGGCCTGCGCAAGGGCGGGCTGCTGTACCTGCTGCCCGACATGGACTTCGGACGCGACCAGACGATCTTCGTGCCGTTCTACGGCGTGCAGGCGGCCACGGTGCCGTCGCTCTCGCGCTTCGCGCGGCTGGGCAAGGCCAAGGTGGTGCCAGTGGTGTCGAAGCTCACGCCCGCGGGCTACGAGATCGAAGTGCTGCCGACCTGGCAGAACTTCCCGACCGACGACGTCGAGGCCGATACGGCCCTCATGAACGAGCGCCTGCAGGGCTACATCGACACCATGCCGTCCCAGTACTACTGGGTGCACCGCCGCTTCAAGACGCGCCCCGAGGGCGAGCCGCCGATCTACTGACGCCGCCCCCGAGGAGGCGTGGCGCCAGACGGTGGCGGCTGTTCTCAACGGCGATCGAGGAAGGCCTCGATCTCGCGCGCCACGAGCTGCGGTTGCTCATGCACGATCCAGTGGGTGGCGCCCGGCACCTTCTTGACCACGAGGTCGGGCACGTACTCGTCGAGTCCCTCGAGCAGACCGGGCAGCAGCGCCGCGTCGTCGAGCGCCCAGAACACGAAGGTCGGCACATTCACCGTGAAACGTTCTCGCGGCAACACCGGGATGCTGTCGATGCCCTGCCCCGGCAGCGGCGGCTTCATCGGCGTCACGCGGTAGAGGTTGCATGCGCCCGTGAGACCCGCGCTCCAGACTTCGCGGTACTGCTGCTTGACCTCTTCGGTGAGCCAGCCGAAGCCGTCCGGTCCGGCCTTCATCAGCAGGAAGAAAGGCCACATGCGCTTGAAGTCGTCGGCCGCGAGCAGCGCCTCGGCGTCGGGACGCGCGAGGAAGTTCATGTAGGCGCTGGCCTGTTGCTGCGCCGGGTTGTTGCGAAGCTCGCGCGTGAACGTACCCGGGTGCGGCGAATTGATGATGACCAGCTTGCCGACCTGCTCCGGAAAGGCATTGGCGTAGCCCCAGCCGAAGGCGCCCCCCCAGTCGTGCGCCACCAGCGCGGCCATGCGGCCGTCTTCGCTTTCGGTGGCCACGAGTTGCTGGATGTCCTGGATCAGCAGCTGCGCCTTGTAGGCCGCTACTTCAGTGGGCGCACTCGACTTCTCGAAGCCGCGCAGGTTGGGGGCCACGCAGCGGTAGCCGCCATGGGCCGGGTCCGAAAAGTACGCGAGCAGCTCGTCCCAGATGAACGCGGCCTCGGGAAAGCCGTGCAGGAACACCATCAGCGGCTGGCCCGGCTTGCCAGCGGCGCGGCAACTCAGGGTGGTGCCGTTTGGCAGGCTGCGTTGGAAGGTCTCGATCATGCTCGTTGTCTCCTTTGGGTTGACTGTCGCTATTCTTTTGATAGTGAACTACGCACGCTGGACGGCCGTTGCAGCCTGACGAGATCAAGCCTCGGCGGGTGGCTCCGGCGGCGGTTCGTCTTGTGCGGGGTCGGGCGCCGCTGCCGCGTCTTCCGGGTGCACCCATCGCCACAGCAGCTCGGCCGCCTCGCCGACGCCCTGCTTCTTCAGCGCGGAGAACAGTTTCACCTCGCCGCCGCCGGCGTTGAGTCGCGTGATCGACAGCACCTTGGCGGCTTCGCTGCGCGTGAGCTTGTCGGACTTGGTGAGCAGCACGAGGAACTTCAGGCCCTGTTCCACGCGCGGACGGATCACGTCGAGCAGGATCTCGTCGAGTTCGGTGAGTCCGTGGCGCGGATCGCACATGAGCACCACGCCGCGCAGGCTCTCGCGCGTCATCAGGTAGTTGCCCATCACGCGTTGCCAGCGCAGCTTGGCCTCGCGCGGCACTGCCGCATAGCCGTAGCCCGGCAGGTCGGCGAGCACCGCGTCATCGACCTTCTGCTTGCCGATGCCGAACAGGTTGATGTGCTGCGTGCGGC
The DNA here is from genome assembly GCF_902712855.1 of Variovorax paradoxus. NCBI lineage: Bacteria > Pseudomonadati > Pseudomonadota > Betaproteobacteria > Burkholderiales > Comamonadaceae > Variovorax > Variovorax paradoxus. The sequence goes on from NZ_LR743507.1 coordinate 1,903,805, forward strand.
CCGGTGTCTTCGAGGCGAAGGCCAGGCGGGTCTGCTGCGTGAGCGTGTTGATGGCCGTCGACTTGCCTGCGTTGGAACGGCCTACGAAGGCGATCTCGGGCAGATCGACGGGCGGCAGGTGTTCGAGCTGTGGCGCGCTGGTGAGGAAGTGGGCAGTGTGCAGCCAGCCCAGTGCCACGCGTTCGCGCTCGGCGAGCTTGGGGTCCGCGGCAGGCGCCGCGCGGGATGGATAGGCTGCGGGCTTGGCGCGCGGGGAGGGCATCTACGGACTTTCGAAACAAGACCCACATTGTAGAATCGTGGGGTTTTGCGCCATAAATTCGAAGCCCCCGATATGAAGTTGTTTGCCAATATTTTGCTTGCAGCCCTTCTGGGCCTCGCATCCAGCGTAAGTTTTGCAGCCGATGAACACGCGGCTGCTCCGGCCGCGGCGGCTGCAAAGCCACCCAAGCCGGACCCTGCCAAGGGGGACACGTTGTTCAACGCAACACCGGCAAACAGCCAGAGCTGTGCTTCATGCCACAACGCCGATGGCAACTCCGCCATTGCGGCAAACCCTAAGCTGGCACAGCAGCATCCCGAATACATCCTCAAGCAGTTGCAGGATTTCAAGTCCGGCAAGCGCAAGAGCGCGATCATGAAGCCGCTGGCTTCTGCGCTGTCCGACGACGACATGCGCAACATCGCCTGGTTCGTCGGCTCGAAGAAGATCAAGACGGGCTTCTCGAAGGACAAGGACACCATCGCCCTCGGCGAGAAGATCTACCGCGGCGGTATCGGCGATCGCCAGATCCCGGCCTGCGCCGGCTGCCACAGCCCCAACGGCGCGGGCATGCCTGCCCAATACCCGCGGCTGGGCGGGCAGAACGCCGACTACACCGTGGCCCAGCTCGTTGCCTTCCGCGACAACGTGCGCCTGAACAGCGCCCCCATGACCGGCGTGGCCGCCAAGCTCAACGATCGCGAGATCAAGGCCGTGGCCGACTACATCGCCGGCCTGCGCTGACGGTGAGGTCACGCCTTCGAGCGTGAGCGCGTGAACTAACCGCCGACAACAACCCCAAACAAAGGGCGGGCCGATCCATCAGGATGGCCCGCCCTTTCGCTTTTTTCTCCTTTTCCGTTCTACTGTCGCCCGATGTCCGTCTCCACCCATGGCCTTCGCGTTCATCGCGGCCCGCAAATGCTTCGCGCAGCGGTGGAGCTGTTCTCGTCGATGCGCTTCGCGATCGCGCTGCTCACAGTCATCTGCATCGCGTCGATCATCGGCACCGTGCTCAAGCAGCATGAGCCGATCAACAACTACATCAACCAGTTCGGGCCCTTCTGGGCCGAGCTGTTCCGCGCGGCGCGGCTCGACTCCATCTACAGCGCATGGTGGTTCCTGCTGATCCTGCTGTTCCTGGTGATCAGCACCACGCTGTGCATCGTGCGCAACACGCCGCGCATCATGGTCGACCTCAAGACATTCAAGGAAGATATCCGCGCGCAGAGCCTGAAGGCGTTCGGCCAGCGTGCCGAGAACAGCCTCGGCGAAACGCCCGAGGCCGCGGCCAACCGCATCGGGCAGCTGCTCGTGAGCGGCGGCTGGAAGGTCAGGCTGCAGCAGCGCGAAGCCACCCAGGGCAGCCGGCCGACCGCCGCAGGGTGGATGGTCGCGGCGCGCGCCGGCGGCGCGCACAAGCTGGGCTACATCGCAGCCCACAGTGCCATCGTGCTGGTGTGCATCGGCGGGCTGTTCGACGGCGACCTCGTGGTGCGCGCACAGACCTGGTTCAACGGCAAGAGCGTGTTCACAGGCGGCGGCATGATCGCCGACGTGCCGCCGCAGCACCGGCTCTCCGCCAGCAACCCGACCTTCCGCGGCAACATCCTCGTGCCCGAAGGCGGGCAGGGCAGCGTGGCCATCCTGAACCAGGCCGACGGCGTGCTGCTGCAGGAACTTCCGTTCTCCATCGAGCTGAAGAAGTTCATCGTCGACTACTACTCCACCGGCATGCCCAAGCTCTTCGCGAGCGAGGTGGTGCTGCACGACCGCGAGACCGGTGCCGAGGTGCCTGCGCGCATCGAGGTCAACCATCCCGCAAGCTACAAGGGCGTGGAAATCTACCAGTCGAGCTTCGACGACGGCGGCTCCAAGGTGAAGCTCAAGGCGGTTCCGATGGCGGCCGCAGCCAAGCCCTTCGAGGTGGAAGGCGTCATCGGCGGCCCGAGCACCGAGATCACCAACGGAAAGGACAAGCTCACGCTCGAGTACGCCGCGCTGCGCGTGATCAACGTGGAGAACTTCGCCGATGCCGGGGCGATGAGCAGCGGTGCCGACGTGCGCAAGGTCGACCTGCGCCACGACATCGAATCGCGTCTGGGCGCGGCCAACAAGGTCAACAAGCCCAAGGTGCTGCGCAACATCGGCCCCAGCATCGGCTACAAGCTGCGCGACGCCGCCGGGCAGGCGCGCGAGTACCAGAACTACATGGTGCCGGTCGACACCGGCGACGGCCAGCCGGTGTTCCTGCTGGGCATGCGCGAGCGGCCCGAAGATCCGTTCCGCTACCTGCGCGTGCCGGCCGACGACCAAGGCTCCATGGACGGCTTCGTGCGCATGCGCACCGCGCTTGGCGATGCCGATACCCGTGCACGCGCCATCGAGCGCTACATCGCGAAGGCCAGCGACCCGAAGCGGCCCGAAATGGCGGAGCAGCTGCGCGTGTCGGCCACGCGCGCGCTCGCGCTGTTCGCGGGCACCGAGCGCGCCAAGCCCGACGCCACCACCGTCGGCGGCTGGCAGGCGATTGCCGAGTTCATGGAGGTCAACGTGCCCGAAGCCGAGCGGGAGCGCGCCGGCGGCGTGCTGGTGCGGATCCTGAACGACGTGCTGTTCGAGGTGCTCAACCTGAGCCGCGAAGGCGCCGGTCTGGCCGCGCTGCCGAACGACGAGAAATCGCAGGCCTACCTGACGCAGGCGGTGCTGGCCATCAGCGATGCGCACTTCTATCCGGCCCCGGTCGCGATGATGATGACCGACTTCACCCAGGTGCAGGCCAGCGTGTTCCAGGTGGCTCGCGCCCCTGGGAAGAGCATCGTCTACCTCGGCTGTCTGTTGCTGATCGTCGGGATTTTTGCCATGCTGTACGTGCGCGAGCGCCGGCTCTGGGTATGGCTGACACCCGAGGGTGGCGTGTCCGATGGCGCTGCGGCGGCCACGGCGGCCACGATGGCCTTCTCGGTCAATCGCAAGACCATCGACAGCGACCGCGAATTCGAGCACCTCAGGCACAAGCTGCTCGGCCTGGACAAGACACAAGCAGAGACATGATGAACACCACGACCCTGACGCTCAATGAAAGCTGGCTCTCACGCCGCAACCTCTTCGACTGGGTGTTCGCGGCGCTGGTGCTGGCCGGCGGCCTCTTCGCCTTCGCGCGGTATGCGGGGTCGATGGACTACTACGAGAAGCCGATCCTTGCCGCCGCGGTCGTCTCGATGATCGCCATCGGCTGGTTCTGGCGCCCACTGCGCGTGCTGGCCATCGTGGTCGCCGCGGCGTCGTTGCTGGCCATCACGTCGTACCAGGGCGATCTGGCGCGTGCCGACACGGTGTTCTGGCTCAAGTACTTCCTGTCGAGCCAGTCGGCCATCCTGTGGATGAGCGTGCTGTTCTTCATGAGCACTCTGTTCTACTGGCTCGGCTTCTTCGGCGGCAAGCAGTCGGACACCTTCGACATGATCGGCTCGCGCCTGGCCTGGGCTGCCGTGACGATGGCGCTGATCGGCACCATGGTGCGCTGGTACGAGAGCCACCAGCTCGGCCCGGACATCGGCCACATTCCGGTCAGCAACCTGTACGAGGTGTTCGTGCTCTTCTGCTGGCTGACGGCCGCGTTCTACCTCTACTTCGAGGAGCGCTACAACACGCGCGCGCTGGGCGCCTTCGTGATGCTGGTGGTCAGCGCGGCGGTGGGCTTCCTGCTCTGGTACACGATCGTGCGCGAGGCGCATGAGATCCAGCCGCTGGTGCCCGCGCTGCAGAGCTGGTGGATGAAGCTGCACGTGCCGGCCAACTTCATCGGCTACGGCACCTTTGCGCTGTCGGCCATGGTGGCCTTCGCCTACCTCATCAAGGAGCAGGCGAGCGAGACGCGCTGGTACAAGCTCACGCCGATCTGGCTGCTTGGCGTTGCACTGTGCTTCGTGCCGGTGGCATTCCGCCAGCGGGTGCAGGAAGCCGGCGGCAGCTACTGGGTGGTTTATGCGGCCATTTCGGCGCTGATAGCGGCCGGCATCCTGCTGGGACGCAAACGAATCGCGGCACGCCTGCCTGCCAACGATGTGCTCGACGACGTCATGTACAAGTCGATCACTGTCGGCTTTGCCTTCTTCACCGTCGCCACCGTGCTGGGCGCGCTGTGGGCGGCCGACGCCTGGGGCGGCTACTGGAGCTGGGACCCGAAGGAAACCTGGGCGCTGATCGTCTGGCTCAACTACGCGGCGTGGCTGCATATGAGGCTCGTGAAGGGCCTGCGCGGCACCGTGGCAGCCTGGTGGGCGCTGGGTGGGCTGGCGGTCACGACCTTCGCCTTTCTCGGCGTGAACATGTTCCTGAGCGGGTTGCACAGCTACGGCACGCTGTGAGCGCACGCCTACGGGCTTTCGCGAAGAATTGAAACCGCGCGCCGCGAAGGCGCGTAACCAGATCGGGGGCAGTCACGAACTACCCTGAACAAAACGATTCACGCGAAAGGCCTGTCATGTCGTTCCATTCCCGTCCGATCCGCCGCAACCAGGGCGACAACGGCTTCAACCATCCGCTGCCGAGCGAGATCACGCCCCGCGCCGACTACGAAAGCCGCCGCGATGTGCTGAAACTCATCGCGGGTGGCGCAGCCGGTGCGGCATTGGCGAGCTTTGCCTCGCGCGATGCGTGGGCGCAGGCGGAGCGCCCGAACAAGCTCGCGCCGCTGCCCGGGGCCAAATCAGCTGTGCCGGGTGCCATGTCGATGGAGAAGGTCACCGACTACAAGGACGCGTCGACGTATAACAACTTCTATGAGTTCGGCACCGACAAGGCCGACCCGGCCAGGAATGCCGGCACGCTGAAGACGCGCCCCTGGACCGTGGAGGTCGAAGGCCTGGTCAAGAAGCCTGGCAAGTACGGCATCGAGGACCTGCTCAAGCTCAGCGCACAGGAAGAGCGCATCTATCGCCTTCGCTGCGTCGAGGGCTGGTCGATGGTGATTCCGTGGGTCGGCTATTCGCTCGCCGAGCTCATCAAGAAGGTCGAGCCGCAGGGCAACGCCAAGTTCGTCGAGTTCGTGACGCTGGCCGACCCCAAGACCATGCCCTTCGTGGGCTCGCGCGTGCTCGACTGGCCTTACACCGAAGGCCTGCGCATGGACGAGGCGATGCACCCGCTCACGCTGCTGGCCTTCGGCATGTACGGCGAGGTGCTGCCCAACCAGAACGGCGCGCCGGTGCGGCTGGTGGTGCCATGGAAGTATGGCTTCAAGTCGGCGAAGTCGATCGTCAAGATCCGCTTCGTCGAGAAGGAACCGGGCACGGCCTGGAACAAGGCCGCAGCCAACGAGTACGGCTTCTATTCCAACGTGAACCCGAACGTCGACCATCCCCGCTGGAGCCAGGCCACTGAGCGCCGCATCGGCGATGGCGGCGGGCTGTTCGCCAAGCGTCGCAAGACCGAGCTTTTCAACGGCTACGAAGCGCAGGTCGGCCAGCTGTATGCGGGCATGGACCTGAAGAAGAACTACTGAGCCGGCTCCGGCACGCTGCCATCGCCCCCATGAACAAGCTGCTCATGCATCCGGCGACCAAGCCGGTCGTCTTTCTGCTGTGCCTCCTGCCGTTCGCGCGGCTGGCATACGGCGCGTTCACGGACGGCCTCGGCGCCAACCCTGCCGAGTTCCTGATTCGCGCCACCGGCGACTGGACGCTGCGCTTCATCTGCATCGTGCTGGCGGTGACGCCGCTGCGCGTGATGACCAGGTGGAACGCGCTGGCCCGCTACCGCCGGATGCTGGGCCTGTTCGCGTACTTCTACGTCGTGCTGCACCTGGTGTGCTACAGCTGGTTCGACATGGGTTTCGAGTGGGGCGAGATCGCGAAGGACATTGCCAAGCGGCCGTTCATCCTCGTGGGGTTCTCCGCCTTCGTGCTGCTGACGCCGCTGGCGGCCAGCTCGTTCAATCGGGCGATCAAGGCCATGGGCGCGAAGCGCTGGCAGTTGCTGCACAAGCTGGTCTACGTGATCGCGGGGCTCGGCCTGCTGCACTTCTTCTGGCTGCGCGCGGGCAAGAACAATTTCGCCGAAGTGTTCGTCTATGCCGCGATCATCGGCGTGCTGCTGGCATGGCGCGTCTGGAATTTCGCGAGCAAGCGCCAGGCGCCGGCCTCGGTGGCGGCGCGCAGCAGCGACAAGCCGCTGCGCACCGGTTGACCGTCCGAAGGGAAAGGCCTGTCAGCCCTCGATCTCGGCGCGCAGCTGGTCTTCCATCGTCTCTCGACGGCGGATCAATTTGGCGGTGGCGCCGCTCACCAGCACTTCGGCGGCACGCCCGCGCGTGTTGTAGTTGCTGGACATGCTCATGCAATACGCTCCGGCCGACAGCACGGCCAGCAGGTCGCCGGCCACCACGTTGAGCGCGCGATCGCGGCCGATCCAGTCACCGCTTTCGCAGACCGGGCCCACCACGTCGTAGGTCGGCGCAACGCCGGCACGCGTGCGCACCGGCACGATGCGCTGGAAGGCCTGGTACATCGCGGGACGCGGCAGGTCGTTCATGGCCGCGTCGACGATGCAGAAGTTCTTGTCTTCGCCTGGCTTGGTGTAGAGCACCTCGGTGACGCAAACGCCGGCGTTGCCGACCAGCGAGCGGCCGGGTTCGATCACCAGCCTGCGCTGGCCGAAACCGCGGGCATCGAGCTTGGCGAGTAGCTGTTGCCAGAGCGCATCGGCCTTGGGCGGCACTTCGCCGTTGTAGTCGATGCCCAGGCCGCCGCCGAAGTCCAGGTGATGGATCGGCACGCCGGCCGCCTCGATGGCCTCCATCAGGTCCAGCACGCGGTCGCAGGCATCGAGGTAGGGCGAGGCTTCGGTGATCTGCGAACCGATATGGCAGTCGATGCCCACGACTTCCAGGCCCGGCAGCCTTGCGGCATGCCGGTAGGCCTCGACGGCGCGGTCGTGCGCGATGCCGAACTTGTTGCCTTTGAGGCCGGTGGAAATGTACGGATGCGTCTTCGGATCGACGTTCGGATTGATGCGGATGCTGATCGGTGCGCGGTGGCCTTCGGCCAGTGCCACTTCGTTGAGCACGTCGAGTTCGGCTTCGCTCTCGACGTTGAAGCAGGCAATGCCGGCCTCGAGTGCCTGTCGCATCTCGGCGCGGGTCTTGCCGACGCCCGAGAAGATGATCGTCTTCGGATCGGCGCCCACGGCCAGCACGCGCGACAGTTCGCCGCCCGAGACGATGTCGAAGCCGCAGCCGGCGTCCGCGAAAACGCGCAGCACGCCGAGCGACGAATTGGCCTTCATTGCATAGCAGATGAGAGCATCGCGCCCTTCGAAGCCGCGCTGGTACGCAGCCAGCGCATCCAGCATCCACTGCTTCGAATAGACGAAAAGCGGAGTGCCGTGCTCTCGGGCCAGAGCGTCGAGCGCCACGCCTTCGATGTGCAGCGTACCGTCGCGCTGCGCGACATGCGGTTGGCCGGGAAGAGGGGAAGTGGTGAGATCGGCGCTCATTTGCGCGGTTCCGTGGTGTTGCTGTTGTTGCCGGCCGGCGCGCTGGCGGCCGCGGCCGGCGCAGGCGCCGCTGCACTGGCGGACGACGAGCGCAGGCTGTCCGGCGTCATGAGCTGTGGCAAGGTGGCGCGCCCGGCAGCTGCCGGATCTGTCGGAAGGTACAGCGCACCGCGCTGTCCGCAGGCAACCAGCGCGGTGGTGCCCGCAACGAGGCAGACCATGAGCACAGCGCGGGCGCGGGTGCTCACTAGAATTTGGCGAACGTTCAACATAGCGAAATTGTAATGACCGACATTGAGTACATGGACCGCGCCGAAGCTGCGCTCGCGGCCATCGAGCAGGGCTGCGACCGCATCAACGACGCAAGCGACGCCGACCTCGACAACCAGCGGGTGGGCGGGATGATCACGATTTCATTCCAGAACGGCAGCCAGTTGATCGTCAACCTGCAGAAGCCCCTGCAGGAAATCTGGCTGGCCGCACGCTCGGGCGGCTATCACTATCGCCACGACGGCACGGCCTGGGTCGACACCAAGACCGGCGAGGAGTTCTTCGGCAACCTGTCGCGCGAAGCGACCCTGCAAGCCGGGCAGCCGCTCGAGTTCGCGGCCGCCTGATTCATCGTCGTCAGTTGCGGAACAGGTCGAGGATGCGGTTGCGCTCCTCGGGCGGAGCCGGCGGACTCACGGGCGCGCCGGTCAAGGCCTCGGCAGGCGCTGCCGGCGCAGCTTCGACGCCCAGGCTCGCCACACCGCGGCCCGGCGCGTAGTCGTCGTAGTACCACTCGCCACCCACGTTCACGATGCCCGATGGCGGATTGGCCGAAAGCTCGGTGACAGGCACGCCCTTGATGGCGGTCTCCATGTAGGTGATCCAGATCGGCAGGCTCAGGCCGCCGCCGGTCTCGCGGTCACCCAGGTTGCGCGGTGTGTCGTAGCCGATCCACGAGATGGCTGTCATGGTCGGCTGGAAGCCGGCGAACCACGCATCCAGCGAGTCGTTGGTGGTGCCGGTCTTGCCGTAGAGGTCGGGGCGCTTGAGCGTGGCCTGCGCCTTGGCGGCAGTGCCGGCGCGGGCCACCGAGTTCAGCAGCGTGTCCATGATGAATGCGTTGCGCTGGGGAATGACGCGCACCGATTCGTTCAACAGCGGCGGCTGCTTGTCGACCAGCACCTTGTCCTTGTGATCGGTGATGCGGGTCACGAGGTACGGATTGACGCGGTAGCCGCCGTTGGCGAAGACCGAGTAACCCACGGCCATCTGCATCGGCGTGACCGAGCCCGCGCCCAGCGCCATCGGCAGATAGGCGGGGTGCTTGTCCTTGTCGAAGCCGAAGTTGGTGATCCAGTCCTGCGCGTAGCGCGTGCCGATCGACTGCAGGATGCGGATCGACACGAGGTTCTTCGACTTCATCAGCGCGGTGCGCATCGACATCGGGCCGTCATAGCCGCCGCCGTAGTTCTTGGGCTCCCAGGGCTGGCCGCCGGTTGTGCCGGCATCGAAGAACAGCGGGCCGTCGTTGATGACGGTGGCGGGGGTGAAGCCCTTTTCGAGCGCTGCGGAATAGATGAAGGGCTTGAAGCTCGAGCCCGGCTGGCGCCACGCCTGCGTGACGTGGTTGAACTTGTTCTTGCCGAAGTCGAAGCCGCCCACGAGCGCCTTGATGGCGCCGTCTCGCGGATCCATGGCGACGAACGCGCCTTCGACCTCTGGCAGTTGCGTGATTTCCCAGGTGTTCTTCGGCGTCTTCACCACGCGGATCACCGCGCCGCGGCGGATCTTGATGTTGGGAGGGGCCTTGTCGGACAGGCCCGACTGCGCGGGCTTGAGGCCTTCGCCGGTGATCTGCACCGGGTCGCCGTTGCCGCGCACCGCATCGATCTGCTTGGCCGTGGCCTTGAGCACCACGGCCGCCATCACGTCGCCGTTGTCCGGATGGTCGCTCAGCGCGTCATCCACGGCCTCGTCGAGCTCCTTGGCGTCGCTGGGCAGGTCGACGAACTTTTCGGGACCACGGTAGATCTGGCGGCGCTCGTAGTCCATGATGCCCTTGCGCAGCGCCTTGTAGGCCGCCGCCTGGTCGGCTGCGACCAGCGAGGTGTAGACCTTCAGGCCGCGCGTGTAGGTGCTGTCGCCATATTGCGCATACATGAGCTGGCGCACGGTCTCGGCGACGTACTCGGCGTGGAGCCGGTTCGGGTCGGCTGCATCGCGCAGATGCAGTTCTTCCTTCTTGGCTTCGGCTGCCTGCTCGGCGGTGATGAAGCCGGCTTCCTGCATGCGGTCGATCACGTAGAACTGGCGGCCGCGCGCCCGTTGCGGGTTGTTGACCGGGTTGTTCGCGCCAGGCGCCTTGGGCAGGCCGGCCAGCATCGCGGCCTGCGCGATGCTGAGATCCTGCAGCGGCTTGCCGAAATACGCTTCCGAAGCGGCAGCGAAGCCGTAGGCACGATTGCCCAGGTAGATCTGGTTCAGGTAGATCTCGAAGATCTGGTCCTTGGTCAGCAGGTGCTCGAGCTTGAACGTGAGCAGGACTTCGTAAACCTTGCGGGTGAGCGTCTTTTCGGAACTCAGGTAGACGTTGCGGGCCACCTGCATCGTGATCGTCGAGGCGCCCTGGCTCTTCACGCGGTTCATGTTGGCCAAGCCTGCGCGAACCATGCCCTTGTAGTCGACGCCGCCGTGATCGTAGAAGCGCGCGTCTTCCGCGGCGAGCACGGCATCCTTCACGACTTTCGGAATTGCGGAAATCGGCGTGAGGTTGCGACGCTCCTCGCCGAATTCGCCGATCTGGATGCCTTCGGCCGAGAACACGCGCAGTGGCAACTTGGGCCGGTAATCGGAAAGTTCCGAAATGTCAGGCAGGTTCGGATAGGCGACTGCGAGGGCCACTGCCACCACGCACAGCACCGACAGCGCGCCCGCGGCGGCAATCCCGAATCCCCAGAAGAAAAGGCGCAACAGCCATTTCAGCCAGGTCGGGCGTTTGGGGGGGGCGGTCTTGGCTGGCCCTTTGGGGCTGGATGTTTCTTGCATGGAGGGCCGGAGAGTCACCCGACATTATAAAAAGCCGGCCCCTTTGCACGATCCGATCTTTGTGACCCTTGCATTGGCCTAATTCAAAAGTTACAAAATGCGGAATTGACGTCAGGTTTTGACAACGGTTGTGGGATTTGTCCTCTGGCCTCGCTTGGTCGGCGCTGTCCCTGCTGCTAGCATGCAACCGAACGCAAATTTTTCTATTGGTTACAAATGCAGGGGAAGAGGACCTAACTTGGCTGCTCTTGGATCATTGTTTCGTCGTCAGAACGCCCCCCTGCTGGGGCTGGACGTGAGTTCGTCCAGCGTCAAGCTGGTCGAGCTCGGCCGTGAGGCCAGCGGCAAGCTGGTCCTGGAACGGTGTGCCATCGAACCCCTGGAACGCGGCTGGATCACTGACGGCAACGTCGAGAAATTCGACGAGGTCGCAGAAGCTGTTCGGCGTGTCATCCGCAAGAGCGGCACTCGCACGCGCAATGTTGCGCTGGCCTTGCCGCCCTCCGCCGTGATCACCAAGAAGATCATTCTTCCAGGCGGCATGAGCGAGCAGGAACTCGAGATCCAGGTCGAGTCCGAAGCCAATCAATACATTCCGTTCTCGCTGGACGAAGTGAGTCTCGACTTCTGCGTGACTGGACCGAGTACGTCGTCGCCCGGCGACGTGGAAGTGCTGATCGCCGCCTCGCGCAAGGAAAAGGTCCAGGATCGCGAAGGTCTGGCGGAAGCCGCCGGCCTGAAGGCAATGATTCTCGACGTCGAGTCGTATGCATCACGGCTTGCAACGGCGCGGCTGATCGAGCAGTTGCCCGGCAAGGGAACGGACGCGATCGTTGCGTTGTTCGAAGTCGGCGCCTTCACCACCAGCATGCAGGTTCTGCGCAACCAGGAGGTGCTGTACGACCGAGATCAGGCGTTCGGCGGCGCCCAGTTGAGCCAGTTGATCGTGCGCCAGTACGGGTTTTCCGCCGAAGAGGCGGAAGCCAAGAAGCGCAGCGGCGACCTCCCCGACGACTACGGTTCGGGTGTGCTCAAGCCATTCGTCGAGAGCATCGCGCAGGAAATCGCGCGTGCGCTCCAGTTCTTCTTCACCAGCACGCCGCACAACCGCGTCGACTACGTGTTCCTGGCTGGCGGTTCGGCATCCCTGCCCGGCCTGACCAATGCAGTGACACGGCAGACGTCGTTTGCATGCTCGCTGCTGAATCCGTTCGATGGCATGGAACTCAGCTCGAACATCCGTGAGAAGAAGGTAAAGCGCGAGGCGCCGTCCTATCTGACCTCTTGCGGTCTGGCCATGCGGAGGTTTCTGCAGTGATTCTCATCAACCTGCTCCCGCACCGCGAAGCAGCACGCAAGCGGCGGCGCGAGGCCTTCTATGGCACCTTGGGCGGCGCGGCCGTCCTCGGGCTGCTGATCGCCGGACTTGGGTACCTATGGTACGAAGCCCAGATTTCGTCGCAGCAATCGAAGAACCGTTTTCTCCAGGCCGAGATCAAGAAGCTCGAAGTCGAGATCAAGGAAATCTCCACGCTGCAGGAGGAAATCGCGGCACTGCGCGCGCGCCAGCAGGCGGTGGAGGATCTCCAGGGCGACCGCAACCTGCCGGTGCACCTGCTGAATGAATTGGTCCGGCAATTGCCCGATGGCGTCTATCTGACGAGCATGAAGCAGGACAACCAGACCGTCACCCTGCAGGGGATGGCGCAATCGAACGAACGTGTGTCGGAGCTTCTGCGCAACCTGGGCAACAACAGCCCTTGGCTGGTGAAGCCTGAACTCGTGGAAATCACCTCGGCCAATGTGAATCTGAGTGCTCGCGACCAGCGGCGTGTCGCCAGCTTCACGATGCGCATCGGGCTCAAGCGCCCGACCGATGCACAGAAGGCTGCTGCCGTGAAGGCGCAGGCCGCTGCGGCGCAATCCAAGGGGTAAGTTGATCATGGCAAGCAATCGCCCCTCCCAGAAAGTCGACGTCGTGGCAGCGCTGAACCGCTTCGGCGACCAGTTCCGCGGACTCAATCCGAACGATCCATCGATGTGGCCCGCGGTGCCACGGTATGCCCTTTGCCTGGCCGTGACCGCCCTGGTCCTGGTCGCGCTGTGGTTCGTGTGGCTGACCAATTCGAACGACGAATTGGAAAGCGAGCGCTCCAAGGAAGTCTCGCTCAGGGCGGACTACTCCAAGAAGGTCGCGCAGGCGGCCAACCTCGAGCTCCTGAAGAAGCAGCGCGAGCAGGTGCAGCAGTACGTGACGCTGCTCGAGAAGCAGTTGCCAAGCAAGGCAGAGATGGACGCCTTGCTGTCCGACATCAACCAGGCAGGCCTGGGGCGGAGCCTGCAATTCGAACTTTTCCGTCCCGGCCAGGTGTCGGTGAAGGATTACTACGCCGAGCTCCCGATTGCCGTGCGCGTCACCGGCCGATATCACGACATGGGCGCCTTCGTCGCCGATGTCGCTGCGCTGTCCCGCATCGTGACTCTGAACAACATCACTGTCACACCGCAGAAGGACAAGGACACGCTGACGATGGACACCACCGCGCGGACGTTCCGCTATCTCGACGATGACGAGCGGGCGGCACAGAAACGCGCAGCCGCGCCAAAGAAGGGTAAGAAGTGAACGCCGCCGCCAGGATCTTGTGGCTTGCACTGGCCACGGCAGGGCTGAGCGCGTGCGACTCCGGTCAGGAGGATCTGCAACGCTGGATGGCCGAACAGCGGGCGCAGGTGAAGCCTTCGGTGCCGCCAATCACGGAGCCCAAGAAGTTCACGCCGCAGGCCTATACCGAGGCCTCCTCGTTCGAACCGTTCAACATTCTGAAGCTCACGCAGGCGCTGCGCCGCGAGTCGAATCAGCCGAGCACTTCGGAATTGATCGCGCCCGAACTGGCGCGCCGCAAGGAGCCGCTGGAAGCCTTCCCGCTGGACTCGATGGCCATGGTCGGCAGCATGAATCGCAGTGGCCAGCCGGTGGCGCTGGTCCGTGTCGACAAGCTGCTCTACAAGGTGCGTGTCGGCGAATACCTGGGACTCAACTACGGGCGCATTACCCGTATCAACGAAACCGAAATCGGCTTGCGCGAAATCGTGCAGGACGCCGCCGGTGAATGGATCGAACGCGTCGCGACGCTGCAGCTGCAAGAGGGTGCGAAGAAATGAACCAAAAGAAATCAACGATGGCACAGTGGCTGCGCGCGGCCGGCCTGGGGCTGCTGGCCTTCGGTGCATTGGCTGTGGCCCATGCACAAAACGCCATCCAGGCGGTGACCAGTTCTACTCAGTCGGGCGCGGAAGTGATCCGCATCGACATGGCGCAGCCGCTCACCGCGGTGCCCACAGGCTTCGCTGTCCAGACGCCGGCGCGCATTGCGCTCGACTTCCCCGGCGTCACGAATGCGATCGGGCGGTCTGCCATCGAGGTGAATCAGGGCAACCTGCGATCTGTCAACGTGGTCCAGGCCGGTGAACGCAGCCGTGTGGTGTTGAACCTCAAGCAGGCTACGGCCTACAAGGCCGAGATCCAGGGCAAGTCGCTGCTGGTCGTTCTCGAACCGGTCGCAGGTACGGCCCTTGCCGCATCCGCTGCGACGACCTTTGCGGAAAACCGGAACCGCGACACCCTGCCGCTTCGTGACCTTGACTTCCGTCTCGGCAGCGACAGCACAGGTCGCGTCATCGTCGACCTTCCGAACAACCAGGTGGGAGTCGATGTCAAGCAGCAAGGCAAGAACCTCATCGTCGAATTCACCAAATCGACCTTGCCGGAAGGACTTCGCCGCAGGCTCGACGTTTCCGACTTCGGCACTCCGGTCCAGCTGATCACTTCGCAACAATCGGGCGACCGCGTGCGGATGACGATCGAGGCCAAGGGTGACTGGGAGCACAGCGCCTACCAGAGCGAGAACCAGTTCGTGGTGGAAATGCGGGCCCGCAAGGTCGATCCGAGCAAGCTCACGCAAGGCGTTGGCTACAACGGCGAAAAGCTCTCGCTCAATTTCCAGAACATCGAGATCCGTTCGCTGCTGCAGGTCATTGCCGACTTCACGAATTTCAATATCGTGACTTCCGACTCGGTGAATGGTGCCTTGACGCTTCGCCTGAAGGACGTGCCTTGGGACCAGGCTCTCGACATCATCATGCAGGCCAAGAACCTGGGCATGCGCAAGAACGGCAGCGTGCTGTGGATCGCGCCCAAGGACGAGATCAATGCGAAGGAAAAGCTCGAATTCGAAGCGAAAGCCGCGATCGAGAACCTCGAGCCGCTGCGGACCCAGTCGTTTCAGCTGAACTACACCAAGGCCATCACGATTGCGCAAGGCCTGACCGGCACGGGTGCGTCGGCTGGCGGTGGCGGTGGCGGTGGTGGCAGCAGCGGCACCACGAGCCGCATTCTCAGCCCGCGCGGCAGCGTAATCGCGGAGTCGCGGACCAACCAATTGTTCGTCTCGGACATTCCGTCCCGTCTGGCGCAGATCGCAGACCTGATCCAGAAACTCGATATCCCGGTGCGCCAGGTGTTGATCGAAGCACGCATCGTGGAAGCCTCGGACACCTTCGGCAAGTCGCTGGGCGTCAAGCTGGGCGGTGGTATCTCGGGAGAGCGTTTTGCCTCGTCCGCAGGCAACCGGGCATACGGCAACGTGGGAGTGATGCCCGTCGTCACGCCTGGCACCAATGGCGGTGCCAGCACCGCCACCACCACCTGGACCAACTCCAACTTCATCAACCTCCCCGCAGGCGACGCAGGCGGCACAGGCAATGCTGCGGGCACCTTCGCCATCTCGCTCTTCAATTCCAGCTTCTCGCGGATGCTGAATCTGGAAATCTCCGCGCTCGAAGCCGACGGCAAGGGCAAGCTGGTGTCCAGTCCCCGCGTCATCACGGCCGACCAGACCAAGGCGTTGATCGAGCAGGGTGAGGAAATTCCGTACCAGCAGGCGACGTCCAGCGGCGCAACCTCGATCTCGTTCCGCAAGGCGGTGCTCAAGCTCGAAGTGACGCCGCAGATCACGCCGGAAGGCAACATCATCCTGACGCTGGACGTGAGCAAGGACGCCCGTGGCGTGAACACTTCGGCGGGCCCGGCCATCAACACCAAGCATGTGCAGACCGAGGTGCTGGTCGAGAACGGCGGCACGGTTGTCATCGGTGGTATCTTCGAGCTCACCGAAACCAATGACGAATCGCGCGTGCCGGTGCTGGGTGAAGTGCCTTATGTGGGGGCACTGTTCCGCAAGCGCGAACGCGTTGCCAACAAGACTGAAATGCTCGTCTTTATCACCCCGAAGATGATTACCGACCGCAACGCCGCGCGCTGACGCGCAGGCGTAGCAGCCACCGCGTGGCGGTCGCACTCGTCGGCTTGCCCGGCGCCGGAAAATCCGCAGTGGGCCGGCGTCTGGGGATGCGGCTGGATCTTCCATTCATCGATACGGATCACGTGATCGAGCAGCGAATCGGCTGCACGATCCGTGATTTTTTCGATCGCGAGGGCGAAGCCGCCTTCCGCGACCTCGAACAGAACGTGATCGCCGACCTGGCGGCGAGCGCCCAGGGCGTGCTGGCGACCGGTGGGGGCGCTGTGCTGCGGGAGGCAAACCGCATGCAACTGCGCGATCACTTCCATGTGATCTACCTGCGTTCTTCCCCTGAAGACCTGTTCCGTCGTCTGCGCCATGACGTCAAGCGGCCGCTGCTTCAGGTGGCCGACCCGCTCGGCCGGTTGCGCGAACTGCACGACGCGCGCGACCCGTTCTACCGGGAAACCGCGCATGACGTGGTCGACACCGGCCGTCCGTCGATCGCCATGCTGGTGAACATCATCGTGATGCAGCTGGAGCTGGCCGGCGTCGTGGAGCCGGGCGCGCACCCCGAAGATCCCGTCGACTGAGTCCGCCCCTGCCGCAGCGCCTAAACTCGCGGCCATGCCCTTGCCTGTACTTTCCGCTCCGCCAGAACGCGTCGACATCCAGCTCGGCGACCGCAGTTATCCGATCCTCATCGGCGCCGGCTTGCTGGAAAACCCTGAAAACTTCGCAGCCGCATCAACGGCCGCTTCTGCGCTGATCGTCAGCAACACCACGGTGGCGCCCTTGTACGCCCAGGCACTGCGCACTGCGCTGGCAGGCCGCCACCGCACCGTGCACCTGCTCGAGCTGCCGGACGGCGAGGCGCACAAGAACCTGCAGACGCTGAACTCGATCTTCGACACCTTGCTGGGTCACGGCAGCGACCGCAAGACCGTGCTGTTCGCGCTGGGCGGCGGCGTGGTGGGCGACATGACCGGCTTTGCCGCCGCGAGCTACATGCGCGGCGTGCCGTTCGTGCAGGTGCCGACCACGCTGCTGGCGCAGGTCGATTCCTCGGTCGGCGGCAAGACGGCCATCAACCACCCGCTGGGCAAGAACATGATCGGCGCGTTCTACCAGCCGCAGCTGGTGGTCTGCGACCTGTCCACGCTGCAGACGCTGCCCCCGCGCGAACTGAGCGCCGGACTGGCGGAGGTCATCAAGTACGGCCCGATCCACGACATGGCGTTCTTCGACTGGATCGAAACCAACATCGACGCGCTTGTGGCGCGAGACCCGGCCGCGCTGGCCCATGCGGTCAAGCGCAGTTGCGAGATCAAGGCGCTGGTGGTCGGGCAGGACGAGCGCGAGACCGGCCTGCGCGCCATCCTCAACTTCGGGCACACGTTCGGCCATGCGATCGAATCGGGCCTTGGCTATGGCGAGTGGCTGCACGGCGAGGCCGTCGGTTGCGGCATGGTCATGGCAGCGCATCTGTCGCAGAAGCTGGGCGGGGTCGACGCGGCTTTCGTCGCGAGGCTCACGCGGCTGATCGAGCGTGCCGGCCTGCCCGTCGCCGGGCCGGCGCTGGGCGCCGAGCGCTACCTGGAGCTGATGCGCGTCGACAAGAAATCGGAAGCCGGCGAGATCCGGTTCGTGGTCATCGACAGGCCCGGGTCCGCCGTGGTCCGCAGCGCGCCCGATGCGCTGGTGCGCGAAGTGCTCGCGCAATGCTGCGAGGGATGAGCCTCGCGGCCTATGCGTGCGAGCCCGCGCAGTCGCGCGGCCGCCGGCATGCCGAGCCGCCCGCGCCGACGCGCGATGCCTTCCAGCGCGACCGCGACCGGATCGTGCACTCCACCGCCTTTCGGCGGTTGGTCTACAAGACCCAGGTCTTCCTGAACCACGAGGGCGACCTGTTCCGCACGCGGCTCACGCACTCGCTGGAGGTCGCCCAACTGGGGCGTTCCATCGCGCGCGCGCTGCGCATCAACGAAGACCTGGTCGAGGCGATCGCCCTGGCGCACGACCTCGGCCACACGCCTTTCGGCCATGCCGGGCAGGATGCGCTCAACGATTGCATGGCCGGGCACGGCGGCTTCGAGCACAACTTGCAGAGCCTTCGCGTGGTCGATGCGCTGGAACACCGCTATCCCCAGTACGACGGCCTGAACCTGAGCTTCGAGACGCGGGAGGGCATCCTCAAGCACTGCTCCCGCGCCAACGCCGAGCGCATCGAGGCGGCGGAGCCGAACGGCGTGGCCCGCCGCTTCCTGGACCGCACGCAGCCGGGCCTCGAGGCGCAATTGTGCAACCTGGCCGACGCCATCGCCTACAACGCGCACGATATCGACGACGGCGTGCGCTCGGGACTCATCACGGTCGACCAGCTGTCGGAAGTCGAACTGTTCGAGCGCTACCGCCGCGAGGCGCTCGCGGAGCATCCGCAGCTGGCGGGTCGCCGCGTGCTCTACGAGACCATCCGGCGCATGCTCAGTGCACAGGTCTACGACGTGATCGACGCGACGCGCGCCGCGCTGGAAGTTCTTGCGCCGGCCGATGCCGACGCCGTGCGCAAGGCTGCGCCGGTCGTCGCTTTCAGCCCGGGCATGCAGGCGCAGTCCGAGGACCTCAAGCGCTTTCTCTTCCGCAACCTCTACCGCCACCCGCAGGTCACGCAGACGACCGACCAGGCCCAGGCGGTCGTGCGGGAACTGTTCGAGGCCTACCTCGAGCGCAGCGCCGAGATGCCCGATTCGTATGGCCAGCGCAATGACAGGCACCGCGCGGTGGCCGACTACATCGCGGGAATGACCGACCGCTTCGCCGTGCGCGAACACGAGCGGCTCACCGGCCGCCGGGGCATCGCATGAACACCCTGGCCCGTTCCGGGCCGCCGCGCATACCGGCCGCCGCCTTCGCCGTGCTGCTGGGCGGCGTGAGCGGGGCCTTGCACCTGGGCAAGCTGCCGCCAGCGGTTCCGGCGCTGCAGGCCTCGCTCGGAATCGGGCTGGTCGAGGCCGGTTTCCTGCTGTCGCTGGTGCAGGTGGCGAGCATGGCGCTAGGCCTGTTCGCCGGGCTGGCGGCCGACACCATCGGCCTCCGGCGCAGCATGCTGACGGGGCTTGCGGTGCTGACGGTTGCCAGCGTCCTGGGCGGCGGAGTCGGCAGCGGTGCGATCGGCGATGCCCACCCGGTGCCGTGGCTTCTGGCTTTGCGCGCGGTCGAGGGCATCGGCTTCTTGCTGACGGTGATGCCCGGCCCGGGCCTGATCCGCTCCCTGACCCCGCCGGGCGCCGACAAGGCGGCCCTCGGCCTGTGGGGCGCCTACATGCCGCTCGGCGTCGCGATGGCGCTGCTGCTCGGGCCGGCATTGATCGCATGGGGTGGCTGGGCCGACTGGTGGTGGGCGCTGTCCGTGGTCTCGGCGCTGGCTGCGCTCTGGATCTGGCTGGCCGTGCCGGCCGACCGGCTGCGCGCCGCGCCGGTCGCAGCCGGGCAGGCATCCGCCGGATGGTCGTCGCGCCTGCAGGCCACCGTCGGCGCGCGCGCGCCATGGCTCGTCGGGGTGACTTTTGCGGTGTATTCGGCGCAGTGGATGGCGGTGATCGGCTTCCTGCCGGCGATCTATGCGGGCGCCGGCGTTCCAGGCACCTGGAACGCGGTGCTCACCGCCCTGGCGGCCGCCATGAACATCGTCGGCAACATCGCGGGCGGCCGCTGGCTGCAGCGCGGCGTGGCGCCAGAGCGGCTGCTTCAGCTCGGCTTCCTGACGATGGCCTTCGGCGGCTTGGCTGCCTTTGCGCAATGGGGGCAGGGGGCCGATGCCTGGAGCCTGCCGCCCCTGCTGCGCTACCTCGCGGTCTGCGCTTTCTCGCTGGGCGGCGGCATGGTTCCGGCGACGCTGTTCCTGCTGGGCGTGAGGCTGGCGCCTGGCCCGTCCACCGTGTCGACCACGATCGGCCTGATGCAGCAGGCTTCGTCGCTCGGCCAGTTCCTCGCGCCGCCGGCCGTGGCGTGGGTGGCACACCGCGTCGGCGGCTGGCACTGGACCTGGACAGCCACGCTGGGCTGTTCGCTGGTCGGCATCGCGATCGCGCGGCGCCTCGGGCGGATTCGCCCTGCGGCGGAGATGGCATGAGCGGCGCGGCGACAATCGGGCCGCTTCAGGCCGAAGCCGACACGCGGCGCTGGCTCGAGCGCGCGGTCATCGGCCTGAACCTGTGCCCCTTCGCGAAAGCCGTCCATGTCAAGGCGCAGATCCATTACGCCGTGTACGAGCCCGCCGACGAAGCCGACCTGATCGACGCGCTGCTGCGCGAAGCCCGCGACCTCGCCGCGCTCGATGCCGCCGAGCGCGACACCACCCTGCTGATTGCACCGAACACCTTGGCCGATTTCCTGGACTTCAACGATTTCACCGCGAGAGCCGAGCAGCAACTTGCGCGCGCCGGTTTCGACGGCGTGTTCCAGCTGGCCAGTTTCCATCCGCAATTCCAGTTCGCCGGCACCGAAGCCGATGACATCGGCAACGCCACCAACCGCGCGCCGTATCCCACGCTGCATCTGCTGCGCGAAGACAGCGTCGACCGCGCCGTCGACGCCTTCCCCGACGCCGAAGCGATCTTCGAGCGCAACATCGACACCCTCGAAGCGCTGGGCCCGGACGGCTGGGCCGCGCTCGACGTCGGCCCCGGGAGCGCCAAGCCATGAACACCAAGCTCGAAAACAAGCCCGTGAAGACGAACAAGGCCGCCAAGGCCGATGCGGAACTCGCCGAGGTCCTGAAGCCGGGCCAGTCGGTCGAGTTGCTGAAGGAGCTGCACATCCTCACCCGCGAAGGCCGGCTCAACCAGGACTCGCGGCGCAAGCTCAAGCAGGTCTACCACCTGTTCCAGTTCATCGAGCAGCTGTTGCGCGAGCTGCCGGAACAGGGCGCCGGTGCCACGCTGGCCGACCACGGGGCGGGCAAGTCGTACCTGGGCTTCATCATCTACGACCTCTTCTTCCGGGCGCGGCAGGGCGGCGGGCATGTGTATGGCATCGAGACGCGCAGCGAACTGGTCGAACTTTCCCGCGCGCTCGCGCAGCGCCTGGGCTTCGAGCGCATGTCGTTCCTGAATCTCACCGTGGCCGAATCGGCCCGGGCGAGCGAGTTGCCTGAGCAGATCGATGTGGTTACCGCGCTGCACGCCTGCGACACCGCCACCGACGACGCCATTGCCTTCGGCCTCGCCAAGAAGGCGCGCTGCATGGTGCTGGTGCCCTGCTGCCAGGCGGAGGTGGCTGCCTGCCTGCGCGAGACCAAGGCCCTGGCGCTTTCGCGCACGCCGCTGGCCGAGCTGTGGCGCCATCCGCTGCACACGCGCGAGATCGGCAGCCAGCTCACCAACGTGCTGCGCTGCCTGTATCTGGAGGCCAACGGCTACAGCGTCACCGTCACCGAGCTGGTGGGGTGGGAGCACAGCATGAAGAACGAGCTGATCCTTGCGCGCCATACCGGCCAGCGCAAGGCCAGCGCCGCAGCGCGGCTGCGCGAGCTGCTGGCGCAGTTCGGGCTCGATTCGCTCGGCGACACGCGCTTTCGCCTGGCCTGAACGTCTGCGCACCCGCAGGCCGGCTCTTCCACCTTTCCGTTTCCGACCGTGGCCCGCCTTCCTCGTCTCACGCTGGCCGGCATGCCGCACCATGTGATCCAGCGCGGCAACAACCGCCAGCCGGTCTTCGTCGACCGGGCCGACCATGAGAAGCTGCTCGCGCTGCTGGCCGAGAACGCGACGCGCTTTGGCGTCGCGCTGCACGCCTACGTGCTCATGGACAACCACTTCCATCTGCTGGCCACGCCCGACAGCACCACCGGCTTGCCGCAGTTCATGCAGGCGGTGGGACGCAGCTACGTGCGCTACTTCAACGACCGGCATGGCCGCACCGGAACGCTGTGGGAAGGGCGCTACCGCTCGACGCTGATCCAGACCGATCGCTACCTGCTGACCTGCATGGCCTACATCGACCTCAACCCCGTGCGGGCGGGCCTGGTGAACGACGCGCGCGACTTCCCGTGGTCCAGCCACGGCCACTATGCCGGGCTGCGGCACGACCGTCTGCTGACGCCGCATCCGCTGTACTGGGAACTGGGCAATACGCCGTTCGCGCGTGAGGCTGCCTATGTCGAACTGGTGCGAGGAGGGATTCGGACGGCCGACCAGAAGGCGCTGACCGAAGCCACGTTGCGGGGCTGGGCTGCCGGCGACGACGATTTTCTGGGGCTGTTGCAGAAGTCCACGGAGCGCCGTGTCGTCAAGGCCAAGGCGGGCCGGCCGCCTTCGAGTTCCAATTCCTGACAGAAAGGCCCCCAATTCCTTTAACTGGATTGGGCTTTCTGCTCCTGTTTTTAATGTGTCCCCAATTTATTTCTGACAAGAAAACTCGGGATTTAATTGGAATCTGACCCCTATTAAAGTGTTTGGCATTCTTTGTGCATCGCAATATGCTTCATTTCCCTGCGAAAACTGAAGGAGCGCGCCCATGACGACGGCTGCCGAGATCCAACATCTCCAAGAACACGGTCTGTATTCCGGTGCCGACGAGCACGATGCCTGCGGCGTCGGCTTCGTTGCCCATATCAAGGGCGAGAAAAGCCATGCCATCGTGCTGCAGGGCTTGAAGATCCTCGAGAACCTCGACCATCGCGGCGCCGTGGGCGCCGACAAGCTGATGGGCGACGGCGCGGGCATCCTGATCCAGCTGCCCGACCACCTGTACCGCGAAGAGATGGCCAAGCAGGGCGTCACGCTGCCGCCGCCCGGCGAATACGGCGTCGGCATGATCTTCCTGCCGAAGGAGCATGCCTCGCGCCAGGCCTGCGAGCAGGAAATGGAACGCGCGGTCAAGGCCGAAGGCCAGGTGCTGCTCGGCTGGCGCGACGTGCCGGTCAACCGCGACATGCCCATGTCGCCCACCGTGCGCGAAAAGGAACCGCTGCTGCGCCAAGTCTTCATCGGCCGCGGCAACGACGTGATCGTGCAGGACGCGCTGGAACGCAAGCTCTACGTGATCCGCAAGACCGCCAGCGCCAACATCCAGCGCCTGAAGCTCAAGCACAGCAAGGAATACTACGTTCCGAGCATGTCGAGCCGCACCGTGGTCTACAAGGGCCTGCTGCTCGCCGACCAGGTCGGCACCTACTACCTCGACCTGCAGGACAAGCGCTGCGTCTCGGCCCTGGGCCTCGTGCACCAGCGCTTCTCGACCAACACCTTCCCCGAATGGCCGCTGGCCCACCCGTACCGCTACGTCGCGCACAACGGTGAAATCAACACCGTCAAGGGCAACTACAACTGGATGAAGGCGCGCGAAGGCGTGATGTCCTCGCCGGTGCTCGGCCCCGACCTGCAGAAGCTCTATCCGATCAGCTTCGCCGGCCAGTCCGACACCGCCACCTTCGACAACTGCCTCGAGCTGCTGACGATGGCCGGCTACCCCATCAGCCAGGCCGTGATGATGATGATTCCCGAGCCCTGGGAACAGCACGCCACCATGGACCCGCGCCGCCGCGCGTTCTACGAATACCACGCCGCCATGCTCGAGCCGTGGGACGGCCCGGCCTCCATCGTGTTCACCGACGGCCGCCAGATCGGCGCCACGCTCGACCGCAACGGCCTGCGCCCCTCGCGCTACTGCGTGACCGACGACGACCTGGTCATCATGGCGTCCGAGTCGGGCGTGCTGCCCGTGCCCGAGCAGAAGATCGTGCGCAAGTGGCGCCTGCAGCCCGGCAAGATGTTCCTGATCGACCTCGAGCAGGGCCGCATGATCGACGACGAGGAGGTCAAGTCCAACCTCGCGAACAGCAAGCCCTACAAGCAGTGGATCGAGAACCTGCGCATCAAGCTCGACAGCGTCAACGCCGAGCCGGTCTCCGCGCCGCTGTCGCAGGTTGCATTGCTCGACCGCCAGCAGGCCTTCGGCTACACCCAGGAAGACATCAAGTTCCTGATGAGCCCGATGGCGCAGGCCGGCGAGGAAGGCATCGGCTCCATGGGCAACGACAGCCCGCTGGCCGTGCTCTCCAGCAAGAACAAGCCGCTTTACAACTACTTCAAGCAGCTGTTCGCGCAGGTCACGAACCCGCCGATCGACCCGATCCGCGAAGCCATCGTGATGTCGCTGGTGTCGTTCATCGGCCCCAAGCCGAACCTGCTCGACATCAACCAGGTCAACCCGCCGATGCGGCTCGAAGTGAGCCAGCCGATCCTCGACTTCGCCGACATGGCGAAGCTGCGCGACATCGGCAAGTACACGCAGGGCAAGTTCAAGAGCTATGTGCTCGACATCACCTACCCGCTCGCCTGGGGCGACGAAGGCGTCGAAGCCAAGCTGGCATCGCTGTGCGCCGAAGCCGTGGACGCCATCAAGGGCGGCCACAACATCCTGATCGTGAGCGACCGCGGCGTGAGCCCCACGCAGGTGGCCATTCCCGCCGTGCTGGCGCTGTCGGCCGTGCACCAGTACCTGGTGCGCGAAGGCCTGCGCACCACCGCCGGCCTGGTGGTCGAGACCGGTTCGGCGCGCGAAGTGCATCACTTCGGCGTGCTCGCAGGCTACGGCGCCGAAGCGGTGCACCCCTACCTCGCCATGGAAACGCTGGTGGCGATGCACGCCGACCTGCCGGGCGAGCTGAGCGCCGACAAGGCGGTCTACAACTACGTCAAGGCCATCGGCAAGGGCCTGTCGAAGATCATGTCGAAGATGGGTGTCAGCACCTACATGAGCTACTGCGGCGCGCAGCTGTTCGAGGCCATCGGCCTGAACAGCGAGACCGTGAGCAAGTACTTCACCGGCACCGCCAGCCGCGTGGAAGGCATCGGCGTCTTCGAGATCGCCGAGGAAGCCATCCGCATGCACAAGGCAGCGTTCGGCGACGACCCGGTGCTCGCCAGCATGCTGGACGCCGGCGGCGAATACGCCTGGCGCACGCGCGGCGAAGAGCACATGTGGACGCCAGACGCCATCGCCAAGCTGCAGCACAGCACGCGCGCCAACAACTGGAACACGTACAAGGAATACGCGCAGCTCATCAACGACCAGAACCGTCGCCACCTCACGCTGCGCGGCCTGTTCGAGTTCCGCATCGACCCGGCCAAGGCCATCCCGGTGGACGAAGTGGAAGCGGCCGCCGAGATCGTCAAGCGCTTCGCCACCGGCGCGATGTCGCTGGGCTCGATCAGCACCGAGGCGCACTCGGTGCTCGCGGTGGCCATGAACCGCATCGGCGGCAAGAGCAACACCGGCGAAGGCGGTGAAGACCCCGCGCGCTACCGCAACGAACTCAAGGGCATCCCGATCAAGCAGGGCGATACGCTCAAGAGCGTGATCGGCGCCGAGAACGTCGAGGTCGACATGCCGCTGAACGACGGCGACTCGCTGCGTTCGCGCATCAAGCAGGTCGCGTCGGGCCGCTTCGGCGTCACGGCCGAGTACCTGCACTCGGCCGACCAGATCCAGATCAAGATGGCGCAGGGCGCCAAGCCGGGCGAGGGCGGCCAGCTGCCGGGCGGCAAGGTCACCGAGTACATCGGCAAGCAGCGTTATGCGGTGCCGGGCGTGGGCCTCATCAGCCCGCCGCCGCACCATGACATCTACTCGATCGAAGACCTCGCGCAGCTCATCCACGACCTGAAGAACACCGCGCCGCACGCCAGCATCAGCGTGAAGCTGGTGAGCGAGATCGGTGTGGGCACCATCGCCGCAGGCGTGGCCAAGTGCAAGAGCGACCACGTCGTGATCGCCGGCCATGACGGCGGCACGGGCGCCTCGCCCTGGTCGTCGATCAAGCACGCGGGCAGCCCGTGGGAAATCGGCCTGGCCGAGACGCAGCAGACGCTGGTGCTCAACCGCCTGCGCAGCCGCATCCGCGTGCAGGCCGACGGCCAGATGAAGACCGGCCGCGACGTCGCCATCGGCGCGCTGCTGGGTGCCGACGAGTTCGGCTTCGCCACCGCGCCGCTGGTGGTCGAGGGTTGCATCATGATGCGCAAGTGCCACCTGAACACCTGCCCGGTGGGCGTGGCCACGCAAGACCCGATCCTGCGCAAGAAGTTCTCCGGCAAG